>NZ_JBVHKB010000003.1:0-803039 GCF_055559735.1 Streptomyces sp. NPDC023573
TCGACCGGGTCCAGCGCGGGACGCGTCGCGTCACCGAACGGGTCGTTGCCACGCCAGCCCACGGTCCAGAGACCGAAGGTGAACCTGTCCGCGGGGGTGGGGGTGAAGCGGTCCGACATTGCACAGCCTCTTGCTCGACGTCAGGCCCGACGACAGTTCCGCCGGATCGGGCCAATTTGTTTGCTTGCAGTACTAATACGCCATCCAGCCAATCGTTTCTAGACCATTTCCGTGACGTGTCGGTTACATGGCGCAAACATGGCAGATCCGGGCCCCTGTGTCATGGTTCGGTTACTCGGGCAATACGGGAATTCCCGCTGCCTACCGCTCTTCTCGGCCATATTTGTTTTGTGTACGATCAAAATCGAGAGGACCCGCAGCCGCGCTCGCCGCAGGCGCCCTGACGTCCCGCCCCGCACCCCTGATCGGCTAAGGACCACCCCCATGAAGTTCACCGACGGCTTCTGGCAGATGCGCAGTGGTGTGCACGCCTCGTACGCCACGGAAGTCCGCGATGTCCGCCTCGACGACGACCGTCTTGCCGCCTACGCCGCCGTCAAGCGCGTCGAGCGCCGCGGCGACACCCTGAACGCCCCGCTGATCACCGTCGAGGCCCACGCCCCGGCCGAAGGTGTCATCGCGGTGCGGCTGACCCACCACGCCGGCAAGCGCCGCAAGGGCCCCGACTTCGAACTGCCGGGCGCCGCCCCGCAGTCCGCCGCCACCACCCGTACCGACGGCGCGGCCGCCGAGCTGACCAGCGGCCCGCTCACCCTGCGGCTGCCCACCGAAGGCACCTTCGGACTGGAGTTCCTCGACGCGGACGGCCGGGTCCTGACCTCCGCCGGCCGCAAGGGCAGCGCGTTCGCCACCGTCGACGACGGCAGCCACCACATGTTCGCCCAGCTCGCCCTCGGCGTGGGCGAGACCGTCCACGGCCTCGGCGAGCGCTTCACGCCGTACGTGAAGAACGGCCAGACCGTCGACATGTGGCAGGCCGACGGCGGTACCAGCAGCGAGCAGGCGTACAAGAACATCCCGTTCTACCTCTCCTCACGCGGCTACGGCGTCTTCGTCAACCACCCCGGCAAGGTCTCCTTCGAGGTCGGCTCCGAGGCCGTGGGCCAGGTGCAGTTCAGCGTCGAGGACCAGACGCTGGAGTACTTCGTCATCGCGGGGCCCACCCCGAAGGACGTCCTGAGCCGCTACGCCGCTCTCACCGGCCTCCCCGCCCTGCCCCCGGCGTGGTCGTTCGGCCTCTGGCTGACCACCTCCTTCACCACGTCGTACGACGAGGCCACCGTCACCTCCTTCGTCGACGGCATGGCCGAGCGCGGAATCCCGCTGAGCGTCTTCCACTTCGACTGCTTCTGGATGCGCGAGTACCAGTGGTGCGACTTCGAGTGGGACCCGGCCGTCTTCCCCGACCCGGAGGGCATGATCGCCCGGCTCAAGGACAAGGGCCTGAGGATCTGCGTCTGGATCAACCCGTACATCGGGCAGAAGAGCGCCCTGTACGAGGAAGGGGCGCGCGAGGGCTACTTCGTCCGCACGCCGGACGGTGACATCTGGCAGTGGGACAAGTGGCAGGCCGGCATGGCGCTGGTCGACTTCACCAACCCCGAGGCCACCGCCTGGTTCCAGAGCAAGCTGAAGGGCCTCCTCGACCAGGGCGTCGACGGCTTCAAGACCGACTTCGGCGAGCGCATCCCCACGGACGTCGTCTGGCACGACGGCTCCGACCAGGAGCGCATGCACAACTACTACACGCACCTCTACAACAAGGCCGTCTTCGAGCTCCTGGAGAGCGAGCGCGGCCAGGGCGAGGCCGTCCTCTTCGCCCGCTCCGCCGCCGCCGGCGGCCAGCAGTACCCGGTGCACTGGGGCGGCGACTGCTGGTCCTCCTTCGAGGCCATGGCGGAGTCCCTGCGCGGCGGTCTCTCCCTGTCGCTGTCCGGCTTCGGCTTCTGGAGCCACGACATCGGCGGCTTCGAGGGCACCCCCGACCCGGCCGTCTTCAAGCGCTGGCTCGCCTTCGGCCTTCTCTCCTCGCACAGTCGGCTGCACGGCTCGTCGTCGTACCGTGTGCCGTGGGAGTTCGGTGACGAAGCGGTCGACGTGGCCCGGCAGTTCACCCGCCTCAAGCACCGCCTCATGCCCTACCTCTACGGTGTGGCCGTCGAGGCCCACCGCACGGGCGTCCCGACGATGCGCCCCCTGCTGCTGGAGTTCCCGGACGACCCGACGGCCCGCACCGCGGACCGCGAGTACCTGCTGGGCCCGGACGTCCTGGTCGCCCCGGTCTTCACCGACGACGGCGAGGTCGAGTACTACGTGCCCGAGGGCACCTGGACGCACCTGCTGACGGGCGACACGGTCACCGGCCCCGCCTGGCGCCGCGAGACCCACGGCTTCGACAGCCTGCCCCTGCTGGTCCGCCAGGGCGCGGTCCTGGCGCTCGGCGCGGACGAGACCCGCCCGGACGGCGAGTGGCTCGACGGCCTCGAACTCCGCGTGTTCGCCCCCGACGGTACGGGCGACTTCACCCGCACGGTCACCGTCCCGGACCGCACGGGCGCGGTGGCGGCGACCTACGAGGTGGTCCGCGAGGGCGGCGAGGTCCGCGTCACGACGGACACGGACCAGCCGTACACGGTCACGGTCGTCGGGGCGAAGGCCTGACGGGCACGCGTCCTCACACCGACCGCCCGCCCCTGCTGTCAGGGGCGGGCGGTCCGGTGTCCGGCGGGTTCGGCGGGTGGGGTGCCGCGGCCCGCTCACAGCGCCACGAGGGCGCCCGCGTGGGTGAGGCCGCTCTCCTCGACGACTTCGCGCACGGTCTGGGCGTCGCGGACCGTGGCGAGGCGTACCTGCCCGGCGGAATCCGTGCGATAGCCGTACACAGCGGGTCTGGGCAGTGAGTTGTAGGAGAAGTGCGAGGAGAAGTAGTACGCCCCGGTGTCGTACAGCGCCACCACGTCCCCGGGCTCGATCGCCGGGAGCGCGCGTGCCGTCGCGGTCAGGTCACCGGCGAAGCAGCACGGCCCGGCGATGTCCACGACCTGGAGCGGCCCCTCCTTGGGGCGGCCCGCGGCGTCGAACACGCCGACGCGCAGGGGCCAGGCGTCCGGCATGAACACCGTGCGGGTGGCCACCTGGGCTCCGGCGTGGGTGACCGCGATCCGCCGGCCGCCGGCCGACTTGGTGTACTCGACGAGCGAGCCGATCGTGCCGCTCTTCGCCAGCAGCGAGCGGCCGAACTCGGTGACGAGGACGTAGCGGCCGTCGAAGAGTCCCGGGGCGGCGTCGCGCAGCTCGGCGACGTAGTCGACGTAGGTGGGGCGGTCGTCCTCGCTGTCGAAATTGACGGGCAGGCCGCCGCCGATGTCCAGGCCGGTGATCCGGGCGTGGCCCAGTCGCTCGTTGATCCGTTCCGCGAGCTCGTACGCGGCGCTGACCCCCTGGGCGATGAGCGGGAGGGGACAGCCCTGGGAGCCGACGTGCGCGTGCAGGCGGTTGAGCCAGGGGCGCCGGGTGAAGGCGTCGATCACCGCGTCCACGGCGCCCGGGTCGCGCAGTGCGACGCCGAACTTGGACGTCGCGGTGGCGGTGCTCATCGCCCCGATGGCGCCGGCGCCGACCTGAGGGTTCACCCGCAGCCCCACGGGGCCCGACGGCTGTCGACCTGCCAGCAGACGGTCGACGCGTTCCAGCTCCTGGAAGTTGTCCAGGTTGATCGCGATCCCGTGTTCCAGCGCGAACTCCAGCTCCTCGACCGTCTTCGCGGGGCTGTCGAAGACCAGCCGGTCGGGCGTGAAGCCGGCTGCCAGCGCCTGTTCGAGCTCGCCGGGCGAGGCGACCTCACAGCCCATCCCGGCCTCGGCGAGCAGCCGCAGCACCGGCACCAGCCCGCACGCCTTGGCCGCGAACGTGTGATGGACCGTGGCCGGCCCCTCGAACGCCTCGTTCAGCGCGTCCACCGCCGCCAGCACCCCGTCGACGTCGAGCAGACCGACCAGGGGAGAGCCGGGGCCGAGCAGGCCCTCCTCGACGACACGGGCGAGCGCCGCCTCACGGGCGCGCTCGCGCTGAGGGGCCGAACGGGATGTCACCTGAAAACACACTCCTACGTGAGGGGTCGCTCGTGCTCCGCGCTCGTCCGGTCGCGGGCCGTCATGACCAGCTTCCGTGTACGGAGCCGTGCGCGTCTTCGTCAGTCACCACCAGGACTTGCCGCCGTTCCTGTCCGGCGGCACAACGGATCGATCACGGGGACGGGTGTCCTCCGGCCACGGTTCACCCGGTGCGCCGGCCCAGGCGCAGCCCCACGTCCGCCAGGAGCCGTACGGCAGGATCGGCGAGGTCCACGCCGAACAGTTCCCTGGCCCGGCGCAGCCGGTATCGCAGAGTGTTGGGATGCACGTTGAGGCGCCGCGCGGCCGCGGCCGTGTCACCGAAGGCGTCGAGGTGTGCGGCGACCGAATCGCCGTACCGCGAGCCGTGCGCCCGGTCGTGCTCCACCATCGAGTGGACCGGGCCGGACACCGTCCCCCACAGCGGCTCCACCCGGTCGAGGAGGCGCAGTACGGCCGCCTCGGACGCCACCTCCTCGTACGAGGCCACCGCCGATCCGGCCATGCCGGCCGGCAGCCGCGTGGCCCGCTCCCTCAGCACGCGTACCACCAGCTCCGCGGCGTCGCGGGAGGCGGGCAGCTCCGCGAGGTCCGCCACCACGGGTCCGGCACCCGCGAAGACCACACCCCTCGGCACCGAACGGACCGCCGCCAGCAGCGTGCGCGCGGGGTCCGCCTCACCGTCCGCGGCCGGCACCACGGCGTACAGCCGCCGCCCCGACCGGGCGGTCACGCATCCCGGACGGTAGGCGGCGGCCTGCAACGCCAGCACGTCGAGCACGCGTTCACCGGCATCCCCCGGCGCGGTGTCCCGGCCGTCGTACGCCTCCGCCACCAGCACGGCGTGCGGCCGGTCCCGCGCGATCCCGACGTCGTGCGCCGCCTGCGGACCGCCCGCCAGAAGCGCGTGCACCGCTCCCTCGCGCGCCCAGGCGGCGGCCCGGCCCCACGTCCGGTGGTGCGACAGGTGGGGGACCGCGGCGCGGCCCGCCGTCCGGAGCGCCGCCACCGCGTCCTGCGCCAGCGGCCGGCCGTCGGCGGCGGCCCAGATCGAGCCGAGCACCTCCGATCCGTGCCGCACCGCGACCGCCAGCCGCTCGGCGTACCGTTCGTCGGCGGGAAGCCGCACCACGTCGTCGGTGTTCCACAGGGCCTGGAAGAAGCCGCTCTCCCGCAGTTCGACGACCCGCCAGCGGGGCACCTCCTGGCCGAGGATCGTGAGTCTGCGCATCGAATCGGGCTCGTGGTCCATGCGGGAGTACGCCAGCACCCGCGACTGCGGGTCCTCGATGGTGATCGCGCCGCCGACGAGATCCGCCACGGTGTTGGCCAGGCCCGGCAGATCACCCAGCCGCAGCCCGCCCGTTCCGGCCGGGTCCGCTGATCCGCCCGGGACGCTGTGCGCCAGCGCCGTCCGCAGCCGGCCGAGCACCTCGGTCCAGCCCTGACCGGGCCGCCGCGTCAGCAACGCCGTACGCCCACGCTCCGCCGCCTCCAGCAGAGCCGTCCGGGGCCCCCGGGCGCCGCGTCGCATCACCACGGCCGCCGCCCCGGCGCGGTCCGCGGCACGCAGCACGTCGACCGCCTCGGGCGCGGCGACCTCGACGCCGACCGCGAGCAGGACCAGCCCGGTGGCCGCCCACATCTCCTCGTCCCGCTCCTCACCCGGGTCGTGCAGGACCACGTCGGACACCGGCACACCGGTGCCGCACGGGGCGACGACGACGTCGAGCGTCCCGGCGGCGATCAGTGCGAGGAGCTGGGCCAGAGTGGGGCCCGCATCGGGGCGGTCGGTTCCGGAGACGTGCATCAGCACATACTTGCCGCTCGCCGCCGCAGGCTGCCAGGCCCCCGGTCACCACGACCGGGGCGAGCCGTCCCGCGCGGGGCCCGGAGGAATGCGATCGTGGGCCCGCAGGTTGGCACCAGCGGTGCATACGCACCGGTACGGCACAGAGAGCGGAAGCACCCATGGGCGAGTTGATCCTTATCCGGCACGGCGAGACCGAGTGGTCCCGGTCCGGGCAGCACACGAGCTGGACCGACCTGCCCCTCACCGAGCTCGGGGAGCGCCAGGCCCGCGCCCTCGTCCCGCTCCTCGCCGAACGCGAGATCGGGCTCACCCTGGTCAGCCCCTATCTCCGCGCCCGCCGTACCGCCGAGCTGGCGGGTCTGCCCGCACCCCGCGAGACACCGGACCTGCGGGAGTGGGACTACGGGGCGTACGAGGGAATCACCACGGTCGAGATCCGCCGCACCCGCCCCGACTGGAACCTCTGGACCGACGGCGTCGCGCCCGGCCCCGAGGAGCACCCGGGGGAGAGCCCGCAGGAGATCGGCGACCGGGCGGACCGGATCCTGGCCGAGGTCCGCGCGGCGGCCTCCCGTCTCGGCGAGGCGGACATCGCGCTGGTGGCGCACTCGCACTTCCTGCGCGTGCTCACGGCGCGCTACCTGCGGCTGACCCCGGCGAGCGGGGAGCTCTTCCAGCTCGCCACGGGCGCGGTCTCCCGCCTCGGTACGGAACACGGCAAGCCGGTGGTGACGGCGCTGAACATGGCGCTGCCGCAAAGGCTGTTCGACGCCATCGACTGAGCGGAAGCGGAGGGACCGGAACGTGCACCGGAGGCCTCCCGGGCAGGAGTGACGGGCGGGTCCCTCAGAGGGCGCCGTTCCGGAGCGCACCGACGAACCGCGTCCAGGGCGCGGCGGCGAAGGCGAGCGCGGGGCCGGGTCCTTCGGCAGCGGCATGGTGCGGAAGCTGTCGGCTACCCCATCCCCGTATGCCGGGAATCCGGCGGCATCACCCGGACGGGTGGCCGGCGCTTCTCTCGCGCCGCGATCCCCGACCCGAGTGCGGTGGCGAGCAGCAGCAGACCGAGCAGCGCCGTCAGCCCCAGCCCCAGGGGGCCGCCGCTGCCGTCGAGGGGCCGTGCCACAACAGAGGTCGACGGTACGGTGCCCGACCGGTCGTCCAGGAAGTAGCGGGCATCCCTGGCGTCGGCGCGGAAGTCGCCGAGCACGAAGAGGCGTCCCTCGGGGACCTCCACGTCGTAACCGGGCGCCATGCCGGACGGATCGCCGTCCTTGACGTACGGCTCGGTGAGTGTGGTGCCGTTCAAGGTCACGGCACCGCCCGGCTGTTGGGCGACACGGTCCCCGCCGACGCCGATCACCCGCCCGAACGTGGCCAGGCCCTCGTAGCGCTCCGGTACGCGGTACAGGACCACGTCCCCACGCCGTACGTCGTCCGCGTCGATCCGCTCGAAGACGACTCGGTCGCCGATGGAGTACGTCGGCTCCATGGAACTGCCCGACACCTCCGCCGACGTGTAGCCCGTCGCGAACAGCGCCGCGGGTCCCGCCAGCAGCAGTGCCCCGATGACGCCCGAGGCCCAGGCGGCCCGTCGCAGCCCTCGTCCCGTCGTACTCACACGTCCCCCCTTCGTACGTGTGTACGTGCGTGCGGGGAGATTAGCGCAACGACGGACGGCCGGTACCTCGCCCCCGAGGTACCGGCCGGTTCCGTGCGGCGTGCCCGGCTTCAGGCCGCCTTCTTCAGTGAGGTGAGGTGGGCGAAGACGACGACGTTGGCCGAGTAGCCCTTCTTCTTGTCGAAGCGCCCTCCGCACGTCAGGAGCCTGAGCTCCGGGCGGCCGGTGGTCCCGTACACCTTGTCGTCGGGGAACTCTTCCTTGGTGTAGGTCTTCACCTCGTCGACGGTGAAGACCGCGGTCCGCTTGTCCGCCCGGGTGACCTTCACCGTGTCCCCGCGGCGAAGGGCGTTGAGATTGAGGAAGATCGCCGGCCCGGTCGCGGTGTCCCGGTGACCGACGAGCAGTGAGGTTCCCGCCTCTCCGGGGGACGGGCCCTTCCGGTACCACCCGACCAGCTTGGGCTTGCTCAGCGGCGGGGCGCCGAGCCTGCCCTTCTTGTCGAGGGCGAGGCCGGTGACCGGGGCCTCGATGAAGATCGCGGGGACGGCGACCTTCAGCGGCCGGGAGTGCACCAGTGGGGCATGCGATGCGGGTACCGCCTTCGGCGGCTTGTGCGGTGCCCTCCGGAACGGCGGGGCCCCGCCGCCCGCGGCGTCGCTGCCGCGGGCGGCGGTGACCGACGAGGCATCCTCGGGCGAGTCGGAACTCGCCCACACGACGCCGGTCACCAGCGAGAAGGTCACGCACAGGGTGATCGTGAGCCGGCATGCACGACTCGGTCCCCGTCGTCGCCGTCGGCCGCGCGGACTATGCCTCGTTGCGGGCACGACGGCGCGCGGATCGACGGACCATGATCAGCCCCGCGATACCGGCGGCACCGGCGACCAGCGCGGCCGAGGCGCCCACGTTCGACTCGCCCTCGGAGCTGACGCTCTCCATCTCGGGGACGCCGCCGCCACCCGCCGGCACCGCGCCGGACGGCTTCTCGTAGATCGCGTCGGACTTCTCCTCGTCGTTCTTCTCGCCACTCTTCTCGGCGCCCGACTCCGCACGCTCGTCGTCGCTGTCACCGCGGCTGCCGCCCTGGCCGGGCCGGGGGGAGCAGTCGACCTCGAAGCTCCTCTGCTTCGGGCCCGCCGGGACGGTCCACACCAGCTGGTACGTGCCCTCCGGGAGCAGGTACTGCTGGCTGCGGGCCTGGCCGTTCACGAGCGGGAGGGTGCCCAGCAGGGTGTCCCCCGGGGGGACGGTCGGGGGCTGCTCGGTGATCGTCCAGGGGACGGAGGGGAAGGACTCGAAGTTGCTCGCCTTGAGCACGAACTTGCAGACCTCGACACCGTCGCGGTCACCACGCGAGTGCCAGCCGACCGAGGTGACCTCGATGTCGCCGCTGTCCCCGGGCAGGGCGTAGGCGGCGGGGGCTGCGGCGAGGGTGGCACCTGCGACGGCGACCGCGGCGGCCATCGTGACGCCCGTGCGGGCGCCGCGGGAGCGGACGGAAGTGGAAATGCGCATGCTGGGCTCCTTCAAGCCGAGATGATTGTCGTACTGATCACCTGATCGCCTAAGAGATGACATGGATCGCCAAAAGAGTCCGTCGGGACACCGTAAAAACGCACAAAAGTACCCTGACTAGCCGATAGCTGGCAGCCAATTCTCACGTCGGAGCCGCCCGAGGGGCCGGAACGGGGAGGGCCGGATCAGGCGGACCGGCGTCGACGCCACAAGTGAGCGGCCAGCAGAGCCAGGACCACGGCGCCACTCGCAGTGACCGGCCACCGGACGGCGGGGCGCAGGAAGGCCCGGTAGGCCGGCGCGGGTGAGGCGTCGAGCGGGATGACCGCCGTGTCGTTGCCGGGGGTGCGGTCGTAGGTGCCGTACGCCCGGATGGTGCCGTGAGCCCCCGTCACCTGACGGTCCACGCGGACGTGAAACACGATGGTGGTCGACCCGTCGTCCTCCCGCGCCCAGGCGAAGGCATCGTCGTCGAGGTCGCAGACGAAGGCCCCGCCGGGCTGCTCCGGCCGCTCGCACCCCCACCTCGGGTTCAGGTCCTCGAAGTCGTACGGCACGGACGTGACCGTGGTGCCCTCCGGCGGGACCACCTCGAAGCGCCCCTTCGCCTCATCGTTCGTCAGCTCACCCGGACCCAGGTCCTGTACACCGAGGCGGACCTCCACCGTGTCACCGACGCGCCCCCGGACCGTTCCGGTGACCGGCCGGTAGTCGGCCTGCACCGTGGTCTCCACCTCGACGTCACCGTCGATGCCGTCGAAGTCGCCGTCCTTCGTGCCGGTCAGCGTGATCGGGGCGCCCGTGCCCCGCACGGTGTGGCCGGCCGGCTTCTCCGGGTCCGATGACCAGCTGTAGGACAGGCTGCCGTGCAGTGCCTTCTCGGCGGCGACGTAGGCGAGCGGCGCGCTGGTGCGGTACGCGGCCCACGGCGCGGCCCCGGCGGGGAACAGGCACCACGCCCGCGTGGGCGGGGCTCCCGCGTAGAAACAGTTGCTGTGCCGGGCCCTGAGGGTGAGGCCGCCGCCGGCCTCGACGCGCACGGCGACGCCCCGCTCCGTCCAGAAGCGCGTGTGGTTCGCGAACTCCGGTGTCAGCGGTACGGCTTCACCCGGCGCGACCCCGCTGACCTTCAGCTCCTCCCCTGGCGAGCCGAGTGTCGGCCCGCCGACGACCATGCGGGTGGTGCCGGTGACCGGAGCGGCGTTGTCCGCGCTCGCCGTGTAGGTGACCGTGCCGCTGTCGCCCGGCCTCACGCCGTCCAGCCCGAAGATGTCGAAGGGAGCGTTGCTCTCGCCGTCGTTCTGCAACGTGCCGTACACACAGGTGTACACCCAGCCGCTGCCGGTGCAGTTCCCGTAACCGCCCTTGGTCACGCGGGCGATGTCCTCGAGGCCCGAGGCGTCGACCACGACCTTGATGTTGCGGGCGGGTTCGCTGTTTCCGGGGACGACGCGGACGGGCACCTCGAAGCGACGGTCGGCCGCCTTCGCGCCCTCGTCCGCGTTGTACACGACCACGGTGCGCGGCACGTCCTCCAGGCTCAGCGCGACGGCGTCCGAAGCGGTCGCGGCGGCCGGCGCGAAGGCCGTCGCGAGAAGCGCGGCCAGAGCCGCGCGTCCGGTGATCCGCGCCCATATCCGTGAAGCCATGCGTAGCACTATGACACCGGGGGCCGGCCATCCGCTCGTGCGGACGGCCGGCCCCCGGCGCGGCAACTCCCCTCAGGCGGTCAGGAGATCAGCTCGATCTCCGCCAGCGTCGCGGCGGCCGCGCTCACCAGCCGGTACTTCGCGTACACCTTCGGTGCCTGCACCGAGAACACCCGGGTCTGCTTGTCCCAGGCGAACGTCTGGCCGGACCTCTTGTCGATGTCCTTCCAGGACGTGCCGTCCGCCGATCCCTGCAGCACCCAGCCGGTCGGGGCCTTCGCCGCGGTGGCCGAGGTCAGTGTGTACTGCACCGCCTTCGTGCCCTCGGCGGCCGGCAGCTCCACCGACTCGACCGAGGCCGAGGTGGCGGAGGTGTCGTCGTACAGCGCGCCGTCGCCCTTGAGCACGTCGCCCTTCGGCGTCGGCACCTTGTCGTCCTTGGTGACGGAGACCGGGGCCGCGTTCTTGCCCGTGCCCCACGCCGAGGGCTTGGCGCCCATGTCGAACTCCAGGACGCCGCCCTTGGCGAGCAGGTCGTGCGGCAGCGAAGTGGAGGTCCACTTCTTGCCGTTGACCTTCAGGCCCTGGACGTAGATGTTCGTCGCGCTGTTCTTCGGAGCCTTGACGACCAGCTCGCGGCCGTTCTCCAGGTGCACGGTCGTCTTCGTGAAGAGCGGCGAGCCGATGGCGTACTCACCACTGCCCATGACCAGCGGGTAGAAGCCGAGCGAGGAGAAGAGGAACCAGGCCGACTGCTCGCCGTTGTCCTCGTCGCCGTGATAGCCCTGGCCGATCTCGCTGCCGGTGTACAGGCGGCCGAGGACCTCGCGGACCTTCTCCTGCGTCTTCCAGGGCTGCGCCGCCGCGTCGTACATGTACGTGGCGTGGTGCGCGACCTGGTTGCTGTGGCCGTACTGGCCCATCCGCACGTCGCGCGCCTCGGTCATCTCGTGGATCACGCCGCCGTACGAACCGACGAACTCGGGTCCGGCCGTCTCGGGGGTCGAGAAGTACGTGTCCAGCTTCTTCGCCAGACCGTCACGGCCGCCGTAGAGGTTGGCCAGGCCCCGGCTGTCCTGCGGGGCGGTGAAGGCGTAGCCCCAGCCGTTGGTCTCCGTGTAGTCGTAGCCCCAGACGCGGGGGTCGTACTGGTCGGAGGGCAGGCGCCAGTCGCCGTTCGGCTTCTTGCCCTGGAAGAAGCCGGCCTTCTCGTCGAAGAGCTTGACGTAGTTCTGGGCGCGGTTGAGGAAGTACGCGGCCTCCTCCTTGTAGCGCTGCTTCTTCGTCTTCTTGTAGAGGGCATCGCCCATCTGCGCGATGCCGTAGTCGTTGAGGTAGCCCTCCAGCGACCACGAAAGGCCCTCGTGCGTCTCTGTGTCGGCGTACCCGGTGAAGACCGAGGTCTCCATGCCCTTGCGGCCGACACCCGAGGACGGCGGGGCCACCGTGGCGTTCTTGACCGCCGCGTCGTACGCCGCCTCGGCGTCGAAGTCGACGCCCTTGACGTAGGCGTCGGCGAACGCCACGTCGGAGCTGGTGCCGGTCATCAGGTCCGCGTAGCCGGGGGAGGACCAGCGGGAGGTCCAGCCGCCGTCCTTGTAGTGCTGGACGAAGCCGTCGACCAGCTTGCCGGCCTGCTTCGGGGAGAAGAACGAATACGCCGGCCACGTCGTCCGGTAGGTGTCCCAGAAGCCGTTGTTGACGTACACCTCACCCTTGACGAGCTTCGCGCCGGTGTGGGTCGGGGTGTCCGTGCCGGTCTGCGGCGAGAAGGGGCTCGCGTAGGTGCTCTCGCCGTCGACCTGCTCGAAGCCCGAGTTCGGGTAGAGGTAGAGCCGGTACAGGCTGGAGTAGAGCGTGGTCAGCTGGTCGGCGTTCGCGCCCTCGACCTCGATCTTGCCGAGGATCTTGTCCCAGGCCTTCTGCGCGTTCCTCTTCACCTTGTCGAAGGAGGTCTTCGCCGGCAGCTCCATGGCGAGGTTCTTCTTCGCCTGGTCGACGCTGATCAGCGAGGTGGCCAGCCGCAGGTTGACCGTGCGGTCCTTGCCCGCGTCGAAGCGGAAGAAGCCGGTCACGTCGTCACCGCCGCCGCCCTTCAGCTTGCCGCTGTCGGTGACCGGCGCGTCGAAGGAGCCGTACACGAAGAGCCGGGTGGCCCCGGTGGAGCCGCCGCTCTTCACGTCTGAGTAGCCGGTGAAGGAACCGGTCTCCGGGTCGAGGGTGAGTCCGCCCCTGTTGTCGACGTTGTCGAAGACCAGGCTCGCGTCGTCACCGGGGTAGGTGAACCGCATCCGCGCCGCGTGGTCGGTGGGGGCCATCTCGGCCTTGAGGCCGTTCTCGAACGTCACCCCGTAGTAGTGCGGGGTCGCCGTCTCGTTCTCGTGCCGGAACGGCAGCTCGCGGGCCTCGCGGGAGGCGTCCGGAGTGCCTGAGGCCGCCGACGGCATCATCTGGAAGGTCTGGCGGTCCCCCATCCAGGGGCTCGGCTCATGGCTCGCGCTGAACGCCTGCAGCGTGGGCAGGTTGTCCTCGTTGTTGCCCCGCGCGTAGTCGTACAGCCAGCTCGTGGAGCCCGCGTTGGTCACCGGCGTCCAGAAGTTGAAGCCGTGCGGGACCGCGGTCGCGGGGATGTTGTTGCCGCGCGAGAAGCCGCCGCTGGAGTTGGTGCCGCGGATGGTCGACGCGTAGTCGGAGAGGTGCGCCTTGCGCTTCTCCGGGGCCTTCGGGGCGATCGTGACGTCGTCGATCCAGCCCTGGAACTTCGACGGCCCCTTGGGGGAGTCGTACGCCACCAGGATCCGGTCGACGGTCTTGCCCGCCGCGACCGTGCCGATCCGCGAGGCGACCTTGTTCCACTGGTTCACGTACAGCCGCTTGGCGTCGGCCTGGCCCTGCGGGGTGAGCGGCCCGCCGTGGCTGTCGGTGGCCTTCAGCTCGCTCAGGTAGGTGCCGTCGGTGAAGGCCAGGTCCACCGCCACGTGCGTCGCGGGGTAGGCGAGGTCGGTCTCGGCCATCTGAGGATAGACGAGATACGAGAGCTGGGTGTCCTTGGTGATCCTCGTGTCGACGTCGAAGACCTTGTTGTACGAGTAGGCGTGGCCGTCCGGCTTGTGCGTGCCCGCGTAACGCAGAGCCTTCTTGCCCGTGAATCCCGCGCCCTGCTTGGCGGTGGGGGAGCCCGAGGGTCCGCGGTCGGCCTGCGTGCGCATGTCGTCGGGGGCGGGGGCGGAGGTGTCCCCGTCCGAGAACTGGACGTCGGCGAGCTGGAGGGCGTCGGACGCGCCGTTGTTCTTCGTGATCTCCAGCCGGAAGTGCTGGTAGGCGGTGTCCGCCGTGAAGTCGTACGACTTGGTCTGGAGGCGCTCGGAGAACGTCTGGCCGGTCCGGGTGTCCAGGTCCGTCCAGGTCTTGCCGTCCGCGGAGCCCTTCAGGGTCCAGTCCCGGGGGTCCCGCTCGTCGTGGTCGTTGGCCGAGGTGAGGGCGTAGGTCACGACCTCGGTGGGCTCGACGAGGTCGAACTCGACCCAGCCCGTGGGCTGGAAGGCCAGCCACTTGGTGCCGGGCTCGACGTCGACGAGGTTCTCCTTGACCTCCCCGCCGTTGGCATTCTCGCCGCTGGCGCGCAGATCCGTGACCTGATCGGTGATGTTGCCCGGTATTCCGGCGGAGAATCCACCGTCGACACCCGATGCCCTTTTCTTTCCGTCGGCGCCTTCTTCGACGGTATTACGCCAGTCCGGCTGCTTTTCGTCCGCCTCGAACGAGGAACTGAACGACGTGTCGCCGGAAGGCTTCTCGGCGGCGCCGGAGGGCTGGGCGAGCGCCGCGGTGGGGGCCGCCAGGGCGAGGACGAGAGAGGCCGCGAGGACCGCGGCGGAGCGGTTGTGTCTGTGCCGGGAGCCGTGCTGAGGACCGCGTAGGGGCTGCATACGAAGCCGTTCCTCCTGGGGACATGCTTTGGACAACGTTGTCATTGCAGGATGCGGGTTCCAGTAGGGAGCCAAGTGGCGGGATGTGTCAAGGGTGTTGCACGGGGTCGACGCCGGTGATTCGACCGTATTGCGGAAAACGGCGATTCCGCGCGAAGGCACGCGGTGCCGAGGTGTCCGTGAGGTCTCAACTCGGGAAAGACTGCCGCTCAACCATGCATTCGATCTTGCTCAGTTGGCGGCAAGTGGACTATACCTGTCGGCGTCTGCACAGCCGCTTCACAACGGCACGCGGGCACGGGGGAGGGTGGAACAGCTGTGGGCGCCGCGAGGCGTTCCGCCGTACGTTCCCCCGAAACTCCCCCACTGCACCTGGTAATCCGGCAATCTGCACGACCCAAGCGCAACTGACCGCGGTGGCGGGGCCCTTCGCCTGAGGCGAATTCTCTACGGGTGACCGGTACACCGCCTGAGTCCTGGAGAAGGCGAGGACTTGAGCATGGGATCCACCTCCGGCCGCACGAATGAGGGCCTTGGCCGTCGCGATGTGATCAAGCGTTCTGCCGCACTCGGCCTGATCGCTGTTCCGACGATGAGCTTCCTGTCGGCGTGCGCGAGCAGCGACGGCGGAAGTGACGAGAAGGTCGAGAAGGGCACCAAGAGCGCCAAGAACCCGCTCGGTGTCAACGAGACCGCAGCCCTCGAGGTCGTCATCTTCAACGGTGGCTTCGGCGAGCAGTACGCCATCGACGCCGAGAAGAAGTACAACGAGGCCTTTCCCAAGGCACCCAAGGTCAAGCACTCGGCGACCGAGAAGATCCAGTCGATCCTGCAGCCGCGCTTCAACGGCGGCACCCCGCCGGACCTGATCGACAACTCGGGTGCCGAGCAGATGGACATGGGTGTCCTGGTCGGCAAGAAGCAGCTGGCCGACCTGACGCCCCTGATGGACGCGCCGTCCTACGACGACCCGGCGAAAAAGGTCCGCGACACGCTGCGCCCCGGTGTCCTGGAGATGGGCCAGTTCGACGGCGACCCGGTCTGGGTCATGTACTACGCGTACACGGTCTACGGCGTCTGGTACTCCCAGACCAACCTCGAGAAGCTCGACTCGGCGTACCCGGAGACCTGGGACGAGATGCTCGCGCTCTGTGCGAAGGCGAAGAAGAAGGGCATCGCCGGCTGGACGTACCCGGGCAAGTACCCGTACTACCTGCCGTTCTCGCTCTACCCCTTCATCGGCAAGATCGGCGGCCGAGAGGTCCTCGACAAGATCGACAACCTGGAGCCCAATGCCTGGAAGGACCCGGCCGTCAAGGCCGCCTTCGAGGCGTACTACGAGCTCTTCCAGAAGGGCTACATCCTCAAGGGCACGCCCGGTCTGACGCACATCCAGTCGCAGACCGAGTGGACCAAGGGCAAGGCGCTCTTCATCCCGAACGGTTCGTGGGTGGAGAACGAGGCCGCGCCCACCACGCCCGAGGACTTCAAGATGATGGTCGGGGCGCCGTCCAGCCTGGACTCCTCCGACAAGCTGCCCTTCGGCACCCTCTGGGCGTCGGGCGGTGAGCCGTTCATCGTGCCGGCGAAGTCGAAGAACCCCGAGGGCGGCATGGAGCAGCTGCGCATCATGCTCAGCGAGGAGTCCTCCAAGAACTTCACCCAGAAGGTCAAGTCGCTGACCGCTCTCAACGGCGGCACGGACGGCCTCACCCTCACCACGGCGCTGCAATCGGCCGCCGACGCCCTGACGAAGGCCGGCGAGAACGTGATGAACCCGCGTCTCGAGGGCTGGTACGCCAAGCTGCAGAAGGAGCAGATCGGTATCGCCGGCATCGGCGAGATGATGGCCGGCCGCGCGACCCCGGCGGAGACCATCAAGAAGATCCAGGCCTTCGCGGACGCGGCGGCCAAGGACGATTCCATCAAGCACTACAAGCACCAGTGAGCAACCGTCACCAGCGGCGGCACCCGCTCGGAAATCGGGGTCGGTAAACGATGCAGCACGGCAAGTACCGGTTCATCGTGGGGTTCCTGGCAGCCCCACTGGCGTTGTACGCCATCTTCGTCATCTGGCCCTTCGCCCAGTCCATCTACTACTCGTTCACGGACTGGACCGGACTGAGCTCCGACTTCAAGATGGTCGGCTTCGACAACTACAGCCGGATGCTCGACGACGACATCTTCTGGAAGTCGCTGCAGCACAGTGTGCTGCTGGCGCTGCTGCTGCCGCTGGTGACGCTGGGCCTCGCGCTCTTCTTCGCCTTCATGCTCAACGTCGGCGGCCGGCGGCGTAAGAACGCCGCGGTCGCCGGCGTGCGGGGCTCCGCTTTCTACAAGGTCGCCTATTTCTTCCCCCAGGTCCTGTCGATCGTGATCGTGGCCCTGCTCTTCCAGTTCGCCTTCAACCCGACCTCGGGAATGCTGAACGCGACACTCAAGGCGGTGGGCCTCAAGAGCCTCCAGCCGGACTGGCTCGGCGACCCCGACCTGGCGCTGTACTGCGTCATGGTCGTGCTGATCTGGTCGACGGTCGGCTTCTTCGTCGTCCTCTTCTCCGCGGGAATGGCGTCCATCCCGAAGGACTTCTACGAGGCCGCGCTTCTCGACGGCGCCGACCGCATCACGACGTTCTTCAAGATCACTCTGCCGCTGCTCTGGGACACCGTGCAGTCCGGATGGGTCTACATGGGCATCCTGGCGCTCGGGGTGGAGGCCTTCACCGCCGTACAGGTCATGACGGTCGGCCCCGGCGGTCCCGACTACTCCACCACCGTCCTGCCGCTGTACGTCTACCAGACGGCCTTCCGGGACGCCCAGGCCGGCTACGCCACGACGATCGGTGTCGGCCTGCTCATCGTCACCATGCTCTTCGCGGCCATCGTGATGAAACTGGGCCGGCGCGAACGGCTGGAGTTCTGATGCGGTTCGTTGCGGGGTACGGCTATCGGGTGACCGGCGGCGCGCAGAACAGTTCGGTCCCGGTGGCCGGCTCGACAGTTGTACGAGGTGAGCACACATGAAGGTCACTGAGATTCCTCCCGCCGTCCCGGCCCCGCGCTCGCCGGTGACGAAGACCGGCATCCCGGCGGGCGAGCCGGCGAAGAGCAGCGAGGGCAAGGTCCTCAACGTCTTCTCGCACGGTGTACTGGTCATCTGGGCGGTACTCGTCGTCATGCCGCTGCTCTGGGCGGTGATGTCGTCGTTCAAGACGGACGACTCGATCCTGTCGAGGCCCTGGGAACTGCCGGACAAGCTCCACTTCGAGAACTGGTCACGGGCCTGGAACCAGGCCCACATGAGCGACTACTTCCTCAACACCATCATGGTGGTGGGCGGTTCGCTGATCGGCACCCTGCTGCTGGGCTCGATGGCGGCCTACGTGCTGGCGCGGTTCGACTTTCCGGGGAACCGTTTCATCTACTTCCTCTTCATCGGGGGGATGAGCTTCCCGATCATCCTGGCGCTGGTCCCGCTGTTCTTCGTCATGAACAACATGGGCCTGCTGAACTCGGTGCACGGGCTGATCCTGGTCTACATCGCGTACTCGCTGCCGTTCACCGTCTTCTTCCTCACCTCGTTCTTCCGGACCCTGCCGACCTCGATCGCGGAAGCGGCCATGCTCGACGGGGCGTCGCACACCCGGACGTTCTTCCAGGTGATGCTGCCGATGGCGAAGCCCGGTCTGATCAGCGTCGGTATCTTCAACTTCCTCGGACAGTGGAACCAGTACATGCTGCCGACGGTGCTGAACACCGACCCGGACGGCAAGGTGCTCTCCCAGGGCCTGGTCGAACTGGCCACCAGCCAGGGGTACAAGGGGGACTGGTCGGGTCTCTTCGCCGGCCTGGTCATGGCGATGCTGCCGGTCCTCGCCGCGTACATCGTCTTCCAGCGCCAGGTCGTCGCGGGGCTGACGGCGGGGGCGCTCAAGTAGCGGTACGCGCGTTCAGCTGTCAGGTCTTGTCGTCACTCGGGTAACAGGAGTCACCGGAAACGAACAGGCTTCCCGAGCGGGGAACCACCCTTCGGCCCTCGGCCGGGGGGTGGTTTTCATGCCCTTTCCGATGCTTTCGCGCCTGTCGGGATGTGGAGGCCCCATGCTCATCGGAGGCTGCGACTGCTCAAGGTCTTGACGGGGGGCACCCCAAAACGCTCAGCTTAGGGTTCACATGTTAGAGAAAACGGCAGGAGTGAGTGAGTCGATGGAGACTCCGGGGTCGCAGACATCTCTGCATCGGGCCAACCTTGAGCGGGTCGTACGTGCCGTAAGGATGGCAGGGTCCCTGACCCAGGCCGAGATCGCCAGGAGCACCGGCCTCTCCGCAGCCACCGTCTCCAACATCGTCCGTGAGCTCAAGGACGGCGGCACGGTCGAGGTGACCCCCACCTCGGCGGGCGGGCGCCGTGCCAGGAGCGTCTCCCTCAGCGGAGACGCAGGGATTGTCATAGGGGTGGATTTCGGGCATACCCACCTCCGGGTGGCCATCGGCAACCTGGCCCACCAGGTGCTCGCCGAGGAGTCCGAGCCGCTCGATGTGGACGCCTCGTCGGCGCAGGGCTTCGGCCGGGCGGAACAGCTGGTCAACCGCCTCGTCGAGACCACAGGGATCAGTCCCGGGAAGGTGATCGGCGTGGGTCTGGGTGTGCCGGGCCCGATCGACGTCGAATCCGGCACGCTGGGCTCCACCTCCATCCTGCCGGGCTGGACGGGCATCAACCCCAGCCAGGAGCTCGCCGGGCGTCTCGGTGTCCCCGTGTACGTGGACAACGATGCCAACCTGGGGGCACTCGGCGAGCTCGTCTGGGGCAGCGGCAGGGGCGTCAAGGACCTCGCGTACATCAAGGTCGCCAGCGGCGTCGGTGCCGGTCTGGTGATCGACGGGACCATCTACCGGGGCCCCGGAGGCACGGCCGGCGAGATCGGCCACATCACCCTCGACGAGTCGGGTCCCGTCTGCCGCTGCGGCAACCGCGGCTGCCTGGAGACCTTCACCGCCGCCCGGTACGTCCTGCCGCTGCTCAAGCCCAGCCACGGGTCCGACCTCACCATGGAGCGGATGGTCCAGCTCGCCCGCGAGGGCGATCCGGGCTGCCGCCGGGTCATCGGGGACGTCGGCCGGCACATCGGCAGCGGAGTGGCGAACCTGTGCAACCTGCTCAATCCCAGCCGGGTGGTGCTCGGCGGATCCCTCGCGGAGGCGGGGGAGTTGGTGCTGGCGCCCATCCGCGACTCCGTCTCGCGCTACGCCATCCCCAGTGCCGCGCGGCAGCTGTCCGTGCTCCCCGGGGCCCTCGGCGGGCGGGCCGAGGTGCTGGGCGCGCTGGCCCTCGTGCTCAGCGAGATGGGGGATTCGACCCTTTTGGAGAGCACCCTCCCCGCGGCGACTCCTGCCTTCACTTAGATAACGAATGGCACCGTTGTCATCTCGTTAAGTATTTACTCCTTGACGCTGACGTCGCGGCCGAGTTGACTTCCAGCCACCTCGGCCGCAACGTCGCGGCCTCGTCAGGGAGGTTCGAAATGAACACGCGTATGCGTCGTGCCGCCGTTGCCGTTGCCGCCACCACCATGGCCGTCTCTCTCGCCGCGTGCGGGAGCGCCAAGGAGTCCGGCGACAAGACCAGCTCGGAATCCGCGAAGAAGGGCGACGACCTCAAGATCGGTCTGCTCCTTCCCGAGAACGCCACGGCCCGCTACGAGAAGTTCGACAAGCCGATCATCGAGAAGAAGGTCAGCGAGCTGACCGGTGGCAAGGCGGAGGTCGTGTACTCCAACGCCCGCCAGGACGCCACGCTGCAGGCGCAGCAGGTCGACACCATGATCACCAACAAGGTCGACGCGTTGATCATCGACGCCGTCGACTCCAAGGCCATCGAGAACAGCGTCAAGAAGGCCAAGGACGAGGGCATCCCCGTCGTCGCCTTCGACCGTCTCGCCGAGGGCCCGATCGACGCCTACACCTCCTTCGACAACGAAGAGGTCGGCCGCGTGCAGGGCACCGCCCTGCTGGAGGCCCTGAAGGGCAAGACCAAGCCCAACGTCGTGATGATGCACGGCGCGATCACCGACCCGAACGCCGCGCTCTTCAAGAAGGGCGCCAAGTCGGTGCTCGACGGCAAGGTGACGTACGGCAAGGAGTACGACACCAAGGAGTGGAAGGCCGAGAACGCCAACGCCAACATGGAGGGTGCGATCACCTCCCTCGGCAAGGACAAGATCGACGGCGTCTACTCCGCCAACGACGGTCTGGCGGGTGGCATCATCCAGGCGCTCAAGTCCGCCGGCGTCACCGAGCTCCCGCCGATCACCGGCCAGGACGCCGAGCTCGCGGGTGTGCAGCACATCGTCGCCGGTGAGCAGTTCATGAGCGTCTACAAGTCGTACCCGCAGGAGGGCATCATCGCCGCGGAGATGGCCGTGGCGCTCGCCAAGGGCGAGAAGCTCGACTCGATCGCCACGTCCAAGGTCGACAACGCCAGCACGAAGGGCGTTCCGAGCGTCCTCGTCCCGGTCGTCTCGCTGACCAAGGACAACATCAAGGAAACCATCATCAAGGATGGCATCTGGACGATCGACGAGATCTGCACGGCCAAGTACAAGGCCGCCTGCGACTCGATCGGCCTGAAGAACTAACTGCCACCGCGCGACCGGCCCCGGCCGGTACAGCGCGGGCCCGAAGCCTGTCCGGTGCCCCGCCCACCAACTGTCCCGCTACCGGGCGGGGCGCCGGACGGAACGCTTCAACGGTTTTCTACTCTTCTGCTCGACCACCGCGCCTTCCCCCAGGCGCGGCATCCCCGCCGGGTCAGGCGGCGAAGGAGATGGTTCACGTGTCCGCTACGCCCGTGTTGGCGTTGCGAGGGGTCTCCAAGCGATTCGGTGCCGTCCAGGCGCTCACCGATGTAGAGCTTGAGGTCCACGCCGGTGAAGTGGTCGCCCTGGTGGGCGACAACGGCGCCGGTAAATCAACGCTGGTCAAGACGATCGCCGGGGTTCACCCGATCGATGACGGAGTCATCGAGTGGGACGGCCGGCCGGTCCAGATCAACAAGCCGAACGACGCCCAGAGCCTGGGCATCGCGACCGTCTACCAGGACCTCGCGCTCTGCGACAACATCGACGTCGTCGGCAACCTCTACCTCGGCCGGGAGATCCGTAAGTACGGAATCCTCGACGAGGTCGAGATGGAGCGCCGCTCCCGCGAGCTCCTGTCCACGCTGTCGATCCGCATCCCCAGCGTCCGCATCCCGATCGCCTCGCTCTCCGGCGGACAGCGCCAGACCGTCGCCATCGCCCGTTCCATGCTGGGTGAGCCCAAGCTCGTCATCCTCGACGAGCCGACCGCCGCCCTCGGCGTCGAGCAGACCGCGCAGGTCCTCGACCTGGTCGAGCGCCTGCGCGAGCGCGGTCACGCGGTCATCCTCATCAGCCACAACATGGCCGATGTGAAGGCCGTGGCCGACAAGGTCGCCGTGCTCCGGCTGGGCCGGAACAACGGGGTCTTCGATGTGAAGACCACCTCGCAGGAAGAGATCATCTCCGCCATCACGGGCGCCACGGAGAACGCCGTGACCCGTCGTGCGGCTCGTAACGCGGAGGTCAAGAAGTGACGACCGACAAGACGTCCACGGCTGTGGTCAACCCGGAGGCCGCCAAGGGCGCGGACACCGCGGTCGACCCCCGGCTGCTCGTGCGCGAGCAGGGCTTCGGCGGATACCTCATCGAGTTCAAGCGCAAGATGCGCGGTGGCGACCTCGGGTCGATCCCGGTAGTCATCGGCCTGATCATCATCTGCGTGGTCTTCCAGAGCCTGAACTCCGAGTTCCTCTCCGCGAAGAACATCAGCGACATCGCCGTGGCGATGGTGGCCACCGGCATGATGGCCGTCGGCATCATCTTCGTGCTGCTGCTCGGCGAGATCGACCTGTCGGTCGGTTCGGTCAGTGGTGTCTCAGGCGCCGTCGTGGCCGTGCTCAGCGTGACCAACGGCATGAACGAGTGGCTCGCCCTCGTCGTCGCGATCGTCAGCGGCGCGGTCATCGGTGCCATCCACGGCTTCTTCTTCGCCCGGATAGGCGCCCCCGCCTTCGCCGTCACCCTCGCCGGCCTGCTGTTCTGGCTGGGGCTCATGCTCCAGCTGCTCGGTGACACGGGCACGATCAACCTCGACAGCGACGGTGTGGTCGGCAAGCTGACCACGTACTACTTCACGGACGTCGCCGCCGCCTACGGTCTGGCCGCTCTCGCGGTGATCGCCTTCTTCCTCTCGGCGTTCCTGGACAGCCGTCGCCGTGAGGCCGCGGGCGTCCCCTCCCGGCCGCTCACCGACATCGTGGTGCGCACCGCCGTCCTCGCGGTGTTCGCCTTCGCCGCGGCGTACATGTTCAACCAGTACCGCGGTCTCCCGCTGGCCCTGGTCCTCTTCCTCATCGTCCTCGTCGGCACGGACTTCATGCTGCGCCGTACGACCTACGGGCGGAAGATCTTCGCCCTCGGCGGCAGCGTCGAGGCGTCCCGCCGCGCCGGTATCAACGTCACCGCGATCCGTGTCTCGGTCTTCGCCATCGCCGGCACCTTCGCGGCCATCGGCGGCCTCTTCTGGGCCTCCAAGATCGCGGCCGTCAACCAGGGCTCCGGCACCGGCGACCTCCTGATGAACGTCATCGCCGCGGCCGTCATCGGCGGCACCAGCCTCTTCGGAGGCCGGGGCCGCACCTGGAACGCCCTGCTCGGCGTGATGGTGATCGTCTCGATCCAGTACGGCCTGTCGCTGGAAGGCATCAAGACCCCGGTCCAGTACATGGTGACCGGCGCTGTGCTTCTCGCCACGGTCGTCATCGACTCCATCACCCGCAAGACGCAGAAGACCGCAGGCCGCGCCTGAGGCTCCTGACCGTCGCACCTGCGCACATGTGCCCGGCATCGTCCGTGATGCCGGGCACCCGCGCGTCCGGCGCGACCCGGCGCGGCGCGACGGAATGCGCCGCCCGATGACCGGGGCCGCCGGCGGAACATTAGACTCATCGGATCGGCAAGCTCGATCAGCTCACACGCAAGGAGGCACGGGTGGACCTGCTGACCCGCATCAGGGGACCGCGCGACCTGGACCGGCTCGGCCTCGAGCAGCTCGACCAGCTCGCCGGGGAGATCCGTACCTTCCTCGTCGAGGCGGTGTCCAAGACCGGTGGCCACCTCGGCCCGAACCTGGGCGTGGTCGAGCTGACCATCGCCCTGCACCGGGTCTTCGAGTCCCCGCAGGACAAGGTCCTCTTCGACACCGGCCACCAGAGCTACGTACACAAGCTGCTCACCGGCCGGCAGGACTTCTCGAAGCTCAAGAGCAAGGGCGGCCTCTCGGGATACCCGTCCCGTGCCGAGTCCGAGCACGACGTCATCGAGAACTCGCACGCCTCGACGGTCCTCGGCTGGGCCGACGGCCTCGCCAAGGCCAACGAGGTCCTGGGCAAGGACGACCACGTCGTCGCCGTCATCGGTGACGGCGCGCTCACGGGCGGTATGGCCTGGGAGGCGCTGAACAACATCGCCGCCGCCAAGGACCGCCCCCTCGTCATCGTCGTCAACGACAACGAGCGCTCGTACGCCCCGACCATCGGCGGCCTCGCGAACCACCTCGCCACCCTGCGCACCACCGACGGGTACGAGCGGTTCCTGGCCCGTGGCAAGGACCTCCTGGAGCGCACACCGGTCGTCGGCAGGCCGCTGTACGAGACCCTGCACGGCGCCAAGAAGGGTCTCAAGGACTTCATCGCCCCGCAGGGCATGTTCGAGGACCTCGGCCTGAAGTACGTCGGGCCCATCGACGGCCACGACATCGAGGCCCTGGAGTCCGCGCTCCAGCGGGCCAAGCGCTTCGGCGGCCCGGTCATCGTGCATTGCCTCACCGAGAAGGGCCGCGGCTACACCCCGGCCCTGGAGGACGAGGCGGACCGCTTCCACGCGGTCGGCAAGATCCACCCGGACACCGGCCTGCCGATCTCGACCTCCGGCCTCGACTGGACCTCGGTCTTCGGCGAGGAGATGGTCAAGCTGGGCCACGAGCGCGAGGACATCGTCGCCATCACGGCGGCCATGCTCCAGCCCGTCGGCCTCGGCAAGTTCGAGGAGGCCTTCCCGGACCGGATCTACGACGTCGGGATCGCCGAGCAGCACGGCGCGGTCTCCGCGGCCGGCCTGGCCACCGGCGGGCTCCACCCCGTCTTCGCGGTCTACGCGACCTTCCTGAACCGCGCCTTCGACCAGGTCCTCATGGATGTCGCCCTGCACAAGTGCGGCGTGACCTTCGTCCTGGACCGGGCGGGCGTCACGGGCACCGACGGCGCCTCGCACAACGGCATGTGGGACATGTCGATCCTCCAGTGCGTGCCGACCCTGCGCATCGCCGCCCCGCGCGACGCCGACCAGGTCCGCGCCCAGCTGCGCGAGGCCGTCGACGTGGACGACGCGCCCACCGTCGTCCGCTTCTCCAAGGGCGCGGTCGGCCCCGCGGTCAACGCCGTGGGCAAGGCCGGTGGCATGGACGTCCTCCGTAAGGCCGGCACGGACACGCCGGACGTCCTCCTGGTCTCCGTCGGCGCCCTCGCCCCGATGTGCCTGGAGATCGCCGCTCTGCTGGACGCCCAGGGCATCTCCACGACCGTGGTCGACCCGCGCTGGGTCAAGCCCGTCGACGAGGCGCTCGCCCCGCTCGCCGCGGAGCACCGGGTCGTCGTCACCGTCGAGGACAACAGCAGGGCCGGCGGTGTCGGTTCCGCCATCGCCCAGGCCCTGCGCGACGCGGACGTCGACGTACCGCTGCGCGACTTCGGCATCCCGCCGGTCTTCCTCGACCACGCCTCGCGCGGCGAGGTCATGGCCGAGATCGGGCTGACGGCACCGGACATCGCCCGCCAGGTCACCGGCCTGGTCGCCAAGCTCGACGGCCGTTACGAGAGCCGCGCCGTGGAACCCGTACGCGACTGACACCCGCCCACCGCACGGCTCCGGGCCGGTCGGCCACCCCACTCGGGTGGTCCGACCGGCCCATTCGCGTGAAATCGGGGCGTACCGCACATTCGAGGGCGATCCCTTCCGAATCATGGCGTGCACGACGAGTGCGTGGAGGTACGCCGGTGAGCACGCAGCAGGACACGCCCCCCAGCGGAAAGGGACTGTTCCGGACCAAGACGGTCGAACAGTCCATCCGTGATACCGAGGAACCGGAGCACGCGCTCAAGAAGTCCCTCTCCGCACTGGACCTCACGGTCTTCGGAGTGGGTGTCATCATCGGCACCGGGATCTTCGTCCTCACGGGCAAGGTCGCCAAGGAGACGGCGGGCCCGGCCACGGCGCTGGCCTTCGTCGCGGCGGGCATCGTCTGCGCGCTGGCCGCCCTCTGCTACGCCGAATTCGCCTCCACCGTCCCGGTGGCCGGATCGGCGTACACCTTCTCCTACGCCTCACTGGGCGAGCTGGTCGCCTGGATCATCGGCTGGGACCTGGTGCTGGAATTCGCGCTGGGCACGGCGGTGGTGGCGGTCGGCTGGTCCGGATACGTCCGCTCGCTCCTGGACAACATCGGCTGGACGATGCCGGAGGCGCTCTCCGGCCCGGACGTGGCGAGCGGCTTCGGCTTCGACATCCTGGCGTTCGCCCTGGTGCTGATCCTGACCGTCATCCTGGTCCTCGGCATGAAGCTCTCCGCCCGGGTGACCACGGTCGTGGTGGCGATCAAGATCGCGGTCGTGCTGATCGTGATCATCGCCGGGCTGTTCTTCATCGACGCGTCCAACTACTCGCCCTTCATCCCCGAGGCCGAGGGCCAGACCTCGGGCTCGGGCCTTGACGCGCCGCTGGTCCAGCTGATCTTCGGCTACGAGCCCACCAACTTCGGCGTCATGGGCATCTTCACCGCCGCGTCCATCGTCTTCTTCGCCTTCATCGGCTTCGACGTCGTGGCGACGGCGGCCGAGGAGACCAAGCTCCCGCAGCGGGACATGCCGCGCGGGATCCTCGCCTCACTCGTCATCTGCACGCTGCTCTACGTCGCCGTGTCGATCGTGGTCACCGGCATGCAGCACTACTCCGAACTCTCCGTCAGCGCTCCGCTCGCCGATGCGTTCAAGGCCGTCGGACACCCCTTCTACGCGGGCGTCATCAGCTTCGGCGCCGCGGTCGGACTCACCACGGTCTGCATGATCCTGCTGCTCGGCCAGACCCGGGTGTTCTTCGCGATGAGCCGTGACGGGCTGCTCCCGAGGTTCTTCTCGGTGACGCACCCGCGCTTCCACACCCCGTACCGCCCGACCATCCTGCTCGGCGTGATCATCGCGATCGTGGCCGGCTTCACGAGCATCAACGAGCTGGCGACGCTGGTGAACATCGGCACGCTCTTCGCGTTCGTGGTCGTGGCCCTCGGCGTCATCGTCCTGCGCCGCACCCGCCCCGATCTCCACCGCGCCTTCCGGACCCCGTGGGTGCCGCTGCTCCCGATCGTGTCGGTGGCGGCCTCGGTCTGGCTGATGCTGAACCTGCCCGCGGAGACCTGGCTGCGGTTCGGCATCTGGATGGCGATCGGCGTGCTCATCTACTTCGTGTACGGGCGCAGGAACAGCCGTATGTCGAAGTCCTCCTGACCTCATGTCAGGCACCGTGGGGCGGCGGCAGCGGCCGTACCGTACGGGGGCCCACGCACCGGGCCCCGTACGCCTCGGCCCGCTGCCGCAGTCCGCGGTCGGCCGTGACCACGACGCAGGGCCGTACGTCCTGGGCGGCGGCGGCCAGGGCGGCGATCAGATCGTCCCCGCTGCCGGACGCCGCCTCCACGCGTACGCCCGGCACGGACGCGACCTGCCGCGCGGCGCCCTCCACGACGAGCACGAGCTCGACGGGACCGGGGTGGCCGGGCAGCCCCTCGGCGGCGTACGGGACGAGTGAGTCCCGCAGCCGCTCGGCCGCACCGTGCCGGTCGCGCCACCACCCGTCAGGGACGGACCCCACCACATTGGCGCTGTCGACGATCACCAGGGTCCTCTCACCGGTCATCCCCGAAGGATGCCAGGTCAGCCGCCGGTGGCCGGAGACTTCTTGGCCGACTCGGGGATCGTGCCGTCCTTCCGGATCGCTTCCCACAGGTCGCCGGCCTGCGGCTCGGCGGCCACGACGCGGTTCGGATCCTGCTTGTCGTAGGCGACGGGCAGCATGATCGTGTCCATGGTGGAGGGATCGACGCCGTTCATCGAGCGGGCGAACTCCGCGAGCGAGGTCAGCGAGGCGAGACCCTCGTCGGTCGTGAGCGACTTGGTCGCGGAGTTCGCGATCTTGTAGGTGCTCGTCGGACTGCCCAGCAGGTCCTGCGACTTGATCTCCGTCAGCAGGGCGAGCAGGAACTGCTGCTGGAGCCCGATGCGGCCGAGGTCGCTGCCGTCCCCGACGCCGTGCCGGGTGCGGACGTAGGCGAGCGACTCGGTGCCGTTGAGCTTGTGCGTGCCGGCGGTGAGGTCCAGCCCGGAGGACTTGTCCTTGATCGGCTCCTCGACCTTGACCGTGACGCCGCCTATCGCGTCGACCAGATCCTTGAACCCGGCGAAGTTGATCTCCAGGTAGTGGTCGATCCTGACCCCGGACATCTTCTCCACGGTCTTCACCACGCAGGCCGGACCGACCTGGGAGTAGACGGAGTTGAACATGACGCGCTCCGCCGACGCCATCGTGGAACCGTCACCCTTGACGCACTCGGGCCGGGTCACGAGGGTGTCGCGCGGGATGGACACGGCGACGGCCTCGGTGCGGCCCTCGGGTATGTGCACCACCAGCGCGGTGTCGGACCGCGCACCGCCGACGGCGCCGCCACCCCCGAGCTCCTTGTTCTCCGCCCCGGCGCGTGAGTCGGAGCCGAGGACGAGCAGGTTCTGACCGGTGGTGGGGAGCTTCTCCGGACGGTCCTCGCCGAGCGCCTTGTTGATGTCGACGCCCTTGATGTTGCTGTTGAGGTCGTCGTACATCCAGTACGCCGTACCGCCGCCCGCGAGCAGGAGCACGAGCAGGACCCCGAGCGTGATCTTGAGGCCGCGGCGGCGCTTGTGTTCCTTCTTGCGGCCGCGCTT
Organism: Streptomyces sp. NPDC023573; assembly: GCF_055559735.1. Lineage (NCBI taxonomy): Bacteria > Bacillati > Actinomycetota > Actinomycetes > Kitasatosporales > Streptomycetaceae > Streptomyces > Streptomyces sp. NPDC023573. The sequence continues at coordinate 28,770 of NZ_JBVHKB010000003.1, forward strand.
CGGCGCTTCTGCCCGTCGTGAGGCGCGTGGGGGTGCGGCGTCGTGGCTCATCCTGCGCGAGTCCCTTGGTCTGTGGCCCATGCGGACCGGGTACGGAGTCGGGGACTCGGGTGGGGCCGGTCCATGCGTGTGGGGACGCTGAGTGTGCACTATAGACATATTTTCGATTCTCGTGTACTTCTTCACGCAACCTTCAGGGCGCCCTCCCGACTTGTTCCGCCTCGCGTGATAAGGCCGCCACTTCGCGCTGGGCCGGGAGCGCCTGTGCCGGCGGCGGCCGGGGCTTCTATGATGGGTCGTGTGTTCGGTTTTCCGCGTGCCGGAACGCAGGCGGGACCGGGCGCGGGGCCGAGAAGCTCGGGAAGGACAACCTCACGTCATGCCGGTCAGATCCAGGCGCGCCAACCAGGGGAAGGCACCGGTCCAGGAGACCGCGAGCCGCGACACCGGCGCGCATCACGCGGTGCGGGAGGTGGCCGGCGGCCGCTGGCTCGTTCTGGGCAAGGACGGCAGGCTCAGTGCCTACGCCCTGGGGGACGAGGGAGTGCTCCGCTGGACGGAGTCGCGTCCCGGGAGCTCCGAGTGGGCCGGGCCGGAACTCCTGCCCGTAGCTGGACTGACCTCCCTCGTGGTGGCTCAGGGCCCTGACGGTTTCGTTCACTTCGTGGGTCGTCGCGCTGTACACGCCGACGGCGGCCCGCCGGTCGTCGATCTGATGAGTGCCACCCAGTTCCAGACCGGCCGCCCCGTCACTCAGTGGCGCTCCCTCGGCAATCCGCACGGCGAACAGGCGAAGGCCGCGCTTCTCGGTGTACCGGCCGCAGGGGTGGACGCGGCGGGGATGGTGCACGTCTTCGTACGGAACGAAAGCGGCGGCCTGCACCTGCGCTGTGAGAAGGCGGGCGGCAAGTGGGAGGCCTGGCAGGATCTGAAGGTCCGGCGGGTCCAGGACGGTACGGCAGTCGTGACCACCACGTCCGGGCGGGTGGAAGTCCTCGCTCCGGCCGCAGGGGCGACCCTGCGGCTGAGCCGGCGCGAGTCGGGCGGTGCCTATCAGCAGGACCAGGACATCCCCTTCGCGCACACCCCGGGCAGCGCCGTCGCACTTGAGACAGCGCAGGAGAGAGTCACCTACTACTGGGCGGACGAGTCCACGGGCGGAGTCGTCGCCTATCGCCCTGGGACCTGGGCGATTCCGCTGGGTGGCTACCCGTCCACCGGGCCCGTCGCGGCCATGCGGGCCGTGCTCGACGGCTACGACTGCACCGTGCTCGCCCACAGCACGCCCGACGGGCAGGTGATGCTCACCGCGTGCGGCACGGAGAACGAGGGCGGCGGCGTGTGGTGGTCACCCACCGGTGAGTACTGCACGGGTGGTCCGGCGCTCGCTCACGACGCCTACGGGCGGGTGGTGCTCGCGCTCATAGGGAGGGACGGCGAGCTGCGTATCGCGCGGCAGAACCGCGAGTCCGGTCTGGCCCTGGACCCGTCCGTCCAGGTCTGAGGACCGCGGGGCGGGAGGGACCGAGGACGCGCGGGACCCTCCCGCAATCCCGCCTGCGGACGGTGGGCCGACGTGGGATCAGGAAGCGAGCTTGAGCCCGATCGACAGGTAGTTGCTGTCCGTGTAGTACGGGTGGAACGCCACCGATCGCCCCTGAGGGGTGGCGACGGACCGCTTCGGGAAGACGTTGACGGGCTTGCGCTTGACGATGTCGTCGCCGAAACGGCCGATCCGCAACCGGTGCGCCGTGCCCGTGACCGTCAGGTTTCCCGGAATGCTCAGGGAGAGATCCCAGATGGTGTCGAGCTCGACCATCCTGTCGGCGTACTGCTGGAGGTCCATGGTGAAACTCGCACCCCCGTTCGAGAACGCGCACGGGATCGTGAAGAACGACTCCTTGTTCTTCCGGCTCTGGGCGATGATGTGGGCACCGTCCCCGGCGACGTCCACCTGTGGGCCTCCCTGGGCGGCGTCGACTCCCAGCGCGAAGATCTGCACGTTCAGATGCGAACCGGCCGTCTCGACGGAGAGGACCTCCGCGTGCGCGGGAAACTCGCGGGAGACGATCTGAAGGTACCCGCCGTCCTCGGAACGGGTGAAGGAGCGGAAGCGCACCGGACTCGCATGCGCAGGGCTGGAGATGAGTGAATTCGCCGACTGCTGGAGCTCCTTGATCTTCACCCGCCGCATCACTCCGTCGTCCTCACGGCGCAGGAGAACGTTCCAGGTGCCCTGGGCCAGCCGGAGATGCCCCGGTATCGTCACGTAGTGGCCGTTGGACGTCTGTTCCGCGGCCCCCGCCATCAGTGCCTGCCGTCCGTCCGCCGCGTTCACGCACAGGACGGTGAAGCGGCTGCCGGGCGCACAGGTGGGGTCGACGACGAATTCGAGGTCTCCCGCGGACGTGGCCCGGCACAGGGCCTCGGGCCGGTAGTCGCGTGCCATGAGCAGGCGGGAGAGGTACGCCTCGTACGTCTGCGCCTGGGCCTCGTTGCTGTAGTTACGGGCCTTCTCAGCCGCGTTCGCACCGAGTTGCACCCGCGTGTCGGCGTCTCCCATGAGCCAGTCGAGGTTCTTGGCGAACGCGTCGACGTCCCCGACGGGGGACAGGGCGCCGTCCACCCCGTCGGAGATGATCTCGGAGGGACCGTGCGGGCCGGCGGTGCTGAGCACCGGGACCCCACAGGTCATTGCTTCCACGATCGTCAGGCCGAACGTCTCGTCCGTGGAAGTCGACGTGTGCAGTGCCGACTTGGCGAGTTCCTCACGGAGGTGCCTGGTGTGCCCCATGAGAAGGATGCGCTCGGTCGCCCCGAGATCGTCGATGAGCTTACGGAGCTTCGGCTTCTCCACACCGCTGCCGTAGATGCGCAGTGTCCAGTCGGGATACTTCCTGCCGAGCTGCGCGAAGGCGTTGATGAGGAGGTCGAACCGCTTCCAGTCGACCATGCGTCCGGATGAGGTGACGATGCGGGATTCCCGCACGTCGGACCGCATGAACGTGCTGGTGACCGCGTTGGGGACGGCATGGAAGTCGGTCCCGACCGCGCCGTAGGCGTCCCGGTGGGTCTGGGCGTCCTTCGCGGTCACCGTCACGAAGCCGTCCAGCTGCGGGATGGCGAGGTCCAGCATCTTCCGCGAAGCCGGGCTCTGGTGGTGGTAGTGCGTGTGCGCCTGGCCCAGGGTGACGTACTTTCCGGTCCCCAGGATGGTCAGGAGCGCGATGGTGTTGGGCGCCGTCGCGATGATGACGTCGGCATCGGCACTCTGCAGATAGACGGCGGCACGTTCGTCCATGAGCTTGCTGTAGCGGTTCGGGTCCTCGGGCTTCCACCCGGCACCGGGGCAGTGCTCCGTGGCGACCGAGTGCATCGGATGATCGAGGTCCGAGGAGCCCTTGCGGGTGTCCACGAGCGTGCGCAGCTTGATGCGCGGGTCGAACCGGAGCGGCGGGACGTCGTGGTACTGGAAGACGCTCACCAACTCCACCTCGTGCTGCCTGGCGGCGAGGGAGTTGGCGAGGGTCTGGGTGGCGACGGACGTACCGGCCTGGCCGTAGGCGCTGTACATCAGAAAAGCGATCTTCACGTGGTCCTCCTGGATCAGTGGCCGTGGGCCCGGCTCAGACGGGCTGATTCTCGGAGTGGTGCAGGACCTGCGAGAGCGCTGACTCGAATGCCGAGTCGGAGGCCGCCGTCGGATCCTGCCGGCGTACGTCGATCACATGGCCCGTCATCCCGGAGAGGAGTACGTCCAGAGAGCTGCGCGCGACCTCTTCCGAGGAGAGCAGCGAACCGCTCGGCTCCTGCCCGAACGCCTTGGTCCGCATCGGGGTCGCGGTCCGCTCCGGATTCACACAGTTGACCCGTATGCCGTCCTCGGCCCACTCGTCGGACAGCGCCTGGGTGAGGTTCACCATGGCGGCCTTCGTGGAGGAGTACAGGCTGTACTCCGCGCGCCCCCGGGTGTAGCTGCTGGATGTGAAGAGCAGCAACTGCCCGCTGGTCTCCGCGAGGTACTTGTACGCGGTGCGGGCGATGTTCACGGGCGCGAGGTAGTTGACCTCCAGCGCTTCGCGGACCGTGGAGTCGTCGGCCTCATCGAGCCGGCCGATCCGGAGAACGCCCGCTGTGTTGACGACGAAGTCGATCCTGCCCGTCTCCGCGTACGCCTTGGCGAAGGCCTCGTCCACGTGGTCGGGGTTCTCGACGTGGGTGCCGGTCGTGGAGCGTCCGAGGGCGTGGACCCGCGCCCCGTACCTCTCCGCGAGCCTGGCGATGTCGCCGCCGATTCCGTACGAGCCACCGAACACGAGCATGGTTCTGCCCGCCAGCCGCTCCCGGTAGAAGTCGTCACCACCGGGCGCGGGGACCGTCGTGGAGGCCAGCTGGAACAGCTTGTCGGCGATGAAGACGTCTACCGGCTGGGTGACCTTCATGTTGTACTCGTCGCCCGCCACCACGTGGACGGGTACCTCGGGCAGGTACTTCACGACGACCGAGCAGTCGTCGGTCGCCTGGAAGAACGGGTCGGCGGCCGCCCGTTCGTACGCCGCGCGGATGGTGGACAGCCGGAATCCCTGCGGGGTCTGCCCCCGCCTGAGCCTGGCACGGTCGGGAACCTCGGTGATGAACTCGCCCGCGTCCCCGTGCGTTCTGGTCACGATCACGGTGTCGGCGGACGGGATGGCCACGTCCACGGCGTGGTAGCGGTCCAGCGCCACCACACATTCCCTGACCACGCGCTGGGACAGCAGGGGACGTACGGCGTCGTGGAACAGCAGATTGCAGTCCTCGCCCGCGCCGAGCCGCCCGGACACCGCCCGGATCGCGATGTTGGTCGTCTCGCTGCGGGTGCTGCCCCCGGCCAGGACCGCCGACACCTTGCGCAGCCCGGCCCCGGTGACGATCTGCTTCGCCTCGGCCGTATGGCTCGGTGTCATCAGCACGATCACGTCGTCGATGTCCGGAGCGTTCTCGAAGACGCGCAGCGTGTGCTCCAGGATCGACTTCCCCGCGATCTTCAGGAGCTGCTTCGGGATGGCGAGCCCGATCCGCCGGCCGGTACCACCGGCGAGAACAACTGCGACGGTACGGCGACGGGTGGCGCGCGTGGTCAAGACGTTCCTGCTTCCTGTTTGCGGTGAGGGTGAGCGAGAGGCCCGGACGGGGGCGGAGAGCCTCGCGTGCGCGGCGACGGTGACGTCAGGCCGGCTGGTGGGGCTGCTGTTCGGGGAAGCCGTGCTGGTCCCCGTACTCGACCGGGAAGTCCCGCAGTCCGCGATGGTAGAGATCGTTCGCGGCGTGGGCGAAGCGGACGGTCGACGGCGGACTGTCCGGGCCCAGCAGGTATTCCTTGAGCTGCTCCCGGTAGGGGGCCATCACGTCCTGGTCCACGGAGAACATGGCGGTGAGGGCCGTTTCCAGGCCGTTGCACTCGGCATCGAGCAGGTACGAGGCGTAGGCGGTCCGCTGCTCGTTCCTGAACTCCGCGTCCGGCAGGCCCTCCAGGTTGAAGATCGCGTACGGCTTCCTGGTCGCCACGAAGTCCGAGACCACGCTCGACATGTCGCCGATGAGCAGGTCCGAATGGTTGAAGCAGTCGTACAGGGTGGGCACCCGCTCCGTCACCACATGGTGGGCGTCGACGGGCAGGGAGTCCCAGTAGAGCGTGCCGGCCTGGTCACGGAACTTGCGGATCCGGGTGGTCCGCTCCTCCTCGGTCAGGTCCGGGTACTTGGAGCGGACACCGCGCTCCTGGAGAGCGGCGAGCCGCTTGTCGATGCGCGCCAGCCTGCGGGCGGCGGCCTTCGAGTCCATGACCTTCCGGCCGAACCTGCGGGCGTTGTCCTCCTGCAGGAGCGCGATGATGCGCCGGTGCGCGGCCGCCGCGGCGGGAGAACGCGTACCCGTCAGCGGGTGGGGCTTGTATATGACCCTCAGCTGACGCTCGTGCGAGAGCAGCATGCGGATGAGCTGCTCACCGGCGGGGATGACCGAGGTGTAGCAGGCGTCGTCGGTCCAGCCCTCCCAGGTGGGGGCGTAGATGACGGTGGGCGTCTCGTTGCTGACCGACCCCGTCCACCGGCGCAGCGGCATGAGCTGCGGACGTCCGACCTCCACGATCTGGTTCGGGGACACGGCGTGCTTGATGCGTTCGTAGCGGTCGCGGCCGGCGCGGCCGGCGACCCAGATCTCGTCGAAGACCTTGCTCACGCGGTTGCTGCTGGCCAGCTTGTCGCTGTCGCCGTGGCCGATGAAGACGTGCTTGACCTCGTGGCGCTGCAGCATGTGGACGTTCTTGCCCGCGTTTCCCGGGTAGAGGGTGACGCGGAGCTCCGGCATCTCGACCCGTGCCAGGTTCTCGGCCTTCGGGACGCAGATGACCGGCACGGAGGTGGCGTCCAGGAAGCGCAGCGTCGCCCGCTCGCGCAGGACGATGATCGGGCGCAGATCCATCGCCTCCAGCGACTCCAGCCACATGTTCACCTGGTACATGAAGTCCCGGGAGACCGCGGCGAAGGTGAAATAGAGCGCGACCTGGGGCCGGTACTGCGCGAGCTGCCAGTTCAGCTCGTCCAGGGCATCGTCGGGGGTGGGCAGGACCAGTGCGTTCCTGGCTCCCGGCAGCAGGACCAGCACCGCGACGACAGACAGCCAGACGGCCGCGATCCCCCCGAACGTGACGTAGCGCCAGTCGTCCGTGGCAATGGTGCCGATGGCGCCGGCGACCAGGGGGACGTCCAGGTGGAGCATCTTGCGGACGTGCTTGTTCATCAGGAACGGGTGCGGCAGGCGACGGATCCCCAGCGCCTCCAGGTCCAGTCCACGCGTGGTGAAGGGCAGCGCCGCGCGCTCGGACCGGACCCGCTTGAGCAGGGCTCCGTAGACGAGTTGCAGTACGAAGAGGAGGAGCAGTCCGACCGTCGTCATCTGCACGACGAACGAGTCGAGGTCGATCATGACGCCGCAGAGGGCGAGCAGCAGGAACTGACGGATCAGGAAACGGATGGTGAGACCGAAACGGGAGTCCCTGAGGCGGTCCAGCGTCGAGGACTGGGCGGTGTGAAGGAGGAGGTCCGCTCCGTAGCTGACTGCTGCGGCGTAGGCGAAGACAGGAAGGGAAACCATCACGACCGCCACCATCATGGTGACGAAACTGCCCACCAGCGCGGCTGTGATCAGAATACCGAGCGCGGCTTGGCGCTGTGGCTTGCCCATCGGGGGACAGCCCCTCCTTCAGTGATCGTGCGAACGCACGGCGACGGTGCCGGCGGGAGCAGGGAGTGCCGCACGTCATCACAGTGGGGGCCGAACCGCGGAATCTATCCGAGAGGCGGACGGTGCGTATGGAGCTCGTGAAGCATCAGACCGAACTGTAGACAGTCGAGAAAGATTTAGTGAACTTTCAGAGGGGAAAAGTCGAACATTTGACGACCGGATACCGAACAGTTATGAACCGCTTGCTTTTCGTGATCGCATACAGGGTGACTCTCACGCTCGGTGACCATCGGGCCGACATGAGTGCCCGTCGCTACGACGGACACGCGTAGACCGCGAGTCGTCGTCGCTCCCCGGACTTCACCGAGAACGCCACGCACAGCCCCTGGTCGGGCCCGGGCCGAACGGCGAGACCCTCCGGCTCCCGGAAGGGCAGGCGTGGGGCGACGGAGACCTTGCGTCGCCCCACGGTCTTCCCGCTGCGCATGTCGATGGCCGACACGAAGGTGTTCCCTCCGCCTGCCGGTGGATTGTCTCCGCCCGTCTCCGAGTAGGGCGTCCCCGTGAGTTGGTAGATGAGGTCCTTGTGCACGGCGCAGCCCTGGAGCGTCTCCCCGTCACGCAGGGCGAGGTTCGGGAGATCCGCCAGGGCACGGTACGAGCCGGACAGGAATTCGTCGAGGGCGTACGCCGTATAGCGGTGGGCGTCGCCCGCCCGATGGCTCACCAGAACACGGTTGGCGGCGACGTCGACGGCCGGGTGGATCCGATGGCTGCGAGGCAGCGGCCGGTGGTGACGAACCGCAGCTGACGAGCTGTCCAGCACCGTGTCGTGGCGGAAGGGGATCCGCGCCACGGCACGTCCGTACCCGGTCCGTCCGTCGGCGTCGGATTCCACCCAGAGCTGGGGACCCGTGCCGGACGGCTCCACGCCCATCGAGATCCCGTGCCCGAATCCGCGCAGGTACATGTGCTGTGGTGCCGCGCCGCCGTGGCGATGGGCAGTGACACACATGTCGCCGGCCAGCCGACGTGCCTTCCCGGACATCGTCCGCCGCTCGTCGGCCAGCCGGACCCCGCCTTGCATGACCTGGAGCGAGAACAGCCGTCCGTGCTCGTCGAAGGCGATCGACTGCGGCCCGGTGGTGTGGTGCAGCGGGGTGGGGGGCAGCAGCTCCGAAGCCGCGTCGATGTCGAACGATCCGACAGTGCCGACGTTGCCCGCGGCGTGCCGCTCCCGACGGCCGAACGCCACCCCGACAACAGTGGCGGCGACCACGGTGCTGCCGCCCGCCAGCACTGCTCTCCGGCTCATCGGCCTCTGGGAGGTGGCCATGACTGCGCGCGACCGTCGATTCTTCGGGGAACGGGTGGCCCGTCCATGCTTTGGGGTGAGGTGCGGCATTCTGTCACGGGTCCGCCTGGTCCGGAAACTTCGGCAACAGAGGAAGGGTACGGCCCGTTGCCGAGCCGTACCCTTCGCCTCCGTCGGCAGGTGTTACGCCGGGACGCTCGCCACGCCCCGCGCCAGGAACGGCTTGCCGTTCACCCGCTCCGAGACGCCCTCACGGTCCAGGTACGGCGTGATGCCGCCCAGGTGGAAGGGCCAGCCCGCGCCGGTGATCAGGCAGAGGTCGACGTCCTGCGGCTCGGCGACGACGCCCTCGGCCAGCATCAGGCCGATCTCCTGCGCCACCGCGTCCAGGACGCGGTCGCGGACCTGGTCCTCCGTCAGGACGGTGTCGCCCTGCGTGAGGAGGGCGGCGACCTCGGGGTCGAGGACCGGCGCGCCGGAGTCGTAGACGTAGAAGCCGCGCTTGCCCGCCTTGACGACCGCCGCGAGGTTCTCGGAGACCGTGAAGCGGTCCGGGAACGCGCGGTTCAGGGTCTCGGAGACGTGCAGGCCGATGGCCGGGCCGACCAGCTCCAGCAGCACCAGCGGGGACATCGGCAGGCCGAGGGGCTCGATGGCCTTCTCCGCCGTCTCGACCGGGGTGCCCTCGTCGATGATGTTCTGGATCTCGCCCATGAAGCGGGTGAGGATGCGGTTGACGACGAACGCCGGGGCGTCCTTCACCAGCACCGCGGTCTTCTTCAGCTTGCGGGCGACGCCGAAGGCGGTGGCCAGCGAGGCGTCGTCGGTCTGCTCGCCGCGGACGATCTCCAGGAGCGGCAGGACCGCGACCGGGTTGAAGAAGTGGAAGCCGACGACCCGCTCCGGGTTCTTCAGCTTCGACGCCATCTCGGTGACCGAGAGGGAGGAGGTGTTGGTGGCGAGGATCGCGTGCGCCGGGGCGACCGCCTCGACCTCCGCGAACACCTGCTGCTTGACGCCGATCTCCTCGAAGACGGCCTCGATGATGAAGTCGGCGTCGGAGAAGCCCTCCGCCTTGTCCAGCACACCGGAGACCAGGGCCTTGAGGCGGTTGGCCTTGTCCTGGTTGATACGGCCCTTGCCGAGCAGCTTCTCGATCTCGGCCCGGACGTAGCCCACGCCCTTGTCGACGCGCTCCTGGTCGATGTCCGTGAGGACGACCGGGACCTCCAGGCGCCGCAGGAACAGCAGGGCGAGCTGGCTGGCCATCAGGCCCGCGCCCACCACGCCGACCTTGGTGACCGGGCGGGCCAGGGACTTGTCCGGGGCGCCGGCCGGGCGCTTGGCGCGCTTCTGGACCAGGTTGAAGGAGTAGATCCCGGAGCGCAGCTCGCCGCCCATGATCAGGTCCGCGAGGGCCTGGTCCTCGGCGTCGAAGCCGGCGGACAGGTCGCCGTTCTTGGCCGCGGCGATGATCTCCAGCGCGCGGTACGCGGCGGGGGCCGCCCCGTGCACCTTGGAGTCGGCGATCGCCTTGCCGCGGGCGACGGCCTGGTCCCAGGCGTCACCGCGGTCGACCTCGGGACGCTCCACCGCGATCTCGCCCTTGAGGACGGACGCGGTCCAGATCAGCGACTGCTCCAGGAAGTCCGCGCCCTCGAAGATCGCGTCGGCGATCCCGAGCTCGAAGACCTGCTTGCCCTTGAGCTGACGGTTCTGGTTGAGGGAGTTCTCGATGATCACCGAGACGGCGCGGTCGGCGCCGACCAGGTTGGGGAGCAGCACGCAGCCGCCCCAGCCGGGGACCAGACCGAGGAAGACCTCCGGCAGCGAGAACGCCGGCAGCGCCGAGGAGACGGTGCGGTACGAGCAGTGCAGCCCGATCTCGACGCCACCGCCCATCGCCGCGCCGTTGTAGTACGCGAACGTCGGGACCGCGAGGCCGGAGAGGCGGCGGAAGACGTCGTGGCCGCCCTTGCCGATGGCCAGCGCGTCCTTGTGCTCCTTGAGGAGCTCGACGCCCTTGAGGTCCGCGCCGACCGCGAAGATGAACGGCTTGCCGGTCACACCGACACCGGTGATCGAACCTTCGGCCGCCTCCTTCTCGACCTGGTCGACGGCGGCGTTCAGGTTCGCCAGCGACTGCGGGCCGATGGTGGTCGGCTTGGTGTGGTCGAAGCCGTTGTCCAGCGTGATGAGGGCGAAACGGCCCGCGCCGCCGGGAAGGTCGAGGTGGCGTACGTGCGCCTGCGTGACGACCTCGTCGGGGAACAGCTCGGCCGCGCCCTTCAGAAGCTCAGTGGTGGAGCTCACTTGTTGCCTCCGTTGAAGTTCGGGTTCTCCCAGACGACGGTCGCGCCCATGCCGAAGCCGACGCACATGGTCGTCAGGCCGTAGCGGACCTCCGGCTGCTCCTCGAACTGGCGGGCCAGCTGAGTCATCAGGCGGACGCCGGACGAGGCGAGCGGGTGACCGTAGGCGATAGCGCCGCCGTACTGGTTGACGCGCTGGTCGTCGTCGGCGATGCCGTAGTGCTCCAGAAAGGCGAGCACCTGCACGGCAAAAGCCTCGTTGATCTCGAAGAGACCGATGTCGTCGATGGAGAGACCGGCCTTGGCGAGGGCCTTCTCCGTCGCCGGGATCGGGCCGTAGCCCATGACCTCCGGCTCGACACCCGCGAAGGCGTACGACACGAGGCGCATCTTGACCGGGAGGCCCAGCTCGCGGGCGGTCTCCTCGGAGGCGAGCAGCGAGGCGGTGGCGCCGTCGTTGAGACCCGCGGCGTTACCGGCCGTCACGCGGCCGTGGGCGCGGAACGGGGTCTTCAGGCCGGCCAGCGACTCCAGGGTCGTGCCCGGGCGCATCGGCTCGTCGGCGGTGACCAGGCCCCAGCCCGTCTCCCCGGCTTCGGCGTTGGTGCGGCGCACGGAGACCGGCACCAGGTCCTGCTGGATCTTGCCGTTGGCGTACGCCTTGGCGGCCTTCTCCTGCGAGCGGACCGCGTACTCGTCGGCGCGCTGCTTGGTGATCGAGGGGTACCTGTCGTGCAGGTTCTCCGCGGTCATGCCCATGAAGAGGGCGGACTCGTCGACCAGCTTCTCCGACACGAGACGCGGGTTCGGGTCCACGCTCTCACCCATCGGGTGGCGGCCCATGTGCTCGACACCGCCGGCGATGACGACGTCGTACGCGCCGAAGGCGATGGAACCGGCCGTCGAGGTGACGGCGGTCAGGGCGCCCGCACACATGCGGTCGATGGAGTAACCGGGTACCGACTGCGGCAGACCGGCCAGGATTCCGGCGGTGCGGCCGAGCGTGAGGCCCTGGTCGCCGATCTGCGTGGTCGCGGCGATGGCGACCTCGTCGATCTTCGCGGGGTCCAGGTCCGGGTTGCGGCGCAGCAGCTCCCGGATGGCCTTCACGACGAGATCGTCGGCGCGGGTCTCGTGGTAGATGCCCTTCGGGCCCGCTTTGCCGAACGGGGTGCGGACGCCGTCGACGAAGACGACGTCCCGGATGGTACGAGGCACGGTGGCTCTCCTCCAGGGTGCGGGATGGCACTGCTGCGGGCGCACGCATCGGCGCGCCACGCCCCTCATGCTACTTGCGGGTAACCGGACTGCCCACCCCCCACCACCGGAGCGGTGAACGTCACATGCGAAGCGGGTACGGGAGGGCCGGTTAACTGGCGTGAATTCGATCCTCCTCGACGGACCGGCCCCCGGTGCGGCCCCGACACGCGTACGCCCCTGCCGGATCCGGCAGGGGCGTACGCGTGTCGCGCGGTGTCAGGCGCTGGTGTCCAGGGCGCGCAGCAGCAGCGGGCCGACCTGTCCGATCTGCCAGTGGCGCGCGCCGTGTCCGGCCAGCACGGTCTCGACCGCGTCCGGAGTCAGGACCTTGGGCGGCTCCCAGCAGATCCGGCGCACGGTGTCCGGGGTGATCAGATTCTCCTGCGGCATGTGCAGCCGCTCGGCGAGCTCCGAGACGGCGGCGCGGGCCGCCGACAGCCGTGCCGCGGCGGCCGGGTCCTTGTCGGCCCACGAGCGGGGAGGCGGCGGGCCCGCAGGCTGCTGGCCGGGCTGCGGCAGCTCCGACTCGGGCAGCTCCTTGGCCCGGTCGACGGCCGCCTGCCACTGCTCCAGCTGACGACGACCCATGCGGTGCCCGAAGCCGGGCAGCGCGGTGAGGGCCTGCACGTTCGCCGGAAGGGCCAGGGCCGCCTCGATGATCGCTGCGTCCCCGAGCACCTTGCCGGGCGAGATGTCCCGGCGCTGTGCCACCTGGTCACGGGCGGTCCACAGCTCCCGTACGACCGCGATCTGACGGCGGCGGCGCACCTTGTGCATGCCGGACGTCCGGCGCCACGGGTCCTTGCGCGGGGGAGCGGGCGGCGCCGAGGCGATCGCGGCGAACTCCTCCAGCGCCCACTCCAGCTTGCCCTGCCGGTCCAGCTCCTCCTCCAGGGCGTCGCGCAGGTCCACCAGCAGCTCGACGTCGAGCGCGGCGTAGCGCAGCCAGGGGTCGGGCAGGGGGCGGGTGGACCAGTCGACCGCGGAGTGGCCCTTCTCCAGGGCGTAGCCGAGGACGTTCTCGACTATGGCGCCCAGGCCGACGCGGGGGAAACCCGCCAGGCGTCCGGCGAGCTCCGTGTCGAAGAGCGAGGTCGGTGTCATGCCTATGTCGCGCAGGCAGGGCAGGTCCTGGGTGGCGGCGTGCAGGATCCACTCGGAGCCGGTGAGGGCCTGGCCGAGCGCGGACAGGTCGGGGCAGCCGACCGGGTCGATCAGCGCGCTGCCCGCGCCTTCCCGGCGCAGCTGCACGAGGTAGGCGCGCTGGCCGTAGCGATAGCCCGAGGCGCGCTCGGCGTCGACGGCGACGGGGCCCGTGCCCGCGGCGAAGTCCGCGACCACCCGGGCGAGCGCGTCGTCGGTCGCCACCACCGGGGGGATGCCCTCGCGCGGTTCGAGCAAGGGGATCGGCGCCGGGGCGACGTCGTCCGGGGGAGCGCCCCCGGTGGTTCGCAGTGAAGTGTCTGCTGCGGTCTCTTGGGCGTCGGTCACATGCCAAGGGTATCTGTGTATGTGCGTCGCCCGCCGACGGAACGTTCCGTCGACGGGCGGCCATGCACGTAAACCGGCCGGTTGCGCATCCGCGCAGGTGCCGGCGGGGTCCCGGGATCAGGGGCCCCGGGGTCAGTGGATGATGCCCGTGCGCAGGGCCACGGCGACCATTCCGGCGCGGTCTCCGGTGCCGAGCTTGCGGGCGATGCGGGCGAGGTGGCTCTTGACGGTGAGGGCGGAGAGGCCCATCGAGACACCGATGGCCTTGTTGGACTGGCCTTCGGCGACCAGGCGGAGCACCTCCACCTCACGGCCGGAGAGTTCGCGGTAGCCGCCCGGGTGGCTCGGGGAACCGGGAGGCCTGCGGTGCATACGGGCGGCATTGGCGCCGATCGGGGCGACGCCGGGACGGGTGGGGTGGCCGATGTTGGTACGGGTACCGGTGACGACATAGCCCTTCACGCCGCCCGCGAGGGCGTTGCGCACCGCGCCGATGTCATCGGCGGCGGAGAGGGCGAGGCCGTTCGGCCAGCCGGCGGCTCGGGTCTCGGACAGCAGGGTCAGCCCGGAACCGTCGGGCAGGTGGACGTCGGCAACGCAGATGTCGCGCGGGTTGCCGACGCGGGGGCGGGCCTCCGCGATGGACGACGCCTCGATGACGTCACGAACTCCGAGGGCCCACAGATGGCGGGTGACGGTGGAACGGACGCGCGGGTCGGCCACGACGACCATGGCCGTCGGCTTGTTCGGGCGGTAGGCGACCAGGCTTGCGGGCTGCTCGAGGAGAACGGACACCAGGCCTCCTGGGGAGTGGAGTGGCGGGACGGGCCGGCTCGGGGATGAAGCCGGGGCGAACCGTGCTTGAAGGGTCATTGACCTCTTCGGCAGCAGGCGCGTCCTCCTTTAGGGGAAGATCGCGATTTAGTGAGTAACAATTCGGGCAAATAGGACGCGCGATCGATTGTACGAAAAGAGAGCCGGTCCACGTGCGACCGGCTCTCCAGGAAAATGACGCAGCGTTACGAGACCTGTGGCCCGCGCCTCTGGGGCAGCGTCACCACCGCCGCGTCGGACGTGTCCGACGGCGGCAGGCCGGCGAGCTGGCAGAGGAGATCGCCCCAGGCGGCCAGGTGCGCCGCCGTGTCCGGCACCCCGCCTCGCCCCTCGCGCGGCGTCCACGAGGCCCGGATCTCGATCTGCGTCGCCGGGCGGCGCGCGGACAGCGCGCCGAAGTAGTGCGAACCGGCGCGCGTCACCGTCCCGCCCGCCTCCCCGTACGAGAGACCCCGGGCGTCCAGCGCCCCCGTGAGCCAGGACCAGCACACCTCGGGCAGCAGCGGGTCGGCTGCCATCTCCGGCTCCAGTTCGGCCCGTACGAGCGTCACCAAGCGGAACGTGCCCTGCCAGGCGTCGTGTCCGGACGGGTCGTGCAGGAGCACCAGGCGGCCGTCCGCGAGATCGTCCTCGCCCTCCACGACGGCGGCCTCCAGGGCGTACGCGTGCGGGGCGAGCCGCTTCGGCGGCCGTGTCGGCTCGACCTCCAGTTCAGGGCGCAGCCGGGCGGAACGCAGCGCGTCGACCGCCGACCGGAACGCGGGCGGGACGGTGTCGCCGTCCGCGCCCTCCTCGCTGTCGGTGTCATCGGAGTGATCGGAGAATTGTCCCTGAGCCGGAGCCATGCGGGGAAGAGTAGGCGGAACCGGAGCGCCGTGCAGGGAGGGACACCCATGCGGCGTCCGGCTCATCGTCGCTCCGTGCGAAGATTCTGTGCGTGAGTGCCAACGACCTTCCCCAAGAGCTGAGCTCCGTCCGATCAGGGGAGGGCCCGTCCTCGGGCCTGCCGGTGAACCCCGCCACCCATGACTCGGCCTTCCTCAAGGCCTGCCGCCGGGAGCCGGTGCCCCACACCCCGGTCTGGTTCATGCGTCAGGCGGGACGCTCGCTGCCCGAGTACCTCAAGGTCCGCGAGGGCATCGCGATGCTCGACTCGTGCATGATGCCGGAGCTGGTCACCGAGATCACGCTGCAGCCCGTGCGCCGCCACAAGGTCGACGCCGCGATCTACTTCAGCGACATCGTCGTACCGCTCAAGGCCATCGGCATCGACCTCGACATCAAGCCCGGCATCGGCCCGGTGATCGCCGAGCCGATCCGCACCCGCGCCGACCTGGCCCGGCTGCGCGACCTCACGCCCGAGGACGTCCCGTACGTCACCGAGGCCATCGGGATGCTCACCGCGGAGCTGGGCGCCACGCCGCTCATCGGGTTCGCCGGTGCGCCGTTCACCCTCGCGAGCTACCTCGTGGAGGGCGGCCCGTCCCGCAACCACGAGCGCACCAAGGCCATGATGTACGGCGAGCCGGAGCTCTGGGCCGACCTGCTCGACCGTCTCGCGGAGATCACCGGCGCGTTCCTCGAGGTCCAGATCGAGGCCGGCGCCTCCGCGGTGCAGCTCTTCGACTCCTGGGTCGGCGCACTGGCCCCGGCCGACTACCGCCGCTCCGTGATGCCGGCCTCCGCGAAGGTCTTCGACGCCGTCGCGTCGTACGGCGTCCCGCGCATCCACTTCGGCGTCGGCACCGGCGAGCTGCTCGGCCTGATGGGCGAGGCCGGCGCGGACGTCGTCGGCGTCGACTGGCGCGTCCCGATGGACGAGGGCGCCCGACGTGTCGGCCCCGGCAAGGCGCTCCAGGGCAACCTGGACCCCGCGGTGCTGTTCGCGCCGTCCGAGGCGGTGGAGGCGAAGACCCGCGAGGTGCTCGACGCCGCCGCCGGTCTCGAGGGCCACATCTTCAACCTCGGGCACGGCGTCATGCCGACCACGCCCCCGGACGCCCTGACGCGCCTGGTGGAGTACGTCCACCAGCAGACGGCCCGCTAGTCAGCCGCCGGCCGTCCGCACCGCCGACACGGCCTTGCGGGCGGCCACCAGGACCGGGTCCCAGACCGGGGAGAACGGCGGGGCGTAGCCGAGGTCGAGGGCCGTCATGGCCTCCACCGTCATCCCCGCGGTGAGCGCCACCGCCGCGACGTCCACGCGCTTCGCCGCCCCCTCACGGCCGATGATCTGCACGCCCAGCAGCCGGCCGGTCCGGTACTCGGCGAGCATCTTCACCGTCATCGGCTTCGCCCCCGGGTAGTAGCCGGCGCGCCCCGTCGACTCGATCGTCGCCGTGACGAAGCGCAGGCCGACCGCGCGGGCGTCCTTCTCACGCAGCCCGGTCCTGGCGATCTCCAGGTCGCAGACCTTGCTCACCGCCGTGCCCACCACGCCGGGGAACGTGCCGTAGCCGCCGCCCACGTTGGACCCGATGATCTGGCCGTGCTTGTTGGCGTGGGTGCCGAGCGCGATGTGCCGGGTGCGGCCGGCGACGAGGTCCAGGACCTCCACGCAGTCCCCGCCCGCCCAGATGTCGTCCTGCCCCACGACCCGCATCGACAGGTCCGTCAGGAGGCCGCCGTGCGGCCCCAGCGGCAGACCGGCCTCGCGGGCCAGGGCGGTCTCCGGCTCGACGCCGATACCGAGCACGACGACATCCGCCGGGTAGGTCCCCCCGTCCGTGACGACCTCCGTGACCCGGCCGTCCGGGCCGGTACCGATACGGGTGACCCCGGCGCCGTTGACCGTGGTGATGCCCAGCCCGTCCATCGCGTCGTGGACCAGCTTCCCCATGTCCGGATCGAGGGTCGCCATCGGCTGCGCGCCGCGGTTGAGCACCGTCACCTCGAAGCCGCGCTTGAGCATCGCCTCGGCCATCTCGACGCCGATGTAGCCCGCGCCGACGACGACCGCCCGGCGCCCCGGAGCCCGTTCCAGCGATTCCAGGAGCGCCTGGCCGTCGCCCAGTGTCTGCACGCCGTGGACGCCCGGGGCGTCGATCCCGGGCAGGTCGGGGCGTACCGGCCGGGCGCCGGTGGCGATCACCAGCTTGTCGTAGCCCGTCCAGTACGTCTCGCCGCTGTCGCGGTCCAGCGCCCGTACCCGGTGCCCGGCGACGTCGATCTCCGTCACCTCGGTGCGGGTGCGCAGATCGATGGAACGGGCCCGGTGCTCCTCGGGCGTCCGGGCGATGAGGTCGTCCGGCCCCTCGACGTCGCCGCTCACCCAGTACGGGATGCCGCAGGCGGAGTACGACGTGAAGTCGCCGCGTTCGAAGGCCACGATGCTCATCGCGTCGGGCCCCTTGAGCCTGCGGGCCTGCGACGCGGCGGACATGCCCGCCGCGTCGCCTCCGACGACCACCAGTCGCTCCGTCATGTGCCGGGTCCCTTCGACGCCGTGTGCAGGGTCAGGGGCCACGCTACGACGCCTACGGGGCCGGCGGGGCCTCGGAGGTGTCCGTGGCCGGCCGGGGCGTCGTACGGCGTCGTGGCAGTCGGCCGCGGACCAGCCGCCACAGGAGCACCAGGACGGCCGCCGCGGCCAGGAACGGCGCCGTGGCACCGACCGCCACCGCGATCCACCGCAGCATCGTCACGAAGGCGTCCCAGCCGCCTTCCAGCGCGTCCAGGAAACCGGTGTCCTCGTCCCCGGGATCCTTCCCGTCCTCGTACGGCTCGCTGAGTTCGAGCGTGACGGTCGCGAGGGAGGTGCGGTCCTCCAGCGACGCCTGCTGGGCGAGCAGGGACTCCAAGTCGGACTGCCTGCTGCTCAGTTCACCTTCCAGCGTCACCACGTCGGTGAGCTTCTCGGCCTTGTCCATCAGGTCACGGACCCGGGCCACGCTCGCCCGCTGCGTCGCGATCCGGCTCTCGACGTCCACGACCTGCCCGGTGACGTCCTTCGCGTTCGACGTACGCGACAGCAGCTTCCCCGATCCGGCGAGGCCGTTCAGCACCTCCTCGTACCGGGCCTGCGGCACGCGCAGGACGAGATGAGACGTGTCGTGGGTGTCGTCGACCCGTTCCGTGGTCTCGTCCGCCACGATCCCACCGGCGTCCTCCGCGGCGCTCCGGGCCGCGGCGACCGCCTCCGGCACGTTCTTCACCTCGATGGAGAGCGTGGCCGTGCGGATGACGTGCACCGCGACCGCGGCACCGGGTTCCGGCGCCGCGGAGGCGCCGTCGGCGGGCTTCACGGCCGGCTTCTCGCCGGCACCGGCCGCCGCCGGGCCGGCCTTGCCGTCCGCCGCGGACTTGAACCCCTCCCCGCCGCTGTCGGAGGCACCGCCGCACGCGCCGGTGGCCAGGAGCACCACGAGCAGCCCGGCGGCCGCCGTCACGCGTGATGTCCGGCGGCCGGGGCGGGTGGGTGGATGGCTGTCCGTGTGTCGGTCGAAAGGCATGACGCGTCCCCCAGGGCCGTTGTCGGTGGTGGCGGTTCGACGTGCGGGACCCGTGCGCGGGTTTCGTCCCCGCGGTTTCGAAGCGGTCACGTTCGGGACTCGGGACGGGTTTGAGAGAGTGGACCCATGCAGCGTTCCTCTCAGCGCGACACCACACGTACGGGCCACGTCGTCGTCATCGGCGGCGGCATCGCCGGACTCGCCGCCGCCCACCGGCTGCTGGACTCCGGTCTGCGGGTCACCGTCCTGGAGGCGACGGAGCGGCTCGGCGGCAAGCTGATGACCGGCGAGATCGCGGGCACCCGGGTCGACCTCGGCGCCGAGTCGATGCTCGCGCGCCGGCCCGAGGCCGTCGAGCTGGCCACCGCGGCCGGACTCGGCGACCGGCTCCAGCCGCCCGCCACCGCCACCGCCTCGGTCTGGACCCGCGGCGCCCTGCGCCCCATGCCCAAGGGCCATGTGATGGGCGTGCCGGGCGACCCGTCGGCGCTCAGCGGCGTGCTCTCGCCCGAGGGCCTGGCCCGGATCGCCGAGGAGCGCGACCTCACCCCGACCGCCGTCGGCGACGACGTCGCGGTCGGCTCGTACGTCGCCGACCGGCTCGGCCGCGAGGTCGTCGACCGGCTCGTCGAGCCGCTGCTCGGCGGGGTGTACGCGGGTGACGCCTACCGGATCTCGATGCGCGCGGCCGTGCCCCAGCTCTTCGAGGCCGTGAAGGAGGGCGGCCCGCTCCTCGACGGCGTACTCCGCATCCAGGAGAGGGCCGCCGCCCGGCAGCAGACCGGACCCGTCTTCCAGGGCATCGAGGGAGGCATCGGCACCCTGCCGGGCGCCGTGGCCGAAGCCTTGAGGGCCGGTGGCGCCGAGATCCTCATGGAGACCCCGGTGCTCGGCCTGACCCGGAGCGGCGAGGGCTGGGACGTGCGCACCGACAGCCGGGTGATCGCCGCCGACGCTCTCGTCCTGGCCACCCCGGCCTGGTCCGCCTCCACCCTGCTCGCCGCCGAGTGCCCGGCCGCCTCGGTCGAGCTCGCCGCCGTCGAGTACGCCTCGATGGCCCTGATCACCATGGCCTTCCGGCGCACCGACATCGAGAACACCGAGGCGCTCCGGGGGCGCTCCGGATTCCTCGTACCGCCCGTCGACGGGCGCACGATCAAGGCCGCCACCTTCTCCAGCAACAAGTGGCAGTGGGTCGCCGACGCGGCTCCCGACCTCTTCGTGCTGCGCACCTCCGTCGGCCGCTACGGCGAGGAGGAGCACCTGCACCGTGAGGACTCCGAGCTCGTCGCCGCGTCCCTGGGCGAGCTCGCCTCCGCCGCCGGGCTGACGGCCCGGCCCGTGGACACCGAGGTCACCCGGTGGATCGGGGGGCTCCCCCAGTACCCCGTGGGCCACCTCTCCCGCGTCGCCAGGATCCGCGAGGAGGTCGCCAAGCTGCCCGGTCTGCGGGTCTGCGGAGCGGTGTACGACGGCGTCGGGATCCCGGCCTGCGTCGCCGGCGCGCACCGCGCCGCGGACGAGATCGTCCAGGACCTCACGGGCCCGGTCACGGGGGAGATCGACAACACGCGCCCCCGGGTTCGGGGCACCGGGAGCGAGGCGGGACAATAGCCGTATGAGTGCGCCAGAAAAGCTTCCGAACGCAGGCAAGAAGGCCAAGGACCTCAACGAGGTCATCCGCTACACCCTGTGGTCCGTCTTCAGGCTGAAGGACGTCCTTCCCGTGGACCGCGCCGGTTACGCCGACGAGGTCCAGGAGCTGTTCGACCAGCTCGGGGCCAAGGACATCACGGTCCGTGGCACGTACGACGTGTCCGGCCTCAGGGCCGACGCCGATCTGATGATCTGGTGGCACGCCGAGACCTCCGACGAGCTCCAGGAGGCGTACAACCTCTTCCGGCGCACGAAGCTGGGCCGCGCACTCGAGCCTGTCTGGTCGAACATGGCGCTGCACCGCCCCGCCGAGTTCAACAAGTCGCACGTGCCGGCCTTCCTGGCCGACGAGACCCCGCGCGACTACATCAGCGTGTACCCCTTCGTGCGCAGTTACGACTGGTACCTGCTGCCTGACGAGGACCGCCGCCGCATGCTCTCGGACCACGGCAAGATGGCCCGTGGCTACCCCGACGTGCGCGCCAACACGGTCGCCTCCTTCTCGCTGGGCGACTACGAGTGGGTCCTCGCCTTCGAGGCCGACGAGCTCTACCGCATCGTCGACCTCATGCGTCACCTGCGGGCCTCCGAGGCGCGGCTGCACGTCCGCGAAGAGGTGCCGTTCTACACCGGACGCAGGAAGTCCGTCGCAGACTTGGTGGCCGGACTCGCATAGCCAGCGTTTCCGGTCATCCCGACCCGGAAGATCAGTTGGCGGGCAACGGCGCGTGTGACGCCGCCCGTCGTTCCAGCGACACCGGGTCCGGTGCCGGGTGCACATCGGCCGACGGCCGGCGAACTGTCGTGGCCCGCGGGGGAGTCAGCCATTCCTCTCCGTGGGCCGCCGCTCCTCGCCGGTCAGGCCGATGTGCCCCGGTCCGCACAACTGGACAGCACGGCAGCAGGGGCCGCCCCGTCGTTCCGGGGTGGTCCCTGCCGCACATCGAGGGGTCAGCCGCCGGTCCGCGCCCCGCTCAGCATCGCCGCACGCAGGCCGGGGTCCTCCAGAGCCCCCACGCCCCTCACCGCCACCGCCGCCAGGAGATCGCGGTCCGCGCCGCGCACCGGGGCAGGGAGCGAGTCCAGCCAGCGCTGCCCGGACGGGGAGGCCCACGGGCTGTACGGATGGTTCTCCACCCGCGCGATGGCCAGGCAGCCCAGCGTCAGCACGAGCGGAAGCCCGAACCACGCGGCCACCGGGCCCGCGTCGCCCGTCTCCTGACCGGGCATCAGCATGGCGGTGACCGCCAGGGCCACCACGAGCACCGCCGCGCCCCGCACGGCACGCACCGCCGACTCCAGCCCCGTACGCGTCCCGTGCGGCACGGCGAGGCCTGCGGCGACGAGGCGGTCGGCGAGGGAGAGCACGGCGTCGGCCGCCGCGGCGGCCGCCCGTATGGGGCCTATCCGGGACTGGCCTTCCGGGCCGATCGCGCGGATCACGGTGCGCTCGACCTCGTCCCGGCCTTCCGGGTCGACGACCGTCGCCCAGCCCGTGTGGGCGAGCAGCAGCCGACGCCGCAGATGCATGGAGACGAGCGCGAGATCGGCCACCCGCTGCGGTCCGCCGGCCAGGAACGCCGTCTCGTACAGAGTGAGTTCGGGGGAGACGGGCACCCGCGCGGCAGGGGGCTGCCGCTGGGCCGCACCCGCGGTGAGGAGGCACAGCCGGATGCAGGAGACGGCAGCCGCGCCCCACGCGACCAGAAGAAGAAGAACCCAGAGCATGGGCCGAGTTCTATGCGAAAACGGCAAGGCAGCGCCATGGGTTGTTCACGATACGGACCAACCTCGGTCACAGACGGTCAGAGGTGGCTGAATTCCTACGCCTGCCGAACCTGCTCCCTCACGAGCCTCCGCCGCAACTGCTCCCGCTGCTGCAGCTCGACCCTCCGCCGCAGCTCGACCCGCTGCTGCCGCAGCTCGATCCCGAACCGCACGTGGAGCCCGTCCCCGAGTCACCGCCCCCGCCGCTGGACCCGCCGCAGCTCCCGCCACCGGGGCCCGCCCCGGCGCACCACACCACGGGCACCGACGCGACCGCGGCGGCGGACGAGGACGAGGAGACCGACGAGGAGCGCCCGGCGGTCCGTTGCCTGGCCGCGGCCACCAACTGCCCCCGGAGCTCGGGGTCGGGGAGCGCGGCCGGCCCCCGGGTGGCCACCAGGCGGGCCGGGTCGGTCACATGGGCGTCGGCCGCCCGGCAGCTGTCGGCGGCCCTGCGCCCCGCCCTGGTGAGCCGTGCCTTGGCCGACGCCGCGGTGACCGGACCGACCACGGCCCCGGCCACGAGGGCGGGCAGCACCTTCAGGACGAAGGGGAAGGGCAGGTCCGTGAACCCGTCGTGCAGGGCGTACTGCGCGACGGTCAGCACGATGGCGAGCGGGAAGCCCACGACGCATCCGATACCCAGCGTGAGCGCCCAGGTGCGGCGGGTCCGGCTCTCGCCGGGCGCGACCAGCAGCCCGCGGGCGGCCAGGCCGTCGCCGATCTCCTGCACCGCGGGGTGCCGCATCACGGCCTCCCGCAGGGTGTGCAGGGCGCCGTTCGGAGCCGCGGCCAGCTCCTGGAGCACGGCGCGCTCCACCGCGTCGCGGGCCTCGGGCCGCTGGACCGCGACGATGCCGGGGCCACCGATGGTCAGCCGTCCGTCCGTGTGCATGCGGGTGAGCGCGGTGTCCACGACCCGGGCCGGGCCACCGTTGAGAAAGGCCTCCTCGGAGAGGTCGTGCACATACCCGGTGGTGCCGTCGTCCCGCAGGCCGGCGCGGCGTGTGGCGACGACCAGGAGCGTGCAGGAGACGGCCACGGCCAGTGTCAGCAGGAGAGCGAGAGCGTTCATCCGAAGTCACCTTCCGAGCAGGGCGGTACGGGCGGCATGGACCAGACGGGCCCCTCGGCGCGGCGGACGGGGGGCGGCGCGCTCCTGCCACCAGCGCGTCAGCCTCCGGCGGGCCGCGTCGTCGTCCGGGTGGCCGGTGGCGAGCAGCTGCTCGGCGAAACCGAGCGCGTCGCGGCGGTAACCGCCGGACATCGGCCGGTTCCTGGCGTACGCGAGGAACGCCTTCCGGTAGCCGTCGCCGAGGATCTCGGGCAGCTCCGGTGCGACCTTGGCGACGACTTCGGCCCGCTTCACGGCCAGGGCGCGGCCCTGCACCCCGAGGCGCCGGCGGTCGAAGCCGTCCGGGGCGGGCGTGCCGGCCACGAGCGAGGAGAGCAGCGCCGTCTGCGCGACGGCGGTCCGGTCACGGGCCCCGGCCGCGCGGACGGCCGGCTCCGGTGGCCGGGTGGGCCGCTTCCGGCCTGTCCCCGGTCCGGCGGCCGCGGCGGCCAGGGTGGAGCGGATCGCGGTCAGTTCACCGGCCAGCTCGCCGGCCGGCGGGAAGTCGTCGTCGCGCTCCAGCAGGACCCCGGGCGGGTCCACCCGGGAGCGGAGCTCGCCCAGCACGTCCAGGACGGGACGCGTCACGGGGTGGGCGTGCGTGTCGTGCCAGACGCCGTCCTTCTCGACTCCGCCCGCCACATGGACGTAGGCGATGGCCTCCACCGGCAGTTCGTCGAGCGCCCTCGCGGGGTCCTCGCCACGGTTCACCCGGTTGGTGTGCAGATTGGCGACGTCGATCAGCAGCCGTACGCCGGTGCGCTCGACCAGCTCCGCGAGGAACTGGCCCTCGGTCAGCTCCTCGCCGGGCCAGGCGATCAGGGCGGCGATGTTCTCCAGGGCCAGCGGAACCGGCAGCGAGTCCTGCGCGATCCGCACGTTCTCGCAGAGCGCGTCCAGGGCGTCCCAGGTCCTCGGCACCGGCAGCAGATGGCCCGCCTCCAGGACCGGCGACGAGGTGAGCGGCCCTCCGGCGCGTACGAACGCGATGTGCTCGGTCACCAGGGGAGCCCCCAGCAGCTCGGCGCGTGCGGCGAGGCCGGCGAGACGGCCGGGCTCCGGGCGGTCGGCCCCGCCCAGGCCGAGCGACACCCCGTGCGGGACGACCGTGACCCCCCGCTCCCGCAGACGTACGAGGGACTCGGGGAGATGGTCCGCGCAGAGGTTCTCCGCGACCGCCTCGACCCAGTCGATCCCCGGCAGCGCCTCGACGGCGTCCGCGATCTCCGGCCGCCATCCGATGCCGATCCCCAGCTTCATGATGTCCCCTCCCCGTCCTGTGCTGGGGTCATGGCCCCGTCGTGCGGCGGTGAACCCGGAAGCGGGGACGTTCAGAGCTGGATTTGAGGTTCCCGGACAGGACCGAAGTACGCCGTTATCCGATCGTGATGCTTCTCGGTGGCTCATCGGCGCACCGCCGACCTGCGGAAAGGCGGAGTGATACGGATATGCCGACGAGCCGGACACTCCGGATTAATTCCATGGTCTGTTGACGGAGATCGACAGGCCTTCGCATGCTGATCGACATGCCATCCAAGGACGGCCGCACCCCCCCGGCGGGGTGTACGGGCCGGCACCGTACGACCGCCGTGCCGCGCGTCCCGTAGCGCCCGACGCCGGCTCCGCCCCCGTGAAAGCGAACGCCCGGCGGACAGACCCGACCCGGCCGACGCCGGCCCCGGGCCTGGCCGGACGATCCGCCGTGCCCTTCGACGGTCCCCGGGGACCGGGGGGCACGGCGTCCTGGACGACCGAAGGAGAACGCAACCGACATGACCAGCACCGAGAACAGGCCGCACCTCGGCCGGCGGTCCCTGCTGGCCCGGGCCGCCGGAGTGGGAGCGGCGGCCGCTCTGCCCGTGGCCGCCGCGCCGGCCGCGCAGGCCGCGGCCGCCCCGGCTCCGGACCACGCCGCTCCGGCAGCGGCGAGGCGGCGGTACCCGGCGAACTGGCCCGACCCCGAGCCCTACGGCCTCGCGGACACCCGGCAGGACCTCTGGCCCCGTGAGGACAACTCGTTCGTCCTGCCGCTGGAGCTGCGCCCCCGCGACGAGGAGCGCGGAGTGGTGTGGATGCGGGACACCTACGTCAACTGCTTCGTCGTCGACGGCCGTCCGCTCTACGTCGCCACGGGCACCACTCGCGTGCCCGGCCTCGAAGCGGCCGGCCCGTGGAACGACGGCATCTTCGTCTGGACGGCCCGCTCCCTCAAGGGGCCCTGGAAGCTGGCCGACACGACCGCAATCCGGCCCGGCGCGGAGAAGGGCAAGGTGTGGTCGCCGGAGTTCACCGACGAGAACCGTCCCGGGCGCACGGTCGTCGCGCCGTGGCAGGAGTACTGGTACGACGAGGAGTTCGGCAAGCGCGGCCAGGCGTGGGCCCCGGAGCTGCACCGCTTCCGCGGGAAGTGGTACCTCGTCGCCTGCATGGGAGACCACTCCGAGAAGGTGGGCTCGTTCATGCTCGTGAGCGAGGGCGGGGTCGAGGGCCCGTACCGGCTCGTCGAGGGCAACCTGGAGAAGCCCTTCGGCGAGTCGTTCATCGGAGGGCCGAGCTTCATCGAGCCCGGCGCCTACCACCACATCGACGGCAGCCTCTACAGTGAGGGTGACGACGCCTGGCTCGTGCTGCACAACAACCTGTACGCGAAGTTCCGCGACGACATGGAGGACATCGTCCCGACGACGGGCCTCCCCGCCTTCCGGCAGACGCCCTACACACCGGAGCCGTATCTCGAGGGCGCGTACGTGTTCAAGTACGGAGGGAAGTACTTCCTGCTCCACGCCGCCTGGGACCGGACGTCGATCGAGGCCGACGGCACCGCGCGCCAGGCCTACGAGCCGGGCGGCACGGGCCGTGTGCAGTACCAGTACGACGCGGTCGCAGCCGTCTCGGACGCCTTCGAGGGCCCCTACTCCGAGCGGTGGACCGTCGGCGTCGGCGCCGGGCACAACAACTTCTTCGAGGATTCCCGAGGCGATCTGTGGGCGACGTTCTTCCGCAACCCGAACTTCGGCCACTGGTCCGACCCGGCACGGCTCGCCGAGGCGGCCGTGCCCGGTGTCGTGCGGGTGGAGTGGACGGGGCCGAAGGGCAACCGACTGTACGTCCAGCGCCGCGACCGTGACTGACGGTCCCTACGGCTGAGGCAGCGGAGCCATGGTCGGTGGCACCGGGCGGGAGGTGAACGACTGGTCCTCGCCCGGAGCCACCGGCACCGGGCGGGAGGTGAACGACTGGCCCCCGCTCGGAGTCACCGGCACCGGGACCGGGGGAACACCCGCGCCCGAGGACACGGGAGGCCCCGAGGGGCTCGCGGTCGAGGCGCCGGCCGCCTCGCGCGCCAGGCCGTCGAAGTCGACGAAGCCGGTGCGCTCCAGCATCGTGATGTGGTCGAGCACGGTCTGGTTGGCGTCGGAGGCCAGCTGCCGGATCAGCGCGTTGCGCGTGGTGTGCCGGACCTGTGCGATCAGCGCGAACACCTTGCCGTGCGCGGCGCGCAGGAGGTTGGCGAACTTCTGCTCGTACTCCTGGCCGCCGGCGGCGGTGAGCTCCCTGAGCCAGCCCTGCTGCTGCTCGGTCGGCTGGTTCGGGAGTTCCACCCCGAGCTTGGCGGCCACGTCGCGGGCCCGCCGGTCCAGGTCGGTGTGTCCGACCACCAGATGATCGCCCGCGAGCTTCACCCCCTCGCTCGGTGCGCGCTCGATGGCCTGCTGCCCCGCGGGCAGCTCCCACAGCCCGGCGAGCCGCACCTTGACCAGGAAGTCCCGGTCGGTCGCCGAGAGCGGTCCCCACTGCGTCCCGACGCTGGAGGCGTTCAGATGGGCCTCGCCGGTGCCGGAGCGGTCGGCGTACGACCACACGGGAAAGGCGAGCGCGCCGAGCGTGGCGACCAGCGCGGCGATGATGAGGGCCGTTCCGTTGACGCGTCGCAGCAAGATGTCTCCCGGGCCGGTGCGTGACAGCTCGAATCAACCGCCAACTGACTCGGAGTACAACCTACTTGGCGGTAATGCCGATGCGGCAGTACGGGGAGATACGCATATCGGCCCAGGGATGTTCAGCCGGCCGGGCAGGCGGTGGGCACCACCCGGCGGGCCTGGCGGGTCAGCTGCGCAGGGCCGGGTGGTCGGCGACGACCGTGCAGGATCCCGGGGCGATCTCGGTGAATCCGGCGTCCCGCACCACCGGCAGCCCGCTCGCGGTGAGTTCGCGCCAGCGGGCGGCGTCAGGGGTGGCGACGGAGAGGGGGAACCCCGCCTCGCGCCACGCCTTGCGCTCCGTGTCCGACAGCTCCCACCAGGCGAGCTGGGCGCCGTGCCCGGCCTGGGCCATCGCCTTGCCCGCCGACATCTCGACGTCCGGACTCATCCACAGCACCGGACCGCCCGGACCGGGCGCGGCCGGAGGCTCCGGGTCGTCCAGGTCGGTTCCCGACACCTGGAGCTTGGCCAGCTCCTTCGGCCAGCCGTCCAGGGGTACCGGCGGGAACACCCGGACCTCGGCGTGCTCGCCCGTGACCGTGATCCCGGGCAGCGCGGAGGCCTTGCGCCACTCCGCGCCGCGCGCCCGCCGCACCACCTTGCGGATCCGGGCGTCCTGCCAGTCGCGCATGACCCGCGCCCACTCGCCCTCCGCCCCGCCCTCGTCCTCACCGAGCGAGCGGGGGTCCGAGAGGATCGTGAGCACCGCGCGGGCCGCCGTCACCAGCGCGTCGTTGCGCGCCGGGGGGTCGGTCTTCTCGAGGTGCACCACCAGCGGCAGGACGAACTGCGGGGCCTCGTCACGGGACGTCGGCTCACTGCGGAACGGGCTGTCGGCGGGGGCCTCCGACGCGGCGGGAAGGGGCTCAGGAATGCTGTCGCTGCTCACGCGTCCAGTCTGCCAGGCCCCTCGGACAAGGCGTTCTTGGCGGAACGGAGAGCTCCGGGTGAGGATGCGCGCTATGAAGAGCGACCTCTTTTCCAGCGAGCACATGGCGCAGCAGGCCACCGCCCCCGGCATGACCCTGCAGAACGCCAAGTCCATCAAGTACGCCGTCAACGGTGAGATGCACGCACGTCAGGGATCCATGATCGCCTTCCGCGGCGATCTCCGGTTCGAGCGCAAGGGCCAGGGCATCGGCGGCATGCTCAAGCGGGCCGTGACCGGTGAGGGGCTGGCCCTGATGGCGGTCACCGGCCAGGGGGAGGCGTGGTTCGCCCACGAGGCGGCCAACTGTTTCATCGTGGAGATGGAGCAGGGCGACGTCCTGACCATCAACGGCCGCAACGTCCTCTGTTTCGACGCCGGTCTGTCCTACGAGATAAAGACCGTGAAGGGCGCCGGGATGACGGGCGGCGGCCTCTTCAACAGCGTCTTCAGCGGACACGGCAAGCTCGGCCTGATCTGCGACGGCAACCCCATCGTGATCCCCGTCACCGCGCAGCAGCCGGTGTACGTCGACACGGACGCGGTCGTCGGCTGGAGCGCCCAGCTCTCCACCTCCCTGCACCGCTCGCAGAGCGTCGGCTCCATGGTGCGCGGCGGGTCCGGCGAGGCGGTCCAGCTGATGCTCCAGGGGGAGGGTTTCGTGATCGTACGCCCGAGTGAGCTCAAGCCGGAGAAGTCGTCCTCTTGATCCTGCGAGGAGTCGGCCGCCGGTACGGCCTGCGCGGTCCCTGGGTGCTGCGGGGGCTCGCTCTCGAGCTGCCCCCGCGCGCCCTGGTCCGGATCGAAGGTCCCAACGGTGTCGGCAAGTCGACACTGCTGAGGCTCCTCGCGGGCGTCGACGCGCCGACCGAGGGGTGCCTCCTGGACCGGCCGCGCACGGCGTACGTCCCCGAACGCTTCCCCGCGGCGCTGCCGTTCACCGCGGCCGGCTACCTCATCCACATGGGGCGCGTCCACGGACTTCCGACCGCCGAGGCCGCCGTACGGGCCCAGGAGTGGCTGGCGCGCTTCGGGGCCGCCGGGCACGCCCGTACACCTCTCGCGGAACTCTCCAAGGGCACCAGCCAGAAGGTCGCCGTCGCCCAGGCGCTCCTCGCCGAACCGGACCTCCTCGTCCTGGACGAGGCCTGGACCGGGCTCGACACCGCGGCCCGTGACGAACTGGACCGGGCCGTCGCCGAGCGGGTCGCCGGCGGCGCCACGGTGGTGTTCGTCGACCACGACCCGAAGCGGCTCGCCGGGGCGGCCGACCTCGCGTACCGGCTGGAGGGCCACACCCTCACCCCGGCGGCGGCTCAGCCCGGCGATACCGGCCCGCACGTCAGGATCGAGGCGACCGGCCGGCCTCCCGCCGCCCTCCCGCCAGTCCTGCCGGGCGCGCCCGTGGTGGAACGGGACGCCGGGGACCCGGCCGCGGTCCGGCTCACGACCACCGCGGCGCACTCGGACACGCTGCTCCACGCCCTGCTCACGGCCCGTCCGCCGTGGCACGTCACCGGGCTCACACAGCTTTCCGCCCAGGGCCCGGTGCCCGCGGTCGGGAGGGCCGTGGATCCGGCACCCGGCGGGCACCCCACCGCCGCTCCCTCGCCGGAGACGGTCCCGCGCCCCGCCCGTGCGGTCCGTTCGCCCGTGGGTGCCACGACCGCAGTGATCCGCTACCAGGCCGCGACGCTGGCACGCTCGCAGCGCTGGCTCGCCCCCCTCCTCCTGTACGCGGCGGTCCTCGGCATCGGCGTACGGGCGGGGCAGCCCCTGTTGGACTCGCTCGGTTACGCCGCCGCCGCGCTGCTCCCCGCGGCCGCCTGGCTCGTGCGGCTCTGCGTCACCCAGGAGCCGCTCGCCGCCCGGACCGTCACCGCCTCCGCCGTCGGGCCGGCGCGCGCCCACCGCGCCTCGCTGCTCACCGGCCTGGGCGGCGCGCTCGTCCTGGGCGCCGTGGGGGCGGGGATCGTGCTGCTGATCAGCGAACCGGTCAGCACCGACCACACCGCCGCCGTCCCGCTCCTGCCCGCCGCGCTCGCCGGACTGCTCGCGGCCGGGTGCTCCGCCCTGCTGGGATCGGCAGTCGGGGCGCTCTGCGCCCGGCCGGTCCTGCACCGCCACGGCTGGTCGCTCGCCGCGACCGTGCTCGGCTCCCTGCTCGCCCTCGTGACCGAGGGCTCACCCGCGAAGGCCGCGGTGACGGGCCTGGTCTCCGGTTCGCTCACCGGCACGGTGCGGGTGCCGCTGCTGCCCCTGGCGGGTGCGCTCGCCGTCGCCGTCGCGGTGGCCGCGCTCACGTCCCGGATCGCCGCTCTGCGCGAGTGAGTAGCCTCGACGTATGGACGATGCGTACTGCGAGACACCCGCGCCGGACCCCGCACCCGTGGACGCGGGTCCGCCGTACGCCGAGTGCGTGCTGTGCCGGAAGCCGACCGAACACCCGGAGTCGACGAAGGGCGCCACGCTCTGCCCGGTCTGCGCGTGGCAGGAGGCGGGGCGCACCGCCTGTTCCGGCTGACGCGCGGGCGGGTGCGGTCAGCCGCGCATCAGCTCGGAGACCTTGACGAAGCGGTAGCCGCGCTCGCGCAGCTCCGGGACGATCCGGCGTACGGCGTCTTCGGTGACGGGCGCCGCGCTGCGGGTGCAGTGCATGACCACCAGGGACCCCGGCTCCACCCCGCCCAGCACCTGCTCGGCCACCGCGTCCGCGTCCGTGGCGAAGGCGTCACCGCTGACCACGTCCCACTGGACCGCGGTCACACCGGTCGGGGCCAGCGCCTTCAGCGAGGTGTCGTCGTAGCAGCCGCCGGGGAAGCGGAAGTACGGCACGACGTTGCGCGCCCCGGTCTCCCGGATCGCGGTGAAGGCCCGCTCCACATCGCTCCGCATGTCCGTCTTCGCGACGGTCGGCAGGCCGTAGCAGGGGAAGGAGAAGGCGTAGTGGCTGTACGAGTGGTTGGCGATCTCGAACAGGGGATCGGTGCCGATCGAGCGGGCCTGGGCGGGATACTCCTGCGCCCACCTGCCGGTCATGAAGACCGTCGAGGGGACCTTCAGCCGGCGCAGCGACGCGATCAGTCCGGGATTGTCGAAGTGCTCGCCGTCAGCGGCACGCGGCCCCTGATCCGCCGTCATGTCGGCGTCGAAGGTGAGGGCCACGACCTTGTCCGCCCCGCCCCGGGCCGCGGAGCCGTCGGCGGCGCCGCCCGCCCGTCGTTCGAAGACCGGCGTGAGACCGCCGGGACCGGGGGCCAGGACGGGCGGCTCGCTCTCGGGAACCCGCGACGGGGAGGCGGGCCCCGTCGCGGGTTCCGTCGCCGGTGAGGGAGAGGCGGGCGGGAGCGCGGCGGTCGTGGCGCGGGTCGTCCCGGAGCTTCCGCAGCCGGTGAGTACGCCACCCACCACAGCCAGCACGATCATCGTACGAACGGATTTGATCATCGAAGGACGCTAGCCGTGGTCCGGCGGAACGTGCTCACGGCGCTCCGGCCGCCCGCCGGCCGGGCAGCCGGATCACCCGACTGCCCGTGCCCCCGTCAGCGCCAGGGGCCCGTCACCGCGAACGTCGTCCCCGGCGTGTAGCAGTTCACGAACATCGTCCCGCCGTCCGGTGAGAACGTGACGCCCGCGAACTCGCCCCACTCCGGCTCCTCGGCCGTCCCGATGTTCTGCCGGCCCCGCGCCATCGCGTAGACCTCGCCACGCCGCGTCACCCCGAGCACGTGCTGTGCGCCGCCCCCGTCCTCGCAGACCATCAGCCCGCCCCCCGCGGCGAGGCAGATGTTGTCCGGGGACTCGCCGGGCAGCCGCACATCGGTGTCGGGACCGAAGACGATCACCAGGGTGAGCCTCCGCCGCTTCGGTTCGTACCGCCACACCTGGCCGAAGTGGTCGGCCGTCGACCCTTCCGAGCTGTGCGCGAAGCTGGAGACGAAGTACACCGAGGAACCGCCCCAGTAACAGCCCTCCAGCTTCTGGGCGTGTGTGATGCCCTTCGCCCCGAAGTCCTGCAGCCGGATCGGGGTCTGCGCTGCCCCCGGATCCGGTACGGGGACCCACTCGATCCGGTCGAAGCTCGCACCCGTCTCCTGGATCGCGGAGAGGTCGGGTACGCCGGGCACCCGCATGGCCTCGAGCGCGCCGCCGGCCCGCAGGGATCCCGTGCCGCCGAGCGGCTTCTCGGGGAGGAAGCGGTAGAAGAGCCCGAACGGCTTCTCGAAGGCGTCCTCCGTCTCGTACACGATGCCGTTGTGCGGGTCGACCGCGACGGCCTCGTGCTGGAAGCGGCCCATCGCCGTCAGCGGTACGGCCCCGGTACGGCGCGGATCGGCGCCGTCCACCTCGAAGACGAAGCCGTGGTCCTTCGTGTAACCGTTGGTGCCGGCCTTGTCCTCGGTCTCCTCACACGTCAGCCAGGTGTTCCAAGGGGTGGGACCGCCCGCGCAGTTGACGGCCGTACCCGCGATGGCGACACGCTCACCGCGTACGTCGCCGCGGCCGTCGAGTTCGAGGGACGTACACCCGCCCTTGCCCATCGGGTCGTAGGTGAGGCCCTCGACCGTGGGGACGCCGATCTTTCCGGTGGTGCGGTTCTCGTGGTTGCGCACGAGATGGACGCGGCCGTGGCGGCCGGCGAAGGCGGCCATGCCGTCGTGGTTGCTGGGCACCTGTCCCTCACCGGAGCGGAGCTGGTCGCCCTCCCGGGAGAGCACCCGGTAGCGGAAACCTTTCGGCAGATCGAGCAGGCCGTCGGGGTCCGGCAGGAGGGGGCCATAGCCGCTGTGCCCCCTGGCGTCGGCGGTGCCGGCGAAGAGCTCGGTGAAGGCCCCGGTGAAGGCGACCGAGGCCGCGGTCGCGGCGCTGCCGGCCAGGACCTGTCGTCGTGTGGCGAGGTGTCGGGATGTGGATGACATGAGGCAACTCCCTGTTGGCGGACAGGTGAAGTGACCCGCATGTGTGTACCACGCGCCGTGGCGCGCGGGAACCACGCGGGCCACGATGCCCCTTGTGTCCCCGGGGCGTACGAGGCCCCGGGGACGGGTGGGATCAGGCCAGCGACGCGGTGAGCGTGATGGTCGTGCCCGAGAGCGCCTGGCTGACCGGGCAGTTCGCCTTGGCGTCCTCGGCGGCCTTCAGGAAGCCCGCCTCGTCCAGCCCCGGGACCTCGCCCTCCACCGTGAGGTGGATGCCGGTGATGCCGGTGCCGGGCTGGAAGGTGACCTCGGCCTGGGTGTTCAGCCGGGTGGGCGGGGTGCCCCCGCCGGCCAGGCCGTTGGAGAGGGCCATCGAGAAGCAGCTGGAGTGCGCGGCGGCGATGAGCTCCTCGGGGCTGGTCTTGCCGTTCGCCTTCTCCGCGCGGGACGGCCAGGAGACCGGGTACGCCCCGATCCCGGAGGAGTCGAGGGTGACAACGCCGTTGCCCTCGAGCAGGTTGCCTTCCCAGACCGTGTGCGCCTGACGCGTGGTAGCCATGCTTGATCCCTTCAAACGGTGTGCGCGGTTGGTACGGGCGTACGCGGACCCGGAGGAACTCGTACGCCCTGTATCCCCCGAACCTACTGCGCCACCAGCCCCTTTGCGTCACGCGCCAGTGCCGTCAGCCGCGAGATGGCCCGGAAGTACTTCTTGCGGTACCCGCCGTTCAGCATCTCTTCACTGAACAGCCGGTCGAAGGGAAGACCGGAGGCGAGCACCGGGACCTCGCGGTCGTACAGCCGGTCCGCGAGCACCACCAGGCGCAGTGCCGTCGACTGGTCGGGCACCGGCTGCACATCGGTGAGGCAGACTGCGGTGATCCCCTCCGTCAGCGCGCCGTACCGGCTCGGATGCACCCGGGCGAGGTGGTCGAGCAGGGCGGGGAAGTCGTCGAGCGAGGCCCCCGCAGTCGCGTACGCGGCCCTGGTGACCTGGTCGTCGGAGTACGGCGGCGGCGCCTCGGGCAGCCCTCGGTGGCGGTAGTCCTCGCCGTCGATGCGCAGCGGCCTGAAGTGCGAGGACAGCCCCTGGATCTCGCGGAGGAAGTCGGCCGCCGCGAAACGGCCCTCGCCGAGTTTGCCGGGCAGGGTGTTCGAGGTCGCGGCCAGCGCGACCCCCGCCTCGACGAGCCTGCTGAGCAGGGACGAGACCAGGACCGTGTCACCCGGGTCGTCCAGTTCGAATTCGTCGATGCAGAGCAGCCGGTGTCCGCTCAGGGTCTGGACGGTCTGCTGGAAACCCAGCGCGCCGACCAGGTTCGTCAGCTCGACGAAGGTACCGAAGGCCTTGAGCGACGGCTCGGCGGGGGTGGCGTGCCAGAGAGAGGCCAGCAGGTGCGTCTTGCCGACGCCGTACCCGCCGTCGAGGTAGACGCCGCGCGGGCCGGCGGGGGCTGCGGCGGATTTCTTGCCGAACCACCCACCCGTCGCCCGCCACCACCCCGCAGAGGATGCGCTTCGCGCTCTTCCTGTCTTACCCGCCCCTGTCGCGTGTGCCCCGCCGAGCCCCGCCGCGAACGAGCTGAGGACCTCGACCGCCTCGGTCTGGCTCGGCTGGTTCGGGTCGGGTACGTACGTATCGAAACGCACCGAGTCGAAGCGCGGCGGCGGCACCATCTCCGCGACCAGACGGTCGGCGGGGACGCGCGGCTCGAGGGCGCACAGGGACTGCGGGGCCGTTTCGGCTATGGGGCTCTGCCCCGGCACGGCTGTGGAGGACGACACAACCATCCACTCTAAGGGCCGTGCCAGACTGCTGGGCATGCGACGCCTGCTCCCTGTGACGGACCTGACAACCCCGCCCGCCGCCACCGCGGCCGCCGACCGCGAGTGGACGCTCGACGAGCTGGCGGAGGCCTACGCCTATCCCGACGGCGAGCGCCCCTGGCTCCGGGCCAACATGGTCTCCACCCTGGACGGCGCCGCCCAGCACGACGGCCGTTCCCAGGGCATCTCCTGCCCCACCGACATGCGGATCTTCGGCACCCTGCGGGGACTCGCCGACGTGGTCGTCGTCGGCGCCGAGACGGTCCGCCTGGAAAGTTACCGGCCGGCGCGGGCCCGTGACGCCTTCGCCGCCCGGCGCGAGGCGGCGGGTCAGGGCCCCGCCCCGGCGGTCGCGGTCGTCAGCGCGAGCCTGGACCTCGACTTCTCGCTCCCGCTCTTCGCCTCGCCGCCGGTCCCGACCCTGGTGGTCACCGGC
Source organism: Streptomyces sp. NPDC023573 (assembly GCF_055559735.1). Classification (NCBI taxonomy): domain Bacteria; kingdom Bacillati; phylum Actinomycetota; class Actinomycetes; order Kitasatosporales; family Streptomycetaceae; genus Streptomyces; species Streptomyces sp. NPDC023573. The sequence continues at coordinate 64,287 of NZ_JBVHKB010000003.1, forward strand.
GCGACGGCGCCCTCCGACCGGGTCCGGGCGGCCCGGGAGGCGGGGGCCGAGGTGCTGTTCGCCGGGGACGGCGCCGCCGTCGATCCGGCGCGTGCCGTCGCCGAACTGGGCCGGCGGGGTTTCAGCCGGCTCCTCACCGAAGGCGGACCGCGTCTGCTCGGCCAGTTCGTGGCGGCAGGGGTGCTGGACGAGCTCTGCCTGACGCTGTCCCCGCTGCTGACCGCCGGAGACGCGCAGCGCATCGCGGGCGGCCCCGCCGTCATCGTGCCGGAACGTTTCTCCCTCATCTCGCTCCTGGAAGAGGCAGGATTCCTCTTCACTCGGTACGGGAAGTTCTGACACTTAGCGGAATTACCCGTTCCGGTTAGGTCCGGGTGGGCACACTTGGTCCTGTCACCCCTGCAATCGCGGGGAAGGATGGTTTCAGCAACAGCGGCCGTCCCTGCGGCCGACGAGATGAAGCGGAAGGGCGCCTGTCGTGTTCACAAGCGTTTTGATGATCGAGAAGCCCCTCACCCCCGAGGACGTGGAATTCGTCACGACCCTCCACGGCGAGGAGCGGATCTCGTTCGTCGTGCTGATGCAGCCCCGCAGCGACCAGGCCGACGTGCTGCTGCGCGCGATCGACGACGTGGCGATCGGCGAGCTGCGGGAAGCCGTCCGGGAAGGGGACCGTCCGGAGGGGAAGGAGGCCAGGGAGCCCGCCGAGATGGCGCTGGAGTTCTCGCTCCGGGAGCTGCGCGAGGCGGGATCGGAGGCCGTCGGACAGGTTGTCGAGGACCACCCCCTGGACAAGCTGAAGACCGTGGTCGACGACTCCGGGGCCGACGAGGTGATCGTGCTGACGGCGCCGCACTACGTGGAGGAGTTCTTCCACCGCGACTGGGCGTCCCGGGCCCGCCACAAGGTCGGCGTACCGGTGCTCAAGCTCTTCGCGCACAGCGAATAGGCTGGGGGCCGACCCAGACCCACCCCACAGCTCGGGAGAGACACGTATGGCACCCGGTATTCCTGCCGCCCTGGAACGGCCGCACTTCATCGGCATCGGCGGCGCCGGAATGTCGGGCATCGCGAAGATCCTCGCCCAGCGCGGCGCGAAGGTGGCGGGCAGCGACGCCAGGGAGTCCGCCACCGCCGAGGCCCTGCGCGCCTTCGGAGCGACCGTCCACATCGGGCACGCCGCCGGACACCTGGCCGACGACGCGACCTCGGTGGTCGTCTCCAGCGCCATCCGCGCCGACAACCCCGAGCTCGTCCGCGCCGCCGAGCTGGACATCCCCGTCGTCCACCGCTCCGACGCGCTCGCCTCCCTGATGGACGGCGCGCGCGCCATCGCGGTCGCCGGCACGCACGGCAAGACGACCACCACGTCGATGCTCGCCGTCGCCCTCTCCGAGCTGGCCCTCGACCCCTCGTACGCCATCGGCGGCGACCTGGAGGGCCCCGGAACCAACGCCACGCACGGCAGCGGCGACATCTTCGTCGCCGAGGCCGACGAGAGCGACCGGAGCTTCCAGAAGTACGCCCCCGAGGTCGCGATCGTCCTCAACGTCGAGCTGGACCACCACGCGAACTACGCCTCGATGGACGAGATCTACGAGTCCTTCGAGACCTTCGTCGGCAAGGTCGTCCCGGGCGGGACCCTGGTCGTCGCCGCCGACCAGCCCGGCGCCGTCGAGCTGACCCGCCGGGTCCGCGCGCTCTCCTCCCTCACCGTCGTCACCTACGGCGAGTCCGAGGGCGCGGACGTGCGCGTGCACAAGGTCACCCCGCGCGGACTGACCAGCGAGGTCACGGTCGTCCTCAACGGCAAGTACCTCACCTTCACGGTCTCCGTCCCGGGCCGCCACTACGCGCACAACGCGGTCGCCGCGCTCGCCGCCGGTGTCGCCCTCGGCATCCCCGCGCACAACCTGGCCTCGGCCATCGGCAAGTACACCGGGGTCAAGCGCCGCCTCCAGCTCAAGGGCGAGGCCGCCGGCGTCCAGGTCATCGACTCGTACGCCCACCACCCCACGGAGATGACCGCCGACCTGGAGGCCATGCGCGGCGCGGCGACCGACGCCCGCCTCCTGGTGGTCTTCCAGCCCCACCTCTTCTCCCGCACCCAGGAGCTCGGCACGGAGATGGGCCAGGCCCTCGCCCTCGCCGACGCCTCGCTGGTCCTGGACATCTACCCGGCCAGGGAGGACCCGGTCCCGGGCGTCACGAGCGCACTGATCATCGACGCCGCGAAGGCCGCGGGCGCCGATGTCACGGCCGTGCACGACAAGGCCGCCGTCCCCGCGGCCGTCGCGGGAATGGCGAAGCCCGGCGATCTGGTTCTCACCATGGGAGCGGGCGATGTCACCGACCTCGGCCCGCAGATCCTGGACCACCTGTCGAGCTGAGGGAGCCACCGTGTCGTACGACGTCGAGAAGCCGGACGAGCAATGGCGGGCGGAGCTGACGCCCGCCGAGTACGCGGTGCTGCGCAAGGCCGGCACCGAGCCCGCCTTCGTGGGTGAGTACACCGACACCAGGACGGCGGGCGTCTACTCCTGCCGTGCCTGCGGTGCGGAGCTGTTCCGCTCCGACACCAAGTTCGAGTCGCACTGCGGCTGGCCGTCCTTCTACGACCCGAAGGACACCGAGGCCGTCGAGCTGCTCCAGGACAACAGCATGGGCATGGCCCGCACCGAGGTGCGCTGCGCCCGCTGCGGCTCGCACCTGGGGCACGTCTTCGAGGGCGAGGGCTACCCGACGCCCACGGACCAGCGCTACTGCATCAACTCGATCTCGCTGACGTTGGCGCCGGACGAGAACTGAGCGGACGCACTTCCGGTGCCCCCGGCCCTCGGGCCGGGGGCACCGGCGCGTTCACGTCTTCACGAGCTCGACCTGCTCCCGCACCGGGATCTCCCGCTGCAGCCGCTCGCCCTCGATGTCGAGGTCGGGCAGTACCCGGTCGACGGGGCGGGGAAGCCACCACGCCGCGCGTCCCAGAAGGTGCATGACCGCCGGTACGAGGGCCATCCGCACCACGAAGGCGTCGACGAGCACGCCGATCGCCAGGGCGAACCCGATGGACTTGATGATCGGGTCGGGCATGAACACGAAGCCGCCGAACACGGCCGTCATGATCACCGCCGCCGCCGTGACCACGCGTGCGTTGTGGCCGACCCCGCTGATGACCGCCTCGCGGGCGTCGGCGCCGTGGACGAAGTCCTCACGCATACGCGAGACCAGGAAGACCTCGTAGTCCATGGCCAGCCCGAAGAGGATGCCGATCAGCAGGATGGGCAGGAAGCTGACCAGCGGTCCTGGTGTGTCGAGGCCCACCAGATCCGACAGGTGGCCTTCCTGGAAGATGGCGACGGTGATCCCGAAGGTGGCGCCGATGGTCAGCAGGAAGCCCAGCGCCGCCTTCAGGGGCACCAGGACCGACCGGAAGACGAGCATCAGCAGCAGGACGGACAGCCCGACCACGAGCAGGAGATAGACCGGCAGCGCACCGGCGAGCTTCTCGGAGACGTCGATGCCGACCGCGGTGGCGCCGGTCAGCGAGACGGCGGCGCCACCGACGTCCGCCACCCGGTCACGGATCTCGTTGACGGTGTCCTCGGTCGCGGCGGCGGTCGGACCGGTCTCGGGGATCACGGCCAGAAGGGCGGTGGTGCCCTTCTCGTTCAACTGCGGGGCGGCGACGGCCAGTACCCCGTCGGTGTCCGTGATGAGCGCGGCGGTCTCCTTGACCGCCGTACCGGTCGCCTGCGCCGTGTCGCCCGACACGACGGCGACCAGCCGGCCGTTGAAGCCCTCGCCGAATCCCTCGGTCGTCAGGTCGTACGCCTCGCGGTTGGGCGAGCCCACCGCCTCGGTGCTCGCGTCGGGCAGCGCCAGTCGCATGTCCTGCACGGGCAGGGCGAGCGCGCCGAGCCCGACCACCCCGAGGACGAGGACGGGCACCCGCAGCCGGGCCACGATCCGGCCCCAGCGGAAGCCGAAGCCGGCCTCGGCCCCGGCGGGCACCGCGGCGGGCGCGCGGTCCCGGGCCCGCTGCTTACGGGGCAGCACTCGGGCGCCCGCGAAGCCGAGGACGGCCGGCAGCAGGGTGAGGGACACCAGCACCGCGAGGGCGACCGTGGCCGCGGCGGCCAGGCCCATGACCGTCAGGAAGGGCACACCGGCGACGGCGAGCCCCGCGAGCGCGATGACGACGGTGGCACCCGCGAACACGACCGCCGAACCGGCGGTCCCGGCCGCCCGGCCCGCCGCTTCCTCCCCGTCCATGCCCTCCAGGAGGTAGTGGCGGTACCGGGAGGTGATGAACAGGGCGTAGTCGATGCCGACCGCCAGGCCCAGCATGAGCGCCAGGATGGGCGCGGTGCTGGTCAGCTCCACTGTGCTGCTGAGGGCGAAGAGCCCCGCCATGCCGGCCGCCACCCCGACCAGGGCGTTCAGCAGGGTCATGCCCGCGGCGACCAGGGAGCCGAAGGTGAGGACCAGGACGAGGGCGGCGACGCCGACACCGATGATCTCGGTCGAACCGATCTCCGGCACGCCCCGCATGATCTCGCCGCCGTGTTCGACACGCAGATCCGCGACGGACGCGCCGGCCTCCGAGAACGCCTCCCGCTGCGCGTCGGTGATGCCGTCGGCACCCGACGTGAACTGCACCTGGATCAGGGCGTAGCGGCCGTCCTGCGAGACGGCCTTGGAAGCGAACGGATCGACGGCCGCGAGGACGCCCGGAACCTCCGCGGCCTCCTCGGTCACGGGGGCCACAGCCGTGGGCGTGAGCTTCCCGCCCTCGGGTGCGGCGACGACTATGGTCCCGGTCGCGCCGCTCGCCTGCGGGAACTCCCGGGCGAGCGCGTCCAGGGCTTTCTGGGACTCCGTGCCCGGGATCGAGAACTTGCTGGTGGTGGGCCCGCTGAAGGCCGCGGCGCCCCCACCGAGCAGGGCGAGCAGCAGGAGCCAGAGCGCGAGGACACGACCTCGGCGCCGGAAGGACAGCCGGCCGAGCCGGTACAGCAGTATTGCCATGCGAAAGAGGCGTCTTTCTCTTCGGTCTGGACGGCTTCTGTCAGCTCCGGCCGGTCGGATGCCCGAGGGTTCTCAGTGCTCCCTGGACCAGTTCGTCGCGCATCGTGCCGGGTTCGACGTCCACGCCGGCGGCGACCGTGACAGCCACGCCGCCGATCACCATCTGCGCCATGACGCGTGCACGGGGCTCGTCCGAACGGCCCGCCAGCGCGGCCGCGAGCTGGTCGACGGCCCGGGGGATGACGGCCAGCACGGGATGGCCGAGCATGTCGGGCAGCTCGGCGAAGATGATCTTTATCTCGAGGTGGAAGCGCAGAGCGAGGCCGACGTAGCCCGTGACAGCGGCTTCGACGGCCTGCGCGCCGGTCAGTGCGGCCAGCTCCCCGGCCAGGCCGGAGAGCCCCTCGGCCGGAGGGGTCAGCAGTTCGGTGAGGATCGCGTCCTTGCCGGCGAAGTGGTACAGCAGGGACGCCTTGGAGCAGTGCGCCTCGACCGCGATGTCGTGCAGCGAGGTTCCCTTGAAGCCGTGCTCGGCGAAGAGACGCAGTGCGGAGTCGAGGATCTGACGACGCATCGCGGAAGGCGGACGTGGCATGGGGACACCGTAGCTGACCGATCGGTCAGAGCTGACCGATCGGTCAGGCGTTCCGGGTGACGCCCGCCACACCCGGGCGTGATGCCGCGCAGCGCCTCGGCCCCCCGCGCTCCCCGGCCGAAACCGCCGGGCCGGCCCTCAGTCCTCGTCCCCGGACTCCGCCGCCTCGGCACGCAGCAGCGGGTGCACCACCCCGGGGAACACCCTGGCGCGTACGACCTCCTCGGCCGCCCCGCCCTGCACCACGGTCTCGGCCACGCCCCACGGACGGCCCGCCAGGCGGACGGTGAGCGTGTACGACGACGAGCAGCCCATGCACTCGTAGCGGTCCGCCCAGACCTCGACGTCCGTGACACTGCCCGGGTAACGCTTCACGTGCCGGTGCCGCGCATGGCAGTGATCGCACGTCTCGCCCGGTTCACACGTCCCGCCGCACGGGCACGGCACGTCCAGCGACTCCGCGGGCTGCCACCGCTGGACGAGCCGGGCCTCGCGGGTGGCGCCCATGTCCTTCATCGCCTTGAGGTTCCGCGCGGCGACGTTGTACGACTCGCCGGTCGCGGCCATCCGGTCCCGGATGACGTCCTTGCGTCCGCGGTTCGTCGTCATGCCGTCTCCTCCTGGGGTGTCACGCAGCCCTCCAGGAGGCACACGGGATCAGAACAACCCACGGTACCCGCCGCCAGGAGCGTCCGGCGACCTCGTCATGCCCTGCGGACCCGCCCCGCGATGCGTCTGCCGAGGCGTCCCAGCGAACGGGGCGGCCGGTTCCAGGCGCGGAACGCTTCGAGGGTGCGGCTGCTCCCCTCGCGTTCCACGGCCTCCTCCACGGCCGTGAGCCCTTCGGGGGACAGGTCGCGCACGGCGGGGCGCAGGACCTCGTCCAGCAGCGCGGTCCTGGTCCGGGTCCAGTCCGCGCCCGCGTGCGGGTGGGCGGTCCACACGGTGAAGCAGTCCGCCACGTACGCGGGATCCGCCCGCAGCAGCGTCAGGACCACGTCGCGGCGGGCCGCCCCGCCGTACGCCGCGATCAGGTCCTCGTCCCCGCTGTGCACGAACGCGTACAGCTCGTCCCCGGGCCGGCCCGGGGCGAGCAGCCGCTCGGACAGGGCCGCCAGGGCGTGCTCCAGGGCCAGGTGCTCCGCCGGTCCGGCCTGGCCGCGCAGCGTCCGGACCCGGTCCGCCCAGCCGGGTTCCGCCGTGCCCGCGCGCAGGCCGCGCGCGAGGTCCAGCAGCATCAGGCCGCCGCGTGCCCGGGCGCCGATCTCCTGCGGGAAGCCGCGCAGCACATCGTGGGCGAGCTCGGGGGCGTCCTCGTCGCCGACGGGCGCGGCCAGCGCGGCGTCGACCAGGTGGGACCAGGTGCCGGCCGCCCGGTGGGCGTCGGACGTGGTCTCGCCCAGCATCGACCGGGCCTCGCCCGCCGTCGGGGTGTCCTCGCCCCACACCAGGCCGACGGCCGTCCGCAGCACCAGCGGCTCGGCGAACGGGGACATGCCCGCCGCGCGCAGCACCGTGTGCAGCACCCCCACCCGGTCGGCGCCGCGTGCCTTCGCCCCGGGTGCCTCGGCGCACATCCGCAGATGCGGCAGCGCCTGGGTCCCCGTGAACGGCAGGGCCACCCGGACCAGCAGCTGCTCCGTGTCCGCCGGGCGGTCCGGGGTGAGCCGGTCCAGCTCACCCAGGAGCGCCGTACGGACGTCGAACTGCTCGTCCAGCAGGTCCGGCAGCGCGCGGCACGCGCCCGCCCCGGGGTCGTCGAGCAGGGCGCGCGCCAGCCGGCCCACCACGCCGGGCAGCAGCTCCGCGCGGTCCACGCCGAGCAGCCGGGCGATCCGCAGCAGCTGCACGGTCCGGGCGACGCCCCCGGGAGACGCGGCGGAGAGCTCGGCCAGCAGCTCGCCGCCGAGCTCCTCGACCAGTGCGGCGAGCGCGCGCTCCCCCTCGGCCTCCTCGAACGCCGAGCGCGGGGGCGGCTCCAGGGCCACATCACCGCCCCGTACCGCCTCCGTCACCAGCAGCGCGGCCAGCGGCGCGGTGACGGAAGCCGGGCAGCGGCCGTCGAGCGCCGTCAGCAGCCGGAGCGCCGCCGCGCACTCCGCGGCCGTACGGTCGTCGGCGGGCGCGGTCAGGGCGTCGGTCAGCCGGCGGGTCCGCTTCTCGTCCAGCGCGTAGGGTCGCTCGGCCGCCCAGTCGGCCGCCGCCGCCCGCTCCCCGGACCCGAGCGCGATGCCGGCACCCAGCGCGGTGACCGCCAGCGGCCCGGCGGCGAACGGCTCACCCGGCAGCTCCGCCGCCTCCCGGAAGAGCTCCGGGGACCGGCTCCGCCAGATCCGGGCGGCCGTCCCCGCCCACGCGTCGTCCACCGCCCCGGAAGGGCGGTGACCGGAGGCGGCGTGCACGCGGAAGCGGGGGTCGCTGATGTCGGGCGCGTCCTCGGGAAGGACACCGATGACCTGGTGCGTGGTGAATCCGGGGCGCCGGGTGTAGGTGGTGAAGGTCAGCCGCTCGGCATGGTCCGGGGGCAGCACGGCGGTGGCCAGCGCCACCCACCGGGCCACGTCCGCGCTCTGCCGCTCCACGAGCACGACCGGCGGCGCGGACGGGTCCTCGCTCACCCGGCGCAGATCGCTGAGCACGGCGGCGAGCCACGGGCCGCGGGCCACGGCGAAGTCGCCGAGACCTTCCCGGGTGAGCCCCCGCGAGGGGCCGTGCGCGGTGAGCATGGAGGTCAGGGGATCGGGCGGCATGCGGTCCGGCGTCGCCGAGAGCCACCCCGCGGCCCCCCACGCGGCGACCGGCAGCACCCGGCCGGGTATCGGTGTGCCGGGCAGGAGATGTACGGCGTGGGCGTGGAACCCGCCCGCGCCCGTGGGCACCGTACGGCTGAGCAGATGGCTGCCGTCGGAGAGCAGGGCGAAGCCGAACGCCACCGGCAGCGCCCGGAGTCCGGCGTCGGGGAGCCGCTCGGGGGTGCCGGCCGGAGCGTCGTACGCCAGGACCGGCGCGGCCTCCGCGCGCACCGGTCCGGGTATCGCCGGGTCCACGGCGGTGAACCGGCCGGAGGGCACCCCGTCCCCGGACATGACGGAGGTGTAGTGCAACTGCGGGAGGCTCATGCGTAGGCCCTCATCGTCCCTGCCACGTGCGTCCCCGTCACACGCACCGGCCGCCGCTCGCCGCCCTGTCGGTGCGGCCCGGCCCGGCGGAGCGACGACCCCGGCGGGGAGCTTTCCGCAGTCGTGCGGGCGACGCTATCAAGCCCTGACGCCCCGTTGGGCCCCCATGGAGGGGCAGGACGCCCTAGGTTGGCCGTATGACCGAGGTGACGCTTTCCGCGGGAGTGGTGGAGTACGAGGACACCGGTGGTGACGGGCCCGTGGTGGTCCTGCTGCACGGGGTGGCGATGAACGGCTCGCTCTGGCGGCACGTCGTCGACGGGCTGCGCCCCGGCTACCGGTGCGTCGTGCCCACACTGCCGCTGGGTGCCCACCGCAGGCCGATGCGCCCGGACGCCGATCTGACGGTGCTCGGAGTCGCCCACCTGGTGGCGGAGTTCCTGGAGAAGCTTGACCTGAGCGACGTCACCCTGGTGATGAACGACTGGGGCGGGGCGCAGGCCCTCGTCGCGGAAGGCCGGGACCAGCGGATCGGCAGGCTGGTCATCACGTCCTGCGAGGCGTTCGACAACTTCCCGCCCGGACTGCCCGGCCGCAATCTGTACGCCGCGGCCAAGGCGCCCGGCGGGCTGCGGCTCGCCTTCGCCCTGCTGAAGCTGAGGCGGATGCGCCGACTCCCCCTGACATGGGGATGGATGAGCAAACGGCCGGTGCCGCACGACGTGATGGACGAGTGGTTCCGGCCGCTGTGGACCTCCGCCGCGATCCGGCGGGACCTTCGGGCGTACGTGCTCGGGGTGCCGCCCGATGACGAACTCCTGGCCTGGGCTGAAGCGCTGCGCACGTTCGACCGCCCCGCGCTCGTCGTCTGGGCGACGGAGGACAAGGTCATGCCCCTCGCCCACGGCCGGAGGCTGGCGGAGATGCTGCCCGAGGGTGAACTCGTGGAGATCGCCGACAGCTTCACGCTCATCCCCGAGGACCAGCCCCAGCGGCTGAGCGAGGCCATCAAGGCGTTCGTACCGCTGTCCTGAACGCGGCCCGGCCGGGTGCGGGAAGCGCGTACGCGGCTCCCGTACCCGGCCGGGGCGGTCAGGAGGGCCTCAGCTCTCCACGGCCTTGGTGCGACCGCGCATCCCGAACCCCGCCAGCAGCGCGCCGGCGGCACACAGGACGGCGGTGACGACCACCGCGGCGTGCACGCCGTTCATGAAGGCGTTGCCGCTGCCCTCGATCACGGCTGCCCTCAGCTGGGCCGGCATGTCGGCGGAGACCGGCGAGACACCCATGGACACGGCGTCCTTGGCCTCTGCGAAGCCGGCGGCGGCCTCGGCCGGGACACCGGCGCCGGTCAGCTCGCCGGTCAGCGTCGAACCCACCTTGCCGCTGATCAGCGAGACCAGCACGGACGTGCCGAGCGCACCGCCGATCTGGAGCGAGGTGGCCTGGAGGCCGCCCGCGACGCCGCCGTCCTTGCGGGGGGCGTTGCCCACGATGGCGTCGGAGGACGCGGACATCACCATGCCGACGCCCAGACCGATGGCGAGGAACGGCGGCCACATCGCGGCGAACGCCGAATCCGCGTCCCAGGTCAGCATCCACAGGGAGGCCGCCGCCTGGAGGACCATGCCGGCCGGCATGGTCACCCGCGGGCCGAAGCGCTGGGTCAGGGCGGCGCCGAGCGGCGCCGCCACCACGGTGGCCAGGCTGAACGGCAGGGTGCGGACGCCGGCCTCGACAGGGGTGAACCCACGCACGTTCTGCAGGTACAGCATCACGAAGAAGATGACACCGAGCATCACGAAGAAGTTGATGGCGGTGACGATCGTGCCGATGGTCAGCGAACGGTTGCGGAAGAGGCGCATCGGCAGCAGCGGGTGCTCCTGGCGCGTCTCGTACCAGCAGAAGACCGTCAGCACGGCCAGGCCCGCGACGATCGACCCCAGCGTTCCGCCGGAGGTCCATCCCCAGGTCTCCCCCTTGACGACGCCGAAGATCAGGGCGACCAGACCGACGGCGAGCAGGAGCACGCCGGGTACGTCGAAGCGGTGGTTGCCCGTGGAGTCCTTGCTCTTCGGAAGGACGAACAGGCTGAAGACCAGAGCGAAGACGCCGATGGGGGCGTTGATGTAGAAGACCGACTCCCAGTTGACGTGCTCGATGAGAAGACCGCCGACGATCGGGCCGAGCGCGGTCGAGCAGGACGCCACCATGGCCCACAGGCCCACGGCCATGCCGAACTTCTGGGGCGGGAAGACCGCGCGCAGCAGACCGAGGGTGTTGGGGATCAGCAGGGCGCCGAAGAGGCCCTGCACGGCACGGAAGGCGATGACGCCCTCGATGGACCCGGAGAGGGCGATCGCGACCGAGGCCAGGGTGAAGCCGACGGTGCCGGCCATGTAGACCGTGTGCCGCCCGAAGCGGTCACCGAGCTTGCCGCCCAGGATCAGCAGGGCGGCCATGGCGATCAGATAGGCGTTGGTGACCCACTGCAGGTCGGCGGTGGACGCGTCGAGGTCCCGGCCGATCTCCGGGTTGGCGATCGCGACGACCGAACCGTCGAGGTTGACCATGAACAGGCCGATGGCCACGGCGATCAGGGTCAGCCAGGGGTTGGCACGCCTGCCCCGGGGCGCGTCGGGTGGACTGCTCTCGGGCAGGGCGGAGGTGTCCACGGTGGTGGAGGACATGCGGAAGCCTTGTCTGTGGAACTCGGTACGGAAGAAGGGATTCCGGGGCGACGGGAAGACGCGCCCCGGCTACGACGGACGCGCCGCAGGCGCGCCGGGGGACCCGGCCACGGCCGGGCCCGGCGGTGGCGGAGTCAGCCGATGGGGGAGTGGAGGCCCCGGCTCAACGCGGTCAGCGCGCCCAGGGCGGCACCGAGGGCGTCGAGCTCCCCGTCGGTGAGGGTGCGCAGCGCTCCCGCCAGATGGGCTTCCTTGAGCCCCCGGGCCTCCGCGAGCCGCTCCCGGGCCGTGGCCGTCGGGTGCAGGTGGGCGACCCGCTTGTCGGCCGCGTCCTGCCGGCGTTCCAGCAGTCCCCGGTCGGTGAGCTGGGAGACGAGGGCGCTGACGTTGTTCGGCTTCATCAGCAGCGCTTCGGCCGCGTCCCTGACGGTGATCCCTTCGCGCTCCTCGACGAGGAACAACAGTGCCAACTGGCCGTCAGGGAGCCGTGGATGCGGGAAAGCGTGTGCGACCTGCCGCTCCAGACCCCGGTGCAGCGCAGGCAGGGACGCCACGAGCGCGGAGGCTACGTGGTCGATGTCCTGGCCGGGCGCGGTGGGATCGGGCACACCCCCAGCATAGGTACCGAAAGATAGCTATGTCAACATACCTAAAATGGAAGGGGGTCCGCCGGGTGGTATATGTGCCGTGAAGAGAGCCCCGAGGCGCCGCGCACGCGGTCGAGAGAAGGACCGTGGACAAGCCGACGCACCTGATCGAGTTCGAGGCGATGCTGCTCGGACGGCACCTCCAGCCGGGCACGTCCCGGTCGAGGCGCGGCGGCGGACATCTCGACCGCAGCGCGTACACCCTGCTGAGCCGCATCCGTATGGAAGGCCCGATGTCCATCGGGCAGCTCAGCGACGCCTTCGGTCTCGACGCCTCCACTCTCAACCGGCAGACCGCCGCCATGCTGCGGGCCGGTCTGGTCGAACGCATCCCGGACCCCGACGGGGGCATCGCCCGCAAGTTCCGCATCACCGGTGTGGGTGAAGACAGTCTCGACGCGGAGCGTGCGGCGAACATCAGCGGCCTGGAGCGGGTCATGGCCGACTGGTCGCCCGACGAGGTCGCGGCCTTCGCCGCGTACCTCAAGCGCTTCAACAGCGACATCGAGAACCTCGACGGGCGGCCCTGGCCCCGGCCCTGAGCGAACGGCGCGCGCTCCGTCACGCGCGGGTGTCCCGCTTGTCGCACGGGTGCAACAGTCCGCCCGATCCCCGTGCGGGGCGGGCCGTTGCTCCTATGATCGAGCGGCGTCGTGGAGATGGGGGACACGGACTCGTGAGACACCTACGGTCGTTGCACAGGTACGGATTACCGGTTCTGGCTCCGCTGATGCTGCTGGCGGCGTGTTCCGGCGGGGGCGGTGGCAGCCCGTCCGCCGGGAGGGCGGACGCCTCGGCGAGCGGAGTGCCGGGCGCCTCGGCGGAGGGAGCGCCAGGTGCGGACCCCGCGTCACCGGCCCCGGTCGTCGATGCCGATCCCGCCCGGCTCCCCAAGGACGGCGAGGCCGCGCTCGACCTCATCGGCAAGGTCATCGCGGACCCCGACAGCTTCGGCCCGGGTGTGGTGGGACGCAGTCCGTACGAGAGCGGTCCGGCCACCTGGCCGGTGCTCGGCGCCGACTGCGTCTGGCACCAGGAGAAGCCGGGAAGCGACGTCCTCGCCACGCTCTCCCGTTCCTTCGAGGTGCCCGCCGCTCAGGGGAAGGGGCCCGTGCGGCTCTCGGCGGTCGTCACCGTCCACCGGACCCGTGAGGACGCGCAGTGGGAGATGGCCGAGTCCCTGGAGGAGACGATGCGCTGTCCCACCCAGCAACTCCAGGAGGGCGAGAAGATCGGCTCGATGGTCTCGGGCGTGCTGACGGGCGGGGAGGGCGGACAGACCACGGCGGAGGACGTGCTGACAGAGACCGGCGAGTTCACCAGCACCGAGCTGGGCGGCCCGCACGTCTACGACTGGCAGCAGGCGCAGAGCCTCCAGTTCACCGTGGCCGCGACGGGCAAGGGAGCCGAGGGCCGCACCGAGAAGGAGATCTCCGACCTGGTGGCCCAGGGGCTGACCACCATGCTGGTGCGCATCGGGTCCGCCGTCGAGAAGCAGAGCTGAGGACCCCATGGACGAACTTCGGCCCACGGACCCCGCGCGCATCGGCGCGCACCGGCTGCTCGGACGCCTCGGCGCGGGCGGCATGGGGGTGGTCTACCTCGGCCGCACGGACGAGGGAGCTGCCGCCGCCGTCAAGGTGATCCTCCCGGAGTACGCCGGGGACGACGACTTCCGGGCCAGGTTCCGCCGCGAGGCCGAGGCCGCCCGCAAGGTACGCAGCCCCTGGGCCGTCGCGGTCACCGCCGCCGACACCGAGGGGGAACGCCCCTGGCTGGCCACCGCGTTCGTCCCCGGCCCCTCGCTCTCCGAGGCGGTCGGACGCTGCGGCCCGCTGCCCGCCCGCAGCGTACGGGTCCTCGGCCGGCTGCTGTCCCGGGCCCTGACCGCCGTACACACGGCGGGACTTGTACACCGGGACGTCAAACCCGGCAACGTCCTGCTCGCCGTCGACGGGCCGCGGCTCATCGACTTCGGCATCGCCCGGGCCGACGACGCCACCGCGCTCACCGCGACCGGACTCGTCGTCGGCACCCCCGGCTTCCTCTCCCCGGAACAGGCATCCGGGGGCGGCACGCCGGCGGGGCCCGCGAGCGACGTGTTCTCCCTCGGCTGCCTCCTGGCGTACGCCGCGACCGGCCGGCCGCCTTTCGGCAGCGGAGCCGTGGACGCCCTGCTGTACCGCACGGTGCACGACGAACCCGACCTCGCGGGGATCGACGACACCGGACTGCGCGCCCTGGTCGCCGACTGCCTGGCCAAGGACCCCGCCGGCCGGCCGGCAGCACGGGAGCTCGACGAGCGCATCGCCGAGGACGTCCCGCACGGCTCGATCGCCTGGCTGCCCGAGGACGTCGTGCGGCTGATCGCGGACCGGTCCGCGGAGATGCTCGCCCTGCCCGACATCGAACCCACGATCGCCGAGGAGCCGGCGCCCGCCCCGGGCCGACGCCGGTTCCTCTCCCTGGCTGCCGCCGGCGCGGTCGTCGTGGCGGGCGGCGGCGCCTTCGCCGCCTGGGAGGCGCTGAGCGACGACGAGGACGGTGCCACGGCGAAGTCCGGCGAACGGGCCTGGACCATCGGCGTACAGGCCGATCTGTCGGGGGCCCGGAAGGCGGCGGGCAAGGCCCAGGAACGCGGGGTGCGCGTCGCGGTCGAGCGCTTCAACTCCCGTAAGGACAAGCCCTTCACGCTCCAGGTCAAGACGCTCGACGACCGGGGTGACACCGGGCGGGCGGTGAAAGCGGCCCAGGAGTTCACCCGCGACCGCGATGTGCTCGCCGTCATCGGTCCGACCGGCGACGCGGAGACCGGCGCCGTCCTGGGCGTCTACGACGAGGCGATGCTGCCGCTGATCACCGTGTCGTCCCTGGCGATCGGCTACGCCCCCCGGTCACGGAAGTCCTTCTTCCAGGCCGCCCCGTCCTACGCCGTCCTGACCGAGCCGATCGTCAACAGGCTCGTGCTGCGGCCCGACGTCGAACGCCTCGGTGTGCTGCTCGACCGTGCCGGGGGGCAGGCCTCCTACACGGGCGGCTACGCGACCAACCTGCTGACGTCGGTGCTCACCACCGGGACCACCTACCCCAGGGTGGTCCCCCCCGGCACGCGGGACCTGGGCCCGGTCGTCGCCGACATGCTGGCGCACGGGAGCGACGCGTTCTTCTACGCCGGTGACGAGGCGGGAGCCGCCCGCGCCGCACGCGCGCTCGCGGCCACCCCGTTCAAGGGCCCCAGGATGGCGATGCACACGGCCATGGGCCCGGCATTCATCGAGGAGGCGGGTGACGCCGCCACGGGATGGGAGTTCACCGCCCCGTACACCGACGCGACCGCGCCCGCCGCGCAGGAGTTCGCCGCGGCGCACCGCAAGATCCTCGGAACGGCGCCCGGCCACTGGGCGGCCGAGGCCTACGACGCGGCCGGACTCGTCATCGACGCCCTCACCGCGTTCGGGAAGCGGCCCCCGCGCGCGGCACTCGTGGCTCGCATCTCCAGATCGGCGTACCAGGGGGTCTCCCGGACGTACACCTTCGACGAGGACCGGCTCGTCGAGGGCAAGGACGCGTATCTGTACCAGGTCGAGAACGGCCGCTACCGCTTCGTCGGGCCGGCACCGAAGACCGCGGGCTGACATGCGGCCGCTCACGTCCGAGGACCCCCGGGCCGTCGGCGAGTACCGCACCCTGGCCCGGCTCGGGGCGGGGGGCATGGGCGTGGTGTACCTGGCGCGTTCGCCCGGCGGAGGCCTGGCCGCCGTGAAGGTGATCCGCGCCGAACACGCCGCCGACCCCGGATTCCGCGCCCGCTTCCGGCGCGAGGCCGAGGCGGCTCGGCGGGTCTCCGGACCGTGGGTGGTCCCCGTGACCGGCGCCGACACCGAAGCCCGCGAGCCCTGGCTGGCCACCGCCTTCGTGCCGGGCCCCTCGCTCGCCGAAGCGGTCGGCGCGCAGGGGCCGTTGTCCGCCGGTGCCGTGCGGGCGCTCGGCGCCCGGCTGGCGGAAGCCCTCGCCGCCGTGCACGGCGCCGGCCTCGCCCATCGCGACGTCAAACCGGGCAACGTGCTCCTGGCGCTCGACGGGCCACGCCTCATCGACTTCGGCATCGCGCGCCACGACGGCGCCACCGCCCTCACCGCGACCGGCGCGGTGATCGGCACACCCGGCTATCTGGCCCCCGAACAGGCGTCCGCGGGGGAGACGGGACCCGCCGGGGACGTCTTCTCGCTCGGCTGCGTCCTCACCTACGCGGCGACCGGGCACGGCCCCTTCGGCCGGGGGGTGCCGGCGGGCGTACTCTTCCGGACCGTTCACGAGGAGCCGGACCTGGAGGGCCTGCCGGCCGAGCTGCTCGGCGCGGTCACCGCCTTCCTGGCCAAGGACCCGGCGCACCGACCCACCGCCGCGCAGGCGGCGGAGCTGCTCACCTCCGGGGGAGGGGCGGCGGACCCGTGGCCGGTGCCCGGACTCTCCGCACTGATCGCCGAACGCTCCGCCGCGGCGCTCGCCCTGCCCGACCCCGCGCCCCTCCCCACCGAGCCGGACCTCGCGCCTCCCGGGAGCCCCTCCAGGCGCCGCGTTCTCGTCGCCGGAGCCGCCGGGGCGGTCCTGCTGACCGGCGGCTCCACCGCAGCGTGGCTGGCGGGCCGGCGCGAGGACCCGTCCGGCGGCCCGCCGGGTGACCGGCCCACGTACACCATCGGCCTGCACGCCGACATGAGCGGACCCGGCAGAGCCGTCGGCCTGGCCCACCGGCGGGGCGCCCAGCTCGCCGTCGCGGCGCACAACGCCCGTGAAGGCGTGGCCTTCAGGCTGGCCCTGCGCACCGAGGACGACACGGGAACCATCGAAGGCGCTCTCCGAGTCGCCGGCCGGCTGGCCGCGAACCCGGAGGTGCTGGCCGTCGTCGGCCCGAGCACCGACCGCACACCCGAGGCCGTCGTCACCCGCTACGGCGGGAGCGGCCTCGCCGCGGTCGTCGTCGCGGCCAGGTCCTCGGCGGGGGTGGGCTCAAAGGCCGCCCTGTGCGTGATCCGGCCGCCCGACAGCGTGCTTCCCGCCGGCCTGATCCACTACGTGGTCAACGTCAGGCCGGCCGAGCGGATCCATCTCGTCGAGGATGGCGCCGACCCTGCGAGCAGCTGGCTGATCACGAACTCGTTCCGCGACGCCGCTCTCACCGGAGCCACCCTCACCGTGCACGCCGTGAGCGCGGACGGCGGCTTCGGTTCCGCCGCCCGGGCGGCCGTCTCCGCCCGTGCGGACGCGGTCGTCTACGCGGGCGGGTCACCCACCCGGGGCGCCCTCTGCGCCAGGGCACTGACCGACGCCGGCTTCACCGGGACCCGGCTGTCCACCGGGCCCGTCCTGGCCCCGGCCTTCCTCCGGGACGCCCGGGACGCCGCGGACGGGTGGGTCTTCTCCGAGGCATGGACCGACCCCCTGGCCGCCCCGGCCGCCGAGGCGTTCACCGCCGCCCACCGTGCCCGGTTCGGCGCCCCGCCCGGCCGCTGGTCCGCCGAGGCGTACGACGCGGTCGGCCTGATCGCCCGCGCCGCCGGAGCGACCAGCGCGACGGACGCGAAGCGGAGCGGAGTGGCCCAGCGGCTGTTCCTGCTGGACCACCGGGGAATCAGCCGGCGCATCTCGTTCCACGGAACCCGCCAGGTGCGGAGCGGAACGGGGATCTTCCTGTACCGGATCGAGGACGGCAGGGCCCGCTGGATGGGGCCGTACGAGAAGGTGTGAAGCCCGGGGTGCGGGCGCGCGGTGCGGAGCGAGGCGTGAAGCGCAGCTGCGGCGGCGCTTAAGAAATCCTCGATGGACCTGCGGTCCGGCGTACGGCAAGGTCTCTGTGACGGCGGCGAGCGGCGGATGACGCGCTCACCCGCTCCGTCCGCCGTCACCCCCAGCCATCCCGGGCCGCAGGCCGCCTTCGGCATGCCCTGCCCGGGGTGACCACCAGGTACCAGGTACAGGGAGCCGCAGCCGTGAAGGCACTCGTGAAGCACAAGGCCGAGCCCGGACTGTGGCTGATGGACGTGCCGGAGCCGGAGACCGGCCCCGGGGACGTGCTGATCAAGGTGCTGCGCACCGGGATCTGCGGCACCGACCTGCACATCCGCGACTACGACGGCTGGGCGCGGCAGGCCGTCCGCACCCCGCTCGTGCTGGGCCACGAGTTCGTCGGCGAGGTCGCCGGGATCGGCGCGGACGTCGTCGACATCAAGGTCGGCGACCTGGTCAGCGGAGAGGGCCACCTGGTCTGCGGGAAGTGCCGCAACTGTCTCGCCGGGCGCCGGCACCTGTGCCGCTCCACCCTCGGGCTCGGGGTCGGCCGCGACGGAGCGTTCGCCGAGTACCTGGCGCTGCCCGCGTCCAACGTCTGGGTGCACCGGGACAAGGTCGACCTCGACGTCGCCGCGATCTTCGACCCGTTCGGCAACGCGGTGCACACGGCCCTGTCCTTCCCCCTGGTCGGCGAGGACGTGCTCATCACCGGCGCCGGCCCGATCGGCATCATGGCCGCCGCCGTCGCCCGCCACGCGGGCGCCCGCAACGTCGTCATCACCGATGTCAGCGAGGCGCGTCTCGACCTCGCCAGGAAGGTCGGGGTGGACCTCGCCCTGAACGTCGGCGGCGCGACCGTCGCCGACGGCCAGCAAGCCCTCGGACTGCGTGAGGGCTTCGACATCGGCCTGGAGATGTCCGGACGCCCCGAGGCCATGCGGGACATGATCGCGAACATGACGCACGGCGGCCGGATCGCGATGCTCGGCCTGCCGTCCGCCGAGTTCCCCGTCGACTGGTCCCGCGTCGTCACCTCGATGCTCACCATCAAGGGCATCTACGGCCGCGAGATGTACGAGACCTGGTACGCCATGTCCGTACTCCTGGAGGGCGGGCTCGATCTCACCCCCGTCATCACCGGCCGGTACGGCTACCGCGACTTCGAAGCCGCCTTCGACGACGCCGCGAGCGGTCTCGGCGGCAAGGTCCTGCTCGACTGGGCCTGACGCTCCTCGTACGCACCCGTATCCACCTGGGAGACACCTCTGATGTTCGATTCCGTACGCGATGACCTGCGCACCACACTCGACGAGATCCGCGACGCCGGACTCCAGAAGCCCGAGCGCGTCATCGGCACCCCGCAGTCCGCCACCGTCGCCGTGACCTCCGGAGGCCGCGCCGGGGAGGTCCTCAACTTCTGCGCCAACAACTACCTGGGCCTCGCCGACCACCCCGAGGTCGTCGCCGCCGCCCACGAGGCGCTGGACCGCTGGGGCTACGGGCTCGCGTCCGTCCGCTTCATCTGCGGCACCCAGGAGGTGCACAAGGAGCTGGAGCAGCGGCTCTCGGCCTTCCTCGGCCAGGAGGACACGATCCTCTACTCCTCCTGCTTCGACGCCAACGGCGGAGTCTTCGAGACCCTCCTCGGCCCCGAGGACGCGGTGATCTCCGACGCCCTCAACCACGCCTCGATCATCGACGGCATCCGCCTCTCCAAGGCGAAGCGGTACCGCTACGCCAACCGCGACATGGCCGACCTGGAACAGCAGCTCAAGGAGGCCTCCGGGGCCCGCCGCCGGCTCGTCGTCACCGACGGCGTCTTCTCCATGGACGGCTACGTCGCCCCGCTGGCGGAGATCTGCGACCTGGCCGACCGCTACGACGCCATGGTCATGGTCGACGACTCGCACGCCGTCGGCTTCGTCGGCCCCGGTGGCCGGGGCACCCCCGAACTGCACGGCGTCATGGACCGCGTCGACATCATCACCGGCACGCTCGGCAAGGCGCTCGGCGGCGCGTCCGGCGGTTACGTCGCCGCGCGCGCCGAGATCGTCGCGCTGCTGCGCCAGCGTTCGCGCCCGTACCTCTTCTCCAACTCGCTCGCCCCCGTCATCGCCGCCGCTTCCCTCAAGGTCATCGACCTGCTGGAGTCCGCGGGTGACCTGCGCGAGCGGCTGAACGCCAACACCGCGCTCTTCCGCTCCCGGATGACCGAGGAGGGCTTCGACATCCTGCCCGGCGACCACGCCATCGCGCCCGTCATGATCGGGGACGCGGCGAAGGCAGGCCGGATGGCGGAGCTCCTCCTCGAACGCGGTGTGTACGTGATCGGGTTCTCGTACCCGGTCGTCCCGCAGGGAGCCGCGCGCATCCGCGTGCAGCTCTCCGCCGCCCACTCCACCGACGACGTCAACCGAGCCGTGGACGCGTTCGTCGACGCCCGCGCCGCCCTGGAGTCGTAGAGCCGTCTCACGATCTGGGATCATGGGGCGCATGATCGATGCACGGCGGCTGCGCATCCTCCGCGCGGTGGCGGACCACCGCACGGTGACGGCCGCGGCCGCCGCGCTGTATCTGACCCCCTCCGCGGTCTCCCAGCAGCTCGCCGCCCTGGAGCAGGAGACCGGCCACCGGCTGGTCGAGCGCGGGGCGCGGGGGGCCCGGCTGACCGTGGCGGGGGAGATCCTGCTGACCCACGCCAACGCCGTGCTCGCCCAGCTGGAGCGGGCGGAGGCGGAGCTCGCCGACTACAGCGCGGGCGTCGCGGGGACGGTCACCGTCGCCGCGTTCGCCACGGGGATCGGGCTCGTCCTCGCCCCCGCGATCGCCGAACTCACCCGCACCGCGCCGGGCATCCGGGTCCGGGTGCAGGACGCCGAGGGCGACGCCAGCGTGCCGATGGTGCTGGACCGTCAGGTCGATGTGGCGGTCGCCGTCGAATACCGGGGAGCACCCGGTGACGACGACCGCCGGCTGACCCGGGTGCCGCTGTACTCCGAGCCCTTCGACGCGGTGCTGCCGGTCGGCCACCGCCTCGCGGGCCAGGAGCACGTCGCCGTCGCCGACCTCGCCAAGGACGCGTGGATCGGCCCGTACCCCGGCAACCCCTGTCACGACGTGGTGGTCCTGGCCTGCGAGTACGCCGGCTTCGAGCCGGTCCTGGAGCACTCGTCGGACGACTTCCACGCCGTGGTCGCCCTGGCCGGCGCGGGTGCCGGAGTGGCGCTCGTGCCCCGCTCGGCACTGCGCGGCACCGACCTCGGCCGGGTGGTCGTCCGGCCCGTGGAGGGTGTCGCCCCGACCCGGCGGGTCTTCGCCGCCGTACGGCAGGGGGCCGAGGGGCACCCCCTGATCAAGCCGGTCCTGGAGGCCCTGCGCACGGCGGCCGGTCCGGTGTGACGTCCCCCGCGGGCGGTCAGGCGGGCTGCAGCAGGTCCCACCGGTTGCCGTAGAGGTCTTCGAAGACCGCGACGGAACCGTACGTCTCGTGCCTCGGCTCCTCCAGGAAGCGGACCCCGGCAGCCCGCATCCGCTCGTGATCACGCGCGAAGTCCTCCGTGTGCAGGAAGAACCCGACCCGGCCGCCCGTCTGCGCTCCGACGCTCGCGAGCTGGGACCCGTCCTTGGCGCGCGCCAGCAGCAGCCCTGTGCCCGTGGTGCCTCGTGGCCGCACGACGACCCAGCGGGAGCCGTCGCCCCGGTCCGTGTCCTCCACCAGCTCGAACCCGAGGGCGCCGGTGTAGAAGGAGAGGGCCTCGTCGTAGTCGCGGACGACCAGCGTGACCAGGGCGATCTGAGACATGGGGGGACCTCGTCCTCGGCGTACGGACACTGTGTGAGTTATACGTAACACTATCGCGCCCCGGGCCGGTGCCGGGACAATGCCCGTCATGGAGACGACCGACCTCGCCGCGCTGGCGGACCGTGCCCGGGGCCTCGCCGCCGGGGGCCACCGCCGTGTCCTCGGCATCGCGGGTGCGCCCGGAGCGGGCAAGTCCACGCTGGCGGCCCGGATCGTCGAACGGCTCGAAGGCCGTGCGGTCCTCGTCCCGATGGACGGCTTCCATCTGGCGGGCGCGGAGCTGGAACGTCTCGGCCGGGCCGGCCGCAAGGGCGCCCCCGACACCTTCGACGCCGCCGGATACGCGGCACTGCTCCGGCGGCTGCGCGACCCCGGGGGGCACGACCCGGTGTACGCGCCCGCCTTCGACCGTGCGCTGGAGGAGCCGGTCGCCGGGTCCGTGCGCGTCCCGGCGGACATCCCGCTCGTGGTGACCGAGGGCAACTACCTGCTGCTGGACGAAGGGCCCTGGGCGCCGGTACGGGGACTGCTGGACGAGGTGTGGTTCCTGGACGCGGACCCGGGAGTGCGGGTGCGCAGACTCGTGGACCGGCACGTGCGCTTCGGGAAGCCGCGTCCCCACGCCGAGCGCTGGGTCGCCGGCTCCGACGAGCGCAACGCCCGGCTGGTCGAGCGTCACCGCGACCGGGCCGACCTGGTCGTGCGGCTCCGCTGAGCGGGAGCGGCGGGGCGAGGGTGTGGGCGGCCGGCACCACTGGCGCCTTCCGCCCTTCTGGCCGAACCGGCCGACGGGCGGCCCTGTCAGGCCGCCGAGTCGTGATCGTCCGCGTCGGGCGGCGACAGCCGACGGGTGATCCGGTCGAACAGCTCGGTCAGCGGCTCGCCGACATCCCGGCCGAACTCGGTCAGCCCGTAGGTGACCTGAGGCGGCGTCGTCGGCTCGACCTCCCGCCAGACCAGACCGTCCTGGACCAGTGAGCGCAGGGTCTGGGCGAGCATCTTCTCGCTGATGCCCTGGATGCTCTCGCGCAGCTCGTAGAACCGGAGGCTGTTGTTGCGCAGAGAGATCAGCACCCAGACGCCCCACCTGCTGGTCACATGGTCGACCACGTCACGGGCGGGGCAGCCGGTGTGAAACACGTCATACCGCTGATCGGTCTCGGCCTGTCTGCGCTGGACACCTTCCACCATGTCATGAGCTTACCCCGAGGTATGTCCTTACCAAAAGTTAGCTCGCGCCCCTAGCGTCGGGCCCACACAGAGGGAATCCGACAAGGAGCTGACATGATCGTAGTGACCGGGGCCACCGGAAACATCGGCCGGCCGTTGACGCAGGCACTGGCCGAGGCGGGCGAGCAGGTGACGGCGGTGTCACGGCACGCTGCGGCGGTGCCGGACGGCGTCCGCCACGTGGTGGCCGACCTGGGCGAGCCGGCCGGCCTGAGGCCGGCGCTGGCCGGGGCGAAGAAGCTGTTCCTCCTGCTCTCAGGCGACCTGCACGCCTCCGGAGCCAACCCTGCCGACATCATCACCGAAGCCGTCGCCGCCGGCGTCCGCCGGGTCGTCCTGCTCTCCACGCTGGGCGTGGTGACCAGGCCCTCGGGCCGCACGCGGATCGCGATGCGCGCACTGGAGGACATGCTGCGGGAGGCCGGCCCGGAGTGGGTCGTCCTGCGGCCGGGCGGCTTCGCGTCCAACGCCCTGTGGTGGGCCGAGTCCGTCCGCACGCACCGGACCGTCGCCGCGCCCTTCGGTGACGTCGGGGTGCCGGTCATCGACCCGGCGGACATCGCCGAGGTCGCGGCCGCCTCCCTGCTGGACGGCCGGCACACCGGCGGTGTGTACGAGCTGACCGGCCCGGAGGTGATCACTCCGCGCCTCCAGACGGAGGTGATCGCCACCGCGCTGGGCTCACCCGTGCGGTTCCACGAGCTCACCCGCGACGAGGCGTTGACCGGGATGAGCCGGAGCATGCCGGCGGAGCTCGCCAACGACACCCTGGACATCATCGGCTCTCCGAACCCGGCCGAGCTGCGCGTCAGCCCGGACGTCCAGCGGGTCCTCGGCCGCCCTCCGCGTCCCTTCGCCGACTGGGCCGACCGGAACGTCGCCGCGTTCCGCTGAGGCAGGTGCGTCCGCGCGGCCGGTTCGAGGCGGAGGTGGGCAGCGGCTTACGGCTTCACCGATCCGGGCGGGGCGCACCCGGCATCCTGCTCGCGTCCGCCCCGGCGGCCGGGCAGGATGCTGGGTGCCGTGTCGCCCCGCCAGGAGGTCCTCATGTCCAGCACCGACCAGCTTGTGCCCTTCACCGCAGACGACTACCGGGCCAGGATGACCCGCGCCGCCGAGACGGCCGACGCGGCCGGCCTGGCCGGTGTGCTCGTCGCGCCGGGCCCCGACATGGTCCACCTCACCGGCTACCGGCCGACGGCGGACACCGAGCGCCTCACCCTGCTCGTCCTGCGGGCGGGCCACGAACCCGTCCTCGTCGTACCGGCCCTGGAGGCGGCCGACGCGGAACGCGCGCCGGGTTCCCCGGCCCTCGCCCTGAGGGAGTGGACGGACGCGGCGAACCCCTACACGCTGACCGCCGGACTGCTGCACGCCAAGGGCCGGTTCGGGATCAGTGACAACGCCTGGGCGCTGCACCTGCTGGCCCTGCGCAAGCTCCTCCCCGACTCCTCCTACGCCTCGCTCACCGAAGCCCTGCCGATGCTGCGCGCCGTGAAGGACGCGGCCGAGCTCGAACGGCTCGCCGCCGCGGGGGCCGCCGCCGACGCGACGTACGAGGAGATCCTGAAGGTCCGCTTCTCCGGCCGGCGGGAGAGCGACGTGGCCGCCGACCTGGCCGCGCTCCTCATGGAACACGGCCATTCCCAGGTCGACTTCACCGTGGTCGGCTCCGGCCCGAACGGCGCCGACCCGCACCACGAGGCGGGCGACCGCACCATCGAGGGGGGCGACATGGTCGTCCTGGACTTCGGCGGGCTGATGCACGGCTACGGCTCCGACACCTCCCGCACCGTCCATGTCGGCGAGCCCACCGCCGAGGAGCAGCGGGTCCACGACGTCGTACGGGAGGCGCAGGAGGCCGGCTGCCGCGCCGTCCGGCCCGGGGTCGCCTGCCAGGAGATCGACCGGGCGGCCCGTGCCGTCATCACGGAGTTCGGCTACGGCGAACGCTTCATCCACCGCACCGGCCACGGCATCGGCGTGACCACCCACGAGCCGCCCTACATGATCGAGGGCGAGGAGCAGCCGCTGGTCCCCGGGATGTGCTTCTCCGTCGAGCCGGGCGTCTACCTCCCGGGCCGCTTCGGCGTCCGCATCGAGGACATCGTCACGGTCACGGCGAGCGGGGGCAGGCGGCTGAACACCACCGCGCGCGAACTGGCGGTCGTCGAGTAGCGGTTTCGGCGTTCCGCCCTCGCTCGCGCGGGGGCGCGACGCCCTCGCTCAGGCGGGCCGGGCGGGGCGCGTGGTCTCCCAGGCCGCCTCGATCATCCGGAAGATCTCGTCCACCGCACCGTCCGGGTCGGCCGCCTCGCGGGCCAGCGCATGGGCGTCGACCACGAACCGCGCGATCGCCCGGCTCGCCGTCGCGCTCCGCGGCGGCCCGGGATCGGCGGCGACGGCCGTCGCCAGCGTCTCCGCGTGGCGCAGCCGCATCGAATCCTCGTACTTCCGCAAGGCGGGCGATCCGTCGATCATGCGCCGGATCGTCGCGCCGCCGGGCGCCGTGCAGTGCCGCACCATCGCATGGATCTCGCGGCGCAGAGCGGGGACGAGCGGCTCGTGCGGGGCCCGGTCGGTGACCGCCCGCGTGAGGCGCTGCTCGAAGTCCTCGTCCTGCTCGAAGACCAGGGCCTCCTTCGAGGCGAAGTGGGAGAAGAGCGTGGTGACGGCCACGTCGGCCTCGGCGGCCACCTCACGGATGCCCACCGCGTCGTAACCGCGTTCCAGGAAGAGCCGCAGCGCGGCGTCGGCGATCTTCTGGCGGGTCGCGGCTTTCTTGCGCTCACGGCGCCCGGGCGGCTCGGTCATGCCCGCACGCTATCAGCTAGGAAACCGTAACCGTTCCAAAAGCCTAACCGTTAGTGTTACGGTCCACCGCATGAAGAGAGTGAGCTTCGCCGAGTTCGGCGGCCCGGACGTCCTGCGCCTCATCGATGCCGAGGAGCCCCACGCGGGTCCCGGTCACATACGTATCGCCGTGCGGGCGGCCGGCGTCATCCCCCACGACTGGAGGGTTCGTGAAGGCCAGTTCCAGAAGGCCCGTCCGATGAGGCTGCCTTCCGGACTCGGGCTGGACGCCGCCGGGGTGGTGGACGAGGTCGGCGAGGGAGCCGCAGGGGCCGAGGTCGGCGACCACGTGTTCGGCAGGGGCTCCAGCACCTACGCCGAGTTCGCCGTGCTGTCGGCCTGGGCCCGGATGCCTGAGGGGCTGACGTTCGAAGAGGCGGCCGGGTACCCCTCCCCGGTGGAGACCGCGCTGCGCGTCATCCGCGGGACCGGCGTGCGGCCCGGGCAGACGCTGCTGGTCAGTGGCGCGTCCGGGGGAGTCGGGTCGGCGGTGCTGCAGATCGCCCGGGACCGCGGCATCGCGGTGATCGGCATCGCCGGGGCCGCCAACCAGGACTATCTGCGGAGCCTGGGTGCCCTCGCCACGACGTACGGCGACGGCTGGGCCGAGCGGGTGCGGCGGCTCGGCTCCGTCGACGCGGCGCTCGATCTGGCCGGTTCGGGCGTGATCCGCGAGCTCGTCGAGCTGACCGGGGAGCCGCGGAAGGTGATCTCCATCGCCGACCTCGACGCACCCGCGCTCGGAGTCCGGTTCTCCGGCGTGGCGGGGAGTGTGCCGGACGCGCTCGCCGAGGCGTCCCGCCTCATCTCGGCGGGGAAGCTCCACATCCCGGTCGAGAAGACCTACACGCTCGCCGAGGCCGCGGCGGCGCACATCGACAGCCAGGCCGGTCACTCGCGCGGTCGCCGGGTCATCGTCGTCTGAGCCGGCTCCCGCACGGCCGCACGGTGCCGTGCGGGTCCTCGGAAGTGTCCACCGCCGGCGCCCCGGTCACCCTCACGGCCGTAGGATCCGTACGCTCCTCGCACCGGCGAGGACCGGCGAGGACCGTACGAGGGGGAACACCGGATGACCGGCATGCTGACGATGAGTCACCCGAGGCGGCAGGAGGGCGTCGCTCCCGAGCCGGTCGCCCGAAGGATCAGCCTCTTCGTCAAGCCGGGGCCGTCCCGGACCGTGGGCCACGTGGAACGGGAGCTGCCGCCGGGCGGCGTGCCCGCCTATCTCGCGGCCCGGGGCAGCGGTGCGCGCTCCTTCGTGCTGTGGACGGACGAGTACCGCGGGGCACGGGCCGCCACCGTGGTGACCGCCTCCTGCGCGAAGGGCGTCTCGGTCTATCAGGTGCTCGGCGCGCAGGGCGAACTCCTGTGCACGGTCATACGCGAGAAGGCGTTCAGGAAGGGGCTGCGCACCCGGTGGACAGTGCGCCGGCCCGGTGCGCCCGACGCGGTCGGATACAAGGGCCGGATCCTCTGGTGGTGCGTGTGGTGGCTGTTCTCGCCCCTGATGCCGTTCCTCTTCGTGGCGGCTGTGCTCGGCGGCGGCGACGTTCCTCGCGGACCCGGCCGCATCATCTGGCGCGAGGGCGGCCGGGTCCCCCTGGAATTCAAGGCGCACGGAAACCAGCTGCGTCTCCAGGAGGCGTTCCTGGACCCCCGGTCGGGGGCCGCCCTGCTCGCCCTGGTCCGTTCCTTCGACGGCATGCTGAACGCGTGGGACCGGGGCAAGATCTGACGGCCGCCCGCACCGGGGCGCGGTCTCAGTCGTCGGCCAGCACCACGCACGACTCCGGCGGCAGGTGCAGCACCCCGTCGCCGCCCGGGGCCTCGGCCGGCTCCCAGGCGGCCAGCACCCTGCCCCCGGGCGCACGGTGACGGCCGGCCCCCAGCGGGATGGCGGCGGGCTTGCCGGACAGGTTGACCGCGATCCGCAGATCGCCCCGCCGGTAGGCGATCCAGCGGGCCTCCTCGTCGTACGCCGTCCGCACCGACGCCAGGTCCGGATCGGAGAGGTCCGGCAGGGCGCGGCGCAGCGCGATCAGCTCGCGGTACCAGGCGAGCAGCCGGGCGTGGGGCTCGCGCGCCGGTTCGCTCCAGTCGAGACACGAGCGGGCCCGGGTGTCCGGGGCCTGCGGATCGGGGATGTCCTCCTCGGCCCAGCCGTGGGCCGCGAACTCCCGCCGCCTGCCGTCGCGTACGGCGCGGGCCAGCTCGGGATCGGTGTGGTCGGTGAAGAACTGCCACGGGGTACGGGCGCCCCACTCCTCGCCCATGAAGAGCATCGGGGTGAACGGCCCGGTGAGCACGAGCGCCGCGGCGCACGCCTGGAGGCCGGGGGAGAGCCCGGCGGCGAGCCGGTCACCGAGGGCACGGTTGCCGATCTGGTCATGGGTCTGGGCATAGCCCACGAAACGGTGGGCGGGCGCCCGGGTGACGTCGACCGGGCGGCCGTGCGTGCGGCCCCGGAAGCTGGAGTACGTACCGTTGTGGAAGAACGCCCTGGTCACGGTCTTGGCGAGGGCGGCCAGCGGGGCGGCCGCGAAGTCGGCGTAATAGCCCTGGGACTCGCCGGTGAGCGCGGTGTGCAGCGCGTGGTGGAAGTCGTCGTTCCACTGGGCGTGCAGTCCGATTCCGCCTTCCGTGCGCGGAGTGGTCGTCCGCGGGTCGCAGAGATCGGACTCCGCGATCAGTCCAAGCGGTCTGCCGAGCTCCGAGGCGAGGGCGTCGACCGCCGTGGACAGCTCCTCCAGGAAGGTGAACGCCCTGCCGTCGGCCAGCGCGTGGACCGCGTCCAGGCGCAGGCCGTCCAGGCGGTAGTCCCGCAGCCAGGCGAGCGCGCTGCCCAGCAGATACGCGCGCACCTCGTCCGAGCCGGGGGCGTCGAGATTGACGGCCGAGCCCCAGGGGGTGTGGTGCGTGTCCGTGAAGTACGGGCCGAAGGCCGGCAGGTAGTTGCCCGAGGGGCCCAGATGGTTGTGGACCACGTCCAGGACGACCGCGAGGCCCAGACCGTGCGCCGTGTCGACGAAACGCTTCAGCCCGGACGGGCCCCCGTAGGGCTCGTGCACCGCCCAGAGGGACACCCCTTCGTACCCCCAGCCGTGCGTGCCGGGGAACGGACAGACGGGCATCAGCTCCACGTGGGTGATGCCGAGGTCCACTAGGCTCCCGAGCCGCTCGGCCGCGGCGTCGAAGGTGCCCGCCTCGGTGAACGTGCCGACGTGCAGCTCGTAGAGGACGGCGCCCGGCAGCCCGCGCCCGGCCCAGACGGTGCGCCAGGTGTGGGCGCCGTGGTCGACGACCGCGCTCTCGCCGTCGGGCCCGTCCGGCTGGCGGCGGGAGCGCGGATCGGGCAGCACGGGGCCGTCGTCGAGCGAGAACCCGTAACGGTCCCCGTCCGCCGCCTCCGCCTCCGCGGTCCACCAGCCCGCACGCAGCGGATCCCGCTCCATCGGCCGCCGGCCGCCCGCCAGGCACAGCGCGGCAGAACCGGCCTCGGGGGCCCACACCTCGAACTGCATTCAGCACTCCTCGTCCATGAACCTGATGCCTCGCCGGAGGCCCCACGATCGGCGGAATTCGCACGCACGGCCCCAGGGCACTGGAACGAGCCTGCAACTGACGATTAGGGTCTGGTCCTGATCATTGCCCTGCCGGGTTCTGCTCATTCGCGGCGAGCCCGGGCAGTAGTACAAGGTCCCTCCTACGGCTGCTGGAGGCCGAGATGACCGTGCCGACCTTCCCACCCGGCTTCCTCTGGGGCGCCTCCGCCTCCGCCTTCCAGACGGAAGGGGCCTTCGACGCCGACGGCAAGGGGCCCTCCGGCTGGGACGCCTTCGCCGCCCAGCCCGGCCGGATCAAGGACGGCACCGACACCACCCGGGGCACCGGCTTCCACGAGCACTACCGCGAGGACGTCGCCCTGCTCGCCGGACTCGGTGCGGACGCCTTCCGCTTCTCCGTCAGCTGGCCCCGGGTCGTCCCCGGCGGCAGCGGCGCGCTCAACCCGGCGGGGCTGGACTTCTACGACCGGCTCGTCGACGAACTCTGCGCCCACGGCATCACCCCGGCCCCGACGCTCTACCACTGGGACACGCCGCTCCCGCTGGACGAGGCGGGCGGCTGGCTCAACCGGGACACCGCCTACCGCTTCGCCGAGTACGCGGGCATCGTCGCCGAACGCCTCGCCGACCGGGTCCCCATGTGGATCACCATCAACGAACCGGCCGAGGTCACCATGCTCGGCTACGCGCTCGGCGAGCACGCCCCCGGCCGCACGCTGCTCTTCGACGCCCTGCCGGCCGCCCACCACCAGCTCCTCGCCCACGGACTGGGGGTACGGGCGCTGCGCGCGGCCGGCGCCGACAACATCGGCATCGCGCTCTCGCACACACCCGTCTGGGCGGCGGGGGACTCCGACGAGGACCGGGCGGGGGCGGAGATCTACGACACCCTGACCAACTGGCTGTTCGCCGACCCGGTCCTCACCGGCCGCTATCCCGACGAGGGCTTCGCCGCCCTGATGCCGGGACCGGTCGAGGACGACCTCAAGGTCATCTCGGCGCCACTCGACTGGTACGGCGTCAACTACTACAACCCGACGCTCGTCGGCGCCCCGCGCCCCGAAGCGCCCGGCTCGTTCTCCGGCTACACCATGCCCGAGGGACTTCCCTTCGGCATCAGGGAGATCGAGGGGTACGACACCACCGACTTCGGCTGGCCCGTCGTCCCCGAAGGGCTCGCCGAGACGCTCGGTCAGCTGAGGGACCGCTTCGGCGACCGGCTGCCGCCCGTCTACATCACGGAGAACGGCTGCGCCGTCGACGAGCCCGTCGCCGACGGCCGCCGCATCACCTTCCTGGAAGGACACCTGGAGGCGCTGCGCACGGCCATCGACGCGGGCGTCGACGTGCGTGGCTACTTCACCTGGTCACTCACCGACAACGTGGAATGGACCGAGGGCGCCAGCAAGCGGTTCGGCCTGGTCCACATCGACTACGAGACGCTGCGCCGCACGCCCAAGGAGTCGTACGCCTGGTACCGCGACGTGATCAGCGCGCAGCGCACCGGGGGCTCGCGGGGGACGGCGCTCACACCAGGTGGACACGCTCCTGCGTGATGCGGTGACCGGCCCGGGCGAACGCGGCAGCCATCGGCGTGTTGCCCCGGTCCGTCGCCCCCGCGACGGACGTCGCGCCTTCGGCCGCCAGGAAGCGGGTGCACTCGACGAGCAGGTCGTAGCCGTAACCGTGACCGCGCGCCTCCGGGACGACCCCGATGAAGCCGATGCAGGGCCCGCCCGGGTTTCGGGCCGGCACATGGATGCCCGCGAGCCGGCCGTCCGGGGTGTGGGCGAGCCGCCACCAGGCGCGGGGCGAGGGGCACCAGCGGAAGAAGTCCAGCTCCTCCTGGGCGGCCTGCTCCAGACCGCCCGGCCCGGCGATGGTCCGCCGGGCATGGGCGTCCAGCGTCTCGGAGTGGACCCGGCGCAGGACCTCCAGGACCACCGTGTCGTCGGGCTCCTCGCGGAACTCCAGCCGGCCGGGCCGCTCGGGCAGGCCGTCGGCGGGCGTCCACTCGTAGCGGTAGCGCTCGACCAGGAGCTCCATGCCGGCCGCCTCCGCGGCCGCGATCCGCGCCGAAGCGGCCGCCCGCACCTCGGGTGCCTCGCGCCAGCCGGGCGGCACGATGAGCTCGTACTCGACGGACCACGGGGCGCGGCGCAGCAGTTCGGCGCCCGTGGCGTCCTCTCCCTCGGCGAAGTCGAAGTAGTTGAGCAGTACGGGCTCGGTGTCCTCGGGCCCGCCCCACCAGGCCGCCCTGGCGACGACGACTCCGTCGCGCAGAGCCACCCAGGTCCACTCGGGGCGGTACTCACCGCCCTCGTGCACGGGGGCGTAGCGGTGGCCGAACGCGGCACGGCCGACCAGGGAAGGGCCCTGCAGGGAATGGAAGAGAGGGGCCTCGCTCGGGGTGAGCGAACGGATGACCGGAACGGTCATGGTGATGTCCTCCGGGACTCGGCGCCCCCGGTCAGACCGAGTCCGGCACCGTCCTGAGGACGGGACGGGAGCGCGTGAACGTGGTGGTGCAACGGATGGTGCCGATGTCACGCACGTGTCTCGCCTCCTTCCTCGTCCGGGGCAGACGCCCGAGCGGGTGCCGGGCGACGACATTACGGTCTCCGGCACCCCCCGTCCACCGGTTTACGCCTGGTCCCACACCATGTCGAAGGCGCGCTCGAAGTTGACGTAGCCCAGGCGCTCGAAGGACTTCGCCATCGGGACGTTGCCGAGGTCGGTCGCCGCCCTGATCCGCTCCACGTCCTCCTGCGCGGCGAGCACCCGGGTCCCCTCGGCCAGGATGTCGTCTATGTAGCCGTGGCCCCGGTGCGCCGGCAGCACCCCGATGTAGGCGATCATCGGGTGGTAGTTGTTGCGTGCCGGAATGACGAAGCCCACCGGCTCTCCGTCCGGCAACTCCGCGATCCGCCACCACTCCTGAGGCGTCCTGAGACCGGCGAACTCCTCGTCGTACTGCTTCTCCGCCGCCTCGCGGGCACTCAGGCCGGATGCCAGATCCGCCTGGCCGTGGGCGTCCAGGGTGCCTTCCATCACCGGAGCCATCAGCGCCACGAGGTCCTCGCGCCCGGTGACCCGGCGGAACACCAGACGGCCGGTGTCCTCGGGCACCGGTGTGCCCGCCCGCCACTCCAGCCGCAGCCGCTCGACCAGCATCCGGGCCCCGCTCGCCTCCATGACCCGTATCCGGGCCTCGACGACGTCGCGGGCGGCGGGATCCTCACGCCAGTCCGGCGGGACGAACCGTCCGTACTCCAGGCGGGCGGACCCGGCCGGGACGACCGCGGCGGTCGCCTTCTCGACCAGTTCGAGCCCGATCTCGCCGCGCTCCGGCTCCGGCAGGGTGTCGTCCAGGTCGAAGAAGTCCAGGAGCTGAGGGCTGCCGCCGTCCTGGCCCGTCCACCAGGCGACGCGCCCCACCACGCGGTCACCGCGCAGGGCCACCCACATCCACTCGGGGCGGCGCCGGCCCGTGGCGAGGTCGTCCGCGAGCTCGTGGTCGAGCACATAGGACAGTCGGAGGAAGAGACCGAGTTCGTCCGCTCCGGTGAGCGGACGGACGGTCAGTTCCGGTGGTGCAGGGATCACAGAGTCTCCTCGACATGAGTGCCGCCCGGCGAAGGCGGCAGCGCGTGAGGGTAACAACTCCCCGGCCCCGGTGGTCAGTATTTATCCACTGCCTCGCAGGTCAGGTGGCCGGAATCGGGCATCGTCTGGACACCTCGGGCCCCTCGGACCGACAATCGGTGCTGTGACGTCCTCCTTCGAGCACTACACGTATCCCGCGCGGCTCTCGGACGCCGAGCGCGACCGTGTACTCGGTGTGCTCAGAGACGGCGCCGCACAGGGCAAGCTCTCCCACGACACGTTCCTGCGCCGCATGGAACTCGCCCTGACCGCCCGGCGCTCCGAGGAGCTGAAGGCGCTCACCTCGGACCTGGAGGCGGGCGGCGGGCGCTGGTCCCGCGGCCTGTTCCGCGCGGTGGGCGGGGTCTCCGCCTTTCCGGCCCTGGTGCGCAGGGCCTGGCAGTCCGAGCGGCTGCCCAGGCTCCTGCTGCCCGTGCCCGGACCGCAGCCGCTGCGCATCGGCCGCGACCCGGGCAACGGCCTGCGGCTCAGCCACGAGACGGTGTCGCGGCTGCACGCCGAACTGACCGCGCAGGGCAGCCGGTGGATCCTGCGTGACCTGGGCTCGACGAACGGCACCTGTGTCAACGGCCAGCGGGTCGTCGGCTCGGTCGTGGTGCACGACGGCGACCAGGTGAGCTTCGGTCGGATGACCTTCCGGCTCTGTGCGTCGCTGCCCGTGCCCCCTGCCTGAACGAGCACCGCTCAGCGCCCCGCCCTCACGAGCAGCGCCACCGGCCGGTCCGCGAAGAGGTCCGCCACCGGAACGACCGGGCCCGCGAACTCCCGCCCGGGCGACAGGAGATCGGCCCACGGGCCCTCGTCGGGCAGCGCCAGCTCCGTCTCGCGCCAGCCGCCCTCCTCCGCCAGCCTGAGCGACAGCCGGGTCACCGCCGTGACCACCTCGCCCGACCGGCAGAACGCAAGACAGTGCGCGGCCGCCGGGCCCCGCGCACCCAGCGCGGCGTAGGTCCCCGACTCGCCGAAGAGCTCCGGGCGTTCCCGGCGCAGCGACAGCGCGGCCGTGGTCAGCGCCGTCTTCTCGTCCCCACCCCCGAAGGGCCTGCTGAACGGCCTCCGGTTGTCCGGGTCGACCAGCGCGATGTACTCCCGCTCCGTGCCCTGATACAGATCGGGTACCCCGGGCATCGTGAGGTGCACCAGCGCGGCGCCCAGCACGTTGGCCCGCACGAACGGGGCGAGCGTGTCCGCGAAACCCGTCATCACCGACCGGGCTTCGCCCGCGTCGCTGCCGGGACCGGCCGCCACGAAGTCGGTCACCGCCCGCTCGTACGCGGCGTCCGGCTCCGTCCAGCTGGTGAACAGCCCCGCCTCGCGCACGGCCTTCAGCAGCGCGGGTTCCAGCCTGCCCGCCATCTCACCGGCGGGCAGACCCGCGCAGCCGTACGCCGACTGCCAGGCCTGCCAGGCCAGCTGAGGGTCCGGGGCCGGCACGGGGGCCGCCCGGGCCAGCCGGGCGACCAGCGCGGACCACCGCTCGGGGCACTCGGTCAGGACCGCGATCCGGGCCCGTAGGTCGCCGCTTCGCTTGGTGTCGTGGGTGGTCAGCACCGTGCCGGTGGCCGGCCAGTCCCGCGCGATCCGGGCACAGAAGGCGTGGAACTCCTCGGGGCCCACCGCCGGCCGGCCCGGGTCGCCGCCCACCTCGGTCGCCGAGATCAGCGGGACGTAGCGGTAGAACGCCGTGTCCTCCACCGACTTGGCGTGCAGCGCCGACGCGGTCTGCGCGAACCGGGCGCAGAACGCCACGTGCTCCGGACCGTCGCCGAGGCGGCCCAGCGCCAGATCCCGCACCACGTCGACGGCGTCCGCCTCCTGGGCGACCGAGAACACCGCCCTGGCGTCCCGCACCGCCTCGGCCGGGAGCGTCGACTCGGCGATCTCCGTGAGCGGGCCGCCCGCGGTCACGTACGGCCGGTAGACGGGCACCCGCACCAACAGCTCGCGCACCGCCGTGTGGAGCGCCCACGGCGCGTGGTCGCGCAGGGTCGCGTCCCCCGCGCACACCTCGGTGGCGAGGCGGGTCAGCCACTCCGTCTCGGCGGCCAGCTCATGGGTGACCACCCGGTACGCCGCGCGGCGGACGGTCGCGGTCCAGTAGCCGCCGCGGTCCCCGGGAGGCCCCGCGAAGTCCCGGTAGCGGCCGAGCAGGTCGGCCGCGCCCATCGGGTCGGTGAACAGGCCGTCGATCCGGTGCAGCGCGTCGTAGCCGGTCGTCCCCGCGACCGCCCAGCCGGCCGGCAGGGCCTCGTCACCGGTGAGGATCTTCTCCACCACCGTCCACCGCCCGCCGGTGGCGTCGCCGAGCCGCCCGAGATACGCGGCGGGGTCGGCCAGCCCGTCGGGGTGGTCGATGCGCAGCCCGTCGACGACCCCGTCGCGGACCAGTTCGAGGATCTTGGAGTGGGTGGCGGCGAAGACCTCGGGGTGCTCCACCCGGACACCGATCAGATCGGAGATCGTGAAGAAACGCCGGTAGTTCAGCTCCGTCCTGGCCAGCCTCCACCAGGCGAGCCGGTAGTGCTGGGCGGCCAGCAGCTCGTCCGGCGGAAGGTCCGCCGTGCCCTCACGCAGGGGGAACTCCAGGTCGGCGTAGCGGAGCACCGGCGTGCCGTCGTCCCGGGTCCCCTGCTCGATGCTGCCGCGCTCCTCGCCGAACCGTCCCCCCAGCACGGGCAGCAGCACCTTCCCGCCGCCCGCGGCCCAGTCGATGTCGAACCAGCGGGCGTAAG
Source organism: Streptomyces sp. NPDC023573 (assembly GCF_055559735.1). Taxonomy (NCBI): domain Bacteria; kingdom Bacillati; phylum Actinomycetota; class Actinomycetes; order Kitasatosporales; family Streptomycetaceae; genus Streptomyces; species Streptomyces sp. NPDC023573. Next base: position 100,002 of record NZ_JBVHKB010000003.1, read on the forward strand.
AGGACTCCGGGCCCTCGCGCAGCACCTCCCGGAACGGCAGGTTGTACCGGGGCGCTGCGGCCATGTGGTTCGGCACGATGTCGAGGATCAGCCCGAGGCCGTGGGCGCGTGCCGTGACGGCCAGCTCCCGCAGCCCCTCCTCGCCCCCGAACTCGGACCGCACCCTGGTGTGGTCGACGACGTCGTAGCCGTGCCCCGAGCCGGGCACGGCCTCCAGGACGGGGGACAGGTGCAGATGGGAGACGCCGAGCTCGGCGATGTACGGCACGGCGTCCGCGGCGGCGGCGAACGGGAAGTCCGGCTGGAGCTGCAGCCGGTACGTGGCGGTGGGCGTCATGGAGTCGTACGTACCCAGCCGGACGTCTCTTTCCCACCTTCTGCACCGACCGGGCGGACCGGGCGGGCCCGCCCGGTCCGCCCGGTCACCCCAACGGGTCAAGGCCGCCCTATGCCGGACGCTTGAGCACCGTCATGCTCCGCCCGACGAGCGTCACCCGCTCGCCCGCCGACACCTTGGGACCCGCGCCCGGCGGCACACCGTCCGGGATGGCCGTGTCCACGACGACCTGCCACTGCTTGCCGTGGTTCATCGGAACGGCGAACTCCAGCGTCTCGGCGCCCGCGTTGAACATGAGCAGGAACGAGTCGTCGGAGATCCGCTCACCGCGGGGCCCCGGCTCGGAGATCGCGTGGCCGTTCAGGAAGACGGTCATGGCCTTGGCGTGTGCGGCCTGCCAGTCCCGCTGGGTCATCTCCTCACCCCTGGGGGTGAACCACGCGATGTCGGACAGCTCGTCGTGCGTGCCCTCCACCGGACGGCCGTGGAAGAAGCGCCTGCGCCGGAAGACCGGGTGGTCGCGGCGGAGCCAGACCATCGACCGGGTGAACTCCAGCAGGCTCGTATCCGTGGAGCCGCCCTCCTCGTCGCCGTCCTCCGAGTGCGAGGCGGCGGCCGGATCGGGCCAGTGGACCCAGGAGAGCTCGTTGTCCTGGCAGTAGCCGTTGTTGTTGCCCCGCTGCGTCCGCGCGAACTCGTCACCGTGACTCAGCATGGGCACGCCCTGGGAGAGCATCAGCGTGGCGATGAAGTTGCGCATCTGACGGCTGCGCAGCTCCAGGACCTCCTTGTCCTCGGTCTCCCCCTCCGCCCCGCAGTTCCACGAGCGGTTGTGGCTCTCGCCGTCCCGGTTGCCCTCGCCGTTGGCGTCGTTGCGCTTCTCGTTGTACGAGACCAGGTCGTGCAGGGTGAAACCGTCGTGGCAGGTGGTGAAGTTGATCGAGGCCAGCGGACGTCTGCCGTCGTCCTGGTAGAGGTCGGACGAGCCCGTCAGACGCCCGGCGAACTCCGCGAGGGTCCGGGGCTCGCCCCGCCAGAGATCCCGCACCGTGTCCCGGTACTTGCCGTTCCACTCGGTCCACAGCGGCGGGAAGTTCCCCACCTGGTAGCCGCCCTCGCCCACGTCCCAGGGCTCGGCGATCAGCTTCACCTGACTCACCACGGGGTCCTGCTGCACCAGGTCGAAGAAGGACGACAGCCGGTCCACCTCGTGGAACTGGCGTGCGAGTGTCGCGGCCAGGTCGAAGCGGAAGCCGTCCACGTGCATCTCGGTCACCCAGTACCGCAGGGAGTCCATGATCAGCTGAAGGACGTGCGGGGACCGCATCAGCAGCGAGTTCCCGGTGCCGGTGGTGTCCATGTAGTACTTCTGGTCGTCCGCCAGGCGGTAGTACGAGGCGTTGTCGAGGCCCCGGAACGAGAGCGTCGGACCGAGGTGGTTGCCCTCGGCGGTGTGGTTGTAGACCACGTCGAGGATCACCTCGATGCCCGCCTGGTGCAGCGCCTTCACCGCCTGCTTGAACTCCAGCACCTGTTCGCCGCGGTCGCCCCAGGAGGCGTAAGCGTTGTGCGGGGCGAAGAAGCCGATGGTGTTGTAACCCCAGTAGTTGGCCAGGCCGGCGTCGGCGAGACGGTGGTCCTGGACGAACTGGTGCACCGGCATCAGCTCGATCGCGGTGACGCCCAGCTCCGTCAGATGCGCGATGATCTCGGGGTGCGCGAGTCCCGCGTAGGTGCCGCGGAGCTCCTCCGGCAGGCCCGGGTGGAGCATCGTCAGGCCCTTCACATGGGCCTCGTAGATCACCGTGCGGTGGTAGTCGGTGCGCGGACGGCGGTCGTCGCCCCAGTCGAAGTACGGATTGACCACGACCGAGCTCATCGTGTGCGGTGCCGAGTCGAGGTCGTTGCGCTCGTCCGGCTTGCCGAACGGGTAGCCGTACACCGCCTCGCCCCACTGGATCTGCCCCGAGATCGCACGTGCGTACGGATCGAGGAGCAGTTTCGCCGAGTTGCAGCGCTGTCCGCGCTGCGGCTCGTACGGGCCGTGCACCCGGAAGCCGTAGCGCTGCCCCGGCATCACGCCGGGCAGATAGGCGTGACGGACGAAGGCGTCGGTCTCGCGGAGCTCCACCGCCGTTTCTGAACCGTCGTCGTGCAGCAGGCACAACTCGATTCGGTCGGCGGCCTCCGAGAAGACCGCGAAGTTGGTTCCGGCGCCGTCGTAGGTGGCGCCGAGCGGATACGCGTGTCCCGGCCAGACCTGCATAGATAGGACTCTTCCACTTCTGATCCGGGTGCTGGGGGATTTCGCCCCGATACTCCCCGAAAGACGGTCCTGTACCTAGTACGTCGACCGGTGCGGCCGGTTTCCGTCGTGGGATCCCCCCGGGCCGGTCAACCCGGTGCACCTCGGTGTCGCCCGGGCAGGGGCCCGGGCCGCCGGGCAGCTCCTCCGTCCGGTATGCGGCGTGCGAGGGGGTGCGCAATCGCTATGAACCATCTCACTCCACCCGATCTCACCGCAAGGAACGAGCCCCCGGATCAGGGGAGTTGAGTGAGGAGCCTGTGCATCCTGCTGCACCGGCCTCCGCTGCCGGAGTACCCTTCCTTGATCGTTGGTGGGGGAGTGGAAGGCGGTACACGGGTGAGCTCGGGAGGGTTCGAGCTGCCCCCAGGTGACGCGGGTCACGAGGGGGAATCGACCGATGCCCCGCCGGGGGCGGTCTCCCTCGCACAGCCCATGGAGATCGGTGCCGATCTGAACTGGGGAGCGGACTCCTGGAACGAGGTGCGCACCCGCGCCCAGCGCGCCGGGCGGGCGTACATCTGGCTGAATCTGGTGGAACAGCGGCTGCGCGCCGTGGTAGCCGCGGTGATCCGGCCGATCTACGAGCCGGTGCACGGCGAGGACTGGGTGGTGGCCGCCGCGGGGCCCGCGGGGCAGGAGTGGGTGCAGCGCGCCGTCGCGGTCCGGGAGGTCTCGCGCCGCAAGGGCTATCTGCTCGACCCGGCCGACGACAACGTCCTGAGCTTCCTCACGCTGCCGCAGCTGCGTGAACTGATGGTCCAGCACTGGCCCTGCTTCGAACCGTACTTCGACGACCGCCGCGAGGTGGAGCTCGCGCTGGACGAGCTGGAGGTGGCGCGCAACGTCGTCTCCCGCAACCGCGCGCTCAACGAGGCGGTCCTGGCGCAGGCGGAACGCGCCTCCGCGCGGCTCCTGGAGATCCTCGGCAGCGGCGCGGCCGTCCCCTCCGCCGAGCGGCTGCCGGTCGACGCCGTGGAGGAGCTGGTCGGCGACCGCTACGCCGACGTGGTCTCCGTCCACCCGGACCGGGTGCGGCTGCAGCGTCAGCTGCCCGCCGAGGACCTGTTCGGAAACGCGCGCCGGCTGGACGCGATCGGCATCGGGCTCAACCTCCTCACGCAGAACTTCTCGGGGCGCCGGCTGGTGCGCCTCGCCGAGTCGGGCTGCCGGGTCCGGCTGCTGTTCATCAATCCGGCGAGCAGCGCGGTCAAGCGCCGGGAGCGCGAACTGGGCCTCAAGAAGGGCGAACTGAGCCGCTCCGTCGAGATGAACATCCTCCATATGCGCCGGGTCCGCTCCAAGCTCCGCGACCCGGGCGCCTTCCAGATCCACGTCTTCGACGAGACGCCGCGCTTCACGGCCTATCTGGTGGACGGCGACGGACCCGACGCGGTCGGGGTCGTCCAGCCCTATCTGCGGCGCGCACGCGGCATGGAGGCACCCGTCCTGGTGCTGCGCGGCGGGGGGCGTGCGGTGGTCAGGGCGGGGCAGGACAGCGAGCACGGCCTCTTCGAGACGTACCGCGAGGAGTTCGAGTCGGTCTGGACGGACTCCAGACCCGTCTCCTGACGCACCTTCCGGCGTTGTCAGTGGTGCGTGCGAAGGTGGTCATCACTTGGGGGCACGCACCACAGAAGGAGGTACGGGATGAGCTGGATCAGCGGGCCACTGCTGGCGTTCGACCTGGAGACCACGGGGACGGACGTCGAGACCGACCGCATCGTGACGGCGGCGGTCGTCCGGCTGGAGGCGGACGGATCCGTCTCCCGGGAGCGGACCTGGCTGCTGGATCCCGGTGTCGCCATACCGGAGCAGGCATCGGCGATCCACGGCATCTCGACCGAACGCGCCCGCGAGCACGGGATGCCGGCCGCCTCCGCGATCGAGGAGATCACCCGGGCCGTCGCCGACGGACTGCGCTCGGGGACGCCTCTGGTGGTGATGAACGCGCGCTACGACCTCTCCCTGCTCGACCGTGAGTGCCGGAGGTACGGCGTGGAGTCGGTCAGCGAGCGGCTGGGGGACGCGCCCTCGCCCGTCATCGACCCGCTGGTCATCGACAAGCATGTCGACAAGTACCGCAAGGGGAAGCGCGCCCTCCACGCACTGTGCGCCCACTACGGGGTGTCGCTGGAGGACGCGCACGACGCGAGGGCGGACGCCGTGGCCGCGGCCCGGGTGGTGCGGCGGATGGGGGAGAGGCACCAGCCCGTCGGGGTGATGCCGCTGGAGGATCTGCACGGCCTCCAGGTGCACGCGGCGGCCGAGCAGTCGCTCTCCCTGCAGGCCTATCTGCGGCGCACGGCGGATCCTGCGGCCGTCGTGGAAGCCGCCTGGCCGCTCATCCCCCGGAGGCGCGAGCCGGCGGGCGGCAGGGGATGACCGGACACCGGGGGACCCGCCGGTCCGGCCCGGCCCGCATCCGGCAGCAGGCGGGCGCCCAGCCGAGGGGCCGGGGGCGAGCCGATGTCCCGCGGGCCTCACAGCTTGCCGAGGAGCACTCCGCGCCAGATCCACCCTGCGTCAAGGGTGGTGCTCCGCAGGGGTCCGGTCAGCTGCGCGCTGTCGAAGCTGAACGTCTCCGTGGCCTCGATGCGGCCGCTCTCCCCGCGTCGGAGCGTGTAGCGGCGGGAGACGGTCCGTCCCCCACCACGCCCGTACTCCGCCGAAGTCTGGAGCCTCGGGGGATTTCCGACGCGGGTGACCTCCCACTGCTCCTCGACCGCCCGCACCTCGTGGCTCTGCTCGGCCAGGCGCATCCGGATCCGGATGGCGTGCGTCAGCTGGGACCCGACGAAGAAGGTCTGCCAGGCGGGCTCGGCGATCCGCCACTCCGCCACCAGGTCAGCGCCCTCCGACGCGCCGTCACGGATGACGTAGGGGACGTCGGGCCGGTTGAGAGCGAGCAGGGCGTTCCGCAGCTCCCCGGCCGGACGTGGCTCCACGCCGTCCTCGGGGTGCCTGGTTCCGGTGAGCTTGTCGAGGATTCCCATCCGGTCAACCTATGCGACGCGCATCCGCGCGACGAAGGCGCGGGTCAGAACGGGTACCAGCGCACCTCGGGGTCGTCCTCACGCAGTGACGCCACCCTGCGCCGGAACTCCGCCGCGGCCTTGGGGTTGGCCGGGGCGTGCTGGGACACCCAGGCGCAGCTCGCCGTCTCCCGGGCGCCGCGCAGTACCGCGCACCCTTCCCAGGCGCGCACGTCCCAGCCGTACGCCTCGGTGAACGCGTCGTAGGCCCGCGCCGGCAGCCCGTACCGGTCGCGGGAGAGCGCGAGGACCACCAGGTCGTGCTCGCGCAGGTCGGCGGAGAAGGTCTCCAGATCGACCAGCACCGGCCCGTCCGGGCCGACATGGACATTTCGGGGGAGCGCGTCGCCGTGGATGGGGCCGGGCGTCAGATGCGGGGCGAGGGCCGCCGCGGCCTTGGCGAAGCCGTCGCGCCGGCCGCGGAGATAGTCGGCGTCGGCCGGATCGATCGCGTCGCCCGCCAGACGCAGCCAGCGCTCGACACCGCCGAGCAGCTCACGCCGCGGCAGTGTGAAGCCCGACGGGGCGGGCAGCGCGTGCACCTGGGTGAGCAGCGGGGCCAGGTCGCGCGGTTCGGACGGGCGCACGGCGTCGGGCAGCCGGTGCCACAGTGTCACCGGGTGACCCTCGACCAGGCGGGGCCGAGGCTCTGCGGCCCGCACGGCGGGTACGCCCGAGTCGGCGAGCCACAGGGCGACGGCCACCTCACGCTCGGCCCGCGCCCGGAGCTCGGGGTGGTGTGTCGAGTCCCGGCCGACCTTGACGACCAGGTCACCGAGGCCGAAGACCGCGTTCTCGCCGAGCGCGAGGAGATCCGCACCGGAGGGCAGTCCGGCGGCCGTCAGCACCTCGCGCGCACGCATGTCGTCCATGGCTCGATTTTCTCATCCTCGCAGGCCACCTTGACGAACGGGCTGCCCGTCAGCACGATGACGGGGGCCGCCCGGGCGGCGATAGGGGGATGAAACCGATCCAAGGAAGTAAAAGGGGTCGAATTCGTGACATTGGCGACCGCAACGGAGCGGTCCGGGCGTAAGGGCCCCCAGGGGCCCCAGGGCGGCCGGAGAGAGGGCCGCCGCCGCGACGGCGCCACCTGGTTCCTGGTGCTGCCCGCACTGATCCCGATCCTGATCCTCAGTGTCGGCCCGCTGGTCTACGGCATCCTGCTGGCCTTCACCGACGCCCAGTCGGGCCGTACCCGTTCCACCCAGTGGGTCGGGACCCTCAACTTCCAGGACCTGCTCCACGACACGCTGTTCTGGGACTCCTTCCGGATCGGCCTGCTGTGGGCGGTCGGGGTCACCGTCCCGCAGTTCGTGCTGGCCCTCGGTCTCGCCCTGCTGCTCAACGCGAACCTGCGGATGCGCTGGCTCGCCAGGGCCCTGGCGATCATCCCCTGGGCCATGCCCGAGGTCGTCGTGGGCATCATGTGGCGCCTGGTCTACAACCCCGACGCGGGCATCCTCAACGAGACCGTCCGCGATCTCGGGCTCGGCGACGGCAGGGACTGGCTGACCGGTCTCGCCACCGCTCTGCCCGCCGTGATAGTCGTCGGGATCTGGGCCGGCATGCCACAGACCACCGTGGCGCTGCTGGCCGGGCTGCAGAACACCCCCCACGAACTCCACGAGGCGGCCGCCCTCGACGGAGCGGGGGCCTGGCGCCGTTTCCGCACGGTCACCTGGCCCGCCATCAGACCGGTGGCCCTCGCGATCAGCGCGCTCAACTTCATCTGGAACTTCAACTCCTTCGCCCTGGTCTACGTCCTGACCAGCGGCGGACCGGGCGGCCGGACCCGGCTTCCCATGCTCTTCGCCTACGAAGAGGCCTTCCGCTACGGACAGTTCGGCTACGCCGCCGCGATGGGATGCGTGATGGTGGCCGTCATCTCGGTGCTCCTCGCCGTCTACCTCGCCGGCCGGCTCAGGGGAGGCGAGGACGCATGAGCCTTCGTACGGGCAGAACCGCGCGCGCCGGGCAGTACGCCGCGCTCCTGTGTTACCTCGTCTTCCTGGCGTTCCCCTTCCTCTGGCTGATCTCCACCGCCTTCAAGCCGGCCCGTGAGCTCGGCTCGCTGCACCCCACCTGGATCCCCGAGAACCCCACGCTGGACAACTTCCGGCAGGCCTTCGACGAACAGCCGCTGCTGCGGGCGGCGGCCAACTCGCTCACCGCGGCGCTCTGCGCCGCCCTGATCGCGGTCGTCATCGCCACGCCCATGGCCTACGTGATGGCCCGTCACCGCGGGCGGCTGTCCACGGCCGCCACCGGATGGGTCGTGGTCAGCCAGGCGTTCCCCTTCGTCCTGGTGATCATCCCGCTCTTCCTGGTCCTCAAGCACCTGCACCTGATCAACTCCCTGTGGGGGCTGATCCTGGTCTACGTCGTCTGGTCGCTCCCCTTCGCGCTCTGGATGCTGGCCGGATACGTACGGGCCGTCCCGCCCGAGCTGGAGGAGGCCGCCGCTGTCGACGGGGCCGGGAAGGCGCGGATCCTGATCTCGGTCACCGCGCCGCTGCTGGCCCCCGGGATCGTCGCGACGGCGCTCTTCGCGTTCATCACCGCATGGAACGAGTTCTTCTTCGCGCTCGTCCTGCTCAAGACACCGGAGAAGCAGACCTTGCCGGTCGTACTCACCCACTTCCTCGGCGCGGAGGGCGTGGCCGACCTCGGGCCGCTCGCCGCCGCCGCCTTCCTCGCCACCCTTCCCTCGCTCGTGCTCTTCGCGGTCATCCAGAAGCGCATCACGGGCGGCCTCACGGCCGGGGCGGTGAAGCACTGATGCGCCGCCGGCTGCCCGCGCTCGCCGCGGTGACCACCGCCTTCGTCCTCCTGCTGGCCGGCTGCTCCGGAGAGGGCGGCGACGGCGCGGACGGCACGATCCGGCTCAGCTTCCAGTCGCTCGCCTGGCAGAAGGAGTCCGTCGACGCCAACAAGCAACTCGTGCGCGAGTGGAACGCCGCCCACCCCGACGTGCAGGTGGACTACGTCCAGGGCAGCTGGGACAACGTCCACGACCAGCTGCTCACCTCCTTCGAGGGCGGTGAGGCGCCCGACATCATCCACGACGCCTCCGACGACCTCGCGGACTTCGCGTACGGCGGATACCTCGCCGATCTGCGGACCCTGCTGCCGGACCGGCTGACCGAGGACATCCCGCAGGCGTCCTGGGACACCACCACCTTCGGTGACGGCGTCTACGGGGTGCCGTTCCTCCAGGAGCCCAAGGTCCTCATCGCCAACAAGAAGATCCTCGAGTCCTCGGGCGTCCGGATCCCGACCCCGGAGAAGCCCTGGAGCTGGCCGGAATTCCGGCAGGTGACCGGGGAGCTGACGAAGAAGGGGACGTACGGGGTCGCCTGGCCGCTCAAGGAGCCGGTCTCCGTCACCCTCAATCTGGGCCTCTCCGTCGGCGGGCAGCTCTTCCACCGGAGCGCGGACGGCAAGGTGGCCATCCGGTCCGGCGAGGGTGACCAGGTCATGCCCGGCACGGTCAGGGACCAGGTCAACTCCGACCGGAGCGCGGCACGGTCGGCGCTCGGCATGGGGGGTTCGGACACGCTCCCCGGTTTCTTCGGCGGCAAGTACGCCATGGTGCCGCTCGGCTTCTCCTACCGCCAGCAGGTCGTCGAGCAGGCCCCCGAGGGCTTCGAATGGACGGTGCTGCCCACCCCCGCCGGCAGTGGAGGGCTCGCCCAGGGGGTCAGTCCCCAGACGCTCTCGGTCGCCGAGGAGAGCCCGCACAAGAAGGAGGCCGCGCGGTTCATCGACTTCCTCCTGCGTCCACCGAACATGGTGCGGCTGGCCAGGGGTGACTGGATGCTGCCGACCGGCACCGAGGCCCTGGCGGATCCCGCACTGCACACCGAGGAGAACGGCTGGGCGACGGGCACCGCTCTCGCGCGGTCGCTGCGCCCGGCCCCCGCGCAGTCGGTGCGCGGCTATCCCGAGTGGAAGGACAAGGTCGCCACGCCCGCGCTCCAGGAGTTCTACAGCGGGGCCATCGGTACAGAGGAGCTGAGGAAGCGCCTGGTCGACGACGGGAACAGGGTGCTGGCCCGCTACCAGCGCTGAACCGGGTCCGGCGCGGACCCGCAAATACGGTGGACGAGACGTTGCGTCTCGTCTACGGTGAGGGCATGACATCGACCCCGCGTGCCCACATCGCCATGTTCTCCATCGCCGCCCACGGGCACGTGAACCCGAGCCTCGAAGTGATCCGGGAGCTCGTCGCCCGTGGCCATCGCGTCAGTTACGCCATCCCGGAGTCCTTCGCCGAGAAGGTCGCCGCCACCGGAGCCGAGCCCGTGATCTACACCTCGGTGCTGCCCACCGAGGACAACCCGGAGGACTGGGGAACCGAGATGATCGACAACCTCGAACCCTTCCTCGATGACGCGGTCCAGGCCCTCCCACAGTTCGTCGCCGCCTTCGACGGCGACGAACCGGACCTCGTCCTGCACGACATCACCTCCTACCCGGCCCGCGCCCTCGCCCACCGCTGGGGTGTGCCCGCAGTCCAGCTCTGGCCCAACCTGGTTCCCTGGGAGGGGTACGAGGAAGAGGTCGGGGACCCCGCGAACGCCGAGCTGAAGCAGACCGAGAGGGGCAGGGCGTACTTCGCGCGCTTCGCGTCCTGGCTCGATGAGAACGGTCTGGGCGACCTCTCGTCCGACGACTTCGTGGCCCGGCCACGCCGCGGCCTGGTGCTCATCCCCGAGGCGCTCCAGCCGAACGCCGACCGCGTGGACCACACCAGGTTCACCTTCGTCGGCGCCTGCCAGGGTGAGCGCGCCGACCAGGGGGAGTGGAAGCGGCCGGCGGGAGCAGGGAAGGTCCTGCTGGTCTCCCTCGGCTCGTCGTACACCAACGAGCCCGCCTTCTACCGCGAGTGCGTCAAGGCTTTCGGCGACCTGCCGGACTGGCACGTGGTGCTTCAGATCGGCGCCCATGTCGACCCGGCGGAACTCGGGGACGTACCGGACAGTGTCGAGGTGCACTCCTGGGTCCCGCAGCTGTCCGTGCTGAAGCAGGCGGACGCCTTCATCACCCACGCGGGCGCCGGCGGCAGCCAGGAGGGACTCGCCACCGGCACCCCGATGGTGGCGGTCCCGCAGGCCGTCGACCAGTTCGGCAACGCGGACATGCTCCAGGCCATCGGAGTCGCCCGGCACCTGCCGAAGGAGGAGGCCGACGCCGCGTCCCTGCGCGACGCGGTGCTCGCCCTGGTGGAGGACCCGGAGGTGGCCGCGAGGCTGGAGCGGATCCGGGAACAGATGGCGGGGGAGGGCGGGGCGAAGCGGGCGGCCGACCTCATCGAGGCCGAACTCCCCGGCCGGTTGGGCTGACCCGCGTCGCCAGGGCCCGGGAAGGCGCTATCCGCGCCGTACCCCGTCCTTCCCGGGCCCGGCCGACGGACGCACCGTCAGGGAGGTGAAGCGGGGCCATCCCCCCTCGGGATCGCCGTTACGCACACTGACGGCGATCCCTCCGGCCGCGTCGCCGCCGGTCACGCGCGTGGCCTGTTCGATCCGCGTCCTCCCGTCGACGGCGACCACGGTCCGGTCGCCCTCCACGGTGATCCTGACCCGGTGCTCCCCGGCGTCGGTCAGGGTGCGGCGGCCGATCTCGTGCCAGCGGCCGCCCCTGAGCTCACGCAGCCGGACGTAACTGAAGCTGAGCGACACCTCCAGCGGGCCGAGGCTGCCGTCGCGCACGATCACGCCTGCGCTGTTCTCCGACTCCCGCAGCCCCGTCACCCGGAAGTCGACCCCGTAGGCGGTCCAGTCGGCCGAGGCCATCGGCCGGTAGGCGGCGCCGACGTACCCCGTGCGGCCGGGGTGGGGACCCGCGCCGGTGAACACCCCGAGGCCGGCGGGCGCACCGTCGTGCGGCCGCCAGGACCCTGGCTGGGTGAGCGGGGCCGGACAGTCGGCGGGGGACACCGCCGTCCAGCGCCGGACCTCCGTCAGCAGCTCCCGGACGCCGGTGCCGGCGGTGACCTCCACCCGCTGCACCTCACCGGCGGCGGCCGCCCGTCGCCCGGCCGGCAGCGGACGGCCGGAGGTGTTGGTCAGGGCGGCCACGAACCGCTCGGCGAGCGCCGTGCGCAGCATCCGGTCGGCGACCGGCGCCGAGGCGTGCCCGGTCGTCTCGGAGAAGGGGTAGGCGAAGAGCCGGGGCCTGGGCAGGCCCCGGCGTGTGATGTCGCCGATCGAGCGGTCCAGATCGGCCTCGATCCGCCGCCGGTACTCCTGCGCCGTCTCCCGCCGCCCCTCGCCGGGCAGCCACAGCCGGGAGGCGAGCGCGGAGGACGTGCGGCCCGCCGCGTCCACGGCCTCCCGCCGGTGAAGGTCGTGGGTGTGGTTCTGGAAGTCCCACCGTCCCGACCGCGCCATGCGGCCGATCTCCTCCCAGGAGAGGTAGTAGGGGCGGTGGCTCCCCACCGCACGCGTGATGAGGAAGGCGGCCGCCCGCATGCCGTGTCGGGCGAGGATGCGGTCGGCGTGCACCCACAGCCCGTGGGCGCCGTCGTCGAAGGTCAGGAACACCGAGCGCGGCCCCGGGGCCGGCCCTCCGCGCAGATACGCGGTGAACTCCTCGCTGCTCAGCGTGCGGTAGCCCGCCGCCGCCAGGGCGGCGAGCTGCGCGTCGAACGCTTCAGGGGTCACCGTGTAGCGGCTGCGGCTGTCACGCCCGATGTCGTGGTACGCCAGCACGACGGGGGCGGCGCCCTCCGTCCGCCTCCCGGAGGACGGCCCGCCCGCGGCCGCGGCGGCCCCGCGACCGGGCCCGGGAGGCGCCTCCTGCGCCGCCACGGCCCGGTGGAACTCGTCGTAGCGCCATGCACCGTAGAAGGGCACGCAGACCATCGCCACGGCGAGCAGCCCGAGCAGCGCACGCCTGGGTGCGGAGGTGGTCACGGCAGGGCCCCCCGGAAGAGCACGAGAAGGTACACGGTGATGACGGCGGCCGCGCTGAGCAGCGCGGCCAGCGCCCTGGCGGCCGTACGGACCTGCTCTCTCATGCCGCCCCCCTGGACCAGACGCCCCGCCGGACGGTGAGCAGGGAGTACGGCAGCAGCCAGGCGAGCAGCACCGAGGAGAACAGGCTCATGAGGGGCCGGTAGCGCCAGCGGGTGTCCCCGGGGTGGTCGATCCTGTACGCGAGGCCCCAGACGCAGCCCTTGAGGACCACTCCGCAGAAGTAGAGCAGGGTCAGGAAGAGCGCTCCGTGCGCCGGCGCCCAGACCAGATGCCGGAACGCCATCACCGGTGCGGCGAGCACCCACAGCACGTGCCCGTAGTAGAGAGCGGCGGGCCCCGGCCCGCGGCGCCACATGAAGGAGCCGGTGAAGAAGAGGTTGCGGATGAAGCTCTTCTTCCAGCGGACCTGCTGACGCAGGAGAGGCCCCAGCCGGGCGGGCACATCGGTCCACACCCGCGCGGAGCGTACGTACCCGACGCGCCAGCGGCGCTCGGCGAAGTCCTCCTCGACGAACGGGGAACCGGCGTACCGGCGCTTGAGCGCCGCGCCCTTCCACGCCTGCCCGAGGACGTATCCCGTCAGCTGGCGGTCCGTGGCGAAGCGGAACGGCGCGCCCATGAACCGGTCGTCGGCCCACGCGGGGAGGTAGTTGTAGACGGCGTCCCGCCGGAAGACGGCCAGCGGTCCCGAGACGCAGGACACCGAGCCGAAGGAGGCCTCGGCCGCCTTGGCCACCCTGAACTGGCCCTCGTACCAGACGTCCTGGGCACGCGCCAGGAATCCGGCGTCCGTGTTGAGCGCCCGGCAGTGGCCGCTCACGGCACCCAGCTCGGGGTGGGCCACCAGGGCGCGCACACAGCGGCGCAGGGCGTCGGGGGCGAGGACGCAGTCGGAGTCGGTGAAGGCGATGATCTCGGTGTCGGCGAGCTCGCAGGCGCGGACCAGCGCGTGCTTCTTGCCGACGTTGGAGTCCAGATGGATGACGGTGATGCCGAGCTCGTCCCGGAGCCGGCGCAGCACGTCGCCCGTCCCGTCCTGGGAGTGGTCGTCCACCACGATGATCCGTACCCCGGGGCAGTCGGAGGCGGCCATGGAGCGTACGCACGCCTCGATGCCGTCCACCTCGTCCTTGACGGCCAGCAGGAACGCGACCCGGGGGCCGGCGGGCAGCGGTGGGAAGGTCTCGCCGGGGCCCGGCCGCACCCGCAGTTCGCCCTCGGCAGGGTCCTCGTACCGGCTGTAGGCGACGTAGAGCAGGGCGATCGTGCCGGCCAGCACCACGAGTCCGTAGCAGACCGGGAGGTTCAGCCGGGGCAGCCGGGCGGTGTGATGGGCCAGGACGGCCAGGAGCGGCATCAGGCAGAACAGGACGAGCAGCCGGCGCATCCCGTGCCGGAGCGCGGGGTCGGCGGGGGTGACCCGGGCCCTGATCGCGCGCATCCCGCGGGGACCCGGCACGGTGTCCTGCGCGGTGTGCGGCGCGGAGGCGCGGGGACCGGCCGGCGGCCGGTGGAGGGCGTTCACCGGTAGGTCCCTCCGGCCGGGCGGCGGCGGCGGGCGTCGTCCCGCGCCGTGAAGCCGAAGAAGGCCATCTCGGTGTTGTCGCCGCGCAGCCCGACCCCGCCCGGCTCCGTCAGCCGGCCCGGCTCCCGGTCCTCCGCGTCGAGGACCGTCCGCCCGTCCAGGGCCAGCGCGATCCGGACCCGGTCGTCGCCCCGGGTGCTCACCGTGGCCGAGATGCGGTGCCACCGGCCGTAGTCGAGGGGGTGACGCGCCGTGGCGAGCGTGGTGTAGACGCCCTCCTCGCCCACGGGCCGCCCCGGCGCCGGGTGTTTGCGCTTGAGAACGACCATGCCGTCGCGGCGGCGGAAGCTCAGCGCGTACAGCTCCTGCGCGCTGTGGTGGCGGAGCCAGAGATGCCCGCCGTCCCAGGCGCGCGCCGGGGTGCGTCCGGTGGCACCCGGCGGCTTCAGGAACACCCAGGACCGCACGGCCGTGTCGCCGAAGTCCTGACGGCGGCTCACGAGCCGGAAGACGGCCGACCCGGTGTGCAGGCCCGAGTCGGGGCCGGGCGCCTCGCCGTCGGGTACGCCGGTCCACCCGAGGGCCCAGTGCGCGAAGAGGGAGCCGCTGGTGACGATCCAGTCGGGCGAGAGACGGGCGTCCCCGGAGTCCGGATGGCCGTGGGCGTACTCGTTGGTGACCAGCCCCTCCGCCGGGAGTTCCGGGCGGAACGGTGCCCCGGGACCACCGGTGTGCGTCGCCGGGTCCGCTTCCGCCGGGCCGGCGCTCGCGGATCCGCCCGCGGCCTTGCCGTCCCCGGGCCTGGCGGTGGTGTCCGGGTCCCGCCCGTCCGAGGTGAGGGCCCCGGCGAGCCCGGCGGCCGGGGTCGCGACGGCGGCGGTGAGCAGCATGCGCCGGCTCGGCGGCGGGGAGGCGCTCATACGGCGGCGCCGGTGGCGGCGGCCGTCGTCAGGCGATGTGTGACGTCCAGGACGGCGGGGCCGCCGTCCAGCCAGCCCAGGTCCGTCCCGGGATGCACGGTGTGGACGACGACGAGGTCCCAGTGGAGGGCTCCCGGGACGTCGACACTGCGCCGCAGGACGCCGTGCCGGTCCAGGCTCGGCACCAGCGGGTCCGTGTACTCGACGGTGGCGCCCCAGGCCGTGAGCCGGTCCATGATCTCCAGAGCCGGGCTCTCGCGAAGATCCGCCACACCGGGCTTGTAGGCCACACCGAGGATCAGTACCCGGGAGCCGGCGGTGCCCCGCCCGCCGGCCGCGAGGGCGTCCCGCGCCTTCCCGGCGACCCGGGCGGGCCGCTCGGCGATCGCCGTCATGGCGGTGTCCACCAGAGGGGACGTCCTCTTTCTCGCCCGCAGCTGCCACAGCAGGTAGTGCGGGTCGCAGGGGATGCAGTGACCGCCGACGCCCGCCCCCGGATAGAAGGGCATGAAGCCGTACGGCTTGGTGGCCGCGGCCTCGATGACCTGTCGTGGGTCCAGCCCGAACACCAGGCAGTTCTCCGTCAGTTCGTTCGCGAGTGCGATGTTGACCGCTCGGAAGGTGTTCTCCCACAGCTTGCTCATCTCCGCTGCCTCCGGGCTGTCCACCCGGTGGACGGACGGAGCGGTTCCGGCCAGCAGGGAGGCGGCGAGCTCGGTGGACCGGGGAGTGACGCCGCCGATGACACGCGGGGTCCGGTCGGGGGAGTGGGCGGGGTTCCCGGGGTCGATCCGCTCGGGAGCGAACGCCACGAAGACATCGGTTCCGGGCCGCAGTCCCCGTGCCGCGAGCGGCTCGACGAGGAGGTCGCGCGTGGTGCCGACGTAGCTGGTCGAGGTGAGGACCAGGAGCTGTCCCGGCACCGCGTGGGCCACCACCGACGCGCAGGCGGCGGTCAGTGCGCGCAGGTCGGGCACGAGATCCCCGTCGACCGGGGTCGGCACGCAGATGATCACCGCCTCCGTGGCCGTGACCGCGGCGGGGTCGGCCGTCAGCCGGAAGCCCGCGTCCTGGAGAGCCGCGGTCAGCCTGCCGTGCTGCGAGGGCAGCAGGTCGACCCGCCCGCACCGGATGTCCCGCAGCCGTGCCTCGCTGGTGTCCACGCCGACCACCGCGTGGCCTGCCGCGTGGAGGGAGAGCGCGGTGGGCAGTCCGACGTAACCGAGGCCGACGACCGCGACCGTAGGACGGCGCCCGTGCTGGACCTGGGACGGCAGGGTCGCCGTGGTCAGCGGCTCCGGAGAGGTGACGGCGGCGCGTGGCGGAATTTCAGATGCCCCGTCATTCCGACTTGTCGTACAAGCGGTGTGCCGCGCGTTCTCGCGTGAGGGGCGGGGTGGATTGCTGGGGATGTGCACAACTGAAACATGACATTCCGTTCCCACGTTCATTAGCAATGAAGTGGGGTTATGCGCGCTCGATCGCGCCAAGTTCACTCGACCGGAACCCGCACCCGTCCTCATGTGCGGCCGGAAGCCGGGCGGTTTGCCTGAGATACAGGTAAGTGAGCAGGTTTTCTGTGACGAAAGCTTGCCGACTAGGTGACGGCTACATGAAGGTCTTGATCTGGGCGCGTCAATCGAGCAGTGTTTCGAGGCAACCCCCGGAGATCTTCCGGCCGAGGGTCAATCCCCCCACAAAAGAATGACGAGGAGACCCCTCTTCATGGCAATTCACAAGCGTGTGCGTTCGGTCAAGCTCACCGCCGCGATAACCGCGGTGGCCGCGGCCGCCGGTGTCACCCTGCTCACCACCCCGTTCGCCGGAGCCGCCACGGCGCCCGCGACGGGCACCGTCTACGGCGCGGACGCGGCGACAGCCGTCTCCGGCAGCTACATCGTGATGCTGGACCGGAAGGCCGACAAGGCCGGCCTGGCCGAGGAGTACGGCGGCACCCTCCAGCGGAACTACAAGTCGGCCATCAACGGCTTCTCGGCCAGCGGGCTTTCGGAGACCGAGGCCAAGCGGCTCGCCGCCGACCCGGCCGTCTCCAAGGTCGTGCAGAACAAGAAGTTCCACATCGACGCCACCCAGGAGAACCCGCCGTCCTGGGGTCTGGACCGGATCGACCAGGCCGAGACCGCCGGTGACAGTGCGTACACCTACCCGGACGCCGCGGGCGGGGACGTCACCGCGTACGTCATCGACACCGGTGTCCGCGTCACCCACAACGACTTCGAGGGCCGCGCCACTTCGGGCTTCGACGCCGTGGACAACGACGACGACGCCGACGACGGCAACGGACACGGCACGCACGTGGCCGGGACCATCGCGGGCGCCTCCCACGGGGTGGCCAAGAAGGCGAAGATCGTGGCCGTCCGCGTCCTGGACGACGCGGGCTCGGGCACCACCGAGCAGGTCGTCGCGGGCATCGACTGGGTCACCGCGAACCACCAGGGCCCGTCCGTCGCCAACATGAGCCTCGGCGGATCCGCGGACCCGGCCCTCGACGCCGCCGTCCAGAAGGCCATCACCTCCGGCGTCACCTTCGCGGTCGCCGCGGGCAACGAGTCGAGCGACGCGGGCGAAGGCTCCCCCTCCCGTGTCCCCGAGGCCATCACCGTGGCCTCGTCCACGGTGGACGACGAGCAGTCGTCGTTCTCGAACTTCGGCTCGGTCGTGGACGTCTACGCCCCGGGTTCGGACATCACGTCGGACTGGAACGACAGCGACGACGGCACCAACACCATCTCGGGCACGTCCATGGCGACCCCCCACGTCGTCGGTGCCGCCGCCGTCTACCTCGGCGGACACCCGGACGCCACGCCCGAGGAGGTCGCCACGGCGCTGACCGACGGAGCCACCCCGGACGCCATATCCAACGCGACCGAGGGCACGGCGAACAAGCTCCTGAAGATCGTGGAATAGGCCGGGCGGGCCCGGTAGAACACGCAGAAGGCCGCCGCGCCCTCCCCCACGGGGCGCGGCGGCCGTCGCAGGTGGAAAAGGATCTAGGGTGGGGGCATGAGCACGATGTACGCGGCGCTGCTGCGCGGGGTCAACGTCGGCGGCCACCGGCGGGTCCCCATGGCGGAACTCCGGGCGCTGCTCGGGGAGCTGGGGCACGAGGACGTCGCCACCCATCTGCAGAGCGGCAACGCCGTGTTCCGCGCCGCGCCGGGCGACGAGAGCGCGCTGGCCGCCGAGCTGGAGCGGGCCATCGAGGAACGGTTCGGCTTTCCGGTCGACTGTCTCGTCCGCTCGGGCGCCTATCTCGCCGGCGTGGCCGAGGCCTGTCCCTTCCCGGCCGCCGAACTCGAGGCGAAGCAGCTGCACGTCACCTACTTCGACCAGGCCGTGGACGCCGCCCGGTTCGCCGCGCTCGACGCCGACGCCTTCCGCCCCGAGGAGTTCCGGCTGGGGGATCGCGCCCTCTACCTGTACGCGCCCGACGGGCTCGGGCGCTCCGAACTGGCAGTGGCGCTCGGGCGGCCCGCCTTCACCCGTGGCCTCGTCGCCACGAGCCGTAACTGGAACACCGTGGTCAAGCTTGTGGAGATGACGCGTGACTGAGCCCTCGCCCGCCGTGGCCGCAGCCATCGAAGGCGAGCTACGCCTCCTCGACCCCGTGGTGCGGGCCTCCGCCGACGTGCTCGCCACGCTGCTGCACCCGGACTTCCGGGAGATCGGCACCAGCGGCCGCCTCTGGCAGCGGGACACGATCATCGCCATGCTCACGCAGCCGGAGACGGACCCGGGTGCTCCGCCTCCCGTCCCGCTCACCGCCACACGGATGCGGGGCGACCAGCTCGCGCAGGACCTGGTGCACCTCACCTTCGACACGGAGTCCCGGGGCCTGCGGTCCCACCGCAGCTCCCTGTGGCGGCTGACGGTGGACGGCTGGCTGCTCTACTTCCACCAGGCGACGCCCTTCATCGACGATCCGTTCGCGGAGATCTGAGCCGGCGCTTCCCGCCGACTCGCTCTCCCACCCCCACAGCACACGCCGGAACGGCGCCGCAAGAGTGCCGTGCCGGTCTGATCTGTGCCCGGAGTCCGGCCGGTTATCGCTCAAGGGCCCGATTCCGGCCACCTGGGGCCGCCGGGCAAAACACCGGTAAGCCGCCCGAACGGGCCGCGCCCCGGCAGGCCCGGTCCGGGCCGTGGAGACCCGTGCCGGCGCGCCCCGCGGGCAAGGGCGGTGTGTGTGAACGCGATGCGCCCGGACAGCGGCCGACGTCCGCCCACCGTTACGGACTTTGCTGCAATTCGCTGCCCTCCTCCGTTCGGTGAGCGGACGCCGTTGTTCGGAGGTCATCCGCACGCATATCGGAGTTCAGGGTCCGTTCTCCGTCCTGGTCCGGAACAAGTCCTTGTCACCGGTTCAAGCGGAGTCAAGGATTCGAGGCGTGCGGTTGGCAGGTCCACGACTAGAACCCACTGGTCGCGGACAGCCGCATACTCCGGACCGCCCACCCAGCGGACCGGACACCCCCCAATGACGGAGGATCCTGTGACCTTCAAGCGCTTCGCCCCCCTCTCCTCGATCTCCAGACGCGCCCGTCTCATCGCCGCCACCTCAGGGCTGGTCACCGCCGTGGCGCTCGCGGCGCCCACCGCGGTCGCTCAGGCGGCACCGGACACCACGGTGACGAAGGCCGAGCTGGCCGAAGCCAGTTCCGCCGTACGCGGTGCCGACATCGCGGGCACCGCCTGGTACACCGAGGCGAGCTCCGGCAAGGTCGTCGTGACCGTCGACAGCACCGTCACCGCCGCCGAGATCGCCACGATCAAGAAGTCGGTCACCGACTCGGGCGCGAAGGCCGACATCAACCGCACCGAGGGCACCTTCAACAAGCTCATCGCGGGCGGCCAGGCCATCTACGCCGGCGGCGGACGCTGCTCCCTCGGCTTCAACGTCCGCAGCGGCAGCACCTACTACGCGCTGACCGCCGGGCACTGCACCGAGATAGGCAGCACCTGGTACACCAACTCCGGCCAGTCCACCACCCTCGGTACGCGGGCCGGATCCAGCTTCCCGACCAACGACTACGGGCTCATCCGGCACTCGAACTCCTCCGCCGCCGACGGCCGGGTCTACCTGTACAACGGCAGCTACCAGGACATCACCTCCGCCGCGACCCCGCGCGTCGGCCAGGCCGTCAAGCGCAGCGGCTCCACCACCGGTGTCCACAGCGGCACGGTGACCGGTCTCAACGCGACCGTGAACTACGGAAGCGGCGACATCGTCTACGGCATGATCCAGACCAACGTCTGCGCCGAGCCCGGCGACAGCGGTGGCTCGCTCTTCTCCGGCACCACGGCCCTCGGCCTCACCTCCGGCGGCAGCGGCAACTGCTCCTCCGGCGGCACCACGTTCTTCCAGCCGGTCACCGAGGCGCTCAGCGCCTACGGCGTCAGCGTCTTCTAGAGCTCACGCCCCGCACCACCTGCCGACGGGCCGCGCTCACCGAGCGCGGCCCGTTGTCGTGGCCGCTTCACGCGAGGGCGGGCGCTGTGCCAGGCTCGCGGGCATGCGTCACATCATCGTGGGAACCGGCGCCGTCGGCGGCGCCCTGGGCGGACGGCTGGCCGAGGCGGGCAACGAGGTGGTGCTCGTGGCCCGCGGAGCGCAGTACGAGGCCCTGCGCGAGGACGGGCTGCGCCTCACCACACCCGAGGGCACCCGCACCCACCGCCTCCCCGTCGTCGACGGACCGCAGGCGGTGGAACTCGGTCCGGACGACGTCCTCGTCCTCGCCGTCAAGACGCAGGACAGCGTCGCCGCCCTCGACGCCTGGAGCGCACGGCCCGTGGCGGGCGGTGGAACGGCGGGGGAGCGGCTCCCCCTGATCTGCGCGCAGAACGGCGTCGAGAGCGAGCGCCTGGCCCTTCGCCGGTTCCACCGCGTCTACGGCTGTTGCGTCTACCTCCCCGCGAGCTTCGTGGAACCGGGCAGGGTCCTCGCCGCCGGAGCCCCGCTCACCGGCATCCTGCACCTGGGCCGGTATCCGTCGGGCGCCGACGACACCGTGCGCGCCGTCGCCGCGGACTGGCGGAAGGCGAAGCTGGAGGCACCCGTCGTCCCCGACGTGATGCGCTGGAAGTACGCCAAGCTGCTCTCCAACCTCGCCAACGCGATCGAGGCGGTCACCGGTGTGCTCGACGGTCCCGAAGGATTCGCCCTCTTCGACCGGGCCCGCGCGGAAGGGCGTGCGGTGCTCGCGGCCGCCGGCATCGAGGCGACGGGAACCGCGGAGCAGGAGGAGGCCCGCGGCGACAGGATCCGCTTCGACCCGTTCGACGGCTCAGGGCGCGCCGGCGGCTCGTCCTGGCAGAGTCTCAGCCGGGGCACGGGCACCATCGAGGCCGACTACCTCAACGGCGAGATCGTCCTGCTCGGCAGGGCGCACGGCGTCCCGACACCGGTCAACGAGGTGTTGCGGCGCACCGCGAACGCCTTCGCCCGGGAGCGGCGCGCCGCCGGCTCGATGACGGTCGCCGAACTCACCGCCCTGGCCGACGCGGCGTCCTGAATACCCTTGACCGAAAGGCGTTACGCGCTCATCGCCCCGGCCACCGGCACCCGCGCGTCGTCGTACCGGGTCAGCAGCAGCCGGGCCAGCGCCGGGGAAGGCCCCAGGACGTCGGCCAGCACTTCCGCCCCGGCCTCCTCCGCCCCCGCCGCGATGCGGTCGGGGAGACGGCCGGGGGCGATGACGTACGGCGCGACCGCGACCCGCCGTACGCCGTCGGCCCGCAGGGCACGTACGACATCGGCGGTGCGAGGAAGGGATGCGGAGGCGAACGCAGGCCGCACGGCGCACCAACCGGTGTGCCGCAGCTCCCGCGCGATTTCAGCGATCACTGCGATCGCCTCCGGGTCTGTGGAGCCCGCCGAGGCCAGGACCAGCCCGGTCGAGCTCTTGTCGCCGGGGGAGACCCCGGCCTCGTACAGCCTCTGTTCCAGTGCCGCGTTCAGCAGCGGGGAGGGGCCGAGCACCTCGGCCTGGCCGATCCGCAGCCGGGGCAGCCGGGTCCGGGCCTCGCGCAGCACCGAGGGGATGTCCGACTTGGCGTGGAAGGCCCGGGTCAGCAACAGGGGGAGTGCGACGACCTCGCCCGCCCCCTCCGCCGCCAGGCGCTCCAGCACCCTGGGCACGGACGGGGCGTTGAATTCCAGGAAGCCCGTCTCCACCCGCAGCCCGGGCCGCAACGACCGTACCCGCGCGGTGAGCGCGTGGACGGTCGCCGCGTGCCGCGGGTCGCGGCTGCCGTGGGCGATGACGAGCAGGACGGGGGAGGCCATGGGAGATCAGCCCTTCACGAGGAGACCGCGGCTGCGCAGCACCCGCCGCTCCAGCGGGCTGAAGATCAGCAGGTCGATCGCGATGCCGACGAACAGGATGAGCAGGATCGCCAGGAAGATCCCCGGCATGTCGAAGTTGTTCCGGCCGTTCTCCAGCAACTGGCCGAGTCCCAGGCCCAGGTCGGGCGAGGACGCGATGATCTCGGCGGCCATCAGCGAGCGCCAGGAGAACGCCCAGCCCTGCTTGAGGCCCGCCAGATAGCCGGGCAGCGCCGCCGGCAGGACGATGTGGATCGTCCCGCGCAGCCCTGTCGCGCCGATGGTGCGGCCCGCGCGCAGGAACAGCGGCGGCACCTGGTCGACGCCGGAGACCAGACCGTTGGCGACGGACGGCACCGCGCCGAGCAGGATCACCGCGTACATCGTCCTGTCGTCGAGGCCCAGCCAGATGATGGCCGGCGCCACCCACGCCACGGACGGCAGGGACTGCAGTCCGGAGAGGATCGGGCCGATCGCCGCACGGACCACCTTCACCCGCGCGACCAGCAGACCCAGCGGGGTGCCGATGGCGACGGCCATCACGAAGCCGAGCAGACCGCGCGACACACTGGTCCAGATGACCTCCAGCAGGGTGCCCTGCAGCCACATGTCGGTCAGGCTGTCCCAGACCGCCGCGGGCGGCGGGAGCTTGTAGTCGTCGGTGACCTCCGCCCAGACCAGCAGCTGCCAGACCAGGACCACCAGGACGACCGCGACGACCGGCGGCAGGACCTTGTTCAGCAGGATCTCGCGGGTCGGCGTCCTGCGTACCTGTACGGCGTCGAGGGCGTCCAGGCCCGCTTCGAGACCCGCCAGGTCGTCGGCCTTCGTTTCAGTGCTGGCCATGTCGGCGGATCTCCCCACGCAGTTGTTCGGTGATCTCGACGGACAGCTCCGCCACGGCGGTGTCCTCGATGCGGCGGGGCTGCTCGATGTCGACCGTCCACTCCCGGGCGATCCGGCCGGGTCGTGACGACAGCAGGATGACGCGCTGCGCGAGCCGCACCGCCTCCCGCACGTTGTGGGTGACGAAGAGGACGGAGGCGTTCGTCTCGCGCCAGATCCGGGTCAGCTCGTCGTGCAGCACATCGCGGGTGATGGCGTCGAGCGCGGCGAACGGCTCGTCCATCAGCAGTAGTTGGCTGTCCTGGGCGAGCGCCCGGGCCATCGCCACGCGCTGGCGCATCCCGCCCGAGAGCTCGTGCACCCGCTTCCCGTACGCCCCGCCGAGGCGCACGAGTTCGAGCAGCCGCTCCGCCTCGGGGCGGCGCTCCGACTTCGGTACCCCGCGCAGCCGCAGGGCCAGTTCGATGTTCTTGCCCGCGGTCAGCCACGGGAAGAGGGCGTGCTCCTGGAACATCAGGGCCGGCCGCCCGCCGGGGGTCTCGATGGACCCCGCGGTCGGGCGGTCGAGTCCGGCCACCAGGTTGAGCAGCGTCGATTTGCCGCACCCGGATGCTCCCAGGAGGGTGACGAACTCGCCCGGAGCGACATCGAGTGTGATGTCGTCCAGGACGAGCTGCCGCCCCGTGGGTCCGGCGAAGGACTTGGAGACGTTGGTGATGCGAGCGGCGTGCTCGACCGCTGCACGGTCCTCGGCCTTGGTGAGGGTGGTGGTCGCCATGGTCGTCACCTCCTGGGGAATCCGGTTACGGGTCGGGTTACTTCACGCCGAGACCGGCGTCGGCGACTTCGGGCTGCCCTGCGGTCCTGAGGATCCTGTTCAGCGGCTCCAGATCGTAGATGCCCTTGAGGTCGGGCTTCTCCAGCAGTCCGGCCCCGACCGCGTGGTCCGCCTGCGCCTGCAGCGTGGCGGCCAGCGGGTCGTCGGTGATCCGGATGGACTCCCACGCCGGGTCGAGCACCTCGGCGGGCAGGGCCTTGCCGCTCAGTTCCTCGAGCGCCGCGTTGGCCGAGGCCTTCGCCTTGTCCCGGTTGGCGTTGATCCACTTGTTGGTGCTCACCGTGCCGCGCAGCACGGCGTCCACGACGTCCGGGTGCTCCGAGAGGAACTTCTGCGACACGATGATGTTCGTGATGACGAACTTGTCGTCCGGCCACAGCGTCGACTCGTCGAGCAGGACCTTGCCGCCCTCGGCGACCAGCTTGGAGGCGGTCGGCTCCGGGACCCAGGCGCCGTCCAGGGAACCCGCCTTGAAGGCGTCCGGGGTCACCTTGTTGTCCGAGCGGACCACGGAGATGTCACCCTTGCCGCTCTGGGCGTCGACCTTCCAGCCCTTCTCGGAGATCCAGTTGAGGAACGCGACGTCCTGGGTGTTGCCGAGCTGAGGGGTGGCGATCCTCTTGCCCTTGAGGTCGTCCAGGGTCTTGATCTTCTTCGGGTTCACGACGAGCTTCACGCCGCCCGAGGCCGAGCCGCCGATGATCCGCAGGCTCTGGCCCTTGGACTTGCTGTAGCCGTTGATCGAGGGGGAGGGGCCGATGAAGCCGATGTCGATGGAGCCCGCGTTGAGCGCCTCGATCTCGGAGGGTCCGGCGTTGAACGTCGAGGGCTTGACCGTGGTGCCGCCCAGCTCCTCGGCGATGAGGCCTTCGTGGATACCGACCAGGGCGGTGGCGTGCGTGAGGTTCGGGAAGTAACCGATCTTCACGGTGTCGGCCGAGAGCTTCTTCCCGCCGGCGGAGACGTTCTCGGTGTCGTCGTCCTTCGCCTCGGAGCCGTAGCCGCAGGCGGTGACCGCCACGGCGAGCAGCGACGATGCGGCGGCAGCGGCGAGGCCGCGGCGGAGAGTCGTACGGGCGGCAGGCACGGGAGGTCTTCCTCTCGTAGGCCCGGTCTCACGTGCTCCTGGGATCAGGTGGCGTGGCCGGGCGGTCGGCAGGTCTTCGTATGAACTGGCGGTGCGGTCCTTGCGAGCGGGCGCGCAGGCAGTGCGCGTACGTCATCACGCACATCGCCCGACCCCGCCCTGGCCGCTGCCGAGGGCGCCGCTGCCGACCCGGCCGCCCTCCTTCGCGAAGGTCGAGAAGAAGTCCGTGGTCATCAGAAGTCCCACTCCGCATCCTCGGCGGTGGTGTCCGCGCCCTCGTCCCCGTCGGCGACGGCGGCGAACGAGGCGCCCGCCATTCCCGCCGTCAGCGTCGTGCCGTCGGCCGGGTCGATCAGCAGGAACGATCCGGTGCGCCGCGAGTCGGCGTAGGCGTCGAGCGCGAGCGGCTCGGCGGTGCGTACGACGACCCGGCCGATGTCGTTGGCCACCAGCTGTCCGGGGGCGGGGTGCTGGGACAGGTCGTCCAGTGTGAGCCGTGACGGGATGTCCTTGACGATGGCCTTGACCGTGCGGGTGGTGTGCTTGAGCAGCACCCGCTGGCCCACGGTGAGGGGCTGGTCGGCGACGTGGCAGACGGTGGCTTCGACGTCCTGCGTGGTGGCGGGCGTGTCCGCGCTCGGCGCGATGAGGTCGCCGCGGGAGATGTCGAGGTCGTCGGTGAGCCGCAGCGTCACGGACTGGGGAGCCCAGGCGATGTCGACGCTCTCGCCGAGCGCGTCGATCCCCGCGATCGTGGTGGTGCGCCCGGACGGCAGCACGGAGACGGTCTCGCCGACACGGAAGACCCCGGCGGCGATCTGACCGGCGTACCCCCGGTAGTCGGGGTGTTCGGCGGTCTGGGGGCGGATGACGTACTGGACGGGGAAGCGGGCGTGGCACTCGGTCAGGTCGTGGCTGACCGGGACCGTCTCCAGGTGTTCCAGGACGGTGGGGCCGCCGTACCAGTCCATGTGGGCGGAGGGCTCCACGACGTTGTCGCCGGCCAGTGCGGAGATCGGGATGGCGGTGATCTCAGGGACGCCGAGGGAGGCGGCGTAGGCGGTGAACTCTTTGGCGATGGCGGCGAACACGGGCTCCGCGTAGTCCACGAGGTCCATCTTGTTGACGGCGAGGACGACATGGGGGACCCGCAGGAGGGCGGCGACGGCCGCGTGCCGACGGGTCTGTTCGACGACGCCGTTGCGGGCGTCGACGAGGACGACGGCCAGCTCGGCCGTCGAGGCGCCGGTGACCATGTTGCGGGTGTACTGCACGTGGCCCGGGGTGTCCGCGAGGATGAAGCGGCGCCGCGGTGTGGCGAAGTAGCGGTAGGCGACGTCGATGGTGATGCCCTGCTCGCGCTCGGCGCGCAGTCCGTCGGTCAGCAGCGCCAGGTCGGGCGCCTCCTGCCCGCGGTTGGTGGAGGCCAGCGCGACGGCTTCCAGCTGGTCGGTGAGGACCGACTTGGAGTCGTGCAGGAGGCGTCCGACGAGGGTGGACTTGCCGTCGTCGACGGACCCGGCGGTGGCGAACCGCAGCAGGGTGGTGGCCGAGAGGTCGGTGATGGTGGTCATGTTTAGAAGTACCCCTCGCGCTTGCGGTCTTCCATCGCGGCCTCGGACATCTTGTCGTCGGCGCGGGTGGCGCCCCGCTCGGTGAGCCGGGAGGCGGCGATCTCGGTGATCACGGCGTCCAGGGTGGTGGCGTCGGAGTCGACGGCGCCGGTGCAGGACATGTCGCCGACGGTGCGGTAGCGCACCTGGCGGGTCTCGGTCTTCTCGTGGTCCTTGGGGCCGCCCCAGTCGCCGGCGGTGAGCCACATGCCGGAGCGGTTGAACACCTCGCGCTCGTGGGCGAAGTAGATGGCCGGGAGCTCGATGCCCTCGCGCTCGATGTACTGCCAGACGTCGAGCTCGGTCCAGTTGGAGATGGGGAAGACACGGACGTGCTCACCGGGGGCGTGGCGGCCGTTGTAGAGCTGCCACAGTTCGGGGCGCTGGCGGCGGGGGTCCCACTGGGAGAACTCGTCGCGGAGCGAGAAGACGCGCTCCTTGGCGCGGGCCTTCTCCTCGTCGCGCCGTCCGCCGCCGAAGACGGCGTCGAAGCGGTGCTGCTGGATGGCCTCGGTCAGCGGGACCGTCTGGAGGGGGTTGCGGGTGCCGTCGGGGCGCTCGCGGAGCTTGCCCGCGTCGATGTACTCCTGGACGGAGGCGACGTGCAGGCGCAGCCCGTGCTTCTCGACGGTGCGGTCGCGGTATTCGAGGACCTCGGGGAAGTTGTGCCCGGTGTCCACGTGGAGCAGCGTGAAGGGGACCGGGGCGGGGGCGAACGCCTTCAGCGCGAGGTGCAGCATCAGGATCGAGTCCTTGCCGCCGGAGAACAGGATCACCGGCCGCTCGAACTCACCCGCCACCTCACGGAAGATGTGCACCGCCTCCGACTCCAGGGAGTCCAGGTGGCTCAGCGCGTACGGGTTGACGGTGCCTTCCGGCACGGTGGCGACGGTGCTCACGCCAGGCCCCTCTCGGTGAGCAGCGCACGAAGCGCCGCTGCGGACTCCTGCACGGTCTGCTGGTGCGACTCGATCCGCAGATCCGGCGACTCGGGCGCCTCGTAGGGGTCGTCGACCCCGGTGAGGCCACTGATCTCGCCCGCTGCCTGCTTGGCGTACAGCCCCTTCACGTCCCGCTCGGAGCACACCTCGACCGGGGTCGCGACGTGCACCTCGAGATACGCGGTGCCCTCCTGCTGATGACGCTTGCGCACGGCGTCACGGCTGTCGGCGTACGGCGCGATGACCGGGACGAGAACCTTCACACCGTTGGCGGCCAGCAGCTCGGCGACGAAGCCGATCCGCTGGACGTTGGTGTGCCGGTCCTCGCGGGAGAATCCGAGGCCCGCGGAGAGGAACTCCCGGATCTCGTCACCGTCGAGCACCTCGACCCGGTGCCCGTCGGCACGCAGCCCGCCGGCCAGCTCGTAGGCGATGGTGGTCTTGCCCGCGCTCGGCAGACCGGTGAGCCAGACGGTGGCTCCCGTCTCCGTCACGCTCATCGATATCTCCTGATCAGTCGTCATCAGCCGTGCAGCCCGCATTCGGTCTTGCCCCGCCCGGCCCAGCGGCCGGCCCGTGCGTCCTCGCCCTCCAGCACCCGGCGGGTGCAGGGCGCACAGCCGACGGAGGCGTAACCGTCCATCAGCAGCGGGTTGGTCAGTACGCCGTGTTCGGCGACGTACGCGTCCACGTCGTCCTGGGACCAGCGGGCGATCGGCGAGACCTTGACCTTGCGGCGCTTCTCGTCCCAGCCCACGACCGGGGTGTTCGCCCGGGTGGGGGACTCGTCGCGGCGCAGCCCGGTCGCCCAGGCGGCGTACGCCGTCAGCCCTTCCTCCAGCGGCTTGACCTTGCGCAGCGCGCAGCACAGGTCGGGGTCGCGGTCGTGCAGTTTCGGCCCGTACTCGGCGTCCTGCTCGGCCACCGACTGACGCGGGGTCAGGGTGATGAGGTTGACGTCCATGACGGCGTCCACCGCGTCCCGGGTGCCGATGGTCTCCTCGAAGTGGTAGCCGGTGTCCAGGAAGACGACGTCCACGCCGGGCATGACCCGGGAGGCGAGGTGTGCGACGACCGCGTCCTCCATGGAGGAGGTGACGCAGAAGCGCTTGCCGAAGGTGTCGGCCGCCCACTTCAGGATGTCGCTCGCGGAGGCGTCCTCCAGGTCGCGTCCGGCCCGCTCGGCCAGGTCCCTCAGTGCCTCGTCGGTGAGCTCGGCGGTGTGCAGCGTGTCCGTCATGTCCCGTCCCCTTCCCCGTCGTTGCGCTGGAGTCCCTGGGCCAGCAGCCCCAGGAACTTCAGCTGGAACGCGCGATTGCAGGAAGCACATTCCCAGGCGCCGTGCCCCGCCTCGTGCGGGCGCAGGTCCTCGTCGCCGCAGTACGGGCAGTAGAACGGCGCCGCTCGCTCGCTCATGACAGCGACTCCGCACCGGCCCGGGCGGCCCAGGTCGCGAAGCGCTCGCCTTCCTCGCGCTCCTCCTGGAACTTCCCGAGCACCCGCTCGACGTAGTCCGGGAGTTCGGCCGAGGTGACCTTCAGCCCGCGGACCTTGCGGCCGAAGCCGGCCTCCAGGCCGAGCGCGCCGCCGAGGTGCACCTGGTAGCCCTCGACCTGGTTGCCGTCGCCGTCCAGCATGAGCTGGCCCTTGAGGCCGATGTCCGCGGTCTGGATGCGGGCGCAGGCGTTGGGGCAGCCGTTGATGTTGATGGAGAGCGGCTCGTCGAAGTCCGGCAGGCGGCGCTCCAGTTCGTCGATGAGCGCGGCTCCGCGCGCCTTCGTCTCGACGATCGCCAGCTTGCAGAACTCGATGCCGGTGCAGGCCATCGTGCCGCGCCGGAACGGGGAGGCGTTCACCTGGAAGTCCAGCGCCTCCAGACCGGCGGTCAGGGACTCGACCTGGTCCTGCTCCACGTCGAGGATGAGCATCTTCTGCTCGACGGTGGTGCGTACCCGGCCCGAGCCGTGTGCCTCGGCCAGATCGGCGATCTTGGCGAGGGTGGAGCCGTCGACCCGGCCGACGCGCGGGGCGAAGCCCACGTAGAAGCGGCCGTCCTGCTGCGCGTGCACACCGATGTGGTCACGCCAGCGGGAGGTGGGCTGCGCCGGCGGCGGGCCGTCCAGCATCGGGCGCTTGAGGTACTCGTCCTCCAGGACCTGGCGGAACTTCTCCGGACCCCAGTCGGCCATCAGGAACTTCAGGCGTGCGCGCGTGCGCAGCCGGCGGTAGCCGTAGTCGCGGAAGATCCCGACGACGCCCGCCCAGACGTCGGGGACCTCGTCCAGCGGCACCCAGGCGCCGAGGCGCTCGGCGAACCGCGGGTTGGTGGAGAGCCCGCCGCCGACCCACAGGTCGAAGCCGGGGCCGTGCTCGGGGTGGTCCACCCCGACGAAGGCGATGTCGTTGATCTCGTGCACCACGTCCTGGACCGGCGAGCCCGAGATCGCGGTCTTGAACTTGCGGGGCAGGTTGGAGAATTCCTTGCTGCCGATGTAGCGCTCGTGGATCTCGTCGACCGCGGGCGTGCCGTCGATGATCTCGTCGGCGGCGATCCCGGCCACCGGAGAACCGATGATCACACGGGGGCAGTCGCCGCATGCCTCGGTCGTCGAGAGCCCGACGGCCTCGAGCTTCTCCCAGATCGCCGGGACGTCCTCGATGCGGATCCAGTGCAGCTGGACGTTCTGCCGGTCGGTGACGTCGGCGGTGCCCCGCGCGTACTCCTCGGAGATCTCGCCGATGACGCGCAGCTGCCCGGTGGTCAGCTTCCCGCCGTCGATGCGCACCCGCAGCATGAAGTAGCGGTCGTCCAGCTCCTCCGGCTCCAGGACGGCGGTCTTGCCGCCGTCGATGCCGGGCCGGCGCTGGGTGTACAGGCCCCACCAGCGCATGCGCCCGCGCAGGTCGTTCGGGTCGATGGAGTCGAAGCCGCGCTTCGAGTAGATCGTCTCAATGCGCGTCCGCACGTTGAGACTGTCGTCATCCTTCTTGAACTGCTCGTTCCCGTTGAGCGGGGTGTAGTGACCCATGGCCCACTGACCTTCACCACGGTGACGTCCGGCCTTGCGGCGGGGCGTGGCGGTAGCAGGCTTCTCGGGAATGGCGGCCATGGCTATACGTCCTTCGGGACTGCAGGAGGGCGGCTCTGAACTGCACACTCGCGTGAGGCGCGGCGGTGCGCAGGGGGGTGGAGCGGACTTGAAGGAAATCGCGGTGCTGGAGACTCTCAGCGGACCGGACAGATGGCGCTGGACATGCGGCCGAGGTCGACGTGCCGCCGACTCACCAAGGCAATTCCAGTTCCAGACATGACGGAAGCGTGGCACGCGCATCTCGGGCCAGTCCACCACGATCCAGTATGTGGACGAGATGGTCCCGAAGAATGAGACGCTGTGGTGTCGATCACTCCCTCCCTGTCGATAAAGCGACAGGGAGGGTGTGCGATGCCGCGCGCGATCAGGCGTGCGCGCCGGGCCAGGGGCCGGGGTGGGCGACCTGGAACTCCTGCTCGGTCTTCGTGTCGAACAGCCGGAACCCCCGCCGCAGATAGTTGTCCATCGCGTGCGGGCCGTCGTCGGAGCACGTGTGCAGCCACACCCTCTTGGTGGGGGTCCGCTCCGGGTGGCGCTCCGCGAGGTCCCAGGCGCGCGCCACGCCGTACGACAGCAGGTGCCCGCCGATCCGGCGGCCCCGGAAGGAGGGGATCAGGCCGAAGTAGACGATCTCTACGGCCCCGTCCTCCTGGGCGTCGAGCTCGATGAACCCGGCCGGGGTCCCCTTCTCGTACGCCACCCAGGTCTCGGCCGCCGGACGCTCGACGATCTCCAGCCACTGCGCGTAGCTGTGGTCCAGCCGGTCGGTCCACCGGACGTCCGCGCCCACCGCCGTGTAGAGGAAGCGGCTGAACTCCGGCAGCGGTATCTCCGAGCGTGCGACCGTCACTCCGTCCGCGGGGAGGGCGGCGGGGCTGAGGTCGGCGGGCGAGGTCTGTTCCAGGTACCAGACGGTCACGTCGGAGACGGAGACGGAGACGGCGGGGGCGGAGTGTGCGGAGTCGCTCATGGCGGTCAGAAAACCACGGCCACGACTTCCGGCCAAACCGGCCGGGCTCAGACCGTCCCCGCGGGCGTACGCGCCCTGAGCACCACCGGGGCCGTCGAACGCGGCAGCAGATCGGCCGGCACGTCCGGATGGACCACCTCCACCTCGACACCCTCGCGGAAGCGGTACGGCCGATGGGTCAGCACCTCCGCGAGATGGCGGCGCATCCGGGATATCTCGGCCCGCACCGTCACCGTCCTGGAGGCGTCGCCGAAGACGTCCTCGGCCAGCTCGGCCGCGGTACGCCCCTCCCGGTGCAGGGCCAGGGCGTACAGCAGCTCCGCGTGGCGCGGCGAGAGCGGGTGCGTCCAGCTGCCCACGGGGCCCGACACATGGACCGTGAGCCCCCGCTCCCGGCTCAGGTCGAGCACCACCCGGCGCGGAGAGCGGTCGTGCGCGCCCTCCGCGACCTGGACCAGCCAACCGCCGGGCAGCGGCTCCACCCGGCACATCCCGAGCGCGGCCAGCCACACCGTGCCCGGCTGCAGCGACTTCGGCAGCGGCAGCCGGTCCACGGGCGGCATCCCGCTGACGGCGGCCAGCCAGCCGTGCACGTCGACCACCAGCGCCCGGCCGCCCAGCCGGCACAGGAGCGGCGCGGCCACCGAGCGCAGCCGCTCGATCGCCACCAGATGCCGGCCGCGCAGCTCGCTCTCCGCCAGCGCCGCCACCGAACCCACCAGCGCCAGCGTCGCCGGGTGAAAGGTGGAGGCGGGCCCGCTGATGTCGACGATGCCCATCAGCCGGCCGTCCCGGGGGTCACGCACCGGGGCCGCCGCACAGGTCCAGGTGTGCAGGGCGCGGACGAAGTGCTCGGCGGAGTGGACCTGGATGGGCGTGCGCGTGGCGAGCGCCGTACCGATGGCGTTCGTGCCCGTCGCCGACTCGTCCCAGGCGGCACCCTCCTCCAGACAGATGTCCTTCGCCCGGCGCATCACGGCCGCGTGTCCCTGACGCCACAGGACCCTGCCCTCGGTGTCGGTGACGACCATGATCTGCTGCGCCGCGTCCGCGATCGTGGCCAGCCCGTCCCGCAGCACGGGCATGATCTCGCCGAGCGCCGTGCTCCTGCGCCGGTGCTCGATCTCGTCGGTCTCCAGCAGCCTGCTCTCCGGCGACTGGTCGGGGTCGACCCCACTGCGCAGCACGCGGTCCCAGGACGCGTCGATCTCCGCGCGCGGAACCGCTGCCGTGGGCTCGCCCGTCAGCCGGGCCTCCCGCGCGCGGTGGACCTGGCGTTCGGTGAGCGCCGGGTGCGAGGCGTTCTCCGGCCGCGGTCGCGCGGCAGGGTCTGTTTTCATGACGGTCCCCCCAACAAAGCGTGGGCCCGGTCCGCGGGAGAGAAACCCGGCCCAAAGGACACATCCTGCCGTGCGGGGTGCCCGTCGGCTCGTACTCCACGCAATGGTTGCAACCCCTTGCAACTCTGGTGAACAGGCCGCGGACCCGCGAGAGTGGCGGAACACCGTGCGGGGAGTCCTCGACCCGCCGTGCGGTGGTGCACAAGCGTGGAGGGTGGTGCCGTGTCGGCGCAGCACCACCCTCCGTCGTTTGTCACCGTTCCTCCGGAACTCCTACCCCTCCTGCGCCCGCGCCCGTTCCACGACCGTGGCCAGATCCAGACTGTGCGGCAGCGTCCCGAAGGCCGACCCCCAGTCGCCGCCCAGCCGTGACGCGCAGAACGCGTCCGCGACCTCCGGCGGCGCCCACCGCAGCAGCAGCGAGCCCTGCAGCACCAGGGCCATCCGCTCCACCAGCCGCCGGGCACGTGCCTCGACGGCGTCCAGGTCGGCCAGCTCCGTCAGCAGGTCCTTGATCGCCGCGTCCAGCCGGTGGTCCGCGCCCCGCGCCTTTCCGACCTCCTGGAGGAAGGCGTTGAGCGCCTGCGGCTCACGCTGCAGCGCCCGCAGCACATCGAGGGCCTGTACGTTGCCCGAGCCCTCCCAGATCGAGTTGAGCGGCGCCTCCCGCAACAGCCGCGGCATCCCGGACTCCTCGACGTAACCATTGCCGCCGAGGCATTCGAGGGCCTCCCCGACCACCGCCGTGCACCGCTTGGTCACCCAGTACTTGGCCGCGGGCACCGCGATCCGCAGGAAGGCCCGCTCCTCCTCCGTGTCCGCGTCGTAGGCGGCGGCCAGCCGCAGCGCCAGCGTCGTCGCCGCCTCCGACTCCAGGGCCAGGTCGGCCAGTACGTTGCGCATCAGCGGCTTCTCGATCAGCAGTCCGCCGAACGCGCTGCGGTAGGCGCTGTGGTGGATCGCCTGCGCCACCGCCTGGCGCATCAGGGCCGCCGAGCCGACCACGCAGTCCAGCCGGGTCGCCGCCACCATCTCGATGATGGTGCGCACCCCCCGCCCCTCCTCGCCGACCCGGCGGGCCCACGTCCCGTCGAACTCGACCTCGCCGGAGGCGTTGGACCTGTTGCCCAGCTTGTCCTTGAGGCGCTGGATGGCGAAGACGTTGCGCTCACCGTCCGGCAGGACCCGCGGTACGAGGAAGCAGGTGAGCCCGCCCGGCGCCTGCGCCAGCACCAGGAAGCCGTCCGACATGGGCGCCGAGCAGAACCACTTGTGGCCGGTGAGCAGATACTCCCCGTCGCCGGCCAGCGGCTCGGCCCGGGTGGTGTTGGACCGCACGTCGGTGCCGCCCTGCTTCTCCGTCATGCCCATCCCGAAGAGCACACCGGCC
The DNA here is from genome assembly GCF_055559735.1 of Streptomyces sp. NPDC023573. Lineage (NCBI taxonomy): Bacteria > Bacillati > Actinomycetota > Actinomycetes > Kitasatosporales > Streptomycetaceae > Streptomyces > Streptomyces sp. NPDC023573. The sequence continues at coordinate 134,575 of NZ_JBVHKB010000003.1, forward strand.
TTCTGCGACGGGGGCCGCAGCCCCTCCTCGTACACGTGCGACGTCAGCAGCGGCTCCCACTCCGCGGCCAGAGCGGGGTCGGTCCGCAGCGCCGGGACCGCCGCGTGCGTCATCGACAGCGGGCACCCGTGGCCCGCCTCGGCCTGCGTCCAGACCAGGAAACCGGCGGCGCGCCTGACATGGCCGCCCGGCCTCCCCCAGGCGTCCGTCAGCCCGGCCGTGACCGCGTGCCCCAGCAGCCGGTGCCAGGCGGGGTGGAAGTCCACCTCGTCGACGCGGTGCCCGTAGCGGTCGTGCGTGCGCAGCTTCGGCGGGTTCTCGTTGGCCTGCGCGCCCCACTCCTGGGCCTGGAAGGAGCCGGCGGACCGGCCCAGCCCGCCGAGCTCCTCCCGGGCCTCGTCGAGGACGCCCGACGCGAGATGCCGTTCGACGGCCTCCGTCAGCGCCCGGTCGGCCGTGAAGACGTCATAGCCGACCAGCGGCGGAACCTGGTTGGTCACTGTGTGGGTGCTAGGTGCCATGCCGATACGGTAAGGAGGTGCAGGCAGCAAATGAAACACCCGAGCGGCCACCGGGTCGGCTCCACCGGGCTCGAGTCCTCTACCGCAACGTCTCGAAGCGGCAGATGACATGGCAGTTGCTCAAGGACACGGTCAATTCGTGCATCGAGTACCGCATCCTCGGCCTGGCGGCCGAGGCGGCGTTCTTCACCCTGCTGTCCCTGCCGCCGCTGCTGCTCGGCCTGATCGGGCTGCTCGGCTACGTCGACGACTGGACGTCCACCACCACGGTCGCCTCCATCGAGCGCAACATCCTGGGCGCGGTGCAGACGGTGCTCTCCGAGCGGGGCGTCAAGGAGATCGCCGAGCCCCTCATAGCCGACGTGACCACGGGCGCGCGCCCCGACGTCATCTCCCTCGGTTTCGCGATCGCGCTCTGGTCGGGCTCGCGCGCGGTGAACGTCTTCATCGACACCATCACCGTGATGTACGGGCTCGACGGCCACCGCGGCATCGTCAAGACCCGTCTGCTGGCGTTCCTGCTGTACGTGGTCGCGCTGTTGCTGGGCGCGGTGGTGCTGCCGCTGCTGGTGGTCGGTCCCGACCGGGTGGTGGAGTTCGTGCCCTGGGGCACCGAGGTGCTCGCGGTCATGTACTGGCCGCTCGTGATACTGCTGTCCATCGCGTTCCTGACGACGCTCTACCACGTGTCCGTCCCGGTCCGCTCGCCGTGGATAGAGGACGTGCCCGGGGCGCTCGTGGCGCTCGGGATGTGGGTGCTGGGGAGCTTCCTGCTGCGGATCTACCTGACGAGCACGGTGGAAGGACCCACCATCTACGGCTCGTTGGCCGCGCCCATCGCCGTCCTGCTCTGGATAGGCATCTCCGCCTTCGCCGTCCTCGTGGGCGCCGCCGTCAACGCGGCGATCGACCGTGTCTGGCCCTCGCTCGCCACCGCCGCGGCCCGCGCCGCCAGTGACCGGATCAAGGCCGCCCAGGCCGCGGAACTCGTGGCACGGGCGGCGAACTGGGACGCGTACGCCGACGAGGACGACGAGGAGGACGTGTCCATGCCGTCCGAATTCCCCGAACGCTGGTCACGCTTCCTGCCCCCGGACGACGTGAAGTCCCGCCTGCACGGCAACCGCGACAAGGATTCCCCCTGAGACAGCCCTTAGCCTGGTGACCATGGGCGCACGGTACGAGGAGCGGGCATCGCGCTTCGGCGGCGCGGTCCTCTGGAGCTGGTCCGGACCGCGCGAACCCTCGCGGCCCGTCCTGCCCGACGGCTGCTTGGACCTGCTGTGGGCCGGCGGGCGGCTGCTGGTGGCGGGCCCCGACACCCACGCGTTCACCCCCGCCGCGGCGCTCTCCGGCAGCTGCGCGGGCATCCGCTTCGCCCCCGGCACGGCGCCCGCGCTCTTGGGCGTCCCCGCGCACGAGCTCCGCGACCGGCGGGTCGCGCTCGACGCCCTCTGGCCGGGCCACGAGGTCCGCGGGCTCACCGAGCGGACCGGCGAGGCCGAGGACCCGGCCGCCGCCCTGGAGGACATCGCCCTGCGCCGGGCGGCCGCCGCAGGGCCCCCGGACCCGCTCACGGTGGCCGTCGCCGCCTCGCTGCGGCGGGGGCGTTCGGTCGCCGCCACCGCGCAGGAGGTCGGGCTCGGCGCCCGCCAGCTGCACCGGCGCTCGCTGGCCGCGTTCGGCTACGGCCCCAAGACGCTGGCCAGGGTCCTCAGGCTGCAGCGCGCCCTGGACCTCGTGCGGGCGGGAACGCCGTACGCCGAGGCCGCGTACACGGCGGGCTGCACGGACCAGGCGCACCTGGCCCGGGAGATGCGGGACCTGGCCGGGACGACCCTCGGCGGCTATCTGGCCGCGACGGGTCACGAAGGGTTCGCCGCGAACAGCGAGACCCCGCAGCCGTCCGGGTCCAGGACGACCGCGTAACGCTGTCCCCAGACCGCGTCCCAGGGTTCCAGACCGCCCTCGTAACCGGCGGAGGTCAGTTCGGCGTACACCGCGTCGACCTCAGCCGGGCTGTCGCAGAGGAACGCGAGCCCGAGGCGCTCACCGCCCTTCGGAGCCGTCCAGCCGGGATCGAACGAGCGGATGACGTCCTCGGTGTCCCACAGCAAGCGCTGCCCGCCGGGAAGGGTCACCTCGACATGGGGTGCCGATTCGGCCCCGGCGGGGATGTCGAGCCCGAGCCTCCGGTAGAAGGCGAGCGATGCGGCCATGTCGGCCGTGATGACGGAGAACGCGTCGAGTCGTGGAGTCATGGAACGACCGTACGGCGGGGGCCGTGGCCGGGTCTTGTACGAAACGGTCACGGCCCCGGCGTACGGCTCAGGCGCAGTCGGCCGGCGTGGTGCCCGGGTCGGTCAGCGCCAGCCCCAGCCGGGCGCGCTCGGTGAGCCAGCGGGTCGGCCGGTGACGTGGGTCGCCGGTCGTGGCGTGCAGGGACCGCTGCAGCTCCAGCATCCGCGCGACGCCGACCCGGTCGCCCCAGGCCAGCGGACCCGCCGGGTAGCCGAGGCCCGTCGTGACGGCGAGGTCGATGTCCGCCGGGGTGGCCAGCGAGCGTTCCGCGATCGACGCGGCGACCGAGACCACCGACGCGAGCAGCCGCTGCGCCACCGAGCCCGCGGTGTCCCGCACGACCGACACGGCCCAGGGGTCCTCGCCGTCCGCAGCGCGGGCCAGGACGGCGCGGGCGTCCCGCGCGGCGGCGGGATCGGACGCCGGCGTCACCGCGAGCACCCGCCGGCGGCCCGCCGGGGCCAGCGGGTCGACGCCGAAGGTGCGTGCGGCGGGGAGGCCCAGGGCGGCGACCGCGGCAGCCACCGTCGTGCCCCAGACCGGGACGAGGACCAGAGCGCGGCCGGACGGCCCGGCGCCGCTCTCCACCGCCGCACCGGCTTCGGACAGCGCGGTCCGCAACCCCTCCGCGCCCTCGCCGTCGGCGACGAACACGGGCCGGTCCGCGGCACCCGTCACCGGTGCCTCCGGGGCGGGGGCGGGCGCCTCGGGGCCGTAGGCGAACCACCCCTGCCCGGTCTTGCGGCCGTGCAGGCCCGCGGTCACCCGGTTCGGCGTCAGGTAGGAGGGGCGGAGCCGGTCCTCGTGGCGGAAGCCCTGCCAGATCGAGTCGATCACGGCAGCCGTGACGTCGAGCCCGGTGAGATCCATCAGCTCGAACGGGCCCATGCGCAGCCCCAGGACGTCCCGGGCGATCCGGTCGATGCCGGCCGGGTCGGCGACGGACTCCTCCAGCAGCGCCAGGGCCTCGGTCACCAGACCCCGGCCGGCGTGGTTGACCAGGAAGCCGGGGGTGTCGGCGACGGTGACCGCGCGGTGGCCGCAGCTCTCGACCAGCTCGGTGAGAACCGCCGGGACACCGGGACGGGTGGCGGCGCCCGGCACGACCTCGACGATCCTCATCAGCGGTACGGGGTTGAAGAAGTGCAGCCCCGCGAGCCGGCCCGGGTCCCGGAGCGACGCGGCGATCCGGGTCACCGACAGGGAGGAGGTGTTGGTCGCGAAGACGGCCGACTCCGGCAGGGCCTGCTCCAGCTTCCCGAAGACCTCGGCCTTGGTGTCCAGGTCCTCCCGTACGGCCTCGATGACCAGCCCGACCTCCGGGCCGGGAGCCCACGGGTCGTCCAGCGGGACCAGCCGCTCCAGGGCCGCGTCCCGGTCCCCGGCGGACATCCGCCCCTTGTCCACAGCGCGCTCCAGCATGGACCGTACGAAGTCGACCGCCGCCGTCACCGCCTCGGTCCGGACGTCGCAGAGCTCTACGGTGTGTCCGCCGGCCGCCGCCCACTGGGCGATGCCGCGCCCCATGGCTCCGGCGCCGACGATCCTGATACGCATGGCAGTTACGGTCCTCTCGGGGTGGGGATCGGGGAAGGGCTCCCCGGGGCCGGGGTGCCCTCAGCGAAGATAGACGCGGCCGGGGTCGACGTCCTCCCTCAGGAGCCGCAGCTCCGCGGCGGTCGGCGGCGGCACGGTGCCGACCTCGCCGGACACCTTCAGGTCCCAGCCGGTCGCATCCCGGACCTGCTCGACCGTGACACCCGGGTGGACGGCGATCAGCTCCAGCTCCTCGCCGACGCCCTCGCGGGCCAGGATGCCCAGCTCGGTGATGACCCGGGTGACTCCCGCGCCCAGCGGCCTGATGCCCTCGGCGAGCGCGCGGTCCGGGCCCGGGGTGGTGCAGAAGTCCAGGGTCCCGGTGAAGGAGCGCGGGTTGTGACGGCGCATCACCACGAAGACCTCGTGGGAGTTGGCCATCACCTCGATCGCGCCGCCGGAACCGGGCAGCCGCACCGTGGGACTGTCCCAGCCGCCGATGACGGAGGTGTTGAGGTTGCCCCACCGGTCGATCTGCGCGGCGCCGAGGAAGCCCACGTCGATGTGGCCGCCCTGGAGCACACAGCCGAAGAGCGCCGGCATCGACAGCACGGCCTCCGCGCCCGAGATGAGCACCGCGTCGGCGATGGTCTCCGGCAGATGCGAGGGGTGCGCCCCGCAGACCCCGGACTCGTACACGACCTCGATCCGCGGCGCGACGGTCAGACGGGCGAGCTCGGTGGCGAGCGTCGGCAGCCCGATGCCGGCGAACACCGTGCGCCGGGCGGCCAGTTCGCGGGAGGCGACGACGGAGAGCAGCTCGGACGAGGTGACGGACTCCGGTGCGGTGGTGGTCATGTGCGGTTCCTTCCCCTGGGGCGCGCTCACAGCCGCCGCCCGTAGTTCACCGGTTCGCTGAGCGCCTCGCCCACCGCGAGCCCCGCCCAGAAGTCCTCGCCGAGCTTGTCGACGTACTCGGCGTGGTCCGCCGTCCCGTACACCCACTCGGCCAGCCAGGCCCGCAGCCGCTCCGGGTCCTTGCTGATGTGCGACCAGGCCCGGTAGAAGGCGTTGTCGCGGTCGTAGTAGCCCTGCGCGAAGGACGGGTGCGCGCCGCGCGGACAGACGACGACGGCGTCCACGGCGTGCGACGGGACGAGCGTGCGGTTGGGGTCCGAGCGGACCACCTCGTCCCCGACGATCTCCTCGACGACGACGATCGCCTTGTCCGCCGCGTACACCGCCTCGGCCTGGATGCCGGTCAGTCCCCACATCTGGGTGTTGCCCCGGCGGTCGGCCCGCTGTGCGTGGACGATCGTCACGTCCGGGTTCACGGGCGGCACGACGTAGATCTGCTCCGGCTCCCCGTCCGGACCGGGATAGGGAGACGTCACCTTGCGCAGATCGCTGTTGACGGACGGCAGATCGCTGCCGCCGTAGCTGCGCAGCGGATAGAACGGCAGCCGCTGGGAGCCCGCGAGGTAGCGGCAGACCATGCCGTAGTGGCTGTACTCCTCGAAGGCCAGCGGCGCCGGGTCGGCGCGCTCGATCCTGCGCCGCAGCTCGCCGAGCGAACCGGCGGAGGAGTTGCCCACGAAGGAGGAGACCAGCCGCGAGACGCAGCCCGCCGCGATCATCTGGTCGACCACGATGTCCGCCGTCATGCGTACGACGGTGAGGTCCTTGCGGCCCTGCCGGATGATCTCGTGCCCCGCGGCGGTGGGGACGAGATGGGTGAACCCTTCGAGGCTGACGGTGGCCCCGTCGTGCACGAAGGAGGCGACGGCCTCCCTCATCGACATGACTTTGCCGGCCCCGTCGGCCGTATCCGTCCGCTCCACGGTGCTCCTCGGGCGAGTGCGTGCTGGTCGCCCTTACCGTGTCAGCGGCCATTGATTGCTGTCCAATACCAAATTAAGGTCGGATCAAGACTGATCGTTGATGAATGGAAGCCCCGATGGAACTGCGCCATCTGACCGCCTTCACCGCCGTCGCCGAGGAGCTGCACTTCGGCCGCGCCGCCAAGCGGCTCCAGATGGCGCAGCCCCCGCTCAGCCAGCAGATCCGGCAGCTGGAGAAGGAGCTCGGCGTCCAGCTCTTCGAGCGCAACACCCGCTCGGTGCGGCTCACCAGCGCGGGGGAGTCCTTCCTCGAACCCGTACGGACCGTGCTCGACGACCTCGACCTCGCGGTACGCGCCGCGAAGGCAGCCGGGCGCGGGGAGTACGGCCGGGTCACCATCGGCTTCGCGGGAGCGTCCAGCCACGAGACGCTGCCGCTGCTGACCCGGGCCGTCCGGGCCGCCCACCCCGGGATCGAGCTGGCCATGAAGGGCCAGACCTATGCCAACGTCGCCCTGTCCCGGGTCGCGGACGGCTCTCTCGACGTGGGCTTCGTCCGGCTGCCGGTCACCCAGCCCGGGGTGGCCTACCGGGTGATCGACGAGGAGGAGCTGCTCTGCGCGCTGCCCTCCGACCACCCGCTCGCCCGCCTGGGAAGCATCCCGATCGGGATCCTCGCCGACGAACCCTTCGTCTCCTTCCCCGCGAACGCCGGCTCCTCGGTGCGCGACGCGATGGTCCAGGTCTGCGAGGCCGCGGGCTTCAATCCACGCGTGGTGCAGGAGGCCCCCGACTCGTACACGATCCTGGCCCTCGTCGCCGCGGGCGTCGGCGTCACGCTCACGGTCTCCTCCGTCCGCCACATCCAGCAGAACGGGCTGGTCTACCGCTCCCTCGCCGGTCCGCCCGTCCGTCGTCAGGCCGCTCTGGCCTGGCGCACGGACAACCCCTCCGCCGCCCTCCGTGCGGTCCTCGCGGTCGCCGAGGAGGCCCTGCCCACGCCGGGGGGCTCCGATTGAGACGCGTGGCGTCTTGAATGTGCGGAAACTCGATATTGGACCGACTCAGTGGTCCAGTGCGAAGGTCACCCCACACACCCGAGCCGCCGAAAGGTGTTCCGCCGTGCCCGACCAGACCGATGTCGTCATCTGCGAACCGCTGCGCACCCCCATCGGGCGTTTCGGCGGAGCCTTCGCCCAGCAGACGCCCGCCGCGCTCGCCGCACGCGTCATCGCCGAGGTCGTCGCCCGTACGGGCATCGATCCCGGCCGGGTGGACGAGGTGATCCTCGGACACGCCTACCCCTCGTCCGAGGCCCCCGCCATCGGCCGCGTCGCCGCCCTGGACGCCGGACTCCCCGACACCGTCACCGGCGCCCAGACCGACCGGCGCTGCGGCTCCGGGCTGCAGGCCGTCCTCGACGCCGCCATGCAGATCCGGGCCGGGTTCAGCGACGTCGTCATCGCGGGCGGTGTCGACGTCATGAGCGCCGCCCCCTACTACACGCACGACGGACGCTGGGGCATCAAGGGCCCCGGTCTCCAGCTCCACGACTCCCTCGCCAGGGGCCGGGTCACCGCGGGCGGCGTCCACCACCCCGTGCCCGGCGGCATGATCGAGACGGCGGAGAACCTGCGCCGTGAGTACGGGATCAGCCGGGCCGACCAGGACGCCCTCGCCCTGCGCTCGCAGGCCCGCGCCGCCCGGGCGGTGCGGGAGGGGCGCTACGACGCGGAGACCGTCCCCGTGACCGTGCGCACCAGGAAGGGCGAGACGGTCGTCTCGGCCGACGAGCACCCCCGCCCGGACACCACCGCCGAGCAGCTCGCCGCGCTCCGTCCGATCATGGCCGAGGCCGACCCGGACGCCACCGTCACCGCCGGCAACGCGAGCGGGCAGAACGACGCGGCCGCCGCCTGCCTGGTCACCAGCTCCGCCACCGCCGAACGGCTCGGGCTCACCCCGCTCGTCCGTCTGGTCTCCTTCGCCCGCGCGGGTGTCCCCGCCGCGACGATGGGCATCGGCCCCGTCCCGGCCACCCACGCGGCCCTCGGCCGCGCCGGACTCGCCCTCGCCGACCTCGACCTGATCGAGATCAACGAGGCGTTCGCCGCCCAGGTCCTGGCCTGCACCCGGGAGCTGGGACTCGGCGAGAAGGACCACGAGCAGCGGATCAACGTCAACGGGTCCGGCGTCTCGCTCGGCCACCCCGTGGGCGCCACCGGCGCCCGCATCCTGGCCACGCTCAGCCGGGAGATGCACCGCAGCGAGGCGCGCTACGGCCTGGAGACCATGTGCATCGGCGGCGGCCAGGGCCTCGCCGCGGTCTTCGAACGCATCACCGCCTGACCGTCCCCTGTTCCGTCCCCTCCTCAGCGCGGCCGAGGCGTCCCGGGCGACGCCTCCGTCCGCCATGCCCCCATCCGCTTGATCAACGATGTTCACGGGAGCCACCATGAGTGCGAACACCGCCACCGCACGCGAGCGAACGAAAGCCGCCAACCGCGCAGGGTTCGGAGCCTTCATCGGCTCCACCATCGAGTGGTTCGACTTCTACATCTACGGAACCGCGGCAGCGCTCGTCTTCGACAAGGTGTTCTTCCCCGAACTCGAAGGCCCCATAGGCACCCTGGTCGCCTTCGCCACCTTCTGGGTCGGCTTCCTCGCCCGCCCCCTCGGCGGCATCATCTTCGGCCACTACGGCGACAAGCTCGGCCGTAAGAAGACCCTCGTCATCACCCTGCTGATGATGGGCATCTCGACCACCGCGATCGGTCTGCTGCCGGGTTACGCCTCCATCGGCATCGCCGCCCCGATCCTGCTGGTCTGCATCCGCATGATCCAGGGGATCGGTCTCGGCGGTGAGTGGGGCGGCTCCGTCCTGATCGCCTCCGAGCACGCCCCCAAGGGCAAGTCCGTGCTGTACGGCGCGTTCGCCCAGCAGGGCTCGCCCGTCGGCAACACCCTCTCCACCGTGAGCTTCCTCGCCATCAGCCAGCTGCCCGACGACGCCTTCGTCTCCTGGGGCTGGCGGGTGCCGTTCCTCGCCTCCGCCGCACTCGTCATGGTCGGCCTGCTGGTCCGCCTCAAGGTCACCGAGTCCCCGGCGATGGCCAAGCTCATCGAGAAGAAGGAAGTCGTCAAGCTCCCGCTGACGGAGGTCCTGCGCAGCCACCCCATGCTCATCGTCCTCGGCATCGGCGCCTGCACCATCGGCCTCTCGGCCACGTACTTCAAGTCGACGTTCGCCCTGTCCTGGGCCACCACGTCCCTCGACTTCGACCGCAGCTCGTTCCTGACGATCATCCTCGTCGCCAACGTCACCCAGATCATCGTCCAGCCCTTCGGCGCCCTCATCGCCACCCGCATGAAGAGCTGGTCCCGCGCGGTCACCGTGATGCTGCTTCCCGAACTGATCCTTATGCCGCTGATGTTCGTCCTCATCAGCACCGAGAACTACGGCCTCGCGATGTTCGGCGTCGCGGTCGCCACGATCCCGCACTGCCTCTACTACGCGGCCCTCGCCGGCATGCTCGCCAGCCGTTTCCCGGCCCACCTGCGCTACACCGGCATCTCGCTCTGCTACCAGCTCTGCGGCACGCTGCTCGGCGGCACGACCCCGATCATCGGCCAGTTCCTGCTCAACCGCACCGGCTCGATCACCGCCGTCATCGCGTACGCCGTCTTCCAGGTGGCGCTGACCCTGGGCTGCATGCTCCTGCTGCTCAAGCGCCCCAACCACGACGAACAGGCCGCCGAACCCGTCGCCGCGCCCCGCGCCGCGCCCGTCACCGCCTGACCACACCCCCGTACGAGCAGAACGGAGCACCACCGATGCCCCTGACCGTCAACGGCATCCCGGAGATCCTCGCCCTCGGCGGGCGCGACCTCGGGCACTCGGGGTGGAAGGAGGTCACCCAGGAGCTGATCGACGCCTACGCGTACGTCTCGGGGGACCACCAGTGGATCCACACCGACGTCGGACGCGCCGCCGCCGGCCCGTACGGGCGCACCATCGCCCACGGCTACATGGTGCTGAGCTGGGGCATCCCGATGTTCGGCGAGCTGCTCCAGGTCCGAGGCGTGGGACGCGCGCTCAACTACGGGGTCAACCGGGTCAGGTACCCGGCGCCCGTCCCCGTCGGCAGCCGCGTACGGCTGCACGCGTCCGTCGCGGAGGTGACGGAGGTCGCGCGGGGCGGTGTGCAGATGACCCGGGCCTTCACCTTCGAGCTCGAAGGGTCGCAGAAGCCGGCCTGCGTCGCGGAGTCGCTGACGCACTTCTATCCCTGACGGCCGTCGCTCCCGTCAGGGGGCGGCCCGGGGAGCTCGCGTGCGAGGAGTTCGGCCAGGTGCAGGCCGGTCCGGCCGGTCAGGTCGGCGATCTGGGTCCGGCAGGAGTAACCGTCGGCGAGGAGAGCGGTGCCCTCCCGTGCACCGCGCAGGGCCGGCAGGAGCTGCTGTTCGGCCACCGCGACGGACACCTCGTAATGGCCCTTCTCGGCACCGAAGTTGCCGGCCAGCCCGCAGCATCCGCCCAGGCGCCGGACCGTGGCACCCGCGGACTCCAGGAGCCCCGCGTCGGTGTCCCATCCCATCACCGCATGGTGGTGGCAGTGGGGCTGGGCGACGATCTCCCGTCCGCTCAGATCCGGGGGCGCCCAGGCCGGGGTCCCCGCCAGGAGTTCGGCGAGGGTGCGGGTGGCTTCGGCGACCGGCCGGGCCCTGTCGGCGCCCAGGAGTTCGAGGGAGTCCGAGCGGATCGACGCGGTGCACGAGGGCTCCATGCCGACGACGGGCGTGCCCGGGGCCGCCGCGGCCCCCAGGACGTCGACCGTCCTCCCGAGGACCCGGCGTGCGGTGTCGAGCTGCCCCGTGGAGATCCAGGTGAGACCGCAGCAGAGCTGTTCCCGGGTGATCTGCGGCCGGTACCCGGCGTCCTCCAGGACACGGACGGTGGCGACACCCACCCCGGGGGAGAAGTGGTCGGTGAAGGTGTCCACGAAGAGCAGCACGGGCCTGCCGCCCGTCCGGCGCCCGGGCCGGGTCCGCTCGAACCACTTCCGGAAGGTCTCGCGCGGGAACGACGGAAGGGTCCGCCGGCCGTCCACGCCCGCCGCCGCCAGCGCGAGAGGGGCGACACCGGGAAGCCGTGCCACCCGGTTGACCAGGCCGGGAGCGTGAGCGGCGAGACGCGCCCAACGGGGAAGCCGTCCCAGCGAGTAGTGGATGGCGGGGCGGATCCGGTGCCGGTAGCTCTGGTGGAGTACCTCGGACTTGTACGCCGCCATGTCCACGCCCGTGGGGCAGTCCGAGAGGCAGCCCTTGCACGACAGGCACAGATCGAGAGCCTCGTGGACCTCCGGCGCCCGCCAGCCCGAGCCGACCAGTGTCCCGTTGACCATCTCCTGGAGGACCCGGGCCCGGCCGCGGGTGGAGTCCTTCTCCTCCTTCGTCGCCAGGTACGACGGGCACATCACACCCCCGGCGGAGGTGTTGTCCGCCCGGCACCTGCCGACGCCCGTGCAGCGGTGCACCGCCTGGGTGAAGTCGCCGCCGTCCTCCTCGTACAGCAGGGCGAGCCCGCGGGTCACCGGTGGCGCGGCGGGGACCCGCAGGTCGGCGTCGACGGGCCGCGGACCGACGAGGACGCCGGGGTTCAGGATGTCGTCGGGGTCGAACACGGCCTTGACGCCGGCGAACAGCTCCAGGGCCTCGGGCGAGTACATGGCGGACAGGAGTTCGCTCCTGGCCCGTCCGTCACCGTGCTCACCGGAGAGCGACCCGCCGTATCCGGCCACGAGCCCGGCGGCCTCGCCGAGGAACGCGCGCAGGACCGCTCGGCCTCCGGGCCTGTCGAGAGGCAGGTCCAGCCGGATGTGGAGACAGCCGTCACCGAAGTGGCCGTAGGGCAGCCCGGTGACGCCGAACCGGTCCATCAGCCCCTGGAAGTCGCGCAGATAGTCGCCGAGTGCCGCAGGGGGGACGGCCGAGTCCTCCCATCCGGCGTGCGCCGGAAGACCGGCCGGGCTGCGTCCCGACAGGCCCGCACCGTCCTCCCGGATGCGCCGGAGTGCCGCCGCCCGGGCGGGGTCGGAGACGACCAGGCTGTCCTGCGCGCCGCAGTCGCGGCCCACCGCGCGGGCCCTGTCGGTGAGTTCGCGGGGGGAGTCGCCCGACACCTCGACGAAGAGCCACGCCCCGCCCGCAGGCAGCGGAGGCACGGCGCCGGCTCCGTGGCGCGCCCGGACCACGTCGACGATGCGGGAGTCGATCGCCTCGCACGCCGTCGGCCGGTGTGCCGACACCTCGGGGGCGTGGTCCGCCGCCGTGGCGATGTCCGGATAGCCGAGGACCACGAGAACGCGGTGGCGAGGGTCGGTGACCAGGCGGACGGTGGCCCGCGTGGACACGGCCAGCGTCCCCTCGCTGCCGACGAGGAAGCGGGCGACGTCGAAGCGGTTCTCCGGCAGGAGGTGCTCCAGTGCGTACCCGGACACCTGGCGGCCGAACGTGCCGAACTCGGTCCGGACGGTGGCCAGACCCGTGCCGACGAGGCGGCGCAGCGCGTCCAGTTGTGTGCTCACCGGCGCCCGGCCGGGCGGTGAGGTGAGGGCGAGGGCGCTGCCGGTGCCCGTGAGCACGTCGAGCCCGAGGACGTTGTCGGAGGTCCGGCCGTACGCCAGTGTCCGGGAGCCGCACGCGTTGTTCCCGATCATCCCGCCGATCGTGCAGCGGGTGTGGGTGGACGGGTCGGGGCCGAAGCGCAGACCGTGACCTGCGGCGGCCCTCTGCAGGGTGGCGTGCACCGTGCCGGGTTCGACGGTCGCGGACCGGGTGGCCGGGTCGATATCCAGTACGCGGTTCATGTGCCGGCTGAAGTCCATGACGACGCCCGGCCCGATGGCGTTGCCGGCCACCGAGGTCCCCGCGCCCCGGGAGGTGAGGGCGACTCCCCGCCGCCGGCAGACCTCCAGCGTCGCGGCGGCCTCCTCGGCCGTACGCGGCCGGACGACGACGAGCGGCGGCACACGGTAGAGGGAGGCGTCGGTGGAGTGGGCGGCCCGCGACGTCGTGTCGGTGAGGACGTCGAGGACGCCCGCCCGGCGCAGGTCGGTGCGGACCGCTGCGCCGAGACGGGGGTCGCGGGGTTCAGTCGTCGACAAGGCCACTTCCGACGGTTCCGGGCTTGCTCGTGGTGAACGCGATGGCCAGAGCATAGGGGAAGGAGGAACCGGTGGCCCGCATTCGCGGAAGGGGAGCTCAGGCCGGACCCCGGCCCACCGGGTCCTTCCGCCCGGCCCCCACGGCCTCGGCGGGCGCGGCCAGATGGTCCCTCGGCGCGTCGGGATCCGTGAGCCGGTTCAGCCGGGCCGGTACGTCGAAGCCCACCAGCAGCACCACGATCACCGTCCCGGCGAAGGTCAGCACCGCCAGTGCCTGGCCCAGGTCCATGCCGGACGCCAGGTGCGCCCCGAGGACCGGCGCGACGGCCCCGCCGAGCGCCCCCACGTTGTACGTGAAGCCCAGCGCGGCCCCACGGTTCGCGGTCGGGAAGTGCCCGCCGATGTAGCGCGGCAGCAGCCCCGAGATGCCGAAGCCGGTGGCCTGCAGCAGGAACAGCAGACAGCCGAGCACCAGCAGGTTGTCCTGCACCGCGAAGACCGGGTAGACGAAGGCCAGCGAGGCCAGCAGCGTCAGCGCGTACGCCTTCTTCGCCCCGATCCGGTCACCCAGGAAGCCCGCGCCCCAGCAGCCGGCCATGGTGCCGAAGCCCGCGAAGAAAAGGACGTCGGTGACCTGGTCGGTGCTGTAACCCAGCTCGGATTTCAGATACGTGGGCAGCAGCGCCTGGATGGGCCAGGAGTAGAGGAACGCGAAGAACAGCGTCACGATCATCGATACGTAGAGCAACCAGCCGCGCCTCCCGCCCAGCTGCACCGCGAACGCCACGAGGGCCAGTCCGGCGACCACCGACAGGACCGGGACCATCCCCTCACCGCTCGGGGTGAAGACCATGAAGAGCGCGAGGGTGGCGACCACGGTCAGGACCGTGTTGACCAGGGCCGTCCGCGGGGTGCGGAACAGCGGCTGGAAGGGGTTGGGCTTGGCGCCCCGGTCCGCGACGTCCGCGGTCCACTCCTCCGCCTCCGGCAGGGCCCGCCGCATCCACAGCGCGACCACGATCGGGATCAGGCCCAGATAGAACATCCACCGCCAGCCCAGCGACGGCACCACCCAGGTGTAGACCTGCGCCGCGAGGACCGAGCCGACGGAGAAGCCGGATATCAGGAAGCCGCTGGCGCGGCTGCGCAGGCGGGCCGGCCAGCTCTCCATGACGTACGTGGCGCTGGCGCTGTACTCCCCGGCCATGCCCATGCCGATGGCGAGCCGGGCGGCGAAGAGGCTGTGGTAGTTCCAGGCGAAGCCGCAGGCGAAGGTGCCCAGCGAGTAGAGCAGGATGCTCAGCACCATGGAGAGCTTGCGGCCGTACCGGTCGCCGATCGCGCCCAGGACCGCGCCGCCCAGCCAGCGCGTGATGAAGGCGCCGGAGATCAGACTCGCCGCCTGGACGGTGCTCAGTCCGAAGTCGTCACTGATCTCGGTGAGGACGAGCGTGATGAGGACGAAGTCGAAGCCGTCGAGGACGTAGCCGATCCAGGCGGCGAAGAAGGACTTCCACTGCGTACCGCTCACCTCGCGGTACCAGGGGAGCGTGGGGGAGGATTTCTGCACGGTGCGCTCCATGCTGCGGGACGGCGACGCGTCGCCGTCCCGCGTGGTGAGGGCTGCTCAGGGCCGGGCGATAGCGGCGACGAAGCGGGACGTCAGGGCGGTGGGTGCGGTGATGGCCGTGCCGACCACGACGCTGTGGGCGCCGCGGGCGAGGGCCTCGGCAGCCTCCTCAGGGGTGTTGATACGGCCTTCGGCGACGACCGGTACGGAGACGGCGGCCGAGAGAGATGTCACCAGGTCCAGGTCCGGGCCGGCCTGCTCCGGGGTCCCGGGTACGTAGCCGGACAGGGTCGTGGAGACGAAGTCCGCCCCCTGTCCGGCGGCGGTGATCCCCTCGGCGAGCGTGGAGACGTCGGCCATGACCAGGGCGCCGGCCGCGTGCACGGCGGTGACCAGCTCGGCGAAGGCCGAGCCGTCGGGGCGCGGCCGGTCGGTGGCGTCGGCGGCGACCACGGCCGCGCCGGCCTCGACGATCGCCAGGGCGTGGCGGACGGTCGGGGTGATGTAGACGCCGGTGTCGCCGTCCTTCCACAGGCCGATGACCGGCAGGTCCACGGACCCGGCGATCGCGGCGACGACCTCCGGTTCGTTGGCGCGGATCGCGGAACCGCCGCCGGCCGCCGCCGCGAGAGCGAGGCGTACGAGGGTGGCGGTCTCCCGCATCGGGTCGCCGGGAGGCGCCTGGCAGGAGACGATCAGCCGCCCCCGGAGGGTGTCGGCCAGGTCCTGTGCGGTCATCGGAGAGCTCCCGGGTGGTGGAGGGGAAGGGCGGTGGTCAGAGCCGCGGCGCCCAGTACGGCGGCGTCGTGGCCGAAGCGCGGGGGCTCGGGGGCGAGCCCGCGCAGCGGAGGCATCAGTTCGGCGGCGAAGGCGGCGGCGAGCGCGTCGACGTACAGCGCCCCGATCCGCGGGACCCCGCCTCCGACGACGACCCGGTCCGGGCCGAGCGCGTTGGCGAGGCCGCCGAGGACCCGGCCGGCGGCGGTCGCCCCCGTGGTGACGGCGCGCACGGCGGCGTCGTCGCCGTCGGCCGCCCGGACGGCCACCGTTTCGAGCCGGTCCACCGGGGCGCCGGTGAGCCGCTCGTAATGGGCGGTGATGCCCGGTCCTGAGGCGATGACCTCCAGGTGGCCGGTGGCACCGCAGGTGCAGGGCAGTCCGGCCGCCTCCGCGCTGGGGAGGTGGCCGAGGTGGCCGGCGATGCCGGACGCGCCGTGCAGCATCCGCCCGTCGACGGCGATCGCGCCGCCCACCCCCGTGCCGACGGCCGCGAACAGCAGCGATCCGCCGCCGTCCGGCAGTTCGGCGAGCTCGGGCCCCGCGGTGGCGCGTACGTCGTTGTCACAGGCCACGGGGAGACCCGTACGGTTGGCGAGACCCGCGCCGAGCGCGGTGCCCGCCCAGCCGCTGATCGAGTCCGTGGCGCTGGTGACCATCCCGGTGCGGGGGTCGACGACCCCGGCGGCGGCGATGCCGAGCACCGTGGCCAGGCGCCCGGGGTCCACCTCGGCCGCCGCCGCGGCGAGCGCGTCGAGCACCGCCGCGGAGCCGTCCCGGGCGGGGGTGGGCCGGGTGTGCCGGGCCAGCACCGTGCCGTCGGCGGCGAAGAGCGCCGCCGCGATCTTCGTACCGCCGAGGTCGAGGCCGATCACCACGGCCCCGGTCGCCCGCGCACTCATCGGACCGGCGGCAGACCGGCGGCGCGCAGCCGGTCGGCGATCAGCGCGACGGATGCGTCGGAGAGCTGGATCTGCGGGAAGGCGGTGGCACCGTTGTCGATGACACCGAGCAGCCGCAGCGCCTGCTTGAAGGAGCCGAGCGCCGAAGAGCTGCGGCCCATGTCCTGCTCCGGGCCGACGTCCACCATGGCGAACAGCTCGATGAGACGCTCCTGCTCCCGGGCGGCGAGCGCCCAGTCACCGGCGCGCGCGGCGTCGTACAGCCGGACGTAGCCGGCCGGGTCGACGTTGCCGATGCCGGGCACCACACCGTCCGCGCCGGCCAGCAGAGCGGCGTCCACGGTGAGTTCGGAGCCGGTCAGCACGCTGAAGTGCGGCACCGGCCCCCGCGCCCGGCCCTCGCGCCCGCCGAGCTCCACGATCAGCCGGCGGAGCCCGCCCTCGTCGCCGCTGCTGTCCTTGAGTCCGGCCAGGGTGCCGTCCTCGGCGAGCTCGCGCACCAGGGCGGCGGAGAGCTTGGACTGTACGGAGACCGGGAGGTCGTAGGCGAACAACGGCAGGTCGACGGCCGCGCGCAGCCTGCGGAAGTGCTGGGCGATCTCCTTGGGGTGCGTACGGGTGTAGAAGGGCGCGGTCGCCACGAGGGCGTCCGCGCCGAGCTCCGCCGCGGTCCGCGCGTGCTCGACGACGCGGGCGGTCGTCGTGTCGATGACCCCGGCCAGGACCGGGACCCGGCCGGCGGCCGCGGTGACCACGGTCTCCAGCGCGGTGGCCCGCCGGCCGTCCGTCAGATAGGCGACCTCGCTGGTCGAGCCGAGGGCGAACAGACCGTGCACGCCGCCGTCGACGAGGTGGCCGACGAGCCGGGTGAGGGAGGCCGTGTCGACCTCCCCGCGGTCGTCGAGCGGGGTGCAGACCGGCGGTACGACGCCGTGCAGCGGTGCGGTCAAGGACATGGTGGGGCTCCAGCTCGTTCGGAACATTGGCCCCTCGTCCGGAAAGGGAGACGGGACCGAGACATGGGACGTAAGATGTCCTATGTCTGGACTCACCTTAAACAGATGCCCCGGCGACCGGTCAAGAGGTCCCGGCGGCCGGCGACACCGCAGGAGGACCGTTGTGGCCCGCCCCACCATGGCTCAGGACATCGAGCGAAAGATCAAGGAACTGATCCTCGAACGCAGGCTTGGACCGGGTGACCCGCTGCCCACCGAGACGGAGTTGATGGAGCTGTTCACGGCCGGACGCGTCTCGGTGCGCGAGGCGCTCAAGGCGCTCCAGGCCATGAACGTCGTCGAGATCCGGCGAGGCTTCGGGACCTTCGTCGGCTCCCTCTCCCTGTCGCCCTTCGCCGAAGGGCTCGCCTTCCGGGCCGCCGTCCGGCACAGGCAGGGCGAGCCGGGCCTGCTGGAGCTGATGAAGGTGCGCGAGGCGCTGGAGACCGGGCTGGTCGGCGCCGTCACCGCCGGGGTACCCGCCGAGGACCTGGCCGTGCTGCGGGCCCTCGTCGTGACCATGGAGAGCGAGGCCGCCCAGGACGGCCGGGTCGCCCGCGCCACCGACCGCGCCTTCCATCTCGCGCTCTACGCCTCCCTCGACAACCACCTGCTCAGCGAGGTGCTGGACGCGTTCTGGGCGGCCATGGACCGGGTGCGCGAGGACATGGACGACGGCCACCAGGACCCCGCCGTCACCTGTGCCCAGCACCACGAGATCGTCGAGGCGGTCGCGGCCGCCGACGGGGCGCGTGCGGTGCGCGCGATGAGCACCCACTTCGACGGGATCCGCGACCGCCTGGAACCTCAGCCCGCGTCCGCGCCGGTGTCCGCGCCCGTGTCCGCGTAGAGATAGCTGCTCGTGCCCGCCAGGGTGGCGCGGCACCACGCGTCCACCGCGCCCTGGTCCATCGCGGTCCAGTCCGGGGCCGCCTCCACCTGGGCGTGGCCCAGCCTGCGGCCCAGCTCCACCAGCCGGGCCCCCTCCGGGGTGCGCTCGCGGGCGTAGTGCCGCAGCGCTCCGGCGGCCGAGTCGGACGTCCGCAGCGCCTCCTCGAGGCAGAGGGCGTCCTGCAGCGCCTTGACCGCCCCGCTCGCCGTGTGCGGGCGGGTCACTCCGGCGGCGTCGCCCGCGAGAAGGAACGGGTGCTCCGCGGCGAGGGGCGCGTGCAGATCGGCGACGGGGTGGCAGGTCATCGCGGTGTGCTCTCCCCGGGCCACGATCTCGGCCCACTCCCGGGGGAAGTGCTCATCCGCCAGCTGCCGTACGTATCCGGCCCCGCCCGGCGCCCCGCCGGGCGGGGCCGCGTAGATCGCGTAGGCGAGCAGGCGGCCTTCCGGCCCGGCACCGTCGCCCCGGGGGATCAGGTAGAAGATGCCGTGCCCGCCGGGGAAACCGATCGTCACCCAGGCGCCCCGCAGCAGCTCCAGGGGCCGGCGGTGGTCCGCGAGCGCGGCCAGGGGGAGCGTGCCGCGCCACACGGCGTACCCGGCGGGGGTGGGCCGCAGGTCAGGGGCGAGGACGCGGCGGGTGAGCGATTCGTGCCCGTCGGCGCCCACGACGATGTCGTAGGTGTCCTCGCTCCGGGCCGTACGGACGACGGCGCCGCCGGAGGGCGCCCGCCCGACGGAGACGACGGGGCGTCCGCGGTGATGGCTCGCGCCGGCGGAAGCGGTGCGCAGCGCCTGCCACAGCAGACCCCAGTTGCAGGGGGTCACCGGGCTGGGCTGCCGGGCGAACTCGCGTGCCGAGCGGTCACCGGGGGCCCGGGTCAGCCAGACGCGGGTCGCCACGGGTGCGGTGGGCATGGCGGCGCCGAGATAGCCCGTGGCGACCAGCCGCCCGTGCAGGGCGGGCGGGATGACGATCCCGAGCCCCCGGTCCTGGAGCGCGCCCGCGCTGCGCTCGTACACGGTGACGTCGGCCCCCGCCCGCAGACCCGCGACCGCCATCGCGCACCCGGCGATGCTGCCGCCGACGACGCCCATCCGTAAGCCCGTTGCCGCCATGCCGCTACCGCCTGTCCGTCGCCCCGGCTCCAGGAGGATGCCGTCCCCCATCGTCGCAGCCCGGCGGGCGCGGACGGGGGAGCAACACCATCCCCGGGGCGGGGCGTCACGGGGTGACGGTCACCGTCCGGCTCCCCGAGGCCTGCTTGCCGTCGGCCTTGTAGGTCGCGGTGAGCCTGGTGTCCCCGGACGCGCCGGCCGGGATCGTGACCGGGACCTTGATGTTCGCGCCCTCACCCGGACGCGTCGCGGGGAACGCCACCTGCTTCGTCGTCCAGCCGCCGGGCACCGTCAGGTCGAGCGTGCCCGCGCTCCGGGTCACGTCCATCCGGTTGACCACCCGGACGGTGACCTCCGTGGTGGTTCCCGCCTTCAGTGTGGCCGGCGGGGTGATGGTGATGTCGGCGCAGGTTCCGCCGAGCCACTTCAGGTCGAAGGAGGAGTACGTGATGGCCTGGACACCGCCGCGCTCGTAGAGCAGCCCGAGCCGGCCGTCGGGCAGCCGCGTCAGCGTCGAGTAGGCCGCCGCGCCCGAGTCGACGACCTTCCTGATCGGCCAGGACCTCCCGTTGTCGCAGGACATCTTCACGGTGAGGTTCTGGCGGGAGGAGGTGCTCTCGGTGTTGCTGAACAGCAGCCACGAGGACTTCGGGTCGGACGCCGGGGCGTCCGGGGCGTACCGGATGACCGAGCCGTTGTTCGCCGGGTCGGGCAGGTTCGTGTCCTGCGTGAACGGCGTGTAGGTGACCCCGCCGTCCGAGGAGTAGGCGATCGTCCGGTAGGGCGCGGAACGGTTGTTCAGCATGATGCGGCCGTCGTTCAGCTCGACGGTCTTGTTCTCGTCCCCGCCGGGGCCGACCGGGTTGCCCATCCGCCAGGTCTCGCCGTGGTCGTCGCTGTACGCGCTGACCGCGTAGTTCGCCCCGTTGTTCCGGATCGCGTACTGCTGGATCAGCCGGCCCCTGTACGTGCCGTTGCGCACCTGGATGCCCTCGCCCGAGGCCGCGAACATCCCTGCCCAGGCGGGGTCCTTGATCTGCTGGGTGATGCGGCGGTGCTTCCACGTCACGCCGTCGTCGTCCGAGTAGCTGTAGTCGGCCTGGAGGATGTCCGGGTCGGTCTCGTCGTTGCCGGTGCCGGATCCGAAGAAGCCCTGGTTCACGGAGCCCGCGTAGAAGACGAAGATCCGGCCCGTGGTGCGGTCCACGAGCAGGCTCGGGTCGCCGAAGCCCTTGGGTGCGGCCTCCTTGCGGACGACCTGCTGGGTCTCCCAGGTGGTGCCGCCGTCGGTGCTGCGGCGCAGTACGACCCCGAGGTTGCCGGGCAGGTCGCCGAGGGTGGGACGGGCGTCGTAGGCGGCCAGCAGGGTGCCCTCGGTGGAGGTGGTCAGCGCCGGAATGCGGTAGTAGGGGGACCCGGCGCCCGCGGTCGCGATGTCCTGCGAGGTCAGCTCGCCGGCGGTGGGGGCGCCGTGCGCGGTGCCGGTGGCGGTGGCCACCATGACGGCGGCGGACAGCATGGCGAGGGTGACTCTGCGCTGCATGTACGGTCTCTCTTCTCGTGAGGGGAGAGCTGCGGAGAGGGAGCGGAGCGAGTGGCACGCGGTCAGGAGCGGTCGGCCTGCCGCGGCAGGACAGAAGACGTCAGATGTCCTGTTGGCATCCGGACCCTAGGGAGGCTTGCGGCCGGCCGTCAAGGGTGGGGCGGCGTCGGCAGCCCCCGCCCCCGGCGCGGGGCGGGGAGGCGGAGGGGCCGCGGTCAGAGCGGGCCCGCTCCGCGTGACCTGGCCTCGGCGATGCGTCGCCTGACGGGTGCGTAGTGCTCGCCGAGCGCCTTCAGGAACGCGGTGGTGTCGCCCGCGCGGGCCGCGTCCACGATGTTCTGGTGGGCGGTGATCGTCGCCGTCTCGTCGGCGTGCGTGAACCCGTCGAGGTGCGGGGCGACGATCGTGTACACGTCCCAGAAGGCCATCGAGAGCTGGCCGATCAGGTCGTTGCCCAGTGGGGCCACGAGCAGGGCGTGGAACGCCCGGTCCGCCGCGACGAAGCCGTGGCCGTCGCCCGCGCCGGTGGCTCGCATGGTCTCCACCAGGCCGTCCAGGGCGTCGAGCTGCTCGGTGGAGAGCGAGGAGATGATCCGGTCGGCCATGCCCCGCTCGAAGAGCTCGCGCACGTCGACGAGGTCGGCCATCACCTGGAAGTCGTCGTCGGGGGAGAGCAGGCCGCGGAAGGTGAGGCTCTCCACCAGCGCGGACAGGCTCAGCCGGCCGACGTACGTTCCGTGGCCGTGGCGCACCTCGACGATGTCGAGGGCGGCGAGGATCTTGACGGCCTCCCGGACGCTGGACCGGCTGGCGCCGAGCGCCTCGCACAGGGCCGGTTCCGTCGGGAGCGGGTCCCCGGGGCGCAGCCGCTCGTCAAGGATGTAGCGCTTGATGCCCTCGACGACTTCCTGCCGCAGCAAGGTGCGACCGGGGCGTGTGCCGGACATATCTGAACTCCCCACCTCTTGACCCCTCTCCATTGTCAAGCTACGTTCCCACGCTATCAAGGCATCAGACATCTGACGTCTGATGCTTGGCGGTCCATCGTCACCTGTTGGACGCCGAACAGCAGTTCTCGACCGATCTCTCATCATCGATGTCCCTTGGAGGACCCGTGCCCGAGCTGAGGCCAGCCGGCGTCGAGCGCCGCACCTTCCTGCGTTACACGAGCGCCATCGGCGCGGCCGCCGCCATCGCGGCAGGCCTTTCGGCATGCGGCGGGCCCTCCTCGACCGCCGACGGCGCGGCGGGCAAGGGCGACGGCACCGGCACCATCGAGGCCGGTATGTCATACCCCCTGTCGACCGGATTCGACCCGATGATCACCTCGGGCGCCACGCCGTACGCCGCCAACATGCACATCTTCGAGGGCCTCGTGGATCTCGATCCCGTGACGCTCGTGGCCCGCCCGGCGCTCGCCACCGAGATGCCTGAGAAGATCAACGCCACCACCTACCGGGCCACCCTCCGCGACGGCGCGACCTTCCACGACGGCTCACCGGTCACCGCCGAAGACGTCGTGTTCAGCTTCGAACGCATCCTGGACCCGAAGAACTCCTCGCTGATGGCGCAGTTCGTGCCGTTCATCGACACGATCACCGCCGTCGACACCAAGACGGTCGAGTTCAAGCTCACGTACGCCTTCGCGCTCTTCCCCTCCCGCATAGCCGTCGCCCGGATCGTGCCGAAGAAGATCGTCGAGGCGGACGTCAAGGGATTCGACGCCAAGCCCGTCGGCTCGGGCCCGTACAAGTTCGTCTCGGCGACTCGCGAGGACAAGATCGTCTTCGCGAAGTACGACAAGTACAACGGCTCGCACCCCGCCAAGGCCAAGGACATGATCTGGCGGCTGATATCGGACCAGTCGGCCCGCGTCAGCGCCATGCGGTCAGGTCGCGTCCAGGCCATCGAGGACATCCCGTACATCGACGTGAAGGGGCTGTCCGGCACGGCGAAGACCCGGTCCGTGCAGTCGTTCGGCCTGCTCTTCCTGATGTTCAACACCGCCGACAAACGGTTCGCCGACAAGCGGGTCCGCCAGGCCCTGCACTACGCGCTGGACACCGACAAGATCATCAAGACCGCCATGGTCGGGAACGCGACGGCCGCCACCGGATACGTCCCCACCACCCACCCCGACCACCACAAGGCCTCCACCGTCTACAACCACGACGTGGCCAAGGCGAGGAAGCTGCTCGCCGAGGCGGGCGTGAGCAAGCTCGAGTTCACCGTCCTGACCACCGACACCGGCTGGGTCAAGGACATCGCCCCCCTGCTCAAGGAGAGCTGGGCCGCGGCGGGCATCGAGGCGACCCTCGACATCGCCCAGTCCGCTGCGCAGTACGCCAAGGTCGACGGCGGCGACTTCGAGGTCCTGGTCGCCCCGGGCGACCCGTCCGTCTTCGGCAACGACGTAGACCTCCTGCTGCGCTGGTTCTACTACGGCCTCTGGCCGGAGAGCCGCTACGGCTGGTCCGGGACCGCCGAGTACAAGAAGGTCAAGCAGCTCCTCGACAAGGCGGCGCGGTCCGCCGACGAGGTGACGCGCAAGCAGCTGTGGGGCGAGGCCACCGACCTGGTCGCCGACGAGGTTCCGCTCTACCCGATCCTCCACCGCAAGCTGCCCACCGCCTGGAGTGACGAGCAACTGACCGGCTTCAAGCCGCTGTCCACCACAGGCCTGTCCTTCCTGGACGTCGGCCGCGCCTGATACCCGCCGGCCCGGGCCGCCCTCCCCGGCGGCCCGGACCCGCTGTCCGCCCAATCGCAAGGAACCCGACGATGGTTGCTTTCCTCCGGCTCGCGCTGCGCCGCGTCGCGATGATGCCGGTGATGATCCTCGGCATCGCGCTGCTGGTCTTCGTGGTGCTGCAGTTCTCGCCGGCCGACCCGGCCTACAACGCGCTCGGGGAGAGCGCCACCCCTGAGGCCAGAGAGGCCTTCGCCGAGGCCAACGGACTCAACGACCCCCTGCCCCTGCGCTACTTCGACTTCCTGGGCCAGTTGCTCCACTTCGACCTGGGGACGACCGTCCCGCCGAGCCGGCCCGTGGTCGACCGGATCACCGCCGCCTTCCCGCTCACGCTCCAGCTCACCTTCCTCGGGCTGGTCATCGCCGTCGTCCTCGCCGTGGCCGGTGGCGTCCTGGGCGCCATGTACCGGGACCGCTGGCCCGACCAGCTCTTCCGGGTGCTGTCCATGGCCGGGGTCGCCATCCCGTCCTTCTGGCTCGGCGTCCTGCTCATCCAGCAGTTCGCACTGAACACCTCCCTCTTCCCGACCGGCGGATACACCAACCCCGCCGACTCGTTCAGCGGGTGGCTCACCACCATGTTCCTTCCCGCCGTCTCGCTCGCCGTACCCGTCGCGGCGTCTCTTGCCCGCCTCGTGCGCACCTCGATGGTCGCCGAACTCGACCGCGACTACGTCCGTACCGCCCAGGGCAACGGCCTGCCGGTCCCCCTGGTGATCCGCTCCGTGCTGCGCAACGCGCTCGTCACCCCGCTCACCGTGCTCGGCGTCAAGGTCGGCTACCTGCTCAGCGGAGCCGTCGTCATCGAGGCGATCTTCGACCTGCCCGGCATGGGCAAACTCATCCTCGAAGGTGTCACCGGAGGCGATGTCGCCCTGGTCCAGGGCACCGTACTGACCATCGCCATCGCCTTCCTGGTGGTCAACGTCATCGTCGACCTGCTCTACCTGCTGGTCAACCCGCGCATCAGGACGGTGTGACATGTTCGCCACGGGCCGTCTGGCCAAGAAGCTCTCCCGACCGGGCATCGCGTTCCGCGCCCTCCCGGTCACCTCCCGCGTCGCCCTCGGCGTGCTGATCGTCGTCGTCCTCGGCGCCGTACTCGCCCCCCTGCTCACCCAGGACCCGCTGACCACGGGAACCCCCGTGCAGGCACCGAGCGCGGACCACTGGTTCGGCACCGACCGCGCGGGACGCGACGTCTTCGCCCGCGTGGTGCACGGCTCGCGCTACTCGCTGGTCATCGGCCTCGGCGCGACCGCCCTCGCCCTGGTCGTCGGAGCCGTGCTCGGCTCGCTCGCCGCCACCTCGCGCAAGCTCGGTGACGAGTCGATCATGCGCACCCTCGACGTCGTCATGTCGTTTCCGCCGATCGCGCTCGCGGCCGTCCTCGTCGCCGTCTTCGGGACCGGCATCCCGGTGATCATCTTCACGATCGCCTTCGTCTACAGCCCCTCGCTCGCCCGCGTCGTACGCGCCAACGTGCTCTCGCAGTACGGCGAGGACTACGTGGCGGCCGAGAAGGTCATCGGCGCACGGCGCGGCTACATCGTGCTCCGCCACGTGGCCGTCAACTGCATGGCCCCGGTCATGGTGTTCGCGACCGTCATGGTCGCCGAGGCCATCATCTTCGAGGCCAGCCTCTCCTTCATCGGAGCGGGCGTGCAGGACCCCGACCCGAGCTGGGGCAGTGTCCTCGCCTACGGCCGGCAGATCCTCCTCGCCGGCGGATGGTGGGCCACCTTCTTCCCCGGCCTCGCCCTCCTCGTCACCGTCCTCGCGCTCAACATCCTCTCCGAAGGTCTCACCGACGCCTCCGCCGCGCCCAGGAGCGCCCGCCCCGCCGCCGGGCCGGCCGCCACCACGGCACCGGACCCGGTCGAGGCCGCCTCCGCCGTCGACGTCGACGCCGCCCTCGCCGAGCTCGCCGGCCACATCAACTCCACCGAGCCCACCATCGCCCCCGTACGCGAGGATGCCGACGACCTCCTCGTCGTACGCGACCTGGCGATCCGCTTCCCCGACCGCTACGGCGACGTCCCGGTCGTCGACAGGCTGAACTTCACCGTCCACGACGGAGAGACCCTCGGCCTGGTCGGCGAGTCCGGCTGCGGCAAGTCCATCACCAGCCTCGCCGTCATGGGCCTCCTCGCCCGCAACGCGGTGGTCAGCGGCGAGATCCTCTACCGCGGCCATGACCTGCTGAAACTCCCGCCCAGGGAACGCCGCGCCCTGATGGGCCCCGAGATCGCGATGGTCTACCAGGACGCGCTCTCCTCCCTCAACCCCTCCGTGCTCGTCGGCACCCAGCTGCGGCAGCTGACCTCACGCGGCGGCACGAAGACCCCCGCCGAACTCCTCGAACTCGTAGGCCTCTCGCCGGAACGCACCCTGCGCAGCTACCCGCACGAGCTCTCCGGCGGGCAGCGCCAGCGCGTCCTCATCGCCATGGCCCTCTCCCGCCGCCCCCGCCTCCTGATCGCGGACGAGCCGACCACCGCCCTCGACGTCACCGTCCAGGCCCAGGTCGTCGAACTCCTCATCCAGCTCCGCGACGAGCTCGGCTTCGCCATGGTGCTCGTCTCCCACGACCTCGCCCTGGTCGGGGACCTCTCGCACCGGGTCGCCGTGATGTACGCGGGCCGGCTCGCCGAGGCCGGTGACACCAGGTCCGTCCTCACCGACCCCGCCCACCACTACAGCCGCGGCCTCCTCGGCTCCGTCGTGTCCCTGGAAGCCGGAGCCGACCGACTCCACCAGATCCGCGGTGTCGTGCCCGCTCCCCAGGGCTTCGGCGAGGGATGCCGCTTCGCCGGGCGCTGCGGTGCCGCGACCGACCTCTGCCGCAGCACGCCACCCGTACTCACCGGACGCGGCACCAAGAAGGACCACGGCTTCGCCTGCCACCACCCGTCCGAGGCCGACGCCGTGAAGAAGCTGGAAGGGAGCGCCCTGTGATCAGGCTCGACGGGGTACACGTACGCCACAAGGCACGCAGCGGAGGCCTCCTCAGCCGCGACGCGGTCCACGCCCTCACCGACGCCTCACTGGAGGTCAGGCGCGGAGAGATCGTCGGGCTGGTCGGCGAGTCGGGCTGCGGCAAGTCCACCCTGGCCCGGGTGCTCACCGGGCTGCAGAAGCCCACCGAGGGAAGGGTCCTCTTCCACGGGCGTGACCTGTGGGGGATGACCGGCGCCGAGCGGCGCAACGACTTCGGCTCGGCCGTCGGCGTCGTCTTCCAGGACCCCTCCACCGCGCTCAACCCCCGCCTCACCGTCCGCCAGATCCTGCGCGACCCGCTGGACGTGCACAGGCGCGGCACCCGCGAGGAGCGCGAGGCCCGCGTGGAGGAGCTGCTCGACCTGGTCGGACTGCCCGGCCACACCCTCGCCGCGCTGCCGGGGCAGCTCTCCGGAGGCCAGCGCCAGCGCGTCGCCATCGCCCGCGCACTCGCCCTCGAACCGGAGTTGATCGTCGCCGACGAACCGACCTCCGCCCTCGACGTCTCCGTACGCGCCCAGGTGCTCAACCTCCTCGTCGACCTGCGCGAACGCCTGGGCCTCGGCATGGTGTTCATCTCGCACGACATCCAGACCGTGCGTTACCTCGCCGACCGCATCGCCGTCCTCTATCTCGGCCGGATCGTCGAGGAGGGCCGCGCCGCCGACGTGGCGGGCGCCCCCAGGCACCCGTACACCGAGGCGCTGCTCTCCGCGACCCCCAGCCTGCTGGAGGCGACGGAGCGCATCGTGCTCACCGGCCCGGTGCCCTCCGCGACCAACCCGCCGCCCGGCTGCCCGTTCAGCACCCGCTGCCGGCACGCGGACGCGGAGTGCTCCACGGCCTTCCCGGCCGTGGCCTCCGGGCCCGGCGAACACCGCTGGCACTGCGTCCACCCCCGGACCCCCGTCCCCCTCGAGGACCTGGCCCCCGTACCGCCCGCAAGGAGCACCGCATGACCGCCCTCACCACCCCGTACTCCGGAGTGATCCCGCCCGTCGTCACGCCGCTCACCGAGGACGGCGAACTGGACCGGGCATCCCTGGAACGGGTCGTCGGCCACCTCCTCGAAGGCGGAGCCGGCGGACTCTTCGCCCTCGGCAGCTCCGGCGAGACCGCCTACCTGACGCCCGCGGAGCAGGACGAGGTCATCAAGGTGATCACGTCGGCCGCCGGTGGACAGGTGCCGGTGCTCGTCGGCGCCATCGAGACCACCACCAACCGGGCGATCGAGCGGGCCCGCGCCGCGGCCGGCCTCGGCGCCGACGCGGTCGTGGCCACCGCGCCCTTCTACACACGCACCCATGCCACCGAGACCGACCGTCACTTCCGCCACATCGCGGCAGCCGTCGACCTCCCGCTCCTGGCGTACGACGTGCCGGTCTGCGTGCACAGCAAACTGGACCCCGAGCTGCTGCTGCCGCTCGCCGCGGACGGGGTGCTCGCCGGCGTGAAGGACTCCAGTGGGGACGACGGGTCCTTCCGCCGGCTGGTCATCGGAGCACGGGAGCTCCCGGGCTTCTCGGTCCTCACGGGGCATGAGCTCGTGGTCGACGCGATGATGCTGAGCGGCGCGCACGGTTCCGTGCCCGGCCTGGGCAACGTGGACCCGCACGGCTACGTCCGTCTGCACCAGGCCGCGGTGAAGGGGGACTGGGCCGCCGCCAGGGCCGAACAGGACCGGCTGGTCGCGCTGTTCGACATCGTCGGGGCCGCCGCGCCCGGCACCGCGTCCGCGACGGCCGCCGGGCTGGGGGCCTTCAAGACGGCCCTGATGCTGCGCGGTGTCATCGCGACCAACGTGATGAGCCCGCCGATGCGCCGCCTGGACGCCGGCGAGACGAGGGCGATCGCCGCGCTCCTGGACGGGGCGGGTCTGTCCCGCGTCTGACACCGCGTTTCGCGCGGGAACGAGCGGAGGGGCCGCCCGGCAGCATCTCTGCTGCCGGGCGGCCCCTCCGCTCGTTCCGGACTAGTTACGCGAACCGCGGGTGCGGCGCAGGAGCACCGCGCCGCCCAGCAGCAGTGCGGCGCTCGCACCGGCGGCCATGCCGATGTCGCCCGCACCGGTCTGGGCCAGCTGCGTGTCAGGCGTGTTCGGACCCGGGTTACCGGCCGGCGGCTCCTCGGCCGGGGGCTGGACCGGCGGCTTCGAGGTGGGCGGCTCGGTGGTCGGGGGCTCGACGGTCGGCGGCTCCACCACCGGCGGGTCGACCGGCGGGTGCTCGTAACCACTGTCGTTGACGCAGGTGTTGCCGCCGGCCGGGTTCAGCAGGCCGACCACGTCGACGGTGTTGCCACAGGCGTTCACCGGGACGTCCAGCGGGACCTGGGCCAGGTTGCCGGACAGCACACCGGGGGAGCCGACGGCCTGGCCCTCGGCGCTCGCGCCGGAGCCCTGGTGGCCCTGCCCGCCGCCCTGGGAGCTGCCGTGCTCGTCACCGTAGGCGTCGCCGTGCTCCTCCTCGTGTGCGTCGCCCGAGCTGACATTCGCACAGGTGTTGCCGAAGGCCGGGTTGAGCAGGGCGATCACGTCCACGGTGTTGCCGCAGAGGTTGACCGGAACGTGCACCGGAACCTGCACGGCGTTACCCGAACCGACACCGGGGGAGTTGGCGGCAACACCGTCGGCCGAGGCGTCGGCGTGGGCGTAACCGCCCGCGGCGGTCAGGATGCCCGACGCCGCCGCCATGACGATCATGCTTTTATTCAGAACCTGTCGCATTACATGCCCTTCTCCGGGAAATTCGCGTGGGCGGTGACCCTGATGGCGGTCATTCCAACGACGCGGACGCATCCATAACGACGCGGAGGATGCGGGGGAAACTTGGAGATCGGTGGAAATTATGTAACCACCCGAAAGGGTCACGTACGTGTGTTCGTCCGGAGGCGGAGTTCTGGCATTCGGGTGAACGGGGGGAACCAAACGCCCGGCGGCCAGTTGATCAGGGTGCTCCGCTGCGGGGCACTCGGTACGAGAAGGGTTCATCGTGATCAAGAAGGTTCTGGCTACGGGCGCCGTCGCCGCCTCCATCCTCGGTCTCTCGGCGACCAGCGCCATGGCGATCGGTGACGACACCGGTACGACGTCGATCAACGGCAACGGTGCCGAGTCCGAGTTCGGCAACAGCGAGACCAAGGGTGACCAGAGCCCGCAGCTCAGCCTGGTCCAGGGTTCGCTGAACAAGCCCTGCGTCGCGCTCCCGGTCAAGGCCAACGTCGGTTCGCTCATCGGGCTCGTCCCGATCACGGTCCAGGACGTCAACGTCCTGTCCAACCCGCAGAACCAGCAGTGCACGGACAATTCCACCCAGGCCAAGGGTGACGAGCCGCTGTCGCACATCCTGTCGGACATCCCGGTTCTCTCCGGGAACGGTGCCGGCAACAGCTGACCGGGCCTCAACGACCGGCCCGGGCCGCCGACACTCCTCCATCGCGCGGCCCGGGCCTGCAGCATTCGGGCGGTTTTTCGAGAAACGGCTCCCATAGCGTTTCGGTGCCGCCCGCCAATCGTTACGGATTACAGCTCCGGAGTCACGAGCGCATTCAGGTAATCGCTCGTGCGGCACGAAAGACGTGTCCGCCCAGGACTCCGCTGCAGAAAGGGATCAAAGTGAAGTACACCAAGGTTGCCGCCGTCGCCGCCGGAACCCTCATGGCGCTCGGCGCCGCTGCCCCGGCCATGGCTGACGCCGGTGCCGGTGCCGCCGCGGTCGGTTCCCCGGGCGTCCTGTCCGGCAACGTCGTGCAGGTTCCGATCCACGTTCCGGTGAACGTCTGCGGCAACACGATCAACGTGATCGGTCTGCTCAACCCCGCCTTCGGCAACACCTGCGTCAACGACTGATCTTCTGTCGTTCGAGCCGACGGCTCATCATGAGAGGGCCCCGGAGCGCCTACACCGCCCCGGGGCCTTCTCGCTGTCCCGTTCCAGGCCCCCGCGAGGAAATCCCGGTGCGCGCAGTTTCCCCGCACGCGGCTTGGTCGTTGTCCCGGGCAGAGGCGGCGGACGCCGCCCGCAGAAGGGAATTGAGAACGTGAAGTACGCGAAGACCGTAGCCGTTGTCGCAGGTTCCGTGGCCGCTCTCGGAGCGGCCGCTCCCGCCTTCGCGGCCCCCACCCCCACGGCGCCGAGGATGAGCCTCACCACCGGTGTGAACGAGCTGACGTCGACCGCGCCGCAGATCCCCGACCAGGTGGTGAACCCCGTGGTGGACGCGGTCGGACAGACCGCCGGAGCGGTTCACGAGGACGGCACGATCAGCAGGTCGGCCGACGCGGTGACCGGTGTGGCCGAAGCTGCGGGGCCGCTCATGGGCGGGCTGCCGCTGGGCGGCTGAACCACCGCGCGACGCCTGGCCCGCCCCTTCACTCCGCGCTGCACCTGTGACCGGATAACCGCGCATTACGCGGCGTCCGGCCGAGGAAATCGTTCGGGTGAAATGGCGCAACCATCGGCACCGGGCGGAGTTGAACAGAATGCTCCGGACAGGCGGGCAACAGAAATACCAGAAGGGCACAGTTTCATGATGAAGAAGATTCTGGCGTCGGCGGCAGTCGCCGCCTCCGTCGCCGGCGTTTCCGCCGCCGCGGCCCCCTCGGCCATGGCGATCGGCAACGACAACGGCACGACGTCGGTCAACGGCAACGGCGCCGACCAGTACTACGGCAACAGCAGCACGCACGGCGACATGAGCCCGCAGATCGGCCTGATCCAGGGTTCGTTCAACAAGCCCTGCATCGCGCTGCCCGCGAAGGCCAACATCGGCTCGCTCCTCGGGCTCGTCCCGATCTCGGTCCAGGACATCAACGTCCTGTCCTCCCCGCAGAACCAGCAGTGCACCGAGAACTCCACCCAGGCCAAGGGTGACGAGGCGCTGTCGCACATCCTCAACGACATCCCGCTGCTCTCGGGCAACGGCGCGGGCAACAACTGACACCGCGCGACTCCGGCTCCCCCTGCGCCATTCCGGTCAGGGTGCACCGTTTCCCGCCTCGTCGTAGTTCGTGAAGACGTGTGGGGCTGTTCCGTCCGTGCAGCGGCCGACCTCGGCCGGCCGCCGGGGACGGAGCGGCCCCACACGTCTGTCCGCGCGCCCGGCCGTCCGTCCGCCGGTCCGCATGCCGGGTAGCCCGATAGTGCGGGAATGGGGCCGGATGCCTCATCCGCGGCCCACGCCACCGGCGCGGCCGGGTAGATGCGCCTCATGGACCCGTACGACAGTCATCACGCCCCCGGACCCGACCGGTCGCCCGAAAGCCGCACGCCCATCTACGACCGGCTGCTCGCCGAATGGCAGGCAGCGGCACGGCGCGACGCCGGACCGGGCCCGGTGGACGCGTCGCCCGGCCCGCAGGGGACCCGCGGCTCGGCGCGAGGCCGGAGGGGCGCCTTCGTCCCCGCGGCGCGCGCGGAAGAGGGTCGCGGGTAGGGGTCGCGTCGACCTGGAAGCGTGATCCAACTCGTTCGAGTGGTGTAGCGGAACCAAACCCTCCGAATTCGGTTAACAGTACGTTCCACAACGGGACGCTCCGAAAGGTGAAGCGCAATGAAGAAGATGACCGCCGCCGCCGCTGTGGCCGTGTCCCTGATCGGTCTTTCCGCGGCCGCGGCCCCCTCGGCCATGGCGATCGGCGACGACCGCGGCACCACCACGGTCAACGGCAACGGTGCCGAGTCCGAGTTCGGCAACAGCGAGACCGAAGGCGACATGAGCCCGCAGCTCAGCCTCGTCCAGGGCTCGCTGAACAAGCTCTGCGTCGGCCTGCCGGCCAAGGCCAACGTCGGTTCGCTCATCGGGCTCGTCCCGATCACGGTCCAGGACGTCAACGTCCTGTCGAACCCGCAGAACCAGCAGTGCACCGACAACTCCACCCAGGCCAAGGGTGACGAGCCGCTGTCGCACATCCTGTCGGACATCCCGGTTCTCTCCGGCAACGGCGTCGGCAACAACTGACACCATCGAATGCGGGCGGCTCCCGGCGTATCGCCTGAGGGCCGCCCGCATTCGGCTGCGTGGCGCACACGGCGGTGCCCACCACTCCACGGGGGGTGGTGGGCACCGTCCGTGCGGGCCAGGGAGCGCTTCAGCCCAGGCTGCGTACCGGCATGAGGCAGTGGGCGGAGGTGCTGATGACCTCGGGGTCGCCCACGAAGGACCGCAGCAGAGCCTCACCGACCGGCTGTCCGGGGACGGCCGCGGGCCAGGGGCGCGTGGCGAACATCCCGTGCACCGTGCCCTCCGACCGTGCCACGGCCAGCCACTCCGGCGGGACCGTGTACTGCGCCGTGAAGTGAGGCAGCGTCAGGACGGCCTGACCGGCCTGGACGAGCAGCTTCACCGGAAGGCTCGGCAGATCCGAGGCGTCCAGGGTCTCACCCCCCACCCGCAGGCCACTGCGCTCCAGCGCGGTGCGCATGGCCCGCTCGCCGGCCTCCGGTCCGCCCGGAGCGTCGCCGAGGGTGTAGGTGAGCAGGAAGGCGGTCTCACGCCCTGTCCCGGGATTCGAGCCGCTCCAGCCGATCAGGATCTGGGTGCCCAACTGGGCTGGGGAGAAAGGGGCGGTGGCGGCTTTGGCTGAGGTCATGTCCGGCACACTAACGGCCCGAGACCGGTCCTTGTGCACGCGTATCACCTGATCGGGGAATATCTCTGCCAACCCGGTCCAATCCGGTGCGCTGCGAGGGGCAGTCCGGAAAACCCGTTGACCGGCCGGGGAGCCCCCGGGCTAGGGTGTGCGCAGTTCAAGGAGCCAGGAGGTGAGGACATTGATGACTGTCGTTGCGGTGGGCACTGCCCACGACCCGAAGCGCATCGTTCCCACCCCCGTGGCCGCCGGCTGACCTTCACCTTTCCTCCGCGCCTGAACGCGCGGTGCCGGGGCCGCCCTTGTGAAGGGTTTCCCTTGTCTCTCTCCATCTCCCGAACCTCCACCCCGCCGCACCCGCTGACCCCGTACGGCTGGGACGACGCATGGTCCGAAACCTTCGCCCCGTACGCCGAGCAGGGACTCCTGCCGGGACGCGTGGTGCGGGTCGACCGCGGTCGGTGCGACGTGGTCACTCCGAACGGCACTCTCAGGGCGGACACCGCCTTCGTGGTGCCCCGCGACCCGATGCGGATCGTCTGCACCGGGGACTGGGTGGCCGTCGACGCCGACGGTGACCCGCAGTTCGTCCGTACGCTCCTGCCCCGCCGTACCGCCTTCGTACGTTCGACGTCGTCGCAGCGCTCCGAGGGCCAGGTGCTCGCCACCAACATCGATCACATCGTCATCTGTGTCTCGCTCGCCGTCGAGCTCGACCTCGGACGGCTGGAGCGGTTCCTGGCGCTGGCCATGTCCAGCACCGCCGGCGCGGCTCTGCTCGGCGACACGGGCCGCCCCGCGGGTCACGGGACGTACGAGGCGCACCCGCTCGTGCTGCTCACCAAGGCCGACCTCGTCCCCGACACCACGACCCTGTCCCACCTCGTCGAGGACATCGAGCGCATCGCCCCCGGTGTGCAGGTGCTCCCCGTCAGTTCCGCAACGGGGGAGGGGGTGGACGTCTTCGGCGCGATCGTCGGCGGCGGTACGAGCGTGCTGCTCGGGACCTCCGGCGCCGGCAAGTCGACCCTCGCCAACACGCTGCTCGGCGAGGACGTGATGGATGTGCGGGCGGCGCGGGACGTGGACGGCAAGGGCCGTCACACCACCACCACGCGCAACCTCCTCGTGCTGCCGGGAGGCGGCGTCCTGATCGACACCCCCGGGCTGCGGGGGGTCGGCCTCTGGGACGCGGAAGCCGGCGTCGGCCAGGTCTTCTCGGAGATCGAGGACCTGGCCCGGCAGTGCCGTTTCCATGACTGCGCCCACGAGGCCGAGCCCGGCTGTGCCGTGCTCGGCGCCGTCGAGGACGGGTCGCTGCCCGAACGGCGCCTCGACAGCTACCGCAAGCTGCTCCGGGAGAACCACCGCATCGCGGCGAAGACGGACGCCCGGCTGCGCACCGAGACCCTGCGCGAGTGGAAGCGCAGGGGAGCGGAGGGCCGGGCCGCCATGGCGATGAAGCGCGGCAGGACGAGCTGACGAGCGCGGCGGAGGGAGCCGGGGCCGGCGTCGGGGTTCCGGCCCCCTCCCGCCGTCAGCCCCAGATGACGGCGCCCAGCCACGCCCCCACCGCGAGGAGACAGCAGAGCAGCTCCAGCAGCACCGAATACCCCGTCGCCCTCATCACCGACCGGAGCGACGTCCAGCCGGCCGCCCGGCTGCCGAGCCGCAGGCGTTCGGCACCGTAGACCGCTCCCACGTATCCCAGGATCCCGCCCACCACCGGGATGACGAAGAAGCCGGCGATCGCCGCGAGGCCGCCGGCCATCAGCGTCCTGCGCGGCGCCCCCGACTCGCGGGGGCGCCGCGAGGGCAGCAGTGCCTTCAGCGCCTGGTTCAGCAGCAGGAGGCAGGTCGCGCCGATCAGTACACCCCAGGCGACCGGGGTCGGGTCCGTCAGCGCCCACCAGAGCACCGCGGCCCAGACGATCGCCTGCCCGGGCACGCCCGGCACCAGGACGCCGACCAGGCCGAGCAGCATCACCGCCCCGACGGCAACGAGCTGCCACACACTCATTCGACCAGCGTGCCGGAGTACGCCGGGTCCCGCCCGTCAGCGCCACCCCCACGAGCGCACGAAGCCGCGGTCAGCGCGGGGCGCGGGCCACCCAGCCACGTTCGTACGCGTGCCAGCCGAGCTGCAGCCGGGTGGTGACCCCGGTGAGCTCCATGAGCCCCTTCACCCGCCGCTGCACCGTCCGCAGCCCCAGGTCCAGCTGCTTCGCCACGCTCGCGTCCGTCAGACCCGCCAGCAGCAGCGAGAGGATCTCCAGATCGGTCGGATCGGCGCCGGGCCCGTTCTCCTCGCTGATCCCGTTCCCGCCGAGCCGCAACGGCATCGCGTCCCGCCACACCGCCTCGAAGAGGCCCATCAGGGACTCCAGCAGCCCGCTGGCGTGGATCACCAGGGCGGCGGGCTCGGCCCCCCGGCCGGTCAGCGGCACCATGGCCAGCGCGGCGTCGGCGACCACCAGCTTGGTCGGTACCCGGTCGACCACCCGGCACTGCTCGTCCCGGCCGAGCGCCGCCGAAAGCTCGACGATCCCGGACGGCAGCGAGAGCACGTCGCGCTCGACGACCACGCGGTAGGACACGCCGCGCATCGCCGCCCGCTCCTCGGACTCGTTCTCCATCCCGGTGACCGCGATCGGTTTCCCCGTGACCAGCGCGCAGACCTCGGACGTGGCGCCCAGCTGCAGCTGGTGGAAGCGGTGGGCCACCGCGCTCGCGCCCGTCACCACCTCCACCAGGTCGTGCACCGCGGGCTCGGCGGCCTCCGCCCGGTACTCCTCGGCGAGCAGCGCGGACGCCAGCTCCGCCTGTTCGAGCTCGTGGCGCTGCTGGGTCAGCAGCGCGCCCAGGGCGACTCCTGGCGGCGCGGCGACCCAGCGGTCGGCCCGTGACGACGACTGGGCGACGAGCCCCTGCTGCTCCAGCCGGCGCAGCGCACGCTCGGTGTCCGCCTCCGGCAGCGCGAGCCGGCGCGCGAGGCCTGAGAGCTCCGCGGCGCCGGCCGTGACCAGTGCCCGGTAGGCCGCTTCCTGTCTCTCGTCGAGACCTATCGCTGACAGCATCCTCGGCCCTCCCCGGCTTCGTGCTCGCGCGTTCCCGCGCCCGTCGGACGGAGTGCGCGGTGGCGGGAAACAGCCACGGCGTAAACCCGCCGGGCCCATCATGCCCCGTAGCACCCGCCACTCTGACAATCTGGCGCCACCGCGGCGACGACCGTGCCACGGGCGGCGGGCTGAGAACACAGACCGGCCCGCCGGGCGACCTTCCCGTGGGGGGTGGGGACGCCTGGCGGGCCAACCTCGCAACCACTTCCGGGCCACTTTTCCGGATGACCCGGTTTCGTACGCCCCGAGCGGTCGACAATACGGTCATGAGCCAGCAGGGGGAGAAGCCCGCCGCCCATGAGGACGACTGGTGGCGGGCGCTGTACGACGAGACCGCGCCGGACACCGGGCCGAGCGGTGCGGCCGACAGTCTCGACGACCGCTTCGACTCCGCGGCGGACGCCGTGGGCGGGCCGGGGACGGACCAGGTGGCGGAGGTGGACCACCCGGTCACGACGGTGCCGCTGCCCGATCCGCGCCGGCCGGAAGCGGAGCTCGCGCCGGAGCCCCCGGCACCCCCGCCCGCGCCGGAGCCGCCTCCGCCTCCCGCGCCGGAACCCCCGCCCACACGCACCGTCGCGGTCGGGCGCGCTCCCTGGGAGGCGCCCACCGGGCCCCCCGGGCCGCGCACCTTCGCCGTACGGGCTCCGGCCGCCGGTCCGCCCGCCGTGCCGGAGCCGCCCGCGGCCCCACCCGTACGTCCTGTCGTCGGCCACATCGGAAACCGGCCCCCCACCTACGACGCCGAGCCGGCCGCGCTGCCCGCCTCCGGTCCCGACGACATCGACGGTCTCGTCCCCGACACGGTCCTGGACGGCGCCGACCACGGGACGTACACCCTGCGGGCCGCGTCCGTGCGCGGCGACTCGGCGCGTTTCCGGGGCGAGCCCCGCCGCGACGCCCTCCTCACCGCGCGCTTCGGCGCCGGGGACAGCGCCCTGGTCCTGGTCGCGGTGGCCGGCGGCGCCCGGGGCGCGGAACGGACCCGCCTCGCCGCCGCCGACGCGTGTCGCTGGATCGGCGGATCCGTCGCCCGCAGTCACGCCCGGCTCTCCGACGACATAAGGGCAGGACGCAGGGGCGACCTCAAGTCGGGGCTGCAACGCCTCACCGACCGCACCTACGGCAAGCTGCGCGGCCGGGCCGCCGAGCTGGGGCTCGAACCGTCCGCGTACAGCGCCGACCTGCGCTGCCTGCTGCTGTCCGCCGACCCGGACTGCCGTACCCGGGTCTTCTTCGGCATCGGCCCGGGCGGGCTCTTCCGCCTGCGCGACGGGGTCTGGCAGGACCTCGACCCCGTACTCCCCGCGACCGGCCCGGAGGCGAGCGAGGAGAGTCCGGGCGGGGACCGGCTGACGATGGATCTGCAGATCACCACGGCCCGGCCCCCGTACGCCGGGAGCCCGCCGCCACCGCCTGCGGAACGCTTCCGCTTCCGTGCCTCCGTGGCACGGCCGGGGGACACGCTGCTGCTCTGCGGAAACGGCCTGGCCGAACCCATGCGCGGGGAGCCGGCGCTCGCCGAGGAGCTCGCGCGGCGCTGGGCCGCCGACGGCCCTCCCGGACTGCCCGCCTACCTGGCCGACACCCAGCTGAGGGTCAAGGGGTACGCCGACGACCGTACGAGCGCGGCGGTCTGGGAGGCGTAACCCGGCACGCCATGGGTTGATGGAGGGACGGACAGCCGGAGGCAGAGAGGGTGCGCACCCATGGCCAAGCAGAACGTGTCGGAACAGTTCGTCGACATCCTCGTGCGGGCGGGGGTCAAGCGGCTGTACGGCGTCGTCGGCGACAGCCTCAACCCCGTGGTCGACGCCGTCCGGCGTAACGCCGCCATCGAGTGGGTCCAGGTCAGGCACGAGGAGACCGCCGCGTTCGCGGCCGGAGCCGAGGCCCAGATCACCGGCACCCTCGCGGCCTGCGCCGGGTCCTGCGGGCCGGGCAACCTCCACCTCATCAACGGCCTGTACGACGCCCACCGCTCCATGGCCCCGGTGCTCGCCCTCGCCTCGCACATCCCGTCGAGCGAGATCGGCCTCGGCTACTTCCAGGCGACGCACCCGGAGCTGCTCTTCCAGGAGTGCAGCCACTACAACGAGATGATCTCCAACCCGCAGCAGATGCCGAGGCTCCTCCAGACCGCGATTCAGCACGCGATCGGCCGCGGCGGCGTCAGCGTCGTGTCGATGCCGGGTGACATCGCCTCGCAGCCGGCCCCGGAGAAGTCGATCGAGCACGCCCTGGTCACCTCCCGGCCCTCCGTGAAACCCGGTGACGAGGAGATCGACAAGCTGTGCGCGATGATCGACAAGGCCGGACGGGTGACGCTGTTCTGCGGAAGCGGAACGGCGGGCGCGCACGCCGAGGTCATGGAGTTCGCCGAGCGGGTGAAGTCCCCGGTCGGCCACGCGCTGCGCGGCAAGGAGTGGATCCAGTACGACAACCCGTACGACGTGGGCATGAGCGGGCTGCTCGGCTACGGGGCCGCCTACGAGGCCACGAACGAGTGCGATCTGCTGATCCTGCTGGGCACCGACTTCCCGTACAACGCGTTCCTCCCGGACGACGTGAAGATCGTCCAGGTCGATGTGCGCCCGGAGCACCTGGGCCGGCGGTCCAAGCTCGACCTGGCCGTCTGGGGCGATGTGCGCGAGACACTGCGCGCCCTGACCCCGCGCGTGAAGGTCAAGACCGACCGCAAGTTCCTCGACCGGATGCTGAAGAAGCACGCCGACGCGCTCGAGGGCGTGGTCAAGGCGTACACCCGCAAGGTCGACAAGCACATCCCGATCCACCCCGAGTACGTCGCTTCGGTCCTCGACGAACTCGCTGACGACGACGCCGTGTTCACCGTCGACACCGGCATGTGCAACGTGTGGGCCGCCCGCTATCTCACGCCCAACGGCAAGCGCAGGGTGATCGGTTCGTTCAGCCACGGCTCGATGGCCAACGCCCTGCCCCAGGCGATCGGAGCGCAGTTCACCGACCGGAACCGGCAGGTCGTGTCGATGTCCGGCGACGGTGGATTCACCATGCTGATGGGCGACTTCCTCACGCTCGTCCAGTACGACCTGCCGGTGAAGGTCGTCCTCTTCAACAACTCCTCGCTGGGCATGGTCGAGCTGGAGATGCTGGTCGGGGGGCTGCCCTCGTTCGGCACGACCAACAAGAACCCCGACTTCGCGGAGGTCGCGCGGGCCGCCGGGGCCTACGGGGTGCGGGTCGAGAAGCCCAAGCAGCTGGAGAGCGCGCTCAAGGCGGCCTTCCGGCACAAGGGCCCGGCGCTCGTCGACGTGGTCACCGACCCGAACGCCCTCTCCATCCCGCCGAAGATCAGTGCCGACATGGTCACCGGCTTCGCGCTCTCCGCCAGCAAGATCGTCCTGGACGGCGGGGTCGGCAGGATGCTCCAGATGGCCCGTTCCAACCTCCGTAACGTCCCGCGGCCCTGAGCGGGTGGCCGGGGTGCGGTCGCGCCCCGGCGGGCTCGGTAATGTGAGGGCATGCGACTGACCCCTTCCGCCGGTGACGGCCCGGCGCCGCCCACCGGCGGACCGGGGGCCACACCGTGACCAGACAGACCCGCACCGTGCCGGCGCAGGACCCGGAGACGGTGCGGGCGCCGTTCGTCATACACGGCTACGAGGAGACGGTCGCGCACGACACCAGCTGGAACGCCCACGTCCATCCCTGGGACGAACTCCTCTGGAACGAGCGCGGCTCCTCCATGGCCGTGGTGGGTGCCCGGGCCTGGACGATCACCCCGACGCTGGGCCTGTGGATGCCGGCGGGCACCCTGCACTCCGGCTCCGCGGTCGCCGGGACCTGGTTCCGTGCGACCTTCTTCGGCCGTGCCACGACACCCTCGCTCCCGGACGTCCCCGTCGCCGTCGAGATCACCCCGCTGCTCCGCCTGCTGCTGGAACGGCTCGGCGACGCCGGCCTCGACCCCGGCTCCCGGGCCGCGACGGAGGCCATGGTGCTGGACGTGCTCACCCCGTCCCCCCGCGAGCTGCTGGTCCAGGTCCCGACGTCTCCGCTGCTGCGCCCGATCGCCGACGCGGTGCGTGAGAACCCCGGCGACCGGCGGACGCTGTCCCGGTGGGCCGCCGAGCTGGGCGTGAGTGCCCGCACGCTCACCCGTGCCTTCAACGCCGAGACCGGCACCAGTTTCGCGCGCTGGGTCGCGGGGGTCCGGGCGCAGCACGCCGTCGGACTCCTCACCCGCGGCTGGGAGGTGGAGGCCGTCGCGGAGGAGGTCGGCTACCGCTCGGCGAGCGCCTTCGGCGCGGCCTTCCGCCGCACGACGGGGCTGACGCCGGGGGCGTTCCGGGCCCGCTGAGCGTGGGCTGCGCGGCGCCGGCCGGCGGTGCCGCACCTCTTTGATGTCCCGATCGCTACAAGCGATGTCTGAAACGGTTGATTGCGACAACCCTGTGTGTTTCATAAGGTCAAAGGAAAGCCAAGCCTTACCTAAGTCTTGAGCGCTTCCGGTGCACCGCCCACGCGGTCGTGCGAGGCAGCACCGCCCTTCCCGAAACTGGAGTACGGATCCATGCGTCCACACCCCCTTCGCGTAGTCGCCGTCGCGGCTGCCCTGCTGGTGGGCCTCACGGCCTGCGGCGGGGAGTCCGAGTCCGAGAAGGACACGAGCGGCAAGGCCGGCTCGGGCGCGTTCCCGATGACGATCGAGCACGCGCTGGGAAAGACCACGATCCCGTCCGAGCCCAAGCGGGTGGCCACGGTGAACTGGGCCAACCACGAGGTGCCGCTGGCACTCGGTGTCGTACCCGTCGGCATGGCCGCCGCGAACTTCGGTGACGACGACGGCGACGGCGTCCTGCCCTGGGTCGAGGACAAGCTGAAGGAACTGGACGCCAAGACCCCGGTCCTGTTCGACGAGACCGACGGCATCGACTTCGAGGCCGTGGCCGACACCGAGCCGGACGTCATCCTCGCCTCGTACTCCGGGCTGACGAAGCAGGACTACGAGACGCTGAGCGACATCGCCCCCGTGGTGGCGTACCCGGAGGCGGCGTGGGCCACCCCGTGGCGCGAGATCATCCAGATGAACAGCAAGGCGATCGGCCTCGCCGACGAGGGCGAGAAGCTGATCGGCGAGGTCGAGGGCGACATCAAGAAGACGGTCGCCAAGTACCCGCAGCTGAAGGGGAAGTCGGCGATGTTCATGACGCACGTCGACCCCAACGACGTCAGCGAGGTCGGCTTCTACACCACCCACGACACGCGCACCCTGTTCTTCGAGGACCTCGGTCTGGACACCCCCGGCAGCATCGCCGAGGCTTCCGAGGGCAACAAGAAGTTCTCGCTCACCAAGAGCGCGGAGCAGATCGACGCGTTCGACGACGTCGACATCATCACCGGATACGGCGACGACAAGGGTGAGCTGCTGGAGACCCTGAAGAAGGACCCGCTGCTCTCGAAGATTCCCGCCGTCGAGCGCGGTTCGGTCTACCTCCTGCCGGGCAGCGCCCCGCTGGCCACCGCCGCGAACCCCACGCCGCTGTCGATCTCCTGGGTGCTGGAGGACTACGTGGCCGAGCTCGCCAAGGCCGCGGACAAGGTCAAGTGACGACGCTCGACACCCGACACACTCCGGACGCCGCCGTGGTGCGGCGTCCGGCGCGTGTCCGGATCCTGTGGCTGCTGCTCACCCTGCTGGTGCTCGCGGCCGTGGCCGTGCTCTCGGTCGCCGTCGGCTCGCGCACCGTCGCCTGGTCCGACGTCTGGAGCGCCCTCGGCGGCGCGGACGCCACACTGGAACAGGCGGCCGTCACCAAGCGGATCCCGCGCACCGTTCTCGCCGTGGTGATCGGCGCCGCGCTGGGGCTGGCGGGCGGCGTCATGCAGGGCGTGACCCGCAACCCGCTGGCCGACCCGGGCATCCTCGGCGTCAACATGGGCGCGTCGCTGGCCGTCGTCACGGGGGTCGCCTTCTTCGGGCTCACCTCGCCGACCGGGTACGTCTGGGTCGCCATGGCCGGGGCGGCGCTCTCGGCCGTGTTCGTCTACACCGTCGGCTCCCTGGGGCGTGGCGGCGCCACACCCCTCAAGCTCGCCCTGGCGGGCGCCGCCACCTCAGCGGCGTTCGCCTCGCTGGTGACCGCAGTCGTCCTGCCCCGTAACGACATCTCGGGCTCCTTCCGGCTCTGGCAGATCGGCGGAGTCGGTGGTGCGTCCTTCGAACGCATCGGACATGTGCTGCCGTTCCTGGCGGTCGGCTTCCTGATCTGCCTGTTCTCCGCCCGGGCCCTGAACTCGCTGGCGCTGGGCGACGAACTCGCCGCCGGACTGGGCGAACGCGTCTGGGTGGCCCGCGCCACGGCGGCGGCCGGCGCCGTCATCCTGTGCGGCGCCGCGACGGCCGCCGCCGGACCGATCGGCTTCGTCGGACTCGTCGTCCCGCACGCCTGCCGGATGATGGCCGGCGTCGACCACCGCTGGCTGCTGCCGCTCTCCGCGGTGACCGGGGCGGTGCTGCTGACCGCCGCCGACGTCGTCGGACGGATCGTGGCGCGGCCCTCCGAGGTCGACGTGGGCATCGTGACGGCGCTGATCGGCGCCCCGTTCTTCA
This sequence comes from Streptomyces sp. NPDC023573, assembly GCF_055559735.1. Classification (NCBI taxonomy): domain Bacteria; kingdom Bacillati; phylum Actinomycetota; class Actinomycetes; order Kitasatosporales; family Streptomycetaceae; genus Streptomyces; species Streptomyces sp. NPDC023573. The sequence goes on from NZ_JBVHKB010000003.1 coordinate 177,791, forward strand.
TCTGGACCGTCCGCCGTCAGAAAGTGCGTGCCCTGTGAGCGCCCCCGCCGTCACCCGGCCCTCCGTCCTTCACGAGGTCACCCGCGGACGCGTGAGGAACGCCTCCCGCCGACGCCTCGTCGCGCTGGTCCTGGCCGTGCTCGTGGTCGCCGCCTTCGCCGTGACGCTGATGGCCGGCCAGACCTTCTACCCGCCCGGCGACGTGATGAGGGTGATCCTCGGGGAGCAGGTGCCCGGGGCGTCGTTCACCGTCGGACGGTTGAGACTGCCGCGCGCGGTCCTCGCCGTGACGGCCGGGTTCAGCTTCGGCATGGCCGGAGTCACCTTCCAGACGATGCTGCGCAACCCGCTCGCCAGCCCCGACGTCATCGGCATCAGCTCGGGGGCGAGCGCCGCCGCGGCCATCGCGATCGTGACCCTGTCGCTCGACGAGACCCAGGTGTCGGTCCTGGCGATCATCGCCGCACTCGTCGTGGCCCTGCTGGTGTACACGCTGGCGTTCCGCGACGGGGTCGTCGGCACGCGCCTGATCCTCATCGGCATCGGGATCTCCGCGATGCTCGACAGCATCACCTCCTACGTCCTGTCCCGCGCGGCCGAGTGGGACCTCCAGGAGGCCACGCGCTGGCTGACGGGCAGCCTGAACGGCGCGGGCTGGGACCAGACCGTCCCCGCCCTGGCGGCGGTCGCCGTGCTGACCCCCGTCCTGCTGTCGCAGGGCCGTAACCTCTCCGCCCTGCGGCTCGGCGACGACACCGCCTCGGCCCTCGGAGTCCGCGTCGAACGCACCCGGATCACGGTCATCGTCGCGGCCGTCGGCCTGATCGCCTTCGCCACGGCCGCCGCCGGCCCCATCGCCTTCGTGGCGTTCCTGTCCGGTCCGATCGCCGCCCGGATCGTCGGTGCGGGGGGCTCACTCCTGGTGCCCGCCGGACTGGTCGGCGCGCTCCTCGTCCTCGTCGCCGACTTCGCCGGACAGTTCGCCTTCGACACCCGCTACCCGGTCGGCGTCGTCACCGGGGTGCTCGGCGCGCCGTACCTCGTCTACCTGATTGTCCGCACCCATCGGGCTGGAGGCTCGATATGACCACGTCCCACTCCCTCACCGCCGAGCGGCTGACGCTCGGCTACGGCGACCGCGTGGTCGTCGAGTCCCTCGATCTGACGGTGCCGCCCGGAGAGGTCACGGCCATCGTCGGTGCCAACGCCTGCGGGAAGTCGACACTGCTGCGCTCGATGTCCAGGCTGCTCGGCCCCCGCGAGGGACAGGTGCTCCTGGACGGCCGGCAGGTGCACCGGATGCCCGCCAAGGAACTCGCCCGCACACTCGGGCTGTTGCCGCAGTCACCGATCGCGCCCGAAGGCATCACGGTGCTGGACCTGGTCGGCCGCGGGCGTCACCCCCACCAGGGAGTGTTCACGCGCTGGAGCGAGAAGGACGACGCCGCCGTGGCATCCGCCCTGGAGGCCACGCAGACCGTGGAACTCGCCGACCGCGCGGTGGACGAGCTCTCCGGCGGCCAGCGGCAACGGGTCTGGATCGCCATGGCGCTGGCCCAGCAGACGGATCTGCTGCTGCTCGACGAGCCCACCACGTTCCTCGATGCCAGCCATCAGGTCGAGGTGCTCGACCTGCTGACCGACCTGAACCGGACGCGGGGGACGACCGTCGTGATGGTTCTGCACGACCTCAATCTGGCGGCCAGGTACGCCGATCACCTCATCGCCCTCGCGGCGGGGCGCATCCACGCCGCCGGTCGCCCCGCCGAGGTGCTGACGGAAGAGACGGTGGAGACGGTGTTCGGCCTCCGGAGCCGCATCATCGAGGACCCGGTCTCCGGCAGACCGCTGATGCTTCCCATCGGCCGGCACCACGTACGGGAGGAGACCGGCGTGGCCGCTGCGGGCTCACATCAGCCGTAGGGTCCCTGGCCCGGTCCGCTCCCTGATGATCGCGACCAGCTGGTCGAAGAGCGTCGGGCCCCGGCCCGCCCGGGCCTCGGCCAGCTCACGCTCGACTCGTGCCTTGTTGGTGGGATGGACGCGGGGAAGCAGACCCACCAGCCGGCGGGCGGTCTCCTCGTGGCCCAGTGCGTGGGCGGAGCGGGCGTGGTCGTGCCACTCGATGACGAAGGCCCCGTCCTCCGGCGTGCCGAAACCGCCGCCGAGGCAGTCCGCGAAGGCGTCCAGATTGCGGCCGAAACGGCCGCCCGGGCCGTTCACCGCCTCCCCGACCACATCCCAGAAACTGTCCAGGCCGGTGATCCGGGAGCCGTCGATCACATAGGTCACGGTCATGCGTGGAGCGTACAAGCGCGTGTTCTCCCGACGCCGGTCCGGTGGTCCGCGCCGCAGGTGGGGGACTACGGCGCGGACCGGTCCGTGGGGGTGCGGTTCAGCAGCCGTGGTCGACCAGGTCGAAGGACTCGTAGTGGTCCGCGGTGTAGTAGTCCTCCTCGGCCTCTTCGCCCGTCACGATCCGGCGGGCGCCGCGGTCCGGGGAGCCGGGCGTGATGACGGTGTACTCGTGGTAGTAACCCGTGCTCTGACTGGGCAGCAGGGCTTCCCGGTTCTGGAAGACGGTGCCGTCCTGCTCGTACGGGAACGGGCCGCCCGCCTCGATGAGGTCGAGCGTGTCGTGGGCCTGGGACGGCAGCGCCGAGTAGCAGATGCTGCCGACCGCGGCGGTCGAGGGAGCCGTCGCGGCCGATGCCGTGACGGGGCCGCCGACGAAGAGGACGGACAGGAGGGCGGCGATGCCGCCGAGCGTGGTGATCCGTGGGGGGATTCGCATGTCCACCATGATGACGCGCGTAGATCCCCATCCGTCAACGCCAACACGAGTGAATTTTTGGGAAGTTAACGGTGAGTACGAAAACGTAACCCGCCGGCCGCCGGTCGGGGGTGGCGCGGCCACCCGTTCATATGTTGATGCCTCGGGACGCGTGACCGCGGCCCAGTGGGGCATGCATCCCGGGACGGTGTTCGAGACATGACGTCATGAAACGGAAGCCGGGGAGGCCGATTCAGCGTGCGTACGGGGGAGAGGGCGAAGCGACAGGAGAGCCCGCCCATGCGGCTGCACCGCAGAGTCGGCCATGCCGATCTGTCGGCCGTGGGGGAGATACGCGGGGCGCTGCGGGAGTTCCTGCGGAGCCGAAGACGGCCGGAGGAGACGGAGGTGGCGGAACTCCTGCTCAGCGAGCTGGTGACGAACGCCCTCATCCACACGAGGAACGGCGCCGTGGTCACGGTGACCTCCGCGCCCGCGCGGGTGCGGGTGGAGGTGCGCGATTTCGTGACCGGACAGGAGCCCGCGCCGTACGTACCGAACGCCGACGACGGTACGCACGGCAGGGGACTGATCCTCGTCCGGAGCCTGGCCGACTCCTGGGGAGTCACGACGCAGGCCCTGGGCAAGGTCGTCTGGTTCGAGCTGAACGCCGGGAAGGCCTGACGCTCAGCCGAACTGCTGCTCCAGGTCCTTCAGTTTCTGCTCCAGCGAATCGAGCCGGGGCAGGGCCTGGGTGTCGTCCTCGGCCGTGAGGTCGACGGTCGCGGTTTCACCGCTGGTGGTCTGTGCCGAAGTGCTCCTGGAGTTCGAGCCGTTCACGGCTTGGAGGGATGGCCGGGGACGCAGTGGCAGTTGTCCCGGTTCCGTCACGGCGGGTTCCACGGCCGGAGGCCCGCCCGGTGCCGGGACGAGGGCCTGGACGTCCACCTGGCGGCCCGCCCGGACGCCGCGCCCCCAGACCCGGTTCTGCCGGTTCAGTGCCTTGATGTGGGCCCGGTCCAGCTTGGCCTGGTCCCTCCTGCGGTGCCGGCTCTGCTCCTTCTCCTGACGGTCCTCGCGGACGTCGTCCACCGCCTCGTCCAGGGTGCGTACACCCTCGAGGAGCATCAGCGACCATGCGCCGAAGGTCTCCCTGGGGGCACGCAGCCACCGGACGATCCGGATCTGCGGCAGTGGGCGGGGCACCAGGCCCTGTTCGCGCAGGGCCGCCCGGCGGGTCTGCTTCAGCGCGCGGTCGAAGAGCACGGCGGCCGAGAGCGACATACCCGCGAAGAAGTGCGGGGCGCCCGCGTGATCCATCCCGCGCGGTGCGTGCACCCAGTTGAACCAGGCGGCGGCACCCGCGAACGTCCACACCAGCAGCCGGGAGCCGAGAGCGGCGTCACCGTGGCTGGCCTCGCGTACCGCGAGCACGGAACAGAACATAGCGGCCCCGTCCAGCCCGAACGGAACGAGGTACTCCCAGCCTCCGGAGAGATTGAGATTCTGCCGGCCGAAGCCGACGAGCCCGTGGAAGGAAAGGGCGGCGGCGACTGCGGCACAGCAGAACAGCAGGACGTACGAGGCGGTCGCGTAAAGCGCCTCCTTGCGCCTGCGGCGCTCCTCGCTGCGTTCCCAGCTGTCGTCGGCCGTGGCCTTTTCGGCGGCGCGTTTGCCGCGCGCGACCACCGTCACCGCCGCCAGAACCCCCACGAGCAGTACGGCGCCCGGAAGCAACCAGTCGAGCGAGATGTCGGTCAGTCTCATGCGCGGTCCCTTGTGTCACGTAGGACGTTCAGGGGCGCCATTCTGGCGGAAATAACGTCTCTTCCCGTGGCTTTCGGGGCTAGCGGACGTCATTGAGGTCGCGCGCCCTCCCTTTGGGGGAAAATATTCCGAACGCCCGCGCGTACAAGCTGAGTTGTATTCGAATTCCAGTCGCTCGCCCGTGTGATGCGAGAGGCCTCGTGGTTCAGGTCGCGGGGGTGAGTTTCCGGACACGGTCGGCGTCGCAGGTGCGCGGACAGGTCACGCACGTGTCCTCGGGCCGCAGTGTGTAGAAGAGGCAGCAGCTGGCGCGGTCGCGCGTCGGCAGTGATTCGCCGTCCGGGCCGGTCAGTTCACGGAAGCCGGCCGTGCCCACGTACGGCTTGGTCGTGCCCGGCAGCAACAGCTCCAGCTCCTCCATCGCCCGGCTCTCCTCGCCGAGCAGATGGGCGATGTACCAGAGGCCTTCGACGATCTCGTCGGTCGCCATGCCCCACAGGGCCCGCTTCCCGCGCCGCATGCGCGGCCGGAAGCCGTCCAGCACGGGGCCGAGATGCTGGGCCACGGAGTCGAGGACCTCGGCCCGGAGCGCCGCCTCGTCGGGAACGACCCGGGCGCCGGGCAGTCCTGCCGCCGGGTCGTCGGGCAGGCAGGCGAACTCGCTCACGCGCAGGGTCAGATGACCCAGGCCCCGGTGGAAGGAGACGTCACCTACGGGAATCCTCGGCACCCGGCGGTGCGTGAACCACGGCAGCGTCACCAGGAGGCAGGCCGGCCAGGCGTAGCGGTGGAGTCCGAAGCTCGCGATCACGTCGGGGCGGGCCGGGGTGCCGTAGTCCCGCAGCACCTGCGCCTCGTCCCAGGCCAGGAAGGCGTCCAGTGCGGCGCCGCCCGCCGCGAGCTCCCAGGCGCCGACCCAGCCGTTGTCCGAGGGGGTCGCGACTCCGTCGGCGAGCACCTCGGCACGCAGTCCCGGGAAGACCTCGGCCAGACGTTCGTACGCCGCCGTCAACGGGGACGGGGCGGTGGCGGCGAGCAGAGCGGGCACGGTCATTCAGGGACCACCGAATCACGATCTTTTTGCAGGTAAGCCTTACCTTACCCGAACTGATCGGTGTTTGAACTGAGGCCCGCTCCGCCTATCGTGCACAAGGGGCCGGACGCACGCGAGTCGGCCCGCCAGTGCGAGGAGGGTCCGGTGGAGCAGGGCAGAGCGCGTGAGAACGCGCGGCCGTACGTGTCCGCGGGCACCCCGCAGGACGTGCGCGTGCCCGAGCAGGCGCGAGGCGAGCACACCCACAGCGAGCCGCCCACGCCCCGCGTGGTCCAGCGGCACTCCGTGCGCGGCCAGATCCTGGACGCCCTGCGCGCCGCGCTCGTCGGCGGGGAGCTGGTCCCCGGGGAGGTCTACTCGGCCCCGGCGCTCGGCGCTCGTTTCGGCGTGTCCGCGACCCCGGTGCGCGAGGCGATGCAGCAGCTGGCCGTCGAGGGCGCCGTCGAGGTCGTCCCGAACCGCGGCTTCCGGGTCAGCGAGCGGGGCCCCCGCGAGCTGGCGGAGCTCGCCGAGGTGCGCGCCCTGATCGAGGTGCCCGTCATGCTGCGGCTCGCCCGCGCCGTGCCCGCCTCCGGCTGGTGCGCGCTGCGGCCGCTGGCCGACGCCACGGTCGCGGCGGCCGCCGTCGGTGACCGCGCGGCGTACGCGGAGAGCGACCGTGCCTTCCACGGCGCCGTGCTCGCCCTGTCGGGCAACCAGCAGCTCGTCGCGGTCGCCGACGAGCTGCACCGCCGGTCCCAGTGGCCCCTGGTCAACAGCCCCGCGGGCCGCAGGGCCGACCTGCTCGCCGACGCCTCGGAGCACACCGCGCTGCTGGACGCGCTCATCGCGCGGGACATCACGGTGGTGCAGTCCCTCGTACGTGAACACTTCAACCGCGCGGACGTCTGAGACGGCGCGGACGGCCGAAGCGGCGCGGACGGCCGGGAAGGGGCGGCGCTCAGTTCGCCTCGACGGTCTCCGGGGACGGCGGCTCCAGCCGGGGCGCGAGCCAGGTCGGTACGCCGCCGAGCAGCCGGAACAGCCGGCCCGCCTCGGCGCGCAGCCGGGCCGCCGCCTCGGGCTCCGGCTCGGCGTCCGCGAGGGAGATGAGCGCCGGTGCCGTGCCCACCAGGTAGCCCAGCTCCTCCCTTATCCGCAGCGACTCCGCGAAGCCGTGCCGCGCCTCCGCCAGCTCTCCCTCGCCCAGGGCGAGCGAGGCGAGGTGCCGCCACGTGAAGGAGAGCAGGAGTTCGTCGCCCCGGGCCGTGGCACCGGCGTGCGCCCTGCGGTAGGCGGCGCGGGCGGACTGGGGGGAATCGGCGATGTTCTGGGCGATCAGGCCCCGGCGGAAGTCCAGCAGGGGGCGGCCGGCGGCCGAGGGGGAGAGCAGGGCCGCGGCTCTGCTGAGCGCCACGCTGGCCTCGTCGGCCCGGTCACGTGCCCCGAGCAGGGTCGAGGCGTAGGCGAGATAGCCGCGCTCGCAGGCGGCCGCCCCGCGCTCGGCGTCGTCCTGGGCGAGCGCCTCGGCGGTGCGCAGCGCGTCCTCGGCGTCCGTCCATCCGACGCCTGTGTAGAGGCACCGCTCCGTCAGCAGCGAGGTCCGCTGGAGGGCTGCCGCGGGGTCGGTGGCCGCCCGGGGTTCGAGCAGCGCGGCCGCGTCCGTCCAGCAGGCTCGTGAGCGCAGCCGCCATACCGCGGTCTGGAGCGGCGGATCGTCATCTGCGGTCGTTCCGGAACCAGACATGGCGGTATGCGCCACATTGCCCTCCCCGAGCGCGCCATCGAGCTGTGGAGGCCGGCCGGCGAGCGCCGGGGTCGGCCAGGGTCTGCGCGCATCTCAGCACGGAATGGCACGCCGGGCCAAGGGGTGGGATCAATGTCAGGTGAAAGTTTTCACAATCGCCCGGAGCCGGGGAGGGCGGTGATACGCCCGCGAAGTCAGCTCATACGCAGGGCGAGGAAGAAGTCGAGCTTGTCCTCCAGGCGCGAAAGGTCACGCCCCGTCAACTGCTCGATGCGTCCGACGCGGTAGCGCAGTGTGTTGACGTGCAGGTGCAGCCGGGCCGCGCAGCGGGTCCAGGACCCGTCGCAGTCCAGGAAGGCCTCCAGCGTCTCCATCAGCTCCGCGCGGTGCCGCCGGTCGTAGTCGCGCAGCGGGTCGAGGAGCCGGGCGGTGAAGGCGCGGCGCACGTCGTCCGGGACGAAGGGCAGCAACAGGACGTGCGAGGCCAGCTCGTGATGGCCTGCCGCGCAGACCGGGCCCGGCCGTGCCGCGGCGACCCGGCGGGCGTGCCGCGCCTCCTCCAGCGCTCCGCGCAGCCCCTCGGCGGAGTGCACGGCGGCGCTGACACCCAGTGTCAGGCGCCCGTCGTCCGCGAGGCCGGCCGAGAGCGGCCCGCGGACGGCGTCGAGCAGGGCGTCGGCGTGGAGCGCGGTGTCGTGGTGCTCCGGGTCCTCGGAGCCCCCGGCCGCGTCGGTCCCGTCGGTCCCCGCCGGGGGGAGAGCGGTCAGCGGTACGAGGGCGATGGCCTCCTCGCCGGTGTGCGCGACGGCGATCCGGTCCGCCGAGTCGGGGCCCGTCACCGCCGGGTCGACCAGGATCTCCTCCAGCAGGGCCTGCGCGGCCTGACCGCCGCCCATGCCCGTGCCCTCGGCCGACCACTCGACCCGGGCCACCACGACCTGCCAGTGCGGCGCCGTGCCGAGGCCCGGCAGCAGGACCGGGGCGGCCACCCGAAGCCTGGCCGCGATCTCGGCCGGGGCGGCGCCCGTCTGGACCAGCTCCAAAACCTCCTGGGCGAGTCTGCGGCGTACCGCGCGGGCGGCATCGCGGCGGTCCCGCTCGACGGCGATCAGCTGGGTGACGCCCTGGAGCAGGTCCAGGCGGGCCGCGGGCCAGTCGCCGGAGTCCGCCGCCACGGCCAGCAGCCACTCCGAGAGCACGGACTCGCGCACGTCGCGGGACGGTACGGGCAGAGCTCCCCGGCCGGTGTTCCGGATCGGGAACAGCGAGTAGGCGGTGCCGTCCACCTCGGCACGGTGCGGCCCCGGGCGCCCGGTGCGGGTCGCCGCGAGATGCCGGCCCGCCAGCTCCGCGCCGACGCGCGGGGGCAGCGGCTCACCGGCCCCGGCGATCTGCCGGCCCGTCGGTGACAGGACCCAGGCATGAAGGTCCAGGTCGGAGGTGAGCAGGTCGAGGACCACCTCGGGGCCGCCGCCGGCGGGTCCGGATGTCATGAGCCTGCGATGACGGTCGACGACCGCGGCGAGGTCACCGGCACGCTCGCCGGAGACCTGGCGCACCACATACTCGGTGATCGTCGCGAACGCAACGGTCTCGTCGACCGCGAAGATCGGGAGCCGGTGCCGCAGACACGCCTCGACCAGATCGTCGGGGACGGCCCCGAGCTCCGCCTCACCCGCGGCCAGGCCGGCCACACCCGCGTTCGCCAGGATCCGTACGAACGGTTCCGTGTCCGACGCGTCCCGGCGCCACGCCAGACCCGTCAGGACCAGCTCACCGCCGGAGAGATAGCGGCTGGGGTCGCGCAGGTCCGTCGTCATGACGCCCCGGACCGAACGGTCCAGCTCGTCCTCGCCGCCGAGCAGCCGCAGGCCCAGTCCCTCGGTGTCCAGCAGTGCGCGCAGCCGCATCGTCGATTGCCGCCGATCTCTTCGTTGGTGCGGGGGAGGGCGGAGGGTCACCTGTGAATTGCGGTGAGGTTACCGGTACCCGCCATTCGTTCGAATCTACAAGACCGGGACGGGGGCCAGCCAATTCCTTCATGGTTTCGGTGACTGCACCGAGTGGAGCAAGGCTTGTGTACTGGGCCACACACCGCGTGAACAACACATGAACGACCTTTCCAGGGCCGGCCGTCCCCAGCCCAGCCGAACGACCCGATTGAGAAGAAGAGAGCCACTCATGGACTTCCTTCGCCCCGCCAGCTGGGAGGAGGCGCTCGCCGCCAAGGCCGAGCACCCGACGGCTGTGCCCATCGCGGGTGGCACCGACGTGATGGTCGAGATCAACTTCGACCACCGGCGGCCCGAGTACCTCATGGACCTCAACCGCATCGGTGAGCTGTCCGAGTGGCAGGTGGGCCCCGACGCCGTACGCCTCGGCGCCTCCGTGCCGTACAGCGCCGTCATGGACCACCTGAGGGCCGAGCTGCCCGGTCTCGCCCTCGCCTCGCACACCGTCGCCTCGCCGCAGATCCGCAACCGCGGCGGCGTCGGCGGCAACCTGGGCACCGCCTCACCCGCCGGCGACGCCCACCCGGCGCTGCTCGCCGCGGGCGCCGAGGTCGAGGCCGCGTCCGTACGGGGGACGCGGATGATCCCGATCGACGACTTCTACACCGGCGTCAAGCGCAACGCCCTCGCCCCGGACGAGCTGATCCGGGCCGTGCACATCAAGAAGGCCGACGGCCCGCAGCAGTACTCCAAGGTCGGCACCCGCAACGCGATGGTCATCGCCGTCTGCGCCTTCGGTCTCGCGCTGCACCCGGAGACCCGCACCGTGCGCACCGGCATCGGCTCCGCCGCCCCGACCCCGGTCCGGGCGAAGGAGGCGGAGGCGTTCCTGAACGCCGCGCTGGAGGAGGGCGGGTTCTGGGAGAGCGGGAAGATCATCACCCCATCCGTGGCCAAGCAGTTCGCCCAGCTCGCCGCCGGCGCCTGCAACCCCATCGACGACGTACGGGGCACCGCCGCCTACCGCAGGCACGCCGTCGGCATCATGGCCCGCCGCACGCTGGGCTGGACCTGGGAGCAGTACCGCGGAGCGGGACGCACCCTCGAAGGAGCTGCTTAACCATGCGAGTGAATTTCACGGTCAACGGCCGGAAGCAGGAAGCCGACGACGTCTGGGAGGGCGAGTCCCTCCTGTACGTCCTGCGCGAGCGCATGGGCCTCCCCGGCTCCAAGAACGCCTGCGAGCAGGGCGAGTGCGGCTCGTGCACGGTGCGCCTCGACGGTGTGCCGGTCTGTTCCTGTCTCGTCGCCGCCGGCCAGGCCGAGGGCCGCGAGGTCGTCACCGTCGAGGGTCTGGCGGACTACGCCAGGCACCGCGACGACGCCCACCCCGGCGCCGGCTGCGCCGCCGGCAGCTGCGGCACCTCACTGGACGCCGCCCGGCGCTGGCAGGCCAGGCCCACCGACGGACAGAGCGCCGAGGCGGAGGAACTCTCCCCGGTCCAGCAGGCGTTCATCGACGCGGGCGCCGTGCAGTGCGGCTTCTGCACCCCCGGTCTGCTGGTCGCCGCCGACGAGCTGCTGGAGAATCAGCCCTCGCCGTCCGACCAGGACATCCGCGAGGCGCTCTCCGGGAACCTCTGCCGATGCACCGGTTACGAGAAGATCCTCGACGCGGTCCGCCTCGCGGCCGCCCGTCAGGAAGAGGCGGTCCGATAGCCATGACGCTGCACCCACGAGCCGCGTCCGTACCGGCCGGCACCCCCACCAGGATCACCCAGGGCTCCGAGACCCGGGGCGGCGTCGGCGAGTCCACCCTGCGCCCCGACGGCACGCTCAAGGTCACCGGAGAGTTCGCGTACTCCTCCGACATGTGGCACGAGGACATGCTGTGGGGCCACACGCTCCGCTCCACCGTCGCGCACGCCGAGATCCGCTCCATCGACATCGGTGAGGCCGTCGCCACCCCCGGTGTGTACGCCGTCCTCACCTACGACGACCTGCCCGCGGCGATGAAGAACTACGGGCTGGAGATCCAGGACACCCCCGTGCTCGCCCACGGCAAGGTCCGCCACCACGGCGAACCCGTGGCGCTCGTCGCAGCCGACCACCCCGAGACCGCGCGCCGCGCCGCCGCCAAGATCAGGATCGACTACGCCGAACTCCCCGTGATCACGGACGAGGCGTCCGCGACCGCCCCCGGCGCGATCCTGGTCCACGAGGGCCGCGAGGACCACCACATCGGGCACGTCCCGCACCCCAACATCGTCCACCGCCAGCCCATCGTCCGCGGTGACGCGGACGCGGCCGCCGCGCGGGCCGACGTGATCGTCACCGGCGACTACGTCTTCGGCATGCAGGACCAGGCCTTCCTCGGCCCGGAGTCCGGCCTCGCCGTGCCGTCCGAGGACGGCGGCGTCGAGCTGTACGTCGCCACCCAGTGGCTGCACTCCGACCTCAAGCAGATCGCTCCCGTCCTCGGCCTCCCCGAGGACAAGGTCCGCATGACGCTCTCCGGCGTCGGCGGCGCCTTCGGCGGACGCGAGGACCTGTCGATGCAGATCCACGCCTGCCTGCTTGCGCTGCGCACCGGCAAGCCCGTCAAGATGGTCTACAACCGCTTCGAGTCCTTCTTCGGCCACGTCCACCGCCACCCCGCGAAGCTCCACTACGAGCACGGGGCCACCAAGGACGGCAAGCTCACCCACATGAAGTGCCGGATCGTGCTGGACGGCGGCGCCTACGCCTCCGCCTCCCCGGCCGTCGTCGGCAACGCCTCCTCGCTCGCGGTCGGACCGTACGTCATCGAGGACGTCGACATCGAGGCGATCGCCCTCTACTCCAACAACCCTCCCTGCGGCGCCATGCGCGGCTTCGGCGCCGTCCAGGCCTGCTTCGCCTACGAGGCGCAGATGGACAAGCTGGCCGCCGCACTGGAGATGGACCCGGTCGAGCTGCGGCAGCTGAACGCCATGGAGCAGGGCACCCTGCTCCCCACCGGCCAGCGCGTCGACTCGCCGGCTCCGGTCGCCGAACTGCTCCGCCGCGTGAAGGCGAGGCCCCTGCCGCCCGAGCAGCAGTGGCTCTCGGCCGACGCGGACGGCAGCTCCGTCGACGTACGAGCCCTGCCCGGCGGGCTGTCCAACACGACCCACGGCGAGGGCGTGGTGCGCGGCGTCGGTTACGCCGTGGGGCTGAAGAACGTCGGCTTCTCCGAGGGCTTCGACGACTACTCCACCGCCCGGGTGCGGATGGAGGTCATCAACGGCGAACCGGTCGCCACCGTGCACACCGCGATGGCCGAGGTCGGGCAGGGAGGGGTCACCGTCCACGCCCAGATCGCCCGTACCGAACTGGGCGTCAACCAGGTGACCATCCACCCGGCGGACACCCAGGTCGGCTCGGCCGGCTCCACCTCCGCCTCACGGCAGACGTACGTCACCGGCGGCGCGGTGAAGAACTCCTGCGAGGCCGTCCGGGAACAGGTCCTGGAGATCGGCCGCCGCAAGTTCGGCACGTACCACCCCGCCTGGGCCACCGCCGAACTCCTCCTCGAAGGCGGCAAGGTCGTCACCGACGGCGGCGAGGTGCTCGCCTCACTGGCCGACGTGCTGGAGGACGAGGCGGTCGACGTCGAGCTGGAGTGGCGCCACCGGCCCACCGAACCCTTCGACCTGCGCACCGGACAGGGCAACGGCCATGTCCAGTACTCCTTCGCCGCGCACCGCGCTGTCGTGGAGGTCGACACCGAACTCGGCCTGGTCAAGGTCATCGAGCTCGCGTGCGCGCAGGACGTCGGCAAGGCGCTCAACCCGCTGTCGGTCGTCGGCCAGATCCAGGGCGGCACCACCCAGGGGCTGGGTGTCGCCGTCATGGAGGAGATCATCGTCGACCCGAAGACCGCGAAGGTGCGCAACCCCTCCTTCACCGACTACCTGATCCCCACCATCCTCGACACCCCGACCATCCCGGTCGACGTGCTCGAACTCGCCGACGACCACGCCCCGTACGGGCTGCGGGGCGTCGGTGAGGCCCCGACCCTCTCGTCCACCCCGGCCGTCCTCGCGGCGATCCGGAACGCGACGGGACTGGAGCTGAACAGGACGCCGGTGCGCCCCGAGCACATCACCGGCAGCTGACGGCTCCTCAAGACCCTCCGGGCGGTGCGTGCCTGCCGTGAACGTCACACTTCCCCGCGCCGCGCACTGTCCGGAGCCACCGCACCACCGCGCCACCGCTCCATCTGCACGAAGAGTTCGTCTCGGGCCGTCCCCCGGGTCGTGCGCCTCGCAGTCATCCCAAATCCCGCAGTCTCCAGAGCTCCACGCGGGTGCCCCTGTGAACCTTGGGAGTCAGGCAACATGACCCAGCAGTCCGTGGAACCCAGGACGAGCGCGGAGGACGCGGGCCCCGGCTCGCGTGTCCCCGCCGGACGGTCCTGGCTCGACCGGTACTTCCACATATCCGAACGGGGATCGACCGTCGCGCGCGAGGTGCGCGGCGGCGTCACGACCTTCATGGCCATGGCGTACATCCTCCTCCTCAATCCGCTCATCCTGGGCGGCAAGGACGTCGACGGCCAGCTGCTCGGCCAGTCCGGGCTGATCACCGCCACCGCGCTCGCGGCGGCGGCCACCACCCTGCTGATGGGCTTCGTCGGCAAGGTCCCCCTCGCGCTCGCGGCCGGACTGAGCGTCTCCGGTGTGCTCGCCTCGCAGGTCGCGCCGGCCATGACCTGGCCGCAGGCCATGGGCATGTGTGTGATCTACGGGGTGATCATCTGCCTGCTGGTGGTCACCGGACTCCGCGAGATGATCATGAACGCCATCCCGCTCGCCCTGAAGCACGGCATCACCATCGGGATCGGTCTCTTCATCGCGCTCATCGGCCTGGTCAAGGCCGGGTTCGTCCACCAGGGAGTGGCGACCCCGCTGTCGCTCGGCCCCACCGGAGCGCTCACCGGGTGGCCGGTGCTCATCTTCGCCCTCACCCTGCTGCTCATCTTCATGCTGCAGGCCCGGAACATCCCCGGGGCGATCCTCATCGGCATCGTCGTCGGAACCGTCATCGCGATCGTCGTCAACGCGGTCGGTGACATCGACCCCAAGGCCTGGAGCAGCGGCCCGCCCGAGCTGAGCGGCAGTGCCGTCTCCTCACCGGACTTCTCGCTCCTCGGCGACGTCGAGTTCGGCGGCTGGGGTGACGTCGGGGTGCTGACGGTCGGCATGATCGTCTTCACTCTCGTCCTGGCGGGCTTCTTCGACGCCATGGCCACCATCATCGGGGTCGGCACGGAGGCGAACCTCGCCGACGACAAGGGCCGGATGCCCGGTCTCTCCAAGGCGCTGTTCATCGACGGCGCGGGCGGGGCGATCGGCGGTGTCGCCGGAGGCTCCGGCCAGACCGTGTTCGTCGAGTCGGCGACCGGGGTCGGCGAGGGCGCCCGTACCGGTCTCGCCTCCGTCGTCACGGGGCTCTTCTTCGCGGCCTGCCTCTTCTTCACCCCCCTCACGGCGATCGTGCCGGCCGAGGTGGCCGCCGCCGCCCTGGTCGTCATCGGCGCCATGATGATGCAGAACGCCCGGCACGTGGACTGGTCCGACCGCTCGGTGGCCGTCCCGGTCTTCCTCACCGTCGTCCTGATGCCGTTCACGTACACCATCACCACCGGTGTCGCGGCGGGCGTCATCTCGTACTCCGCCATCAAGCTCGCCCAGGGCAGGGCCCGCGAGGTCGGCGTCTTCATGTGGGTCCTGACGCTGGTCTTCATCGTGTACTTCGCCCTGCACCCCATCGAGAGCTGGCTGGGCGTCAGCTGACCCGCCCCGCCCTCCGCACATCCGTCAGAAGGAGACACGCCATGCTGGACATCGCCGAAGAGCTGCACCGGTGGGTCGGGCAGGGACGCGCGTTCGCCGTCGCCACCGTGGTGGCCGTCGGCGGCAGCGCGCCCCGGCAGCCGGGTGCCGCCCTCGCCGTGGACAGCGACGGCACGGCCATCGGATCGGTCTCCGGCGGGTGTGTGGAGGGCGCGGTGTACGAGCTGTGCCGACAGGCGCTGCAGGACGGCACCACCGTGCGCGAGCGCTTCGGCTACAGCGACGACGACGCGTTCGCGGTCGGCCTGACCTGCGGCGGGATCATCGACATCCTGGTGACGCCGGTGCGCGCGGACGACCCCGCGCGCCCGGTGTTCGCCGCCGCGTTCGCCGCCGCGGCACAGGGCCGGGCGGCCGCGGTCGCCCGCGTCACCGAGGGGCCGGACGACCTCCTCGGCCGCCCCCTGCTCGTCCACTCCGACGGCAGCCGGGAGGGCGGGCTCGGCGGGCATCCCGAACTGGACCGTACGGCCGGCGCCGAGGCCCGCGCGATGCTCGACGCGGGCCGTACGGGAGAGCTCGTCATCGGCGCCGAGGGGTCCCGCTGCGGCAGCCCCCTCACCCTGCTCGTCGAATCGAGCGTTCCGCCGCCCCGGATGATCGTCTTCGGGGCCATCGACTTCGCCGCCGCCCTGGTGCGGGCCGGGCGCTTCCTCGGGTACCGCGTCACCGTCTGCGACGCCCGCCCCGTCTTCGCCACGGCCGCCCGCTTCCCGGACGCCGACGAGATCGTCGTCGACTGGCCGCACCGCTATCTGGCCACCACCGAGGTGGACGCGCGCACCGTGCTCTGCGTCCTCACGCACGATGCCAAGTTCGACATCCCGCTGCTGGAGCTGGCGTTGCGGCTGCCGGTCGCGTACGTCGGCGCGATGGGCTCGCGCCGCACCCACCTGGAGCGCAACGAGCGGCTGCGCGAGGCCGGCGTCAGCGAGCGCCGGCTTGCCGCGCTCCACTCGCCGATCGGGCTGGACCTCGGAGCCCGTACGCCGGAGGAGACAGCCCTGTCCATCGCCGCCGAGATCGTCGCGGTGCGGCGGGGCGGCAGCGGCCTGCCGCTGAAGGGCGCCCGCACCCCGATCCACCACGAGAGCACCACCCCGCTGGCCTCGGTGGCCTGATCCCGACCATCGGCGGCTGATCACGGCGGGCGGGTTGCCGCCACGGCGGTTTCACGCCAGGGGTGGAGCCGTCCGCAGCCCCGGATTTACCGGTAGATCAGCTGCATGACATTTTCCCTCTCCTCCGTTTCCGGCCGGGCGAGACCCGCTCGCGCGGGACGCAGGGCTCTGCTCATAGCGACCTCGGTCGCCCTGGTGAGCGGCGTCATGCTTCCCGCAGCGGGTTCCGCCACCGCCGCCCCGAAGCCGTCGACCGCCGAGGACCACCGTCCCGGGTCCGGGGTCCGCGACTACGACATCACGCTGGTCACCGGCGACGTCGTCCACTACACGGACGGCGCGGGCGGCCAGGACACCGTCACCGTCGACCGCCCCGACGGCGCGCAGGGCGGCGTGCACGTGCGGCAGGCCGGGGAGGACGTCTTCGTCATCCCCGACGAGGCGAGTGCCCTCATCGCCGCCGACAAGCTCGACCGCCGGCTGTTCAACATCTCGACGCTCGTCGGGATGGGTTACGACGACGCGCGCTCCGGCGGCATCCCGCTGATCGCCACCTACCCCGCGGGCACGGCGCGTTCGCTGCCCGCAGCACCACGCGGCAGCGAGACGGTCCGCCGGCTCGAGTCGGTGAACGGCGCCGCCCTGAAGACCGACAAGGGCGACGCCCGCGCCTTCTGGAGCGACATCTCCCGGACGGCGAAAAGCCGTTCGCTGAAGGACGGCATCACCAAGCTGTGGCTCGACGGCAAGGCGGAGGCGGCGCTCAAGGACTCGGTGCCGCAGGTCAACGCCCCGCAGGCCTGGGCCGCCGGATACGACGGCAAGGGCACCACGGTCGCCGTACTCGACACCGGGATCGACGCGACGCATCCGGACGTCAAGGACCGCGTCAGGCGGTCCAGGAGCTTCATCCCCGGTGAGGAGGTCGTCGACAGGAACGGCCACGGCACCCACGTCGCCTCCACCATCGCGGGTTCGGGGGCGGCCTCCGACGGGGTCAACAAGGGCGTCGCCCCGGGCGCCGACCTGATCGTCGGCAAGGTCCTGAGCGACGAGGGGTCCGGCGCCGACTCCGGCATCATCGAGGCCATGGAGTGGGCGAAGGCAGAAGGCGCCGACGTCGTCTCCATGAGCCTGGGATCCAGCATCCCCGACGACGGCACCGACCCGATGGCACAGGCCGTCAACGCGCTGTCCGCCGACGGCGGCCCGCTGTTCGTGATCGCCGCGGGCAACGCGTACGGCGCGGGCACCATCGGGTCGCCCGGTTCCGCCGCGAGCGCGCTCACCGTCGCCGCCGTCGACAAGAGCGACAACCGCGCCGACTTCTCCTCCATGGGCCCGCTCGTCCGCTCCTACGGCCTGAAGCCGGACCTGTCCGCGCCCGGCGTGGGCATCAACGCCGCCGCTTCCCAGTCGGTGCCCGGCATCGAGGGCATGTACCAGTCCATGGACGGGACGTCGATGGCCACCCCGCACGTCGCGGGCGCCGCCGCCATCCTGAAGCAGCGTCACCCGGACTGGTCCGGCGAGCGCGTCAAGAACGCCCTGATGAGCTCCTCCGCCGAGCTGACCGGCTACACGCCGTACGAGCAGGGCACCGGACGGCTCGACATCGAGGCCGCCGTCGACACCACGATCGAGGCCACCGGTTCCGTCCCCGTCGCCGCCTACAGCTGGCCGCACGGCGCGGACGACGAGGTCGCGCAGCGCACCATCACCTACCGCAACACCGGTGACGCGGACGTCACCCTCGGCCTGGCCACCGACACGGACGCCGAGGCCTACACCCTCTCGGCCTCCGAGGTGACCGTCCCGGCGGGCTCCACCGCCGAGGTCGTCCTGTCGCTCGATCCCTCGAAGGTCGCGAACGACACCCGCTTCTCCGGCCAGGTCGTCGCCACCGACGCCTCCGGTGCGACCGTCGCCCACACCGGCTTCGCGCTCCAGAAGGAGCAGGAGCTGTACGACCTGACCTTCCGCCTGCGCGACCGTTCGGGCGAGCCGATGGACGGCCAGGTCGTCTTCGCCGCGCTCGGCGACCCGCAGCTGGACGTCGTCCCGGTCTCCGGTGAGACGACCCTGCGGCTGCCTCCGGGCAACTACACCGCCTGGACCTCCGCGGACATCGACGGGGACCGCGCCGACTCGAAGGCCGTCGCCTTCCTCGCCGCGCCCGAGACGGTCCTCGACAAGGCCACGACCGTCACCCTCGACGCGTCCGAGGCCCGCAAGGTCAGCGTGCGCACCCCGAAGGAGACCGAGACGCGGCAGCTGCGCTACGACATGGCCCGCACCTCGCCCGACGGCGTCGTCCAGCGTGACGCCTTCCAGATCCCGCTGACCTACGACCAGCTGTGGGCAAGCCCCACGAAGAAGGTCACCGAGGGCGGCTTCAGCTTCCTCACCCGCTGGCGCCAGGGCGAGGAACTGCTCGACCTGACGGCCGACGGCCACGACATCCCCGTCACCGTGCAGAACGGCTCGGCCGTCGCCGAGGACAGCGAGCAGAAGCTCACCGGCGTCTACGCCGGCGACGGAGCCGCGGCCGGCTACAAGGGCCGCAGCGTCAAGGGCAAGGCCGTCGTCGTCACCCGCAGCGACGCCGTCCCGCCCGCCGAACGGCTGGCCAACGCGCTCGCGGCGGGCGCGAAGGCGCTCTTCGTCGTCAACGACGGCCGGGGTGTCGCCATGGAGAGCTACGCGCCCTACGGCGAGGAGACCACCATCCCGGTCGCCTCGGTGCGGGAGATCGCGGGCGGGACGCTGATCAAGGCGGCGCAGCGCGGCAAGAAGCTGTCGGTCGACCAGAGGAAGTTCGCTTCCTACCTCTACGACCTGGTGGACCGTCACGACGGCGCGGTCCCGGACCGTTCGCTGGCCTTCACCCCGTCGACCCGGCAGCTCGCGAAGGTGGAGAACACCTTCTACGGCCACAAGGCGACGCTCGGCGCCGGCTACCGCTACGACATCCCGGACTACGGCCCGGGCCTCGGCTTCGAGGAGTACGAGCAGTTCCCGGGTACCCGTACGGAGTGGGTCACCCCGCTCCCCGGTGAGTCCTACTGGTACGAGAACCACTCGGTGCTCAACGCCGACGCCTCCGACCGGGCGCACGAGATGCGCAGCGCCGAACTCGACCACACGGCGGGCCGGACCTATCGCGCGGACTGGTTCGCGCCGGTCACGGGGCCCCGTCTCGGCACGGCCTACTGGGGGCCGTTCCGCACGTCGTACAACGACATCCAGTTCAACATCACCCCGTGGACGGACTCGGGCGAGGGCCACTCCGGCTCGATGCCCGCGGACGAGTACGACACCACGTCGTACGCCTTCTACCAGGGCGACACCCTGGTCAAGAAGGGCGCGGGCCGTGCTGGTTACGCCTGGGACCTGTCGGGTGAGGAGCTGCCCTACCGTCTGGTCATCGACTCGGAGCGGGACGAGGCCACCTGGAAGACCTCGACGCGCACCAGCACCGCGTGGGACTTCGTCTCGGGCGCCCTGCCCGAGGGCGCCGGGCAGGCCGACATCCCGCTGCTCCAGCTCGACTACGACGTCGAGACGGACCTGGCGGGCGACGTGAAGGCCGGCAAGAAGACCGAGGTCGGCCTGACCGCCGGCACCCAGGCGTGGCTGGACGGTGCCGTGAAGGCGGCGAAGGCCTCGCTGTCGGTCAGCTACGACGAGGGCGCCACCTGGAACGAGGTGGAGCTGCGCAAGGGCTCGGCAGGGGAGTGGACGGCGGAGTTCAGGACGCCGAAGCGGGCGGGCTCCGTCTCGCTCAAGGCCCACGCAGAGGGCCCCGGCGGGCTCGCCGTGGACCAGGAGATCATCAAGGCCTTCGGCCTGAAGTGAACCGCTGAAACACCTGGTCGAGGTGGTCCCGTCCCCTGGCGAGGGGTGCGGGACCACCTCTCTTTGCGTGATCTTGAAGATCAAATTATGTCTACTTTGCCCGTATATGGCAGGCGATAACGCCAGAAAGGGACTTTTTGCGGTGCGGAGTGAGTTGCCACGGAGCTGCCGGGGGGTTTATAAGAGGAACGTGGCTCGGGCGCTTCCGGGAATTCCGGGAAATGCCGCCATGGAGGTTTCCCATGTTTCTCACTCCGTCCGACACGGAGAAATTGCTGCTGAGTGTCGCGGGAATGATCGCTCGCGACCGGCGGGAGCGCGGCGTACTTCTGAATTATCCGGAGTCCGTCGCCCTGCTGTCCTGCTGGGTCCTGGAGCGTGCGCGCGAAGGGGCCGGGGTCCATGAGCTGATGACCACGGGTCGTGCCGTGCTCACCCGCTCCGACGTGCTCGAAGGTGTGCCCGAGATGCTGCACGACGTCCAGGTCGAGGCGACCTTCCCCGACGGGCGCAAGCTCGTCACGATCACCTCGCCGATTCCGTGATCCCCGGCGAGGTCCGGACGGGATCCGGAGTTCTGGAGATCAATGCGGGCCGGGAGATCCGGAATATCACCGTGGTCAACGAAGGGGACCGGCCCATTCAGATCGGCTCGCACCTGCATCTGCCCGACGCGAATCCGGCGCTTTCCTTCGACCGTGCTCACGGACAGGGTTTTCGTCTCGATATTCCGTCCGGTACTTCCCTGCGCTTCGAACCCGGGGTCGGCGCCGACGTCTCGCTCGTCGCACTCGGCGGCCGGCGGTTGGTGCCGGGACTCGTCGTGCGGGCCGGCCAGGGGGACGAACGACGTACGCGAGAGACGGAGGAGAGCTGATGGCGCAACTGACCCGCGCCGCCTACGCGGCGCTGTACGGCCCGACCGCGGGTGACCGCATACGGCTCGCCGACACCGGTCTCTGGATCGAGGTCGAGGAGGACCGCTGCTTCGGCGGGGACGAGGCGGTCTTCGGCGGCGGCAAGTCCATCCGCGAGTCGATGGCCCAGTCCACCAGGCCGAGCGCCGCGGGGGCCCTGGACCTCGTCATCACCAACGTCGTGGTCCTCGACCACTGGGGCGTCGTCAAGACCGACGTCGGCGTGCGGGGCGGCCGGATCGTGGCCCTCGGGCGTTCCGGCAACCCCGACATCAGCGACGGCGTCCACCCGGACCTGGTCATCGGCCCCGGCACCGACGTCGTCTCCGGCGAAGGACGCGTCCTCACCGCGGGAGCCGTCGACACCCACGTCCACTTCCTGATGCCGGAGACCCTGCACGAGGCGCTGGCCACCGGGACCACCACCGTCATCGGCGGCGGCACCGGAGCCTCCGAGGGCTCCAAGGCCACCACCGTCACCCCCGGCGCCCGGAACCTGGCGATGATGCACCGCTCCCTGGACCGGGTCCCGCTCAACGTCATGCTCTTCGGCAAGGGCTCCACCGTCGGGGAGGAAGGGCTGCGCGAGGCCGCGCTCGGCGGGGCCGGCGGCTACAAGGTCCACGAGGACTGGGGCGCCACCCCCGCCGCGATCGACGCCGCCCTGCGCGCCGCCGACACCTTCGGCCTCCAGGTCGCCCTGCACGCGGACAGCCTCAACGAGGCGGGCTACGTCGAAGGCACCCTGGACGCGATCGCCGGACGCGGCATCCACGTGTTCCACGCCGAAGGCGCCGGCGGCGGCCACGCACCCGACATCATCTCCGTCGCCTCGCACCCCCACATCCTCCCGGCGTCCACCAACCCGACGCTCCCGCACACCGTCAACACCGTCGCCGAGCACCTCGACATGCTGATGGTCTGTCACCACCTCAACCCACGCGTCCCCGAGGACCTGGCCTTCGCCGAGTCCCGGATCCGCGCCACCACCATCGCCGCCGAGGACGTCCTGCACGACATCGGCGCCCTCTCCATCACCTCCTCCGACGCCCAGGCCATGGGACGGATCGGTGAGGTCATCTGTCGCACCTGGCAGGTGGCGCACGTCATGAAGGAGCGCTTCGGAGCCGCCCTCCCCGGCGTCACGGCCCTTCCCGCCGACAACGCGCGCGCCCGTCGCTATGTCGCCAAATACACCATCTGCCCGGCCGTGGCCCATGGCATCGACCATGTCGTCGGATCCGTCGAACCCGGCAAGCTCGCCGACCTGGTGCTCTGGGATCCCGCGTTCTTCGGGATCCGGCCCGCCGCGGTCATCAAGGGCGGCATGGTCGTGCTCGCGCCGCTCGGCGACGCCAACGCGGCCATCCCCACCACCCAGCCGGTCCTGCTGCGCCCCACCGCCGCCGCCGGAGCAGCCGCCCACCTGTCGGTGAGCTTCGTCGCCCCGGCCGCGCTGGAGGACGGCCTGGCCGCACGGCTCGGCCTGGAACGCGAACTGGTCGCCGTGCGCCCCACCCGCCACCTGACCAAGGCCGACCTGCCGAACAACACGGCGCTGCCCGCCATCGACGTGGACCCCGAGACCTTCGCGATCCACATCGACGGGGAACCCGTCGAACCCGCCCCGGCCACCGAACTGCCGCTCGCCCAGCGGTACAGCATGTTCTGATGGGCGCGCTCGGACCCCTGCTCCTGGCCGACGGCCGGCTTCCCGTCGGGGCGTACACGTACAGCGCCGGGCTGGAACCCGCCGTCGCGGCGGGCCTCACCCGGGACCGGATCCCCGCACTGCTGCGGGCCCGGCTGCACACCACCGCCGTCACCGAGGCCGCCGGCGCCGTACTCGCCCTGCGGGCCGCCGGTCAGGACCGGGTGGACTACGGCAGCGTCCAGCAGGCCCTGGAGGCCCGCACACCCGCGGCGCCGCTGCGGGCGGCGTCCATGACGCTCGGCCGGGGCGTCCACCGGCTGGCCCGGCGCCTCGCCCCGGACCACCCCGCGGTCCTCGCCCTGCCCGGAGTCCGGCCGAGGCCTCTGCGGCCGGTGGCACTCGGCGCCCTCGGGGCCGCACTCGGAGTGGGGGAGGAGGAGCTGGCGTACGCCGTCGTCTACGACGAGCTGCAGACCATCACCTCCGCGGCGCTGAAGCTGCTGCCAGGCGACCCGCTGGACTCGGTCGCCTGGATCCTCGGCGCCGAGTCCGACGCCGCGGCCGCGGCGTCGGCCGCCCTCGCGGTACGCACCCCGGCCGCCCTGCCCGCCCGCACCGCCCCGCTCACCGAGCAGTGGGCACTCGACCATGAACGAAGCGAACGGAGACTCTTCCTTGCCTGAGCAGCGCAACCAGCACTTCCATGAGCCCCTCAACCAGCCCCGCGCCCTGCGGATCGGGGTCGCCGGTCCCGTCGGCACCGGCAAGAGCTCCATCCTCGCGACCCTCTGCCGCCAACTGGCCGGTGAACTCTCCATGGCGGTCGTCACCAACGACATCTACACCGACGAGGACGCCCGCTTCCTCCGCTCCGCCGGGGTCCTGCCCACCGAACGCATCCGCGCGGTGGAGACCGGGGCCTGCCCGCACACCGCGATCCGAGACGACGTGAGCGCCAACCTGGACGCCGTCGAGGACCTGGAGGAGGCATACGGGCCGCTGGACCTGATCCTCGTGGAGAGCGGCGGCGACAACCTCACCGCGACCTTCAGCCCGGCACTGGCCGACGCCCAGATCTTCACCATCGACGTCGCGGGCGGGGGCGACGTGGCCCGCAAGGGCGGCCCCGGCATCACCCGCGCCGACCTGCTCGTCATCAACAAGACCGACCTCGCCCCGTACGTCGAGGTCGATGTGGAGCAGATGGTCGCCGACGCCTCCTCCGTGCGCGGCGGTCTGCCGGTGCTCGCCCTGTCCAAGCACGACGGGGACTCCGTCGCCCGGCTCGCCGACTGGGTACGGTCGGTGCTCGCCCGCCACCGGGCGGGCAGCCATGTCCCCAGCGACCCGGGACCGATGGCGCCGCACAGCCACCCGCACCCGTGACCCTGCCCGGCGAACCGACCGTCGTCGCCGTCCACCGCGACGCCGGCGGCCGGGACGTCGCGGGCGACCTGCGGCCCGGCACCTTCCTCGCCCCGCGCCCCCTGCACCCCTCGGGGGACGGCCTGCACCTCGCCCTGGTCGGCACGACGGCGGGCCTGCTCGCCGGCGACGAACTGTGTGTCCGGATCACCGTCGGCCCCGGAGCCCGGCTGCACCTCATGGAACCCGCCGGCCTGGTCGCCTACGACCACCGGGGCGGCCGCGCGTCCTGGCGGGCCGTCGTCGAGATCGCCGCAGGCGGTGAACTCACCTGGGACTCGAAGCCGTTCGTGGTCTCCGCCGGGGCCGACGTCACGCGGGACATGGACGTGACGCTGGCCCCCGGGGCCCGGATGCTGTGGCGGGACACTCTGGTCCTCGGCCGTTCCGGCGAGCGCGGCGGCCGGATCAGGGCGAGGACCAGAGCCGTCCACGACGGCCGCGAACTGCTCGTGGAGGACCTCGACCTCACCGACCCTGACGTACGCGAACTCCCCGGCGTGCTCGGCCCGCACCGGATCATCGGCGCCGTCACCGCCCTCGGAACCGACCCCGGCGGCCCACCGCACCCGTCCCGCATGGACCTCGCGGGCCCGGGCGCACAGATACGGCTGCTCGCCACCGGAGCCCCCGCCGTGGAACGGGAACTGACGGCTGTCTGGGAGAGCTGGCGTGAGCCCCGCGACACGTGAAGGAACCCGAGCGGCGGCGGACCGCCTCCTACCGCCCCTTGCGCCGGGCCACGGTGTAGCTCGACCAGTCGCCCCGGTGCCGGTCGCACCGGGAGGCGCCCTTCATCGCCGGCCGCTGACAGCGCGTGCCCTTCTGGGTGAGTGCCCCGCATTTCGACTGCGTACGAGCCATGTCCGACCGCCCTCCGGGTCCCGTCGGCCGGGCGCCGACAGAGCCCGGATTCGCCCGTGGGCGTGGTGCGGGGGAAGGCGCACCCGGGCCGTCCGGGTGCGCTCCTGGCGCACGGGCGGCGTCCGTCTCCCCGCCGCGGAGTCGGCACCGCACCACTCACCTTCGCGGGATCAGCGTCCGGACTGCAGTGCCTTCCAGGTGTCCGGGCCGACGCTCCCGTCCACCGACAGCTGCCGGGCGCTCTGGTAGTCGCGGACGGCCTTGTCCGTGTTCGAGCCGAAGGCCCCGTCGACGGCCACGGTTCTGCCCAGCGCGGCGGTCAGTGCCCGCTGGATCCGCTTCACCGGCTCGCCCGAGGCGCCCGCGACGAGCGTCGGCGTCGTGCCGGCCGAGAGCAGCGCGGTCCAGGTCTTCGGGCCGACCGCTCCGTCGGAGCCGAGACCGCGGGCGGTCTGGAACAGCCGTACGGCGCTCTCCGTCCTCGCCCCGAAGACGCCGTCCTCGGTGCCAGCGTCGTAACCCTGCTTGTTGAGCAGTGCCTGCACGGCCTTGACCTGCGTCCCCGTCGAACCGGTCCTCTGGGTCGTGTACGACGGGAAGCTCAGCCCGTCGGCCCCGCTGCCGGAGCCGCCGACGAGCTGCATGTAGTAGGTCCAGTTCCAGTTGGCGCCCGGATCGGTGTGGTCGTTGCCGGGGGCCTCGCTGTGCCCGATGATGTGCGACCGGTCCTTGGGGATGCCGTACCGGCCGCACAGGTACGCCGTCAGAGCGGCCGAGGAGCGGTACATCGTGTCGGTGAACCACGTCGGGTCGTCGACGAACCCCTCGTGCTCGATGCCGAGCGACGAGGCGTTGGCGCTCTTCGCGTGGTACGCCGTGTCCGAGTCGCGCACCATCTGGGTGATCTGGCCGTCCGAGGAACGGACCACGTAGTGCGAGCTGACCTTCGACGTCGCGTTCTGGAACCAGCTGATGGTCCCGGCGTACGAGCCCTGCGTGACGTGGATGACGACCTTGTCCACCGTCGCCGTACGGCCCGCCGCGAAGTTGGCCGAGTTGGCGGCGACCCAGAGCGCCGCCGGGTAGTCCGGGCTCTTGGCCGTGACGTCGGCCTTCGCGAGGGGGCCCTTCTCGGGGGAGACGGGACGGGAGGTGACCGTGACCAGTTCGCCCCCGGCCACGGCGGCCCGCAGGCCCTGGGCGAGGAAGGTGTAGACGGTGTCCGCGTAGAGCGCGGCGACGGCGCCGTCGGCGCCGCTGTAGCGGGCCACGGCCGGGTACCAGGCGTCGATGTCGGCCCGTTCGGCCGTGTCCAGCCCGAGCGCGTCGGCGTGGCTCCGCAGCACGGCAGCTCCGCCCAGGATGTTGGCCCCGGTGTCCTCGCGCAGCTCGGCCGTGGACTCGCCCGTCAGTGCGGCGGCCTGCTCCAGGGAGTGGTTGACGGGGTTGCTCACGAGGTGCATGACGCCGTAACCGTTGTCCTGGCTGGGGCGCCCGGAGTGCCCGTTCAGGTGCGTCTCGCCGTAACCGACGGCGGCGAGCAGGTCACGCGGTACGCCGTACTCCTCGGCGGCCTCCTCGAAGGCCCGGTTCATCGGGTCCGTGTCCGTGGGTGCGGCGCCGGCCGGGTGGCCCGCGGCGACGAGTGCGGTGACGGTGAGAGAGGCCAGAACGGCTGCGCGGCCACGGGTGTGGCCGGCGGGACGTCGGGGCATACCTGCTCCAGGTCTGTGGGGGAGAGGGGGCCGCCGGTCCTGGACGGGGTGGGCCGGGGGCCGCTGAGTCCGCACAGGCTATCCATCTGTTCAGGGCATGACAATGACGCCCCCGTGTGTCCAAATCCCTTTCACTCCAATGGAGTTGGGGATTCGCCGGAGGGGCGACCGGTGGGCCGTCACCCCCGTCGGAGGGTGACGGCGCGCGGGGGCGTTACCAGCGGTTCCGATGGATCACGTCGGCCACCGGGCGGCGGCGGACCGGCCCGAAGTTACCCTGGGGCCACCCCACCGGGATGGCGGCGAAGGTGTGCGTGTCCGACGGGATGCCGAGCGCCTTCTTCCACTCCTGCTCCAGCATCAGGTGCCAGATGGTGAGGTTGGCGGCGAGCCCCAGCGCCCGCGCCGCGAGCAGGATGTTCTGGACACCCGGATAGACGCAGGAGCCCTCCGCGAGGGCCTGGAAGCGCGTCTGCGTGTTCCCCATGTGCTCCAGCCCCGCCGGGCCGAGCGACTCGGCGTAGACCCCCAGGCCCTCCTCGTCGAACTCCGGCTCCGGGAATTTGTAGCAGGGGATGATCAGCGCCGGGGTGTCCGCGAAGTGGTCGCGCTGGTGCTCGATCGCCGCGACCATCCGTCCGTACGCCGCGTCGTCCATGCCCTTCGGCGCGTGCTTGCCGGTCGTCGCGAGGTAGGCGTCCACACACCGCTTCCAGAGCGGGGCCAGCTCGGCCATCACCGCGCGGTCGGTGACGACCACGTACTCGTAACACTGCATGTTGCCGCCGCTCGGCCCCCAGACGGCGGCCTGTACGAGCTGGTCGATCGTCTCGTCCGGGACGGCGTCCGGCTTGAGGCGGCGCATGGCGCGCATGGTGGACATGGTCGGGAAGAGGGCGGGCCCGTCGGGGGCGGGTGCGTCGGCGTACACCGTTTCGAAGGTCATGATCGCGGAGTGTACGGCTCAAGCCCCAGCTCGGTCAGCCCTGTTGGCGACCCTGCTGGTCCCGGCACCACGCAGGTCAGCGCCGCCGCAGCCGGACCACGGGAATGTCACGGGAGGTCCTCGCCCGGTACTCCGCGTACCGGGGGAAGATCTCCACCAGGCCGGGCCACACCCGCTCCTTGTCCTCGGGGGAGAGCGTCTCGGCGAGGGCCGGGAAGCGTTCTGTGCCCACCCGTACGTCCACCGCGGGCTCGGCCAGCAGATTCAGGTACCAGAGGGGGTGGCGGTCCGAGCCGCCGTTCGAACCGACGATCAGCCAGCCGTCGCCGTCCCGCCCGTACATCAGCACCGTCCGCCGCACAGCGCCGCTGCGCCGGCCGACGTAGTCCAGCAGCAGGCAGTCCACGCCGAGCTGCGTGGTGCCCTTCGTGCCGCCCGACGACTCGTACAACTCCGCCTGCGCCGCGACCCACTTGGCCGGGCTGGGCATGACCGCCCCGTCGTTCCGCTCCGTCGCCACCGCTGCCTCGTCCTCCGCCGGGTCCATGTCCGTACGTCCGTGCCCATCGTGTCACCCGCCGCCGCGGCGCGCCGGAATCGCACACCTGGCCGTCCCCCCTCCTCACGGGGGAACGGGGTCGGGAACACCGGCCGCGAAGGCGTATAAAGGGTCCCTCCGAGCAGCCGGCGTCCCCCGATGGCCATCTCACCCCCCACGCGGCCGGCGTCACCGCGTACCGAGAGCGGAGGAGCGTTCCATGAGCACCTCGGAAGAGATCAGCGCCTTGCTCGTCACCAGATTCGGAACCGATCCGGATGCCATCCGGCCCGAGGTGCCGCTCAGGCAGCTGCGGATGGACTCGCTCGCCCTGGAGGAGCTCCGGCTCCTCATCGAGGACCGGATGGACATCGACCTGGAGGACGTCGTCCTGTCGTCGCGCGACACCGTGGGAAGTCTGGTCGCGGCCGTGTGCACCAAGGCCGGCGCGTGACGGGCCGGGGGCCGTTCGCACCCAGGTCAGCCCGGCCGGGCATCGAGCCGTTCAGCGCCGCCGTCACCGGCGTCGGCCTGGTCACCGCCGCAGGCGTGGGGGTCGAGGACGCCTGGCGCGGTGTGTGCGACACGGGGCTCGCCCCCTCCGTACCGCACCTGCCGGAACTCGACGGACTGCCCTGCGACTTCATGTACACCGTCGACGCCCTGGACACGAAGGCCGCACTGGGTGTGGCCGCACAGCGGCTGATGGACCGCTTCTCGCAGCTCGCCGTCGTCGCCGCCCGCGAGGCCGTCGCGGACGCGGGCCTCGACCCCTCGGTCTGGGACAGCGGACGGGTCGCCGTCGTCATCGGCTCCGCCCACGGCGGCCTGCCCTTCTACGACGAGCAGCACACCACCCTCGCCGAGCGCGGCGCGCGCCGTGTCTCCCCGAAACTCGCCCCGCTGACCGTCGTCAACGGCGCCGCCAGCAGCGTCGCCATGGACCTGGGCGTGCACGGCCCGAGCCAGGCCGTCTCCACGGCCTGCTCCTCCGGCACCGTGGCCATCGGAACGGCCCACCAGATGCTCCGCACCGGAGCCTGCGACATCGTCGTCGCGGGCGGCGCCGAATCCGTCCGCTCCCGGCTCCTGATCGCCAGTGCCTGCCAGATGAGGGCCGTCTCCACCCGCCGCGACGACCCCAGGGCCGCCTGCCGCCCCTTCGACACCCACCGAGACGGCTTCGTCGTCGGCGAGGGCGCCGGCCTCCTCGTCATGGAGCACCCGGAGCACGCCAGGGCCCGGGGCGCCACCGTCCGCGCCCGTGTCGCCGGCTACGGGGCCTCCAGCGACGCCCACTCCGCCGTCGCCCCCGATCCCGACGGCCTCGGCATCGAGCGGGCGCTGCGGACCGCACTCGCCGACGCCGGCATCGACGCCCTCGACGTCGGCCACGTCAACGCCCACGGGACGTCGACGGTCGCCAACGACCGCATCGAGGCGACCATGCTGCGCCGCGTCCTCGGCGAGCACCCCCTCGTCACCTCGACGAAGGCGATGACCGGGCACACCCTGGGCGCCGCGGGCGGCATCGAGACGGCGCTGACCGTCCTGGCGCTCCAGCACCAGCTCGTCCCGCCGACCGGCAACCTCGACGCCCCCGACCCGGCGATCCCCGTCGAGGTGGTGAGCAAGGAGGCCCGGCGCGCCGTGTTCGAGTGCGCGGTCAAGACGTCGCTCGGCTTCGGCGGTCACAACGCCGCGCTCGTGCTCACCAGGGCCTGACGGGAAGGCGAGGAGCATCATGCCCGAGGAGATCATCAGGTCCCTCACCGTGGACGGACTGCGTTACGGCTACCGCCTCCTGCCCCGGGACCCGGCCGCGGACGGAGACCGTGTCACCGAACCGGTCCTCGTGCTCGGCGGCGCGCTGCAGGGCATGTTCGGCTGGCCGCAGATGGACGACCACCTGGGCCCGGTGGCCGACGTGGTGACGGCCGACCTGCCGGGCATGGGCACCGCCGACCCCCTGCCGGCCGGCCCCAGCGCCCCCGTGCTGCGCGCGGCGGTCACCGGGATCATCGACGACCTCGGTGCCTCCCGGATCAACCTCTTCGGCTTCTCCTACGGCTCCGCCATCGCCTTCGGCTGCGCACAGCACGACCCGGGCCGCATCGCCCGGCTGGTCCTCGGCGGCGTCCCCACCCACATCGGTGAGGACCGGCGGATCTACTGGCAGCGGGCGACGCAGGCCCTGGCCGAAGGGGACGCGGAGGGCTTCGCGACGCTGGCCGCCGACGGGCTGATGTGCCTGGATCCGGACCGCCCCGTGCACCGCGGGGAGCTCGCCCGGCGATATGTGCGGCGCTCCTTCCTGCACGCGCTCGCCCACTCGGAGCACGCCGCCGACTCGTTGCGACGGGCGCTGGGCGACCTGCCGGACTTCTCCGGCGGACTGTCGGGCGTACCGGCCCTGGTCTTCGCGGGGGAGCACGACACGGTGACCTCGCCGGAGCTCCAGCGGGAGTTCGCCGGGACCATCGAGGGGAGCCGCTTCCTCACCCTCCCGGAATCCGACCACTGGGTCGTGCTGGAGCGGTCCGACGAGGTCGCCGCCCTGGCGACCCGCTTCTTCACGGACCAGCCGCTCGAACCGGTGACGGCCCGCCTCCCGCACCAGGCACGCACCGCCGGGACCGTACCGTCGTGATCGACACGGAGTCCGCTTCGTACGCACCATGGTGAGCCCCCGGTGATGGCGGCCCGCACGGGGCCGCCACCCGGGCCGGTCAGTGCCGGTGGCCCCGTCCCTTCACGTCGATCCGCACGATCTGCGGGTCGTGGTCGCTCGCCTGGTCGGCGAACTCCGCGTTGATGTGCACCACGTCGTAGTCGAATCGGCGGATCGCGGGGCTGGTCAGGATGTGGTCCAGCGTCTGCGAGTTGCCGTCGTAGACGTAGCTGTACCGCTCGCTCTCGGGCAGCGTCGTGATGAGCGGCTCGAGCACGCTGCCCACCGTCAGCGCCTTCATCGTGGGGGAGAAGGCGAAGTCGTTCAGGTCACCGAGGGTGACGACCTTCGCCGACCTGTCCGTCTTCAGCAGCGAGGTGACGAAGGTGTTGACCTCCGTCGCCTGTCGCACGCGCTGCGTCTCCGAGCCGCGCACCGGCTCCTGGTAGCGGCCGTGCAGGGACTGGTCGCCGCCCTTGGACGCGAAGTGGTTGGCGATGACGAAGACCGGCTCGCCACGGAAGCGGAACTCGCCCACCAGCGGCTTGCGGCTGCTGTCCCAGGCCGTGCTCGTCGGGTTGATCCGGCCGGGCGAGACGGAGAGAGCGGCGCCCTTCTTCGTCTTCACCGCCTTCACGGCCGTGGTCGCGTCGCCACCCGGGCGGTCCACGAAATCGACCCGGTCGGGGTTGAAGAGGAAGACGTTACGGATGTTGCCGCCGGGCTCGCCGCCGTCCTGGCCGTCGGCGGGCGCCACGTAGCGCCATGCGTAGCGGGGGCCGCCCGCCGCGACGATCGCGTCCGTGAAGCGCTTCAGCGTCGCCTCGGAGCCCACGGTGCCGTCGTTCACCGCACCGTTGTCGTCCTGGATCTCCTCCAGCGACACGATGTCCGGGGACGAGAGGCTGACCGCCACGCCCTGGGCGAGCGTGTCGAACTTGGTCTGCTCGTCCACCGCGTCGAGGTTCTCCACGTTGTACGTGGCGACGGCGAGCTCCTTGCGCTTCTGCTTCCGCGTCACCTCGCGCTCCAGGCCGTTGTCCTTCAGCGTTCCCAGCTCGGTGGCCTGCACGTTGTAGCCGCCGTAGGACGCGTAGTCGACGACGCCCGTGGTGGAGCCGGACAGCACGTCACCCACGTCCGCGACCGGGACGGGCCGCCCGGCGTCCAGCGACATCACCTTGAGCCGGCCGGTGTTCTGGTCCTCGTACGAGGCGTACAGCGTGCCGCCGCGCCGGGTGGGGTTCTCCCGCGGCTTCACCGTCACCCAGACCTCGTCGTACGCGGTCGTCGCGCCGGTCACGCGGGTGTCGGCCATCGTGACGCGGGCGCCTTCGAGCGACTCGTACAGATCCAGGGCGTAGGCCGCCGGGTCGAGGGCGAGGGCTTCGACGGAACCGCCGCCGGCCGTCGGCACATAGGCGTCCGGCACCGAGGAGGCGTCGAGGACGACTGCCTCCGGCAGGGGGTTGCCCGAGGACAGGACCGTGGTCAGCGGTGCGGTGATCTGCGTGAGCGACTGGGCGCCGGTGGCAGGGTAGTACTCGGTGACCTTGCCGCTGACCAGGACCGAGTCGCCGACGGCGACGGCGGGGGCCGAGGACCCGGTGTAGACGAACAGTCCTTCGCTCGTACGGGAGTCGGCGTCCGGAGCCGTGTCCTGGATCCAGAAGCCGCGGGACCCCGAGGTGCGTACGCCGGTGACGACGCCGGGGACGCCGGAGACGGCCTGCCCGGCGAGCGGGGAGAGACGGGTCGTGCCCTGGATGTCGTGCACCCGCTCCGGGCCGGGCTCGGTCGGCCCGCCGGGCTCGCCGGGACCGGAGCCGCCGGAGGTCTCGCCGGCGGCGTTGACCGGGGTCGGGGCGCCGGCGGTCAGGTCGGCCGCGTTGTCGTCGGTGTCCGCCAGGGAGGTGCCGCGCGCCACGGAGGCGGTCGCGGAGGCGCCTGCCACCGGTCCGCTGCCCTCGCGCACGACCGCCGGTCCGTAGCCGACGAGGTCGACGATCCTGCTGTCGGCGGCGCAGTCCGCGGCGGTTCTGCAGGTGAGCGGGGTGGTACCGGAGACGAGCGCGACGGTGCCGGCGGCCGCCGACATCGCAGTCGTGCCGGTCGCGTCGGAGGCGGGCAGCGCCACCGTGCCGCCGGTGCCCGTGGCCTGCGCGACGAGGTAGCGGCCGCCGGGCGCGACGGCGCCGGACAGCGCGGAGACCTGCCACAGCGATCCGGCGGACGGCGTCCCCGGGAGGTACTGGACGCTGAAGCCGGACAGCGCGAAGGAGGTCCCGCCGGCGTTGGCCAGCTCGACGTAGTCACGGGTGAGCGTCGCGCCGGAGTTGCCCCCGCCGCCGTACACCTCGGAGATGACGGCCGACGACGACGGTGCCGCGAAGGCGGCGGGCAGCGCGGTCACCGAGAGGGTCACGGCGACGGCGGCGGCCAGCAGGGCGGAGCCGGGTCTGGCTATGTGCACGGGAACTGCCCCCAGTTGTGTAGTGAGGGGCCAAAAACTATGCGCGTAGAACGACCGTGGCAAGAGACCGGAGGTTAATTCCGGGCGTCATCACCGCCGTGCGCCGCTCGGTGCCGCTGCGCGGGTCCGGCGCAGGGGGTCTGCCGCGGGCTGTCACCGCTCTCCGTCGGCAACCGATGGGCAGGTCCACCATGCGGTCAGGTGTTTGACCGCCTCCTGGCGTTGCGGATACGTTGCGTGACATGCAGCGATCCGCACACCTGACGACGCGAGGTCATGTCGACCTGAAGCGCGTGTGCTCCGCGGCGTGTCACCGGGGCTGAACACCCTGTGGTCCACGCGCCCCCGGAGGATCCGTCTCCTCCCCGGCCACGCGCGGGACGCCCCGTCACGGCTCAGCGGGACGCCGGCCGGCACGCTGCCGCCGGGTTCCGTCAGGAGGCCCCTTCCCGGGGCGCTCACCTCCACGCCCGCTGTCATCGAGGACCTGGAAGACCTGTGACACGTCTGCCTGCTCCCACCCGCCGAACCCGCCCCCCGCGCCGCTCCGAGATCGCCCCGTCCGCACACGCCCGCCGCGGCCCGGGCACGGGGTCCGTGCTGGGTGCGATCCTCGACCACGGCCCGGTGGCCCGCTCCACCGTCGCCCGGCTCACCGGCCTCTCACCCGCCTCGGTGACGGGCCACGTGGCGCGGCTCCTCTCCCGCGGCCTGGTCCGGGAGAGCGCCGAGACGACCGGACCGCGCGGACTGGGGCGCCCGCATGTGCCCCTGGAGATCGACACCTCCCGCTTCCTGGTGGCCGGGGCCCACATCGCGGTCGCCCACTCGACGGTCTCGCTGATGGACCTGCGCGGCCGGATCGTCGCCGAGGACCGCAGACCGCACCTCGACACCGACCCGCGCCGGGTCCTGGACGACCTGGCCGCCCGGCTGCCGCTGCTGACGGAGGCTCACGCGGCCGGCCGGCGTGTGCTCGCGCTGGGTTTCGCCACCGGGCACCGGGTGGACCCCGCCGCGGGAGTCGTCGTGGAACATCCACACCTCGGCTGGCGCGCCGTTCCCGTACGCGAGATCCTGACCGCCGCCACCGGCCTCCCGGTCCACGTGGACAGCCACTCACGGGCGTTGGCGCGTGCGGAGCAGATGTTCGGCGAGGTCTCGACCCGGCGCAGCACGGTCCTGCTCTTCGTCGGAGCGGTCGTCGACGGCGCCTTCGCCTCCGCCGGCGAACTCCACCGGGGACCGCGCTCCGGCGCCGGAAGCGTGGCCCACCTCCCCCTGGGATCGGGTGGGTCGGGCGGTGCGGAGTCCTGTAACTGCGGGCGTACCGGGTGCCTGCAGTCCGAGGTGTCCGAACGGGCCATGATCCGCCGCGCCGCCGCACAGAGCCTCCACGTCGACACCTTTCAGGAGCTGCTGGACCAGGCCCTGGCCGGGGAGCCGCGCGCCGTGGCGCTGTTCCGCCGCCGTGCCCGGCTGGTGGGCAGGGCCGCCGCGCTGCTCCTGGACATGTTCGACCCGGAGTGCCTGGTGGTGGTCGAGCCAGGGGCGGGCCGGCTGCCGGAATGCCTCGCCGACCTCCGCGAGGAGGTGGGCCTGCGCTCCTCGGTCTGCGAGGACCCCGAACGGGCCGTGGTGCCCAGCAGCTTCACCGGATCGGTGCTCGCCACGGCGGGCGGCGCGGTGGCGCTGGGGGCGCTCTACGCCGACCCGCTGGGCCCGTGGCCCGCGCTGTCCGCGGTGTCCTGAACTCCGCCGGTACCCGCTTTAATTCAGAACGTTGCATTGTTGACCCGGCCCCACCCCGACGGGAAGATGGATTCATGAACAGCCGACAGCGGAATTCGGAGTACGCGCCGACGACGGCACGCTCCTGCCGCTCGGCCGCGCCGTCGAGCGAATTCGCCCGGCGCTCCTGTTGTCGCCCCTGACCAGGAAACCGGCAGCCCCCGGCTGAATTTCCGGGCGGCCGGCATCCGTGCGTGACTCCCCTTCCGTCCGCAGGTGCTTACGCCTCTGCTTCCTCGTGTGTTCCCGCAGCCCTGTTGCGATTCCCCATGTCCCGATTCCGCCTCCGACCGGGGAGAGACATTGACCGTCACCGTGTCCTCGTACACCGCCGTCCGCCCTTCCGGATCCGCCACGCCCCCAGCCGCCCCCGGTATCGCGCCGGAGCGTTTCAAACAGGCCTTCCGCAGGTATCCGGCGGGTGTCGTCGTCGTCACCGCCGACTCCGGGGGCGGACCGGCGGGATTCACCGCCACCTCACTCACCTCGCTGTCCCTGGACCCGCCGCTGGTCTCCTTCGGGATCGGCACCTCCACCTCGTCCTGGCCGCACATCGAGCGGGCCTCGACGGCGGTGGTGAACTTCCTCGGAGCCGAGCAGCGGCAGCTGGCCACCACGTTCGCCACCAGCGGTATCGACCGGTTCGCCGCCCCGACCCGCTGGCGCCGCCTGCCCGGCGGGGAACCCGTGCTCGACGAGGTGGCCGGCTGGCTGCGGCTCACCTTCCGGAGCGTCGTCCCGGCCGGCGACCACCGCATCGTCATCGCCAGGGCCGAGGAGTCCTGGCTGGACGAGGGGCGCAGCCCTCTCCTCTTCCACGACGGCTCCTACCACTCCATCCGCCCCGCGCCCGACCAGTGATCAGGAATTCACGATGACACGCCACGACAACAGGCGGGCCCTGGCCCGGAGGTCATTCCTCGCTCTCGCGGGAGGCACCGTAATCAGCCTCGCCGCCTGCTCGCCGCAGGTGAAATCCGTCGCCGACGCGGAACCCGCCGGCGCCCTCGCTTCCGGAGATCCGGCGTCCGGGACGAAACTGAAAATCGCCGCCCGTACGACACAGCTCCAGCTGGAGCCGGCGGGGCTGGCCGGGGAACTCCCCTTCACCGTCGCGGAGTGGCCGAATCTCTCCGCCGGACCCGATGTCATTCAGGGTTTCCGCGCGAAATCGATCGACCTGGCCACCAATGCGGGAATTCCGCCCATCCAGGCGCACACCATCGGTGTCCGGGCGAAAATCGTCGCCGTCCAGGTCCGCCGGCATCCGATCTACACCTTCGCGACGGCCCCCGGCTCGGCCGTCAGGAAGGCCGGGGACTTCCGGGGGAAGAAGATCGGGTTCTCCCAGGGCCAGGCACAGGGGGTCGTCGTCCTGCGGGCACTGGAGGAGGCGGGACTGAAGAACTCCGACGTCGAACTGGTCGACCTGCCCAGCACCCAGTTCCTCACCGCCCTGCAGTCCGCGCAGGTTGATGTGGCCCCGCTCGGTGAGCCGACCCTGACGAAGTATCTCGACCAGTACGGCAAGGACGGCGCCCGCGGGGTGAAGACGAAGGTCGTCGACCTGCTGACCGTGCTCTGGGCGCCGAACGAGGTCCTCAACGACCCCGAGAAGGTGAAGGCCGTGCGCAGCTTCGTACCACTGTGGGCGCGTGGCCAGGTATGGGCCTGGGAGAACCGGGCCGAGTGGATCGACACGTACTACGTGAAGGACCAGGGCGTGTCGAAGGAGGACGGCCGGCGCATCGTCGACTCGCATCAGAAGCCCCAGTTCCCGGTCAGCTGGGACGAGGCCGTCGACTGGGAGCAGAAGACCGCCGACCTGCTGGCCGAGGGGGGCTTCGTGCCGGAGCAGAAGGCCTCCGAGCTGTTCGACCGCCGATTCGAAAGGCTGGCGGCAGAGGCCGTGGCCGCCGAGTACCGGGAGGGGTCATGACCGACCTGCTGGCGAAAGCGCGGACGGCCGGCACGGAGACGACGGAGCCGCAGCCGGCCGGGCCACCGGGCGGAGAGGGGGCGCCACGTGTCTCCCGGGGCACCCGCCGGCGTCTCGGCCCTGGCCGGGCGCTGCCCTTCGGACGGCTGATCGGCCCGGCGCTGCTCGTACTCGCCTGGTGGGCGGCGTCGGCCTCCGGCTACCTCGACCCGCGGATCCTGTCCTCGCCCGGCACGGTGTTCGCGACCGCGGTCGACCTGGTCAGCACGGGCCGCCTCCAGGACAACGTCCTCATCTCGCTCCAGCGCGCCGGTCTCGGCCTGTTCTTCGGGGTGTCGGCCGGTGTGATCCTGGCCGTGGTGGCGGGGCTGAGCCGCAGCGGTGAATACCTGCTGGACGGCCCGCTCCAGATCAAGCGGGCCATCCCGTCCCTGGCCATGCTCCCGCTGCTGATCCTCTGGCTCGGCATCGGCGAGCAGATGAAGGTCACCGTGATCGCGCTCGGCGTCGCGGTGAACATGTACATCAACACGTACGCGTCGCTGACCGGCATCGACAGCAGGTACGTCGAGCTCGCCGAGGGACTCGACCTGAGCCGCGCGACGTTCATCCGCAAGGTCGTCGTGCCCGGCTCACTGCCCGGCCTCTTCGTCGGCCTGCGGCTCGGTGTCACCTCGTCCTGGCTCGGTCTCATCGTGGTCGAGCAGATCAACGCCACCAGCGGCATCGGCTACATGATGTTCCAGGCCCAGCAGTACGCCCAGTCCGACGTGATCATCGTAGGTCTCGTGGCCTACGGGATCTTCGGCTTCGCCTCGGACGCGGCGGTACGCGCAGTCGAAAGGAAGGTCCTCTCATGGCGACGTACCCTGGCGGGCTGACGGAGATCCGTCCAGCGATCCGCACCCGCCGGCTGGTGCGGCGGTTCGGTGACCGGGACGTCCTCAGGAAGCTCGATCTGACCGTTGCCCAGGGGGAGTTCACCGCACTTCTCGGACGCAGCGGGTCCGGGAAGTCCACCCTGCTACGGGCCGTCGCCCGGCTCGACCACACGGTCGAGGGGTCCGGCGAACTCTCCGTGCCCGACAGGGTCTCGCTCTCCTTCCAGGACTCCCGGCTGCTGCCCTGGCTGAGGGTGCTCGACAACGTCGTCCTCGGACTGCGCGGCCCCGGGACCCGCGAGCGAGGCCTGACGGCGCTCGCCGAGGTCGGCCTGGAGGGCCGTGACGGTTCCTGGCCCCACGAGCTGTCCGGCGGCGAACAACAGCGTGCCGCCCTGGCCCGAGCCCTCGTACGCGAACCCGAACTCCTTCTCGCCGACGAGCCGTTCGGCGCGCTCGACGCGCTGACCCGGATCAAGATGCACGGCCTGCTGCGCGAGCTGTACGAACGCCACCGCCCCGCGGTGCTGCTGGTCACCCATGACGTCGACGAGGCCGTGGAGCTGGCCGACCGTGTCCTCGTCCTGGAGGACGGCCTCATCTCCGTCGATCTCAGGATCGACCTGCCGTCCCCGCGCTCCCGCCGCGAACCCCGCTTCCAGGAGTACCGCGACACCCTGCTCGCCGCCCTCGGCGTGGCACAGCCCCAGCTCACGCACTGATCCTCCGAGGAGAAGACAGCCATGCCGCGCAAGCAGCTCCATCTGAACGCCTTCCTGATGTCCACCGGTCACCACGAGGCGTCCTGGCGGCTCCCCGAGAGCCACGCCGGGGCCGACTCCGACCTGGAGCACTTCAGGAATCTGGCCCGCATCGCCGAACGCGGGCTCCTGGACTCGGTGTTCCTCGCCGACGGACCCGTCCTCATGGGCGACCCCGGCCGGCGGCCCGCCGCCAAGCTGGAACCCACCGTGCTGCTCACCGCGCTCGCCGGGGTCACCGAGCGGATCGGCCTGATCGCCACCGCCTCCACCAGCTACAACGAGCCGTACAACCTGGCCCGCCGGTTCGCCTCGCTCGACCACGTCTCCGGCGGCCGGGCCGGCTGGAACATCGTCACCACCGCCGGTGCCGACGCCGCCCGCAACTTCGGCCTCGACGACACGCCCCCGCACCACGACCGCTACCGGCGCGCGGCCGAGTTCGTCGAGGTGTCCACGAAGCTCTGGGACAGCTGGGCGGACGACGCGGTCGTGGCCGACAAGGAGGCCGGTGTCCACGCGCTGGCCGACCGGGTCCGCGCCATCGCCCACACCGGTGAGTTCTTCCGGGTCGACGGCCCGCTCAACGTCCAACGGCCGCCCCAGGGTTACCCGTTGCTCGTGCAGGCCGGCTCCAGCGAGGACGGCAAGGACTTCGCGGCCCGTTACGCCGAGGCGGTGTTCACCGCGCAGCAGACCCTGGAGGAGGGCATCGCCTTTTACAAGGACGTCAAGCAGCGCGCCGAGGCGCTGGGCCGCGATCCGGACGGCATCAAGATCCTCCCCGGCATCGTCCCGGTCATCGGCGACACCGAGGCCGAGGCACTGGAGCTGGACGCCGAGCTCGACCGGCTCATCGTCCCCGAGTACGCCAAGCGCCAGCTCGCCAGGACGCTGAAACTCGACCCGGCCGAGCTGCACCTCGACCGGGAGCTCCCGGAGAACCTTCCCGACGAGGACGAGATCGAGGGGGCCAAGAGCCGCTACACCCTGGTCGTGGAGCTCGCCAGGCGCGAGAGGCTGACGGTGCGACAGCTCATCGGGCGGCTCGGCGGCGGGCGCGGACACCGCACCTTCGCCGGAACGGCCGAGCAGGTCGCCGACACCATCGAGCACTGGTACGACAGCGGAGCGGCCGACGGCTTCAACATCATGCCCGCCGTGCTCCCCTCCGGGCTGGAGGCCTTCGTGGACCGGGTCGTCCCGATCCTCCAGGAGCGGGGCCTGTTCCGCACCGAGTACACCGGAACCACCCTGCGCGAGCACTACGGACTGCCCAGGCCGGCCAACCGTCTGTTCGACACCGTCGACACCGGAGAGCGCCGCACCGGCATCGGCCTCGCCGCACCGACGGCCTGACTCCCGCCGCGCTGAGGGCCTGACCCGGTCAGCGGTTCTCCGCCCGACGGGCCGGATACACGGCCAGCGAGAACGAGTGCCCCGCCGGATCGTTGTAGACGCGGACATCACGGGGGCCGCTGTTGCTGTCCCCCGTGTCCACGGGCCGGGCGCCGAGGCCTATCGCCTCGCGCTCGGCCTCGTCCATGTCCCCCGGGTCCACCA
Source organism: Streptomyces sp. NPDC023573 (assembly GCF_055559735.1). Taxonomy (NCBI): domain Bacteria; kingdom Bacillati; phylum Actinomycetota; class Actinomycetes; order Kitasatosporales; family Streptomycetaceae; genus Streptomyces; species Streptomyces sp. NPDC023573. The sequence continues at coordinate 218,059 of NZ_JBVHKB010000003.1, forward strand.
GAATGCGCAGATGCGCCTGCTGGGAGTCCTCGGGGCGCGGCCAGCTCGGCGGCGCGTAGCCGTGGTCCCGGCGGACGGCCAGGTGCACACCGGTGTTGCCGACGATCTCCACGAAGTCGGGATCGCTCCCGATCCGCGTCTCCGCGCCGAGGAGGTTCGCATAGAAGTCCGCGAGCTCGACCGGCTCGCCGCAGTCCAGGACCAGAACGCTCGTTTTCCCCACAGTCATGCCCCACGGCTACCCCCGATGGGGCCGGGCAAGCCGCTCCGGCACCCGCCGGGGCCGACGGGGGCTGACCGCCGCGCCGCACGGCGCGCCCGGGATGAGGACCGGGCGGACGCGAACTAGGGTGCGGGCATGGCAGAGAGCACGGAGCACCGGCCCGCGGGCACGCCCGGCCCCGGCCCCTCCGACCCCCGTCGCTGGCGTGCCCTCGCCGTCTGTCTGGTGGCGGGCTTCATGACGCTGCTCGACGTCTCCATCGTCAATGTGGCGCTGCCGTCCATCAAGGAGGGCCTCGACACCCCGGAGTCCGACCTCCAGTGGGTGCTGTCCGGCTACGCGCTCGCCTTCGGCCTCGTCCTCATCCCGGGCGGACGCCTCGGCGACGCCCGGGGGCGGCGCGCGGTCTTCATGGCGGGGCTGGCCCTCTTCACCCTGGCCTCCGCGGCCTGCGGGGCCGCACAGTCCAGTCTCTGGCTGGTCATCGCCCGGCTCCTCCAGGGCGCGGCCGGCGGGCTGCTCTCACCTCAGATCTCCGCGCTGATCCAGCAGATGTTCTCCGGCCGCGAGCGGGGCCGCGCCTTCGGCATGTTCGGCACCGTCGTGGGCATCTCCACCGCCGTCGGCCCCCTCCTGGGCGGCCTCCTGATCCAGGGGGCCGGAGCGCAGGAGGGCTGGCGCTGGGTGTTCTACGTCAACCTGCCGATCGGCGTCGTCTGCATCCTGCTGGCCCGGCGGCTGCTCCCCGACACCCCGTCCGCCGGCCGCGTACGCCCGCGCGACCTGGACCCCGTCGGCGTCCTGCTGCTCGGGGCCGGGGTCCTCGCCCTGCTGCTGCCGTTCGTCCAGGCCCAGCAGTGGCCGGGCAACGGCAAGTGGCTGCTGGTGGCCGTGGCCGCCGCCCTCCTCGCTGCGTTCGTCGCCTGGGAGTCCCGCTGCGCGCGACGGAACGTCCAGCCGGTGCTCAATCTGTCCCTCTTCCGGCTCCGGTCCTTCTGGCTCGGCTGCCTGATGATCCTGCTGTACTTCGCGGGCTTCACCTCGATCTTCTTCATCAGCACGCTCTACCTGCAGTCCGGGCTGCACTACAGCGCACTGGAGGCCGGTCTCGCGATCACGCCGTTCGCCCTGGGCGCGGGCGCGTCGGCGAGCATCGGCGGCCGGCTGGTCGGCCGCTTCGGACGGCCCCTGATCGTCGTGGGCCTCACCATGGTGGCCGTCGGGCTCGGGCTCACCGCGCTGGCCGCGCACCTGGTGCCCGGCAGAGGGGCCGGGCTCGCGATGGCGGCACCCCTGCTGCTGGCCGGCCTGGGCAGCGGACTCGTCATCGCACCCAACCAGACCCTCACCCTCTCCGAGGTGCCCGTGGAGAACGGGGGCAGCGCCGGCGGCACCCTCCAGACCAGCCAGCGCGTCGGCTCCGCCATCGGGATCGCCGCGGTCGGCTCGCTCTTCTTCGCCCAGCTGGGCGACGGCGACTGGGCAGCGGCCTACGACCACGGGCTCCTCGTCTCGGTCGCGTTCGTCCTCGCGGGGCTGATCGTGGCTCTGGCCGATGTCGCGGCGGGCAGACGGGGAAGGAGACGTGACGGGACGTCCGACGCCACCGACGCCACGAGAGGAACACCATGAGCGGCACCGAGGACCGGGAGCAGGGCGGGAACACCTCGTACGGCCACAAGCCGTTCAAGCGCTCCCGCAGCCACTTCGCCGACCGCATCACCGCCGACGGCCGTGACGGCTGGCCCGTCGAGGCCGGTCGCTACCGCCTGGTCGTCAGCCGGGCCTGCCCCTGGGCGAGCCGGGCGCTGGTCTCGCGCCGGCTGCTCGGGCTGGAGCAGGCCCTCTCGGTGGCCGTCGCCGACCCCATCCAGGACGACCGCAGCTGGCGCTTCACCCTCGACGAGGCCGGCAAGGACCCGGTGCTCGGCATCGGCTACCTGAGCGAGGCCTACGACGCACGGGAGCGCGGCTACCCGGGCGGGGTCAGCGTGCCCGCCGTCGTCGACGTACCGACCCGGGCCCTGGTCACCAACGACTACCAGCAGATCACCCTGGACCTGGCCACCGAATGGACCGGCCTGCACCGTCCCGGCGCCCCCGACCTCTACCCGGAACGGCTCCGCGAGGAGATCGACGAGGTGATGGACGGCGTCTACCGGGACGTCAACAACGGCGTCTACCGTGCCGGATTCGCCTCCGGGCAGGGGGAGTACGAGGCCGCGTACGTCGATGTGTTCCGCCGCCTGGACCTGGTCTCCGAACGCCTCGCAGGGCAGCGCTACCTGGTGGGTGACACGATCACCGAGGCCGACATCCGCCTGTTCACCACCCTGGTGCGCTTCGACGCCGTCTACCACGGCCACTTCAAGTGCAACCGCTCGAAGCTCGCCGAGGACCCCGTCCTGTGGGCGTACGCCCGTGACCTCTACCAGACCCCGGGCTTCGGGGACACCGTCGACTTCGACCACATCAAGCGGCACTACTACCAGGTGCACACCGGCATCAACCCGACCGGGATCGTGCCGCTCGGCCCCGACCTGTCGGGCTGGACGGCCCCGCACCACCGGGAGCAGCTGGGCGGCCGGCCGTTCGGCGACGGCACCCCGCCCGGCCCTGTGCCGCCGGGCGAGGAGGTCCCGGCGCGAGGGCGGCCCTGACCCGGCCGGTCACTTCACGCGCGGTGGCGGTGCCGGGTTCGCGGTCGCCAGCGGGGAGCGGGCGAGGACGACACATCCGACGGCGATCAGCGCCACCCCGATCAGCTGGGGCAGCAGCCACCACCCGGACCGCAGTTCCTCCCCGAACAGGGTCACCCCGTAGGTGACGCTGATCAGCGCGTCCCCGAGCGTCAGCATCGGCTGCACCGCCACCAGTGAGCCGGCCTGGAGCGCGTTCTGCAGGAGCCACAGCGCGCCCACACCGGCCGCCGCGGTGGCGTACAGCTGCCACGCGGTCAGCAGCCCTGCCACACCGTCGGCGTCCAGCCGCGACATGGCGTCCTTCATCAGCGCGGCGGTGAGCGCGTACCCGCACGCCGCGGCCAGCCCGAGCAGCGCGGCCCGGGCGTTGCCCGAGGTACCGAGCGCCGCGGCGACGAGAGCCGCCTCGAAGATCCCGGTGGCCACCAGGGCCGGGATCCAGGCCGCCCCCTGCACGGACTCGCTGCCGCCGACCGGCGCGGCGGCCGCCATGCCCAGGGCCAGTCCCACGGTCACGGCGGCCACCCCCAGCCAGACCTGACGCCGCACCCCGACCCGCATGACGAACCCGGCGACGACCAGCGTGGCGGGCAGCTCGATCACGAAGATCGGCTGGACCACGGCGATGGGGCCCGTGGCCAGAGCCACCGCCTGGAAGACGGCGGCGAGGACCACCAGGCCGATCCCGGCCAGCCACACCTTCTGCCGCAGCAGATGCCCGATCAGCGACAGGCGCATCGCCTCGCTGTCGGGCACCTCGAGGGCGGCGCGGCGCTGCAGTACCGATGCGGTGCCGTTGCTGAGCGCGGTCAGAACGGCGAACAGGACGCTGATCACCGCCCCATCATGAGGGCCGGTGCCCTCCCGGCAGCGGTGCCCCGCCCCGTGCGAGTGTCGCCCGCTCCGGGGCCGGTGTCACAGGCCACGCGTAGTCTGCGGACCATGGCCGCCAGATACGCTCCCGTGCTCTCCACCCGCGCGCTCAACAGGGCGACGATGGAACGCCAGTTGCTGCTCCGCCGCAGCGCCGTGCCGGTGAAGGACGCGGTCAGCCGCCTGGTCGGCCTGCAGGCGCAGAACACCAGGCCGCCCTACTTCCAGCTCTGCTCCCGGCTGGAGGGCTTCGCCCCGGCCGCGCTCTCGGAGCTGATGGAGTCCCGTGAGGTCGTCAGGATCGTCAGCCTGCGCTCCACCCTCCACACCCACACCGCCGAGGACGCCCTCACACTGCGCCCCCTGGTCCAGCCCGCGCGCGACCGCGAGCTGAACGTGTTCCGGAGCGGGCTCACGGGAGTGGACCTGGACCGGCTCTCCTCGCTCGCCAGGGAGCTCGTCGAGGAACGGCCCCGCACCATGAAGGAACTGCGGGAGGAACTCCTCCTCCACTGGCCGGACGCCGACCCCCGGGCACTCGCGGTCGCCGCCCGCTGCCGGCTGCCGCTGGTCCAGGTGACCCCGCGCGGGCTGTGGGGGCGCAGCGGGCAGGTCGCCCTGACGACCGCCGAGCACTGGCTCGGCACACCGTCGCAGCCGGCGGCCTCGCCCGACGGGACCGTGCTGCGTTACCTCGGGGCCTTCGGCCCGGCCTCGGTGAAGGACATGCAGACGTGGGCCGGACTCACCCGGATGCGCGAGGTCTTCGAACGCCTGCGGCCCCGGCTCGTCACCTTCCGCGACGAGAACGGCGTCGAACTCTTCGACCTGCCCGACGCCCCGCGCCCCGACCCCGACACCCCGGCACCGCCCCGCTTCCTCCCCGAGTTCGACAACGTCCTGCTCGGCCACGCCGACCGGACCCGGGTGATCCCGCCCGCGTACAAGGGCCGTAACGGCGTGGGCAACCAGGCCTACGGGACCGTCCTGGCAGACGGCTTCCTCGCCGCGCTCTGGCGCCTGGAGGAGACCCGGGACACCGCGACCGTCACCGTGCAGGCTCTGGGCGGGCTCGACCGGGCCACCCGCGAGGACATCACCCAGGAGGCCGGGGAGATGCTGACGGTGATGACCCCCGCGCCCGCCCACGACGTCCGGTTCGCCACGTTCGTCGACTTCGGGGACTGAGACGTCCGGCCCGAAACGGCCGGGCTCACGGCGAAGGACCGCCGGCCTTCAGGCCGGCGGTCCTTCGCCCCGGGCTAACGGCCCATCTGTTTCTGCATCTTGAGCTGCTGCTTCAGCAACTTCGTCTGCTGCTTCGCCTGCTTCTTCGTGGCCTTCGTGTAGGCCGCGGTGCGCTCCTTGTCGGAACGGAAGTCGACGGCGCCCAGAGTCGTCACCGACAGGCTCTTACGGATGATCCCCACGGTATCCACCCCCTTTCTTCACATACGGAAGGGCATACTACCGGCCCCGTCCGCTCACGGCAGCAGCCCAGCTCGCCGGGCCGCCACCACCGCCTCCAGCCGGGTGTGCGCGCCCAGTTTCCGCATCGCGGAGCGGAGATAGCTCTTCACCGTCTCCGGCCGCAGCCCCAGCCGCTCGGCCGCCACCGCGTTCGTCGCACCCGTGGCGACGCAGGTGATCACATCGGCCTCGCGGGGCGCCAGCCGTACCCGCCCCGCCGCCGGGTGCCGGTCCGCCCCCGCGGCCGACGCGAGCCGTCCGCACACCGCGAGCAGTTCGCCGCGCAGCGCCGGGTCCACGATCTTCGGCGCGAGGGCGCGCAGCTCGCGGTGCGCCTCGCGGACGTCCTCCCAGGAGCGGGGGTCCACGCCCGGATCGGCGATCCGCTCCCGGGTCGCCGCCAGCAACTGCTGCACCTCGTCCCGTACGGCCAGGGACTGCTCCACGTCGCGGGCCGCCGACGCCGCCGCGTCGAACGTACGGTCCCCGAGTGTGAGCGGCTCGCGCAGCGCCCCGTACAGCACACCGCGTACCGTCCGGCGCACGACGACGGGCACCGCGACGACGGAGCGCAGGCCCTCCGCGGCGACGGCCGCGTCGTACTCGTGGCTGATGTGGCGCGACGACGGGTAGTCCGTGACCGCGCACGGCCGTGACAGGGCGATCGCCTTCCCGCCGAGCCCGCTGCCCGCCGAGATGACGAGCCCGCGCAGCGCGGGGGTCTGCGCCCCGCTCAGCTCCGCGATCCGGGCGTGGCGGGCGTCGGACAGCAGCCCGCCGAAGACCACGGGCAACCCGCTCGTCCGGCGCAGCCTGAGCATGGCCGCCCGCAGCTCCGTCGCCTCGCCCGGTTCCGGTACGCCCATGACTCTCCGTCCTCTCGGAGCCCTGACGGACCACCCCCGTCCGGGGGTGGTGAGATCTGGGTCACTGTTTACATGATGTTACGGCCGAAGGACGGGTTCGCGACGAGGAGAGCACATGCCGGCAACGAATGCGATGGAGACGTTCCGGGCGGCCCGGGACTTCCTGATCGAGCACCGTGAGGACTACACCACGGCGTACGAGGGCTTCCGCTGGCCCCGCCCCGGCCAGTTCAACTGGGCGCTCGACTGGTTCGACGTCATCGCCGAGGACAACGACCGCACCGCCCTGCACATCGTCGAGGAGGACGGCGGCCGCACCGAGGTCTCCTTCGCCCGGATGGCCGCCCGCTCCGACCGGGCGGCCAACTGGCTGCGGGACCAGGGTGTGGCCGCGGGCGACCGGATCCTCGTCATGCTCGGCAACCAGGCCGAGCTGTGGGAGACGGCGCTGGCCGCGATGAAGCTGCGCGCCGTCGTCATCCCCGCCACCCCGCTGCTGGGGCCGGCCGATCTGCGTGACCGGGTCGAACGCGGCAGGGTCCGCCACGTCCTCGTACGGTCCGCGGACACCGCCAAGTTCGAGGAGGTGCCCGGCGACTACACCAGGATCTCGGTCGGCGCCGACGTCGAGGGCTGGACCTCCTACAGCGGGGCCGACGACGCTTCCGAGACCTTCACCGCGGACCGCGGCACCGATGCCGATGAACCCCTGATGCTCTACTTCACCTCGGGCACCACGGCCAGCCCCAAGCTCGTGGAGCACACCCATGTCTCCTACCCCGTAGGCCACTTGTCGACGATGTACTGGATCGGGCTCAGGCCCGGCGACGTCCATCTGAACATCTCCTCGCCCGGCTGGGCGAAGCACGCCTGGTCGAACCTCTTCGCGCCGTGGAGCGCCGAGGCCACCGTCTTCATCTTCAACTACACCCGGTTCGACGCCGCCCGGCTGATGGCGGAGATGGACCGCTCGGCCGTCACCAGTTTCTGTGCCCCGCCGACGGTCTGGCGGATGCTCATCCAGGCCGACCTCGCGCAGCTGAAGACACCGCCGCGTGAGGTCGTCGCCGCAGGCGAACCGCTCAACCCGGAGGTCATCGAGAGCGTCAGGCGCGCCTGGGGCGTCACCATCCGCGACGGCTTCGGCCAGACGGAGACCGCGGTGCAGGTGGCCAACACCCCCGGTCAGCGGCTCAAGACCGGCTCCATGGGACGGCCCGTTCCCGGATTCAAGGTCGAGCTGCTGGACCCGGTCACCGGTGAGCCGGGCGCGGCGGAGGGGGAGATCTCCCTCGACCTGTCCGCGGCCCCCGTCGGCCTGATGACGGGCTACCACGGAGATCCGGAGCGCACGGCCGAGGCCATGGCGGGCGGCTACTACCGCACGGGCGACATCGGTTCACGGGACGAGGACGGCTACATCACCTATGTGGGCAGGAGGGATGACGTCTTCAAGTCCAGCGATTACAAGATCTCGCCCTTCGAGCTGGAGAGCGCCCTGCTGGAGCACGAGGCGGTCGCCGAGGCGGCGGTCGTCCCCGCCCCCGACCCGGTGCGGCTCTCCGTCCCGAAGGCGTACGTCGTGCTCGCCGCGGGCTGGGAGCCCGGCCCCGCCACCGCCAAGGTGCTGTTCGAGCACTCCCGGGCGGTCCTCGCCCCGTACAAGCGCATCCGCCGGCTGGAGTTCGCCGAGCTGCCCAAGACCGTCTCCGGGAAGATCCGCAGGATCGAGCTGCGGGAGCGCACCGCACAGGGCGGCGGCACCGGGTTCGACGAGGGGGACCTGCGATGAGCGGCCTTTCCTACGCCCACGGAACCAGCTCCACGGCGCTGCTGGGGGACACCGTCGGACGCAACCTCGACCGGGCGGTCGAGGCGTACGGGGACCGGGAGGCCCTGGTCGACGTGGTCTCGGGACGCCGGTGGACGTACGCCGGATTCGGGGCCGCCGTCGAGGAGCTGGCCCGCGGACTGATGGGCTCGGGAGTGGCCAAGGGCGACCGGGTCGGGATCTGGGCGGTCAACTGCCCGGAATGGGTCCTCGTCCAGTACGCCACGGCCCGCATCGGCGCCGTCATGGTGAACATCAACCCGTCCTACCGCGCGCACGAGCTGGAGTACGTGCTGAAACAGGCCGGGATCTCCGTCCTGGTCGCCTCACTCGCCCACCGCACCAGCGACTACCGCGCGCTCGTCGGCCAGGTCCGCCCGGACTGCCCCGCACTGCGGTCCGTCCACTACATCGGTGACCCGTCCTGGGACGAGCTGACCGCCGCGGCGACGTCCGTGACGGCCGGGCAGCTGGCGGACCGTGAGGCGGAACTGTCCTGCGACGACCCGATCAACATCCAGTACACCTCGGGCACCACCGGATTCCCCAAGGGCGCCACGCTCTCCCACCACAACATCCTCAACAACGGGTACTTCGTGGGGGAGATGGTCGCCTACACCGAACGAGACCGGGTCTGCCTGCCCGTGCCGTTCTACCACTGCTTCGGCATGGTCATGGGGAACCTCGGCATCACCTCGCACGGCGCCTGCATCGTGATCCCGTCGCCGTCCTTCGAGCCCGCCGCCGTGCTGGCCGCCGTCCAGCAGGAGCGCTGCACCTCGCTCTACGGCGTGCCTACGATGTTCATCGCGGAGCTCGGTCTGCCCGACTTCGCCTCGTACGACCTCTCCTCGCTGCGGACCGGGATCATGGCCGGATCGCCCTGCCCGGTCGAGGTGATGAAACAGGTCGTCGCCCGGATGCACATGGACGAGGTCTCCATCTGCTACGGCATGACGGAGACCTCACCGGTCTCCACCCAGACCCGGCGGGAGGACGATCTGGAGCGCCGCACCGGGACGGTCGGCCGGGTGATGCCGCACATCGAGGTGAAGGTCGTCGACCCGGTGACCGGGGCGACCCTTCCGCGCGGGGAGGCCGGTGAGCTGTGCACCCGGGGATACAGCGTGATGCTCGGTTACTGGGACCAGCCGGAGCGGACCGCCGAAGTCATCGACGCGGGGCGGTGGATGCACACCGGGGACCTCGCGACGATGCGGGAGGACGGCTACGTCCAGATCGTCGGCCGGATCAAGGACATGATCATCCGCGGGGGAGAGAACGTGTATCCGCGCGAGATCGAGGAGTTCCTCTACGGCCATCCGAAGATCGCCGACGTCCAGGTGGTCGGAGTGCCCGACGAGAGGTACGGCGAGGAGATCCTGGCCTGCGTCATTCCGCGCGACCCGGCCGACCCGCCGACGCTCGACGAGGTGACGGCGTACTGCCGGGATCAGCTGGCGCACTACAAGATCCCGCGCGCGCTGCGCGTTCTGGACGCGTTCCCCATGACCGTCAGCGGCAAGGTCCGGAAGGTCGAACTGCGGGAGGGATGCGGCGCGTAGCCCGTGCCGGGGGCCGCGGGGTCAGGCGGCCTCTATGACACCGGAGCCTATGCCCTGGGTCGCCGCCGCCCATTCGATGAGCAGTATCTCGTACTCCGCGGCCTCCACCGGCGTCCAGTCCTGGCCGGCCCGTGAGTCGACGAGTGCGCGGATGGCGTCGTTGGCCTCGACGACGGACGGGTGGACGGGCTGGGTCAGGAAAACGGGCGCGGGGTGGGTGGGATGCCGAGGAGTTAAGACCATGCCTTCACTCTACGTCCTCATTCTGACAACAGCTCGAACATATGCGGTCGGCACGGCACAGGTGACCGAAATCATTCGGCGGGAGCCGGGCCGACGCTGATCAGTTCGTCGGCGGGGCCGTTCACCGGCTGCGGCGTGCCGGTGAGATCCAGGACGAACAGGGGGATGGCGAGACCGTCGGCGCGAGAACGGGCCTCGTCCGTGTAGCCGGCGAGGGAGAACAGCACGCCGGAGACCGAGGTGTTGAGGGCGTTGAGCCAGAGGCACTCGACGTCGCGCAGGGCGGTCGGACGCGTGGTCGCGTCGACCTGGGCGATGAGACCGGCCGCCCTGAGGTCGATCCGGGAGCTGGGCCGCACCTCGGGCTGGACGACGTCGCGGAAGCCCAGCCATCTCAGGTAGAGCGCCGCGGTGTTCACCGCGTCGCGGGCCGTCCGTATCACCAGGGGCCTGAACGACGGACGCGGATGTGCGGCTGTGCGCGGCAGCGGTATGTGGGCCGGGCCGGTCGAACCCCCCGTCGTGGGTGGCGGCGTGGTGCCGCGCGTGGCCACCGGGCGCACGGGGATCCGCAGCACCGCGCCGCAGGGGCAGCAGAGTTCGGGGTGCGGCCACTGGTCGCGGCGTCCGCAGGAGTGGCATCGCACGCTCACCCAGTCGTCGTTCCAGGTGCGGTGGGTGATGAGCACGGCCGGAGCGCCGCGCATCAGCGGCGGGGCGGTCGGGGAGCCGCAGGGGCAGGGATACACCGGCGTGATGTACGCGTGATCCCGGCGGCAGACCGGGCAGCGCACCGGTACGGACTCCATGTGCTGCCCCCCTACTTCCGCCCCGGGGGCGGCGACTGCGTTCCGTACCTCCATCGTCCACGAGGAGCGACGCTCCGGGGAGTGATTCGCGCACTTCGGGCCGACGCGCTCCGCCGCTTTGCCCGCCCTCCCTTGACTGCTGTCCCGGACCGCCCTAAGTTGATTTCACATAGCAGAAAGAAGTTTCCGTAATGTGGAATTAGTGCTCTCAGGTGGCGCGACAGAGCCCGACTCCACCAGGTCCGAGCAGGAGCACTCATGCCTCGTATGACCGCTGCCCGAGCGGCAGTTGAGATCCTCAAGCGCGAAGGCGTCAGCAACGCGTTCGGTGTGCCGGGTGCGGCGATCAACCCGTTCTACGCGGCTCTCAAGGCCTCCGGCGGGGTGCAGCACACCCTCGCCCGCCATGTCGAGGGCGCCTCCCACATGGCGGAGGGCTACACGCGGGCCGAGGCCGGGAACATCGGTGTCTGCATCGGTACGTCGGGGCCCGCCGGCACCGACATGATCACCGGTCTCTACTCGGCCATCGCCGACTCGATCCCGATCCTCTGCATCACCGGCCAGGCGCCGACCGCGGTCCTCCACAAGGAGGACTTCCAGGCCGTCGACATCGCCTCCATCGCCAAGCCGGTCACCAAGGCCGCGACCACCGTCCTGGAGGCCGCGCAGGTCCCGGGCGTCTTCCAGCAGGCCTTCCATCTGATGCGTACGGGCCGGCCCGGTCCCGTCCTCATCGACCTGCCGATCGATGTGCAGCTCACCGAGATCGAGTTCGACCCGGAGCTGTACGAGCCGCTGCCCGTCCACAAGCCCGCCGCGAGCCGCAAGCAGATCGAGCGGGCCGTCGAGATGCTCAACGCGTCGGAGCGGCCGCTCCTCGTCGCGGGCGGCGGCATCATCAACGCCGACGCGTCGGAACTCCTGGTGGAGTTCGCCGAGCTGACCGGCGTCCCGGTCGTCCCGACCCTGATGGGCTGGGGCATCCTCCCCGACGACCACGAGCTGAACGCGGGCATGGTCGGCCTGCAGACCTCGCACCGCTACGGCAACGCGAACTTCCTGGAGTCCGACTTCGTCCTCGGCATCGGCAACCGCTGGGCCAACCGCCACACCGGTAAGCTGGACGTCTACACCGAGGGCCGCACCTTCGTCCACGTCGACATCGAGCCCACCCAGCTCGGCAAGATCTTCGCCCCGGACCTGGGGATCGCCTCGGACGCCAAGGCGGCACTGAAGCTCTTCGTCGAGGTGGCGCGCGAACTGCGGGCCGCGGGCAAGCTGAGGAACCGCTCGCAGTGGGCGGCGTCCACGCAGGAACGCCGTGCGACCCTGCAGCGCCGCACGCACTTCGACAACGTGCCGCTGAAGCCGCAGCGGGTGTACGAGGAGATGAACCGGGCGTTCGGCCCCGAGACCCGTTACGTCTCCACCATCGGCCTCTCCCAGATCGCGGGCGCGCAGATGCTGCACGTCTACCGGCCGCGCCACTGGATCAACTGCGGCCAGGCCGGGCCGCTGGGCTGGACGATCCCCGCCGCGCTGGGCGTCGCCACCGCAGACCCGGACGGCTCCGTGGTCGCCCTCTCCGGCGACTACGACTTCCAGTTCATGCTGGAGGAGCTCGCCGTCGGCGCGCAGCACCGCATCCCGTACGTCCACGTGCTGGTGAACAACTCCTACCTGGGGCTCATCCGGCAGGCGCAGCGCAACTTCGACATCGACTTCCAGGTCAACCTGGAGTTCGAGAACCTCAACTCACCGGAGCTGGGCGTCTACGGCGTGGACCACGTCAAGGTCGTCGAGGGCCTGGGCTGCAAGGCGATCCGCGTCACCGAGCCGGACCAGCTGCTGCCGGCCTTCGAGGAGGCCAAGAAGCTCGCGGCCGAGCACCGGGTCCCGGTCGTCGTCGAGGCGATCCTGGAGCGGGTCACGAACATCTCGATGAGCGGCACCGACATCGCGTCGGTCAACGAGTTCGAGGACGTGGCCTCCGAGCCCGGCCACGCACCGACGGCGGTCCGCCCGCTGACGGTGTCCTGACCCGTACCGACGCAGGCCTCCACGACCACTGCGGTCGTGGAGGCCGCTGTCGTGCGCCCGGGTCCGTCGTCGCCCGGCCAGGCGGTGTGGGCCGGACGCGTCCTGGTGCGCCTCATGGGGCGTACCACGGCACGTGTGCGGGTTCCGCACCATCCTGCGCGGCCGGATCTCGCCCTACCCGCACCGCCGGTGCGCCCGGATCATGGGTCCATGGGGGACTTCGAGAACACCTCGCCCGACCTCTTCCAGGCGCTGCTCGAAGGCGCCACCGCCCCGGCGCCGCCGGATCCGCCCGACTGTCCGTTCTGCGACCTCCCGCAGGACAGGTACGCCACCGCGTACGCCGGACACTGGGTCCTCCTCGAACCCCGCATCCTCCTCCCGGCCCATACGGTCCCTCCGCGACGGCGCTGGGTCATCACCTCGGCCGGGACCGCGCTGAACCTGTGGGACGCCGAGCCCCTCCCCGGCGCCAGGTGCCGCATTCCGCACCGCATCGCCTGCCCCTACCTCGCGGGCGAGGACCACTGGCCGTGGATGACGGCCCTGCGTGAGCACAACAGGCAGCGGATGCAGCGCCTGTTCGAACTGCCCGACGAGGGGTTCCCGGACGCGGGGTGACCGCGCCGGGCGCACGACGACAGGGGTGCGGTGCACGCCCCACGCGTGCACCGCACCCCTGCGGTCCGGTCCGTTCACAGCGACCGCGGCGGCGGCGAGCGGGCCGCCGGGGCCGGTTCCCTCAGGTCTGGAACCGGGCCGACCGGCCCTTCGCCACCGCACTGGCGTCGTCCGCCGCCGCGGCCTCGTCCTGGCCGTACCGTGTGCTACCCCTCATCCGGGCGCGCGGCACGGGCAGGGCCTCGGGGAGGCTCAGTCCTCGCGCAGGGCGCGGACGGCCTCCTCCACGCGCTTGCCGTAGTCGGCGTCGGCGGCGTGGAAGTGGGCGAGGTTCTTCTCGATCACGTCGTCGCGGGTGACCTGCGAGAGTCCGCCGGCGATGTTGGCGACCAGGCGGTCCTTCTCGTCCGCCGACATCAGCCGGTAGAGCTCGCCCGCCTGGAAGAAGTCGTCGTCCTTCGCGTGCGGGGGCGCCTCGTGCGTGCCCGTCCAGCCGTGCACCGCGAGCGGGGAGGCGAGGGCGGCTCCGGTCTGCGCGGGGCCGGCGTACGAGTTGGGCTCGTAGTTCTTGTCCTGGCGCGAGCCGTACCGGGTGGCGTGCAGCCCGTCGCGGCCGTAGTTGTCGACGGTCGCGGCCTTCGGCGCGTTGACCGGGAGCTGGGTGTGGTTGATGCCCAGCCGGTAGCGCTGCGCGTCGGCGTACGCGAACAGCCGGCCCTGCAGCATTTTGTCCGGCGAGGGACCGATGCCGGGCACGAAGTTGTTCGGCGAGAACGCCGCCTGCTCCACCTCGGCGAAGACGTTGTCCGGGTTGCGGTCCAGCACCAGCCGGCCGACGCGCCGGAGCGGGTAGTCGGCGTGCGGCCACACCTTCGTCACGTCGAACGGGTTGAAGCGGTAGTCCGCCGCCTCGGCGGCCGGCATCAGCTGCACGTGCAGCGTCCAGGAGGGGTTGACTCCGCGCTCGATGGCCTGGAGCAGGTCCGTCTGGTGCGAGTTGGCGTCCTTGCCGACCTGCTCGGCGGCCTGCTCGGCGGAGAGGGAGCGCACGCCCTGGTTGGTCTTGAAGTGGTACTTGACGAAGAAGGCCTCGCCCTTCGCGTTCGTCCACTGGTAGGTGTGCGAGCCGAAGCCGTTCATGTGACGGTACGAGGCGGGAATGCCCCGGTCGCCCATCAGCCAGGTGATCTGGTGCGTCGCCTCGGGGGAGTTCGCCCAGAAGTCCCAGACGTTGTCCGGCTCCTGGCGGCCCGTGAACGGGTCCCGCTTCTGGGAGTGGATGAAGTCGGGGAACTTGACCGGGTCCTTGATGAAGAACACCGGGGTGTTGTTGCCGACGAGGTCGTAGTTGCCCTCGTTCGTATAGAACTTGAGGGCGAAGCCGCGCGGGTCACGGACGGCGTCCGCACCGCCCAGCGAGTCGGCGACGGTCGAGAAGCGGATGAACGTCTCGGTGCGGCGGCCGACCTCGGAGAGGAAGTCGGCGCGGGTGAAGCCGGTGACGTCGTCCGTCACCTCGAAGTAGCCGTACGCGCCGGAGCCGCGGGCGTGGACGACGCGCTCCGGGATGCGCTCACGGTTGAAGCGGGCGAGCTTCTCGAGCAGGTGCTGGTCCTGGACGAGGATCGGCCCGCCGGCGCCGGCCGTGGCGGAGTTCTGGTTGTCGGCGACCGGGGCGCCTGACTCGGTCGTGAGCACACGCTGGGACATGGAGGCCTTCCGTACGGGGCTGCTGACGGCCTCAGGAGCGTAGATTCGCCGATATCGAAGCGTCAACAGTTTGTTGAAATTGGAGGAGGAGGTTCCGGGCCGCGGCAGCGCCTGGGCGCGACAGGACAGGTGTCAGCGCCACCGCGACCCGGAGTTCAGGGGGCCCCTTCGAAGGGCCGGGGGTGTCAGACCTGGGAGCCGGAGAGCCGCTCGACCGAGCGCAGCAGCGCGGAGTGGTCCAGGCCGCCGTCGCCCTGCGCGCGCAGGGACGCCACGAGCTGGGCCACGACCCCGCCGACGGGCAGTGCCGCGCCGACGTTGCGGGCGGCGTCCGTGACGATGCCCATGTCCTTGTGGTGCAGGTCGATCCGGAAGCCCGGAGCGAAGTCCCGCTTCAGGAAGTTGTCCTTCTTGCGGGTCAGGACGGTCGAGCCGGCGAGCCCGCCGTTCAGCACGTCGAGCGCGGCGGCGAGGTCGACCCCGGACTTCTCCAGGAACACGACGGCCTCGGCGCAGGCCTGGATGTTGACCGCGACGATCAGCTGGTTGGCCGCCTTCACCGTCTGGCCGGAGCCGTGCGGGCCGCACAGCACGATCGTCTTGCCGAGCGCGTCCAGCAGCGGCTTCGCGGCGTCGAAGTCGCTCTGCTCGCCGCCGGCCATGATGGACAGGACGGCCTCGATCGCTCCGGCCTCACCGCCGGAGACCGGGGCGTCCAGGACGCGGATGCCCTTGTCCTTCGCACGCGAAGCCAGGTCCACGGAGGTCTGCGGGGTGATCGACGACATGTCGATCAGCAGGGCGCCCCGCCTGGCGTTCTCCAGGATGCCGTCGGGGCCGTACGCGATGGCCTCGACCTGCGGGGAGGCGGGGACCATGGTGATCACGACATCGGCGTCGCGGACCGCCTCCGCGATCGAGGCGGCACCCGTGCCGCCCGCCGCGACCAGCCGGTCGATCTTGTCCTGCTCCAGGGTGTAGCCGGTCACCTGGTATCCGGCCTTGATCAGGTTCTCCGACATGGGCGAGCCCATGATGCCGAGCCCGATCCAGGCGACCTTGGGGAGGTTGCTGCTCATGAGGGTTGCCTTCCGGTTGAGCGTGTGTCAGGGAGGGGGCGGGCTCAGCGGGCGGGCCGGTTCTCGGCGGGGAGCCAGTCGAACGCCTCCGCGCTCGGCCGGTCGCCCGGCTTGTACTCCAGGCCGACCCAGCCGTCGTAACCGGCCTCGGTCAGCTCGTCGAGGAGGCGCTCCAGCGGGAGCGAGCCGGTGCCGGGTGCGCCGCGCCCCGGGTTGTCGGCGATCTGGACGTGGCCGGTCTTCGCGGCGTACGCCTTGATCACCTGGCTGAGGTCCTCGCCGTTCATCGACAGGTGGTAGAGGTCCAGCAGGAACGTGGCGTTGCCCAACCCCGTCGCCTCGTTGACACGGTCGACGACCTCGACGCCCGCCGGTGCGCTGACCAGGGGGTAGAGCGGCGACTCCGTGTCGTTGAGGGTCTCGATCAGCAGGGCCGCCCCGATCCGGTGGGCCGCGCGGGCGGCCAGGACCAGGTTCTCCAGGGCCAGTTCGTCCTGGACGGCCGGGCCGACCCCCTCGACGCGGTTGCCGTAGAGCGCGTTGAGCGCCTTGCAGCCGACCGAGGCCGCGAAGTCCGCCGCCACGTCGATGTTTGCGCGGAAGCGGTCCGACTCCTCGCCGGGCAGCGAGAGCGCCCCGCGGTCGGGGCCGGGGAGGCGGCCCGCGTAGAAGTTCAGCCCCACCAGCTGTGTGCCCGCGTCGTCGAGCGCCTTCTTCAGGGCGTCGAGCTCGGCCTGCGCGGGGGTGGGGGTCTCGATCCAGGGCCACCAGAGCTCGACCGCCGTGAAGCCCGCGGCGGCGGCCGCCGCGGGGCGCTCCAGGAGCGGGAGTTCGGTGAAGAGGATCGAGAGGTTCACATCGAAGCGCTGGTCCGAGTAACCCATCATGCGCTCCTTCCGTATCGCGGAAGTTAGTTTCTGCTTAACGGAAGATTGCCTGTCGGGTGGTGAGGCTGTCAAGAGGGAAACCGAATTCCGGACGCGCGGGAGCGGGGTGGAGGGCTCCTCACCCTCCACCCCGCTCCCTCTCACATCTGCCTGGTCAGGCGGCCGGCACCGTGTCCTGGAACGAGGTGCCCGCCGCGCGGTACCCGCTCACCAGCGCCGAGACCTGGGCGGGGGAGAGGACCTGGTCCTTCACGTGCAGGACGTAGTCCACCTGCTGGTCGTACGAGCGCGGAGTCGTGCTGCTCTGGCCGGCCAGGTCGATCAGCCACTGGTTGAAGTTGATCGACATCGGCCGCTCCGGGAGGTAGGCCGCCCCGTGTGTGCCGAAGAGCTGACCGTCGACGTAGTACGTGATGGCGCTGTCGTCGATGGTCACCACCAGGTCATGCCAGCCCGCGTAGCTCTGCCGCGCCTCGCTGTGCTGGTTGACCGCCTCCCACGGGTCGGGGCGGTAGGTCTCCCAGGACGTGGTGTACAGGATGTTGGCCGGCTCGCCCCAGCCGCCGTTGGGCAGGTACTCGAAGTCGTATTCGGCGTAGTCGTCCGCCATCGGCGCCTTGAGGTCGTTGATGGTGAAGAAGGTCTGGACGAGGTGGTCGCCGTCGGGCCCGGACCTCGGGGCGTCGCTGAACTTCACGCGGGCCGCGTAGGTGCCGTTGCGGAACTTCATGGACTGCGTGAGGATCTCCGTCTGCACCGTCGAGGCTCCCGTGCCCGCGGTCGACGTCTCCAGGTTCATCACCGAATTGCCGCTCTGGCTGGTGAAGGTGACGTTCTCCGGGGCCCAGACCGCGCCGGGCACCCCGGGGCCGCCGCTGTTCGAGCGGACGCTCCAGCCGTTCGCGGCGATCCTCGGGTCCGTGTGACCGCTGTAGTCGAAGTCGTCGAACAGCCGGGGTCCGTCGGCCGGCGGGTCGGTGGGGGGATCGGTCGGGTCGGTCGGGCCGTTGCCCTCGGGCGCCTCGCCCCAGGCCGTCACGGCGCCCACCTGCGCGGTGATCCTGGACCAGTCCGCGTAGGTGCTCCGCCCTGCGCCGAAGGAGTAGTCGTCGCTCTGCCCGAGCGGCTGCCAGTCCGTGCGGTGGAAACGCAGCTGCATATCCCCGGTGTCCGCGCCGGGCGCCAGGGAGCCGGCGCCCGCCGTGAAGGCGATCTCCAGGTAGCGGTCGGCGGTGGCGGTCGGATTCGGCAGCGGCTTGAAGGTCCCGGTGATGTTCGAGCACCCCTTCACCGCCCACGAGCAGGCGAAACGGTAGGCCGCCGACGGAGAGTCGCCCTTGAAGTAGTAGCGCACCTTGACGTCGGAGAGAGGCACGCTCGCAGTCCCCGTGTTGCGCACCTTCAGCCATGGTTCACTCTGGTCGGCCGTCGCTCCCGACGCGCTCGTGCGGTACTGGACGACGAGCCCGCCGGCCGCCGCGGCACCGGCGGTCGTGGGCAGGGCGGCGAGGGCCGTGCAGCCCAGGGCCAGGGTGACGGCGGCGGCTGCCGCCGCGCGGATACGGCTCCTGCGGAAAGTCCTCATGACGGTGTTCCTCTCCGGAACGGTGGGGGATGAGTTACCGAGGGGTTCGCGCTGTGCTTCCGGACGCGGCCGCCAGGGACCGCGTGGTGAGGGGCCGGTAGCGGACGCCGAGGGCGTCCAGCCGGGCGGTGTGGTCGCGCAGCCGCTCGACGAATCCGGCCCAGTCGCCGCGCCCGCCGGACCAGGCACGGTCCGCCAGGGCGCACAGCCGGGGGTAGCTGAGGTACTCGATCCGGTCCGGCGTCGTCACGTACTCGGTCCACAGCTGCGCCTGGGTGCCCAGGACACGGGAGGCCTCGTCCGGCGACCAGCCGGGCGGCACCGGCTCGTTCGTGTGGACCGCGTGCAGGGGGACGGGATCGCCCCGCTGGGCGGTGGGTTCGTCCGGATCCGTGGACTGGGCGTAGTCCAGATACGTCGCGCGGTGGTGCGTGGTCACCACCTGGTGGCCGCGCCGCGCGGCGGTGAGGGCGTGCGCGGGGTCGCGCCAGGTCATCACCGTGAACTCGGGCGGCAGTTCGGCGCCGGTCTCGGCCCAGCCGGCGGGCCGCCTGCCGTTTTCCACGAGGAACGAGCCGATCCGGCCCATGAACCAGCCGTGCAGCCCCCGGGGGCCGTCCAGCCCCTCGGCCGCCGCACGGGCCAGGGCCACCGGGCTGTTCTCCCACTCCGTGACCGGGCACTCGTCGCCGCCGACGTGGACGTACGGGGACGGGAAGACGTCCATGACCTCCTCCAGCACCGTCCGGCAGAAGTCGAACACCTCCTCGTGGACGCCGAACACGGTGTCGCAGACGCCCCACCTGGTCCACACGTCCAGGCGCCGCTCCGGGTGGTTGCCCAGGTGGGGGTAGGCCGCGAGCGCCGCGCGCACATGGCCGGGCATCTCGATCTCCGGCACGACGGTCACCCCCCGCTCCCGCGCGTGACGGACCAGGTCCCGCAGCTCCGCCCTGGTGTACGCCCCGGTGTGCGGCGTCCCGTCGGACAGGGACTGGGCCCGGTGCCCGCCCACCGAGGTCAGCCGGGGGAAGGCGTCGACCGGCATGCGCCAGCCCTGGTCGTCCGTGAGGTGCAGTTGGAGGACGTTGAGCTTGTGCAGCGCCATGAGGTCCACGTAGCGGCGCAGATAGGAGACGGGCTGGAAGTGCCGGGCGACGTCGAGCATCGCGCCGCGCCAGGGGTGCCGCGGGACGTCGCTGATCTCGACGCACGGCAGCTCCCAGGAGATGCCCCGCGCACCGCCCGCCAGGGCTTCGGGCGGCAGCAGTTGCCGGATCGTCTGGATACCCCGGAGCAGTCCGTCCGGACGGGCCGCGCGCAGCAGGAGCGCCTGCGGCCCCACGGTCAGGCCGTACCCCTCCTCGCCCAGTCCGCCGAGCTGCGGATCGAGCGCCAGGACGACACGGCCGTCCGCCGAGGGCGGCAGGGGCAGACCGGTCGTCGGCCCGAGGAGCGTGCGTAACAGGTTCGCCGCTCCCTCCGCACCCGGCAGGGCGCGTACGGCGGTGTCATGGCCGAGGACGAAGCGGCCCGGGCGCGGCGAGACCTTGCCGGGCCGGGGGACGAGGGAGAGCTCGGGGCGTGATGCGGGCACGGAGGGCCTCCGGTGCAGGGGATTTCGGACGGTTCCGAGTGCGCCGACGGGGCTCAGCCCTTGACGGCCCCGGCCGCGAAGCCGGAGGTCACATGGCGCTGGAGCAGAAGGAAGATCACGAGCGCGGGCAGCGCGAAGAGCGTCGAGGCGGCCATGGTGGCGCCCCAGTCGGTGCCGAAGGTGTTCTGGAAGGAGGAGAGCCAGACCGGCAGGGTGCGGTTGTCCTGCTGCTTGATGATCAGGAAGTTGGCGTAGGCGAACTCGTTCCAGGCCGTGATGAATCCGAAGAGCGAGGTCGCCATCAGGCCGGGGGCGAGCAGCGGCAGCGCCACCCTGACGAACGCGCCGGTCCGGGTGCAGCCGTCGACCTGGGCGGCCTCCTCCAGTTCGGGCGGGATGGTGGCGAGGAACCCACGGAGCACCACGATGGTGAACGGCAGCGTGATCATGAAGTAGACGAGGGTCAGGGTCGGCAGCCGGTCGAGCATGTCCGTGTCGCGGGAGATGATGTAGATCGGGATGATCAGCGACTCCCATGGCGCCATCTGGGCGACGAAGACCAGCAGCATGAACTGCCGCCGTCCCCTCCACCGTAGGCGCGCCACGGCGAACGACGCACCGAGCGCCACGACGAGGGAGAGCAGCACGGCCCCCAGAGTGACCAGGACGCTGTTGCGCCAGAACAGTTCGAAGCCGTCGGCCTGCACGGCCCGGCGGAAGTGGTCCAGGGTCCAGGTGTAGGGCACGAGCCGGGGTTCGGCGGACCGGATGTCCCGAGACGGCTTGAACGCGGTGGAGATCATCCAGTACACGGGGAACAGGCAGACCACGACGGTCACGACAGCGGCGGTGTTCAGCGGGATCCGCCGGACCCGGGGGCGCAGCAGGGTCATCCGAGATCGTCCTCCTGACGGAACATCTGACGGAAGTAGAGGACCAGCACCCCGGACATCAGGACCACGGTGATCATCGACGCGGCGGAACCCAGGTCGTAGCGCTGGCTGGAGAGTGCCGTCTGGACCGCGTACACGGGCAGGATGGTGGTGGCGTCGCCCGGGCCGCCGCGGGTCATCACCCAGATCTGGACGAACGCCTTGAAGGTCCAGATCACCTCCAGGGAGAGGACCAGCATGAAGATCGGCCGCAGGATCGGGAAGGTGAGTGAGCGGAAGATCCTGGAGGCGGAGGCGCCGTCCAGGCGTGCCGACTCGTACAGCTCGGCGGGGACGGTCGTCAGCGCGGAGTAGAGGGTGACCGCCGCGAAGGGCACGGACTGCCAGACGATCAGCAGGACCAGGATCGTGAAGGACGCCGTGCCGTTCGCGAACCACGGGTAGCGGTCGAAGGACCCGAAGCCGAGCGCGGTCAGCGACTGGTTGACGATGCCGAACTCGGAGTGGAACAGCCACTGGAAGACCGTCGTGGCCGCGACCACGGGCATGGCCCAGGCGAGCACCAGCGAGCAGAGCACGACCGTACGGCCGACCCGGCGCAGCCGTTCCGTCATCAGCGCGACCAGGGTCGAGACGGCCATGATCAGTGCGACGTTGACGGCCATGAAGACGAAGGTGCGGCCGGTCACCTCCCAGAAGCGCGGGTCGGACAGCAGCGTCCGGTAGTTGCGCAGGCCCACGAACTCGGCGTCGCCGCTGATCAGCTGGCGGAGCCCGAAGTCCTGGAGGGAGATCACCACCGCCCGCACAAGCGGGTACACCAGCAGGTAGAGCGTGCCACCGATCGCCGGCGCGATCAGGGCGTACGGCCACAGGTCGCGCGGGGGCCGTCCCGGCCGCCGGCCCGGTGGCGCCTTCGGCGGACGGTGGACACGGGGAGCGGGCCGTTCACGCACATCCGGCACGGCGGGCCTCCTCTCGGGGACGGGAAACGGACGGGCGGGTCAGGAACCGGCGTTCATGGCCCGGGTGATGTCCGCGGAGGCCTTGGCCGCCTCCTCGGCGGCGTAACCGCCGGTGAGGACGGCGGTCATGTAGTCCTTGACCGGGTTCTCGGCCTCGACCGCCGCCCAGCCAGGGGTGTTCGGTGTCGCGTGCCCGTTCGCCGCACCGACGGCCATCGCCGAGGCACCCGGGTCGCCCGCCACGGCGGAGGCGAGGGTGGTCCGGTTGGGCACATAGCTCATGGCCACCGCCAGCTTCCTCTGCCAGGCGTCGCCCGTGAGCTCCTTGATGAAGGTGACGGCCGCCTCGGGGTGACCGGACGCGGCGGGAACGACCAGGTCGGAACCACCGGTGAACACCGCCCCCGGAGTGCCGGCCGTCTTCCCCGGGATCGGGAAGAAGCCCAGCTTCCCCTTGAGCTCCGGATTGTTCTCGACGACCGCATTGGCCCCGCCAGGGGTGGAGATGACCTGCGCCACCTGCCCCTGCGCCATCACCTCGGCCTGCGGCGGATCGTCCTCGTCGGAGTCCTTGGGGCCCTTGCCGAGCGCCTGGAGCTGCGCGTAGAAGGCCATGCCCCGCTGCGCCTCGGGCGTGTCGAGCGCGCCCTTCCACGTTCCGCCGGACTGGGTGGCGAAGTCGCCGCCCTCGTCCCAGATGAAGCCTCCCAGCGCGTACCAGAGCTGGCCGGGCAGATAGATCCCTTGCGTTCCGCCCTTGTTCAGCTTCGTGGTGGCGCCGATCCACGCGTCGCGTGTGGTGATCTCCGTGGCGTCGACACCGGCCTTCTCGAAGAGGTCCTTGCGGTAGATCACCACCCGGTTGGCGGCGTAGTACGGGATGCCGTACTGCTTCCCCTCGTACGCACCGGGCTCGGCCAGTCCCTTCAGCCAGTCCGCGCCGTTCAGCTCCTCCTTCCTGTCGCTGAGGTCCAGCAGCCCCCCGCTCTCGGCGTACTGGGCGACCTGGGTGTTGCCCGCCTCGATCACGTCCGGGGCGTCGTTGCTCGCCAGGGCGGCGGTGATCTTCTGGCCGATGCCGTCCCACTCCTGGATCTGGATCTTGACCTCGATGTCGGGGTGCGCGGCCTCGAACCCCTCGGTGAACTCCTTCTGGAACGCGGCCGACACGCTGTCGCGCATCAGCCAGACGTCGACCGTGGTCACGCCCCCGGCCTCGGCCGTACCGTCCCCACCGGAGCTGCAGGCACTGAGGGCGGCGGCCGTCACGAGCGCGGACACACCGGCAAGCAAGCGGTACTTCACGGTTCACCTCAACGGGAGCAGAGACCTGACCACCTGACCAGTGAAGCCCACTGGACAGCTCACCTCTTGGTGGTGGATGAAGGTGGCATAGACCAATGGGGTCGTCAACCCCCTCTGTATGAAGGGGTTTCGGAGAATCTGATCGCGATCCGACTCTGTCCAGCCCGACCGGGATGGCTAGACTGGTCCTGACCAGTGGCCATCGGTCGCTCAACTGGTAAAGGGAGCGGAACGCGCGAAGGGGAACGTATGAATGCCGACGTGCCGGGGACGGTGCTGAAACGGGAGCGGGCACGCGACGCGGTCCTGGAGCTGATCGAGAGCCGCAGCCCCGGCGACGCCATCCCGTCGGAGCGGGCCCTCTGCGCTCTGCTCGGCGTGTCCCGGCCCACCCTCCGGGCCGCCGTCGACGAGCTGGTGGCCGCCGGTCTGCTCGTCCGCGAACACGGACGCGGGATGTTCGTCGCGCCGGAGAAGATCACCCAGGAGCTGGTCTCCGCCGACCTCGCACTGAGCGTGCCGCAGGCGGCCGGAGCGTGGTCGAGCAGGCTGCTGGAGTTCACCACCCTCCAGGCCGGCGCCCGCGTCGGCCGCAAACTGCGCATGTCGCCCGCCGACGAGATCGTCTACGTCGCACGGCTGCGCCTGGTCGACGGCGCACCCATGGCCATCGAGCACCTGCACATCAGGGCGGCGCTGGTCCCCGGCCTGTCGGCCCAGGAGCTGGAGGACGGCGACCTCTACGAGCACCTGCGCCACACCCACGGGGTGCACGTCCGCGAGGCCGTCCAGGCCATCGAGCCCACGGTCGTCACGAGGGCGGAGGCCCAGCTCCTGGAGGTCCCCGAGCTCTCCCCGGCCCTGCTCTTCGAGCGCCTGACCTCGGACACCGCCGGGCAGCCCGTGGAGTACGTCCACTCGCTCTACCGGGGTGACCGCTACCGGATCGTCTCCCGGCTCGCCCTCGGCCCGGCCGCCGCGACCGCCCCGCTGGTCAGGGACGGGCACCACCCGGGGATCCCGCCCGGGGACTTCGCACACGGCGACCCGATCGCCTCGTCCACCCGGGGGGACATCCAGGCCGGACCGTGAGGAGCCGGCCACCCGCCCGGCCGGGCGGCCGTCCCCGTCCGGGCCCTCCGGGCCCGGCGCCCCGTGCCTTAGGGTCGGGACGAGCCGTGCGAGCCGAGGGACGCGGCGGGACATCAGGGAGGCACCGTGCGCTTGAGGGTGGAATTCACCACCGAGCCCTTCGATCTCGACGAGGCACCCGCCCACGCGGTGGTGGCCCGCGAGGTCGTCCAGACCGCCGGCCTGGACGCCGTGGACGTGGGCCCCTTCGGGAACACGGCCGAAGGGGGCGCGGACGAGATGCTCACCGCCGTGGACTCCCTGCTGCGCAGAGCCCTGGCCTCGGGCGCCACCCGGGTCTCCCTCCAGCTCAACGTGATCGGGGAGGACACCCCGTGACCGAACCGGCCGACCATCCGCTGGTCACCGCCGTGAAGCCACTCGTCGACGCCATGGGGGCGGAGCTGCTCGCCCCCGAGCAGGCCACCACCGAGGACGTGCTCCTCGCGTGGGAGGGGACCGACGTCATAGCCGTACGGCTTCCGCAGCTCTCCGAATCGCTCGACCACATCCTGTCCGCGATGGAACGGCGGCACGGAATGCCGCTGGCCGAGCTGGACAGGAAGGCCAAGCAGGGCGTCGTCCGCACCCTTGAGGCACGCGGTGCCTTCTCCGTGCGGCACGGCGTGGAGACCGTGGCGGGCGCGCTCGGCGTCTCCCGCTTCACCGTCTACAACTATCTGAACCGGGACAATGCCGCCAAGGGGTGAGTAGCGACGCGTAATGCGGTGCAATGCCGTCGTCCGGGAACTCGGGCGGCGGCATCTCTTGTTCGCGGAATTTCAACAAACTGTTGACGTGGTGTTGTGGAGGGCGTTAGCTATCCGCAGCCCGACAACGCACAGCGAAAAAGGCCACGGAGGCTCCCGTGACTACGAGCTCCACACCGGGCCTCGCCCGGTTCAACACCCTGGCGGCCGAAGAGGCCGCAGCCGCGCTGCACGAGGTGTGTGCCAGTGCGGCGTGGGGAAGTTCCGTCCTCGCCCACCGGCCCTACGACGGCACGGAAGCCCTGTTCTCCGCGAGCGACGCCGCCCTGGCCGAACTCTCACCCGAGGACCTGGCCGAGGCCATGGCCGGCCACCCGCCGATCGGCCGCCCCAAGCCTGGGGACCCGGCCTCCGCCCGTGAGCAGCGGGGGATGGCGGGTGTGTCCGAGGAGCTCAAGGCGGAGATGCTCGAACTCAACCTGGCCTACCAGGAGCGGTTCGGACATGTCTTCCTGATCTGTGCCACCGGAGCCACCGGTGAACAGATGCGCGACGCGGTGCGGGCCCGCATCGGCAATTCGCCCGAGCGGGAACGCGAGATCGTCCGCGCCGAACTGGGCAAGATCAACCGCATCCGCCTGACCCGCCTCGTGCAGGACTCCTGAGGGCCCGGGCACCCCGTACAGCACTTCTGAGAGCAAGGAGCGTGACGGTCTTGAGCACCGACACCACCGCATCGGTGTCCACCCACATCCTGGACACCAGCGTCGGCCGTCCCGCCGGAGCCGTCACCGTCTCCCTGGCCGCCCGCAGCGGCCGCGACGCGCAGTATGTGACGCTCGGCGGATCCGCGACCGACGCGGACGGGCGCTGCAAAGACCTGCCGGCCCTGCCGGAAGGAACCACCCACGTACGGCTCGTCTTCGACACCGAGTCGTACTTCACCGCGAAGAAGCAAGCCGAGGCGCAGCAGGACGCCCCCCGCGTAAGGGACAGCGGCGCGTTCTTCCCGGAGGTGGCGATCGCATTCGCCGTCACCCCGGGCGAGCACTACCACGTACCGCTGCTGCTCAACCCGTTCGGCTACTCCGTTTACCGAGGGAGCTAGCAGACAATGCCCACGATTCTCGGCCAGAACCAGTACGGCAAAGCAGAGAACCGCGTCGTCAAGATCACGCGGGACGGCGACACCCACCACATCAAGGACCTCAACGTCTCGGTCGCCCTCTCCGGCGACATGGACGACGTCCACTACTCCGGCTCCAACGCCAACGTCCTGCCGACCGACACCACCAAGAACACGGTGTTCGCGTTCGCCAAGGAACACGGCATCGAGTCCGCCGAGCAGTTCGGCATCCACCTCGCGCGGCACTTCGTGTCCTCGCAGGAGCCGATCAAGGTGGCCCGGATCAGGGTCGAGGAGTACTCCTGGGAGCGCATCGCGACCTCCGACGGCAACTCGAAGTTCATCGGTGCCGACGAGGTCAAGCACTCCTTCGTCCGCAAGGGCCAGGAGACGCGCACCACGCAGATCACCTTCGACGGTGAGAAGTGGGAGGTCATCTCCGGCCTCAAGGACCTCTCCGTCATGAACTCCACCAACTCGGAGTTCTGGGGTTACGTCAAGGACAAGTACACGACGCTGAAGGAGGCGTACGACCGCATCCTCGCGACCGACGTCTCCGCCAAGTGGCGGTACAACTGGGCCAGCGACCAGGAGCGCATGCCGAACTGGGAGAAGTCCTACGAGCAGACGCGCAAGCACATGCTCCAGGCCTTCGCGGAGACGTACTCCCTCTCGCTCCAGCAGACCCTCTACCAGATGGGTTCGCGCATCATCAACAACCGCAGCGAGATCGACGAGATCCGCTTCTCGCTGCCGAACAACCACCACTTCCTCGTCGACCTGGAGCCCTTCGGCCTCAAGAACGACAACGAGGTGTACTTCGCCGCCGACCGTCCCTACGGCCTCATCGAGGCGACGGTGCTCCGGGACGGCGTCGAGCCGAAGATCCCGGTCGACATGACCAACCTCTGACGCGGTGCTGAACCGGTCCCCGCCCCGCTGCGGGCGGGGACCGGTCATCCCGGAGGGAAATTCCATGGCACAGCCTGCAACGGGGCCGGCGAAAGGCCCGTGTAACGCACCACCGACCGCTGCCGTCACGGCAGTTCACCCGGTGGACGAGAAGCTTCCGCCCGCGCGGCTCGTTCCCGCCGCGCTCCAGCACATCGCCGCCATGTACGCGGGCGTCGTCACCCCTCCGCTCATCATCGGGCAGGCCGTCGGACTCGACGCGGCCGGTATGACCCGGCTGATCGCGGCGAGTCTCCTCATCGCGGGGCTCGCCACCCTTCTCCAGACCCTCGGCGCCGGACGCTTCGCCGGGAACCGGCTGCCCTTCGTCAACGCCGCGTCCTCGGCCGGGATCGCGCCGATGCTCGCCATCGCGGAGACCAGCGTCCCCGGCCGCCAACTACCCGCGATCTACGGGGCGGTACTCGTCGCAGGCGTCTTCTGCCTGGCCGTCGGCCCGTTCTTCGGGCGGCTGCTGCGCTTCTTCCCGCCGCTCGTCACCGGGGTCGTCATCACCCTCATCGGCGTCACACTGATGCCGGTGCCCGTCGGGTGGGCCCAGGGAGGCGACGCCACCGCCGGTGACTTCGGCGCCATGAAATATCTGGCACTGGCAGCCTTCACCCTCGTCGTCATCCTGCTGATCCAGCGGTTCGGACGCGGCTTCGTCAAGCAAGTGGCGCTGCTCGCGGGCATGTTCATCGGCACGCTGGCCGCTATCCCGTTCGGACTCGCCGACTTCTCCGCGCTCGGCTCCGCACCCGTCGCCGCGCTGCCCACACCCTTCGCCTTCGGACCGCCCGAGTTCCAGCCCGCCGCGATCCTCTCCCTGTGCATCGTGATGCTGGTACTGATGACGGAGTCGTCCGCCGGCATGCTGGCGCTCGGCGAGATCTGCGACCGGCGCACCGACGGCCCCACCATCACCCGGGGTCTGCGCACCGACGGCATCGCCACCCTCCTCGGCCCGGTCTTCGGAGGCTTCCCGACCAGCGCCTTCGCCCAGAACGTCGGTGTCGTGTCGCTGACGCGGGTGCGCAGCCGGTACGTGGTCGCCGCCGCGGGCGGCGCCCTGATCGTCCTGGGCGCCTTCCCCGTCCTCGGGGCGGTCGTCTCCCTCGTCCCGATGCCCGTGCTCGGCGGCGCCGGCATCGTCCTGTTCGGCTCGATCGCGGTGAGCGGAATCCGGACTCTGTCCGAGGCGGGGCTCGACGACAGCTCCAACATCATCCTCGTGGCCGTGGCACTCGGCGCGGGCATCATCCCGCTCGCGGCACCCGGCTTCTACGCGGGATTCCCGTCCTGGGCGCAGACCGTGCTCGGCTCCGGTATCAGCGCGGGAGCGCTCGTGGCGGTCCTGCTCAATCTGTTCTTCCACCATCTCGGCACCCACAGCCGTAACGCTGTGGCACTCAAATCCTCCTAGGGTCCTGCCGTGCCCGTACATCCCCGGAAAGAAGAAGGAAGCGCCATGGCAGCATCGGCAGACCCACAGCGCATCGTCATCGAGAACTGTTCCGTCGCCACGGTCGACGCCCACGACACCGAGTACGCGTCCGGGCACGTCGTCGTGGCCGGCAACCGCATCGAGTCCGTCGGCGCGGGCAACGCCCCGGAGGGCCTCGGAGGCGTCGTACGGCGCGTCGACGGCACCGGTCACCTGGTCACGCCGGGCCTGGTCAACACCCACCACCACTTCTACCAGTGGATCACCCGGGGCCTGGCGACCGACCACAACCTCTTCGACTGGCTGGTCGCGCTGTATCCCACGTGGGCGCGCATCGACGAGCCGATGGCCCGCGCGGCCGCCCAGGGGTCGCTCGCGATGATGGCCCGCGGCGGGGTGACCACGGCGATGGACCACCACTACGTGTACCCCCGTGGCTCCGGCGACCTGTCCGGCGCGATCATCGGCGCCGCCCGCGACATGGGCGTACGCTTCACCCTCGCCCGCGGTTCCATGGACCGCAGCGAGAAGGACGGCGGGCTGCCGCCGGACTTCGCCGTGGAGAGCCTCGACGGAGCGCTCGCCGCCACCGAGGCCACCATCGACGCACACCACGACACCTCGTTCGGCGCGATGACGCAGATCGCCGTCGCCCCCTGCTCGCCCTTCTCCGTCTCAACCGAACTGATGCGCCAGGGCGCCGAGTTGGCGCGACGTCGCGGCGTGCGCCTGCACACGCACGGTTCGGAGACCGTCGAGGAGGAGCAGTTCTGCAAGGAGCTGTTCGGGATGGGGCCGACCGACTACTTCGAGTCGACCGGCTGGCTCGGTGACGACGTGTGGATGGCGCACTGCGTTCACATGAACGACTCCGACATCGCCGCCTTCGCCCGCACCGGCACCGGCGTCGCGCACTGCCCGTCCTCCAACGCCCGCCTCGCCGCAGGCATCGCCCGCGTCCCCGACATGCTCGCCGCCGGTGTCCCGGTCGGGCTCGGCGTCGACGGCACCGCGTCCAACGAGTCCGGCGAACTCCACACCGAACTGCGCAACGCCCTCCTCATCAACCGGCTCGGCGCCCACCGCGAGAAGGCGCTCGACGCGCGTCAGGCGCTGCGCCTGGGGACGTACGGGGGCGCCCAGGTCCTCGGCCGGGCCGAGGAGATCGGTTCGCTGGAACCGGGCAAGCTCGCCGACCTCGTGCTCTGGAAGCTGGACACCCTGGCGCACGCCTCCATCGCCGACCCCGTGACCGCACTGGTCTTCGGCGCCGCGGCGCCCGTCACCCTCTCCCTCGTCAACGGCAGAACCGTGGTCGAGGACAACCACCTCACCACCGCGGACGAGGACGCCATAGCCCGCGCGACCCGCGACGAGGCAAGGCGACTGGCGCAGATCGCCGCAGGAGCCTGATGCTCCGCACCCCCTGACAGGCCGGCCGGGGGGGACGGCCCCCGGCCGGCCGCCGTGGACCCAACAGGTCCACGGCAGCCTGTACGGGTGCGCGTACGCCATGTACGCGCACCCGCACAGGTGAGCTCCAAGCTGCCCGCACCAGCTGCACGACCTGCACCAACGCACCACTCAGCACCACCTCCCTGATACCCACGTCGCCCGACGTGTACCCGACCGGAGGAAGCCGTGGCAGCTACGCCCAGGTTTCGCAAGAACGCAGTCGAAGCAGACGCAGTCGCACCCGCAGCAAGCCCAGGAGAAGGAGAACCGGACCGGAAACACCCGGTCGACGAGACGCTTCCGCCCCTCAGGATGTTCACCAGCGGCCTTCAGCACGTCGCCGCGATGTACGCGGGAGTGGTGGCCCCGCCCATGATCGTGGGGCCCGCCGTGGGCCTCAGCGCCAAGGAGACCGCCTTCCTCATGGGGGCGAGCCTCTTCACCGCGGGGATAGCCACCCTGCTCCAGACCCTCGGCTTCTGGCGAATAGGCGCCAAACTGCCGTTCGTCAACGGAGTCTCCTTCGCCGGGGTCACCCCGATGATCGCGATCGGCAAGGACCGGGGCCACGACGGCATCGCCGTCATCTTCGGAGCGATCATCGTCGCCGGCCTCCTCGGCTTCGTCCTCGCCCCGTACTTCTGCAAACTGGTGCGGTTCTTCCCACCCGTCGTCACCGGCACCGTCATCACGCTGATCGGCGTCTCCCTGCTCCCGGTCGCCTTCAACTGGTCGCAGGGCGGCAACGCCACGGCCGACGACTACGGCTCGATGACGAACATCACGATGGCCGCCGTCACCCTCGTGATCGTGCTGGCTCTGCGCAAACTGCTGCGGGGCTTTCTCCAGCAGATCGCCATCCTGCTCGGTCTGGTCATCGGCACCCTGATCGCGATCCCCGCCGGCATCACCGACTTCGGGGCGCTGGGCGACGCCGACGTGGTCGGCTTCCCGACGCCGTTCCACTTCGGCGCACCGCAGTTCGAGATCGCCGCCATCATCTCGATGTGCATCGTGATGCTGGTCTGCATGACCGAGTCGACCGCCGACATGCTGGCCCTCGGCAAGATCGTCGGGCGTCCGGCGGACGAGCGGACCATCGAGGGCGGACTGCGCGCCGACACCCTGGGCAGCGCCGTCAGCCCGCTCTTCAACGGCTTCATGTGCAGTGCGTTCGCCCAGAACATCGGGCTGGTCGCCATGACGAAGGTCCGCAGCCGGTTCGTCGTCGCGGCGGGCGGAGTCATCCTGGTGCTGCTCGGGCTGGTCCCCGTGGCCGCGTCCGTCATCGCCCTCGTGCCGCTCCCGGTCCTCGGCGGCGCCGGCATCGTGCTCTTCGGGTCGGTCGCCGCGAGCGGTGTCCAGACGCTGGCCACCGCCGCCCTGGAGAAGGGCGAGAACGCTCTGATCGTCGCGGCGGCCGTCGGCGTCGGCCTCATCCCGATCGCCGCGCCGGGCTTCTACCACGCCTTCCCGGAGGACCTGCTCGTCGTCCTGGACTCGGGCATCTCCACCGGCTGCGTGGTGGCGATCGTGCTGAACCTGGCCTTCAACCACTGGGGCCGGACGCCGGACGCGGAACCGGAGACGGAAACCGCGGACGCCGAACAGCCGAAGGACCCGATGGCCCTGCCCGTCGCCCCCTGACACACCGGTGCGCGTACGGGAACCTCCGAGGGGGAGGGCCCGTACGCGCACCATGTGCGGCCGGTGTCAGCCGATGTGGAAGCTGTCGCCGTAGACCTGCCAGTCCAGCGGCGGATCGAGATCCAGATTGCCGTTCCGCAGGAACACCCGCTGAGCCGTGTCCACCCGGCTGGTGTCCGAGTGGGCTTCCTCCTGCTTCATCGCCCGGACCCGGGCGTCCAGGAACGCGTCGAGGTAGGCCACCTCGTCGCCGCCCCGGGACGGCGGGCTCGCCTGGGCCAGTGCCGCCTCCCGGATCGAGCCGAAGCTCGCGCTGTCGCTGCCGCCGCCGTGCATCACGAGGGCGTCGTAGTAAGCGAACTGGCCGAGAGTGCCGAGTCCGTCGGCCTTGCCCTGGCGCACCGCCGGATCGAAGTAGACCCGGTCGCGTTCGTCGTTCTGCGCCTGCTGGAAGGCGGGGTCCGACGCGGCCTCGGCCCAGTGTCCGGTGAAGCCGGGGTCCAGCCCCTCGTGCGAGTCCGTGCCGTCCACCGCACGCAGGGCCGGCAGATACGCGGCCAGGACGTTGCCCGGCTTCCCCTCGGTGTACAGCTCCACCAGGTCGAGCATGTCCCCGGTGCCGGAGCAGAACCCGATGATCCCCGCGGTGTAGCCGCGGCCGTCGCCGATGTCCTCGATGTAGCCGTACTGCCCCTTCCAGTCCAGCGTGGAGTTCTCCGCGCTGGACACCAGTTGCATCGCGATGTCCTTCTTCGCGGGGTCGTCGAGCCCGGTCGCGGCTGCCTCCAGTCGTGCGGCCGGCGGCGTGGGGACGCCGGCGTGAGCGGTGGCCGGAACCGCCGTGAAGGGCAGCCCGAGGGCCAGCACGGCGAGTCCCGCGGTGCGGATGAATCGGGTGGTGCGACGTGAGGTGCTGTTGTGGGGGTGGTGCACCGGTCCTCCCAGGGGAGTTCGTCGTTCCGATGTTCTGTTAGGAAGCTTTCCTATCAGGTTCCGGAGCGGGTGGTAACCCCTTGGCGCCCGGTTGGCCGGGAGCTGTTCAGCCGCCGTCGATGCGGAAGCTCTCCCCGTAGACCTTCCACTCCAGCGGGGTCTCCAGCTGGAGCTTCCCCTCGCGTACGAAGACGCGTTGGGCGGTCTCCACCCGGCTGGTGTCGCTGTGTGAGGGCTCCTCGCGGAGCGCGGCCACCCGGGCGTCCAGGAAGGCGTGGAGATAGGCCTCCTCGTCGCCGCCCTCGGAGGGCGGGTCGTTCTCGGCGAGGGCCTGGGTGCGTATCGTCCGGAAGCCGACCGTGCCGTCGGTGTCGGCGTACCCGTGCATCACGTAGGCGTCGTAGTAGATGAACTGCCCCAGGGCGCTGAGCCCGTCGGCCTCGGCGCGCTCCACCGCCGGGTCGAAGTACGAGCTGTCCCGCTCGGCGTCCTGCGCCGACCGGAAGGCCGGGTCGGCCGCGGCCTCCGCCCAGGCCTCGGTGAAGGCGCTGCCCAGCCCCTCGTGCGAGTCGCTGCCGTTCACCGCGCGCAGTGCCGGCAGGAATGCCTGGAGCGCGTTTCCCGGACGCTTCGCCGTGTAGCGCTCGACGACCTTCAGCAGATCTCCCGTGCCGGAGCAGAATCCGATGATGCCCGCGGTGTAGCCGCGGCCGTCGCCGATGTCCTCGACGTAGCCGTACTGCGCCTTCCAGTCCAGCGTGGAGTTCTCCGCGCTGGACACGAGCCGCATCGCGATGTCCTTCTTCGCCGGGTCGTCGAGCCCCTTCTCGGCGGAGCCGGAACCGGGCCCGGAACAGCCGGCCAGGACGAGGGCCGCGACGGCGGCGAGGGCGAGACGTCTGTGCTTCACGCACCAAGCGTGCCAGGCCGGGGGGCGGCGCCGGCGGGGGCGGGACGCCTGTAGCGTTCGCGACATGGAAGATCAGTCTGTTGTGGACGTCGGCGAAGTGCGGCTGGCGTACCGGACGTGGGGCGACCCCTTCGGGTCGCCCGTCGTCCTCTTGCACGGCCTCGGCGGCTCGTCCCTGAGCTGGGAGGCCGTCGGCACCCTGCTCGGCGAGGAGTGGCGGGTGTACGCCATCGACCTGCGCGGCCACGGCGAGAGCGACTGGCCCGACGAGTACGGCTTCGAGCAGATGCGGGACGACGTCCTGGAGTTCCTCGACGCCTGCGAGCTCGACCGGGTCGGACTCGTCGGTCACTCGATGGGCGGGGTGGTCGCCTATCTGCTCGCCGAGGAGCACGCGGACCGGGTGGAGCGCCTGGTGCTGGTCGAGACCCCGCCGCCGTTCCCGGGACAGCTGGTGGCCGGCAACCGGCCCGGGGACCCGGTGGACTACGACGAGAACGTCGTGCCGGCCGTGCGGGCCCAGGTGGCCGAGCCGGATCCTCGCTGGGAGCAGGAGCTGGGGCAGATCGTCGCCCCGACGCTGATGATCGCCGGGGGTCCGGAGAGCGGCATGCCGCAGGGGCGGCTGGCCGACATGGCCTCGCTGATCCCCGACTGCCGGCTGCTCACCCTGGGCGGCGGCCACCATGTGCACAAGAAGCACGCGGACCAGGTGGCCCAGCAGATCACCGAGTTCTTCACCAGCTGAGCGGGCCCGGCCTCCTGGCCCCGGTCCCCCTGGCCGCCGGGCCCTGCGGCTCGACGCCCTCAGCCGCCGGGCCGCCAGTCGGGCCGGCGCCCGCTCAGCGCGATCACCCGGTCGGCCGGCGGCGCGTCGGCCGGGACCGGGACCGGCGGGCCGAAGATCGCGTCAGGGCCGGACCTGTCGTCGTCCCCGGGCGCCAGCATCGCCTCCGAGGAGCGCAGGCTCGCCTCGTCCGCCCGGAACTCCTGCCCCGTCGCCCTGGCCAGATCCCAGCCGTGCACGACCAGCTCGTTGAGCGCGACCGTCCCGGCGACCTGCCCGGGAAGATCCACCCCGCCCGCCCGCGTCATGCCCTCCAGTGCGGCCGGGGAGCGCCAGGCCTCGACCAGCTCGTCCAGCAGGGGCGGCAGCGCCGTACGCCAGTCGTCGGGCAGCACGGGCAGGGCGGAGGCCGGAGGGGCGTCGGTCGTCGGGCCCGATTCCTTGTGCGCGGCGTCGCGGAAGGCCACGGTCAGTCCCAGCAGATGCCCGAGCAGCTCCCGGACCGCGTAGTCGGGGCAGGGGGTCGGGCCGTCCAGCTGCCGGTCGTCGACGGCGCCGATGAGCTCCTGGACCTGCCGAGCCGCCGGTCCGAGATCGATGCCGGGCGCGGCCATGCTGTTCGTTTCCATACTCTTCGGACCGTCTCCGCGCCCGGAACTCATCGGGACATCGCGGAACGTTCCGGTCCGCCCTCTTGTCGGCGGCCCCGTCCGCATGGCATATAGGTCTGGACCATTGCTGTCGGATGGAAGGCATCACCGTGCAACGCCCCCACGCACGCACCGCGTTGGCCTGTTCCGCCGCGCTGCTTCTCGCCGGCCTCACCGCCTGCGGCGGACCCGCGGAAGCGGACACCAAGAACCCGACTGCCCCCAGGGGGGTCACCGCGCAGGCCGGCAGTGCCTCCTCCGCACACGTCATGTGGGAGCGGGCCTCCGACAACGAGGGGATCACCGGCTACGACGTCTACCGCGAGGGGAAGAAGGCCGCCTCGGTGGACGCGGCCAAGCTGATGACCGACATCGAGGGTCTGACCGCGTCCACGGCCTACACCTTCACCGTCAGAGCCCGCGACGCCGCCGGGAACCTCTCCGCCCCGAGTGCCGCGGCCGCCGTCACCACGCCCGCCGCCGCGCCCGCCGACGAGGAAGCGCCGACCGGGCCGACGAAGCTGCGCGGCGAGGCGGACGGCGGCCGGACGGTCACCCTGTCCTGGGGCGGCTCCACGGACGACGTGGGCGTCACGTCGTACGACATCTACCAGGAGGATTCCAGGATTCACAGCGTCCCGGGCACCCGGACCACGGCCCGGCTCACGGGGCTGCGCCCCGGCACCGTCTACACCTTCACCGTCCGCGCCCGCGACGCCGCCGACCGTTCCTCGCCGGACAGCGACGCACTGGATCTCACCACCCCGTCCGCCCCGGGTGCCCCCGCGAGCACGGCACCCACCGGACTGCGGACGGCGACGACGGCGCGGGGCGGCGAACACCTCGTCGACCTCTCCTGGGACCAGCCGGACACCGGCGGCACGATTCCCGCCTACCAGCTCTTCCTGGACGGAAAGCTGACCACCACGATCGTCTGGGGCGGTACGCCGCCCAAGGGCCGGGCGACGTACCGGCTCACCCTGACCGACCCGCCCGGCACCCGGTACTCGCTCAAGCTCCGGCCCAAGCTCCCCGACGGGACGTGGGGCGACTTCTCGGCCCAGCGCACGGTGGTGCTGCGCGGCTGACCGGAGGCCGGTCGCTCACGGCCCGCGCCAGAGGTTGGCGAAGGCCGCGTTCTCGATGGTCCGCCTCTGCCGTACGGCCTCCAGCTCCATCACCGCGTCGTGGACCGCTGCCACCACGGTCGTCACCGCCTCGTCGTCGAAACCGGGTGCGTCATCGGTCCCGCCGCCGTCGATGCCCACCGCGGAGGCGAGGGCGGCCAGCACGGGTTCCCCGGCGTCCCGGCGGTCGGCCGCGCGGCGGCGGCCGGGCGTATCGGCCGGCTCGACGTGTTCCGAGCCGAAGGGCGACCGGCCGCTCCGCTTCCGTGTCAGCTCGCCCTCCTTCTCCAGGCCGGCCTGGTACGCGGCCGAGAGGTCCTGGCCCCTGCGCCACAGCCAGTCGTCGATCCGCTCGTAAGGCGGTTGCCGGGTGAGCCGCGCCGACGCGTCGCCGAGGAGCGCGTCGTCCGGCGTCCGAGGCTCGCCCGGCACGATGCGGTCACCGTCCACGGCGACGGCCCCCTCGCCGATGAGGTCGATCAGCTCGGCTCCCGCCAGCGCGAGCGACAGGTCGCCCTGCCCCACGGCGTGCTCCGGCCGCGGGTCCATGGTGATGATGAACAGGTCCTTCGCCGTGGTCATGTACCCGGCTCCCCTCGGAGGCATCGACAGAAGTGCGTCCCCGCCGGTCCGCCCCGTGTCCGGAGCCGTTCGCGGCGAGGGTCACCGTCACGATCAGTATGGCTCCGCCCGGGCGGCTTCCGGCCGGGCCCGAGCCGATTCGCCTCGCCGGACGGCGTCATGGCGCCGGTGATCGCCGGATGTCCCGGCGATATGCCGCGTATTATTTCCATGATTGGGGTAATTGCCCGATTCCTGGTGTCCGGGACCGACGCCCCGGGCACCCTCGGCGAAGGGGATGGCCACATGCAGTACGAGGAGCTGATCGGGAAGGTGCAGGCCCGGGCGCGGCTGTCCGGCAGGGGCGGTGCCGAGCGTGTCACCGGTGCGGTGCTCCGGACACTGGCCGAACGGCTGCCCGACGGCCTCACCGGGCACCTGCTCGCCCAGTTGCCATCGGCTCTGGCCGCATCGGTGACCGACGAGGCCGGTGAGACAGGGCCACCCGCCCACGAGCCGGAGCGCAGCGGCTCGGGCGAGCGCTTCGACCTCACGGCGTTCGCGGGCCGGGTCGCCTGGCGAGCCGGGGTGTCCGAGGACGTCGCGCTGGAGCAGACCGCAGCCGTCCTCGAGGTCCTGGACGCGGCCGTCGCCCCCGAGCTGATGGAGAAGCTGACGGCCGCCCTGCCCGCGGACATCGGCGGGCTGCTGCCCACGGCTCGGGCCCGCGAGGCCGGGGAGTAGGGAACCACCGCTCGTCCCCTCCGGCGCCGGCGCGCTAAGGTACCGGCCCCCCGGTGGTGGCGGGGCCGGCGGAGGAGGCGGGCGGCATGCGAGGTGCGCGGGCTTCCCGGCGTGTGGTCACCCGGGGCCATGTCGTGCGGGGGGCCTGCGGGTACTTCCTGCGGCACGGCACGGTGGAGATGGGCGCCCTCGCCCAGGACCTCGCGGTCAGCCGGGCCACCCTCTACCGCGTGGTCGGCAGCCGGGACGCGCTCCTGGCCGATGTGCTGTGGGAACTGGCCGAAGACCTCCTGGACCGGGCGAGGCGTCGGCGTACCCGGACGGGTGTGGACGGTGTCCTGGAGATCACCCGCTACTTCATCAAGGCTCTGCGAGGCTCAGCCCCCTTCGCCGGCTTCCTGCGTGCGGAACCCGAGACGGCGCGGCGCCTGCTGACCGGCGGCTGTGTTCACCGGCGCGCCGTCCTGGCCCAGCGGAGCATCCTGCTGGAGGCGGGGGAGAGGGACCGGCTCTGGCCCCGTTCGGGCATCGACGACCTGGCGTACCTCTACGTCAGGATCGTCGAATCCGCCCTGTACGCCGAGTTGCTGAGCAGCCGCCGTCCGGACCTCGCCCTGGCCGAACGCACTGCCCGCGCCGTGCTCCAGCAAACCCGCAGCGCGCCGCCGGGCGCGATCTGAGACCGCTGTCTCACCCTCGGTCCGGCCACTGGTGGGCCCGTCGGCGCCGGCCGTAGTTTCCGACCCCGACGACGGCAAACCCGGAGGACACGATGACCCGCTCCCAGCCGGCCCGGACGGGCCGGGCGACCTTACTCGCGGTGCTTCTCGCACTCGTCGGAACCCTCAGCGCCCTGACGCCCCCGACGCAGGCCGCGACCGCCCCGCGCGCCACCGTCAACCCCGTGATCTTCGTACACGGCCAGGAGGGTTCGGCCCAGCAGTGGCAGTCCCAGGCCAAGCGGTTCTCGAGCAACGGCTACCGCGACGACCTGCTGTACGTCCACGAGTACGACACCTCGGTGGCGACCGACGACCACGCGGTCGCCGGTCTGGAGGACCTGGTCGACTCGGTCCTGGCGCGCACCGGCGCGCGGCAGGTCGACCTCCTGGCCCACTCGCGCGGGACGCGGGTGGCGCACGCCTACCTCGCCGTCCCGGAGCGGGCGGCGGAAGTCGCCAAGTACGTGAATCTGGACGGCCGTACGGCCGCCGCCCAGCCCGGCGGAGTGCCCACCCTCGCCATCTGGAGCAGCCTCCAGCCGAACGGATCGATCGGCGGGGCGCTCAACGTCCACGAGCCGGAGGCGAGCCACACGGAGAGCGCCACCTCCGCCGAGAGCTTCGCCCACATCTACGCGTTCCTCCGTGGCAGGCCGCCGCTCACCACCCGGGTGCTGCCGGAGCCGCACACCTCCGTGGAGATCGCCGGGCGCGCCGTGCACTTCCCGCAGAACAAGGGGCTCGCCGGCCGCCTCGAGGTGTGGCGGCTCGACCCCGCCACGGGCGCCCGGGCCGGTCTCCTCCCCCAGCACGTCGTGCGGACCGGCGCGGACGGGGCCTTCGGCCCGCTGGGAGTGAGCGGACGCGGACACTACGAGCTGGCGTTCATCCGCTCCGGCGAACGCACCGCCCACTTCTACTTCGAGCCCTTCGAGCGCGGCGACCGCTTCGTGCGCCTGCTCGTCTCCCCGCCGGGCGGCGTCGCGGACTCCATCGACGTCTGCCCCGCGCACACGGCGCTCACCATCGTCCGCGCACGTGAGTGGCGGGCCGGGACGGCCGAGGACGACCGGCTCCGCATCGCCGGGGCCGATGTCCTCAGCGCGGCGGTCTCGCCTCGACTGCGGCAGATCCTGGGCCTGTTCGCCTTCGACAAGGGATGCGACGGGATCAGCCACCTCGACGCGGCGCTGCCGCCCTTCGACCGGATCCCGTTCCTGACGGCCACCGACCTCTCCCTTCCGGCCGACTCGTGGGCCCGTGGAACGATCCCCGTGACGGAGACGATGCGCGGGACCGGCGTGGACGAGACCATCGCCGTGCCCAACTGGCCCTCCGACCGCCACACCGTGTCCCTGCTCTTCAAGGACTACGTGGACATCCCGTCCGGCGGGTGAGCCGGCGGAACCGGCTCAGGCGGCCAGGGCGGCGGGTTCCCCCAGCCGGGCGGCCGCCGTGCGCCAGGCGGCCGTCACCGCCGTCCGGGCGTGCTCGGTCCGGGCGGCGCCGTCGGCCGTCAGCACGACCGGTTCACCCACGTGTACATGGAGCTCCGGACGGCGCAGCGGCGCCGTGAACAGTCCCGCGAGCTGTTTGGCCGTGCTCCCCGAGGTGACCCGACGGGCTCCCGCCTGGCCGACGGGCACCACCGGAGCACCGGTGCGCAGCGCGAGGCGGGACAGACCGCTGCGGAAGGCCTCGGGTGCCGCCTCTGCGGCGTCCGTCCGCCGGGGGAGGCCGCCTTCGGCGTAGATCAGGATCAGACGCCCGCGTTCCAGCACCTCGGCGGCCGCGTCCAGGGCGTCCGCCGCGCGCCGGTCGCCGCGATGGACGGGGATGTGCCCCTCGCGGGCGAGCGCACGGCCGAGCACCGGCACGCGCCAAAGCCCTTCGGCCGCCATGACGACGGGACGGACCCCGAGGCGGTGCAGGGCGGCGAGCACGACGGCGGGGTCGGCGAGCGAGGTGTGGTTGGCGACGAGGATGCTGCCGGGGGCGAGTGCGGCGCCCGCGTCGGTGGTGACCGTGAGGCGGCCGACGGCGGGCACCAGGGCGTCGGCGAGGTGGCTGAGCATGTCCGGTCTCCTGAGCTCGACGGTGTCGGTCCCCATCGTCGGCGGCGGAAGCGCCACGGGCCTGAGTAGCCGCACTCATCCTGCGCTGCCCGGTGCTCAGGCGGGGCCACGGCCCGCTGCGTCCACGGGGGCTCAGCCCGGGACGCGTGCCGTCTCGACCCACGGGGGAGCGGCCGGCGCGGACGGGCCGATGAGGGCGGCGACGAGCCGACACGTCGGGATATCGATCGGCCAAAATCCTTGATCCCCGTCAGCACCTCGATCACATGAGGTGTTCAGGCACCCCCGGCACGGAGGAAGCCCGTGAGCCGGCCGCCGTCGTCGAGCTGACCACACCCTGGAGGCGGCTGGAGTCTCCCCGCGCGCTGTATCCGTCGCCAACGGTATGAGCGTCGGCGGGGACTGTTTCACTCCATTCACTCCATCCTTCACAACAAATACATATCGTGTTGCCGATCTCTGGTGTGTCGGGCCATGTGGGCTGATAGGTAGATACCTCCAGGGGGGCCTGTGAGGGTGGATACCCCTGTGCGCCCTGCTCAGGAGGTACTCACCACATGCCCCAAAAGCTCACGACCGTATCCGCCACCACGAGCGATCCGGGACTCGACCGGCTCAAGGTCGTGCTCGACGGGTGGCGGAACTCCCTCCTGGACATGGGCGGGCGCAACCGGCTGCTGAACTTTCGGCACACCAGGACGTCAACCCTGGAGATCACCTCACCCGATGCAGGGTCCCTGCTGCCGGGGCTCGTCAGGGGCTGGGAGTTCGCACCAGCGGCGGACGCCGCCGAGGAAGCCGACGCCGAGAGTCGTGGAGTGGCCGAACGGCGATCCAGGGCAGGCCTGATCACCCAGAAGGCCACCCAGGCAACGCTGGACGGCGCCCTGTACCAACTGCGGCAGAAGTCCGGTCAGATGTTCAACGACTATGGGCTCTGGGTGCTGTGGCTGGGTATCGGCATGCTGGACTGGCGCGAGGACGGCGCCCATGAAGGCAGCTCCGCACCCCTGCTGCTGGTACCGGTGGAGTTGCGCCGGGACAGTCATCGCCGGTACCGGCTCCACCTGGCCGACGGCCAGGACCGGGCCCACAACCCGGCCCTGGCGGTGAAGTTGGATCGGATGGGTGTGGACTGGTCCGCGGTGACCGGTACCGATGTCACCGATCTGCAGGCGATCTTCTCCGCTGCTCGCGCGGCCTCGGCCGGACAGAAGGACTGGTGCGTCGACGAGCGTGTCGTACTCGGCCTGTTCGCCTCGCACCGTGAAGCGATGTACCAGGACCTGCAGCAGAACGAGGGCCGGATTCTCGGGCATCCGTTGGTCCGCGCCGTTGCCCTCGGCCCCGACGCGGGACTGCCCGACGACCTCATCGGGTTCGACCCTCCGGGGCTGGACCGCATCGACGAGGTCCAGCTGCCGGAGAAGACCCCGCTGGTGCTGGACGCCGACGCCTCTCAGCGCCAGTGCATCGCCGCGGCACTCGACAACCGGTCCTTCGTGATGAGCGGTCCTCCCGGAACAGGCAAGAGCCAGACCATCACCAACATGATCGCCGCCCTCATGCACGCAGGCCG
Organism: Streptomyces sp. NPDC023573; assembly: GCF_055559735.1. Lineage (NCBI taxonomy): Bacteria > Bacillati > Actinomycetota > Actinomycetes > Kitasatosporales > Streptomycetaceae > Streptomyces > Streptomyces sp. NPDC023573. The sequence goes on from NZ_JBVHKB010000003.1 coordinate 259,881, forward strand.
CAGTGTGCTGTTCGTCAGCGAGAAGGCTGCCGCACTCGACGTCGTGCGCAACAGGCTGCGCGGCGTGGGGCTGGGCGACTTCGTCATGGCCCTCCACAGCGGTGACACGAGCAAGAAGGCGGTCGCCACTGAACTCGCCCGGGTACTGACAACCGAAGCCAGGGTCACCGGAGCCGCCGAGCACGAACTGGAGCGGGCCCGCCGACTGCGCGAAGAGCTGTCCGCGTACGCCGCCGGAATGAACCAGAACCGGGAGCCCTTGCAGCGGACGCTCCATGACGTCCTTGGGCGCCTGGTCCAGCTGGAGCAGGCGGGTACGCCGCCGCTGACACTGTATGCGCAGCACGCGAAAGCCGTCCGGACCCTGAGCGCCGGAGCCCTGCAGGAGCTTGCCGGTGCGGCCCAGGCCATCAGCAGGGCTTGGCGCCCAGCCGTCGAGGGTGAGGCTTTCCCGTGGCGTGGCCTGGTCGGAACCTCCGCTCACCAGGTTGTCACCGAGGCATCCACCGCCCTCGAGGCACTGCGGACCGCGACGGGCCGCCGCCCCTTCCCTGCGACGACGAAGGACCCACGGTCGGTTCGCGAGCTGCAGCAGACGGTGCGTTCGGTGCGGACAGGCCTTCCCGACGCCGCGGGTTCACCAGAAGCGCCTCTGTCCGACGACGTCTCCAGCCAGCTCGAGCAGCTCGCCGACCTGTTCGGCATGCCGAAGCCGGAACACGTGGACGCGGCTTTCGCTCTGTGCGCGCTTGCGGATCTGACCACTGCCGGACAACGCCCGCCACGAGGGTGGTTCGACGACCACACCTTGAGCCGAGCGCACCTGGCCGCACAGGAGTTGCGGACGGCTCTGGACGCCGAGACCATGGCGCGCACGGCTGCCGAGGACATCTTCGGCGCGCAGGTTCTCGAGTCAGCGGACCTGCCGCACCTGGTGGCCCGTTTCGCGGATCAGCACCGCGGACTGAGGGCCCGGTTCTCGGCACAGTACAAGGCCGACCGCGCGGCCGTCGCGGCACTCACCCACTCCCGAGCCTGGGCCAAGTCACTGGTCGGCCGGCTGGACGATGCGCTGGCCTGGCGCACGGCCGCGGCCGAGGTGGTACGCCTCGCAGCCGAGCACGCCACCCTCCTGGACAGCTATACCCCGCGTGACCAGGGAGCGGTGGACGCGCTCGCCAGAGCCCTGGCTACCGCTGACCGCATCGCCGAGCTGAGCCGTGATGCCGACGGGCGGCACCTGCTGGCCGACCACCTGGCCGACGGCAGTGACACGGACCGTCTTCCGGGGCTGCTGGCCGACAACGTACGGCGATCGCTCGGCGACTGGTGCGCGGTCTCCACACGTCGAGCCGAACGCTGGAGCGCATCCGTGACCGCGCTGCTCGAACTCTTCGACCCTGTCCGGCAAGGGCAGCTTTCCCCGGCCCTGCTGGGCACCTTCGACCAGGCGCAACAGGTCGTCGACGCGTTCCTCGCCGACCCGCACGGCCCCGAGGAGTGGCACGCGTACCGTGCCGGCCTCGGTGTCCTCGCCCGTCACGGCGCTGACGGCCTGGTGGTGAACGCCGCCGAGAGGGCCGTCGATCCGCAACAACTGCCGCACATCGTGGAGCAGGCAATGCTCCGGTCCTGGGCCGATGACATCCTCGCCACCGACGCCCGCCTGCGCACGACCCGCTCGGATGACCTGGACGCACGCGTTGCGGACTACCAGGAGGCCGACCGCCGCCTGATCGCCGCGGCAGGTGGTGCCGTGATCGAAGCATGCAACAAGCGCCGGCCCCGCAGCTACGGCAGCGGGGGCGGCGCCGTCATCATCCGCGAGGCGGAGAAGAAGACCCGGCACATGCCCGTACGGGAACTGCTCGGCCGGACGCGTGAGGTCGTACGACCGATCAAGCCCTGCTTCATGATGAGTCCCCTGACCGTCAGTCAGTTTCTGCCTTCCGACTACCAATTCGACGTCGTTGTCTTCGACGAAGCCTCACAGGTCCGGCCCAGTGACGCGATCAACTGCATCTACCGCGGACGTACGCTCGTCGTCGCCGGGGACGACAAGCAGCTGCCGCCGACCTCGTTCTTCGATTCCGCAGGCGAGGACGACTCGGACGAGTACGAGACCGATGTGCCCGATTCCTTCGAATCGCTGCTGCACGCCTGCAAGGCCGGCGCCATGCGGGAACTGCCCCTGCGATGGCACTACCGCAGCCGCCACGAGAACCTGATCACCTTTAGCAACCACTCGTTCTACAAGAACTCGATGGTGACCTTCCCCGGTGCTCTCGATAAGGGCAACGGTGTAGGCGTCGCCTTCCTCAAGGCCGACGGTGTCTACGACCGGGGAGGACGCCGCGACAACCAGGCGGAGGCGAACTATGTCGCCGAGCGCGTCATCCACCACTTCGACACCCGCCCCGGCAAGACCCTCGGCGTGGTGGCTCTCTCCCAGGCACAGGCTTCAGCCATCGACCAGGCAGTACAGCAGGCCCGCATCCTGCGCCCTGATCTCGAGAACTGCTTCACCGAGGGGCGCCTCGACGGCTTCTTCGTCAAGAACCTCGAGTCGGTGCAGGGCGACGAACGCGACGTGATGATCATGTCGGTCGGCTATGGCCCGGACGAGCACGGGAAGCTCGGCCTGAACTTCGGCCCCATCAACAAGGGAGGCGGCTGGCGCCGCCTCAACGTCGCGGTCACCCGTGCCCGCTACCGCATGGAGGTCGTTGCCTCCTTCCGCGGCGCGAGCCTTGCCGACAGCTCGAACGAGAGCGTCCAGCATCTCAAGCGCTACCTGGAGTACGCCGAGAACGGCCCCGCCGTCCTCGCCCGCGACGTCGTCCAGTCCGACGCGGAACCCGACAGCCCCTTCGAGGAGTCCGTACTGGCGGTGCTGAGCGACTGGGGCTACCGCGTCCAGCCGCAGGTCGGCGTCGCCGGTTACCGCATCGACCTCGGCCTGCGCCACCCGGAGCTGCCGGGTGCGTATGCCCTCGGCATCGAGTGCGACGGAGCGATGTACCACTCCTCGAAGACGGCCCGGGACCGTGACCGGCTGCGCGAGCAGGTGCTGAACGGTCTGGGCTGGCGGCTGTACCGGATTTGGGGCACCGACTGGTACCGGGGAAGGGCGGCAGCCGAGCTGCGGCTGCGGGAGGCGGTCGAGCAGGCCATCGCCCAGGGCCCGCCAGCAGCATCGGCCTCCCAGGTGCCGGGGTCCACGGAGCCGGTGGACGAGCCGTCCGCCGTCCCGCCGGAGTCGGCCTCGCAGGTCAGCGCTGCGGCACGGTCGGGCGGTCAGGTGCTCACGGTTCCGGTCGCACGGGTGCCCGCACAAGCTGCTGCTGTGGAGTATGAGCGGGTGCCTGTCGAAGCGGAGGCGGACCGCGGCTGGAGCGCCCCGTACCGGACGAGCTCGGCCCGGGTCGGTTCGTCCCACCTGATGCACACGGCGGAGGCCCGGCCCGCGTTGCGGGGGGCGCTGGAGCAGATCATCGAGTTCGAGGGACCCATCCACGAGGATCTGCTGATGCTGCGGGCACGCACGGCCTGGGGTGTCACCAAGGCGGGCAGCCGCATCCAGGACAACATCCGGCAGGTGGTGCGCGCCATGGTCCGCACCGGGCGCTTCTCCAATGTCGGAGCGTTCTTCGACGTGGTGCAGCGGGGCGAGCTGAAGGCCCGGCGTCCAGAGGACGGGGAGGCCGCACGCAAGGTGGTGCACATCGCGCCGGCCGAGCGCTATCTGGCCCTGTGCGAGCTGACGGCGGAATGCCCGGGCATGACGCAGGACGAGCTGATCAAACAGACCTGCGACTTCTTCGGGTGGCGTCGCACGGGCAAGGACATCAAGGACTGCCTGACGGCCGACATCGCGGAGCTGCACCGGCTGGGTCGGCTGGAGGGCGGCCCCGAGAGGGTGAGCGCGGTGCGGTGAGGCACGACAGCTCTGTCGCTCCGCTGGGAACGGGGTGGGGCGAGCCTGTGGTCGTAGCGCCGGAGCCCCGGCACGTAGTGGCTCAAAAGCTCGTTGCTCTGTGCCTCCAGGAACTTCAAGTGGGTGAACGACAGCTGGATTCGGCTGCGGGGACGTCAAACAGCGGGTCCTGAGGGGGCAGTAATGCGGCGAGGCGCTGCTGCCTCGCCTCGTGCAGCGGCAAGGTTTGCCGATCTTCAGGGCGCCGGCGCCGTTCTGGACGAGCCGGCCAGGGTCGTCGCCCCAGTACCTTTCTGACGCCCAGTGCGAACACGGAACAGACCGCCTCCGGCGCCGTCGGCGCCGGAGGCGTAGCTGCTTCACGCGACGGACGTCAGCTCAGCTGCTCGTAGGCCGGCAGCGTCAGGAAGTCCGCGTAGTCCTGGTCCAGCGAGACCGTGAGCAGCAGGTCGTGGGCCTGCTGCCACTTGCCGGACTCGAAGGTCTCCTCGCCCACCTCCGCGCGGATCACGGCCAGTTCCTCGGCGGCGACCTTGCGGGCCAGGTCGGCGGTGGCGTGCTCGCCGTTCTCGAAGACCACGTCCGCGTTGATCCACTGCCAGATCTGCGAGCGCGAGATCTCGGCGGTGGCGGCGTCCTCCATCAGGTTGAAGATGGCGACCGCGCCCATGCCCCGCAGCCACGCCTCGATGTAGCGGATGCCGACCGCGACCGCGTTGCGCAGGCCGTCGTACGAGGGCTTCGCGTCCAGCGTGTCGATGGCGATCAGGTCGCCGGCCGCCACCGAGACGTCCTCGCGCAGGCGGTCCTTCTGGTTCGGCTTGTCGCCGAGGACCGCGTCGAAGGAGGCCATCGCGATCGGGACCAGGTCCGGGTGCGCCACCCAGGAGCCGTCGAAGCCGTCGCCCGCCTCGCGGTCCTTGTCCGCCTTGACCTTCTCGAAGGCCACCTTGTTGACCTCGGCGTCACGCCGCGACGGGATGAAGGCCGCCATGCCGCCGATGGCGTGCGCGCCGCGCTTGTGGCAGGTGCGGACCAGGAGTTCGGTGTACGCCCGCATGAACGGGGCGGTCATCGTGACCAGGTTGCGGTCCGGCAGGACGAACTTCGAGCCGCCGTCGCGGAAGTTCTTGACGATGGAGAAGAGGTAGTCCCAGCGGCCCGCGTTCAGCCCGGAGGCGTGGTCGCGGAGCTCGTAGAGGATCTCCTCCATCTCGTACGCCGCGGTGATCGTCTCGATCAGGACGGTCGCGCGGACCGTTCCCTGCGGGATGCCGACGTAGTCCTGGGCGAAGACGAAGATCTCGTTCCAGAGGCGTGCCTCGAGGTGCGACTCCGTCTTCGGCAGGTAGAAGTACGGGCCCTTGCCGAGGTCGATCAGGCGCTGCGCGTTGTGGAAGAAGTAGAGGCCGAAGTCGACCAGCGCGCCGGGCACCGGGGTGCCGTCGAGCTGGAGGTGGCGCTCGTTCAGGTGCCAGCCGCGCGGGCGCGTGACGACGGTCGCGAGCTCCTCGGCGGGCTTGAGGGCGTACGACTTGCCGGATTTCGGGTCGGTGAAGTCGATGTTCCGGGTGTACGCGTCGATCAGGTTGAGCTGGCCGGTGATCACGTTCTCCCACGTGGGGGCGGACGCGTCCTCGAAGTCGGCGAGCCAGACCTTGGCGCCCGAGTTCAGGGCGTTGATGGTCATCTTGCGGTCGGTCGGACCGGTGATCTCCACCCGGCGGTCGTCCAGCGCGGCCGGAGCCGGGGCGACCTTCCAGGTGTCGTCCACACGGACCGCTTCCGTCTCCGGCAGGAAGTCCAGCGTGGAGGTGCGGGCGATCTCGGCGCGGCGCTCGCCCCGGCGGGCGAGCAGTTCGTCGCGCCGGGGCGTGAACCGCCGGTGGAGCTCGGCCACGAACGCGAGGGCCGCATCGGTCAGGACCTCGTCCTGCCTCGGCAGGGGCTCGGCGTCGACGATGGCCAGCGGGGACGGCGCTGGTGCGGACATGAGCTGTCACTCCTTCAGCGGGTGGTGCGGCGGCATCCCACGGCCGCCGGGTCGCCCGGGACGGCACGGGGTGCCAGGGCTCCGAGATACGGCCATGGGTACCGCCGAGGAACCGGAAGCGGAACCATGGGCTTCTGATCAGTGGATATTAGTTTCCTCATGGTGGAAGTTCAATGGTTTGTTGATGTCGAGATTCTCCGGGTCGACAGACGTGCCGCTCCGGTGGCGCCCCGTGCCAGGTCCGGCACGGTCCGTTCACTCCAGGAGTGTCAGGTCCTCCGGCGTGTCGATGTCGTACGCCTGAGCCACATCGGAACACTCGACGAGCGTGATCGCATCGCGATGCGCCCGCAGGTACGCCCGCGCCCCCTGGTCGCCGGCCGCCGCCGCGGAGATGTCGGCCCACCGGCCGGCCCCGAACAGCACGGGGTGGCCGCGCTCCCCGTCGTACGCGGCAGCCGCCAGCGATTCCCGGGAGCGGTAGGCCGAGCGCACGCGCGCCACCGCCTCCGGCCCGATGCCCGGCTGGTCGACCAGGAGCACGAGAGCCGCGTCCGCGTCCGAACCGGCGAGGGCGCCCATGCCCGCCCGGAGCGAGGAGCCCATGCCCTCCTCCCACGACGGGTTCACCGTCACCTCGCATGCCGAGAGGTCCGCCAGGGCCTGGACCTCCTCGGCCGCCGCACCCAGGACGACGCGGACGGGTCCGCACCCGCCGTTGCGCAGTGACCGGACCGCGTGCTCGACCAGCGGGCGGCCGCGGTGTTCCAGCAGGGCCTTCGGCCGGCCGCCGAGGCGACGGCCGCCACCGGCGGCGAGCAGCACTCCGGCGATGACGGGGATCGGTTGTGTGTGAGCCATGTGCCCTGGATACCACTTGGCCGTGCCTGCCGGAGGAGTGGCTGTCACACCTCGGAGGTACGCTGATTCCTTGTCCGCACAGTGGCGCACGCCACCTCCGGTGGCGTTAACTTGCGGACGGCACCGGGCACTTGACCGCCGCCCGGGACCGGGTCGACACACCGGCACAATGACGTGCGAGGGGGAGTGCTTTGTTGCGAAGCGTGGGGCAGGAGCGGTTGACCGGGAGCGGCGAGGACCCGAGGGTGACGGAGCTGCGTACGGCCGTCTCCCGGCTCCGCCGCGAACTCGCCGGACATCCCGCCGAGTTCCCGGACCGGGGAATCGCCGAGGACGAGCTGGCCGCGCTGGACGCCATGGCGGTCAGCGGGAGGCCCGAGGTACCCAGGCTGCGTCGTTCGCTGCTGCTGGTCGCGGGGGCGATCGGCTCGGTCAGCGCGCTGGCCCCGGGCCTGCGGGACGTGCGGGTCGCCGTCGAGCTCTTCGGGGAGCCGCCGCGCCGCCGCCCGTGACGCCGGAGCTGTCGGCCGTGCCTGTGCCGTCGGCGCCGCACCGTGACGTCAGCGGCGGATCAGCCGCCGTGCCGTCGCCGCGGCCACGGCCGAGGTGCGTGAGTCGACGCCGAGCTTCGCGTAGATGTGCACCAGGTGGGACTTCACCGTCGCCTGGCTCAGGAAGAGCCTCTTGCTGATCTGCTGGTTCGACAGGCCCTCGCCGACCAGCTGGAGCACCTCCAGCTCACGCCTGGTCAGTGCCTGAGCCGGTGTCCGCATGCGGTCCATCAGCCGGTGGGCGACCGCCGGTGCCAGCGCCGAGCGGCCGGCCGCCGCCGTCCGCACGGCGGCGGCCAGCTCCTCCGGCGGGGCGTCCTTCAGCAGATAGCCGCCGGCGCCCGCCTCGACGGCGGCCAGAATGTCGGCGTCCGAGTCGTACGTCGTGAGGATCAGCACGCGGGGTGCGCCCGGGGCGGCGGTGATCGCCGCGGTGGCCTCCGCCCCGTGCATCCCCGAGCCGAACTGCAGATCCATCAGGACCACGTCGCAGACGCCGGTCGCAGCCAGGGCGACGGCCCGTTCGGCGGTGGATGCCTCGGCGACCACCTGGAAGTCCGGCTCGGTGTCCAGGACCGCGCGCAGCCCCGCCCGGACCACCGGATGGTCGTCGGCGAGCAGCAGCCTGACCGGGCCGGTCACGCCGCCCTGCCTTCCGTGGTCCCGGTGCCATCCGCGGCCGGCCCGCCGGCCGACGGGAGCGGCAGGGTGACGGCGACGGCCGTCCCCTGGCCGGGGCCCGACTCCACACTCAGCGTCCCGCCCAGTGAACGGGCCCGTGCGCGCATCGCGGGCAGCCCGAAGCCCCCGCCGCCGCTCGTCACCGGCTCGGCGGCCGTGTCGAAACCCCGTCCGTCGTCCACCACGTCCAGGGCCACCGAGGTCTCCATGAAGCTGAGGGTGATCTCCGCCCGCCGCGCACCCGAGTGCCGCACCGCGTTGGCCAGCGCCGACTGCGCGGTCCGCAACAGCGCCACCTCGTACGGAGTGGGCAGCTCGACCGGGCTGCCGCTGACCGCGAACCGCACCGAGAGGTCCGGCGCCGAGCTGCGCGACGAGAGGCGGGACAGGGCCGCCGTCAGGGAACCCCGCTGCAGGTCCGGCGGGGTCAGGGCCCGGACGAAGCGGCGGGCCTCGGCCAGATTGTCCTGGGCGGCCTCACGGGCCCGCCGGACGTGCGCGGTCGCGGGGGAGTCCCCGGGCAGCGAACGCTCGGCGGCCCGCAGCAGGAGCTGGATGCTCGACAGGCCCTGGGCGAGGGTGTCGTGGATCTCCCGGGCCAGCCGCTCCCGCTCGGCCAGCGTGCCCGCGGCACGCTCCGCGTCGGCGAGCTCCGCGCGCGTGGAGACGAGCTCGTCGATGAGTTCGCGGCGCCGCTCGCTCTCGCGGAACAGGGCGTCGTAGCCGAACACGGTCGCGACGGCCACCGCCGCGCCCAGCAGCGGGCCGATGAAGGTGCCCGGCGTGACCTGCTGCCCGTGCAGCACGAAACTGGCGATCGCCGCCGCGGCCGTGCCCGCCACGGTGGGCAGGGCCCACCGGGCCGGCAGCAGGTGCAGTTGGAGGAAGTAGAGCGGGAAGGCCACCCACAGCGCGTCCGACGACAGGACGAGCAACGCCAGCCACACGGCGCCGAGCGCGGCGAGCCAGACGGCGGCGGCCCGGGTGCGCGGCCGGACGACGGGGGCGAGCGCGCCCGCCGCGTACAGCGCGGCCATCGCACCCGCCAGTGCGACGACCGCCGTGGCGTGCGGAGCACCGTCCCCGGTGGCGCGGAGCGCGGCGAGCAGCAGCAGCCCCACCAGCAGCGCGTGCAGACAGAGCCGCAGGGCGGTGGTGACGGAGGTGGGTGCGCGCGAATCCATGACCGTTCCAGCGTAGACGCGCCGGGCGTCGGGCCGGTCAATCGAAAGGTTGATGTCCGCCCCGTCCGGCGCGCGATGTTTCCGCAGGTCCGGGGCGTGAGCCTGGAGTCATGTTCGTCGCATGGAGAGATCTACGGTTCGCCAGGGGCAGGTTCGCCCTCATGGGCACGGTCGTCGTGCTGATCACGCTGCTCGTGGGATTGCTGTCCGGCCTCACGGCCGGCCTGGGAAGGGAGAACACCTCGGCCGTCACCGGGCTGGACGCCGACCGCGTCGCGTTCGCCGCGCCACCGGACGGCCGGTCGGTGTCCTTCTCCGACTCGGCCGTGAAGGAGAGCGCCTGGCGCGCCTGGGCCCAGCGGCCGGGCGTCACCGCCGCCCGGCCCCTGGGCATCCGGACGCTGGACGCCGCAGCCGGCGACGGGGGGCGTACGGCCGCGGTGTCGGCCTTCGGCGCCCGGCCGGACGGCGGGCTCGCGCCCGCCGGCGTGGGAGAGGGCCGGGTCGTGCTCTCCGGGCAGGCGGCCGACGAGCTCGGCGCCACGGCCGGGGACGCCCTCGTCCTGGGCGGTTCCCGGATGACCGTGGCGGCGGTCGGCGGTGACGCCTCCTACAGCCACACGCCGGTGGTGTGGACCTCGCTCGCCGACTGGCAGCGCATCGGCGGGACCGGGCGGCAGGCCACCGTGATCGCCCTGACCACGACCGGCGGCGCCGACATCCCCGCCGGTGACAGGGCCGCGGGCACCAGCACACTGACCCTGGAGGACTCCCTCACGGCGATCGGTTCCTACCAGGCGGAGAACGGCTCACTCCAGCTGATGCGCGGTTTCCTCTTCGCCGTCTCCGCGCTCGTCGTCGGCGCCTTCTTCACCGTCTGGACCATCCAGCGCAGCGGCGACGTGGCCGTGCTCAAGGCGCTGGGTGCCTCCACCCCGTATCTGCTGAAGGACGCGCTCGGGCAGGCCGTGGTGATGCTGGCAGTCGGCACGGGCGTGGGCACCGCGCTCGCCTCGGGGATCGGCGCGTTGGTCGGCGGGGACGGCGGTGCGGTGCCGTTCGTCCTCGACGCGTCGACCGTGCTCGTCCCGGCCGGCGTGATGATCGTCCTCGGCGCGCTCGGGGCAGCCCTGTCCATCCGGCGGATCACCGCCGTCGACCCTCTCACCGCACTCGGGAGCGCCCGATGACCCTCACCCTCACCGATGTCACCCTCACCTACCCCGACGGCGACGCCCGGCTCACCGCGCTCGACCGGGTCTCCCTGGAGGTGCCGGCGGGCACGCTCACGGCGGTCGTCGGACCGTCCGGTTCGGGCAAGTCCAGCCTTCTCGCGGTGGCTGCCACGCTCGTCACCCCGGACCGCGGGCGCGTCGTCGTCGCCGGTACGGAGACCGCCGGGATCGGCCGCGCCGACAAGGCCGCACTGCGCCGGGACCGTATCGGCATCGTCTTCCAGCAGCCCCATCTGCTTCCGTCGCTCACGGCCCTGGAGCAGCTCCAGGTGATGGCACATCTGTCGCACGGTTCGGTGCGCGCGGCCCGGGGCCGGGCTCTGGAACTCCTGGACTCGGTGGGCCTGGCCGACAAGGCCGGCCGCAGACCGCACCAGCTGTCCGGTGGTCAGCGCCAGCGGATCAACATCGCCCGCGCCCTGATGAACGAACCCGCGGTGCTGCTCGTCGACGAGCCGACCGGCGCGCTCGACCACGAACGGGGCGCGGCGGTCCTCGACCTGCTGCTCGGGCTGACCCGGGAGCGCTCGACGGCCACGGTCATGGTCACCCACGACCGGGCACACCTGGAGCGGGTGGACACCACGGTGAGCATGGAGGACGGACGCCTCTCTGTGCCCGCACCGGCCTGAGGGGCCGACCGGGCCGCCCCGGTCCGAGAGGCTCAGCCCGTCGGGCCGCCGCTGCTGGCCAGTGCCTCCGAGAGCTCCTTCGCGATCTGCTGCAGGATCGGCACGATCCGCTCGGTCGCCGTCTCCGTCACCCGGCCCGCGGGCCCGGAGATGGAGATGGCCGCCGAGGTGGGGGAGTCCGGCACCGAGACCGCGAGGCAGCGGACCCCGATCTCCTGCTCGTTGTCGTCCACCGCGTAGCCCGCCCTCCGCACCTGTTCGAGCGCGTCGAGGAAGCCGTCGGGAGTGGTGATCGTCTTCTCGGTGGCCGCCGGCATGCCCGTACGGGCCAGCAGGGCCCGCACCTCGTCCGCCGGGGTGTCCGCGAGGAGGGCCTTGCCCACACCGGTGGAGTGGGGGAGCACCCGCCGGCCGACCTCGGTGAACATCCGCATCGAGTGCTTCGAGGGCACCTGCGCGACGTACACGATCTCGTCCCCGTCGAGCAGCGCCATGTTCGCGGTCTCGCCGGTCTCCTCGACCAGCCGCTGGAGGTAGGGCCGCGCCCAGGTGCCCAGCAGGCGGGCCGAGGACTCCCCGAGGCGGATCAAACGGGGGCCCAGCGCGTAACGCCGGTTGGGCTGCTGGCGCACGTAGCCGCAGACGACCAGGGTGCGCATCAGCCGGTGGATGGTCGGGAGGGGGAGTCCGCTGCTCGCGGAGAGCTCGCTGAGCCCGACCTCGCCCCCGGCGTCCGCCATGCGCTCCAGGAGATCGAAGGCGCGCTCGAGGGACTGCACGCCGCCGCTGGGACCGGCGGGCTTGGAGTCGGATGTGCTGGCGTGGGACGGCGGCACGTCAACGGTCCTTTCGAAGCGGAGGCAAGGCAGCAGCCTACCGGGCTGTTCCCGATCGGCCCACTGCTCCCGGTGCGGCGTCCTTGCCGGTCAGGACCTGTTTTGTCCTGGTGTCGGTGGTCCGGGCCGCGTTCGGCCCGAAGCGCGGTGGTGCCGCACATGGCCTATTCTACGTTTCGCCTGACGAAAAAGAACTTCTACTTCGTGGAAATGTCCAATCGGCGCCACGGGTGCTCCCCCGGTCCCCCGAGGGGGAGGAGGGGTCTTGACGGGCCGCTTTCCCGAGTGAAGACTCCTTCAACAAATCGTTGAAGTCTGCGTGAGGAGCACAGGTGTCCGGAGTGGACAAGAAGCAGGTACTCCGCTCGACGCGCGTGGTCACCCCCGAGGGAACCCGCGCGGCGGCGGTGCTCGTCGCCGGCGGGGAGATCGAGGCGGTCCTGCCGTACGACACCGAGGTGCCCGGCGGTGCCCACGTCGAGGACTTCGGGGACGATGTCCTGCTGCCCGGCCTCGTCGACACCCACGTCCATGTGAACGACCCCGGCCGCACCGAGTGGGAGGGCTTCTGGACCGCCACCCGCGCCGCGGCGGCGGGCGGCATCACGACCCTCCTCGACATGCCGCTCAACTCCCTCCCCCCGACCACCACGGTCGAGCACCTGCGGGTCAAGCAGGGCGTGGCCGGCCCCAAGGCGCATGTCGACACCGGCTTCTGGGGCGGTGCGATCCCCTCCAACACGAAGGATCTGCGCCCGCTGTACGAGGCCGGGGTCTTCGGCTTCAAGTGCTTCCTCTCGCCCTCGGGCGTCGAGGAGTTCCCCGAGCTGGACCAGGAGCAGCTGGCCCGCTCGATGGCCGAGATCGCGGGCTTCGGGGGGCTCCTGATCGTGCACGCGGAGGATCCGCACCACCTGGCCGAGGCCCCGCAGAGGAGCGGGGAGAAGTACGCCGACTTCCTCGCCTCCCGCCCCCGCGACGCGGAGAACACCGCTATCGAGGGACTCATCGCCCACGCGAAGCGGCTGAACGCCCGCGTGCACGTCCTGCACCTGTCCTCCAGCGACGCCCTGCCGCTGATCGCCGCCGCCAAGCGCGAGGGCGTACGCGTCACCGTCGAGTCGTGCCCGCACTTCCTCACCCTGACCGCCGAGGAAGTCCCCGACGGGGCCACCGAGTTCAAGTGCTGCCCGCCCATCCGGGAGGCGGCGAACCAGGACGCGCTCTGGGCCGGCCTCGCCGACGGCACGATCGACTGCGTCGTCTCCGACCACTCGCCCTGCACCACGGACCTCAAGACCCCCGACTTCGCCTCCGCGTGGGGCGGCATCTCCTCCCTCCAGTTGGGACTCCCGGCCATCTGGACCGAGGCGCGCCGGCGCGGGCACACCCTCGACGACGTGGCCCGCTGGATGTCCGCCGCCCCCGCGGAGCTCGCCGGGCTCACCCGTAAGGGCGCCATCGAGGCCGGGCGGGACGCGGACTTCGCGGTCCTCGCCCCCGACGAGACCTTCACCGTCGATCCGGCCGGACTCTTCCACCGCAACCAGGTCACCGCCTATGCGGGGAAGACCCTGCACGGCGTCGTCCGGTCCACCTGGCTGCGCGGCACGCGGATCGCGGCCGACGGCGTACTCGGCGAACCCACCGGCCGCCTCCTCGAAAGGAACCGCTGACCCATGACGGCGACACCGCACTTCACCGGCGACGCGAGCCCGTACGGGGGAGGAGACCCGTACGCCGACTACCGCACCGCCGACTTCCCCTTCACCCACCTCGTGGACCTCGCAGACCGGCGTCTCGGCGCAGGGGTCATCGCCGCCAACGACGAGTTCTTCGCCGAGCGCGAGAACCTGCTGAAGCCCGGACCCGCGGAGTTCGACCCCGAGCGCTTCGGACACAAGGGCAAGATCATGGACGGCTGGGAGACCCGCCGCCGGCGCGGTACGGGCGCCGCCGAGCCGCACCCCACCGACGAGGACCACGACTGGGCCCTCGTGCGCCTCGGCGCTCCCGGTGTGGTGCGCGGGCTGATCGTCGACACCGCGCACTTCCGCGGCAACTACCCGCAGTCGGTCTCCGTCGAGGGGGCCTCGCTGCCCGGCTCCCCGTCGCCCGAGGACCTCCTCGCGCCCGGCGTGAAGTGGACGACCCTCGTCCCCCGTACGCCCGTCGGCGGGCACGCGGCCAACGGCTTCGCCGTCGACGCGGGGCAGCGGTTCACCCACCTCCGGGTCAACCAGCACCCCGACGGAGGCATAGCCCGCCTGCGCGTCCACGGCGAGGTGGCCCCCGACCCGGCATGGCTCACCGCGCTCGGCGCGTTCGATCTGGCGGCCCTGGAGAACGGCGGCCAGGTCGAGGACGCCTCCGACCGCTTCTACTCCCCGGCCACCAACACCATCGCGCCGGGACGCTCCCACAAGATGGACGACGGCTGGGAGACCCGCCGCCGGCGCGACAAGGGCAACGACTGGATCCGCTACCGGCTGGCGGAGCGGTCGGAGATCCGGGCGGTCGAGATCGACACGGCCTGCCTCAAGGGCAACGCGGCGGGCTGGGCGGAGATCTCGGTCAGGGACGGCGAGGACGGCGAGTGGTCGAAGATCCTGCCCCGCACCCGGCTCCAGCCCGACACGAACCACCGCTTCGTCCTGCCGGAGCCCGCGTGCTCCACGCACGTCAGGATCGACATCTTCCCGGACGGCGGGATCTCCCGGCTGCGGCTCTTCGGCTCGCTCACCGAGGAGGGGGCGGCGCGGCTGACCGCCCGTCACGAGGCGTTCGGCGGCTGACGGTCCGGGCCTGGTGTGCCGGTTCATGCCCGGCCTGTACAGGTATGGGACCCTGGTCGGGACGCCGCCGCCACGACCAGGAGTCGCCATGATCTTCATCGCCGTCAAGTTCACCGTGCGTACCGCCGAGCGGGACAACTGGCTCCCGGCCGTCGAGGACTTCACCCTCGCCACCCGACAGGAGCCGGGCAACCTCTTCTTCGACTGGTCCTACAGCGTCGAGAACCCGGACCAGTTCGTCCTGCTCGAAGGGTTCGCCTCCCAGGAGGCGGGTGCGGCGCATGTGAACTCCGAGCACTTCAAGAAGGCGATCGACACCATGTCGGAGCTCGTCAGCGAGGTGCCGGAGATCATCAACGTCGAGGTTCCCGGGGACGAATGGTCCCGGATGTCGGAGGTCACCCCGCGCAACCGGTGACCGAGGTCAGAACTCCTCGTGCGTGTCGGGGTCCCCGCCGAAGCGGTGAGGCGGCCGGGCCCCGATCAGGTCCAGCTCCCGCTGTGTCAGCTCGAAACCGAACAGGTCCAGATTCTCCCGCTGCCGCCCGGGGTCCGCGGACTTCGGGATCGGCACCGCCCCCAGTTGCGTGTGCCACCGCAGCACGACCTGGCCCGGCGTCACACCATGAGCCTTGGCGGTGGCGACCACCTCGGGCGCCTCGAGCACCTGGCGCCCCCGGGCCAGCGGACTCCAGCTCTCCGTGACGATGCCCTTCGCGTCGTGCACCGCCCGCAGCTCCGCCTGCGGCAGCAGCGGATGCATCTCGATCTGGTTCACCACGGGCAGCACACCCGTCTCCCGCTCCAGCCGGTCCAGGTGTTCAGCCGTGAAGTTGGAGACGCCGATGGAGCGTACGAGGCCGTCCTCACGGAGCTTGATCATCGCCTTCCAGGTGCCGACGTACTTGTCCACCCGGGGCAGCGGCCAGTGGATCAGATACAGATCGACGTACTCCAGCCCCAGCTTGCCGCGCGACTCCTCGAAGGAGGCCAGCGTCTCCTCGTAGCCGTGGTGGCGCCCGGGCACCTTGGTCGTGACGAAGACGTCCTGCCTCGGCACTCCGGAGCTCACGATGCCGCGGCCGGTGCCGGTCTCGTTCCCGTAGTTCAGCGCGGTGTCCACGAGCCGGTAGCCGGCCCGCAGCGCCCCGGCGACGGCCTGCTCGGCCGCCGCGTCGTCGAGCGGCCAGGTGCCGAGACCCACCGCGGGGATGGTGCTGCCGTCGTGCAGATTGCGGACCGGGGGCGGTGTCTGGCTCATGGTCTCCCATTTCGTTCGCGTACCGTCCCCGCCAGCGTAGGGCGGGCCGCCGGGCGCGGCGCGCGGCGGCGCCGGCCCCGGTTTCGCGGCGGACCTCGCCGGGCGTACCGACGAATTTCGCCCGAAAGTGGGATCAGAACGGGTGGAAGCAGACGGACTGCCAGGACCCACGACCCTGGCACGAGGCGAAGGAGCGGGACCATGGCGAAGCTGACCCTCACCACGTTCGTGTCCCTCGACGGTGTGATGCAGGCGCCCGGAGGCACGGAAGAGGACACCAGCGGCGGGTTCGAGTACGGCGGCTGGCTGGTGCCCTTCGCGGACGACGGCATGGCGGCCTTCACCAACGAGGTCTTCGACCGGTCGGGCGCCTTTCTCCTCGGACGGCGTACGTACGACATCTTCGCGGCCTACTGGCCCAGGGTCACCGACCCGCAGGACCCGATCGCCACCCGTCTCAACACACTGCCCAAGCACGTCGTGTCCACCACCCTGACCGACCCGGAGTGGGAGAATACGACAGTGGTCTCCGGCGACGTGCCGGCCGAGGTCGCCCGGCTCAAGGAACGGACGGCGGAGGGCGAGCTGCAGATCCACGGCAGCGGCACCCTGGCACGGTCCCTTCTGGCGCACGGCCTGATCGACGAGGTCAACCTGCTCGTGTACCCGGTCTACCTGGGCAGCGGCAAGCGCCTCTTCGCGGACGGCGGGCAGCCGACGGCCTTCGAGCTGACCGGGGCCCGGACCACCGGAAGCGGCATCGCGATCCACACCTACCGGCCCGCCGGGCCCGCCCGGTTCGAGGACTTCGAATCGCGGCCGTGACCCGCCGGGCCGAGGATCACCGCTCTCGTCGGGGTGTCCAGGCGGGGTTCCGCCCCAGGGCGGACAGGAACAGGGAGAGCGTGCCGTGCCCGGCCCCTCCGTCTGCAGGGACGGAAGGGCGGAACGCGGAGCCCGCAGCGCGCCGTGCGTCCCCGTCCGGTACGGCCAGGGCGAGCGGCAGGGCCGCGCGAAGCACAGGGTCCGGCAGGCGGGCGGAGAGCCCGAGAGCGGCGGCCACGTCCCACGCGTGCGCCACGTAGTCGATGAAGTGGAACCCGATCGCCCGCAGTCCGGGCACCGCCCGCTCGCTGATCTCCGGCAGGGCGAACGCTCTCCCGGACACGCCGGGGGCAGCGAAGGCGTCCAGGACCGTGGCGGCGGCGGCCCGGTAGGCGCCGGCCGGGTCGTCGCCGAGATCCGGAAGCCGCCAGGCGCCGGCGTCCTCGCCTTCTCCGCGCGCGGCCGCCGCGAAGCCGTGGTGCTGCGCGGTCATGTGTCCCACCAGCTCCCGCAGGGTCCACCGGTCACACGGAGTCGGTCGCCGCCAGTCTCCGGGGCGGGCCTGGGCCACGAGACGTACGGACTCCAGGACGGCGGTGCGGTCGAGCAGGACGATGTCCATCGCAGCCTCAGTTCCAGGGCTCGGTGCCGGTCAGGATCCGTTCCGCGTACGTCCAGACCGCCGTCGGCCAGGGACCGGCGTCCGGGCCGGCGAGTGCGACGGGTGTGGTCTCCCTGAGCTTCGCCCGCATCACCCCCCGCCCCCGGAACGCCCGGACGACCCGCATGTGGTCGGGCCGGGTGACGAAACTCGCCAACGAGGCCTCGTCGGCCCAGACCGTGACCGACCCCGAGCGGTTCAGCCGGAGACCGGTGTCCGCCCAGAGACGGACGGCGGCCGCCCCGGGCATCCGAGACCAGCTCCGCCGCAGTCGCAGGCCCTCGACCGCCACGGCGGGAGTGCCCCACGGGCGGTGCGTGACGAATTCGGTGACGCTGACCACGACGGTCGAGAGGGGGCCGATGTCGTGCGCGGCGGGGCCATAGGCCCAGGACGTCTTCCAGATGCCGGACGGCATGGCCGGACCTCCGTCGAGGTGAACGGGCCGGACCCGTGTCCGGCCTCCCGCCGACCATACAACTAAACGAACGGTCGTGCAGTTACTTTTGATCCGGGCCCGCCGGCAGCACGGAAGGGTCGGTGGCGACCGTGTGGAGCCGCCCCAGGATGGCCCGCGTCGCCTTGGTGTAGCCCGGGTTGTTGTTGTGCAGCACGGACTCCGCGTTGGCCAGTTCCATGAACGCGATGAGCTCGAAGGCCAGCTGCGAGACGTCCGTGTCCGCGACGAGCTCCCCCCGCACCCTGGCCTCTTCGAGGGTCTCCTCCACGAAGGTGACCCACCCCGTCTGGGTGGAGGCCAGCGCGTCGTGCACCTTGCCCTCCCGGGAGTCGAACTCCGCGATGGTCGCGTAGAAGAAGCAACCGCCGCTGAACACCCGGCGCTGCGAATAGGAGAGCCAGCTCTCGCACATCCGCCAGACACGGCCCAGCCCGGGCGGAGCCGCCCTGGTCGGGGTCAGCACATGCTCGACGAAGACGGTCACCGCGGCGCGCACCGTGGCGAGCTGCAGCTCCTCCTTGGAGCCGAAGAGGGCGAACACCCCGCTCTTGCTCAGTTTCAGTTCCGTGGCCAGCCGGCCGAGCGACAGGCCCTCCAGTCCCTCGGTCGAGGCGACGTGGACCGCGCGCCCCAGCACCAGCTGCCTGGTCTGGTTCCCCCGCTCGACCCGTCCGTCCAGCCGCGCTCCACCCATGTGCCAACTCCGTGTGTCCGAGCGTCCCAAGACCGACATTCTAGGAGGAGCCCGCACTTCCGGGGGACCGCATCCAGCGGTGACGACTCCTGCGAACAGGTGGCCGAGTCACCCCGCGGACAGCGGTTCCCGAGCACGGCGGCGTTCGGTACGGTGATCGCTCCCCGTGTGAGCCGGCGAGGTCTCCACATCGTTCCCGCCGTGGAGAACCAGGAGACTCAAGGTGTCCGCTGCCGCCCTGCCTGCACTCGCCCCGCCCCGCCGCGCGTGGGTCACCGATCTGCCGCTCCTGCTCGTCGCCGCCGTCTGGGGGGCCAGCTACCTCGCGGCCAAGGGCATCACCACGACGCACACCGTGATCGCCGTCCTCGTACTCCGCTTCGCGATCGTGCTGCCCGCCCTGGCCGTGGCCGGATGGCGCGGGCTGCGGGCGCTGAGCGGCGCGCAGTGGCGGGGCGCCGGCCTGCTGGGGTTGGTGCTCAGCGGGATCTTCCTGCTGGAGACGTACGGGGTCGTGCACACGTCGGCGACCAACGCGGGGCTCATCATCAGCCTCACCATGGTGTTCACCCCCCTCGCCGAGGCCGCCGTCACCCGGGTCAGGCCGCCGGCCGCCTTCCTGGCCGCGGCGGGCCTCTCCGTGGCGGGCGTGGTGCTGCTGACCCAGGGCGCCGGCTTCACCAGCCCTTCGGCAGGCGACCTGCTGATGCTGCTCGCGGCCGTCGCCCGTACGGTCCACGTCCTCGCGATGGCGCGCATCAAGGCGGTCCAGGACGCCGACTCGCTCTCCCTGACCACGGTGCAACTCGGCAGTGCGGTCGCCGTCTTCGCCGTACTGGCCGCCGTGCCCGGGACCGGGCCGGCGCCCTGGAGCGTGGCGGCGGACTTCGGTGCCGCCGAGTGGGCGGGGCTGCTCTTCCTGTCCGTGTTCTGCACGCTGTTCGCGTTCTTCGTCCAGATGTGGTCGGTACGCCGTACCTCTCCGTCCCGCGTCAGCCTGCTCCTCGGCACGGAGCCGCTATGGGCCGCCGCCGCGGGCATCGCGATCGGCGGCGAGCGCCTCGGTGCGCTCGGGGCGCTCGGCGCGGTACTCGTGCTGGCCGGCACCGCGTGGGGCCGCCGCCGCGCGGACGTCACGTCCTGATCGAGTCCGCCGCGATCATCACGGCCGCGCCCGTCACGACCAGCACGATGTTGACGAAGAGCCCGTAGTCGTCGAGGAAGTCGAGCTTCGCCACCACGGCCCACAGACGGAACCAGCCCGTCCACTCGTACAGCAGTCCCGCGGCGCCCTGCGCGAACACGATGAATCCCACCGACTCCACGAACTTCTTCATGGCCCGAGCCTGGCGTGGGCCGCCCCCGGCCCGCGTCGGCCACCGGTATGCGGCCCACCGACGGAAGTCTCGGATCGTACGACTTCGGTATCTCCCTGGCACGGACAGGCGTCCCCGGGCCTTCCGCGTGCGTAGCTTTGTCGACATGACACGTACGGAGTACCGCTGGCTGCTGCCCTCCGCCCTGGCCGACGACGAACTGTCCGGCGACCGGGGCGGCTCGCGGCGGACCGTGCGGGACTGGGCCGTCGACATCACGGCCTTCCTCTGCGCCGCGGGCTTCGGGATGGTCGCCCTCGCGGCGATCGAGGCCGACCCGACGACACCGGACGGTGTCGTCCTCGCCGACTCGCTCATCGGGGCGGTGGCGTGCTGCGTGCTCTGGGTCCGGCGGAGGTGGCCCGTGGCAGTGGCCGTGGGCCTGACGGTGCTCAGCCTGGTGGAACCCGTCGCGGCAGGGGCCATGCTGATCGGGCTGTTCAGCCTGGCCGTGCACCGTCCGTACAAGCAGGTCGCCGTCGTCGGCGCGGGCGCCCTCGTCGTCGCCCCCGTGCAGCCGCTGCTGCGCCCGGACCCCGAGGCGTCGCTGTTCGCCTCCACCGTCATCGGGGTGCTGCTCGTCCTCCTCGTGCTCAGCTGGGGCATGGTCGTACGCTCACGGCGCCGGCTGGTCGTCACCCTGCGCGAACGCGCGCGCCGGGCGGAGGCCGAGGCCGCGCTCCGGGCCGAACAGGCACAGCGGCTGGCGCGGGAGGCCATCGCCCGCGAGATGCACGACGTCCTCGCCCACCGGCTGACCCTGCTCAGCGTCCACGCCGGTGCCCTCGAATTCCGGCCCGACGCGCCCCCGGCCGAGGTCGCGAGAGCGGCGGGAGTCATCCGGGACAGCGCCCATGAGGCGCTCCAGGACCTACGCGAGATCATCGGTGTGCTGCGCGGACCGGGCGACGCCGACGACGGGAACAGGCCCCAGCCCACGCTCGTCACCCTGGACGCCCTGATCGACGAGTCCCGCTCGGCAGGCATGGACGTCACGCTGGCCAACAGCGTCGCCGACCCGGCCCGTGCGCCCGCGGCCACCGGACGCACGGTCTACCGCATCGCCCAGGAAGCGCTGACCAACGCCCGTAAACACGCGCCCGGAGCCCCCGTCCACGTCACCGTGGCCGGCGGGCCGGGCGACGGTCTGACCATCGAGGTCCGCAACCCCGCACCCGCCGAGCCCTTCGATCCGGTCCCGGGATCCGGCCAGGGCCTCATCGGCCTCACCGAACGGGCGGGCCTGGCAGGCGGCAGTCTGGACCACGGACCGCGCCCGGACGGAGGATTCACGGTCGAGGCCCGGCTACCGTGGCCGGCATGAGAACTCCGACAGCCCGGCTGCCGTGGCCGGTATGAGCGCCCCCATGTCTCCGGAAACGCCACCGGTCCGGCTGGCCATCATCGACGACGACCCGCTCGTGCGTGCCGGACTCGCCCTGATGCTCGGCGGCGCCGAGCGCATCGACCTCGTGGGAGAAGGCTCCGACGGCACCGAGGCCGCCGCCCTCGTCGCCCGGACCCGCCCCGACGTCCTGCTCATGGACATCCGCATGCCGGGCAAGGACGGGCTGGCCGCGACCGAGGAGCTCCGGCGCAGGCCCGGCGCGCCCGAGGTCATCGTCCTGACCACGTTCCACGCCGATGAGCAGGTGCTGCGCGCCATCCGCGCGGGGGCCGCGGGCTTCGTCCTGAAGGACACCCCGCCGGCGCAGATCGTCGAGGCGGTCCTGCGCGTCGCGGCCGGTGAACCCGTCCTCTCGCCCGCCGTCACCCGCAGGCTCATGGCCCGTGCGGCGGGAGACCCGGCGGACGACCGCCAGGACCGCAGGACACGCGCCAGGCAGCGGTTCGCCGAGCTCGGGGAGCGCGAGCGGGACGTGGCCTCGGCCGTCGGGCGGGGCAGCTCCAACGCCGAGATCGCCGCCGCGCTCCACCTGAGTGTCGCGACGGTCAAGGCGCACGTCTCCCGGATCCTGGCCAGGCTCGAACTCAACAACCGTGTCCAGATCGCGCTGCTGGTGCACGACGCCGGTCTCCTCCATGAGGACGAGGACGGGGCGCCGGACGGCCGCCTAGGCTGAACCGGTCAGACCGGATGAGGGGGCGGGACGATGACAGTGACCGATCTGCGCGGAGCGGCGGACTTCAGCGCGAATCCGTATCCGTACTACGCGAAACTGCGCGCCGAGGGGCCGGTCCACCCGGTCCGTACCGACGACTTCGAGCGCGTCTGGATGATCGTCGGTTACGAGGAGGCCCGGGCGGCCCTCGCTGACCAGCGGTACAGCAAGGACTGGCGCACGGCGGAGCAGTTCTCGGCGACGAGCAACCCGATCAACGCCAACATGCTGGAGATGGACGCCCCGCACCACACCAGGCTGCGCAAACTCGTCGCACGCGAATTCACCGCCCGGCGGATCGAGGCGCTGCGCCCGCGCGTCGAGCAGATCACCGGAGACCTCCTCGACGCGATGGCCCCCGCCGGGAGCGCCGACCTCATCGACGCGTTCGCCTTTCCGCTGCCGATGACCGTGATCTGCGAGCTCCTCGGTGTCCCCGACATCGACCGGGACGCCTTCCGCCAGATGTCCAACGCCATCGTCACGCCGGTCTCGCCGGAGAAGGAGAGCGAGGCGGTCCACGCGATGGGCGCCTATCTGGAAGAGCTGATCGAGGACAAGCGGTGCGCCCCGGGCGACGACCTCATGAGCGCCCTGATCCAGGCACATGACGACGAGGGCGACCGCCTGTCACCGGACGAACTGATCGGCATGGCCTTCCTGCTCCTGGTCGCGGGCCACGAGACGACCGTGAACCTGATCTCCAACGGCGTACGCGCACTGCTCGACCACCCCGACCAGCTGGCGTTGCTCCGCGCCCGGCCCGAGCTGATCGACGGCGCCGTCGAGGAGATGCTCCGCTACGACGGACCCGTGGGGACGGCCACCTTCCGCTTTACCCGCGAACCCGTCGCCATCGGCCCGGTCGTCATACCGCAGGGCGAGGTCGTGCTGGTCGCCCTGGGCTCCGGGGACCGTGACCCCGGCCGCTACCCGGACCCGGACACCTTCGACATCCGGCGCGAGGCCCAGGGGCACCTGGCCTTCGGACACGGCATCCACTTCTGCCTGGGCGCCCCACTGGCCCGGATGGAGGGCCGCATCGCGATCCGCGCCCTGCTGGAGCGCTGCCCCGGACTCGTCCGGGACCCGGACGGAGGGGAGCCCGACTGGCTGCCCGGGATGCTCCTCCGGGGCGTCCGCCGCCTTCCGGTGCGCTGGTGAGGTGAGATGGCGTCCACGACCGGACTCACCCTGGACACGGCGCAGCAGGTCCTCGGCAGCCGGCCGTTCAGCGGGCTCGTCGGCGCGCGGATCACGGCGTTCGGGGACGGCGTGGCCGTCCTCGAGGTCGACGTACGCAAGGAACTCACCCAGCAGAACGGGTTCCCGCACGGCGGGGTGCTCTCCTGCGCGGCCGACAACGCGCTGATCTTCGCCGCCGGGACGACGCCGGGAGCGGCCGTCCTGACCGGCGGTTTCTCGATCCGGTACGTCCGGCCGGCGAGTGGCCGCACCCTGAGTGCCCGCGCCGAGGCGGTCCACACCGGCCGCAGACAGGCCGTCGTGCGCTGCGACCTGCACACCGTGGACGACGAAGGGGCGGAAACCCTCTGCGCGGTCGCGCAGGGCACCGTCCTCTCCGCCCGCCCCGTCTGAAGGGAAACACGTTGACCACCCAGGCACTGCTCGACCTCGGCGCCCTCGGCGACGACTTCATCCGCGACCCGTATCCCGTCTACGCGCGCTTACGCGCCAGTGGTCCGGTGCACCGTGTCCGCATCCCGGAGGGCGCCGAGGCCTGGCTGGTCGTCGGGTACGAAGCGGGGCGCGCCCTCCTCGCCGACCAGCGGCTCTCCAAGGACTGGGCGAAGGCGTCGCCCTCGCTGGGCGTCGGCAAGGTGTCCTCGGGCACGTCCATGCTGGGCAGTGACGCCCCTGCCCACACCCGGCTGCGCCGTCTCGTCGCCCGGGAGTTCACCCCGCGCCGCATGGAACGGCTCGCCCCGCGCGTCCAGGAGATGACGGACGGCTTCCTCGACTCCATGACCGGTGGCCCCGGCCGCTCCGCCGACCTGGTCGAAGCGCTGTCGGTCCCCCTGCCGATGGCCGTCATCTGCGAGCTGCTGGGCGTGCCGTCCCTCGACCGGCAGGCCTTCCGCACATGGTCCGACACCGCGGTCTCGTCCCTCGACGCCGAAGCGCGCGGCCGGGCGAAAGCCGCCATGACCGCGTACCTCACCGGGCTGATCGAGGAGAAGCGCGCGGCCCCCGGGGAGGACCTGATGAGCGCGTTGATCCACACCTCGGACGGCGACGGCGACCAGCTCTCCGCCGACGAACTCATCGGCATGGCCTGGCTGCTGCTCGTCGCCGGCCACGAGACCACGGTCAACCTCATCTCCAACGCCGTCCTCAGCCTGCTGACGCACCCCGGGCAACTCGCGGCGCTGCGCGCGGATCTCAGCCTGATCGACAACGCGGTCGAGGAGACCCTCCGCTACGAGGGGCCCGTCGAGACGCCCACCTACCGCTTCACCACCGAGCCGCTCGACGTCCTGGGCACGGTGATCCCCGGCGGTGGCGAGCTCGTCCTGGTCGCGATGGCCGACTGCGACCGCGATCCCGCCCGCTACCCGGACGCCGACCGCTTCGACATCACACGGGACGCCCGCGGCCACGTCGCCTTCGGCCACGGCATCCACTACTGCCTGGGCGCTCCGCTGGCCCGCATCGAGGCCCGCGTCGCCATCCGGTCGCTCCTCGAACGCTGCCCGGAGCTGAGGCTCGACGCGGACCCGGCCGGCCTTTCCTGGCGTACGGGCTTGCTGATCCGGGGTCCGCTGAGCCTGCCGGTGGCCTGGTAGCGGGGCCGGGGACTCAGGCCTCGGCGATCTCCGCCATCCGTACGGGGCGGCGCTCCCGGCGCGACAGCTCGCACGCCTCGGCGACACGCAGCGCGTGCAGCGCCTCCCGGCCGTCGCACGGGTTCGGAAGCTCTCCGCGTACGACGGCGAGGAACGCGTCCAGCTCCGCCTCGTACGCCGGGGCGAAGCGCTCCAGGAAGCCCGGCCACGGCTTGGCGGGAGCGGGCGGCCCCTGCGGCTCGGCGGACGTGAGCGGCGTACGGTCGTCGAGGCCGACCGCGATCTGGTCCCGCTCGCCCGCCAGTTCCATGCGCACGTCGTAACCGGCGCCGTTGCACCGGGTGGCCGTCGCCGTGGCGAGCGTGCCGTCGTCGAGGGTCAGCAGCGCCGCCGCCGTGTCCACGTCACCAGCCTCCCGGAACATCGCCGGGCCCGCGTCGGACCCGGTGGCGTACACCTCGGTCACCTCGCGGCCCGTCACCCAGCGCAGGATGTCGAAGTCGTGCACCAGGCAGTCCCGGAACAGGCCGCCGGAGAGCGGCAGATAGGCGGCGGGCGGGGGAGCGGGGTCGGAGGTCGCCGCCCTCACGGTGTGCAGCCGGCCCAGGTTCCCGCCGCGCACGGCGGCGCGCGCCGCGGCGTAGCCCGCGTCGAACCTGCGCATGAAGCCGAGCTGGAGGACACTGCCGGCCCGCTCGACCTCGCGCAGCGCGCCCAGCGTGCCCGCCAGGTCCAGGGCGACGGGCTTCTCGCAGAAGGCGGGCAGACCGGCCCGGGCGGCCCGGCCGATGAGATCCGCGTGCGCCGAGGTGGCCGAGGTGATCACGACCGCGTCGACCCCCGCACCGAGGACCTCCTGAGCGGACGCGAGAGCCGTGGCCCCCGTCCGCGCGGCGGCCTCCGAGGCGCGGGCGGTGTCCGGATCCGTCACCACGAGCGAGGTGACCGCGGGATGGCGTGCCAGGACGCCCGCGTGGAAGGAACCGATCCGGCCCGTGCCGATGAGTCCGATGCGCATGGACCCAACGTGCCGCCCACCGGACGCACTGTCAACTATATGTCCTGACAAATTGAGGGGTGTGGCGAGGCGGCAGGAGGTACGCTCCGTGCCGTGCCCAAACCCGCCGCCGACTCCGCCGCCCTCGGGCTGGGCGTGGACCGCACCAGCCCCGTCCCGCTCTACTACCAGCTGGCCCAGCAGCTGGAGGCGGCCATCGAGCAGGGGCGGCTCGCGCCCGGCAGCCTTCTCGGCAACGAACTGGAGCTCGCCGCACGGCTCGGACTCTCCCGGCCCACCGTCCGCCAGGCCATCCAGTCGCTCGTCGACAAGGGGCTGATGGTGCGACGGCGGGGCGTCGGCACCCAGGTCGTGCACAGCCGCATCAAGCGTCCGCTCGAACTGAGCAGCCTCTACGACGACCTGGACACGGCCGGCCGGCGACCGGCGACCCGCGTCCTGCGCAACACGGTCGAGCCGGCGGCGCCCGAGGTCGCCGCCGCGCTCGGGGTCGAGGACGGCAGTGACGTCCATCTCGTCGAGCGGGTGCGCTACGCGCACGACGAGCCGGTGGCGCTCCTGCGCAACCACCTGCCGCCCCAGTTGCTCGACCTCTCCACCGAGCGGCTGGAATCGACCGGTCTGTACCGGATGATGCGTGCCGCCGGCATCACGCTGCACAGCGCCCGGCAGACCGTGGGCGCCCGCGCCGCCACCACCGAGGAGGGCGAGCTGCTCGCGGAGCCCGCCGGCGCCCCGCTGCTGACCATGGAACGCACCACCTTCGACGACGGCGGGCGGGCGGTCGAATTCGGCTCGCACGTCTACCGGGCTTCGCGGTACGCCTTCGAGTTCCAGCTGCTCGTCCGGCCCTGAATCCCCGGCAGGCGGCCGCCGGTAAGAATGTTCGGACAAAAACGTTGACGCGGTCATGCAAGGTCGCTAGAACGACGGGAGGGCGCGGCCCGCGCCCCTGCCGGTCCACACCGTTCCGGGCTCGGGGATACTTGGCCCGCCGGGCGGCGAGTCCGCCCTCCCCGGCTTCACCAGGCAGCACAGCGAGCAGCACAAGAAGGGCACGGCGTCGTGGCAAGGGTTCGGACAGGGGTACGCGCGATGGGCGCCGTGCTGGCAGCGGTACTGGCAGCCTCCCTCGCGGGATGCAGCAGCACCGGCGGCAAGCGGGCGGAGGAGCGCGCCGCTCAGGCCGCCGAAGGCCGGTCCGCGGTGAACACGCCCCGCTGGACGTTCGCCATGGTCACCCACTCGGGTGATGGCGACACCTTCTGGGACATCGTCCAGAAGGGCGCCAAGCAGGCGGCCGTCAAGGACAACATCAACTTCCTCTACTCGCACAGCGACGAGGGCCAGCAGCAGGCGGAGCTCGTCCAGACCGCGATCGACAAGAAGGTCGACGGCCTGATCGTCTCGCTGGCCAAGCCCGACTCGATGAAGACCGTCGTGGCCAAGGCGGTCAAGGCGGGCATCCCCGTGATCACCGTGAACTCCGGCTCCGCCGAGTCCAAGGCCTTCGGCGCGCTCACCCACATCGGCCAGGACGAGTCCATCGCGGGCGAGGCCGTCGGCGACGAGCTGAACGAGCGGAAGCGCGAGAAGGTGCTCTGCGTCCTGCACGAGCAGGGCAACGTCGGCCACGAGCAGCGCTGCGCCGGGGCGAAGAAGACCTTCGACGGAACGATGCAGAACCTCTACGTCGACGGCACCAACATGCCCGACGTCCAGGCGTCCATCGAGGCCAAGCTCGACTCCGACCAGGACATCGACGCGGTCGTCACCCTCGGCGCACCCTTCGCCGCCGCCGCGGTCAAGGCGAAGCAGACCGCGGGCAGCAAGGCCGAGATCGACACCTTCGACCTCAACGCGAGCGTCGCGACCGGCCTCCAGAACAAGACGCTCGGCTTCGCGGTCGACCAGCAGCCCTACCTCCAGGGCTACGAGGCCGTCGACCTGCTCTGGCTCTACCGCTACAACCAGAACGTGCTCGGCGGCGGCCTGCCCGTCCTGACCGGCCCGCAGGTCATCACCTCCAAGGACGCCGACGCGCTCGCCGAGTACACGAATCGGGGCACGCGATGACAGCGACCGGGCAACCGGCGGCGCCCCACACCGACGAACGCCTGCTGCGCACCTCCCCGCTGCGCAAGCTCCTCGGCCGGCCCGAGCTCGGCTCGGTCGTCGGGGCGGTGGCCGTCTTCCTCTTCTTCGCGATCGTCGCCGACAGCTTCCTCCAGGCCTCCAGCCTCGGCACGGTGCTGTACGCGGCCTCCACCATCGGGATCATGGCGGCGCCGGTGGCGCTCCTGATGATCGGCGGCGAGTTCGACCTCTCCGCCGGTGTGATGGTGACCAGCTCGGCGCTGATCTCCTCGATGTTCAGCTACCAGATGACCGCCAACGTCTGGGTCGGCGTCTTCGTGTCGCTGCTGGTCACCCTGGGCTTCGGCGCGTTCAACGGCTTCATGCTGACCCGCACCAAGCTCCCGAGCTTCATCATCACGCTCGGCACGTTCCTCATGCTGACCGGCCTGAACCTCGGTTTCACCAAGCTGATCGGCGGCACCGTCTCGACCAAGGCCATCGGGAACATGGAGGGCTTCGACTCCGCCCGCAAGGTCTTCGCGTCCCACCTCACCATCGGCGACGTCGAGCTGAAGGTCACCATCCTGTGGTGGGCGGTGCTCGTGGCGATCGCCACCTGGATCCTGATCCGCACCCGCTTCGGCAACTGGATCTTCGCCGTCGGAGGCGAGGCCGACGCCGCACGCGCGGTCGGCGTCCCGGTGATCCGTACACGGATCGGGCTCTACCTCGGGGTCGCCTTCGCCGCATGGGTCTCGGGGCAGCATCTGCTCTTCTCGTACGACGTGGTCCAGTCCGGCGAGGGCGTCGGCAACGAGCTGATCTACATCATCGCGGCCGTCATCGGCGGCTGTCTGATCACCGGCGGCTACGGCTCCGCGGTCGGATCGGCCATCGGCGCGATCATCTTCGGCATGACCAGCAAGGGCATCGTCTACGCGGAGTGGAACCCCGACTGGTTCAAGTTCTTCCTGGGAGCGATGCTGCTCCTGGCCACCCTGCTCAACGCATGGGTACGCAAGCGCGCGGAGGCGACGAAATGACGGCCACCCAGGCTCCGGCCCCCCGGGACACGGCCGGCCCGGCGCTCGTCGAGCTCGACGGCGTCAGCAAGTACTACGGCAACATCAAGGCCCTGGAGAACGTCTCGCTGGAGGTGCACGCGGGGGAGATCTCCTGTGTCCTCGGTGACAACGGCGCCGGCAAGTCCACCCTGATCAAGATCATCGCGGGGCTGCACCGGCACGACGCCGGGACCTTCCTGATCGAGGGCGAGGAGACCACGCTCGCCAACCCGCGCGACGCCCTGGACCGGGGCATCGCCACCGTCTACCAGGACCTGGCCGTCGTTCCGCTGATGCCGGTCTGGCGCAACTTCTTCCTCGGCTCCGAGCCGACGAAGGGCTCCGGCCCCTTCAAGCGCCTCGACGTACGGCGGATGCGCGAGACGACCCGCGCGGAGCTGCTGCGCATGGGCATCGACCTGCGTGACGTCGATCAACCCATCGGCACCCTGTCAGGCGGTGAACGCCAGTGCGTGGCCATCGCCCGGGCCGTGTACTTCGGCGCCAAGGTCCTCGTCCTCGACGAGCCGACCGCGGCGCTGGGCGTCAAGCAGTCGGGCGTCGTGCTCAAGTACGTCGCGGCCGCCAGGGACGCCGGGCTCGGCGTGGTCCTCATCACGCACAATCCTCACCACGCGTACCTCGTGGGTGACCGGTTCGTGATGCTCAAGCGTGGAGCGATGTCCGGAAGCCATACGAAGGACGGCGTCACACTGGACGAACTGACCCGCCAGATGGCCGGTGGGAGCGAGCTCGACGAGCTCAGCCACGAGCTCGAACGAGCCCCCTCGCCGGACCACCTCGGCGGCCGGCCCGCCGGTGACAGCACCCCGTGAACCACGGTCCGCACCCCCCGCCCCGGGGCCGGAGACCGGTTCCGGGGGCGGGGGAATGGCAGAATCGTGTGCGGCGGGCGCCGTCCGCCGCCGGACGGATCACCGACCGGCCCCCCGACCTGCGCAGGGACGATGAGCACGTACCGCGACTTCACACACCGCGGCTCCGCCCGCGCCACCGTCCTGCGGACTGTCGGCACCAAGGAGCGGCGCTCGCACCTCACGGCACCCAGGGTCCCCACCGTCGGGATCGACATCGGCGGGACGAAGGTGATGGCCGGAGTCGTCGACGCCGACGGAAACATCCTGGAGACCCTCCGCACCGAGACGCCCGACAAGTCCAAGAGCCCCAAGGTCGTCGAGGACACCATCGTCGAGCTGGTCCTGGACCTCTCCGACCGGCACGATGTACACGCCGTCGGGATCGGCGCCGCGGGCTGGGTCGACGCGGACCGCTCCAAGGTGCTGTTCGCCCCGCACCTGGCCTGGCGCGACGAGCCCTTGCGCGACGCCATCGCCTCCCGGCTCGTCGTCCCCGTCATGGTCGACAACGACGCCAACACGGCGGCCTGGGCGGAGTGGCGCTTCGGCGCCGGCCGCGGCGAGGACCACCTGGTCATGATCACGCTGGGCACCGGCATCGGCGGCGCGATCCTCGAGGACGGGCACGTCAAGCGCGGCAAGTACGGCGTCGCGGGTGAGTTCGGCCATATGCAGGTGGTGCCCGGCGGGCACCGCTGCCCGTGCGGCAACCGCGGCTGCTGGGAGCAGTACAGCTCGGGCAACGCCCTCGTACGTGAGGCCAGGGAGCTGGCCGCCGCGGACTCCCCGGTCGCGCACGGCATCATCGAGCGGGTCAAGGGCAACATCCCCGACATCACCGGGCCGCTCATCACCGAACTGGCCCGCGAGGGCGACGCCATGTGCGTCGAGCTCCTCCAGGACATCGGCCAGTGGCTCGGCGTCGGCATCGCCAATCTCGCCGCCGCCCTCGACCCGTCCTGCTTCGTCATCGGCGGCGGTGTCAGCGCGGCCGACGACCTGCTGATCGGCCCGGCCAGGGACGCCTTCAAACGCCACCTCACCGGCCGCGGCTACCGCCCGGAGGCCCGCATCGCGAAGGCCCAGCTCGGCCCCGAGGCGGGTATGGTCGGCGCCGCGGACCTCGCCCGCCTGGTCGCCCGCAGGTTCCGGCGGACCAACCGCCGCCGGGTCGAGCGCTACGAGCGGTACGCGCAGTTCTACGACCAGGCCGCGAGCACCATCCGGAACACGCGCAGCACCCGCCCCGTCGAGTGACCGGGGCCGCGCGAGCCGCGGCTCCTGGCCATCCGTACTCCGCTCCGTACCGCAGCTTCGAGGGATCACCGACCATGACCGCAGCCGAACACCACCTCGTGCCGCGCCAGCCTCCTACGTCCGGCTCTTCGGGGTCCTCCGGTTCGTCCGGTTCCTCCGGGCCCTCGGCGGGCGGCGACGGTATGCCTCCGGAGGACCGGCGCAGGGTGGTCAGACGGCGCCTGATCACGCTGACCATCATCGTGCTGCTCATCGGCATCCCGGCCGGCTACCTGGTGATCTCCGCGGGCCAGAGCCGCCGCTCCGGCAAGGACAAGGAAGCCGAGGCCGCCGCCCAGGGGCTGCGCGAGGACTGGCCGTCCGGCATGCAGCGCCGGATCTTCGAGCTGCCCATTCCGGGCAACGCCCAGGGGGTCCAGTACTACGAGACGAACAACTGGAAAGCCAGCCGGATGTACGTGAAGTTCCGTACGACCTCCGCCGGCCTCGACCGCTTCCTGAGCGGTGTCGGCACCGGCCGTGCCGCGCTGGAGACCGGCAAGGTCACCATCGCGGAACGGGACATCAAGATCACCGGCTGGTACTTCGGCCCGGGCGTCGACTGGGCGGGCACGGTCCACAAGAACAAGCGTCCGCGCCCCACCCAGGACATCACCGTCAACATGACGGATCCGGCGGCCCCGGTCGTCTACGTGGTCTCCGCGTCGACCCCCTGACGGGAAGCCGGGCACGCCTCACCCCCGCGTGCCCGAGAGGCCGGCGCGGACGAGGCCGGCGACCGCGTCCAGGTGGTCGTCGAGAAAGAAGTGGCCTCCGGGAAAGGTCTTCAGGGCGAAGTCCCCACGGGTGTGGGCGGCCCAGCCGGCGGCCTCCTGGACGGAGACCCGGTCGTCGCTCTCTCCGGTGAGCACCGTGACCGGGCAGGAGACCACGTCGTCCACTCCGCCCCGGTGGGTCTCGATCGCCCGGTAGTCACTGCGGAGCATCGGCAGCACCATGTCGAGGATCTCCTGATTCTCCAGGAGCGAGGGGGCCGTTCCGCTGAGTGCCGCCAGTTCGGCGACGATGCCGGCGTCGTCGCGGGTGTGGACGAAGTCGGCCTCGGCCCGGAAGTGGGCAGGCGCCCGGCGCCCCGAGAGGAAAAGGGCGGACGGGGACCTCCCGAGACGGTTCTCCATGCGTACGGCCAGCTCGAAGGCGAGCGTCGCTCCCATGCTGTGACCGAACAGCGCCATGGGCTCGCCGGCCAAGGGCGCGAGTGCGTCGAAGATCGCGTCCGCGAGTTCGGGAATGCTGTCGACGCAGGGCTCCCTGATGCGGTCCTGGCGTCCCGGGTACTGGACGGCGAAGGTGCTCACGTCCGGCGACAGTGCCGCTGACATCGGTCGATAGAAGG
Source organism: Streptomyces sp. NPDC023573 (assembly GCF_055559735.1). Classification (NCBI taxonomy): domain Bacteria; kingdom Bacillati; phylum Actinomycetota; class Actinomycetes; order Kitasatosporales; family Streptomycetaceae; genus Streptomyces; species Streptomyces sp. NPDC023573. The sequence continues at coordinate 292,485 of NZ_JBVHKB010000003.1, forward strand.
CCGCACTGCCGCCGGCGTGGGGGAGGCATATGAGGCGGACGCTGTCGTCGGCGCGGTGAAAACGCCTCACCCAGGCGCCGTCGGCCGATGGATAGCTGACGTCGGTATTCATGACCGTCACGCTCTCATCCGCCGCCCGGTTCCTGCCACGGATCGCCGGAGAACCGGGCTCCGCCCCGTCCTCCGGCGACAGCACGGCCGCAGCGCCCCGCGCCCCGGCCCGGCTACTGCCTGATGGCGACGAGGACGTAGCTGTTGCCCACCTGCCAGACCGGACTGGCATGACCGAAGCCCGCCTCGGCCAGCAGCTCGACGTGCCGGCCGAGCGTGACGGCGCAGTCGGCGTGGACGAACCCCGGCTTACGGCGCTCGGCGCACAGCTGTGTCAGCTCGGGCTCGTTCTCGACGGCGGACCACCATGTCTCCCAGTCCTCGTGGTCGAAGGCATGGCGGCGTTCGGCCCGGCGGACACCGACGAACTCCGCGATCTCGGCGAACCCGGCCCCGTCCTGAGACAGGTGGTCCGCGTTGATCAGTACGCCGCCGGGCCGCAGCAGGGATCTCAGCTCGGCGTAGGTGTTCCGCAGTATGCCGTCGGGGAGGTAGTGGAGCGCGGTGGTGGACACGACCGCGTCGATCGCCCCCTGGAGTCCGAGGGCGCTCGTCCAGCCCTCCTCGCCGATCACCGCTTCGACATACCGTGCGGCGTCCGGATGGCGTGCGCGGGCCAGTGCCAGCAGCAGCGGGTCCATGTCGACGGCGACGATCTCGGCCTGCGGCAGCCGTTCGATCAGCCGTGCGGGCAGCGAGCCGGGGCCGCACCCCAGATCGAGGACACGAGGCACCTCACGGCCGGCGGTCACGTGTTCCACGACATCCGCGACCACCGTGAAGCGCTCCTCGCGGTCGATCGCGTACCTCTGCTGCTGTTGCTCCCAGCGGTCCACCCATCGCTGGGCCGTCGACATGCTCACGCTCATCTTCCTGTACCACCTCTACGTGCTCGGTCCCGTCCTGTGACCCCGAATCTACAGCTGAAAACGATTGTCATCGGCACTAGGTCAGTCCGGCGAGTACCTCCAGCAACCGGTCTATCTCGTGGCGGCTGTTGTAGGCATGCAGACTGACCCGTACAGAGCTGCGGTTCTCACCGCCCCGGCCCTGGCAGAGGCCGTCCGCCCGCACCATGAAACCGTGGCTGAACAGGATGAACCCAAGGTCGGCCGCATCGATGTCCCGGTGCCTGAACGTCACGATGCCGTGCCGCTGCTGCACCGGGGAGTCCGCGGCCAGACTCTGTTGGCACCCCACCACCTCGTACGGCGCCAGCGTCCGCAGCCCGTCCGTCAGCCGGGCGGCCAGCTCCACGGTCCAGCGTTCGATGCGCTCCGTTCCGACCCGGTCGAGCCAGTCCAGGGCGGCGCCCAGACTGACGATGCCCACGGTGTTCGGTGTGCCGCTCCAGCCGCGCGGCGTGAACGGTGCCCCGCGTACGCCACGGGACCAGACCGCACCGGTGCCGGGCAGCGCCAGGGCCTTGTGCCCGGAGAAGACGGCGAAGTCGACGTCCAGCGCCTTCATCGAGACGGGGAGATGGCCGACGCTCTGGGCGGCGTCCATGCAGATGACCGGATCGGGTCCCACCGCCCGGCGGATCCGGTGCACGTTCATGTCGCCGCCGTAGACGTGGTGGACGTGGGTGAGCGCCACGAACCGCGTCCGGCGGGATACCAGGCCGGTGAGCCGGTCCGTGTCGTAATCACCGGAGGACGACTGACAGGGCATCTCCCGGACCGTGACGCGCGTGCCCTGGCGGGCCAGTGACTCGACCGCTTCCAGCCAGGGCGAGACGTTCGCCTCGTGATCCGCGAACGGGACGATGATCTCGTCCCCGTCGCGGAGTTCACGGGCCAGCCAGTCCAGGGCCACCAGGCGCAGCCCCTCCGTGGTGCCGCTGACGAAGTGAACGGCGGACGTGCCCGGATCCGGGTCGTCGAGGAAGGCCTTGACCCGCTCCCGGGTCTCCTCGACCAGGCGCGTCGTCCTGTTGGCCCACGGGTAGGTGCCGCGCCCCGCGTTCGCGTTGGAGGTCGTCAGATACTCCTGGACCGCGTCCAGGACGGCCCGCGGCTTCTGCGCGGTGGCGGCGCTGTCCAGATAGGCCAGACGGGGGTTGCCCGCCACGATCGGGAACTGCGCGCGGACGTCGTCGCTCCAGGCGGCCAGGTCCTCCGCCTCCCTCTCTGCCGCTTCGCCGGGCACGTGCGTCACTCCCGCACCAACGGTGCGCCGGCATCCCGCCAGGCGATGATGCCTCCGTCGAGGCTGCGCACATCCGGATGGCCCATGCGGGTCAGGAGGGCCGCGTACCGCAGGGATCTCTCGCCGACGGGACAAGCGAGCAGCACCGGCCGGGACTTGCTGAACGGCAGCCCTCCGTGAACGAGGTCCTCGAACAGCTCGTCGACGATGTTGATCGATCCCTCGATATGCAGGGCCGCATAGGCGTAAGGGCTGCGCATGTCCACGATCAGGGGCTTCTCCGCGGCGATCCACTTCTGCGCCTCGGCGACTCCTACGGCGGCGGTCGCCAGCAGTTCCTCGGCAGCCACCGAGGCGACCGAGTCGTTCCGCGGCCGCTGCCCGAGGAGTTCGGGCCGGCGCTTCCTGACGTAGCTCAGATAACTCTCGACACGGTCGCACACGATGAAGACGGCTGTCGCGGGCTCGGTGAGCTGTGGCCCGATGTCCCGGAGGTGCCGGACCGCTCCGAAATACGCGGCCCCGCCGGTCGGTCCTGCCAGGATTCCGCACCGGCGGACGAGCGTCAGCATTCCGTCGATGGCCTCGGAGGAGGTGACCTTCTCGATGGTGTCGTAGGTGAGGGGATCGAAGATCCCGACCTCCTGGACCTCGTCGATGTTCCTGATGCCCGGAATGAAATCCGACTTGTCGGCGACGAGCCCGACCACGCCGACCTTCGGATTGTGGTCCCGTAGCGCCCGCGCCACGCCGGTGGAGGAACCGGCCGTGCCGACACCGGAGATGAACCAGTCCGGCGCCCGGCCGTCGAGGTCCGCCACGATTTCCGGGCCGGTGCCGTGCTCGTGGGCCTCCGGGTTACGCGCGTTGTAGTACTGATCGGTGTGGAGGTAGGTGCTCGTGGGATCGCCGAGGCTGCGGTGGAAGAGGGTCAGAGGATCTTCCGAGTTCGTGGGGTCGAGGCATTCGGTCTGCCCCGGGAGTTCCTCGATCTCGGCGCCCAGCAGGAGGAGCATCTCCTTGATCTCCGGAATTCTCATGCGATTGGTGACGCTCTTGAAGCCGATCCCGTGCATCCCGGCTATGGCGGCAAGCGCCTTGGCCGTGTTTCCGCTGGACAACTCCACTATCTGGCTGTCCTGTTCGACTGCCGCGGCGAGGCCGGGCCGGACCATGTTCCACGCCGCCCGGTCCTTCAGTGAACCGAAGGGATTGCAGAACTCGAGCTTCGCGTAGAGGTCGATGTTCCGCAGGCCGTGGACGTGAGGGTCGATACGCACCAAGGGCGTGTTGCCGACTGTTTCGATGATGCTGTCATACCTCATGCGCGTCCTCTGCGGAATGTAAGGGCCAGTACTGGTCGTCGAGACGCCACTGCCAGCCGTCGGGTCCTCGGAAGGCCGCCACCTTGCGGGCGAGTGGGCGTCGCTGGGCGTGATGGGCGTTGAAATCCATGCAGTATCCGGCTGTGTTGGGGAACGCCAGAAGGTCACCCGGAGCCGGCAGAAGGGGGAGGGAGACCAGCCTGCGTGTGATGAGATCGGATTCGAGGCACAGATTTCCGAACAGGTGGACGCCGAAGGAGTCCCCGGAGCCGTCCGGCGCCTTCCAGGGCTTGTCCCGACGGAGGACGACCGGATCCATGAGGATGCCGTGCTCTTCGAGAGCACAGTCGCCGGCGTTCATCGCCAGGCGTATCGAGTGCGTGCCGTCCGTCTCGCGCCGTGTCTCCAGCACGCGGGCCAGGGTCATCCCGCACTGGTCCAGCAGGGCCCGGCCCGGCTCGACGCACAGGTCGTACAGGTTCTCCAGGAGCAACGTCGCCAGCGGGCGGCCGAGCGTGGGGGCGGGACTGTGCAAGAGCTCGTCCAGATAGTCGGCCCCGGCGACCGGGCGATGAGAAGGGTAGAGATCCAGGCTTCCGCGGAGGGTGCCCCCTTCGCTGCTCAGCCCGTACGTGTGGTCGCGCCAGGCAAGGGCCTCGCGCCGGCCCATCGCCGCCAGGGTCAGCTGGCTGGTGTAGCGCTCCCACTGTGCTCCGTCGGCGAGATAGCTGACACCGAATCCGCCGCCGATGTCGATGACCCGGGGACGCATCCCCCGCTCCCTGCAGGCGTCCATGGCCCGTACGCAGCCCTCCAGGGCGAGGGCCTTCTCCTCGATGCTGGTGGTGTCGAGGTGGTAGGAGACGCCGATGACCTCCACGGTCTCGTGGTGCCGCTCGCACGCGTCCAGCAAACCGGCCAACTCCGAAGCGGGGAGGCCGAATCGGCTGCGGCGGCTCAGGACCTTCACCGGGGTGCCGGAGAAGTCCGACAGTCTCAGCAGCACCCGCACCCGGGGCAGCGCGTGGCGGCGCACCAGTGCGGCGAGCGAGTGCAACTCGGCCTCTCCCTCGATGTTCACCGTGATGCCGGTACGTGCGGCCAGCCAGAGGAACTCCGGTTCCTTGGGTCCCGTCGCACTGATGCGGTCAGGGGTGAATCCGCAGGCCAGCGCGTGCTGCAGTTCGCCGAGCGAGGCCACATCCATGGCCGAGTCGGTGGTGGCCAGCCGGCGTACCAGCGCGCTCGACCGGTTGGCCTTGTGGGCGAAGCTGATCTCTCCCCTCAGACGGTGGCGGTGGTACACGGACCGGAACCGTGTGACGTTCTCGGCGATCCGGTCCGGAAGCACCACATTGAGGGGCGATCCCAGCCCGTCCACGAGGTCGTGGAGGAAGCGGGAGGAGGCCAGCAGGGAAGTGAGGGGTGGTTCGAGCTTCGCGTCCAGGAACAAGGGGACAGCCAACAGCGGCACTCGCCTCTCAGTGGGGCAGCGGCAGCTCGACTGCCGTGGGCACTGGTCGGCGCGCCGCCGCAGGTGATGGGTCAGCTCAGCGGGATGATTGTCGTATTCATAATGTCCAGGCCGAACGGCCTCTATGCCTGCTCCATGCATGAACGTGAACAGCGGCAGGCGCCGGTGCGGGACTCCCGGCCGGCGCCTGTCGTGTGCATGGACATCTCGGTCAGTGGACCGGGTCGAGAAGCGCGTCGAAGGCGGCCGGCAGGCTCTTCCACGCCGTGCGGCCCGCCTGGTACTCGGTCTCGGTCAGCAGGCAGGAATCGAGCAGAGCTGTCAGCCCGTCCCGGTCGAGGCCGGGAGATACGAAGACCAGGTGCTGGCAGCAGTCGCCGTGCTCGGGGTGCCAGTCCAGTGCGGCGGCGGCCCGCCGGACCGGCGGAATCATGTCCCAGGCGGCGTCCGGCAGGGACGCGAGCCAGGGGCCGTTGTTCTCGACACAGAGCGCACCGCCCGCGGCGTCCCAGGACAGGAGGGTGTCCGGGCGGTCGGCGAGCCAGAACCGGCCCCTGCTGCGGGCGGCCGCACAACTCAGCTCCTCCAGCGCGTCGTACAGGCGCTCGGGATGGAACGGCCGGTGCTTGCGCCACACGAGAGTGCTGACGCCTGCCTCCTCGGCCTCCTGGGGCAGCAGCGCGCAGGCTGGATGCTGGCCCGCGCCGGCCGCTTCCACGTCGAACCCCGCGAGAGCCAGTCTCGTCAGCTCCTTCGAACCGGCCGCCGCCTGAGGGGCCGTCGGGTGCAACTGGCCGATCAGCGCCCGATCCTCCTCGCCGGCCTGGCCGTCGTCCACGAGGGCGACCGCCGACGCGTACTCGAGCTGCCGTGCCCAGGTGTCGCCGACGGTGCGCCGATCGCCGGCCGCGGCTGCCAGGCCCGCTTCGGCGAGGTCGTCCCCATTGACGAGGTAGGGCAGTACGAGGGCGGGATCGACGGCGGTGATCACGCCGGTCACCTCGATCAGGCCCTCACCGTGTGCGGCGACGACCTCGGCCATCGCCCTGGGCTCGACGGAGTCCCACAGCTCGACGACGGCCATCCGGGTCATGCCGTCCGCCGCCAGGCGCTCCAGCTCCGGCATCAGGTCCTCGCGCAGGGCGCAGCAGGCGCAGTCGTTCACCAAGGGGGCCTCGCCGCCGGACAGCGGCCCGGAGGAGTCACGCACGGTCCGGTGCACCGCGCCTTTCTCCGCCGTAGCCAGGTCGTGGTGCAGGGCGACGCTGTGGGACACGTCCTTGAGCAGCCCCTCCACTACCGTGCGGCGTGCGTCCGAGTGCAGTCCGCTGACGATGACGACGGGGAGTTTGTGCCCGCCCGCCATCACCGGCCCTCCTTGCGGCCGTAGCGTCGCTCGAAGCGTTCGACGCGTCCTGCGGTGTCCAGGACGCGGGCGGTCCCGGTGTAGAAGGGGTGGCTCGCGGAGGAGATCTCGACGTCGACGACCGGGTAGGTGCGGCCGTCCTCCCATTCGACGGTCCGGTCACTGGTCAGGGTGGAGCGGGTCAGGAAGGCGTAGTCGGCGGCCTTGTCGCGGAAGACGACGGGGCGGTAGGCGGGGTGGATTCCGGGCTTCATGGCGGTGTCCTGGGGGTCGGGCGGAGTCGGGCGGGGAGGGGGGTGTCAGCGCTCTTCGCGGAAGTCGACGTGGCGGCGGACGAGTGGGTCGAACTTCCGCAGGACCAGCCGGTCGGGGTCGTTCCGTCGGTTCTTCCGGGTGACGTAGGTGTAGCCCGTCCCCGCGGTGGAGCGGAGCTTGATGATCGGGCGTAGTTCGTTGCGAGCCATGCCGCTACTATATGGCAATGGTTTCCATTTTCAATATGGAGCCGATTCGACGAGAGGCAGGTAGTTACGTGTCCGCCCACTGCCAACTGACCGGCGCACAGCCGGGCTTCGGCAACAAGATTTCCCACTCGCACCGGCGTACGTCGCGCCGGTTCGACCCGAACATCCAGCGCAAGCGCTACTGGCTGCCCAGCGAGGGGCGGCACGTACGCCTGGTGCTGAGCGCCAGGGCGATCAAGGCGATCGACACGATCGGCATCGAGGCGGCGGTCGCCCGCATCCGCGCGCGGGGGGTGAAGGTCTGATGGCCAAGCAGAGCAAGATCGCCCGGAACGAGAAGCGCAAGGCGACCGTCGCGCGGTACGCCGCCCGGCGCGCGGAGCTGAAGGAGATCATCCGCAGGCCGGGCACCCCGGAATCCGAGCGGATCGCCGCCGTCGGGGAGCTGCGACGCCAGCCGCGCGACGCCAGTGCCACCCGCGTGCGCAACCGGGACGGTGTGGACGGCCGTCCACGCGGTCACCTGCGAAAGTTCGGACTGTCCCGGATCCGGATGCGCGAACAGGCGCACGCCGGGCTCCTTCCTGGAGTGACCAAGTCCTCCTGGTGACAGCAGGAGCGCCGGCCGGTCCATCGCGGCCCCAGGTGCTCTCCGAGGGCCGGTGCCGGGCTTCTCCTCCCCGGCCCCGGCCCTTTTCGGGGCGGCCCCCGCGCGGGCGGACTGCGGAGGCCCGACGTGGCCGGCAGCTGCATTTGCCCGTCCGGCCGGGCCGGGGGGCACGGCGGCGTTGCTTGATGTGTCCGGATATTCACAGACCGTCGATTTGACCATGCCGATGTGTGTCACTCCCGACGTGACCGGTCCCAGGAGCCGCCCCATGAACCTCGGTACGTACCTCACACGCAGCGCCCGCCACTGGCCTGCTCGCCCCCCGCTGCTCCCTCGAACAGCAACACCCAGCCGTGGAACGTCCACATCGTCTCCGGCCCGGCACGGGACACCCTCAGCGACGCACTGCTCAAGGCGTACGAGGAAGACCGGCCCTCCCTCGACTTCACCTCCGACTACGGGCAGGGCGTCCACCGGGACCGCTCGCACGAGCACGCGGCCATCGTCTACGGAACGCGGGGCGTCGCACGCTCGGACCACGAAGGCAGGAAGGAGGTCATCCGCGAGAACCTGCGGTTCTACGGGGCGCCCCACGTCGCACTCCTCTTCATGCCGGTCCTGGGCGACGGAGTGCGGGCGGCCGGCGACATCGGCATGTACGCCCAGAACTTCCTGCTCTCGCTCACCGCACGCGGCCACCGCGGCATACCGCAGGCCGTGCTCGGCGTCTACGCGGACACCGTCCGTCAGGCCCTCGGGGTCCCCGAAGACCTCAAGTTGCTGTTCGGCATCGCCTTCGGCACCGGAGATCCGACATCACCGATGTACGACATCGACGTGGGACGCGTCCCGCTCCGGCAGAGCGTGTTCCTGCACGACACCCCAGGCGTCCTCGACGGGCAGTAGCCTCCCGCCGACGGGAACACCGAACGGCTCGCCGGTCCCGGGGCCGCCCTCCGCGGTTCAGGCGGGGGTGTTCTCGGCGGGGACGAAAGGGGCTCCGTGGCCCGGGACCACCAGCGCGCTGAACAGCCCGTGCACATGCACGACCACAGCACCGCCGCCTCCGGCCTGACCCTGCCGGCTGCCGGCATCCTCGCCGCCCGGAAGGAACCGCCCCGCACACCTACTTCGAAACGGTGGCAGAGCGGAGCCGAACCGGTTGGTGCTCGACACAGTTCCTGCGCCGGGACGTCTGATCAGCCGGCTTCCGTCAGGGCTGCGTGCGCGGCGGCGAGGATCTCCTCGGAGAGCGGGGAGCCGTTGGTGGCCCGGGACAGGACCAGTGCGCCGAACAGGGTGCAGAGGCGTGCGATGCCGTCCTGGTCGTCGGTGGCGAGGAAATCGGCGAAGTCGGCCACCCCCTCGGTGTAGACGCGACGCGCCTCGCGCCCCCTGCCTTCACGCGCGATGTCGGTGGCGAGCGCGGCGACCGGGCAGCCGTGCGCCGGGTCGTCGCGGTGCTCGACGGAGAGGTAGTTGTCGATCAGTGTCTGTCGGGCGGCGTCGCGCTGCCCGTCGTGCCGCTCGATCCCGGCGCTGTAGCGCTGGGTGAGCTCGGTGAAGGCGTGGGCGGTGGCCTCGTCGACGAGCGCCTCCTTGGAGGCGAACTGCTTGTAGAAGGCGCCGTGGGTAAGACCGGCTGCCTGCATCAGGTCGGCGACGCTGACCTGCGTGCCTTGCTCCCGGAACAGCCGGGATGCGGTGTCCACCACCCGCCTGCGATTCTCCTGCGCCTGTGCCTGCGATACGCGGCCCATGATCACCTCCATTTGGATGTCGACTGGCATCTATCATAGACCCGTGTTTAGATTGGCCTCATAATCTAATCCGGTGCGGGTGTCCGACGGTGCCCGCCGGGACCAGGAGCGAGCATGGAACTGAAGAACGCGGTCGCGGTCGTCACAGGCGCCAACCGGGGCCTCGGGCGGCACCTGGCAGCCCAGCTCGTCGAGCGTGGCGCGAAGGTGTACGGAGCGGCCCGACGCCCTGGGACGGTCGACGTGCCGGGCGTCATCCCGCTGCGGCTGGACGTCACGGACGAGGCGTCGATGCGGGAGGCCGCCCAGCTCGCCTCCGATGCGACGCTGCTGATCAACAACGCGGGCATCTCCACCGGTGCGACGCTGATCGGAGGCGACGCGGACGAAGTGCGCCTGGAGATGGAGACCAACTTCTTCGGCCCGCTCGCCGCGACCCGCGCGTTCACCCCCGTCATCGAGGCCAACGGCGGAGGGGCCGTGCTCAACGTCCTGTCCGCCCTGTCCTGGTTCCACCCGGCCGGCCTCGGCTCCTACGCGGCCTCCAAGGCCGCCGCCTGGGCGCTGAGCGACGCGACCCGCGAGGAGCTGGCGCCGCGCGGGATCACTGTCTCGGCGCTGCACGTCGGCTACATGGACACCGATATGGCCGCCGGCGTGCCCGCCGATCAGAAGGCCGCCGCCGCCGACGTCGCGGCCCAGGCCCTGCACGGCATCGAGACAGGCCTGGCCGAGATCCTCGCCGACGAGACCAGCCGGCACGTCAAGCAGAGTCTGTCCGCGGCGCTCCGGCCGAACGCGGGCTGACGTCACCCGGTCCGGCGAAGCGGAACGCTGATCTCCGCCGGAAGACGCGACGGCCCGCGCCGCAGCGGGCAGAACACCACGAGCCGGAACGGAGACGACGATGAGAGCTTTCATGGTGGAGAAGTACGGCGGCCGAGCCGGGATGGGCGCCGCCGAGCTACCCGACCCTCGGGTAGGTACCGACGATGTCCTGGTCAGGATCCACGCGGCGGGCGTCAACCCGCTGGACCTCAGGATCCGCAACGGGGACTTCAAGGCGTTCCTGCCCTATCGTCTCCCGCTCGTGCTGGGCAACGACCTCGCCGGTACGGTCGTCCGGGTCGGCCCGTCCGTCACCCGCTTCGCGGCAGGCGACGAGGTCTACGCCCGGCCCGACAAGGACCGCATCGGTACCTTCGCCGAGCTCATCGCCGTCCACCAGGACGACCTGGCACCCAAACCCGCCACACTCACCATGACCGAGGCGGCCTCCCTTCCTCTGGTCGCCCTGACCGCATGGCAGGCACTGGTCGAGCGGGCCCACGTACAGCCGGGCCAGAAGGTCCTCGTCCACGCGGGCGCCGGCGGCCTGGGCTCCATCGCCGTCCAGCTGGCCAAGGCGCTGGGCGCGCATGTGGCCACGACGGTGAGCACCGCCAAGGTCGGCCTCGCCGAGGACCTCGGCGCGGACGTCGTCGTCGACTACCGCACGCAGGACTTCGGGGAGCTCCTCGACGGCTACGACGTCGTCCTCGACAGCCTCGGCGGCGAGAACCTCGCCAAGTCCCTGCGCGTGCTCAAGCCCGGCGGCACGGCCATCAGCGTCGCGGGCCCGCCCGACCCGGCCTTCGCCCGTGAACTCGGCCTGAACCCGGTCCTCCGCCTGGCCATGACCGCGCTCAGCTTCAGGACCCGGCGCAGCGCGAAGCGCCACGGCGTGACGTACTCGTTCCTCTTCATGAAGGCCAGTGGCGACCAACTACGCGGACTCACCCCCCTCATCGACGCCGGGAAGATCCGGCCCGTCGTCGACCGCGTCTTCCCGTTCGACGAAACCCTGCAAGCCATGGAGTACGTCGAGAAGGGCCGGGCGAAGGCCGGCAAGATCGTCGTCACGATGACGTGAGGGCGGGAGCGAGCAGGGCCGACGTGTGCCGCGGCGCCCGGGAATTCCTCGCGGGTCCCCCGTACGGCCGGCCGGAGCGGCTGCGGCTTCCGGCACCGCGACGTTCTCAGCCGGCAGGCGTCGGCCGAGAACCGGACTTGCGTCCGAAGCGGGACCGGAGCGCCGCCTCGATCTGCTCGGGGCCACGGCCCTTGGTCTCGGGCAGGTACCGGCCGACGAAGAAGAAGGCGACCACGCAGATTCCGGCGAAGATCCAGAAGGTCTCTCCCTGGCCGATGGCCGACGCCAGGGGCAGGAAGGCAAGGCTGACGACGAAGTTGGACACCCAGTTGACCGCGGTGGCCACACTTGAGCCCTCGGCCCGGACGGACGGCGGGAAGATTTCGCCCAGCAGCGTCCAGAACACCGGTCCCAGGCCGCCCGCGTACGCGGCGATGTAGATGACCATGAAGAGCAGCGTCAGTACCGAGCTCATGCCGATCACGAACGCCAGGCCGAGCATGAAGATCGAGACGGCCATGAGGGCGAGCGACACGAGGACCATGATCCTGCGGCCGGCCCGGTCGACCAGCCGGATCGCCACCAGCGTCATGACCAGGTTGATCACACCGATGAACACGGAGTAGAAGATGGAGTTCGACGCGTTCAGGCCGGTCTGCTGAATGATGGTCGGCGCGTAGTAGATGATCGTGTTGATACCGCCGAACTGCTGGACGGCGGCGAGCGTGAGCCCGACGACGAGGGCCGGCCGTACATCGGGAGCGAAAAGCCTCCTGGCTCCCTGGCCGGCCGTCCCGGAACTCCGTTCCCGCCTCTCGCGTTCCTCGGCGATCCGGTTCCGGGCCCGGGCGATCAGTGTGTCCGCCGTTGCCTCGTCGGTGACCGAGACGATTCCCTCGCGCGCCCGGTCGACCTGGCCGTGGGAGATGAGCCACTGCGGTGATTCGGGGAGGAACCACACGGTGGCCGCCACCATAAGGGCTGCCGGAACGGCACCGACGGCGAACATGGCCCGCCACATCTCGCTGTTCGCGAACGCGAGATTGACCAGGTAGGCGATGAGGATGCCGAGCGTGATCATCAACTGGTTCATCGTGAGCAGCCGCCCGCGGATCCTGGTCGGTGAGATCTCGGACAGATACACCGGCACGGTGGCCGAGGCGGCTCCGACCGCGAGGCCGAGAATCACCCGGCCCGCCATGAGCATCAGATATCCGTTCGCCGCGCTCGCGATCGCGGTGCCGATGATGAAGATCACGCCGATCGTGCCCAGTGCCTTGCGCCGGCCGAGCCTTTCGGACATCCGCCCGGCCGAGGTGGCGCCGAACACCGCCCCGATGAGGAGGACGCTGACCACGCTCCCCTGCTCGAAGGAGCTCAGGCCGAAGTCCTGTTTGACGTAGAGCAGGGCACCCGACACCACTCCCGTGTCGAAGCCGAAGAGTAAGCCGCCCAGCGCGACAGCGGCGGCCCAGAGAGTGATCTTCCGCTGGCCCTCCGGAGACACCTCGGTGAGCGGTCCGTGTGTGCCTGGTTCTCCGGAGAAACCCTGAACCATGTCGCATCCTCGCGTCTCGGCGGTCCGTCAGGTCAACGTCACCACTGTTCCATCGAAACCGGTAGAAATGGGCTTCCAATGAGTGCGTGTACGGCCACTTGGCACGTCTGGGCGCTCGCATCATTCCGGCCGGTCACACCTCGGCGGCCCGGTGTGTGGTCCGTCGAGGGCGGTGAGCAGGACGGGCAGATCCGTCAGTTCGGTGGCGTCGGTGGTGAACGGGGACCGCTCAGGCTGTGACCGATGGTGCCGGAACGACGCGTGTGGGGGAGTCCGTCCGTCGAAGCCGGCCCCGCCGCCCTGCCGCGGGATCCTCTCAGGGCACGGCGAGGGGAATCTCGCACCACACGGTCTTGCCGTTGCCGCGGGGATCGATCCCCCAGGTGTCAGCAAGCTCTTCGACGAGCATGAGGCCCCGGCCGGACGTGTGCAGTCCGGTGGCGGCACGGCGTCGCGGGGAGGCCGGTGACGTGTCGCTGACGGCCAGACGCAGGGCCCGTCCGCCGTTCCGTACGGGCCTGGCCGTCAGAGTGGTGGTGCCGCCCGTGTACAGAAGGGCGTTGGTGACGAGTTCGCAGGCGAGCAGCTCAGCGGTGTCGCCGATGTCCTCCAGTGACCAGTTGCTCAGCGCTGTACGCAGCTCGCGCCGTGCTGCCCGGAGCGCGTCGGGGTCATGGGGTGCGATGTCGGTCTCCCACTGCGGGGCCGGGACGGGCCTTCCCCGGGGCCGCCGCAGGATCAGGAGCGCCACATCGTCCTCCTCCCCCGTGTAGGCGGCCATGCTGTGCAGCAGATGGTCGGCGAGGTCGTCGGGTCGCTCCGGCCCGGTGTGCAGGGCCCGGAGGAGCCGGCCGCGCCCCACGTCGATGTCCTCGGCGCGGGCCTCGACGAGTCCGTCCGTACACAGCACGAGCGTCGAGCCCGGCTCCAGGACCGTCTCCGAGGCCGGGTACACGGGCTGGGCGCCCTGAGACGAGAGACCGAGCGGGAGCCCACCCGGGATGTCGAGCCACGCGGCGCCACCGTCCGGGCTCCGCAGCAGGGGTTCCGGGTGCCCCGCGCGCACGATCGAGGTCATCCCCGTGCGCGGATCGAGCAGGGCGATGAGACAGGTGGCGAAGCGGTCGGTGGCGAGCTCCGTCAGAAAGACGGAGGTGCGCGCCATGACGGTGGTCGGTGGGTGGCCCTCGGCGGCGTACGCCCGGAGGGCGACGCGGAGCTGCCCCATGATGGCAGCGGCTGTCACGTCGTGGCCCTGCACGTCGCCGATGACCGCGGCGACCCGGCCGTCGGGCAGCGTGAGGGCGTCGTACCAGTCGCCGCCGATGCCTCCCCGGGCGCGTGTGGGCCGGTACCGGGTCGCGAGGGTCAGGCCGGGGGCGTCGGGGAGGACCCCGGGGAGCATCGCCGTCTGCAGTCCGGCGGCGAGCTCGTGCTCCTGGTCGTAGAGGAGAGCCCGTTGCAGCGACTGGGCGATGACTTTGCCCAGCGCGGTCAGTACGGTCCGCTCGTCCTGCGGGAAGCCGGCCCTGCCCTCGTAGGTGAGCCCGACGGCGCCGATCGGGGTGTCGTGCGCGATCAGCGGGAGGAAGACCGCCGCCGCGGCCCGCGGGAACTTCGTCAGGTAGGGCTCGACAGCCGGATACCGCTCGACGAAGTCCGTCCGGTCGGTCAGGAAGACCGCCTCCCGGGTGCGGGCCGCGTCGGTGAGCGGAAGGGGTTCGTCCAGACGGGACAGGTGGAAGTCGCGGATGAGCTCGTCGGCCACGCCGTTCGCTCCGACCAGCCCCATACGGCCGTTGTCGACCAGGCCGAGGACGATGCTGGAGGCGCCGATCTGCTTCAGGAGCCGGGTGGTGGTCAGCGCCTCGGCGACGTCCTCGACGGTGAGGGTCGGGACGAGGGCGTCGCTGACGTGCCCGACGATGTCGGCCTGGCGGCGTCGGTCGTTCCTGGCGATGCGCAGCTGTTCGGTCTGGTCGACGGCGCGCAGTTCCTGGGTGGCGTCACGGATGATCCCGATGACGCGGACCGGGCGTCCCGACGGGTCGCAGACGACGTGGCCCTGGGTGTGGGTCCATCGCAGCGCGTCGCCCCGGTGCCGGCGGATCCGGAAGTAGAGGCTGAAGCCGGAACGTTCCCGCAGCGCACGTTCCACCTGCTCCTCGATCGCGGGCAGCTCCACGGGGAGCATCCGCTCACCGAGCGTGCTGAGACGGCCGTCGAACTCCCCCGGCCCGAAACCCATCACGGCGAGGCCGCCGCGGTCGTAGCGCATCTCTCCGCCGGCCAGGTCCCAGGTGAAGCTGCCCATGCCGTTGACCGCCAGAGCGACCCGGGCGGCGGCCTGAGGACGGCCCCGCGGACCGAGTCCGCCGTTCGGTTCGAAGGAGTGGCTCATGAACCTCCTACTGACCGGCTCCGCTGAGTGCTCGACGGGCTGGAACGAGGGCCACGCACCAGGGGCGGTCGATACCCCCATTCTGCGCGGAACCGTCTCCGCACGCCCGTCCTGCCGCCGATGTCTCACTTTCAGCCCGCAGGGCGCGCGGACCGGTGGCCGGAAGCCGCCCGTTTTCTGCGGTTTCCGGGCAAGGATGAACACGTGCGGCCTCGCCCGCGCCCCGCGCGCCCTTCAGCGCCGCGGTCCGCCACCACCTCGAGGAGGACAACGCCCATGACATTGCACAGGACCGCCGCCGACTGCGCGCAGGAGCTTCCCGGTACCGAACTGGTCCATCCCTTCGGGGAGGACTGGGAGGTCTTCAAGGTCCGTGGCAAGGTGTTCATGCTGATGACCGAGGTCCCCGGGCGCCCTGTCGTGATCCTCAAGTCGGACCCCGGCGAGGCCCTCGCCCTGCGGGAGTGCAACAGCCACATCACCCCCGGCTACCACATGAACAAGAAGCACTGGATCACGCTGGAGGACGGGGACGGCGTCGACGAGCCGCTCGTCCGGGAGCTCGTCACCGAGTCCTACCGGCTCGTCGTCGCCCACCTGCCCAAGGCCGAGCGGCCCGTCGACCCGCACACCTACGCCGGCGGCACGCGGGCGTCCCGGTGAGCGCGGCCGGCGACCGGCTCCAGGACACCGCCCGCCGGGCGGCACTCGCCCTGCCCGACGTCAGCCACGGACGCCCCTTCACCCCCCAGCTCGACGTGTACAAGGTCGCGGGCAAGGTGTTCCTGATCGTCACCGACGACCCCGACGAGCAGATCATCACGGTCAAGTGCGAACCGGAACGCGCCCGTGCGCACATGGACGCCCACGCCACGATCACACCGGGCCGCTACCTCGACAAACGCAACTGGATCACGCTGGGACCGGGGCCCGGCGTCACCGGGCGGTTGATCACCGAGGCGGTCGAGGACTCCTACGACCTGGTCGTCGAGCGGTTGCCACGACGTGATCGCCCCGGCCCCTGACGAACAACCCGAGCGCGCGTCCGGCCCGCCGGTGCCTCCCGGGAACGTGCCGCTCAGCCTGCGAGGTCACGTGGTCGCGTCGGCCCTGGTGGTGTCGGCCCCGGACGCGTCGGCGCCGGAACGGGCAGTCTTGCCCGGCTGCGGCGTGGTGCCGGAGCTCAGGATCGCGCGGGCCTGATCCATGTCGATGTCCTTCTCCCACTTGCCGATCACGATGGTGGCGACGGCGTTGCCGAGGACGTTGATGAAGACGCGGCCCTCGTTGAGGATGCGGTCGATGCCGACGATCAGGGAGAGCGCGGCCAGTGGCACGTGGCCGACCGCGGTGACGGTGCTGGCGAGCACGATGAACGCGCCGCCCGCGATTCCCGCGGTTCCCTTGCTGGTGAGCATCATGACGCCGACCATGATCAGTTGCTGCTGCCAGGAGAGGTCGATGCCCATGGCCTGGGCGAGGAACAGGGAGGCCATCGTGAGATAGACGGCGGACCCGTCCAGGTTGAAGGAGAACCCGGAGGGGATGACGATGCCGACCACGGGCCGGCCGATGCCGAGGGTCTCGAGCTTGCGTACGAGTTGCGGCAGCACGGCTTCGCTGGAGCAGGTGCTCAGAGCGACGAGCAGCTCGGCCTTGAGGAAGCGCATGAGTCCGAACAGGCTCAGTCGGCAGGCCCGCATGATGGCGCCGAGGACGACCAGGACGTAGAGGACGCAGGTGGCGGTGAACAGGATGATGAGGTAGCCGAGCTGCTTGAGGCTGTCCGCGCCGTAGGTGGCGACCACGGTCGCCAGGGCGCCGAACGTGCCCAGGGGTGCCAGCCGCATCACCCAGCCGACGATGCGGAAGACGACGTCCGAGAGCGCCTTGATGCCGCGGGTCAAGGGTGCGCCGTCCTCGCCGGCCATGTTCAGGGCCACGCCGAAGATGATCGAGACCATCAGCGCGGACAGGATCGCGTCACCGGTGATCGCGCCCAGCAGCGAGGTGGGGATCAGCGAGGAGACGAAGCCTGTGAGGGTGGCGTGCTCGGTGGCGGTCTCGGGTACGTCGTCCGCGTTCAGGGAGGCGGGGTCGACGCTGAGTCCGGAGCCGGGCTGGAAGACGTTGGCGATCACCAGCCCGATGAGCATGGAGACGAAGGAGAGCACCAGGAAGTAGCCGATCGCCTTCACACCGATCCGGCCTGCCTTGCGCAGGTTGTCCATGGAGGCGATGCCGGTGGTGACCACGCAGAAGACGACCGGGATCACGATCATCTTGACCAGAGCGATGAACCAGTCGTTGAGCGGTTTGAGGGCCTCGCCGAGCCCTGGTGCGAGGACGCCGACGGCGATGCCGAGGACCGCGGCCAGCACGACCTGGAACCACAGCTCGCGTATCAGGCGGTGCAGCCGTGACCGCTGGGCGCGGTCGGCGGTGGTGGTGCTTGTCATCGTTCGGTGCTCCCTTGCACGACGATCGTGTGTAGCCCTGTCCCGTGGGGGGTGCGGGGGACGTGAAGCGGCTCGCGTCCCCGGTCTCGTACGTGGCGCTGGGTGGAGCTCGCGCCTGCGCGGGCGGCCCGCTGTCCGAGGCGGGCGGGCCGCCCTGCCGTGCCGTCAGCCGTGCAGGTCGCGCAGCACCTTGTAGAAGGCGGCCTTGCTCTCGAAGCCGATGCCGGGGGTGTCGGTCAGGCCGACCCTGCTCTTCTCGACGACGGCGTCGTCGGCGAAGCCGCCGGTGGGCTGGAACTCGCCCGGGTAGGACTCGTTGCCGCCGAGCTTGAGGGCGGCGGCGATGTGCAGGGAGAACTGGTGGCCGCCGTGCGGGACGCAGCGGCGGGAGGACCAGCCGTGCTGTCGGAGCATGTCCTGGATGCGCAGGTACTCGGTGAGCCCGTAGGAGAGGGCCGGGTCGAACTGAAGGGTGTCCCGGTCGGGGCGCATGCCGCCGTAACGGATCAGGTTGCGGGCGTCCTGCAGGGAGAAGAGGTTCTCGCCGGTGGCGATGGAGCCGGTGTAGTGCTCGGCGACGGTGGCGTTGAGGTGGTAGTCGAGAGGGTCGCCGATCTCCTCGTACCAGAACAGCCCGTACGGCTCGATGGCCCGCCCGTACTCGAGCGCGGTGGAGAGGTCGAAGCGGCCGTTGACGTCGACGGCCAGCCGGGAGCCGTCGCCGTCCAGGACGTCGATGACGGCCTCGATACGGCGCAGGTCCTCGGCCAGGCCGGCGCCGCCGATCTTCATCTTCACGACGTCGTAGCCCAGGTCGAGGAAGCCGCGCATCTCGTCCTGGAGATCGGTGAGGGTCTTGCCGGGGGCGTAGTAGCCGCCCGCGGCGTAGACGAACACCGAGTCGTCGGGCTGCCCGTCGCCGTGGCGCTCGGACAGGTACCGGTACAGCGGCTTGCCCTCGATCTTGGAGGCCAGGTCGAACAGGGCCATGTCCACCACGCCGACCGCGACCGAACGCTCACCGTGTCCGCCGGGCTTCTCGTTGCGCATCATCACGTCCCACGCCCTGGCCGGGTCCAGGCCGCCCTGCTCGTCCAGGAGGCTGCCGGGCTCGGCGTTCAGCAGGCGCGGCAGGACGCGGCGGCGCAGGATCTCGCCGGCGCTGTAGCGGCCGTTGGAGTTGAAGCCGTAGCCGACAAGCGGCTTGCCGTCACGGATGACGTCGCTCTCGATCGCCACGATCGAGCAGTCCATGGAGCTGAAGTCGATCCAGGCGTTGCGGATCGAGGAACTGATCGGGACTACGCCCTCGTAGACGTTGGTGATCTTCACTGTGACGGCCTCTCTAATATCTTATAAGTTACGCCGGTGTTAGGCTGAGGTGTCCTGACCAGGACTGTCAAGGGGTGCGAGCACCCGGAGGGGATTCGTACGGGGCGATGGCCGACACGAACCTGTTCCTCAGCAAGAGCGACCTCGCCTACGCGGAGCTGCGCGGCCAGATCCTCTTCGGCACGCTGCCCGCCGGGTCACGGCTCGCGCAGTACGACCTCGCCGAGTCCCTGAACATGAGCATCACGCCCCTGCGCGAGGCCATCCGCCGCCTCAGCAGCGAGGGGCTCGTCACCGTCGAGACCCACCGCGACGTCCGGGTCTCCACCATGACGTCGGACGAGGCCCGCCAGTTGTTCGAGGTTCGCCTGTCCCTGGACCCGACCGCCGCCGAACTCGCGGCCCTTCGGCGTACCGACGAGGACATCGCGACCATGCGGGCCGCCGTCGGGAAGCTGCTGCCCGTCACGCGCCAGTGGGGGGAAGAGGCGCTCACGGCCCACCGCGCCTTCCATCAGGCGTTGTACCGGGCCTCGCACAACGACGTGCTCATCGGTCTCCTGGACGACCTCTGGGACAAGTCCGACCGCTACCGGCGCCTCGGACTCGAGCTCCCGCCCGGCGACGAACCCCGCACCCGTGACCTCCAGGAGCACCATCAACTGGTGGACCTCATCGAGGACGGCCGGACCACCGAGGCCGCCCGGTTGATGCGTGAGCACATCGCCCACAGCCTCACCGCCACCGCCATCAGCGCCCTCGAAGACCGTGAAGGGGCCCGTACGGCGTGACGCGCTGACGGAGTCGCTGCGCCTGGTCGCCACCCCCGATGCCCTCGTTCCGGGCGATGGCCATGTCGGCATGTCGGCCGGTCCCGCCGGGCCCGGTCCAGTGGTGCGGAAGAGGCCGTCAGCGGTGGCCCAGCACGT
Source organism: Streptomyces sp. NPDC023573 (assembly GCF_055559735.1). Lineage (NCBI taxonomy): Bacteria > Bacillati > Actinomycetota > Actinomycetes > Kitasatosporales > Streptomycetaceae > Streptomyces > Streptomyces sp. NPDC023573. Next base: position 312,337 of record NZ_JBVHKB010000003.1, read on the forward strand.
TGACCACCCGTCCGCTGGGGTCGCGGACGAAGAACCGCCGCACGCCCCACTCTTCATCCTGCAAGGGGTGCACGATCTCCGCACCGCTCTCCCGCATGACCGCGTAAGCCGCCTCCACGTCGTCCACCTCGACGCTCATGTCGGGGGTGACAGGCGCGGTCTTGTCACTGGTCATGACGCTGATCTGCGCTGCCGGGGTGGACGGGGAGGCAAGCGTCATGATCCAGCTGAGGTTCATGACCTCCTCGAAGCCCAGCAGGCCGTAGAAGTCCCGGCTCTCCTGCGCAGCCTCCGACTGGATGTTGGGCACGACACGGCGAACAGCCATCGACGACTCCAGGTGAGAACGAACGTGCCTCTACGTTTCTCCAGGAGTACTACGCCGCGTCCGCCGCCGCACGCGTTTCCGGTACACGCATCAGGGCGAGGACGCGGTACTCCCGGACCCATTCGCGGAGCGGACTCCGATATCGCCTACTCCCGGGCGACATGCCTTGCCGGGTGTTCCATGCGTCGCGATGTCCCAGGCGGGGTCCGGTGAAGACCGCTCCGGGTGGTCACGCTCAGGCGTTGGCGTGGGCCTTCGCCGCCGGGGCGAACTCGATGCCGAGCAGCTCCTCCACGGGGGCGTACACCTCCGGCATGTGCATCGTCGTGGAGAGCAGGAGGTTCTCGGCCGGGGCGACCAGGACGCTGATCCGCCGGCCCGCCTCGACGTCGGCGGAGGCCAGCGGCTGCCCGTTCTCGTCGAACGTCGTGATCAGGTCGGGGAACGCGGCCCGGCGGCCGGAGGCCAGGTCGAGCGCCATGTACTCGTTGACGAAGTGCAGCGTGGTGCCGGCCGCGTCGTCGAGGACGGCGACACCGACGTCCAGGCCCTCGCGCTGTTCGCAGCGGTATTCGCGTACGGTGCCGGTCGCGGCGATCTCACCGCCGAGCTGCGCGGCGGCGCCGGCCGGGCCCTCCGCGAGGAAACGGCGGCCCAGCTCGATCGCGAAGCTGACGGCGCCGGGCGCACCGTTCTCCACCGCGTAGCCGACCTCCACGGGGTTACGGGCGACACCGACCCAGCCGCCCGCTTCGACGGACGCGCGCCGGACCACGTTCGACGTGGCCTCCAGGCCGCCGGAGACGGACCCCTCCACATAGGCGTACGGCTTGCCGCCCGCGTAGCCCTGGTACGAGCGGTAGTCGTCCGCGAGGTGAAGGCCCATCGCGCCCATCACGCTGGAGGGATGGGCGCGGCCGTTGCAGGCCAGGTCGATGACCGGCAGGCCGGTCATCGCCGAGTGGAACCAGCCGTTGATGGTGGTCTCGGCCCCGTTCTCGTTCGTGTGAACCGCCACGAGTTCGCGGGGCAGATCACGCCGCAGCAGCTCCAGGGCGCGCAACAGGTGGGTGGGCAGTACCTGAGGGTCGGGCGCGGCGGGGGCACCGACCAGGGCCACGGTCGCGGTCAGGTCCTCGGCCGCGAACTCGTCGGCCGTCCACAGCTCCGGCACGCCGATCTGGAGGGCCAGTCCGGCGGTGCGCAGGCCACGCTCGACGAATCCGCCGCCGCCTCCGCCCAGCACGGCACCGCCGTACACGGCCGCGCGGATGTCGTCATGGGTCAGCTGTCGCTTCACGGGTGTCTCCCAGGTGGTTCTGTGCGGGGTGTGCGGGGTGTGCGGGAGGACGCGGGGACGTCCTGTTACTTGGCGGCCTTGAACACGCCGTTGCCGAACGAGTAGAGGGCGTCACCGGCGATCGCGCCGCCTGCGAAAACCTCCAGGTCGTCCTTGGCCTTCGGGCCGAGCACGCGCGGTGCGAGGACGCGGACGGCGATGCCGGCGGCGACCATCCAGCCGGCCATCGGCGTGGTGATCAGCAGGCCGGTCGCCAGCAGAATGCCGAGCTGGCGCTTCGAACCGCCGATCAGCTGCACGATCGCGCCGGGGACCGCCCAAAGAGCGAGGTCACGGGCGGTCTCGGCGGAGGGGCCTGCCTTGATCGCGGCGACGTACGCGGCGTCGATCGGGGCGGTCTGCCCGTTGTCGAAGAAGATCCGGTACGAGATGAGGACCACGACGATGGCGACACCGAAGCCGATCATCGCGGCGATCAGCTGCTGGCGACGGCCCTCCAGCTCGAAGGCCGGGTCGGCGTTCTCGCCACGCAGCAGGTAGCCCGCCTTGAGGTCGTAGCCCATGTCGGCGAAGGCCGGACCGGTCGCGGCGGTGAAGCCGGACAGCACGACGAGCGCCTCGGGCGGGAAGCCGATGAGGATGCCCAGCAGCAGCGTGATCAGAGCGATCGCGAAGGCCGGGAACCAGCCGGAGTGCATGGAGGCGATGCCGACAAGCAGTTCGTGGAGGAAGGCCGCGACCGTGGCGTAGAAGAGGAAGCCGATCAGCATGCCGGGGCTCATGTGTGTGGCGGCGCCGGTACCGAAGGCCAGCAGGACCGAGATCACGAGGTAGGCGCCGAAGCCGAGACGCATCGAGCGGCCCAGGTCCGGGGGGCCCGCCCGGCCCTTCGCGCGGGTTCCGTCCGCCGGGGCGCGCCGGGCCTTGAGGATGGTGCGGCCGACCTGGACGAGAGCCACGAGACCGGCGCCCATCATCATGCCGTGCGGCAGGTACATCGCGCCCAGGTCGAGGCCGAGCAGCGGGTCGGCGTACTGGTTGAACAGCAGGCCGACGCCGAAGGCGGACATGGCTGCGAACCCGCCGATCAGGGCCACGCCGAACGCCGACATCGGCAACGTGAAAATGGCGCCGGCCAGACCGGTCAGCAGGCCCAGACCGAGGACCCTGGCGCGCCGGCCGCCCTCGTCACCCGCCTTGATGGCCTCTGCGGCGGCGAGCCCCGGCGGCCAGGGGTTCTCCGCGGGGAAGGCCGGGGTGTCGTACATCCGGTAGAGCAGCCAGGCGTCGACCAGCATGGCGGCGGCGACCCCGATCAGCATCGGGACGATCATGTCGTCCATCCCGAACAGGAACGGGATGCCGATCGGCAGGAACAGGCTGTTCGCCGCGCCGAACGTGGCCGAGGAGATGCTGGTCTGCGCCAGGTTCTGGGCATGCACCGAGCGGAAGCCGCGGAACCAGACGAGCGGCACCCGGGCCAGGGTCATCGCGGCCAGGGCGCCGATCAACGAAGTGCTGGGAGTGACGCCGAGCGTGGCGAGCAACTGCACGCCCACGACGGCGCCGAACACGCTGAGCACCACGGTGAGGACGAGATTGCCGGGTGCGAGGGCCCGGGGATGGCGTCGTCCCTCGCCCACGGTGCGCGAGGTCTCGGCCTGAGGCGAAGCATCAGTGCTCATGGGTCTTCGGTGCTCCCGTGCGGGTCGGCGCCTTGTCAGCCGCCTGGGTGAGTTCTAGAATATGGAACCAGTACTGAGAATATGGATATCCCTGGATCATCCATACGGCGTACTCCGCCGTCAAGGGCGAGGCCCGGCTTCTCGCCATGTGGGCGGTCCGGAGTCCGGGGGCAAGGGGCGGTCACGGACACACCCGGGCGCCCCTTACGATCGGACGACACGACTCGGGGGAGCTCGGGGGAGGCGGGAGAACGGTGAGCACACTCGCCAACGCACGCGATGTCCTGCGCCTGATGGCGCGCCTGCAGCGCGACCTCACGGTGACGGACGTCGCGGGGGCGCTGGACCTGCCCAAGAGCTCCGTCTCACGGACGTTGAGCATGATGGCCGACCACGGCTTCCTGGACCGCGACCCGCTGAGCCGCGCCTACCGCCCCGGCGAGCTGGTCATGGAAGCCTCGTACCACTTCCGCGCCTCGCGCAGCACGGCGTCCCTCCTGGAGGAGGAGCTGAGCAGGCTGGTCGCCGACATCGGGTACACCGGGTACGTGGACGTGCTCGACGGAGCCGAGTCGCTCGTGCTCCACATGCGACTCGGGACGACCGGCGCCCTCCAGGCGTACACCCCGGCCGGCACCCGGGCGCCGGCCTACGCCAGTTCCATGGGCCGCGCTCTGCTCGCCCGCATCGACGACGCGCAGGTGCTACGGCTCGTCGACGCGCGCCTCGAACAGAGCACGGGCTCGGCGCCGCGCACCCCCGGCGAACTGACCTCATGCCTGGCCCGGGTGCGCGCCGACGGCTGGGAGTCCTCACGCGGTGAGTACGTACCGAACGTCGCCGGGGTCTCCGCCGCCGTCCTCGACAGCGACACCGGCCAGATCTTCGGCATAGGGATCGCGCTGCCCGCGCCCGAACTGCACGACGACAACGAGGCCCGTTTCGGGCGGGCGGTCCGTGACGCGGCCCTGCGCGTGGGCAAACGCGTCGGCGACCCGTACTGGCTGCGCTACGTCGAGACCGACACCGGCCGCTGAGCTCCCATCAGTCCAGCAGGGGGCCGAGGGCTGCCCCCACCACCGTCCCGGGGGTCAGGACCGGCACGGTGACCCCCGCCGCGCGCAGCGCCTGACGGTGCCGTGCCCCGTAGCCCATGCAGTCGAGCATCAGAACGTCCACGCCCGCATCCAGGTGGGTGCGAGCCGCCGCGCGCAGTGCCGAGTCGTCTTCGGCGTAGGGCGAGGCCGTGGTGAACACCGCGGCGGGGGCGACGGCCCGCCACTTCTCGCGAGCCTCGGTCACCTGCTCGGGCAGCGGTACGACGAACCCGACAGCGCTGCCCCGCAGCACTGTGCCGACGTATCCCGTCACCAGCGCGTCAGGCTCGACGAGCCGTGCCTGACGGGCCCGCAGGCCGGGGAACGCGCCGGTGCACAGCAGTACGACGACGTCGGCTCCCTCGTCCTCCACCTGATCGATACGGGACTGAAGCCCGGCCCCGACAGCATCGGCGTCCAACGTCACGGAACCGCCGTCGGCCAGCCGGCTCAGAAGTGTCGCGCGGCCCTCCTTCACCCCGAAACGGTGCTCGGCCTCCCGACGGGCCAGGCCGTCCAGCAGACCGGCGTGCCGTACGCGTGTGGACGCCGGCAGGTGCGCCTCGACGGCCTCCGACAGGTCCGGGCGTGGTGCCTGGCCGATGGTCAAGAAGCAGAGCGTGTGCACGGCGCCTCGCATCGTCAAGGTTCCAGATAATGGATATGAGTTCCAGTCAATGTAGTGGGCGGTGCCGGGGCTGGATAGAGGGCCCGGGACGCGCAGGTGGTCGCACAGCCCCTCGGCGTGGCTGTGCGAAGAGGCGGCAGAGCTCCTCGGGGAGCCCAGCCGCCTCTGCCTCAGGTGTCAGTCAGATCAGCACCGGCCCGCCGGGCGGTCGCGCTTCACGAGGTTCGTGTAGCCGGTCGTGCCGTCCAGCCACAGGACCCGCTGCCCCTCGTCGGCCGTGCCGAACGCCTGCTCGCCACGGTTGCAGGACATGCGCTGCGGGCCGCCCTTGCCGTCAGGTGCGACCTGGTACAGCTTCGCCATCGTGTCGTTGGCCCACGACGTGGCCGGCGGGGTGCTCGTGATGCTGACCGCGTCGTCCGAGGCCGTCAGGGTGTAGGCGTGGAGGGAGTCCGCGCCCGCCTCCGGGGTGACGGTGACCGGGTTCGAGCCGTCGAGGTCCGCGCGGCGCACCGCGGCCTTGCCGGTGTCGGTGACGTCGTTGTCCTCGATCCAGAAGACACCGTCGTCGGTGATCGCGGTCTGACCGATGCCCATGGTGTCGTCGGGGGTGGGCATCTCCGTCCTGGCGCCGGTCGCCGCGTCGAAGACCTCGACGCCGACCTTCATGCTGCCGTTCGCGGGGGCCACCTTGGCATAGGCGATCTTGCCGTCCTTGATGGAGGGCAGGCCCGAGATGTTGTACGGCCGGCCGTCGTCGACCAGGCCCTTCTGGCCGGTCTTCATGTTGACGTACCGGACGTTCGTGACACCGAACTGCGGGTTGAAGGCGGTGTAGGCGACCCAGTCGCCGTCCACGACGAGGCTGTTCACGTCGCTGCCGATGCCGTCGACCGCCTTGGAGAGGCCGCCGTTGACCGAGCGCGCCATGATGTGGATGCCCGTGCTGCTGTAGTCGGCCCACACCACCGTCTTGCCGTCGGTGTTCGCGTAGACGTTGTAGTCGCCGTTGTTGGCGCTCATCAGCTGCGGCAGGCCCTTGCCGGACGTGTTGCCCAGCCACACGGAGTAGGGCTCGCTGCCGTCCTCGTCGGAGCGGGAGACGGCGTACTTGCCACCGCCCGCCTCCACGCCGGTGCCGGCGATGTTGACCTTGTTCAGGATCGTGTCGGTGTCGACGCCGAGGGCCTTCTCCCAGCCCGGGACGATGCCGTGTGCGTCGAACGACTTCTTCACGGTGCTCAGCTGGGCCTTGGTGACGCCCAGCTCCTGCGCGGCGGCGATGACTGCGGCACGGCCCTCGGTGAAGCCGTCGAGGGGAGTCATGTACGCGGACAGGGCGCGGTGGACGATCTGGTCGGCGAGCCCTGCGCCGAGGTCCTGGCGCATGTCCCACAGGGCGCCGGAGAAGATCGTGGAGTTGAGGTGCACCCCGCCGTTGTCACCGCCGTAGGTGGCGCCGATGAAGTTCTTCGACGTGGTGGCGCCGTCGTTGAGGTCGCGCAGCGCACATTCTCGCGGGCTGAGCGTGGTGCACAGGTCCTCACCGAGCAGACCGGCGTCGGGGTCGTCCATGGAGACGTTGTTCGCCTCCAGGTCGATGGCGTTGCCGAAGTAGTCGGCGATCGCCTCGTTCATGGCGCCGGACTGGCCCGCGTAGACCAGGTTCGCGGTGTGGTCGATGACGCCGTGCGTCATCTCGTGGCCGACGACGTCGGTGTCCGCGGAGAAGGTGCGGTAGTCCCCGCCACCCTTGCCGTACACCATTTTGGCGCCGTCCCAGAAGGCGTTGTTGTACGGCTGGCCGTTGGCGACGACGCCGACCAGGGAGTAGATGAACCCGTCCTTGCCGTCGAGACTGTTCCGGTCGAAGTGGTTCTTGTAGTAGTCGTAGACCTTGCCGGCCGCCCAGTGGGCGTCGACCGCACCGGAGTCGGTGAAGTCCTCACCGAGCTCGGTCGTGTCCGACTGGAAGGTCTTGATGCCGGTGGGCCAGCGGTCGGCACCGGAGGCGGCAGCCGCCTCGCGCCCGCGGGCGTCGTACGTCTGCAGCATGGGGCCCTCGAACGGTGAGTCGGCGGCTCGCTTGCTGTAGTCGATCATCTCGTAGACGCCCTTGGTGTTCCTGTACAGATTCACCTCCGTCTGCTCACCGTTGTAGCGAGTGCCGGTGCCCTTGACGACGAGTTCGTCGCCGGCGGGGAGGGCGGCCTCGGGCGTCGCACCCGTCGCGCCGGTGACGGCCGGGGGCGTGGTGCCCGTCGCTCCGAAGGTCTTGATGTCGCTGTACTGCATGACCGGGAAGCCCGAGTGGGCGTCGATGTACACCTGCCGCTTCACCGGCTGCCCGTCGACCGGGCTGATGCCGGTGACGGTGATCCGCCGGGTGAGGACGCCGGTGCCCTGCGGGAGGATCGTGAGGCCTTCGGCCGTGCCGACGAGCTCCTGAGCACCCGGTTGCCCGCCCTTGGCAGGGGCGCGCAGCAGCCCGCCGCCCGACTTCCAGGAGACGGCACCGATCGCACGCTCGATCGCGGTCTTCCGGGAGATCTTCGGCGTCACCGTGCCCAGCTTCAGCCGGGTGAAGTAGCTGCCGGACGTGCCGGTGACCGTGCGCTTGCCGTCCTTCTTCGTCATCCGGACCAGGTACTGGCCGCCCAGGACCTCGACACCCTTGTACCTCTGCTGGAGGCGGACCGTCTCCTTGCCGCCCTTCCCGGTGGTGGTTCCGGCCGAGGCCAGGTCCTTCGCCGAGGTGTCCTCGATGTGGTAGCGGCCCTTCCTGGACTTCAGGTGACCGCGCGCGGCGTCGGCCGCGGTGCCGGTGGCGGTGGTGCCCTCGTTCAGCCCGGTGACGAGTGACGGGGTCTCGGTCTCCGAGCCCGGCGTCACCTCGGCCGCGGCGGCGGTGGCGGAGTCCGCGTGGGCGGCCGGTATCGCCGTCACCAACAGGCCCGCGGTGGCCAGCACCGCGGCTATGCCCTGGCCGACGATCACGCTGCCTGATCCATGTCCTGCTCTGGCTGATCTCTTGGGTGCTGAACTCCGCACGGTGCCCCTCCGGTGCCATCACTGCATGAACGGATTTCGGATACGGACATGCAAGTGCCGGAACAGGGGTGTGAACAATGCGTTCCGGGTGCGCACTTGTGGACGTCCACACTTGTGTGGCCTGCATTGACAGGTGAGAATTCCACCGGTGGGGCTGACCCGGTGGGACACGCGATGGCAGGGGCTCGGGCTCGGAGCGGACGAACTCCGGGTGTACGAAGCGCTGCTCGACGTACACGAACAACCCTCCCGTACCGCCCTCGCACAGTCCTTGGGGCTGACGTTGCTACGGGTCACGAACGCGCTGGACGGCCTGGCCGAGCATGGCTTCACCCACCCGGCCCGAGGCGCGACCGGGATGCCCGTGGCAGTGGCCCCGTCCACCGCGCTGCGTAATCTGATCCACCTGCGTCAGGCGGAACTGCTGCACAGATCGGCGGAGTTGGAGGAGCTGACCGGCTCCGTCGACCGGATCGCCGCCCAGCTGCTGAGCTCGGTGAACACCCCCCGTGCCACCGGCATCGAGACGGTCCGGGGTGGTGCTGCCATCGCCGCGCGGGTGGCCTCGCTGCTGGTGTCGGCGAGCGAGGAGGTGGCGCTCCTCGACCGCCCGCCCTACGCCGCCAGCCAGCCGGACGGGATGCCCGCACCCCTCGACGTGGCCGAGCCGGTCCGGCGCGGGGTACGGGTGCGCGTCGCGGTGGACCGCGAGGGGCTGAGCTTCCAGGGGCGCGCCCGGGGCCTGGGCGATCTGGCCGTGCAGGGCGTACAGATACGGGTGGGCACGGATCTGCCGACGAAACTGATCACGGTGGACCGGCGGGTGACCCTGCTGCCGCCGACCGACGCGGCGGACCCGACGGCTTCCGCGCTGGTGGTGAGCGACTCACTCCTGAGCAACGCGCTGGTGCCGCTGTTCGAGTCGGTCTGGGACCGCGCCGTCCCCATCGGGTCCGTCACCCACGACCGGATCACGCAGGAGGACCGGGAACTGTTGACCATGCTCGCATCCGGGCTGAAGGACGAGGCGATGGCCCGGCGCCTCGACGTTCACGTACACACGGTCCGCCGCCGCATCACCCGCCTGATGCAGGCCCTGAACGCGGAGACCCGGTTCCAGGCCGGCGTGCGGGCGGCGCTGCGTGGCTGGCTGACGGGGTGAGGCGGGCCGTCTCTCCGGGCGCAGCGACCGGTTCAGGACGACCAAGCGGTGGTGTGTCAAGCCGGATGTGGAGGATCTTCGTGGGGCCGCCACCACGTGGGACGGCCTGCACAGGTGCTGGTTATCCGTCTCGGCGAGACGCTCGGCGCGCAGACCGCGTGGCTCACGCCTGCCCCTCTTCCGCAGCCGAGACCATGTCGGTGATCCCTACCCGGTCTCTTGAGGGTCCCGGCGCCGGAGCTGGCATCGTGAGAGAGCCGAGACTGGCTAGGTCCACCCCGGCGATGTGACATCTCGTGACAGATGAGAGGGTTTTCCGGGTGACCGAGACACCACCGAACACCATGCAATACCGCTTTGACGGGCCAGAAGACGCTCCGGTCCTGGTGATCGGGCCGTCCCTGGGAACCACATGGCACATGTGGGACCGCCAGATACCGGAGCTCTCCCAGCACTGGAGAATCTTCCGCTACGACCTCCCCGGGCACGGTGGAGCCCCCGCGTACCCCGCCGCCGCGGTCTCCGACCTCGCCGACCGCGTCCTCGCCACGCTGGACAGCGTCGGCGTCCAGCGCTTCGGGTACGCCGGCTGTTCCATCGGGGGAGCCGTCGGTGCCGACCTCGCGCTGCGCCATCCCCACCGGGTCGCCGCCCTTGCGCTCATCGCCGCGTCGCCCCGCTTCGGCACCGCCGACGAGTTCCGGCAGCGGGGGGTGATCGTCCGCAGCAACGGACTGGAACCGATCGCCCGGACCTCCCCGGAGCGCTGGTTCACCCCCGGCTTCGCCGCCGCCCAGCCGGCCATCGTCGAGTGGGCCGTCCAGATGGTCCGCACCACCGACCCCGGCTGTTACATCGCCTCGTGCGAAGCCCTGGCCGCCTTCGACATCCGTACGGAACTGCCCCGTATCGGAGTGCCGACGCTCGTCCTGGTCGGGGCGGAGGACAAGGTCACCGGCCCCGCCGAGGCCCGGACCCTGGTGGCGGGCATCCCGGACGCCCGGCTCGCCCTCGTACCCGGCGCCTCCCACCTGGCCCCGGTCGAGCAGCCCGCCGCCGTCACCGACCTGCTGCTCATGCACTTCTCGACCGCCTGGCAGGACACCCAGGCGTCGATCCCCGTGCCGCCGTCCCCGGGTTTCGCCACCCCGTTCGCCCCGGTCGTCCCCGTCGCGGAGATCACTGCCGCGGTCGACCTGCCCGACGTCTCCTCCACCGGTCGCAGCGACCGGTTCGACCGGGGGATGAAGGTCCGGCGCGAGGTGCTGGGCGATGCGCACGTCGACGCCGCCACCGCCGCCTCCGACGCGTTCACCGACGACTTCCAGGACCTCCTGACCCGCTACGCCTGGGGCGAGATCTGGAGCAGGGAGGGCCTCGACCGCAAGGCCCGCAGCTGTGTCTCCCTCACCGCGGTCGTCGCGTCCGGACATCTGGGCGGGCTCGCGCAGCACGTCAGGGCCGCCCTGCGCAACGGGCTCACACCTGTCGAGATCAAGGAGGTGCTGCTCCAGACCGCCGTCTACTGCGGCATCCCCGCAGCGGGTGCGGCGTTCGAGATCGCCCAGTCCGTGATCCAGGAGGAAACCACCCCGCCCGCGTAGCAGGATGGGTGCATGAACGCTTCGTCTCTCCACCTCACCAAGAAGATCCACTCCTGCGTCCGTCTGGAGCGCGACGGACAGACGCTCGTCATCGACCCCGGCGGCTTCGCCGAGGACGACGCCGCGGTCGGTGCCGACGCGATCCTGGTGACGCACGAGCACCCGGACCACTTCGACGAGCAGAGGCTGCGCGCGGCGTTGGAGTCCAACCCCGCCGCGCGGGTGTGGACCCTGCGCAGCGTGGCCGAGCAGCTGTCCGCCGCGTTCCCGGGGCGCGTGCACACCGTCGGCCACGGTGACACGTTCACCGCCGCCGGACTCGACGTACAGGTGCACGGAGAACTGCACGCGGTGATCCATCCGGACATCCCGAGGATCACCAACATCGGGTTCCTCGTGGACGGTTCGGTCTTCCACCCCGGCGACGCCTTCACGGTGCCCGATCACCCGGTGGACACACTGATGCTGCCGGTCATGGCCCCCTGGAGCAAGATCTCGGAGGTCATCGACTACGTACGCGAGGTGAAGCCGCGCCGTGCGATCGACATCCACGACGCCCTGCTCACCGACCTCGCCCGCCCGATCTACGACATGCAGATCGGCGCACTGGGCGGCGCGGACCACGGCCGGCTGGCCCCGGGCGACGCGACCCGTCTCTGACCCGGTTGTCAGTGGGAGCGGTTAGGTTTACTGCATGCGCATCGCCACGTGGAACGTCAATTCGATCACCGCCCGGCTCCCCAGGCTGCTGGCCTGGCTGGAGAGCAGCGGCACGGACGTGCTCTGCCTCCAGGAGACCAAATGCACGCTGGAGCAGTTCCCCGCCGAAGCGCTGCGCGAGCTGGGTTACGAGTCCGCGATCAACGCCACCGGCCGGTGGAACGGCGTCGCGCTGCTCTCGCGCGTCGGTCTCGCGGACGTGGTGTCGGGCCTGCCCGACGGCCCGGAGTACGAGGGTGTGCAGGAGCCGAGGGCGGTGTCGGCGACCTGCGGGCCCGCCCGGATCTGGTCGGTCTACGTCCCCAACGGCCGCGAGGTCGCGCACGACCACTACGCCTACAAGCTGCGCTGGCTCGAAGCCCTGAAGACGGCGGTCGCCACGGACGCGGCGGGTGCGCGTCCGTTCGCGGTGCTCGGCGACTTCAACATCGCGCCGACGGACGAGGACGTCTGGGACCCGGCACTCTTCGAGGACTCCACGCACGTGACCCCCGCCGAGCGGGCCGCGCTCGCCGGGCTGCGTGAGAAGGGGCTCTCGGACGTGGTGCCGCGCCCCCTCAAGTACGACCACCCGTACACCTACTGGGACTACCGCCAGCTCAGCTTCCCGAAGAACAAGGGCATGCGCATCGACCTGGTCTACGGCAACGCCCCCTTCGCGACGGCGGTCAAGGACAGCTACGTCGACCGTGAGGAGCGCAAGGGCAAGGGTGCCTCCGACCACGCCCCGGTGGTCGTGGACCTCGACGTCTGACAGGCGACCCAAGTGTCAACTTCGGGTTGACGAGTCATGAGTGTCAACCTAGGGTTGCCTCATGACGAAGCCGCTGCGCGCCAATCCGCCCATCCGCCTCGACGACCTGATCGATGCGATCAAGGAGACTCATAGCGACACCCTGGAACAGCTGTCCGGAGCGGTGGTCGCCGCTGATCACCTGGGTGAGATCGCCGACCACCTCATCGGCCACTTCGTGGACCAGGCGCGCCGCTCGGGTGCGTCGTGGACGGACATCGGCCGGAGCATGGGAGTCACCCGGCAGGCCGCTCAGAAGAGGTTCGTGCCCAAGAAGCCCGGAGAGGCCTCGGACCTGGATCCGGCCCAGGGCTTCGGGCAGTTCGACCAACAGGCCAGGAACGTCGTCATGGCCGCCGGTAACGAGGCCCACGCCGCCCGTAACGACGAGGTGGGAGTGGGGCACCTGGTCCTGGGCCTCCTGGCCGAGCCGGACTCCCTCGGTGCCCAGGTGATCGTCGGCCAGGGGGTCGCGCTGGACACGGTCCGGGAGGCGGCGGCCCTCGCCCTGCCCGCCCCGGCCGGTGAGGTCCCCGAGCTGATCCCGTACGACGCCGGGGCCCGCAAGGTCCTCGAGCTCACCTTCCGGGAGGCCCTGCGCCTCGGCCACGACTACATCGGGACCGGGCACATCGTGCTGGCCGTCCTGGAGTTCGAGGCGGGCGCGGGCGTGCTCACGGGGCTGGGCGTCGACAAGGACGTGGCGTCGTCCGACGTCGCCGCGGCGGTCGTCGCCGAAGCCGGGGAGCCGGCCCCGGACGCCCGGAGCTGAGGAGGGGAAGTGCTGCGGATGCCGCCCTCGGCCAGGGGCGGCATCCCGCGTCGACGGACCGCCTCAGTGCACGGAGAACCCGCCGTCGACGAAGAGCGACTGCCCGGTGACGTAGGAGGAGGCGGCGCTCGCGAGGAACACCGCGGCGCCGGCGAAGTCCTGGGCCAGTCCGTTGCGTCCCACCATCGTGCGGGCGGCCAGCGCCGCCACCCGCTCCGGGTCGGACGACAGCCGCTCGTTGAGCGGCGTCATCACGAATCCGGGCACCAGCGTGTTGCAGGTGACCCCGTACGGCGACCATGCCTCGGCCTGTGAGCGGGCCAGTGACTCCAGCGCCCCCTTGGAGACCCCGTACGCGCCGCTCTGCACGAACGCCCGGTGTGCCTGCTGGGAGGTGATGTGGATGATCCTGCCGAAGCCACGCTCCGCCATGCCCGGCCCGAACCGGCGGCCCAGCAGGTAGGGGGCCTTGAGGTTCACCGTCATCGTGGCGTCCCAGACGTCCTCGTCGAGCTCGCTCATCGGCGGCCGCAGGTTGATGCCCGCGCAGTTGACGAGGATGTCGGGCTCGCCGAATGCGGCGGCCGCCCCCTCACCGGCCGTACGCACGCCTTCGGTCGTCCCGAGGTCGGCGCTCACCCAGGCCGCCCGGCAGCCGTCGGCTTCGAGTTCACCGACGGTACGCGCCAGTTCCGCCTCCCTGCGTGCCACGACCACGATGCTCGCGCCGGCGTGCGCGAGGGCGCCCGCGACGGCCCGGCCGATGCCGGAACTGCCGCCGGTCACCACGGCGACCCGGCCTTCCAGCGAGAAGAGTTCGGAAAGATAGTTCTGCGACGTCATCCTCGTACCCTAAGGAGGTGGCCGGCGGGTGTACGGGGTGGGTCCCGGGACCGGAACGGTCGCGCGCCCTGCGGTGCGGAAGCCGTCCGGGGTGGGATCCTGGTGGTATGAACATTCCCTTCCTGGACAACTGGCGCAAGCGCCAAGGCGGTACGCGTGCGATGGCTCTCGCGGCCGCCGTCGAGACCGACCCGGACGGCGTGGCCGAGCTGTTCGCGGAATGCGAGTTGCTGCGGGCCCGGGCAGGGCAGTGCGGCCTCGAACTCGACGACAGTCCCGCCTCGTTGTCCGCGCTCGACCAGCTGCCGCCGATCTGGCGCGACGACCCGGAGGAGCTGCCGTGGGTGGGTAACGACGCGGGCCTCTACCTCGGCACCGTACTGGTGCGCACGGTCCCCGGGGCCGCCTGGGACATCCTGGCCGGCGGGAAGCCCGTGGTGCGACTGGGTTCCGGGCGGGAAATCGATGTGGTCGCCGCCGGTCTGGACTGGGCGATGTCGGGAAGCCCCGAGCTCTCCGAGATGTACGCGGAGTCGGCGGAGAGCGGCCCGGAGGTCAAAACGCGATAAACAGCCTTATGCGCCGTTGGTGCGTGTCGGCCCCGAAGTGCGTCTTCTCCCCGGATAGTTTGCGCTGACCTCGACACAAGCGATAAGTGGGTAGGGCAGCGTATGGCCGTCGATCCGTTGATCGAGCTGCGGGACGTCAACAAGTACTTCGGGAAGTTGCACGTACTGCAGGACATCAATCTCACCGTCGGCCGCGGGGAGGTGGTGGTGGTCATCGGCCCCTCCGGATCGGGTAAATCCACGCTCTGCCGGACCATCAACCGGCTTGAGACGATCGAGTCCGGTCATATCGCCATCGACGGCAAGCCGCTCCCCGAGGAGGGGAAGGGACTCGCGGAGCTCCGTGCCGAAGTGGGCATGGTCTTCCAGTCGTTCAACCTGTTTGCCCACAAGACCGTGCTGGCGAACGTCTCGCTCGCCCAGCTCAAGGTCCGCAAGCGCAAGAAGAACGAGGCCGACCAGCGCTCCCGGGAACTTCTGGAGCGGGTCGGGCTGGCCTCCCAGGCGGACAAGCTTCCCGCTCAGCTCTCCGGCGGCCAGCAGCAGCGCGTCGCCATCGCCCGCGCCCTCGCCATGGACCCCAAGGCGCTCCTCTTCGACGAGCCCACCTCCGCTCTGGACCCGGAGATGATCAACGAGGTCCTGGAGGTCATGCAGCAGCTCGCCCGCGAGGGCATGACCATGGTGGTCGTCACCCACGAGATGGGCTTCGCCCGTTCCGCCGCCAACCGCGTGGTCTTCATGTCCGACGGCTGCATCATCGAGGACCGCACCCCGGAGGACTTCTTCACCTCCCCGGAGAGCGACCGCGCCAAGGACTTCCTGTCCAAGATCCTCAAGCACTGACAGGGGGCACCGTGTTGCGTACGAGGAATATCGCGGCCGTGCTGGTCTGCCTCCTGATCGCCGCGCTCTGCGCCGGCTGCGGCAGGGAGGGCAGCCCGCCGGTCAAGGGGCCGAAGGCCGGGGCGCTGCCCCGGTACAAGGTCGACACCGGCTTCTCACTGCCGGAATCCAGGACCTGGAAGAAGGCCGAGAGGCGTGGCTATCTCGTCGTCGGCGCCAAGGAGGACCAGCCCTACCTCGGCGAGAAGGACCCGGCCAGCGGGGTCTACTCCGGCTTCGACATCGAGATCGCCCGCATGATGGCGGCCTCCCTCGGCTTCGACCCGGACACGATCCGCTTCCGGACCATCGCCTCCGCCAACCGGGAGACGGCACTCCAGAACGGCCAGATCGACTACTACGTCGGCACCTACACGATCAACGACATGCGCAAGAAACTCGTCGGCTTCGCCGGGCCCTACTACATGGCGGGCCAGGGGCTGCTGGTGCGCACCGACGAGAACGACATCCACGGCCCGCAGGACCTGGCGGGCAAGACCGTCTGCTCGGCAGCCGGGTCCACGCCGTACCAGCGCATCGCCGCGGACTTCCCGAAAGCGGATCTCGTCGCGTACGACACCTACTCGATCTGCGTCGACAACCTGCTGACCTTCCAGGTCGACGCCGTCACCACCGACGACGCGATCCTGCTGGGCTTCGCCGCCAAGGCGCCGGACGAGATGAAGGTGGTCGGCAAGCCCTTCTCCGAGGAGCCGTACGGCATCGGCGTCCCGCGCGGTGACAACGCGCTGCGCTCCGCTCTCAACGACGCCCTGGAGGCCAACGAGAAGAACGGCAACTGGAAGAAGGCGTTCGAGGCGACTCTGGGCCTGTCCGGGGTACCCGCCCCGAAGCCGCCGCCCATCGACCGCTACCCGTCGAACTGAGGGGCCGGCCACCACCATGGATGTACTGACAGACAACTGGTCGCTCTACGGCAAGGGCTTCCTCGGCACCGTCGAACTCACCGTCTACGCCTCGGTCCTGGCGCTGGTGCTCGGCTTCGTCATGGCGTCGTTCCGGGTCGCGCCGGTCGGCTCGCTCCGGGTGATCGGCACCGTCTGGGTCGCGGTGCTCCGCAACACCCCGCTGACCCTGCTGTTCTTCGCCGTGCTGCTCGGTCTGCCGCGCTTCGGCCTGGTCCTGCCCTTCCAGGTCTTCGCGGTCCTCGCCCTCGGCTGCTACACCTCGGCCTTCATCTGCGAGGCCCTGCGCTCCGGCATCAACACGGTGCCCACGGGACAGGGCGAGGCGGCCCGCAGTCTCGGGATGTCCTTCGGGCAGACCCTGGGCAATGTGGTGCTGCCCCAGGCCTTCCGGGCCGTCATCCCGCCCGTGGGATCGACACTGATCGCCCTCGCCAAGAACTCCGCGATCGCCGGGGCCTTCAGCGTCACGGAGCTGCTGGGCACCTACAAGACCCTCAACGAACTCGGCTACAGCATCATCTGGTCCTTCGTCTGGATCGCCGTCGGATATCTGATCATCACCCTCGCCATCAGTGCGCTCTTCAACCTGTTGGAGAAGCGCTGGGGAGTCGCCCGATGACCCACTCCACCGCCTCCGCCTCCGCGCTCTACGACATCCCCGGGCCCGCCACCCGTAAGCGGCACATGCTCTACGGGGTCATGGCGACGGCCGTGATCCTCGCGCTGTTCGGCTGGATCCTCTATCTCCTGTTCGACACCGACCAGTTCACCAGCGAGAAATGGACACCCTTCACCTACAAGGGGATCCAGGAGCTGCTGCTGCGCGGGCTCGGCAACACGCTGAAGGCGTTCGCCTACGCGGCGGTCCTCTCCCTCGCACTCGGGGCGGTACTCGCCGTGGGGCGGCTCTCCGACCACAGACCGGTGCGCTGGATCTCGACGCTGCTGGTCGAGTTCTTCCGGGCCATGCCCGTACTGGTGATGATCTTCTTCATCTTCGTCGCGCTCAAGGTCCAGCCGCTGCCGGCGCTGGTGGCCGGACTGACCCTCTACAACGGGTCCGTGCTCGCCGAGGTGTTCCGGACCGGGATCAACTCCGTGGAGCGCGGGCAGCGCGAGGCGGCGTACGCGCTGGGTATGCGCAAGACACAGGTCACCACCCACGTCCTGGCCCCGCAGGCCGTCCGCGCCATGCTGCCCACCATCATCAGCCAGCTGGTGGTGGCGCTCAAGGACACCTCGCTGGGCTATCTGATCACCTACGAGGAGTTCCTCCACGCCGGCAAGCTGATCGCCTCGAACCTCGACTACGATCTTCCCTTCATCCCCGTGGTCATGGTGATCTCGCCCATCTACATCGGGATGTGCATGCTGCTCTCCTGGTTCGCCACCTGGGTGGCCAGACGGCAGCGGCGCAACCCGAAGACGGAGGGGACGGGCGTCGCCGCCGCCGAACCCGGAACGGTGCTGCCGGGCCGTCCGCAGTAACCCCCCATCCGCCCGGCAGCAGCCGGTGATCACTCCTCGCACCCGTAACCGGTACGCGATCCGTACCGGCGCCCGGCGGGGGAGAAGGTCAGCTGCGCGCCGGCCGGGCCGCGGCCGCTGCGGCGAGGGCCCGGCGAAGGTCACGAGGTGACGTGTGACCGGCCTGGACGCCGTGGGCGTGGAGCGCGGCTCCACGCCCACGGGGAAACGGCCGTCCCGATGCCGGACCGTGCAGATCCGCGGAGGGGCGACGGGGCGGGGCGGTCGCACCCCCGGGCGCCTCCCGGTAGGAGCTCGTAGAATCCTCCTCGCGGAGACGGCGGACGACCGTTCCCGCAGGGGGAGTTGCCATGCGATACGCCGATGGGCCCAGCACTCACCGTGAGATCCGGATCTCCGCCGGCCCCGCGCGCGTCTGGGAGACCGTGGCCGATGTCGAGGCCATGGCCGGATGGAGTCCGGAACTGCTGGAGGTGGAGTGGCAGGACGGCGCGACCTCCCCGGCGGCGGGAGCGCGCTACATCGGACACAACGAGCACCCGGTGAACGGCCGTTGGCGCACCATCGCCCACTTCACCGAGTTCGATCCCGGCCGGACCCTCACCTGGTGCGTCCTGGACGTCGACGGCCGTTACGGCGAGCGTGCCGACGCCCCGGAACACCGGATGGCGACCTGGTCCTTCACGCTCGCCCCCGACGGCGACGGCACCGTGCTGCGTCAGTCGGTCACCATCGGTCCCGGTCGCAGCGGACTCAGCGCCTACATCGAGCGTACGCCCGAGCACGAGGAGGCAGTCATCGCCTACCGCTTCGACGAGCTGGGCAAGGGCATGGACGCCACCCTCGAAGGCATCAGAGCCGCGGCGGAGCGCCGACAGGGCTGACGGCCGCCGCCACCCTCAGGCCTGGCAGTGCGGGCACAGGACCGTGCGGCGGCCGGCCAGGCGGATCGACTCCAGGGGCCGGCCGCAACGAGGGCAGGACGCTGCCGACGCCTCTCTGCGGCCGGTCAGCCATGACGGCTTCGGGGGTACCCGCTCGGTCCGCACGGCTGTACGCAGGACGCGGCCCATCGTCGCGTGGACGCGTCGGCAGGTTGCGGCGTCCAGATCGCGTGCCGGTGTCCGGGGGTCGACACGCGCCTGCCAGAGGATCTCGTCGCAGAGCAGATTCCCGAGGCCGGCGACGACCGACTGGTTCATGAGCGCGTTCTTGACCGGGGCCCGGCGCCGGGCCAGCGCGTCAACGAACTCCGCCGCCGTCACGGTCAGGGCGTCAGGGCCGAGCTCGTCGAGAAGGCGGTCGAGGGCGGGGGCCCGCAACCACGACACCCCCTTCAGCTTGCGCTGGTCGCGGTAGCGCAGCTGGGGCCCGTCGTCGAGCGTCAGGACCAGGCGGTCGTACCGGTGGAGCTGTTCCCGAGGGGAGCAGCACCGCAGCGAGCCCGTCATACCGAAATGCCAGGCGAGTGTCGGGCCGCTGTCCGCGGGGACGAACAGCCACTTGCCGTGCCGCCGGGGCACGCCCAGTCGCACCCCCGTCAACTCCCCGCGGAGCCGCTGTCCGGAGATTCCCTCCAGGACGCCGCCGTCGAGTACGTCGACACCGGTGACGCGTCGCCGGCGGCCGCAGTCGGCCAGCTGCCGGCGGAATCCTTCGACGTCAGGCAGTTCGGGCATGGGTCCCCACCGGTCCGATGTCCTTCTTCAGGAAGTAGCCACGGTTCACTCGGTCAGGCGTCCGGATGGGCCTCGGTCCGCAGCGACCAGGAACCGCCGGTGCAGGCGTGCGGGAAGGGCGGGAAACGGTGTCCCTTCACGTCCGTACTCCAGTGATGCCCGCCCCCGCAGTCACACTCGTAGATTCCGCTGTCCGGCACGATCTCGCCCGGATGCCATGACGTCTTCTCCTCGCTCATACTTCCTGTGTACGACGGTCACCCTCGGCACGCGACCCGGAAACCGCCCTGCAACCGGTCGGGCCGAGGGGACAGGAGCCGCTTCCGTCCGCCCGCCGAACGGCGCGACCCGGGTTTCGCTTCGTGGCTTCGCGGCTATCTCTTCCGCGCGGAGGACGGCTTCGGCGTCCTATTACCTGCCGCTTGCGTTTGCCCCGGGGCCTGGCGGTCAGGCGCAGGCCACGCGCTTGTCGGAGCACGGCTCCCCACGTCAGGCGCCACGCCCGAGACCAGGAGGCATCCATGAGCCCTGAACCGACAGGTGACGTCCGGGGCGAGGGTGACGTCGCGTCTCACGCCCTTCCGGGAGCCGCCGCAGTCGAGGAGGCTCTGCGCGCCCAGGTGCGCGGCGAGGTGCGGTTCGACGCGGA
Source organism: Streptomyces sp. NPDC023573 (assembly GCF_055559735.1). Classification (NCBI taxonomy): domain Bacteria; kingdom Bacillati; phylum Actinomycetota; class Actinomycetes; order Kitasatosporales; family Streptomycetaceae; genus Streptomyces; species Streptomyces sp. NPDC023573. Next base: position 332,519 of record NZ_JBVHKB010000003.1, read on the forward strand.
AGCGCGTACCTGTGTGGTGGAACCGGGGATCGTGCCGGACGCGCTCAACAGGCGGCTGTCCGGCGAGCGGCTGAAGTTCGGACCGAAGCCGTCCACCCACAGCCACTGTGCGAGCGGCGGCATGATCGGCAACAATTCCCGCGGGGCCTCCGCCCAGGTGTACGGCAAGACGGTGGACAACATGCGGGGCCTGGAGATCCTGACCCACGACGGGATGCGCTGCTGGGTCGGGCCCACGTCGCGGGAGGAGTTCGAGCTCCTGGTGGACGACGCCCCGCGGGGCTGGCGCCCGCCCCGGCTCGTCCGGACGGCGACCGTGCAGACCCACAGCCACCAGCACGCGGTGCTGAAGTACGACGCCGACCAGGAACTGATGCGCCGCGCCGGTATCGAGGCCGACGTCCTGGACGAGGGCTGCTGCGGACGCGCAGGCAACTTCGAATTCGAACGCGGCCACTCCATGGTGTCCATGGCCGTCCTCGCCGACGGGTCCAGCCGCCGCACCGCCACCGCCGCCGCGACGTGGGCCGTCCTGCGCCGGACACGGAGGTGAGCAGCACCGAAAGAACTCGGCAGCCCGCCGACCTACCACACACACCGGTTGAGATGAGAGGAAAACACGTGTCGATGAAGGTGTCCGACTACGTCCTGCAGCGCCTCCGCGAGTGGGAGGTCGACCATGTGTTCTCCTACGCGGGCGACGGCATCAACGGGCTGCTCGCGGCGTGGGGACGCGCGGACAACCAGCCGAAATTCGTCCAGGCACGGCACGAGGAGATGGCGGCGTTCGAAGCCGTCGGCTACGCCAAGTTCTCCGGCAAGGTCGGGGTCTGCGCCGCGACCTCGGGGCCCGGGGCGATCCACCTCCTCAACGGTCTGTACGACGCGAAACTGGACCACGTCCCCGTGGTCGCCATCGTGGGGCAGACCAACCGCAGTGCGATGGGCGGCTCCTACCAGCAGGAGGTCGACCTGCTGAGCCTGTACAAGGACGTGGCCTCCGACTTCTGCGAGATGGTCACCGTCCCCGAACAGCTGCCCAACGTCCTCGACCGTGCGATGCGCACGGCCTCCAGCAGGCGGACGGTGACGGCCGTGATCATCCCGGCCGACGTCCAGGAGCTCGACTACTCGCCGCCCACACACGCCTTCAAGATGGTTCCCTCCAGCCTCGGCGCGGCCGCCTCCGCCCCCGTGCCGGCCGACGCGGACCTGACGCGGGCCGCGGAGGTCCTGAACGCCGGCGAGAAGGTCGCCGTCCTCATCGGCCAGGGCGCCCGGGGCGCCAGGGCCGAGGTCCAGGAACTCGCCGAGCTCCTCGGGGCCGGAGTGGCCAAGGCACTCCTCGGCAAGGACGCGCTGCCTGACGACCTGCCGTACGTCACAGGGGCGATCGGGCTGCTCGGCACCCGGCCCTCCTACGAGCTCATGATGGACTGCGACACGCTCCTCGTGGTGGGTTCCAGCTTCCCCTACAGCCAGTTCCTGCCCGAGTTCGACCAGGCGCGTGCCGTCCAGATCGAGATCGACCCGCACAACATCGGAATGCGCTACCCCTTCGAGGTCAATCTCGTCGGGGACGCCAAGGAGACCCTCAAGGCGCTGCTCCCGCGGCTGAAGCGCAAGAAGCACGGCGCCTGGCGCAAGAAGATCGAGAAGGACACCGCCCGCTGGTGGGAGGTCATGGAAGGCCGTGCCGCCGTGGAGGCCGACCCGGTCAACCCCGAGTACGTCGTCCACAGCCTCGACGCGCTCCTGCCCGACGACGTGATCCTGGCCGCCGACTCCGGGTCCGCCGCGAACTGGTACGCCCGTCATCTGCGGCTGCGCGGGACGATGCGCGGTTCCCTGTCCGGCACGCTCGCCACGATGGGGCCCGGCGTGCCGTACGTCATCGGCGCCAAGTTCGCCCACCCCGGGCGCCCGGCCATCGCGATCGTCGGGGACGGCGCCATGCAGATGAACGGCATGGCCGAACTCATCACCGCCGCGAAGTACTGGCACGAGTGGCAGGACCCGCGGCTGATCGTGGCCGTACTGAACAACCAGGACCTCAACCAGGTCACCTGGGAGATGCGCGCCATGTCCGGCGCCCCCCAGTTCCTGCCCTCCCAGGCGATCCCGGACGTCCCCTACGCCGACTTCGCCCGGTCGATCGGTCTCGGCGGAGTCCGGGTCGAGAAGCCCGACCAGGTGGAGGCGGCATGGAGGCAGGCGCTCGGCTCCGACCGTCCCTTCGTGATCGACTTCCGGACCGACCCGGCCGTGCCGCCCATCCCGCCGCACGCCACCCGGGACCAGGCCGAAGCCGTGGTCTCCTCGATCGTCAAGGGGGACAGCGACCGCGGCGGCATGATCAAGCAGGGCTTCAAGGCCAAGGTGCAGGAGTTCCTGCCCGGCCACCACCACGGCGACGAAGCCGGGGGCAGGCAGAGCGAGAAATGACGTCACCTCCCGCACCCGGGGCGGACCCCGTGAGCGACGGTGCCGAGGCCGCCGCGTACACGGTCCCCACCGACGCCCCGGAGGGCGACGGCACGCCGGCCTGGCAGTCCACCACACCGGTGCTCGTCCGTGTGCGGTCGGGAGCGACCACGGGGCCGGGCCGGACCTGCGGTGCGGCGGCCACCGCCCAGGTCGTGCGGCAGGAGCTCGCCGGACCCGTGAGCGGCCGGAGCGCCTGGGCCGTACCGGCGGCCAACGAGGCCATGAGCCGGGCGGTCCGGAACACCGGCCGCCCGGGGCCGGTCGCCGGGGGTTCTCCCACCACCCCGTTCTCGCATCGGCTCTCCTGACCGGCACCGCCCTCGGCGGCGGGTGGGCGTGCAAGCGGCTGACCGGACGCCGGCTCCGCCGACCGGCCGGCCGCGCGGGGCACGGCTCATTTCGGACTCTTCAACGATCGGCTGACGGGAGCGAACGCACCGATGCTGCTGGCAAGGAAGAAGGCACGTCTGCGGAGCGGGGCCCGGCACACGGCGGGAGCCGCGGTGGACGCCGTCGACGCCCGACTCCCGCTGACCGAGGCGGCCCGGTCACTGCTGCGCAAGGCCTTCCCGGACCACTGGTCCTTCCTCCTGGGCGAACTCGCGCTGTACAGCTTCGTCGTGCTGATGGTGACCGGTGTCTACCTGACACTGTTCTTCGAGCCGTCGATGACCGAAACGGTGTACCAGGGCTCGTACGGCCCGCTGCGGGGAGTCCGCACGTCGGAGGCGTACGCCAGCACCCTGCGCATCAGTTTCGACGTCCGGGGCGGGCTGCTGGTCCGTCAGATCCACCACTGGGCGGCGCTCGTCTTCGTGGCCTCCATCGGCGTACACATGCTGCGGGTCTTCTTCACCGGGGCGTTCCGCAGGCCGCGTGAGGCCAACTGGATGATCGGGGTGACCATGTTCCTCCTCGCCCTGCTGGAGGGCTTCGCGGGCTATTCGCTCCCCGACGACCTGCTGTCCGGGACCGGCCTGCGGACCGCGCAGGGCATCATGCTGTCCGTCCCCGTCGTCGGCACCTACGTGAGCTTCTTCGTCTTCGGCGGCGAATATCCGGGGGAGGAGATCGTCTCCCGGCTCTACCCGGTGCACATCCTGCTGGTCCCCGGTCTTCTCCTCGCACTGATCAGCCTGCACCTGCTGCTCATCGTGCGCCTGAAGCACACCCAGTGGGCGGGACCGGGCAGGACCGGCCGCAACGTGGCCGGGAAGCCGTTCTTCCCCCAGTACGCGGCGAAGTCGGCCGGCCTGTTCTTCATGGTCTTCGGCGTGCTCACCGTGCTGGGCGCGGTCGCCCAGATCAACCCGGTCTGGGACTACGGTCCCTACCGCACCGACCAGGTCTCCACCGGCTCCCAGCCCGACTGGTACGTCGGGTTCCTCGAAGGCGCCCTGCGGCTGATGCCGGGGGTGGAGACCGGACTGTGGGGACACACCCTCATGTGGAATCCCCTGGTCCCCGGGGTGCTGTTGCCGGGCGCCCTGTTCATGGTGCTGTACGCCTATCCCTTCTTCGAACGCTGGATCACCCGGGGCACCGGCGAACACCACCTGTGCGACCGCCCACGGGACCGGCCGGTCCGCACCGGCCTGGGCGTCGGAGCGCTCACGGCGTACGCGGTCCTGCTGCTCGCCGGTGCCCAGGACGTGCTCGCCTTCGTCTTCGACGTGCCCGTCCACGCTCTGACCTGGACCTTCCGCGTCGCTCTGTTCGTGCTGCCGGTGACGGCCTTCTGGGTGACCGGTCGGCTCTGCCTGGCCCTGCAGGCGCACGACAGGGACCTGCTGGAGGAAGGAGAGCCCTCAGGAGAGGTACGCCAGTCCGTCGAGGGCGGCTATCACCCGGAGCACCGGCCGCTCCCCGCAGGACGACGTCACGTACTGCTGGCACGGGACATCCCCCGGCCGCTGGAAGCGCGCTCGGGGCGGCGGGCCCCGGCCGGCGGGCGGCTCGTGCTCCGGCTGCGGTCATCGCTCAGCCACTGGTACTACCGCGACCGGGTCCGGCCTCACGTGAGCGTGGAGCAACAGCGGGAGATCGACGCCGTACTGGCCGGACCGGACCGGACGGAGGCCGCCGGGGTGCGCACGGACTCCGCGGAGTGAGAGGGCGCCCGGCCGCTCACCCGTCCCGGGTCATACCCCACGGTCGGCGTTCTGGAAGACGAAACCGTACACACCGGGGATCAGCACGCCGACGCCGATGAGGAAGAGCCACAGCCCCTGCACGATGCCGAGGGCGAGCAGGGCGGAGCCCGCCGCGCTGATGACGGGGAAGTAGCTGCGCGCGGGGAAGAACGCGCGCCTCCCGCCCGCCTCCCGCACGCGCGCGTCCCTGCGGTCCTCCGGGCGAGGTCCGACACGCGCGTACCCCCACCACAGGTAGGCGGCGATCAGCACCGCCATCAGACCGGACACCGCGAGCGCCGCGATGCCCGCGGGATCGGGCGCGAAGGCGGCGTACACGGAGCAGGTCACGGCGAAGAAGAACGCCACCCCGGTGAACAGCCAGGCCTCGCCCTTCACTTCGTCACCTCCCGGGTGCTCCCGGACCCCTGCGGCATGTGACTGCCCGGCGGCCCCTTCGGGGGCACGCCCAGGACCGGCACCTCAGGATGGTGAAGGTCGAACGCGGGGGAATCACTGCGGATCCGGGGCAGCGCACGGAAATTGTGGCGAGGCGGCGGACAACTGGTCGCCCACTCCAGGGAGCGGCCCCAGCCCCATGGATCGTCCGAGGTCACCTTCTCCCCGTACCGGTACGACTTCCAGACGTTGTAGAGGAACGGCAGCGTCGACAGGCCCAGGAGGAACGCTCCGACGGAGGAGACGGTGTTGAGGGCGGTGAAGCCGTCGGCCGCCAGGTAGTCCGCGTACCGGCGGGGCATGCCTTCCTCACCGAGCCAGTGCTGGACGAGGAAGGTGACCTGGAAGCCCACGAACAGGGTCCAGAAGTGCACCTTGCCGAGACGCTCGTCGAGCATCCGGCCGGTGAGCTTGGGCCACCAGAAGTAGAAACCGGCGAACGTGGCGAAGACGATCGTGCCGAACAGCACGTAGTGCAGGTGCGCGACGACGAAGTAACTGTCCGTCAGGTGGAAGTCGAGCGGCGGCGAGGCCACCAGCACTCCGGTCAGCCCGCCGAGCAGGAAGGTGACCAGGAACCCGATCGACCACAGCATCGGCGTCTCGAAGGAGAGCGAACCGTGCCACATGGTCCCGATCCAGTTGAAGAACTTCACACCCGTGGGCACGGCGATCAGGAACGACATGAGGGAGAAGAAAGGCAGGAGCACCCCGCCGGTGGCGAACATGTGGTGCGCCCAGACGGTGGCGGAGAGACCGGTGATGGCGATGGTGGCGCCCACGAGACCCACATAGCCGAAGACCGGCTTCCGGCTGAACACCGGGAGGATCTCGCTGACGACACCGAAGAACGGCAGCGCCACGATGTACACCTCCGGATGCCCGAAGAACCAGAACAGGTGCTGCCAGAGCAGCGCACCTCCGTTGGACGCGTCGAAGATGTGCGCGCCGAATTTCCTGTCCGCCTCCAGCGCGAGCAGCGCGGCCGTCAGCACCGGGAAGGCCAGGAGGGCCAGGATGGAGGTGAAGAGCACGTTCCAGGTGAAGATCGGCATACGGAACAGGGTCATTCCTGGAGCGCGCAGGCAGACGATCGTGGTGATGAAGTTGACCGAGCCGAGAATGGTGCTCAGGCCGGAGACCACCAGCCCCATCACCCAGAGGTCCTCACCCGTTCCCGGCGAGAACAGGGCGCCGTTCAGCGGCGCGTACGCGAACCAGCCGAACGCCGCCGCACCGTCAGTGGTGAGGAAGCCGGAGACGACCAGCAGGCCACCGAACAGATAGACCCAGTAGGTGAAGGCGTTCAGCCTGGGGAAGGCCACGTCGGGCGCGCCGATCTGCAACGGCATGATCGCGTTGGCGAAGCCCGTGAAGGTCGGGGTGGCGAACAGCAGCATCATGATCGTGCCGTGCACGGTGAACAGCTGGTTGTACTGCTCGGGCGAGACGATCTGCATGCCCGGACGTGCCAGCTCGGCCCGCATCAGCATCGCCAGCCCACCGGCGAACAGGAAGAACCCGAAAGCGGTGACCAGGTACATGTTGCCGATGACCTTGTGATCGGTCGTCGAGAGCGGACTCAGCAGCTTCGAGCCCTGTCCGACCCGCCTTCCGGTTTCACGCCTCTCCTCCCTCGCGTCCTCCTCGGCAGTCCCTGTCCGCGCGCCCGGCGACGTCATGTGTCCTCCCTGTCCGGAGTCACCGCGACCGGCATGGCGGTCGCTGCCCGCCAACCTTCGCATTACGGTCAGCCGTTCCGAGGACCTGGAGGGCCGTGCCGTGCCAACGGTTACAGACTGCCCCCGCCCTGCATCTCCAAGACCGCCGCCGGTCCTGTTCCGGCTCGCGCCGTGATCCGATTACGGTGGTAGGAGCGCATGGCAACGGCGGGCTCCCGGTTTCGCGCCGTCGTAGCGGAGCCAGGCCCTCCCCGATGAGGGGCGGACGGACGCGGCAGTCACACGAGGACAGGGACGATGGCGATGCGTGACCGCGAGGGCGTCTTCGCAGGACTTCTCGACGCCAGTCATGGCATGTCCCTGGAGGAACTGCCGGCAGCGGTACGTGCCCAGGCAGCACACGCCGGCCTGCACGGGGCGTCCATCTACCTGGCCGACCTGCAGGAGGACGTACTGCGCCTGGTGACCGGGCAGGGCCTGAACGCGGGAGACGGTGCCCTCGGGCATGTGGCCGACGAGCTGCCCATCGACGACACACCAGCCGGCCGGGCCTTCACCCGTCTGACACCGCAGCGCGGCGAAGGAGCGCAAGCAGGCTGCTGGTGGACACCGCTGCTGAACGGAGCCGAACGGGTGGGCGTCCTGCGTGTCACAGCGGACGACACCGACGAGCAGACGGTGCGGGTGGTGCAGCGGCTGGCGACCCTGGTCACTCTGCTGATCCTCTCGGTGCGCTCCCAGAGCGACTCCTACGCACGGCTGGTCCGCACCCGGCCGATGACGGTGGCAGCCGAACTGCAGTGGAACCTGATGCCGCCGCGAGCCTTCGCCAACGGTCAGGTGACGATCAGCGCCGCCCTCGAGCCCGCCTACGAGATCGGCGGGGACGCCTTCGACTACGCGCTGGCGGACGACGTGGTGCACCTCGGCGTCTTCGACGCGATGGGCCACGACGTCGGAGCCGGGCTGACCGCGAACATGGCGGTGGCCGCCTGCCGCAACGCCCGCCGGTAGAACGCCACCCTGATCGAGACCGGCGAGTTCATCGAACGCACGCTGATCGAGCAGCTCGGCGCCGATCGTTACGTCACCGCGGCCCTCGTCGATCTGGACACCCGCACCGGTGAGATCACCTGGACCAGCCATGCCCACCACTCCCCGGTCGTGGTCCGCCACGGCACCTGGACGGACCTGTTGCCGTGCCCGCCGTCCCATCCGCTGGGCACCGACCTGGGGATCGGCGCCACCGTGTGCCGCGAACAGCTGAACCCCGGCGACCGGCTGGTCCTCTACACCGACGGCATCACCGAAGCCCGCAGCCCCGCCGGCGACGAATTCGGCCTTCAGCGCTTCATGGACTTCGTCCTGGCCCACAACGCCGAAGGGCTCCCGGTCCCCGAAACCCTGCGCCGCCTCATCCACAGCATTCTGGAGTACCAGGAAGGCCGGCTCCAGGACGACGCGACCGTGCTCTTTCTGGAACGGCACGGCCCGCGCCCAACCTGCACGGACGCGCCCGGAGAGCTGCGCTCGCACCCGGACGAACCCGCCGCGTCCCACGGAAACGCCTGAAGGACCGTCTCCGTGGACCGCACCGCCTCTCTCCGGGCGCATGTGCGGATCAGCGTCCGGGAGGAGAAGATATTCAGGGGCCCCCGTGGGCAGCGGGGGCGCGGAGCAGGCGGCACGGCAGGTCGCGGGGGCCTGCCCGACGAGACCGAGGAGTGGTTCGATGGCAGCGCACACCACCATGCAGGAAGTACTGCGAGCCCTGGACGCTGTGGACTTCCCCGCAGGGAAGGACGATCTGCTGACTGCCGCGCAGGGTGCCAACGCGCGGGACGAGGTCATCAAGGCCCTTCAAGGTATTCCGGCAGAGCAGTACGACAACCGTGACGACGTCGCGCACTCCGTGCGCCTCGATCCCGACTCGGACCTGCACCGGACGCCCGGCCAGAAGGGCGAGCAGGCGCGCCAGGGCGGCAAGCCCGGCCTGTCGCAGCATCTGCGGGACGCTCCGAAGCCTCCGGTGGACGAAGAGCTGGAGCGGTGAGAGCCCCCTTCGCATGACGCCCTGAAGACCGGGCACGTCATGTCCGGCAGGGAGTGACACGGCGTGCGAACGTGGGAGCATGACCGACGATGACGCGTGCAGCCCGCCGAGTCCGTGTGACCAGTCCGACGAGCGCGTGATCGGGCTGATTGACCTGCGCAGGTGTGAGCTTGCTCTGGCTGGTTCCTGAAACGAAGGTGTCGGCCCTTCGGGAGTCTCAGCGGGGATGACGGCGACGACCTGTTCCGGCGTGCCTGTCCTTCCGGAAGCACGTTGTTGAGCTCGGTCGCGAGGTCCGGCATGGTGTCCATGCGTGGCGCGAGCCCTTTGGGGTCTGCCGTGGTGGCCGGGCGTGCACGTGGCCGGCCGGGCCGCTCTTCCCGACAAGCCGCGCTGTTGATCTTGCTTTGCGGTCATCGTCCGAAGCCGGTCTGCCCCTGCCCGACGCGCGGTCCCTGATCATGTCCTGTCGAGTTGCCGGCGCCGACGCAGAACTCCGTACGTTCACCGAAGCCCTGCTGGGCGGTGTCGTGCGACACGATCCGGGCGTGTGCCGAGCAATCCTTGATGAGTGCCGAGAGTTCGAGCAGCGCGAAGCCGTCTTGACGGTGGACCGCGCCGACGCCGCCGGCGTCGCGGTTGACGACGAGCAGGCATTCGCTGTTCCCCGGCAGCCCGAAGAAGGCCTGCTCGCGGCGGAGTCCGCGCTGCCACAGGGACGTCCGGGCGAGCCGGCCGAGGGCGGCGCTGGTTCCGGCGGCTATGAGGCCGGGCACGATGTTGCGCACGTCGTCATGCATGAGCGGGCATAGCAGCGGTCCTTTCGGACGTGTGACCGTGGCCGTCAAGGGCCAGGAGCGGGAGAGCCTAGGGGGCCATAGGGGATGCGGCTCCCGGAGGCGTGTTCGTACGCTACCCGCCGGTCACCTACGTACGACGCCGGAAAGCAGGGAGCTCATCATGCCGTCGGTCCTCATCACCGGTTGCAGCAGCGGGATCGGCCTGGAGACCGCGCTGGCGTTCGCCCGCCGGGGCGACCGCGTCCACGCCTGCGTACGCGATCCCGCCGGCGCCGGTGAACTGCTCGCCCGTGCCCGGGCGGAGAACCTCACCCTGGACGTGCCCCGGCTCGATGTCACCGACGACGCCTCGGTCGCCGCCGCGGTCGACGGGGTGCAGGAACGGCACGGCGCCATCGACGTGCTGGTCAACAACGCCGGCATCGACCGCACCGGGCCCGTGGAGACCATGCCGCAGGACGAGGCGCGGGCGGTGCTGGAGACCAACTTCTGGGGGCCGGTACGCACCGCGCGCGCGGTGCTTCCCGCGATGCGGGCCCGCGGCAGCGGCGTCATCGTCAACGTGTCCTCCCTCGCCGGCCGCACGTTCGCCGTGCCGCACGGCGGTTTCTACGCCGCCGGCAAGGCTGCCCTGGGCACGCTCAGCGAGGCGCTGTCCGCCGAGGTGCGACCCTTCGGGATCCGCGTGGTGTGCCTGGAGCCCGGCAGCTTCGCCTCCCGCATCAACCGAGACAACTCCGCGACCGCGGTTCCGTCGGAGCTGTCCGCAGCCGACCCGTACACCGCCGACCGGGCGTGGACGGCGCGGTTCCTCGCACGGGTCCAGGAGGGCGCCGGCGACTGCGGTGAAGTGGCCGAGGCGGTCCTCGCCGCTGTCGACGACCCCGGGACGCCGCTGCACACACCCGTCGGCGAGGACGCTCGAACGGCGCTGGAGCACCTCGGACCGGTTTCCTACGAGCAGTGGCTGCCGCTCTTCCTCCAGCAGGCCCAGTCCCTCGCCGGCCCCCGGCCCGGAGCCGGCCCGGAGTGAGGTGCCTCCGGGCCGGCGGCGCAGGCCGTACGGGCCGTCCGGAGGTCCGCTCAGAAGGGCCCGCCGGGCGTGTACGTACCCCAGATATCGCGTAACGCGCCGCAGACCTCGCCCACGGTCGCCCCGGCGGACAGGGCCTCCTTCATGGGGTACAGCACGTTGTCGTCGCCGGCCGCCGCCTTCCGCAATCCGGCGAGATGGCGGTCCACCCGGTCCTGGTCCCGCCAGGCGCGGAGTTTGGCGAGGCGTTCGGCCTGCCGGGTCCCGATGGAGGAGGAGACGTGGAGGGGTTCGTGGGCTGCCTCCTCGTCGATCCGGAAGCCGTCGTCTCCGGCGGCGGCCGGCCCCCGGGAGCCGGCCGCCCGGGAGGAACGGCCGGCCCTGCCCGCCATCTCACCTGTCTGGTAGCCGTGCTCGATGGCCGCGACGGCCCCGCCGAAGTCCTCCACCCTCCGCATGAGTTCGACCGCCGCCGCCTCGATGTCGTCGGCCGTCCTCCCGATGGCGCAGGACCCGGAGAAGTGCCCGGCCGTCGCCGGAACGTCCGTCTCGTACGCCGGAGCCCGTCGGCCGCCCGGGGCCGGACGCGCGGACCCGTCCGCCGACGGGGTGACGGCACGCTCGAACGACCGCAGGCGTGGTGACGGGGCGCCGCCGGGTTTCCCCGAATGGGCGCCCCCGACCGGATCCGCCCCGTGCCGCGCGCCTCCCGCCTGCGTGCGGAAGCGAGGCGCCAGGGACGCGGGATTCCTCGCCCCGAACTCCTCCCGCATCGCCCGCGCCCAGATCCGGCGCGCGGTCCGGAATCCGGCGGCCTCCTCCTCGGCCGTCGCACGGGCCATGAGGACGAAGGAGAGCCGCGGTGCGAATGCGTCGACGTCCAGCCCGGCCGCGACCGCCGCCCGCACGTACTCGATGCCGTCGGCCAGGGTGAACGCGATCTCCTGCGCCGGCGACGCGCCCGCCTCGGCCATGAGGTGGCCGGAGACCGAGAGCGTGTTCCACCGCGGGATCTCGGCCCCGCAGTACGTGAAGACGTCCACGGCCAGCCGCAGCGCCGGCTTCGGCGGGAAGATGTACGTCCCGCGCGCGACGTACTCCTGCAGCACGTCGTTCCGGATCGCGCCCCTCAGCATGCCGGCGCCGACCCCCTGCTCCTCCGCGACCAGTTGGTAGAGCAGGAGCATCAGGGACGCGGGGGCGTCGACCACCAACGACGTGGAGACCGTGTCCAGCGGGATCCCGGCGAAGAGGACACGCATGTCGTCGACGGAGTCGATGGCCACGCCGGTCCTGCCGACCTCGCCGGAGGCCGCGGGGGAGTCCGAGTCGTGTCCCGTCCGGGTGGGCAGGTCGAACGTGACCGACAGGTCCGTCGTGCCGTCGGCGATCAGCCGTCCGTACCGGGTGTTGGACTCCCGCGCGGTGCCGGATCCGGTGAACCGACGCGTGGTCCACGGCGGGCCCGGGCGGGCGCCGGGCCCGTGGACCGGTTCGACGGGTACTCCCGGTCCGGGGAAGCGAGGTCGGTTCGTCACCACGGGTTCACGTCCTCAGTCGTCGTCGTGCGTGCCGTGGCGCCCGGCTCGCGCGCCGTGGTGCCGGGCGTCGTCCCGCACGGCACCACGGCGCGGGAGCGCCGAGGCGCGGCCGGATCAGCCGGTGACGTGGATGGACCGTGAGGGGCACAGGTCAACCGCGCGGTGGACGTCCTCCAGCAGCTCCGCGGCCGGCTTCTCCTGGAGGACGACGACGAGACCGTCGTCGTCCTGGTCGAAGACCTCAGGGCTGAGCATCGCGCACTGGCCGGAGCCCACACACCGGTCGAGGTCCGTGGTGACATGCATGACAGGGATTCCGATCGGGTCGGCCGTCACCAGGTGACGGGCAGTTCGTAGACGCCGTAGACCATGGCGTCGTCCTTGTACCGCAGTTCCTCCACGGGCACGGCCAGCCGGAGGCCCGGAATACGGCGGAGCAGGGTGCCGTAGACGATCTCCAGCTCCGCGCGGGCGAGGTTCGCGCCCATGCACTGGTGGATCCCGTACCCGAAGGCGAGGTGGCTGCGCGCCTCCTTGCGGTGGAAGTCGAGGGTGCCGGGGTCGGCGAAGACCGCCTCGTCGTGGTCGGCCGCGTTGTTCAGCGCGAGGATGCCCTCACCGGCGCGGATGGTGACACCACCCACCTCGATGTCCTCGACCGCGACGCGGGCGGTGCCCGAGTCCGAGATGGAGAAGACCCGGAGCAGCTCCTCGATCGCGTTCGGCAGCAACGTGTGGTCCGACCGGAGCTCGGCCAGCTGGTCCGGGTGCTCCAGCAGGGCCAGCACACCGAGCGCGATCATGTTGGCCGTCGTCTCGTGGCCGCCCACGAGCATCATCCGGGCCATGGTCACCACGTCCACGTGGTCGGCGGCCTGCTCGATGCGGTTCTTCTCCAGGAACCGGCTGATCAGGTCGTCACCCGGCTCGGTCTCCTTGAGGGTGACCAGCTTGTCGAGGTACGTGTCCAGCGCCTGCACCGCCGCCCCGTACTCCTCGGGGCTGAGGTCGTGGTTCATGAGGGCCCCCGACCACTCCTCGAACTGGGCGTGGTCCTCGTAGGGGACCCCGAGCAGCTCGCAGATGGTCAGGGACGGCACCGGCAGGGCGAGGGCCTGGACCAGGTCCACCGGGCCGCCCGCGGCGAGCATGGCGTCGATGCGCTCGTCGACGATCTCCTGGATCCGCGGGCGCATCTCCTTCGTCCGCCGGGCCGTGAACTCCGGTATCAGCATGCGGCGTTGTGCGGTGTGGTCCGGCGGGTCCATGGACAGCATCATCAGCCGGACGTGGGCCAGCATCTCCTCGGAGATGTGGAACTGGTGCGGGTAGCCGGGACGCTTGAGGTTGGAACTCACCCGCGGGTCGCCGAGCACCTGCTTGACGTGCTCGTGCCGGGTCACCAGCCAGGTCGGCTTGCCGTTCACCTTGAGCGAGGCACGCGACACGGGCTCGTCCGCGCGCAGCCCCGCGTACTCGGCCGGCTCGCTGAACGGGCAGGTGCGTCGCATCGGGAACTGCGGATACGGCGACGCCGTCTCGTGTGCCGGGTCTGCGGACCGGGTCATGACTGCCTCTCGAACGGAACGGTGGGGGAAGGGATGCTCATCGGGGTGTCCGGCGTCACCAGGTGACGGGCAGCTCGTACAGGCCCCAGACGATGGCGTCGTCCTTGAAGCGCAGCTCGTCGGCCGGCGTGGCCAGGCGCAGGGTCGGCACCCGGCGGAGCAGCGTGGAGTAGACGACGTCGAGCTCCATCCGGGCCAGGTTCTGGCCGACGCACTGGTGGACGCCGTAGCCGAAGGCCACGTGGCTGCGGGCCTCGCGGCGCAGGTCCAGCCGGTCCGCGTCGGGGAATACCGTCTCGTCGTGGTTGGCGGCGTTGTTCAGCGGCAGGATGCCGTCGCCGGCACGGATGGTGACGTCCCCGAGCTCGATGTCCTCCATGGCCACACGCGCCGTCCCGGCGTCCGAGATGGAGAACAGGCGCAGCAGTTCCTCCACCGCGCCCGGCATCAGCTCGGGATCGTCGCGCACGGCGGCCAGCTGGTCCGGGTGCTCCAGCAGGGCCAGCACACCGAGCGCGATCATGTTCGCCGTGGTCTCGTGACCGGTGACCAGCATCAGCTTGGACATGCTGGCGATGTCGGAGTGCTCCACCGCCGGGGTCTCCCGGTTGAACGCGATCAGCCGGCTGATCATGTCGTCGCCTGGCTCGCTCTCCTTCGCGGTGACCAGCCCGTCGACGTAGCGGTCCAGCTCGTAGTGGGCCATGCCCCGGTCCTCGTCGCTGACCTCGTGGTTCATGATGGCCCACGCCCACTGCTCGAACCGTGCGTGGTCCTCGTAGGGGACGCCGAGCAGTTCGCAGATCACCAGGGACGGCACCGGCAGCGCGAGTGCCGTCACGAGGTCCACCGGGCTCTCGCAGCCCTTGGCGAGCATCTCGTCGATCTGCTCGTCCACGAGCTCCTGCACCCGGGCGCGCAGCTCGCGCATGCGACGCACGCTGAACTCCGGTGCCAGCATGCGGCGTTGCACGGTGTGGTCGGGCGGGTCCATGGAGAGGAAGGTGAGGGGGACCGACTGGAGGATCTCCTCCGGCACCGGCACCTGGAGCGGATAGCCCGGCAGCTTCAGATTGGCGCTCACCCGCGCGTCGCCGAGCAGCTTCTTGTACAGGTCGTGGCGGGTGACCAGCCAGGTCGGCTTGCCGTTGACCTTCAGCTGCGCCCGGGAGACCGGTTCGTTCTCGCGCAGCCCGGTGTAGGCGGCCGGCGGGCTGAAGGGGCAGGCCCTACGCATCGGGAAGTCCGGGAGGGCGCCCTCGGCGGCCGCTTCGGCAGGTGCAGTCATGGTGTCCTCTTCGCACGGGAGGGAGCGGGCCGCGCCGTTCACCCCGGTGGAGGGCTCCGGGCCCGGCGCCGGCGCGGTTTCCGCCGGCTGTTTCCCGCACGCTAAGGAGCGGCGCCCGGGATGGCCCACCCCTATGTGCCCCTAGCGGCGCGACCCTGCTGAGGGGTGCGTCCGTGGCCCCCGTCACTCCCCGTACCACTAGGGGCGGTTAGGGGTCCGTCGAACGTCTGGGCGACGGTTAGCGTCGGCTGCGGACCACGGCGGAAGCACGGTTCGCCCAGCACCACACGCTCCGCGGTCCCGGCCGGATCTCCTGACCGGACGGCCGCCGCACTCCGCAGCCGACTAGAGGTGATCAGCGTGTCCCCGAAACCCAGTGCGCAGGGTCCGGTACCCGGCGTCAAGGGCACCGTCCCCTTCGGGGAGTACCGGACCTGGTACCGCGTGACCGGGGAACTCGGGGCGGGGCGCCCCGCGGTCGTCGTCGTACACGGCGGCCCCGGCAGCACGCACGACTACCTGCTGCCGCTCGCCCGCCTGGCCGAGGACGGCTGGCCGGTCGTCCACTACGACCAGCTGGGCAACGGTGGCTCCACCCATCTTCCCGGCAGCGCCCCGGACTTCTGGACGGTCGACCTGTTCCTCGACGAACTCGGCAATCTCGTACGGGAACTGGGCATCGCCGACGACTACGTCCTGTTCGGCCAGTCCTGGGGCGGCCCGCTGAGCGCACGGCACGCCATGGGCCGCCCCCCCGGCCTCCGCGGTCTCGTCGTCGCCAACGCGCCCGCCTCGTACCCCATCTGGCTCCAGGAGATGGCCCGGCTGCGGGCCGCACTGCCGCCGGACGTGCAGGACGCCCTCGTGCGGCACGAGAGGGACGGCACCTACGAATCCGAGGAGTACCTGGCCGCGATGCGGGTCTTCTACGACCGCCACGTGTGCCGCCTCACCCCGTGGCCCCGCGACTTCCTCTCCTCCTTCATGGAGATCTACAACGACCCGACGGTCTACTACGCGATGAACGGCCCCACCGAGTTCCACGTGATCGGCTCCCTGAAGGACTGGTCGATCGTCGACGAACTGGACACCATCCGCACGCCCACGCTGCTCCTGAGCGGACGTCACGACGAGGCCACCCCGGCCGTCGTGCAGCCCTACATGGACCGTGTTCCGGGGGCCCGCTGGGAGATCTTCGAGGAGTCCAGCCACCTTCCGCACCTGGAGGAACCGGACCGGTTCTTCGAGGTGCTGACCGACTTCCTCGCCGGCCTGTGACACGCCGTGCCACGACGCCGGCCCGGGCGTCGCAGACCACCGTGAGAGGGGGCGGGGACACCGCCATGGCGTACGACACCGCTCTCGTCTTCCCCGGCATGGGGCCTGTCCCGTTCGCCGAGGTGGGCCGCTTCATGGTGGCCAACCCCGTGGCCCGGAACCTGGTCGCCGTCGCCGACGACGCCCTCGGCTACTCGCTGGTGGATGCCTTCCGCCGCTCCGAGGGCGACTACTCGGAGGCCGCCCAGGTCGCCTTCCTCGTGAACTGCCTGGCCAGCGCGTACTGGGCGACCGAGCACCTGGACGTCGTCCCCGACATCGTGGCCGGCCCCAGCTTCGGGGAGAAGGCCGCCCTCGCCTTCACCGGCGCCCTCGAACTGCCCGACGCGGTCCGGCTCACCGCCGAGATCGCGCGATGCCTCGAGTCGTACTTCGCCGAACACCACAAGGACATCGTCACCCTGTCCTTCGTCCGTGCGCCGAGCGAGGAACTGGACCCGATCCTCGCCGAACTCGACGAAGCCGGTGAGTGGCACGAGATCTCCTGCCGCATCGACGACGGCTTCTGGATGGTCTCGCTGGCCGAACACCGCGTGGAGTGGATGCGGGAGCGGCTGCGCGGCATCGGCAGCCTTCCCCTGTACACCATGCGTCCCCCCATGCACGCGTCGGCGTTCGCGCCGCTGCGTGCGAGGGCGGAGCGCGAGGTCATCTCGCGCCACACCTTCGCCGATCCCTCCCTGCCGGTCGTCGCCGACCAGGACGGCAGGCTGCTGCACACCGGCGCGGAACTGCGCACCATGCTGCTCGACGGCTTCGACCACGCCATGAACTGGCCGAGCGTCACCACGGCCCTGCGGGACGCCGGAGTCCGGCGCATGTGCGTCGCAGGTCCCGACAGTCTCTTCGGCCGGGTCCCCTGTACCACTCGCTCCTTCGAGGTCGTCGCCGCGCACCCCCGCCTGGCGATGACCCCCCGGCGCCGTTCACGCGCCGCCTGAACCGTCCGATCCGCCCTATCCGCCCTATCCGCAGGAGACACCCATGTGGGACGACCAGTTCGAAGAGATACTCCGCACCTTCCTGCCGTTCCTGCCCCCGCGGGAGCCGCTGACCACCGACGACGAGCTGAAGGACCTCGGCCTGGACTCGCTGGGCATGGTCCAGCTGCTCGGCACGCTGGAGGACGCCTACCAGGTGCGCTTCCGTGACAGCGCGCTGACCATGGGCACCTTCCGCAGCGCGGGCACGCTGTGGGAGACCGTCGAGGGCATGCTCCAGCGCACCACGAGCTGACGGGACGGACCCCTTGGACGCCACCATGGACGGAGCTTTGTCCGGACGGTTCCTGCGCGGGCTGGCCCTGGCGCCCGACCGGCCCGCGCTGCGGGCCGACGGCGCCGCCCACACCTACCGCGCGCTGCACGAGCGGGCCCTGCTGCTCGCCGGCTCCCTGCTGTCCGGCCTTCCCGGCCGGCCGCCCCCCGTGGGCGTGCTGGCGGGCAAGGGAGCGTCGGCGTACACGAGCCTGCTGGCGGGCCTCTACAGCGGGGTCACCGTCGTCCCCCTGCAGCCGGCCTTCCCCGCCGCCCGCACCCGGCAGATGATCGAGGCCGCCGGAGTGGGCGCCCTGCTCGCCGACGACGACGCCCTGCCCGCGCTGACCGCGCTGCACGAGGACGGCGTCACCCTGCCCACCCTGTTCGCCCCCGGCGGGCATCCGATGCCGGCACTCGCGGTCGACCCCGACAGCGTGCTGAAGGCACCGATGCCCGCCCGCCCGGACGACACCGCCTACGTGCTGTTCACCTCCGGCTCCACCGGACGGCCCAAGGGCGTGCCGGTCACCCACGCCAACACCGCGCACTACTTCTCCCTCCTCGACGAGCGGTACGACTTCAGCCCCGAGGACGTCTTCTCGCAGACCTTCGACCTCAACTTCGACTGCGCGATGTTCGACCTGTTCTGCGCCTGGGGGGCCGGAGCCACCGTCGTACCGGTCCCCGCACGGGAGTACGCGCGCCTGCCCGAGTTCGTGGCCGAGCAGGGCATGACCGTGTGGTTCTCCACGCCCAGCGCGATCTCCCTGGTGCGGCGCACCGGCGGCCTCGCACCCGGTGCGCTGTCCTCACTGCGCTGGAGCTTCTTCGCGGGGGAGGCACTCAGCTGCCGGGACGCCGAGGACTGGGCGTCCGCGGCCTCCGGCACGGTGCTGGAGAACATCTACGGGCCGACCGAGCTGACCATCACCGTCACCGCGCACCGCTGGCGGCCGGGCCACCGGCACCTGCACGGAATGGTGCCGATCGGCACCGTGCACCCGGGCCACACGGTCCTGCTGCTGGACGCCACCGGCTCGCCGAGCACGACCGGCGAGGGCGAACTGTGCGTCGCCGGACCCCAGCTGACACCCGGCTACCTCGACCCGGCCGACGACACCGGACGCTTCCTGGAACGCGACGGCCTGCGCTACTACCGCACCGGCGACCGGGTCCGCGGCACCGAGAACGACGGGCTGCTGTACCTGGGCCGCCAGGACGCCCAGGTACAGGTGCACGGCGTCCGGACGGAACTGGCCGAGGTCGACGCCGCGGTACGCGCCTGCCCGGGCGTCGAGGACGCGGTGACCGTAGCCGTGCCCGTGGACGGCACGGTCGAACTCGCCGTCTTCCACACCGGCGCCCTGGTGCCGGCCGCCCGCCTCGCCCGTCACCTGCGGGATCTGCTGCCGGCCGCGGTCGTCCCCCGGGCCTACCACCACCTGGACACACTTCCGCTCAACCCCAACCGCAAGACCGATCGCAGGAAGCTCACCTCCCGTGCCGCGGCCCTGCGACAGCAGCCCGCCGTATCCGGGACCAGGACCGAAGGACGGCAGGAGACGCAGTGAACGGTGAACCGACAGCGCAGGCCCGCACCGACGCCCGGATACACGACCTGCTCGACGAGGCCACCGCCGAGCACCCCGACGCGGCGGCCGTCACCGACGGCACCGGGCGATGGACCTACCGGGAACTCACCGCCTGGAGCCACGCCGTCGACGCGTGGCTCCAAGCCCAGGGGATCGGCCACGGCGACCGCGTCCTGGTGCAACTGGCCAGCACCCGCGAGCTCGTCGCCCTGCTGTACGGCACCGCCCGCCGCGGCGCCGTCCTCGTCCCCGTCAACACCGGAATGAAGGACTACCACCTCGGGGCCGTCGTCGAGAACTCCGAGCCGTCACTGGTGGTCGTCGACGCATCCGCCGTGTCTCGCGTCTCCACGCTCGCCGAGCCGGTCTCCGTCCTCGGCCTGGACGAGGTCTGGCAGGCGGTCACCGACCTGCGCGACAAGGACGCCCGGGGCGACGGCGCTCCCGTCCACAGCGACGACCTCGCCGTCCTCGTCTACACGTCCGGCTCCACGGCGGCCCCCAAGGCCGTGGTCTGCCCGCACGGCCGGATGGTCTTCGCCACCGAGGCCATCAACATCGAACTCGGCTACCGCCCCGACGACGTGGTCTTCTGCCGATTCCCCATCTCCTGGGACTACGGCCTCTACAAGGTGCTGCTCACCGCGGCCGGCCGCAGCGAGATCGTGCTCGCCGACGGCGAGTCCGACCTGGTGCTGCTGCGCCGCATCCGGGAGACCGGGGCCACCGTCGTCCCCATCGTGCCGTCCCTGGCCACCATGATCTGCGCGCTGGCCGAACGCGAACCGCGGCAGGACTCCACCGTCCGCATGTTCACCAACACCGGGGCCGCGCTGCCGAAGTCCACCGCCGACGGGCTCCGCACGGCCTTCCCCGGATCCGAGGTGGTCCTCCAGTTCGGCCAGACCGAGTGCAAGCGCGTCTCCGTCCTGCCGCCCGACCAGCAGGACGCCCGGCCCGAGTCCGTCGGCCGGCCGCTGCCCGGCACCCGGGCCTTCACCGTCGACGACGACGGCAACGCGCTGCCGCCCTGGCAGACCGGGGAGATCGTCGTCGAAGGCCCCCACGTCATGCCCGGCTACTGGCGCGCGCCCGAGCAGACCGCACGCGCCTTCCGGCCCGCACCCGACGGCGGACTGCGCCTGCACACGGGCGACTTCGGGCACGTCGACGAGGAAGGGTACCTGTACTACGAGGGCCGCCGGGACGACATGTTCAAGCACAAGGGCGTCCGCATGAGCACCACCGAGATCGAGGCCGCGGCCACGGACGTTCCCGGTGTCCGGGCCGCCGCGGTCCTGCCGCCCGCCCCCGGCCGCGATCTCGCGGTGTTCGCCGAGGGAGGTATCGACCCGCACGTGCTGCTCCGGGAGCTGTCCCTCCGGCTGGAGCCCGCCAAGGTGCCCGGTGTCAGCCGTGTCGTCGACGAACTGCCGCTGACCGCACACGGCAAGCACGACCGCAAGCAGCTCCTCAGCCTTCTGGAAGGAACCACGCCGTGACCGGCACCACCGACCTCGCCCGGCGCTTCGGGACCCCCTCCTACGTCTACGACCTCGACCGGGTCGCGGCGGCGCGGGACGAGCTGTTCGCCGCGCTGCCCGACGAGGTGGCCGTGTACTACGCGGCCAAGGCCAACCCGCACCCCGAGATCCTTCGTGAGATGAGGGCCGGCGGACCCCGGGCCTGCCGCGCGGAGATCAGCTCCGTGGGGGAACTCGACGCCGTCCTGCGGGCCGGCTACGAGGGGACCGAGATTCTGTACACCGGCCCCGGCAAGACCACCGAGGAGCTGGCCGAGGCCATGGCCCGGGGCGTGCGGACGTTTTCCGTGGAGTCGCCCGGCGACCTGAGGAACGTCGGCGACACGGCCGTACGGCTCGGCATCACGGCCGACTGCCTGATCCGGGTCAACAACCCCACCGGGGCCGCCGCCACCAGCATCCGCATGACCGGGGTGCCCTCACAGTTCGGGTTCGACGGCGAGACCCTGGCCGGCCTCGCCGCGGAACTGCGCGACGTACCCGGCACCACCCTGGTCGGCCTGCACTTCTTCCCGCTGAGCAACGCCAAGGACGAGGCGAGCCTCATCGCCGAGTTCCAGCACACCATCGCCACCGCCGCCGCACTCCAGTGGGAGCTGGGCGTCGACTTCCGCGTCGTCGACCTCGGCGGGGGCTTCGCCGCACCGTACGCGGTCCAGGGGCGGCGGCCGCTCTACGGCGAGCTGCGCGAGGCCCTGGCCACGTCGCTCGACGAGCACTTCCCGGGCTGGCGCGACGGCGCCCCACGCATCGCCTGCGAGTCGGGACGGTATCTGGTGGCCGACAGCGGCACCCTGCTCACGAGCGTCGTCAACGTCAAGGACAGCCGGGGCACCCGCTACGTCGTCCTCGACGCCGGCATCAACACCTTCGGCGGTATGTCCGGCCTGGGCCGCATCCTGCCGGTCTCCATCGAGCCGCACGAGTCCGTCGGCACCGACGGAGTCCCGGTCCAGCTCGCCGGACCGCTGTGCACGCCCGGCGATCTGCTCGGACGCCAGGTCCCGCTGTCCGACCCGGCCCCCGGCGACCTGCTGACCGTTCCCAACGCCGGTTCCTACGGGCCCACCGCCAGCCTCCTGATGTTCCTCGGCAGGCCCGCCCCCACGGAGATCGTCGTCCGCGGCGACGACCTCGTCTCCGTGTCCCGCATCGAGCACACCCGAACCTACGAACACGGACAGGCCCTGTGATGAGCCATCCCCTCACCCCCGCCCCCGGCGACCAGCTTGTCCTCGTGGCGGGCGGTATCTCCGACTCGCACACCTGGAACCTGGTCTACCTCCAGCTCCTCGTCGAGGAGCACGGCCACCGCGTCGTCAACCTCGGCCCCTGCGTCCCCGAGGACCTGCTGATCGGCGAGGCCCTCGCGCACGACCCCGCACTGATCGTGATCAGCAGCGTCAACGGACACGGCTACCACGACGGCATGCGCACCGTCACCCGGCTGCGTGAGCACCCCGGCCTCGGCGCCGTGTCCGTCGTCATCGGCGGCAAGCTCGGCATCGCCGGGCCCTGCGGCGACGAGGAGGCGGCCGCACTGCGCGCGGCCGGCTACGACGAGGTGTTCGAGGAGTCGGCCGACGGCATCGCGGCCTTCCGCCGGATGCTCGACGCCCTGCCCCAGCGAGCCCTGGTGTGACCGGTGCCGGATTCGGCGCGTTCGTGCGCCGGGCCCACGACGCCGGCCGGCTGGTGGTGCAGCCCCGGATGGGAATGAGCAGCCCGCAGCGCATGCGCGCCGGGCTGCTCGCCACCCGGAACGCCGACGCGACGACCGTCGGCACTCTCACCCTGGACAGCTACACGCGGGTCGGCGACCTGGAGTCGGCGCAACTCGCCGTCCTCGAAGGGGTCGACCTCAACGGCTATCCACTGGTGAGCCATGAAACGGCCACCACGCGACGGGTCCTGGACGGCATCCACGGGCCGGAGTTCCCGGTGCAGGTGCGGCACGGCTCGGCGGCGCCCCAGCACATCTTCCGGGCACTGACGGCCGTGGGGCTCGACGCCTCGGAGGGCGGGCCCGTCTCCTACTGCCTCCCGTACGGCAGAGTCCCGTTGCGCGAGTCCGTCGCCCACTGGACGGAATCCTGCGAACACTTCGCCACGCTCCGGGAAACCGGCGTCGAACCGCACCTGGAGACCTTCGGGGGATGCGTGCTCGGCCAGCTCTGCCCGCCCGGCCTGCTCGTCGCGGTGAGCGTGCTCGAGGCGCTGTTCTTCCGCCGGCACGGCATCCGGAGCATTTCGGTGAGTTACGCCCAGCAGACGAATCGGCGTCAGGACTCCGAAGCGGTCGCGGCGTTACGCAGTCTGTGCACGCGGTTCCTTTCGGACGCCGAATGGCACGTGGTCGTCTACGCCTACATGGGATTGTTCCCGGAAACCGAGTACGGTGCCCGCCGGCTGCTCGCCCAGGCCGCCGAACTGGCCGTCGGGAGCGGCTCCGAGCGTCTCATCGTGAAAACCGTCGCGGAATCCCGGCGTATTCCGTCGGTGGCGGAGAACGTGTCCGCCCTGGAATACGCGTCCGCGGTCGCCGCGCACACCGCCCGGGACCCCTTGGAGGGCACCGGGACGGAGACGTACGCCGAGGCGTACGCGCTGGTCGACGCGGTGCTGAACCTGGACGACGACCTCGGCACCGCCCTGTTGAAGGCGTTCTCGGAGGGCCGGCTCGACGTGCCCTACTGCCTGCATCCCGACAATGCCGGACTGAGCCGGAGCTATATCGCCGAGGACGGCCGGCTGTGCTGGTCCGACGTGGGAAAGATGCCGCTGTCCGGTGCCGTCGACGCGCGCCCGGCCCACACCGTCACCTCCGCGGAGCTGCTCGCCTCCCTGTCCTACGTCCGGCGTTCGTTCGACGACCACAACGCCTTTCCGTAAGCCGGGTATTCAGTCAGGACCGGTTCCTAGGGGTGCCTAAGGGTGTGGGCCTCCAGGGATCGTCATTACCGTGAGAAAAAAAGGTGGAAAAACGGTGTCGGTCGAAAGTGGAGATGCGTGGATGAACGGGCACGGATCCGAATCAGCCCTGGCACGACTGCTCGCCGAGGCCGCACCGACGCAGCACCGCAGACTCGTGACGGATCTGGTGCGCACCGCCGTGACCGAGGCGGTCGAGGCGGCCAGGCCGGGCACCTCGCAGACCCTGGACCCG
The DNA here is from genome assembly GCF_055559735.1 of Streptomyces sp. NPDC023573. Lineage (NCBI taxonomy): Bacteria > Bacillati > Actinomycetota > Actinomycetes > Kitasatosporales > Streptomycetaceae > Streptomyces > Streptomyces sp. NPDC023573. The sequence goes on from NZ_JBVHKB010000003.1 coordinate 356,461, forward strand.
TCCGTACCGCTCGCGGAACAAGGGCTCGACTCGCTCGCGGCCGTCGACCTGCACCGGAGGCTGACCGAGCGGACCGGCCTCGACCTGCCGGTCGGCCTCGCCTACGACTGCCCCACCGTGCGCGATCTGGCCGACCGGCTGCTGGCCGGGGACGGTGCCGCCGACGGGGCCCCGCCGGAGCCGGCCGGTGACGGCCACACCGACGAACCCGTGGCGATCGTCGGCATCGGCTGCCGCTTCCCCGGGGGCATCGAGACCCCGGCCGACCTCTGGCGCCTGCTGACCGACGGTGGCGAAGTGCTCTCGGACTTCCCCCGGGACCGGGGCTGGGACCTGAAGCAGCTGTTCGACGAGGACCCGGACGTCCCCGGCAGCACCTACGCCCGCACCGGCGGATTCCTCGACACGGCAACCGAGTTCGACGCCGAGTTCTTCGGCATCAGCCCGCGCGAGTCGATGGCCATGGACCCGCAGCAGCGACTGGTCCTGGAGACCTCCTGGCTGGCCCTGGAGGACGCCGGCATCGACCCCACCGCCCTGCGCCGCACCGCGGCCGGCATGTTCTTCGGGGCCGAGGTCCAGGAGTACGGTCCGCGCCTGCACGACGCGCCGGACGGACTCGACGCCCATCTGCTGGCCGGCAACGCCTCCAGCGTCATCTCGGGCCGCGTCGCCTACGTGCTGGGCACCGAGGGACCGGCCGTCACCGTCGACACCGCCTGCTCCGCCTCCCTGGTCGCCATCCACCTGGCCTGCCGCTCGCTCCTGCAGGGCGAGTCGTCACTGGCGCTGGCCGGCGGGGTCGCCGTGATGGGCGGGCCCGGCGTCTTCACCGCGTTCAGCAGGCAGCGCGGTCTGTCCGCGGACGGCCGCTGCAAGGCCTTCGCCGCCGCCGCGGACGGTACGGGCTTCGCCGAGGGCGTCGGCGTCCTCGTCCTGGAACGGCTCTCCGACGCCCGCCGCAACGGCCACCAGGTGCTTGCCGTCGTACGGTCCTCCGCCGTCAACCAGGACGGTGCCTCCAACGGGCTCACCGCCCCCAACGGCACCGCGCAGCAACGGCTGATCCGCCGGGCGCTGGCCGTCGCCGGACTCGGACCCGCCGACGTCGACGTGGTGGAGGCACACGGCACGGGCACCCGCCTCGGCGACCCCATCGAGGCGACCGCGCTCCTGGCCACCTACGGGCAGGGCCGCCCGGCCGGAGCCCCGCTGCTGCTCGGCTCGGTCAAGTCGAACCTGGGCCACACCCAGGCCGCCGCGGGCGTGGCCGGCGTGATCAAGACCGTCCTCGCCATGCGGCACGGTCAGGTCCCGGCGACCCTGCACGTCGACGCCCCCACTCCGCACGCCGCCTGGGCGTCCGGCAGCGTGGAACTGGTCACCGAGCCGAGGCCCTGGCCCCGGACCGGCCGCCCCCGCCGGGCGGGTGTCTCCTCCTTCGGCGTGAGCGGCACCAACGCCCACGTCATCCTGGAGCAGCCGGGCCCCGAGGACCACGCCGAGGACCCGGCCGGTGTCCGGGCCCCGGACCCGGAGGCGGCGCACCTCACCCACGGGAGCGATGCGGGGAACGCCCCCGACGGTGTCCAGGTCCCGCTCGTCTTCCCGCTGTCCGCCCGTGGCGGGGCCGCCCTGCGGGCCCGTGCCGCCGACCTGCTGCCACTGGCCGGCACCACGGAACCGGCCGTCCTCGCCCACGCCCTGGCCACCACCCGCGCCGCCCTGCCCGACCGGGCCGTCCTCGTCGCCGCCGACCGCGCCGAACTGCGGGCGGCGCTCACCGCCGTGGCCTCGGGCAGCACCCCGGCAACCGGGCGGACGGGCGGCGAGCTCGGCTTCCTGTTCACCGGGCAGGGCAGTCAGCGCCCCGGCATGGGCCGCGAACTGGCCGACGCGTACCCCGCGTTCGCCGACGCCCTCGACGACGTCTGCGCCCACTTCGACCTCCAGCTCCCCAAGCCCCTCAAGAGCGTCCTGTTCGCCGGTCCGGACACACCCGACGCGGAGCTCCTGCACCGCACCGAGTACGCGCAGCCGGCCCTGTTCGCCGTCGAAGTCGCCCTCCACCGCCTGCTGGAGAGCTGGGGGATGCGCCCCGATCACCTGGCCGGTCACTCCGTCGGCGAGATCGCCGCCGCGCACGTGGCCGGGGTCCTCACCCTGCAGGACGCCACCATCCTGGTGGCCGCGAGAGGCCGGCTCATGCAGGCGCTGCCCGAAGGCGGCGCCATGGTCGCTGTCCGCGCCGGCGAGAGCGATGTCGCGCCGCTGCTCACCGAGCGCACGGGCATCGCGGCCGTGAACGGCCCGGCCTCCGTCGTGATCTCCGGCGACCTGGACGACGTCGAGCGCATCGCCGGTGAACTCGCCGCCCGCGGGCACGACACCAAGCGCCTTCGCGTCAGCCACGCCTTCCACTCGCCGCTGATGGAACCGATGCTGGACGAGTTCCGCCGGGTGGCGCGGGTACTGGACTACACCGAACCCACCGTGCCGGTCGTCTCGACCGTGACCGGCGCCCCCGTCGGCCGCGAACTGTGCGATCCCGAGTACTGGGTGGCACACGTCCGCGCCCGGGTCCGCTTCCACGACGCCGTGCGGTGGCTCTCCGACGCCGGAGTCCGGACCTTCCTGGAGATCGGCCCGGACGCGGTGCTCACCGCCATGGGACCGGACTGCGCGGACGCTCCCGGCACAGCCTTCCTGCCGGTGCTTCGGCGCGATCGGCCCGAGGCCCGCGAGGCCGTCACCGCGCTCGCCACGGCCCACGCCCGCGGCGTTCCCGTCGACTGGGCCCGACACCACGCCGGCCGGGACGCCCGCCGCGTCGAACTGCCCGGCTACCCCTTCCAGCGGCGCCGCTTCTGGCTGGAGCCGGGCACCCCCGCCGACGCGGCCGGCCTGGGGCAGATCGCGGCCGGACACCCGCTGCTGGCAGCCGTGGTCGCGGTCGGCGCGGAGGGCGTCGTCCTGACCGGACGCCTCTCCACCCGCACGCACCCCTGGCTCGCGGACCACGTGATCGCCGGGCGCGTACTGATGCCCGGCACCGCCTTCGTCGAACTCGCCCTGCGGGCAGGCGACCACGTCGGCGCCACCGAGCTGGAGGAACTCACCCTCGGCGCCCCGCTGGTGCTCGCCGCGGACGAGCACGTCGCCGTCCAGGTGGCCGTCGGGGAACCCGACGACTCCGGCCGCCGCACCGTCACCGTCCACTCGCGCGCCGACGAGGACGCGCCCTGGACCCGGCACGCGGCCGGCCTGCTCACCGACGCCGCCCCCGCCGAGCCGGCCGCCCCCGCCGAGCCGGGGGCCTGGCCGCCGCCGGACGCCGTACCCCTGGACACCACGGAGGTCTACGCGCACCTCGCCGACCAGGGTTACGCCTACGGCCAAGCCTTCCAGGGCCTGCGTGCCGCCTGGCGGCACGGCCAGGACGTCATCGCCGAGGTCGCCCTGTCCGGGGAGGCCGCGGGGGACGCCGCGCGCTTCGGACTCCACCCCGCGCTGCTGGACGCCGCGCTGCACGCCGCCGACCTCGACGCCCCGCCGCGCGGCGAGGTACTGCTGCCGTTCGCCTGGACCGGTGTACGCCTGCACGCCACCGGCGCCTCGGCCCTGCGCGTACGCATCACCCGTGGCGACGGCGACACCATAGGCCTGCACCTGTCCGACACCACCGGTGCCCCCGTGGCAGACGTCGAGGCCATGACCTCCCTGCCCGTGCCCGACGAGGACGTCCTGTACGCCGTGCAGTGGTCGCCGCACCCCCGGCCGGCGGCCACCGAGCCCCTGCGCACCGCCGTCCTCGACGGAGCCCACCCGGCCGGCCCGTCCGACGACGGTCCGGCCGGGGACGCGCTCGCCCGTGCCGTGGACGCGCTGCTCGACGCCCCCGCCGCGGACGCCGTGGTGTACCGCCCGGCCGGCCCCGCAGGAGCCGAGGCCACCGAGGCCCGCGCCCACGTCCTTCGCACCCTGCGCCTGCTGCAGACCTGGCAGTCGGACGAACGGGCATCCGGAACCCGCCTCGTCCTCGTCACCCCGCCCGCCGGCCCCGCCCACGCGGCCGTACGCGGTCTGTTCCGCTCGGCACAGGCCGAGAACCCGGGCCGTTACGTCCTCGTCGAGCACGACGGCCTGCCCTCCGAGGCGGAGCTGCGCCAGGCGCTCGCCACCGGGGAGCCCGAACTCTCCCTCAGCGGAGGCCGGTTCGCCGTGCCCCGGCTGGCCGCCGAGCCGGCTGCCACACCCCGGCCGACGGCCGAGTGGGGCACCGTCCTGATCACCGGCGGCACCGGCGGTCTCGGCGCTCTGCTCGCCCAGCACCTGGTGCGCGCCCACGGTGTCACCCGTCTGGTTCTGGTGGGCCGCCGGGGACACGCCCCCGAACTGCACGCCGAACTGACCTCGCTGGGCGCCGAGGTGACCGTCGCCGCCTGCGACGTCGGCGACCGGGAGGCGCTGCGCGACCTGCTGGCCCGGCACCCGGTCGACTCCGTCGTCCACGCCGCGGGCACCGTGCGCGACGGCATCGTCGAGAGCCTCACCGACGACATGGTCGACGAGGTCTTCCACGCCAAGGTCGACGGCGCCTGGCACCTGCACGAACTCACCCTCGACCGGGACCTGTCCCACTTCGTGCTGTTCTCCTCGCTCGCCGCCGTCCTCGACGGACCGGGCCAGGGCAACTACGCCGCCGCCAACGCCTACCTGGACGCCCTCGCCGCCCACCGCGCGGCGCACGGACTGCCCGCCACCGCCCTCGCCTGGAGCCTCTGGGCCACCGGCACCGGCATGGGCGCCGCACTGGACGCCGCGGCCCTGGAGCGCGTCGCCGCGTACGGGGTCCCCGGGCTGTCCGCCGGACACTCTCTGCGGCTCTTCGACGCCGCGATCCGTTCCGGCAGCCCCCACCTCGTCCCCGTGGAGATCGACGCCGCAGCCGTACGCCGGCGGCCCGGCGGCCCGCCACCGCTGCTGAGCGGCCTCGTCCGCCCCGTCACCCGCCGGGCCGCCGCCCACACGGCGCCCCACCAGGAGCGCGGACTGGCGCAACTGCCCGCCGCCGACCGGGAACGCGCCCTGCTGGACCTGGTCCGCACCGAGGTGGCCGCGGTCCTGCGGCACGACTCCCCGTCCGCCGTCGACCCCGGGCGGGCCTTCACCGAGCTGGGATTCGACTCCCTGGCCGCCGTCGAACTGCGCAACCGGCTCAACACCGTCACCGGACTGCGGCTGCCGGCCACCCTCGTCTTCGACCACCCCACCTCGCGCGCCCTCGCCGACCACGTCCGGGACGCCCTCTTCGGGACCTCGCGGCCGGCCGGCGAACCCGCCCCCGGACCGCGCCCCGCCGACAGCGACGACCCCGTCGTCATCGTCGGCATGGGCTGCCGCTACCCCGGTGGCGTCCGCTCCCCGGAGGACCTGTGGCGCCTTGTCGCCGATGGCGTCGACACGGTCGGCGACTTCCCCGCCGACCGGGGCTGGGACACGGACACGCTGTACGACCCCGAGCCCGGCACCCCCGGCCGCACCTACACCCGCGAGGGCGCCTTCCTCTACGACGCGGCCGACTTCGACCCCGGCTTCTTCGGCATAGGTCCGCGCGAGGCCACCGCCATGGATCCGCAGCAGCGGCTGCTGCTGGAGGTCTCCTGGGAGGCGCTGGAGCGCTCCGCCATCGACCCGGCGGCCCTGCGCGGCTCACGCACCGGTGTCTTCGCGGGCGTCATGTACCACGACTACGGCACCTGGCTGACCGAGGTCCCCGACGACCTCGCCGCCTACCTCGGCAACGGCAGCCTCGGCAGCGTCGTCTCCGGCCGTGTCGCCTACGCCCTCGGACTGGAGGGACCGGCCGTCACCGTCGACACCGCCTGCTCCTCCTCGCTGGTCACCCTGCACCTGGCCGCGCAGGCCCTCCGACAGGGCGAGTGCGACCTCGCGCTGGTCGGCGGCGTCACCGTCATGTCGACCCCGGACACCTTCGTCGACTTCGCCCGGCAGCGCGGCCTGGCCGCCGACGGCCGCTGCAAGTCGTTCGCCGCGGCGGCGGACGGCACCGGCTGGGGCGAGGGCGTCGGCATGCTCGTCGTCGAACGCCTCTCCGACGCCCGCCGCAACGGCCACCGGGTGCTGGCCACGGTGCGCGGCTCCGCCGTCAACTCCGACGGCGCCTCCAACGGCCTGACCGCTCCCAACGGTCCCTCCCAGCAGCGTGTCATCCGCGCCGCGCTGAGCGCCGCCGGGCTCACCACCGCCGACGTCGACGTGGTCGAGGCGCACGGCACCGGTACGACCCTCGGCGACCCGATCGAGGCTCAGGCGCTGCTGGCCACCTATGGACAGGAGCGCCCGGACGACGAGCCGCTGTGGCTGGGCTCCGTCAAGTCCAACATGGGGCACACCCAGGCCGCCGCCGGAGTCGCCGGCATCATCAAGATGGTCATGGCGATGCGGCACACCACCCTGCCGCGCACCCTCCACGTCGACGCGCCCTCGCCCCAGGTGGACTGGACGGCGGGCGCGGTGCGGCTGCTCACCGACGAGCGGCCCTGGCCCGCGCCGGACCGGCCGCGCCGCGCCGGTGTCTCCTCCTTCGGGATCAGCGGGACCAACGCCCACGTCATCCTGGAGGAGTTCACCGCCGGGGAGCCGGAGACCGCGGAGCCCGACCCGGCCACCGTGCCGCCCGTGCCCGCCCTCGCGGTCTCCGCGCGCTCGCCCGGGGCACTGCGCGGCCAGGCCGCCCGGCTGCGCGACCTGACCGGCGTCGCACCCGCGGACCTCGGCCTGGCCCTCGCCACCACCCGCACCACCCATCCGCACCGCGCCGTCGTCCTCGCCACCGACGAGGCGCGGACCGCGGAAGCACTGGACGCCCTGGCCCGGGGCCACGAGGCGCCCGGCCTGCTCGTCACCGGTGCCGCCACCGACGGAACCCTCGCCCACCTGTTCTCCGGGCAGGGCGCCCAGCGGCCCGGCATGGGCCGCGACTGGTACGACGGCTACCCGGTCTACGCCGAACACTTCGACCGCGTCGCCGAACTCTTCGCCAAACACCTGGAACGGCCGCTCGCCGAGGTGGTCCTCGGCGACCACCCCGACATCCTGGAGCGGACCGCCTACACACAGGCCGCCCTCTTCACCACTCAGGTCGCCCTCCACCGCCTGCTGGAGTCCTTCGGGGTGCGGCCCGCCTGGCTGGCCGGTCACTCCGTCGGCGAGTTCGCCGCCGCGCACGTCGCCGGGGTCTGGTCACTCCAGGACGCCGTGACCGCCGTCGCCGCACGCGGGCGGCTCATGCAGGCGCTGCCCACGGGCGGCGCGATGATCGCCGTACAGGCCTCGGAGGAGGAGGTGAGGCCGCTGCTTGACGAACGGTGCGGCATCGCCGCGGTCAACGGCCCGCGCGCCGTGGTCGTCTCCGGCGAGGAGGACGCCGTCACCGCCGTCGCCGCGCGCTTCGCCACCACCCGGCGGCTGCGCGTCTCGCACGCCTTCCACTCCCCTCGCATGGAGCCCATGCTGGAGGAGTTCCGCCAGGTCATGGCGGCGCTCCCGGCCGCGGAACCGGCCCTGCCGATCGTCTCCACCCTCACCGGCGCCCAGGCGACGGCCGCCGAACTCGGCTCCGCCGACTACTGGGTGCGGCACGTACGGCAGACCGTGCGCTTCGCTGACGCCGTCGGGACGCTGGCCGCGCAGGGCGTCGACACCTTCCTCGAACTGGGCGCCGCACCCGTCCTGACGGCCATGGGACCGGACTGCCTCCCCGACGCCGAGGGCACCGCGTTCGTCCCCACGGCCCGCAAGGACACCGCCCAGGTCCCCGGCCTGCTCGCCGCGCTGGCCGCCGTGCACACCCGGGGCACGGACGTCGACTGGCCGGTCCTGTACGACGGTTACGCGGGCCGCCGCACCGAACTCCCCACCTACGCCTTCGAGCACCGCCCCTACTGGCTGCCGACGACCGCCGCCCGGGGCGACGCCGCCGGGCACGGGCTCGCTACCGCCGACCACCCGTTCGTCAGCGCCCGGCTGGACCTGCCCGGTGACGGCGGCACGCTGCTCACCGGACGGATCTCCACCGCCACCCACCCGGTACTCACCCAGCACGCCGTCCTCGGATCGGTGCTGGTACCGGGCGCCGCCCTGGTCGACCTCGCCCTGCACGCCGGCCGGCTGACCGGCCGGCCCGTCCTGGAGGAACTCACCCTCCAGGCCCCGCTGGCGCTCCCCGGGGACGGGGCCGTGCATCTCCAGGTCGCCGCGCGGCCCGACGGCTCCGTGGAGATCCACTCCCGGCCCGGGAACGCACCCGAGGACGAGGACTGGACGCGGCACGCGACGGGCACCCTCACCGCCGCCGGCGCCCTCACCGGCACGGAGACGGCACCGGACGGTGTCTGGCCGCCACCGGGCGCCGTCCCGATCGACACCGCCGGCCTCTACCCCCGTCTGCACGGCGAGGGCTACGACTACGGGCCCGTCTTCCGCGGCCTACGAACCGCCTGGCGGCTCGGCGACACCGTCCTGGCCGAGCTGGAGCTGCCCGCCGACGCACGGCAGGACGCCGCCCGGCACACCCTGCACCCCGCACTGCTGGACTCCGCCCTGCACACCACGTCCCTCGCCGGGGAGGACTCCGGCGACGACACGCCCGCCGGCACGATCGCCCTCCCCTTCGCCTGGACAGGGGTCACCGCGCACGGCCGGGGTGCGCTCACCGCACGCGTCCGGGTCACCCCGCGGCAGGAGGGCACCCGGATCGAGCTGACGGACACCGAGGGCAGGCCGCTGGCCACCGTCGAGTCCTACGTCACCCGCCCCGTCGACGCCGACCGGCTCACCGGACGTGTGCGTTCCCTCTACGTCACCGAGGGCGAACCGCTGCCGGACGCCGCAGGGCGCCCCGAGCGCCGCACCTGGGCCGTGCTCGGCCCGGACGACGCCGGTCTCGGCGCCCCCGCCCACCCCGGACTGGCCGCGGTCGACGGCCCCGCGCCCGATGTCGTCGTCCTCCCGGTACAGGCCCCGCACCACGACGCGGAGCAGGTGCCGGGGGCGGTGCGCAGCACGCTGGACGCGACCCTCGCGACCGTCCAGGAGTGGCTGGGCGACGAGCGGTGGGCCGGCTCGGTGCTGCTGGTCCTCACCGCCGGCACCCTCGTCGACGCCGCCGTGCACGGACTCGTACGGGCCGCCCAGGCCGAGGACCCGGGCCGGATCGTCCTCGTCGGCCGGACCGGGCCCGACAGCTCCCTGCCCGACCGCGCCGCGCTGGCCGCCGTCCTCGACTCCGGTGAGCCGGAGGTGCTGTGGCGGGACGGCCGGGCCCACGCACCGCGCCTGACCCGCGCCGCGGAACCGGACGCCCCGCGCACCCGCCGCCCCTGGGGCACCGTCCTGGTCACCGGCGGCACCGGAGGGCTCGGCGCCCTCGTGGCCCGCCACCTCGTCACCCGGCACGGCGTCACCCGCCTCGTCCTCGCCGGCCGCCGGGGGCCCGACGCCCCCGGCGCCGCCGAACTGGCGCAGGAACTGGCCGCCCTGGGCGCCCGCACCGACCTCGTCGCCTGCGACGTCGCCGACCGGGCCGCACTCGCCGCCCTGCTCACCGCCCACCCCGTCGACAGCGTCGTGCACACCGCCGGCGTGCTCGACGACGGGCTGGTCCTCTCCCTCACCCCCGAGCGCCTGGACACCGTGCTCCGGCCCAAGGCGGACGCCGCCTGGCACCTGCACCAGCTCACCCTCGACCGGGACCTCTCCCACTTCGTGCTGTTCTCCTCGGCCGCCGGCACCATCGACGCCACGGGCCAGGGCAACTACGCCGCCGCCAACGTCTTCCTCGACGCCCTGGCGGCCCACCGCGCCGACCGGAACCTCCCGGCGACCTCGCTCGCCTGGGGACTCTGGGCCGGCAGCGGCATGGGAGCCGGCCTCGACCGGGACGACGTGCAGCGCATCGAACGGTCCGGCATCGGCGCGCTCGACCCGGCCGAAGGGCTGGAACTGTTCGACGCGGCCCTGGAGTCCGGGCTCCCCGCCCTGGTGCCGGTCCGGCTGGACACCGCCGCGCTGCGCCGCCGCGGTGACGACGTACCCGCCGTGCTGCGCACCCTGGCCGGTGTCACCGCCCGCGCGGCGCAGGACGACCGGACCCGCACACTCGGCGAGCGCCTGGCCGGGCTGCCGGAGGCCGACCACGGGCACACGGTGCTCGAAGCGGTCCGCACCGAGGTCGCCGCCGTGCTCGGCCACGACGGACCCGCGGCCGTCGACCCCCGGCGCGCCTTCACCGAGCTGGGCTTCGACTCGCTCGCCGCCGTCGAACTGCGCAACCGGCTCAACGCCGTCAGCGGGCTGCGTCTGCCCTCCACCCTCATCTTCGACTACGCCACCCCGTCGGCCCTGGCGGACCACCTGCTCGAACGGTTCGCCCCGGACGCCGCCCAGGAGCCCGCCGACCCGCGGGCCGACGACGAGGTGCGGAACCTCATCGCCCGCATCCCGGTCGCGAGGATCCGCGAGGCGGGACTGCTCGACGGACTGCTGAGACTGTCCGGGTCCGCACCGGCCGAGGCCGCCGCCGAGCAGCCCATGGACATCAAGTCCATGGGCGTGGCGGACCTGGTGCGGGCCGCCCTGAACCGCAGCACCCCCGAGTGACCCGCCCCGGTGCCGGACGCCGCGCCGCGTCCGGCACCGGCGATCCGCTTCCGGCGCACCACGACCGCATCTCCACCTTCACCGCATCATCAGCGCCGCCGAGTCAGCAGGGAGCGACACCGACCGTGGACACATCTGTCGAGCAGATCGTCGAGGCGCTGCGCGAGGCCATGCTCGAGAACGAGCGGCTGCGCCGGAACAACGACCGGATCTCCGAAGCGGCGCACGAGCCCGTCGCCGTCGTCGCCATGAGCTGCCGCTACCCCGGCGGCGTCAGCACGCCCGAACAGCTGTGGCAGCTGGTCGACGCCGGAGTGGACGCCGTGGGTGACTTCCCCGCGGACCGGGACTGGGACGTCGACGCGATCTACGACCCCGACCCCGACGCGCCGGGCCGCACCCATGTGCGAGAGGGCGGATTCCTCCACGACGCACCGCGGTTCGACCCGGGGTTCTTCGGCATCAGCCCGCGCGAGGCCGTCGCCATGGACCCGCAGCAGCGGTTGCTGCTGGAGACCGCCTGGGAGGCGTTCGAACGCGCCGGCATCGACCCGCACACCCTGCGCGGCAGCCGCACCGGCATCTACGCCGGCGTCATGTACCACGACTACGGCAGCTGGCTCACGGATGTTCCCGAAGGCGTCGAGGGTTACCTCGGCAACGGCAACCTCGGCAGCGTCGCCTCCGGCCGCGTGTCCTACACCCTCGGGCTGGAGGGCCCGGCCGTCACCATCGACACCGCCTGCTCCTCCTCGCTGGTCGCCCTCCACCTGGCCGTGCAGGCTTTGCGCACCGGTGAGTGCGGCCTCGCCCTGGCCGGCGGCGTGACCGTCATGTCCACCCCCGACACCTTCATCGACTTCTCCCGCCAGCGAGGCCTCGCCCTGGACGGCCGCTGCAAGTCGTTCGCGGAGGGCGCGGACGGCACCGGCTGGGGCGAGGGCGTGGGGATGCTGCTCCTGGAACGGCTGAGCGACGCCCGACGCAACGGCCACCGCGTGCTCGCCGTCGTACGGGGCACCGCCGTCAACCAGGACGGCGCCTCCAACGGCCTGACCGCTCCCAACGGCCCCTCCCAGCAACGCGTCATCCGCGCCGCCCTCGCCGACGCCCGCCTGGAACCCCGCCAGGTCCATGCCGTGGAGGCACACGGCACCGGCACCCCGCTCGGTGACCCGATCGAGGCCCAGGCTCTCCTGGCCACCTACGGCCAGGACCGCGAGGAGCCGTTGTGGCTGGGCTCGGTGAAGTCCAACATCGGGCACACCCAGGCCGCCGCCGGAGTCGCCGGAGTCATCAAGATGGTGATGGCCATGCGCCACGGCCGGCTGCCCCGTACCCTTCACGCCGGACGGCCCACCACCCAGGTCGACTGGGAGGCCGGTGCCGTCGAACTGCTCGCCGAGCCACGTGAGTGGCCCGCCCCCGGAGAGCTCCGCCGCGCCGCCGTGTCCTCCTTCGGGATCAGCGGCACCAATGCCCACGTCATCGTCGAGGCGGCCCCCGACCCCGAGCCGCGCGACGAGGAACCGGTCTGGGACCGCCCCCTCCCCCTGGTGCTGTCCGCCCGTGACGAGCCGGGACTGGCCGCGCAGGCGCGCCGCCTCCTGGACCACCTGGAGGCCGGCACCGATCCGGTGCCCGACGTCGCCCACACCCTGGCCACCACCCGCGCCGCCCTGGACCGGCGGGCCGTCGTGGTCGGCGCGGACCTGGCCGCGGTGACCGCCGGCCTCACCGCCCTGGCCGAGAGCGACCCGGCGTCCGGCGTGGTGCGCGGCGCACCGGCGGGGGAGTCCCGCATCGCGTTCGTCTTCCCCGGACAGGGCTCCCAGTGGGCGGGTATGGCCGCCGACCTGCTGGACGCCTCCCCGGTGTTCGCCGCCACCATGGCCGACTGCGCCGAGGCCCTCGCGCCCTTCACCGACTGGGATCTCCTCGGGACCGTGCGCGAACGCCGCCCGCTGGAACGGGTGGACGTCGTGCAGCCGGCGCTGTGGGCGATCATGGTGTCCCTGGCCGAGGTGTGGCGTGCGCACGGTGTGCGTCCCGCCGCCGTCATCGGCCACTCCCAGGGGGAGATCGCCGCCGCCTGCGTGGCCGGCGCGCTCAGTCTCTCCGACGGAGCCCGCGTCGTGGCCCTGCGCAGCCAGGCGATCGCCGAGGCGCTCTCCGGCCAGGGCGGCATGATGTCGGTGGCCCTGCCCGAGTCGAGGGCACGCGAACTCGTCGCCGCCCACGACGGGCGGGTCGCCGTGGCCGCGGTCAACGGCGCCTCCTCCGTGGTGCTCTCCGGGGACACGGACGCCCTCGACGCCCTGCGCGAGACGATCGTCGCGGACGGCGGACGCGCCAAACGGCTGCCCGTGGACTACGCCTCGCACTGCGCCCACGTCGAGTCGATCCGCGAACGGCTCCTCACCGACCTCGCGGACGTACGGGCGCGTCCCGCCGACGTGCCCTTCTACTCCACCGTCACCGACAGCGTGCTGGACACCACCACGCTGGACGCCGGTTACTGGTACACCAACCTGCGCCGGAGCGTCCTGTTCGAGCCGACCACCCGGACCCTGCTGGCCGCAGGCTACGGGGTGTTCGTCGAGTGCAGTCCGCATCCGGTCCTGCTCAACAGCATCGAGGAGACCGCCGACGCGGCCGACGCGGCCGTCACCGGTCTCGGCTCACTGCGCCGTGACGACGGAGGTGCCGAACGGCTCCTCACCTCGCTGGGCGAGGCGTACGTGGCCGGCGTCCCGGTCGACTGGTCTCCGGTGTTCGCCGGGATGCCGGTGCGGACCGCGGACCTGCCCACCTACGCCTTCCAGCGTGAGCGCTACTGGCTCGGCCGGTCGGCGGCCGCCGGCGACGTCACCGCCGCAGGCCTCCGGGGCACCGGTCACCCGCTGCTGGGCGCGGCCGTCCCGGTCGCCGGCGGCGGCACGCTGTTCACCGGCCGGCTCTCGCTGTCCACCACGCCCTGGCTGGCCGACCACGCGGTCTCCGGCACCACCCTGCTGCCCGGCACCGCACTGGTCGAGCTTGCGCTGAGCGCCGGCCACGACCTCGGCTGCGGGCACGTCACCGAACTCACCCTGCAGGCACCTCTGTTGCTGCCCGAGCGGGGCGCCGTCCAGCTCCAGCTCCACGTGGCCGCCGCCGACGGCCAGGGGCACCGCGCGGTGACCGTCCACTCCCGTCCCGAGAGCGCCGACGAGGCCGCCTGGACCCAGAACGCCTCGGGTCTCCTCGCACCGCAGTCCGCGCCGCCCGCCTTCGATCTCGCGGCCTGGCCGCCCCCCGGCGCCGAGCCGGTCCCGGTGAACGACGCCTACACCGAACTGGCGGCCCTCGGTTACGACTACGGTCCGGCCTTCCAGGGCCTGCGCGCGGTCTGGCGGCGCGGCGACGAGACGTACGCCGAGGTCGAACTGCCCGCCGAGGCGGAAGGCTTCGGTCTGCACCCGGCCCTCTTCGACGCCGCCCTGCACGCCGACGGCCTCGGCGCGCACGGCCAGGAGACGGCCCGGCTGCCCTTCGCCTGGACCGGTGTGTCGCTGTACGCGGCCGGGGCCACCGCCCTGCGGGTCCGCCTCCGCGGCGGCGACACGCTCTCCCTGGAGCTGGCCGACCCCACCGGCGCTCCGGTCGCCGCCGTCGAGGCCCTGGTCTCCCGCCCGGCCGACGGCGGGGCACTGGCCTCCCAGGTCCGCGCCGACGACCTGTACCGGCTGGACTGGCCCGTTGTGCCCGTACCGGATGCCGCGGCCCCCGCGCACACCGTCCTGGCAAAGGGCGGCACGGCCGAGCTCGCACCGCTGCCCGGCTGGGTGGTCCTGCCGGTGGCCGGCGGCGAAGACCCGGCGGCATCGGTGCGCGAGGCGACCGGACTGGTCCTGACCGCCCTGAAGGACTGGCTGGCGGACGAACGGACCGCCGAGGCCCGCCTGCTGGTCCTCACCTGCGGCGCGGTCACCACCGGTGAGGAGGCCCCCGTCGACCTGGCGGGCGCCGCCGTCTGGGGCCTCGTCCGCGCCGCCCAGGGCGAACACCCCGACCGCATCGTCCTCGTGGACACCGCCCCCGGGACGGCGGACGACGATCGGATCGCCGCCGCCGTGCGCGCCGCCGCCGCGAGCGGCGAGCCGCAACTGGCCCTGCGGGGTGACACCGTCCGGGTGCCCCGACTGGCCCGCGCCGACGTACGCGGGAGCGCCGCCACGCTCGATCCCGACGGCACCGTACTGATCACCGGCGGAACCGGCGTGCTCGGCGCCGTGGTCGCCCGGCACCTCGCCACCGGACACGGCGTGCGCCGTCTGGTCCTGGCCGGGCGCAGCGGCACCTCGGCGGACGACTTCGCCGACCTCGCCGAGTCGGGCGTCAAGGTCGTCGTCGCCCGCTGCGACGCCGCCGAGCGCGACGACCTGGCCGCACTCCTGGCCGACGTACCCGCCGCGCATCCCTTGACCGCCGTGGTGCACCTCGCCGGCGTGCTCGACGACGGGCTGGTCACCGACCAGACCCCCGAGCGCCTGGACGCCGTGCTGCGGCCCAAGGCGGACGCAGCCTGGAACCTGCACGAACTCACCCGGGACATGGACCTCGCGGTGTTCGTGCTGTTCTCCTCGGCCGCCGGCACCGTCGACGGAGCCGGACAGTCCGGATACGCCGCCGCCAACGCGTTCCTCGACGCCCTCGCCGCGCACCGTGGCTCCCTGGGGCTGCCGGCGCTCTCGCTGGCCTGGGGCTTCTGGGAGCAGCGCACCGGCATGACCGCCCACCTCACCGACGCCGACGTCGAGCGCATGACGCGTGCGGGAGTCCGGCCCCTGCCCACCGAGGAGGGACTGCGGCTGCTCGACGCCGCGTTCGCCGCCGACGAGCGGCTGCTGCTGCCCATCGGCCTGGACCTGCGTGCCCTGCGCGGCGCCGACGGCGTACCCACCCTGCTGCGCGGCCTCGTGCCCGCCCCCGTCCGCCGGGCCGCCGCCGCCCGGACCGCCGGGCCCTCGCTCGCCGACCGGCTGGCCGCCCTGGGCCGAGCCGAACAGGACGCGGAACTGGTGGAGTTGATTCGCACACAGGTAGCCGCGGTCCTCGGTCACGGTGCCGACATGGTGCTTGACCCGCGCCGCTCCTTCCGTGAGGCCGGGTTCGACTCGCTGACCGCGGTCGAACTGCGCAACCGTCTGGGCGGCGCCGTCGGTATGCGGCTGCCCGCCACCCTCGTCTTCGACCATCCCGACGCCGACGCCCTGGTGAGATATCTGAGGACGGAACTCCTCGGCGCCGACGCCGCGGAAGCTCCCGGCGCCGTGGTGCCGGGGACCGGGCACGCGGCGGACGAGCCAGTGGCGATCGTCGGCATGGCCTGCCGCTACCCCGGCGGTGTCACCACGCCCGAGGAGTTCTGGCGGCTGCTGGCCGACGGCGCGGACGGCATCGGAGACTTCCCGGACGACCGCGGCTGGGACCTGGACACCCTGTACGACCCGGAACCAGGCAAGCCCGGCCACTGCAGCACCCGCTCGGGCGGATTCCTCTACGACGCCGCCGACTTCGACCACGACTTCTTCGGCATCGGCCCCCGTGAGGCCCTCGCCATGGACCCGCAGCAGCGGCTGCTGCTGGAGACCTCCTGGGAGGCCCTGGAACGCGCCGGCATCGATCCGCACAGTGTGCGCGGCAGCCGCACCGGGGTGTTCGCGGGCGTCATGTACCACGACTACGGCAGCCGGCTGCGCGACGTCCCCGAGGCCGTCCGCGACTACCTCGGCAACGGCAGCCTCGCCAGCGTCGTCTCGGGCCGGGTCGCCTACGCCCTCGGCCTGGAGGGCCCGGCCCTCACCGTCGACACCGCGTGCTCCTCGTCCCTGGTCGCGCTGCACCTGGCCGCGCAGGCGCTGCGCCAGGGCGAGTGCACCCTGGCCATGGCCGGCGGCGTCTCCGTGATGTCGACCGTCGACACGTTCGTCGACTTCAGCAGGCAGCGCAACCTCGCCGCGGACGGCCGGGTCAAGTCCTTCGCCGACTCGGCGGACGGCACGGCTCTGTCCGAGGGCGCCGGTGTGCTGGTGTTGGAGCGGTTGTCCGATGCGCGGCGGTTGGGGCATCGGGTGTTGGCGGTGGTGCGGGGGAGTGCGGTGAATCAGGATGGTGCGTCGAATGGTCTGACGGCGCCGAATGGTCCGTCGCAGCAGCGGGTGTTGCGGCAGGCGTTGGTGTCGGCGGGTGTGTCGGCGGGTGATGTGGATGTGGTGGAGGCGCATGGTACGGGGACGGAGTTGGGTGATCCGATCGAGGCGCAGGCGTTGTTGGCGGTGTACGGGGCTGAGCGTGAGGTGCCGTTGTGGCTGGGGTCGGTGAAGTCGAATATCGGGCATACGCAGGCGGCTGCGGGTGTGGCGGGTGTGATGAAGATGGTGTTGGCGTTGGGGGAGGGGGTGTTGCCCCGGACGCTGCATGTGGGTGAGCCGTCGCGGAAGGTGGAGTGGGGTGCGGGGCGGGTGCGGTTGCTGGATGAGGAGCGTTCGTGGGTGCGGGGTGAGCGGGTGCGTCGTGCGGGGGTGTCGTCGTTCGGGATCAGCGGTACGAACGCGCACGTGATCCTGGAGGAGGCACCCGACGACGACACCTCCCACCGGTCGGACGCGCGGATCCCGGCCCCCCTCATGCCCGTCGTCGTCTCGGGGGCCACCCCCGAGGCGCTGGCCGCCCAGGCCGGCCGGCTGCGCGCCGTCGCCGACGAGCGGATCACCGACCTCGTCCGCTCGCTGGCCACGGGCCGCGCCTCCCTCACTCACCGGGGCGCGATCGTCGCCCGTGACCGGGACGGACTGCTGGCCGGCCTGACCGCGCTGGCCGACGGCGCCGCCACCGACCACGTCGTACGCGGCCGGCCCGTCGCCGGCCGCACCGCGTTCCTGTTCACCGGCCAGGGCGCCCAGCGCCCCGGCATGGGCCGCAGCCTGTACGACACCCACCCGGCCTTCCGGCAGGCCCTCGACGAGGTGTGCGAGGCGCTCGACGCCCACCTGGACCGGCCGCTGCGCGAGGTCATGTGGGCCGGACCCGGCACCGACGCGGCCGAGTCGCTCGATCACACGCTCTACACCCAGAGCGCCCTGTTCGCGGTGGAGACGGCCCTGTACCGCACGCTGGAGTCCTACGGCATCCGTCCTGACCGCCTGGCCGGGCACTCCATCGGCGAACTGACCGCCGCTCACGTCGCCGGCGTATGGGACCTCGCGGACGCGGCCCGGCTGGTCACCGCCCGTGGCCGCCTCATGCAGGCCCTCCCCGCCGGCGGCGCCATGCTCGCCGTGGACGCGACCGAGGCCGAGGTGCTGCCGCACCTCGGGCCCGACGTGTCCCTGGCAGCCGTGAACGGCCCGCGCGCCGTCGTGGTCTCCGGTACGCGGGCGGCCGTGGACGCGGTCGCCGCCGCCTTCGCCGTCCGCCGCACCAAGCGGCTGAAAGTCAGCCACGCCTTCCACTCGCCCCTGATGGAACCGATGCTCGCCGAGTTCGAGAAGGCCGCTCGCGAACTGAGCTACGCCGCGCCCGCGATCCCCGTCGTCTCCGACGTCACGGGCACGTACGCCACCGAGGACGAGCTGTGCTCGCCCGAGTACTGGGTGCGTCACGTCAGGGAGGCGGTCCGCTTCGGGGACGTGATCCGGGCCCTGGAGGACGACGGCGTCCGCACCTTCCTCGAACTGGGCCCCGACGCCGTCCTGTCGGCCATGGGCACGCACGCCCTCGCCGACCCGGAACGGTCGGTGTTCGTACCGGCCCTGCGCCGCGAGCGCGACGAGGAGATGACGTTCGCCGCGCTCGTCGCCGCCGCTCACGTCCGAGGCGTGCCCGTCGACTGGCAGCGGATTCACGCCGCCACCGACGCCCGGCGTGTCGACCTGCCGACGTACGCCTTCCAGCGGCAGCGGCTGTGGCTGGACGACGGGCCCGGGGCGGCCACCGACGCCGGCGGGCTCGGCCAGACGCCCGCCGGGCACCCGATGCTCGGCGCCGCCCTCACCCTGGCCGCCGCCGACACCGTCGCGCTGACCGGCCGCCTCTCCCTGGCCACCCACCCCTGGCTGGCCGACCACGCCGTCGCGGGAGTCGTCCTGGTGCCCGGCAGCGCCTTCGTGGAACTCGCCCTCCAGGCCGGCGACCGCGCCGGCTGCCCGCACGTGGAGGAGATCACCCTGGAACGGCCGCTGGTTCTTCCCACGCGGGGTTCCGTGCACCTCCAGGTCACCGCCGCGGCTCCCGACGCCGACGGGCGCAGGCAACTGGCCGTGCACGCCCGGCCCGAGGGAACCGGCGGCGACTGGACCCGCCACGCCACCGGCGTCCTCACCCCACGGACCGCGCCCGAGCCGGCCCCCGTCGGCGTCTGGCCGCCGGAAGGTGCCGTCCCCGTCGAGGTGAGCGGACTGTACGACCACCTCGCCGAGCAGGGGTACGGCTACGGCCCGCTGTTCCGCTGCCTGCGCGCCGCCTGGCGGCTCGGCGACGAGGTCTGCGCCGAGCTCGTCCTTCCCGACGCCGACGCGGCCGACGGATTCGGACTGCACCCCGCGCTCCTCGACTCGGCGCTGCACGCCATCGACCTGCTGGACGGCCAGGACCCGACCGTCATGACCCTGCCCTTCGCCTGGGAGGGGGTCACCCTGCACGCCACAGGTGCCACGGCCCTGAGACTGCGGCTCACCCCGCACGGCACGGACCACATGACCCTGGGGCTGTACGACGCCTCGGGCGCACCGGTCGCCGAGGCGGCGTCGCTGCGCATCCGCCAGGTGACGGCCGAGCAGCTGAACGCGGCCGCGCCCGCCTCCGGAGACCTGTTCGCCCTGCGCTGGACCCCGTCGGACGTGACCGCGGACGGGGTGACGGCCGAGCCCCGCACTCTGACCGTGACCCTGGACGACGCCGCGGACGGCGACCTGCCGGCCCGCGCCCGCGGCACCGCCGTGCGCACCCTCGCAGCGCTCCAGGAACACCTGGCCGAACCGGCGGACGGCACCCCCCTGGTGGTCGTCACCCGGTCCGCGGTCGCCGTCACCCCCGACGGGGTGCCGGACCCGGCCCAGGCCGTCATCTGGGGCATGGTCCGGTCCGCCGCCGTCGAGCACCCCGGCCGGTTCGTGCTGGCCGACACCGACGGTGACGCCGCCTCGTCCACGGCCCTGCCGGCCGCCGTCGCGACCGGCGCGCCCGAACTCGCCCTGCGCGCGGGCACGGTGTACACCCCGGAGCTGACCCGGGCCGACGGGGCCAGGACCGGGCCGGGCATCCCGCTGAACCCCGAGGGCACCGTCCTCATCACCGGCGGCACGGGCAGTCTCGGCCGCCTGGTGGCCCGGCACCTGGCCGAGCACCACGGGGTCCGGCACCTGCTGCTGGTCGGCCGCGGCGGCCGGACACCGGACGCGCGAGAGTACGAGGAGTCCGTCGCCTCCGGCGCGCGGATCACCGTCGCCGCCTGCGACACCACCGACCGCGCCGCGCTGGCCGAGCTGCTGGCCTCCGTTCCCGAAGCCCACCCGCTGACCGCCGTCGTGCACGCAGCCGGCGTCCTGGACGACGGTCTGCTCACCGACCTAACCGCGACGCGCACGGAGACGGTGATGCGGCCCAAGACCGATGCCGCCTGGCACCTGCACGAACTCACCCGCGATCTGGGCCTGGCCGCCTTCGTCCTCTTCTCCTCGGCCGCCGGCACGCTGGGAGCGGCGGGGCAGGCCAACTACGCGGCGGGCAACGCCTTTCTCGACGCCCTCGCCGTCCGGCGGCGGGCGGAGGGGCTGCCCGCCCTGTCACTGGGCTGGGGGCTGTGGGACACCGGTGACGGCATGGCGGCCGGCCTCGGCGGGGCCGAGATGCGCAGGCTGGCCCGCGACGGCATCCTGCCGCTGCCCGCCGGCCGGGCGCTGTCGCTGTTCGACCGGGCCCTGACCACCGACGCACCGTCGCTGCTGCCGATCCGCGTCCAGGTCACCGAGGACGCCCCGGCCCTGGTCCGCGCCCTGGAACCGGCGTCGACGCCCGCCCGGCGGGCCGTCCGGGCGGTGGAGAGCGCCCCGGAGGAGGCGGAGCCGATGGCGCGGCGGCTGGCCGGGCTCGGCGCCGCGGACGGCAGGCGGCTGCTGGTCGACACGGTGTGCCGGCACGTGGCCGGTGTCCTCGGACACGCTTCCGCGGGCGCCGTCGACGCCGAACGTCCGCTGGGCGACCTCGGCGTGGACTCGCTCGCCGCGCTGGAGCTGCGCAACCGCCTGAGCGCCGAGACGGGTCTGCGGCTCTCCACCACCCTCACCTTCGACTACCCGACCTCCGAGGCCCTCGCCCAGCACCTGTTCGAGGAAATGGGCGGGACCGGGACCGACGAGGAACTCGTCGACGTGGAGGGGGAGGTGGTACGCCTGGAGGCGCTGCTGGGTACCGTGCTCGGCTCCGACGGGCTCGACGACGAGCGCCGCGCCCGGGTGGCCGCGCGGCTCAGGTCCCTCACGGCCCGGTGGGACGGCTCGGCTCAGTGGCAGGAACCAGGGAAGGCCGGCGACACCGGGGAGAAGGGGCTGGAAGCGGCCACGGCCGACGAGCTCTTCGGCATCCTCGACGGCGAACTCGGCAGCTTCGACTGACCGGCGGACGCACGGACGGGTGAGCCCGGGGCGCGCGTGCACCGCGCCCCGGGCTCACCCGTGCCCGTCCCGCCCTGTGCCGGGCGCCGGTGCGGGGGCCTGTCCCGGCACGCGTCCTTGGCCTTGTCCGGGTGGGCCCGGTCGGCAGCACGGCCCCCTCCGGAGCCCGTGGGGACTCGTGGAGGGGGCCGTGCGGCGGAGAGGTGCCGGAGGTTCAGCCCGCCGAGGAGTGGCCGGCCGCCCATCGGTCCGAGAGTTTCGGGATGCGGTGCTCCAGCATCTTCGGCGGCAGTTCGGACCGGCTGGCCACGTGCAACTTGCGGTAGACCCTGGTGAGATGCTGTTCCACCGTGCTGATCGTGACGTGCAGCCGGCCACTGATCTCGCGGTTGGTGTACCCCAGCGCGGCGAGACCCGCGACCCTGCACTCCGCGTCGCTCAGGATGGCCGAGCCCTCCGCCTCGGATCCCTCGGACTGGCCGGGATCCTCCAGCAGATGTGCGTCGACCGGTGAGTCGACGCTGCACGCCTCCGCCTCGAGGGCCGCCTGGCGGGCGACCAGCCGGGCGCGGGCGTACTCGCCCAGTTCGTAGTGCGCCGCGGAGAGATCGGCGTAGGCCTGGGAGAGGGTGTGCTGGTCGCCGCACAGCTTGAGCAGGTCGATCGCCTCCCGCAGCAGCAAGGCCCGGCGGTGCGGCTTGCTCGTGGCCGCCAGCATCCGTAACGCCATCGCACGCGCGCGGGAGCTGTGACCGCCGGGCAGCCGCAACTGCTCCTCGGCACACTCCCGGGCGGTACGGGCCTTGCCGATCCGGAGATTGGCCAGGGCCAGGTCGGACCGCCAGGGAATGCCCTTCTGCAGGCTGGAGTTCCCCTCCCGCATCAGGCTGCTGCACGTCTCGAAGTCGTTGAGCGCGGCGAACGGCCGGTCGGTGACGAGGTAGTGGTGCCCCCGGGCCCGCAGGTACTGAATGCCGAAGACGGTGCGGAACATCGGCTCGGGGACGTCCCGTTTGAGCACCCGCTCGGCCTCGTCGTAGGCGCCCGTGGCGGTGTGGGCGAAGACCGCCGTCGACAGCGGGAGTCCGGCGAGGACTCCCCAGCTCCCTTCGTGCAGGCTGCTCAGCGCCCTGTCGGCGCCCTCGGCCGCGGTCGTCATGTCCCCGCGGAGCAGCGCGATCTCCGCCCGTACGCTGCCGAGCAGCGCTTGCCACGTCGTGGCACGGCGCTCGACCGCGGACTCCAGCAGCGCGTCGCAGGCTTCGGCGGCCACCGCGGGCCGGTCGGCGTGGGCGATCGCGAGGAGCGCCATCGCCACCAGTTCCAGGTTGAGGTGGTTGAGTTCGCGGCCCTGCAGCGCCTGGGCCACGGCCGCCGCGGAGTCGTCCGTCGCGACTCCGCCGACGAGGACCGCCACCTGCGCGGCAAGCCCGCCGTACCGGTCGGCGGGAGTCCGCCGGCGCGGGTCGCCACCGGAGCCACGCAGGCTCCGTGCGGGCAGCGCGACGCCGTAGAACCACTGTCGTACGAACTCGACCTCGAGGAGGATCTGCGCGTCACGGGGGGAGTGCGCGGGCACCAGTGTGGCCACCGTCTCGGCGGCCAGTTCGGTGTCGCCCTGCCACAGCATGTGCCGCAGGACGGTGGCGGTGTCGCGCATGCTCAGCTCGCCGTCCAACGCGGGCCGGCGCAGCGGCTCCAGGTGAGCGCCCGCGGCTGCGGGATTCACCCGCCACTCCGCTCGGGCGAGGGCGGCCGACAGGGCGTTGCGCTCCTGTGGGTCGGCGCAGTCGCGCAGCACCAGATTCAGGTAGGCGCAGCACAGTTCCACGTCGTCCGCGGCCAGGGCCTGTTCCGCGGCGGCGCGCAGCACGCCGGGACCCCACGGCTGCGGGACCCGGTCGGCGGCGCGCAGGTGCCTGGCCATGTCGCCCACCGGCGCGCCGCTGCGGTACAGCAGGACGGCGATGCGCTCGTGCAGTGCGGCACGCGCGGTGGCGTCCATGTCCTCCAGCACTGCGGTCGCCGCGGCCGGCAGCCGGAAAAGGTGCCCGTCGAGCAGCCCCACGGAGTCGAAAGCCTCGACGGCCTCCTCGACACCGGCGGGCGTGGTGTCGGCCAGCTCCGCCAGGACGCAGGCGGAAGCCGGTGCGCCAAGGCCGGCGAGCGCCCGGATCACCCGTAGGTGGCGCGGTTCGCCGCGGTGCACGAGTGACAGCACCGCCTGGCGGTAGGCGGTGCTGGCGATGGGCCGGTCCATGGCGCGGCCGAGGCGGGTGCTGTCGTCCAGCAGAGCATGCACCAGCAGGGGGTTGCCCGCTGTGGCCCGGTGGAAGGCGCGATCCACCCCGGCGGCCCGGGCGACTGCCGACTGGGCGGTGATGAGTTCGCCGACGCCCTGTTCCGACAGGGGGCCGAGCCGGGCCCGGCGGTGCGGCCGGCGGATCAGTCCGGCGTGGGAGGCGTGGCCGGTGCCCGGGTGGCCGGATGTGGTGCACACCACGAGTACGGGCCGGAAGCGGCTCCTGTCGAGCAGGTGGACGACGGCGCCCAGCGAGGCATCGTCCGTGAGATGGGCGTCGTCGACGGCCACCACCAAGGGGCGTTCACCGTCCGCGAGCCGCAGCAGTGCCTCCGTCGTCGCGGTGTGCGGATCGCCGGATCCCGTGTCGGCCCGGCGCTCGGAATTCCGGGGGAGAGGCTCCGCACGTCTGCCCGACGGACGAGCGGGGTCCGGCGGAACGGGCAGTACCTCACCGTTGCGCAGCAATTGCCCTAACAGGCTCATCGGCCGGTCACGCTCGGCCGGGTGTGCCGTGCCCTGGAGTATGTGTGCGCCTGCCCGGCCCGCAGTCACCAGGAATTCGTGCAGAAGCTGGGTCTTCCCGGAGCCAGGCCCACCCGTGACTATCACGAACCGCCCGGATCTTCGAGTGCTTTCGGTAAACGCTTCGTTAAGTATGTGTAATTCTTTGGAGCGGTCGTAAAGGCGCAAGGTGTTCCCCCTGTGTCCAGTTGACGCCCATGGATTCGCGCCCGTCCAAGGTGAGGTGCTGTTGCACGGGATCGGTCCGAGTCCCCGTCTGAACTGCATCTTTTTTCTGTTCGAGGGCTGTTGCCGCAGCGCTGAGGAGGCAGCCCTTGATGTCGCGGTCCAACCCCCTACGGCTGCTCCTGGTGTGAGCACAGTAAGAATGAAAGTCGGTCGTTTGCGGCGCGATTTGATCGGTCCGGCAGGTCTTTCCGGGGGGAGTAAAAATAGCTACTCGATCAAACAAACAGCGAGGTTATAGGCCCTTGTCAACGTTGTCAACCGGGCCTTTTCGGAAGTTACTTCTCACTCACGATGCCGGTCCGGGGCGACTTTTCGTGGTCGGTTGATTTACCGGGAAGTAAAGAAAAGAAGCGGGCTGCCGCACGCGGCACCCGGGCACGTATCCGCGCGGCGCTGCCCGTTCGGGCACATCGTACGGCCACCCGTGTGCCCGCCGTGGCCCCTGGGGGCCGTAGGGGTATCAGGCGCACCCGTCCCCTACCTAGCCTCCGTCAGCGGAGGGGGAAGCGGACCGGGATCCCGTCCGGAGACAGTCCGCAGGACCGAGGCCCACTTTCGATCCCGATCGGATGGCGCGCTGGTGAACAACGAAGAGCAGCTGCTCGACTACCTCAGGCGGACGACCGCGGATCTGCGGGAGGCGCGACGCCGGCTGCGCGAGAACGAACAACGCGCACACGGCCCCGTGGCCATTGTCGGCATCGGCTGCCGCTACCCGGGCGGTGTCACCTCGCCCGAGGACCTGTGGAACCTGGTGGCGTCGGGGGCCGACGCCGTGTCGGAGTTCCCCGTCGACCGCGGCTGGGACATTGACGTCCTGTACGACCCCGACCCGGACCGGGCCGGCACGACCTACGCACGCACCGGTGGATTCCTGCACGACGCCGCCGACTTCGACTACGACTTCTTCGGCATCAGCCCCCGTGAGGCCCTTGCCATGGACCCGCAGCAACGTCTGCTGCTGGAGACCTCCTTCGAGGCGTTCGAGCGGGCCGGCATCGTCCCGGCCTCCCTCCGGGGGAGCCGCACGGGCGTGTTCGCCGGCGTGATGTACAACGACTACGCCACCCGGCTCGACACCGTCCCCGAGGACCTCGACGGCTACCTCGCCAACGGCAGCGCCGCGAGCATCGCGTCCGGGCGCATCGCCTACACGTTCGGCCTGGAAGGCCCGGTCGTCACCGTCGACACCGCCTGCTCCTCCTCACTGGTCGCCCTGCACTGGGCGGTGCGCGCCCTGCAGGCCGGCGAGTGCTCCCTCGCGCTGGCGGGCGGGGTCACCGTGATGTCCACCCCGGAGACGTTCGTCGACTTCAGCAGGCAGCGCGGGCTCGCCCCCGACGGCCGCTGCAAGGCCTTCTCCACCGCCGCCGACGGCACCGGCTGGGGCGAGGGCGCCGGCATGCTGCTCGTGGAACGCCTGGCCGACGCGCGGCGCAACGGCCATCCGGTGCTCGCCGTGGTGCGTGGCAGCGCCGTCAACTCCGACGGCGCCAGCAGCCGGCTGACCGCACCCAACGGCCCCTCCCAGCAACGGGTCATCCGTCAGGCGCTGGCCGGCGCGGGTCTCACCGCCGCCGACGTCGACGTGGTGGAGGCGCACGGCACGGGGACCTCGCTCGGCGACCCGATCGAAGCACAGGCGCTGCTGGCGACGTACGGCCGCGAACACCCTGCCGACCGGCCGCTGCTGCTGGGCTCCGTCAAATCCAACCTCGGCCACACGCAGGCCGCCGCGGGCGTCGCCGGGGTCGTCAAGATGGTCATGGCCATGCGCCACGGCGAGGTGCCGCCCACCCTCCACGTCGACGCCCCCACGGACCAGGTCGACTGGAACGCGGGAGCCGTCGAACTCGCCCTGGAGCGAGGCCCCTGGCCCGACACCGGCCGCCCGCGCCGCGGGGCCGTCTCCTCCTTCGGCATCAGCGGCACCAACGCCCACGTGGTGCTGGAGCAGGCCCCCCTCGAAGAGGAGGCGGCCACCCCCGACGGGCAGGCGACACCGGCCGCCACATCGGCGGAACCCCGTGCCGTCACACCCGTGCCCTGGATCGTCACCGGCCGCAGCCCCGAGGCCCTCGCCGGTCAGATCGCCCGCCTGCGCGATCACCTCACCGGACGCGAGGGCGCCGCTCCGGCGGACGTGGCGCTCTCACTGGCCACCACCCGCACTCACTTCGAGTAC
This sequence comes from Streptomyces sp. NPDC023573, assembly GCF_055559735.1. Classification (NCBI taxonomy): domain Bacteria; kingdom Bacillati; phylum Actinomycetota; class Actinomycetes; order Kitasatosporales; family Streptomycetaceae; genus Streptomyces; species Streptomyces sp. NPDC023573. The sequence continues at coordinate 383,039 of NZ_JBVHKB010000003.1, forward strand.
CGCGCCGTGGCCGTCGGCAGCGAGTCCGGCGCACTGCTGGACGCCCTGGCCACCGCGACCCCGCTCACCCCGGCCGGCGGCAGAACGGCCTACCTGTTCACCGGACAGGGCGCCCAGCGCCCCGGCATGGGCCGCGAACTGCGCCGCGCCTACCCGGTCTACGCCGAGACGTTCGACGCGGTCTGCGCCCTCGCCGACCCCCGTCTGGAGCGTCCGCTCGCCGAGGTGACCGACGGCGACCCCGCGCTGCTGACCCGCACCGACTACGCGCAGATCGCGATCTTCGCCACCGAGGTGGCCATGTACCGGCTGCTGGAGTCGTGGGGCGCGGTGCCGGACTACCTGGCAGGCCACTCCGTCGGCGAACTGGCCGCCGCCCACGTCGCCGGAGTGCTCTCCCTGCCGGACGCGGTCTCCCTCGTCCTCGCCCGGGGCGGCCTGATGGCGGCGCTCCCGGCCGGCGGTGCCATGGCCGCGTTGCGGACCACCGAGGAGGAGGTCACCCCGTACCTCGACGAGCGGGTCGGCCTCGCCGCCGTCAACGGCCCCCGCTCCGTGGTGGTCTCGGGAACCGAGGAGGCCGTCGACGCACTCGCCGCCCGCTTCGGAGGCGGCAAGCGGCTCAAGGTCTCCCACGCCTTCCACTCGCCGCTGATGGACCCGATGCTCGAAGCCTTCGCCGAGGCCGCCTCCCGGTGCGCCTACGAGGAGCCCCGGATCCCGGTGGTCTCCGCCCTCACCGGCACCCTCGCCGCCCCCGGCGAGCTCACCACCCCCGGCTACTGGGTGGATCACGTCCGCCGCCCCGTCCGGTTCGCTCCCGCTCTCACCACCCTGCACGACCTGGGCGTACGGGCGTTTCTCGAAGTCGGTCCGGACGCGGCGCTCACCGCCATGGCCGCCGAGTTCCTCCCTCCGGACAGCGTCTGCCTGCCCGTCATGCGCCGTGAAGGCGAAGCACCGCACGACTTCGTCACCGCGGTAGCCCGGCTCCACGCCGCGGGTGGAACCGTCGACTGGGAGGCGTTCCACGCACCGCACCACGCACGGCGCACGGACCTGCCCACCTACGCCTTCCGGCGGACCCGCCTGTGGCTGGAAGCCGCCGCGCGGGGCACCGGCGACGCCGAAGGTTTCGGACAGCAGGCCACCGGCCATCCGCTGCTGACGGCCGCGACCGAACTGCCCGACACCCAGGGCGCGGTCCTCACCGGACGGCTGTCCCTGTCCTCCCACCCCTGGCTCCGCGACCACGCCGTCCACGGCACCGTCCTGCTGCCCGGCACCGCCTTCGTCGAGATGGCGCTGCTGGCCGCGGCGCAGACCGGCTGCGACACCGTCGGGGAACTCACCCTGCACGCCCCCCTCACCCTGCCCGAAGAAGGCTCCGTGGCCGTACAGGTCGCCGTCGACGCCGAGCGGGACGGACGCCGTGAACTGACCGTCTGGTCACGTGGCACCGACGCCCCCGGCACTCCGTGGACCCGCAACGCCGGTGGCGTCCTCACCACCGTGCCCTCCGACGGCGAAGCACCCGCAGACCCCGCGGCCTGGCCGCCCGCCGGTGCCGAACCCGTGGACCTGGAAGGGCTCTACGACCGGCTGGCCCGCACCGGATACGGCTACGGCGAGGTCTTCCAGGGCCTGCGCGCCATGTGGCGCCGGGGCGAGGAGCTGTACGCCGAGGCAGCCCTGCCCGACGGAGCACGCACCAACGCCGGCGCCTTCGGCCTCCACCCGGCCCTGCTGGACGCGGCCCTCCACGTCAACCTGCTGGACCTGCCCGGCGGACAGGCCGTGCTGCCGTTCGCCTGGAGCGGCGTCACGCTGCACCGGGCCGGCACCGACCGCCTGCGCCTGCGCCTGTCCCCGGAGGGCAACGACGCCGTACGCCTCGACCTGGCCGACGGCGACGGCGCACCCGTCGCCACCGTCCGCGGCCTCGTGGCCCGACCCGTAACGGCCGAGCAGCTCACCGCGGACGCGGACGACCCCCTGTACCGGGTCGACCTCGTCCCGGTCCCCGGCGCCGCGCGCCTGGACCCGTCCGACCTGGCGGTGTGCGGTGCCGACGCCGGCCTCGACGCACCCCGGTACGCCGATCCGGCCGCACTGGCGGACGCGGGCGACGTGCCCGGCACGGTCGTCCTGGCCGTACCCGCCGACCCCGGCACCGGCGCCGGCCTGCCGGAGCGGGCACGTGACCTGGTGGGCTCCACCCTGGACACCCTGCGGCTCTGGCTCGACGACGAACGCTTCACCGGCCGCCGGCTCGCCGTACTGCTGCGTGGCGACCACCTCACGCACACCCCGCTGTTCGGCCTGGTGCGCGCCGCGGCGGCCGAGAACCCCGGCCGCTTCCTGCTGATCGGCACCGACGGCAGCGCCGCCCCGAACGCGGCACTCGCCACCGCGCTGGCCTCCGACGAGCCGGAGACCGCGGTCCGCGACGGCGAGGTACGCGTGCCGCGCCTGGCCCGCGCCAAGCCCGGCGGCCCCCACGTCTGGGACCCGGACGGCACGGTCCTCGTCACCGGCGGAACCGGCGGCCTGGGCGCCCTGATCGCCCGTCATCTGGTCACCGAGCACGGCGTACGACGTCTGCTGCTGGCCGGCCGGCGCGGCGCGGACGCCCCCGGCGCGGCCGACCTCCGGTCCGAACTCGGCGCACTCGGCGCCGAGGTCACCCTCGCCCGCTGCGACGTCGCCGACCGCGCCGACCTCGCCGCACTGCTCGGCCGGCACCCGGTCCGCGCCGTGGTGCACGCCGCCGGCGTCGTCGACAACGGCGTCCTGGCCACCCTCGACGCGGACCGGGTCGAGCGGGTCCTGCGGCCCAAGCTGGACGCCGCCTGGCACCTGCACGACCTGACCCGGGAGTCGGACCTGTCCGCCTTCGTCCTGCTGTCCTCCACCGCGGGCCTCCTCGTCGGCGGCGGCCAGGCCAACTACGCGGCCGCCAACACCTTCCTCGACGGCCTCGCCGCCCATCGCCGCTCCCTCGGACTGCCCGCCGTCTCCCTGGCCTACGGCCTGTGGGCATCCGGCGGCGGCATGAGCGCCGGCATCGAAGCGGCCGACCTGGAGCGGCTGCGCCGTCTCGGCCTGCCGCCCCTGACTCCCGCCCAGGGACTGCGCATGTTCGACGCCGCCCTCGGCGCCGAGGACGCCCTCGTGGTCCCCGTCCGGGTGGACGGCGCCGCCGTCCGGGCCCGGCCCGACGGCGTCCCCGCGCTCCTGCGCGGGCTCGTCCGCCCCGCGGCCCGCAAGGCGGGCGCGGGGACCGCCGACGGCACGTCGTCCGCCTCCTGGCGCGAGCGGCTCGCCGGCCTGCCCGACACCGAACGCGACCGCGCCCTGCTCGATCTGGTCCGCACCCATGTCGCGGGCGTGCTCGGGCACCCCTCACCGCAGTCGGTGGACCCCGGACGCGCCTTCCAGGAGATGGGCTTCGACTCGCTCGCCGCCGTCGAACTGCGCAACCTCCTCGCGGGCGCCACCGGCCTCACCCTCCCCGCGACGCTGGTCTTCGACCAGCCCTCGCCCCGCACACTCGCCGCCCACCTCAGGACCGAACTGGTCCCGGGTCCGGCCGACCTCGCCCGGACCGCCCTGGCCGACGTGGACCGGCTCGAGGCCGTGCTGCTCGGCCTGCCCGACGAGGAGGGCAGCCACACCCGCGTCACCGCACGCCTCGAAGCCCTCCTCCGCGGCTGGCAGGACGCCCGTGGAGACGACGCCACGCCTGCGCCGGCGCAGGACTTCGGCGAGGCCAGCGACGCGGAACTCTTCGCGACGATCGACAACGAACTGGGAGCCCTGTGATGGAAGACCCGGCAACGGCCGACAAGCTCCGCGACTACCTGAAGCGGGCCACGACCGAGCTGGAGCGCAGCCGGCGCCGCGTGAGGGAACTGGAGGAGCAGGCCCACGAGCCCGTCGCCATCATCGGTATGGGCTGCCGCTACCCCGGAGGCATACGCACCCCCGAGGACCTGTGGCGCGTCGTCGACGAAGGCATCGACGTCGTCTCGGACTTCCCCACCGACCGCGGCTGGGACGTCGACGCCCTCTACGATCCCGAGCCCGGGGCACCCGGCAAGACCTACGTGCGCCACGGCGGATTCCTCCACGACGCCGCCGAGTGCGACCCCGCCTTCTTCGGCATCAGCCCCAAGGACGCGCCCGGCACGGACCCTCAGCAGCGCATGCTGCTGGAGGTCACCTGGGAGGCCTTCGAGCGGGCCGGCATCGACCCCACGGGCGTGAAGGGCACCCGGACCGGTGTCTTCGTCGGGCTGATGCACCACGACTACGTCGGTGGCACCATCTCCGGCAGCATCGTCTCCGGCCGGATCGCCTACACCCTCGGACTCGAGGGCCCGGCGGTCACCATGGACACCGCCTGCTCCTCCTCCCTGGTAGCCCTCCACTCGGCGATCCAGTCACTGCGCAAGGGGGAGTGCTCCCTCGCGCTGGCCGGCGGCGCCGCCGTCATGGCCAGCCCCGAGATGTTCGTCGAGTTCAGCGAGCGCCGCGCCCTGTCGCCGGACGGCCGCTGCCACTCCTTCTCCGACGCCGCCGCCGGCGCCGCCTGGGCCGAGGGCGCGGGCATGCTCCTCGTCGAGCGGCTGTCGGACGCCCGCCGCAACGGCCACAAGGTGCTCGCGGTCGTCCGCGGCAGCGCCGTCAACCAGGACGGCGCCTCCAACGGGCTGACCGCGCCCAGCGGGCCGGCCCAGGTCCGCGTCATCCAGCAGGCGCTCGCCGACGCCCAACTGGCGCCGCACCACATCGACGCGGTGGAGGCCCACGGCACCGGCACCACGCTCGGTGACCCCATCGAGGCCCAGGCCGTCATCGCCGCCTACGGGCAGGACCGCCCCGAGGGCCGGCCCCTGTGGCTGGGCTCCATCAAGTCCAACATGGGCCATGCCCAGGCCGCCGCCGGAGTCGGCGCCGTCATCAAGATGGTCATGGCGATGCGCCACGGCACCCTTCCCAGGACCCTCCACGTCGGCACCCCCAGCACCGCCGTCGACTGGAGCGCGGGCGACGTCGAACTGCTCACCGAGCCGCGCCCCTGGGGCGGCGACGGCCGGCCGCGCCGCGCGGGGATCTCGTCCTTCGGCATCTCAGGCACCAACGCGCACACCGTCCTGGAGGAGGCCCCGCCCACCGGGTCCGACGGGAACACCCCCCACCGCACCGAGCTGCCCGTCGTGCCGTGGCTGCTCTCGGGCAAGGGCGCCGACGCCGTACAGCGCCAGGCGGAACGGCTGCTGGCGGTCGCCGGCGACCTCGACCCGTACGACGTCGGCCACTCGCTGGCCACCACCCGCTCCCTGTTCACCCATCGCGCCGCCGTCACGGGACGCGACCGGGACGAGCTGCTGGCCGCCCTGCGTGAGGTCGCCGACGGCACCCGCCGGCCCGTCGTGGCACCGGAACCCGGCCGCCTCGCCGTCCTCTTCTCCGGACAGGGTTCGCAGCGCCCCGGAATGGGCCGCACACTGCACGCCGCCTTCCCGGTGTTCGCCGCGGCCTTCGACGACATCTGCGCCGCCTTCGACGAGCACCTCGACCGGCCGCTGCGCGACGTCATGTTCGACGAGGACGCCGACGGCGCCGACGCGCCGCTGCACCGCACCGTGTACACCCAGGCGGCGCTGTTCACCTTCGAGACCGCTCTCTACCGGCTGCTGGAGCACTGGGGCGTCCGCCCCGACCTGCTCGCCGGACACTCGATCGGCGAGATCGTCGCCGCCCACGTCGCCGGCGTACTGGGCCTGAAGGACGCGGTCACCCTGGTCGCCGCACGGGGCCGCCTCATGCAGGACCTGCCGGCCGGCGGCGCGATGGTGTCCCTGCGCGCCACCGAGGCGGACGTCGTCGCGCTCCTCACCGACGGTGTCGACATCGCCGCCGTCAACGGCGCGCGCTCCGTCGTGGTCTCCGGCGACGAGGAGGCCGTCCTCGCCGTCGCGGCCCGAGCCGAGAAGAGCACCCGGCTGAAGGTGTCGCACGCCTTCCACTCGCACCGCATGGACCCCATGCTCGACCCCTTTCGCGAGGTACTGGCCGGCCTCACCTTTCACGAGCCCGCGCTCCCGGTCGTCTCCAACGTGACAGGACGGATCGCCGACGACCTGGCCGACGCCGACTACTGGGTACGGCACGTCCGTGAGGCCGTCCGCTTCCATGACGGGGCCACCACGCTCGCCGCCGAGGGCGCCACCCGCTTCCTGGAGATCGGCCCCGACTCGGTGCTCAGCACCATGGCGCAGGACGTGGTCCCCGACGCCATCGGCACCCAGCGGCGCGACCGAGCCGAGGACACCGCCCTCGTCGACGCCCTCTGCCGTCTTCACCTCACCGGCACCGGCCCCGACTGGCCGACGGTCTTCACCGGAGGCCGCACCGTCGATCTGCCCACCTACCCGTTCCGCCGGGACCGGCACTGGGAGGACGCCCCCATCCTGCAGGCCGAGCGGCAGGCCGGCTCCGGCGGCGACGCCGGCGACCCGTTCTGGGACCTGGTACGCGAGCAGGACGTGAGTGCCGTCGCCGCCACTCTAGGTCTCGACGACGAGAGCTCCGTCGCCGCAGTCGTGCCCGCACTCGCCACCTGGCACGGCCGGCGACAGGCGCACGCCGCGGCGGACGGGCTTCGCTACCGCGTCACCTGGGAACCCCTGGCACCTCCCGCCACCCCGGCCCTCGGGGGTGCCTGGCTGGCCGTCGTCCCCGCGTCCACCGCAGAGGACCCGTGGACCCGCGCGGTGACAGAAGGTCTGGCAGGCCACGGGCTGGACGTCGAGATCCTCACCGTGCCGGACACCGCCGACCGCGCCGCACTGGCCGACGCGCTCACCGGCCGGACCCCGGTCGACGGCATCCTGTACCTGCCCGCCCCGGCGACGCCGCCGGACGCCCTCGCCGCACTCGTCCAGGCACTCGGCGACACCGGCGCCGACGCCCCGCTGTGGTGCGCCACCCGGGACGCCGTCGCACACGGAGCGGGCGCCACCGTCACCGGCTTCGCCCAGGCCGCCCTGTGGGGCCTCGGCAGGGTCGCCGCCCTGGAGCACCCCGACCGGTGGGGCGGCCTCGTCGACCTGCCCGCCGAGGCCGGCCCGCGGACCGTGGCGCGCCTGGCCGCGCTGCTCGGTGACGCCGGCGGCGAGGACCAGGTCGTGATCCGCGAGTCCGGCGCCCACGGACGCCGGCTGGAGCACGCCCCGGCCCGCGCGGGCGCCCCCTGGAAGCCGTCCGGCACCGTGCTGGTGACCGGCGCCACCGGCGCGGTCGGCGCGGTCGTGGCCCGCCGGCTCGCGGCCGAGGGAGCCGAGCACCTGCTGCTCACCTCTCGCCGGGGCCCCGACGCACCCGGCGCCGCCGACCTGGTCCGCGAACTCACCGCCACCGGTACAGGCGTCACCCTGACCGCCTGCGACACCGGCGACCGGTCCGCACTGGCCGGCCTGCTGGACTCCGTACCGGCGCAGCACCCCCTGACGGCCGTCGTGCACCTGGCCGGTGCCCTCGACGACGGCGTCCTGGACGCCCTGGACGCCGACCGGTTCGCCCGCGTCCTCGGTCCCAAGGCGGACGCCGCCCGTCACCTGCACGAACTGACCGCCGGGCTCGACCTGTCGGCGTTCGTGCTGTTCTCCTCCCTGACCGCCACCGTCGGCGGCGCCGGCCAGGCCAACTACGCCGCCGCCAACGCCTACCTGGACGCCCTGGCCGAGCACCGTCACGCGGCGGGACTGCCCGCCGCCTCCGTGGCCTGGGGCCCCTGGGGCGGCGACGGCATGGCGGCGCACGGCACGGTGCGCGCCTCGGCCAAGGCGATGGGCATGTCCCTGCTCGACCCGGACACCGCCCTCACCGCGCTGCGCCGCGCCCTGGACGGCGGCGACACCACCGTCACCGTCGCCGACGTCGACTGGTCGGTCTTCGCCCCCGCGTTCACCTCCACCCGCCCCAGCCCGCTGCTGTCCGCACTGCCCGAGGCGCGGCGCACCACGAGCGGCCCGGACGGCGCGAACGCGGCCGACGGTTTCGCCGAGAAGCTCGCGGGACTCACCGGAGGGGAGCGCGAGCGCGCCCTGCACGACCTGGTCTGCGGCCAGGCGGCCACCGTCCTCGGATACGGCGACGCCTCCGCCGTCGAACCGACCACCGCGTTCCGCGACCTCGGTTTCGATTCGCTGACCTCGGTCGACCTGCGCAACCGGATCAGTGGCGCCGCCGGAGTGCCGTTGCCGGCCACGCTCATCTTCGACTACGCCACACCCGCCGCCCTCGCCAAGTACCTGGGCACCGAACTCGCCGGCGCGGACACCTCCGTGGACGCCGTGGTCGCCGAGCTCGAACGGGTCGCCGCCCGGCTCGGCGACCTCACCGCCGAGGACCTGGAGCAGAGCAGGGTCACCACCCGGCTGCAGACCCTGCTCAACGACCTGGACAAGACCCTCGGCCAGGACGCGGCAGCCGTCACCGGCCGGCTGGAAGAGGCCTCCGCCGACGACGTCTTCGCGTTCATCGACCAAGAACTCGGCTCGGCGTGACCCGGCACTCCCACGACACCCCGGCCCACCCGCAGCCCACCTCTTCGCACAGGAGTGGCGACACCCGATGACCAACGACGAAAAGCTGCTCTCCTACCTCAAGCGGGTCTCCGCCGATCTGCACCAGACCCGTCAGCGGCTGCGCGAGGTGGAGACCCAGGACCGGGAACCCATCGCCATCGTCGGAATGAGCTGCCGCTTCCCCGGAGGGGTCACCACCCCCGAGGAGTTCTGGCAGCTGGTCCACGAGGGCACCGACGCCATCGGGGACTTCCCCGGGGACCGCGGCTGGGACGTCGACGCGCTGTACGACCCGGACCCGGACGCCACGGGGAAGACGTACTCCACGCGCGGCGGCTTCCTGCGCGACGCCGCGGGGTTCGAGCCGGACTTCTTCGGCATCAGCCCGCGGGAAGCCGTCACGATGGACCCCCAGCAGCGCCTGCTGCTGGAGGTGTCGTGGGAGGCGCTGGAACGCGCCCGTATCGCTCCCGACTCGGTGCACGGCGCCCGGGTCGGGGTGTTCGCCGGGACCAACGGCCAGGACTACCGGGACCTGCTGGCGCGGATGCCGCAGGACTCCGAGGCGGCGCTCGGCACGGGTGCCCTGGCCGCCGTGATCTCCGGCCGGATCTCCTACACCCTCGGGCTCGAGGGCCCGGCCGTCACCATCGACACCGCCTGCTCGTCGGCGCTCGTCGCGGTGCACCTCGCCGTGCAGGCGCTGCGCGGCAAGGAGTGCACCCTCGCTCTGGCGGGCGGCGCCACGGTCATGTCCACCCCCAACTCGTTCGTCGCCTTCAGCCGCCAGCGCGGCCTGGCCCCGGACGGCCGCTGCAAGTCCTTCGCGGACTCGGCCGACGGCACCGGCTGGGGCGAGGGCGCCGGCATGCTGCTGCTGGAACGGCTGAGCGACGCCCGCCGCAACGGCCACGAGGTCCTCGCCGTCATCCGGGGCTCGGCCGTCAACCAGGACGGTGCTTCCAACGGCCTGACCGCCCCCAACGGCCCCTCCCAGCAGCGGGTCGTGCGCGCCGCGCTGGCCGGCGCGCAGCTCACCCCCGCCGATGTCGACCTGGTGGAGGCGCACGGCACGGGTACCACGCTCGGCGACCCCATCGAGGCACAGGCCCTGCTCGCCACCTACGGGCAGGACCGGCCGCAGGACGCACCGCTGTGGCTGGGCTCGGTGAAGTCCAACATCGGCCACACCCAGGCCGCCGCAGGCGTCGCGGGAATCATCAAGGTCGTCATGGCGATGCGGCACGGCGTACTGCCGCGGAGCCTGCACGCCGAGGAGCCGTCCGACAAGGTCGACTGGAGCCAGGGCAACGTCCGCCTGCTCACCGCCAACCGCCCCTGGACCGACCCGGGGCGCCCGCGACGGGCCGCGGTCTCCTCTTTCGGCGCCAGCGGGACCAACGCCCACACCATCCTGGAAGAGGCCCCGGCCGAAGAACCCGCCGCAGAACCCTCCGGGGAACCCGCCGCGGCCCCCGCTCCGCGCACCGCGCCGCCACTGGTGCCGTGGGTGCTTTCCGGCCGCAGCGAGCGAGCCCTGCGCGAGCAGGCCGCCCTCCTGGCCGCGGCCGTCAGCGAGGCCCACCCCGTGGACGTGGCGCACTCGCTGGCCGTCACCCGCACCGCCCACCCGTACCGGGCCGTTGTCCTCGGCGCCGACCGGGACACACTGCTCGACGCCGTGACCCGCCTCGCGGAGGGCGGCCGTGCCACCGCGCTCGGCCGCGTCCGCAAGGGCCAGACCGCCTTCCTGTTCACCGGCCAGGGCTCCCAGCGGCCAGGCATGGGCCGCGAGCTGCACGCCCACTTCCCGGTCTTCTCCCGCGTGTTCGACGAGATCTGCGAGCTGTCCGGCGACGGTGACCTGCGCGAGCTGGTCCTCGGTGACGATCCCGGGCCGCTGAACCGCACGGCCCGTACCCAGACCGCGCTGTTCGCCTTCGAGGTCGCGCTGTACCGGCTGGTGGAGTCGTGGGGCCTCGCCCCCGATTACGTCGCGGGCCACTCCATCGGGGAGATCGCCGCCGCCCACGTCGCGGGCGTGCTGGACCTCGCGGACGCCGTCACGCTGGTGGCCGCGCGCGGCCGGCTCATGCAGGCCCTCCCCGAGGGCGGCGCCATGATCGCCCTGCGCGCCACCGAGGAGGCCGTACGCCCCCTGCTCACCGGCCGGGTCGGCGTTGCCGCCGTCAACGGGCCGGACTCCGTCGTCGTCTCCGGCGACGCCGCCGAGGCCGAGGCGGTCGCCGCGCACTTCGAGAAGAGCCGTCGGCTGAAGGTGTCGCACGCCTTCCACTCCCCGCTGATGGAACCCATGCTGGCCGACTTCCGGTCCGTGGTCGCCTCCCTGACCTTCCACCGGGCGACCGTCCCCGTGGTCTCCAACGTCACCGGCCGGCTCGCGACCCAGGACATCGGCACCGCCGACTACTGGGTACGGCACGTGCGCGAGGCCGTCCGCTTCCACGACGGGATACGCACCCTCGCCGCGGAGGGCGTCACCCGCTTCCTGGAGATCGGCCCCGACGCGGTGCTGACCGCCATGGCCCGCGAGTGCCTGGCCGACACCGACGGCGACGCCGTCCTCGCCGCCGCCACCCGCCGCGGCCGGGACGAGACCGAGACCCTGCTCACCGCCCTCGCCCAACTGCACGCCGGTGGCGCCGGCCCGCGCTGGGAGGAGCTGTTCACCGGGGCCCGCACCGTCGACCTGCCCACCACGGCCTTCCAGCGCGAGCGGTTCTGGCCCGAGACGGCCGCCCCGGCCGGCGACGTCGGCTCCGTGGGACTTGACTCCGCCGACCACCCGCTGCTCGGTGCCGCCACCGTGCTCGCCGACTCCGACGGGGCCGTCCTGACCGGCCGGCTGTCGGTGCGGACCCACCCCTGGCTCGCCGACCACGTCGTCGGCGGTTCCGTCGTGGTCCCCGGCACCGCGATGGTGGAACTCGCGGTCCGCGCCGGCGACCAGGTCGGCTGCGGCCGGCTGGAGGAACTGGCCCTGGAGACACCCCTGGTGCTGCCGCCCGCCGACGGTGTCCGGGTCCAGGTAGCCGTCGGCACCCCCGACCCGTCCGGGGCCCGCACGGTCCAGATCTACGCCCGCGCCGAGAACCAGGCCGCCGACGAACCCTGGACCCTGCACGCCTCCGGTCTGCTCACCGACGGCACCGCACCGACCGGCGCCCGGCTGGACGACTGGCCGCCGCAGGACGCCGAGGAGCTCGACCTCACCGGCCTGTACGAGCGGCACGCGGCCGCCGGCCTGGACTACGGGCCCGCCTTCCGCGCCCTGACCGCCGCCTGGCGCGACGGCGACACGGTCCACGCCGAGGTGCGCCTTCCGGAGGGGCCCGCGGCGGACGCCCCCCGCTTCGGCCTCCACCCCGCAGCCTTCGACGCCGCCCTGCACTCCCTGGCCCTGCTCGGCGACGGTTCCGGTGAGGACACCGCCCGGCTGCCCTTCATGTTCGCGGGCGTCACCCTGCACGCCGTGGGCGCGTCGGTCCTGCGGGCCCGCATGACACCCGCCGGCGACCACACCTTCGCCGTCGACCTGGCCGACGCCACCGGCGCTCCCGTCGCCACCGTCGACTCCCTGGCCTCCCGTCCGCTGACGCGGCTGCGCGGCGAGCAGGACACCGCCGGCGAGGCCCTGTTCGTCCTCGACTGGCAGCCGCTCGCGCTCGACCACGACGCTCCCGCCGCCGACCACCGCCTGCTGCAGATCCCGTCCGGCGCGGACGCCGGCACGGTACGCGCCGCGCTGCACACCGCGCTCACCGCCCTCCAGGACGACGACGCCCGGCCGCTGGCCCTCGTCACACGGGGCGCCGTCTCCACCGCCGGTGAGGACGTGCCCGACCTGGCCGGCGCGGCGGTGTGGGGCCTCGCGCGCTCCGCGCAGTCGGAGAACCCCGGCCGGTGCGTCCTGCTCGACCTCGAACCCGGCGCCGACCCCGGCACCCTGCTGCCCGCGGTCCTCGCCTCCGGCGAACCGCAGGTGGCCGTCCGCTCCGGCACCGCCCGCGCGGCCCGGCTGGTACGCGCCGAGCCTCTCGAAGGCGCGGCGGCCCCGGCCCTCGACCCCGAGGGCACCGTGCTGCTGACCGGTGCCACCGGCGGACTCGGGCCCGTGCTCGCCCGGCATCTGGTCACCGCCCACGGCGTGCGCCACCTCGCGCTGGTCAGCCGCGGCGGCCGGGCCGACGGCCTGGTCGCCGAACTCGCCGCGCTCGGCGCGAGCGCCTCCGTGCACGCCTGCGACGTCGCCGACCGCGACGCCGTCTCCGAGCTGCTCGCCGGCCTCGGACAGGACCGTCCGCTCACCGCGGTCGTCCACGCCGCGGGTGTCCTCGACGACGGCGTGGTGGCGTCCCTGACGCCCGAGCGCCTCGACGCCGTCCTCGCCCCCAAGGCGCTCGGCGCCCTCCACCTGCACGAACTGACCCGTGACCACGACCTGTCGGCGTTCGTGCTGTTCTCCTCCGTCGCCGGTACCGTCGGCGCCCCCGGCCAGGGCAACTACGCCGCCGCCAACGCCTGCCTCGACGCGCTCGCAGCCCACCGCGGCGCGAACGGTTCACCCGCCCTCGCCCTGGCGTGGGGCCCCTGGGCCCCTGCCGGCGGCATGACCGGCGCACTGGACGAGACCGACCTCGCCCGGATGTCCCGCGGCGGCATGGTCCCGCTGTCCGCCGAGGAGGGCGCCGCCCTGTTCGACCGGGCAATGGGCACCGGCCGCCCCGCTGTGGCCCCCGTACGCCTGAACCTGTCCGCGCTGCGCGCCCAGGGCGGCGAACTCGCCCCCGTCCTGCGTGCCCTGGTGGGGCGCCCGGCCCGCCGGGAGGCCGCCACCGGGGACACCGGGTCCGGATTCGCCGAACGCGTGGCGTCCCTCGGTGAGGCGGAGCGTGCCGAGACCCTGCTGCACACCGTCCGCGCCCATGTGGCCGCCGTCCTCGGACACGCCGGACCGGGCACCGTGGAGACCGACCGGGCCTTCAAGGACCTCGGCTTCGACTCGCTCGCCGCGATCGAACTGCGCAACTCCCTGTCCGCCGAGACGGGGCAGCGACTGCCCGCCACCCTCGTCTTCGACCATCCCTCGCCCGAGGCGCTCGCCACGCACCTCGGCACCCTGGTCGCCGGGGCCTCCGCGTCCGTCCGCCGCACTCGGCGCACCGGACGGGGCCGCACCGACGAACCGCTGGCGATCGTCGGCATGGCCTGCCGCTACCCGGGCGACGTCCGCACGCCGCAGGACCTGTGGCGGCTGGTCGCCGAGGGCACCGACGCCATCGCCCCGTTCCCCGCCAACCGCGGCTGGGACGTCGACCGTGTCGTCGACCCCACCCGGCAGCGCCCCGACACCTCCTACGTCGGCGAGGGCGGGTTCCTCCACGACGCGGGCGCGTTCGACGCCGCGTTCTTCGGCATCAGCCCCAAGGAGGCACTCGTCACCGACCCGCAGCAGCGGCTGCTGCTGGAGGCCTCCTGGGAGGCGCTGGAGCACGCCGGCATCGACCCGCACTCCCTCAAGGGCAGCCCGACCGGTGTGTTCGCGGGCGTGCAGTACCACGACTACTTCGGCAGCTTCGGCTCCGGCAGCATCATCTCCGGCCGGGTCGCCTACACCCTCGGCCTCGAGGGCCCCTCGCTCTCCGTCGACACCGCCTGCTCCTCCTCGCTGGTGGCGCTGCACCTGGCCGGGCAGTCGCTGCGGCAGGGCGAGTCCTCCCTCGCCCTGGTCGGCGGCGTCGCCGTCATGGCCACGCCGGAGACCTTCATCGAGTTCAGCCGGCAGGGCGCCCTCGCTCCCGACGCCCGTACCCGCGCGTTCGCCGACGCGGCAGCCGGAACCGTGTGGGGCGAGGGCGTCGGCGTCCTGGTGGTGGAACGTCTCTCGGACGCCCGCCGCAACGGCCACCCGGTCCTCGCCGTCGTCCGCGGGACCGCCGTCAACCAGGACGGCGCCTCCAACGGCCTGACCGCACCCAACGGCCCCGCGCAGGAACGCGTCATCCTCCAGGCCCTGGAGAACGCACGCCTCACCACCGCCGACGTCGACGTGGTCGAGGCGCACGGCACCGGTACGACCCTCGGCGACCCGATCGAGGCGCAGGCCCTGCTGGCCACGTACGGCCAGGACCGGCCCGAGGACCGGCCGCTGTGGCTGGGGTCGGTCAAGTCCAACATCGGGCACACCCAGGCCGCGGCCGGCGTCGCCGGCGTGATCAAGATGGTCATGGCGATGCGGCACGGCAGCCTGCCCAGGACCCTGCACGTCGACGAACCGTCGGGCAAGGTCGACTGGGAGGCGGGGCAGGTACGCCTGCTGACCGAGGAGCGGACCTGGCCCGAGGCCGGCCGGCCGCGCCGGGCCGGGGTGTCCTCCTTCGGGATCAGCGGCACCAACGCCCACGTCATCCTCGAACAGGCCCCGGCGGCCCCGGAGCCCGCCGCGGCGCCGGGTTCCGACACCCCGGGACACGCCGTCCCGTGGCTGCTCACGGCGAAGTCGCCCGCAGCGCTCGCCGGACAGGCCGCCGCGCTGCTGGGTCACCTCGACGCGCACCCCGAGCTCGACCCCCGCGACGTCGGCTGGTCGCTGGCGACCGGCCGCGCCCACTTCGCGCACCGTGCCGCCGTCACCGGCACCGACCCCGCCGGACTGCGCGGGGCACTCGCCGCACTGGCCGACGGCGGCACCGCCCGCAACCTCGCCGTGGGCACCGCCGGCGG
The DNA here is from genome assembly GCF_055559735.1 of Streptomyces sp. NPDC023573. NCBI lineage: Bacteria > Bacillati > Actinomycetota > Actinomycetes > Kitasatosporales > Streptomycetaceae > Streptomyces > Streptomyces sp. NPDC023573. The sequence continues at coordinate 398,380 of NZ_JBVHKB010000003.1, forward strand.
ACGGGCCCGCCCCGTCTTCGTCTTCCCCGGCCAGGGCTCCCAGTGGTCCGGCATGGCCACGGAACTCCTCGACGGATCACCGGTGTTCGCGGCCCGCATGGCCGAGTGCGCCGCCGCCCTGGAGCCCTGGACCGACTGGGACTTCGCCACCGAACTGCGCGGCGGGCTCGACCGGGTCGACGTCGTCCAGCCCCTGCTGTGGGCCGTGATGGTGTCCCTGGCACACACCTGGAGCGGCTACGGCGTCACCCCGGCCGCCGTCATCGGCCACTCCCAGGGCGAGATCGCCGCCGCCTGCGCCGTCGGCGCGCTCTCCCTGGCGGACGGCGCGCGCGTGGTCGCCCTGCGCTCCCAGGCCATCGCCGAACTGCTGTCCGGCTCCGGCGGCATGATGTCCGTGGCCGAGGGCGCCGACGCGGTCCGCGCACGGCTCGCCGAGTGGGACGGCCGGCTCTCGGTCGCCGCGGTCAACGGCACCGCCTCCACCGTCGTCTCCGGGGACTCCGACGCCCTCGACGAACTCCTTCTGCGGCTGCGCGCCGACAAGGTCCGCGCCAAACGGCTGCCCGTCGACTACGCCTCCCACAGCGCACACGTCGAGTCCCTGCGTGAACGCCTCGCCGAGGACCTCGCGGGCATCGAGCCGCGCAGCACCGACGTGCCCTTCTACTCCACCGTCACCGGCGCCCCGATCGACACCGCCGAGCTCGGCGCCGAGTACTGGTACACCAACCTCCGCAGCACTGTGCTGTTCGAGCAGGCCGTACGCGGCGCCGTCACCGGCGGCCACACCCTGTTCGTGGAGTCCAGCCCCCACCCGGTGCTGACCGTCGGAATCCAGGAGACGGACGACACGGTCGCCGCCGTCGGCTCGCTGCGCCGCGACGAAGGCGACCGGGACCGGCTGCTCGTCGGTCTGGGCGAGGCCTTCACCCACGGCGCGGACGTCGACTGGGCCGCGGTCGCCGAGGGCCGTCGCGCCCGCCTCGTCCCCCTGCCGGCGTACGCCTTCCAGCGTGAGTGGTACTGGCTCGACAGCACCGCCACCGGAGCCGACGTCACCTCCGCCGGCCTCTCGGCCACCGACCACTCCCTGCTCGGCGCCGCCATCGCACGGGCCGGCAGCGAGGAGGCCGTACTCACCGGCCGGCTCTCGGCGGGCACGCACCCCTGGCTGAACGACCACCGCGTCGGGGGCCGGCTGCTGTTCCCCGGCACCGGACACCTCGAACTCGCCCTGCGCGCGGGCGACCAGGTCGGCTGCGGCGACCTCGCCGAGCTCACGCTCCACGCCCCGCTGGTCCTGCCCGACCACGGAGCCGTCCAGCTCCAGGCCGTCGTCGGACCGCCCGACGGGGGGACCCGCCCGCTTACCCTGTGGTCCCGTCCCGAGAGCACCGACGAGGACCTCCCCTGGACGCGGCACGCCGACGGCCTGCTCGCTCCGACCGGCACCCTCCCGGCCGTCGTCGAACCACTCACCTCCTGGCCGCCGCGTGACGCCGAACCGGTGCCCCTCGACGGCCTGTACGACGAACTCGCCGCCCTCGGGCTCGGCTACGGCCCGCTGTTCCAGGGTTTGCGCGCCGCCTGGCGCACCGAGGACGCCGTGTACGCCGAGGTCGCCACCGAGGCGCCCGTCGACGGCTTCGGACTGCACCCGGCTCTCTCCGACGCCGTCCTGCACACCGTCGGCCTCACCGACGCCGCCGGCGACCAGGCTCTGCTGCCCTTCGTCTGGTCCGGGGTACGACTTCACGCCACCGGAGCCACCGCGCTGCGCGTGAAGGTCCGCGCCACGGGCGAGGGCACCGTCGCCCTCACCCTGGCCGACCCGGCCGGGGCCCCCGTCGCCACGGTCGACTCCCTCACCCTTCGCCCGCTGCGCGCCGACGTGGTGGACACGGCCGCCCGGTCCGCCCGGTCCGGCGCGCTGCACCACGTCGACTGGGTCACCGCACCGGCCCCGGCGGGGACCGAGCTCACACCGTGGGACGGGGAAGTGCTGCGCGCCCCGGCGGGTGTGGGCGCCGCCGAGACGCGCGGCGCCGTCGCCACCGTCCTCGGCCGGCTGCGCGACCGTCTCGCCGACGAACAGGACGGCGACCGCGCCCTCGTCGTCGTCACCGGCACCGACCCGGCCGGCGCCGCGGTCGGCGGGCTGGTCCGCTCGGCACAGTCGGAGAACCCCGGCCGCATCGTCCTGGTCGAGAGCGCGACGGACGTTGGCCCGGACCGTCTCGCCGAGGCTCTCGCGAGCGGCGAACCGCACCTCGCGCTGCGCGACGGCACCTGGTACGTGCCGCGTCTGGCCCGTGTCCCGGGTACGGACGCCGGAGCCGCCGACACCGACGCCGGCTCCTCCACCGCCGCCGACTCCGGCCTCGGCTCCGGAACCGTCCTGCTCACCGGCGCGACCGGCGCCCTGGGCGGGATCATCGCCCGCCATCTGGCCGGCCCCCTCGGCGTACGCCACCTGCTGCTGCTCAGCCGGAGCGGCGCCGACGACGGCCTGATCACCGAGCTGACCGAGCTGGGCGCCGAGGTCACCGGCGTCGCCTGCGACACCGCCGACCGCGAGGCCCTCGCCGGGGTGCTGGACGGGATCCCCGCCGACCGTCCGCTGACCGCCGTGATCCACGCGGCCGGCGTGCTGGCCGACGGCGTGCTCGCCTCCCTCACCCCCGAACGCGTCGACGCGGTCTTCCGGCCGAAGGTCGACGCCGCCTGGAACCTGCACGAACTCACCGCGGACCTCAGCCTGTCGGCGTTCGTGCTCTTCTCTTCGTCCGCCGCCACCCTCGGCTCCCCGGGCCAGGGCAACTACGCCGCCGCCAACGCCTACCTCGACGCCCTCGCCGTCCACCGGCACTCCCTCGGCCTGCCCGCGCACTCCCTGGCCTGGGGCCTCTGGGCCCAGGCGAGCGGCATGACCGGCACCCTCGACGAATCCGACCGGGCGCGCATCGCCCGCGGTGGTGTCGCCCCGCTGGCGACCGAGGAAGGACTGGCACTGTTCGACGCCGCCCTGCGCGGCACCGACCCCGTCGTCCTCCCGGTCCGGCTGGACACCGCCGCGCTGCGGGGCCAGGCGGACGCTCTGTCCCCGCTCTTCCGCGGCCTGGTACCCGTACGCCGCGCGACCGCCGGCCACGCGGCCGCAGGCGGGGCCGACTCGCTGCGCGTCCGGCTCGCCGGGCTGCTGGAGCCGGAACGCGAGCCGTTCCTCACCGAACTCGTGCAGAGCCGGGTCGCCACCATCCTCGGCTACCGCTCCGCCCAGGAGGTCAGCCGTACGCTGCCCTTCCGCGAGCTGGGCTTCGACTCCCTGGCCGCGGTCGAACTGCGCAACGGACTCGCCGCGACGACCGGACTGCGGCTGCCCGCCACCCTGGTCTTCGACCACCCCACGCCGGCCGAACTCGCCCGGTACCTGCTGGGTGAACTGACCGGTGCCCTCGACCGGGCCGCGCCCGCCACCGCCGTACGCGCCGCCGCCGACGAGCCCATCGCCATCGTCGGCATGGGATGCCGCTTCCCCGGCGACGTCTCCTCCCCGGAGGAGCTGTGGCGCCTCGTGGCCGAAGGCCGCGACGCCGTGGGGGAGTTCCCCGCGGACCGTGGCTGGGACGTCGAGACCCTCCACGACCCCACCCTGGACAGGCCGGGCACCAGCTACACACGACACGGCGCCTTCCTGTACGACGCGGCCGACTTCGACCCGGCCTTCTTCGGCATGGACGAGGAGGAGGCTCTCGTCACCGACCCCCAGCAGCGGCTGCTGCTGGAGACCTCCTGGGAGGCCCTGGAGCGGGCTTCCATCGACCCGGCCACCCTGCGCGGCTCCGACACCGGCGTCTTCGCGGGCGTCATGTACCACGACTACTTCGGCAGCTTCGGCTCCGGCAGCGTCGTCTCCGGCCGGGTCGCCTACACCCTGGGCCTCGAGGGTCCGACACTCTCCGTCGACACCGCCTGCTCGTCCTCTCTGGTGGCCCTGCACCTGGCCGCGCAGGCGCTGCGCCAGGGCGACTGCTCCCTCGCCCTGGCCGGGGGAGTGACCGTCATGGCCACCCCCGGCACCTTCGTGGAGTTCAGCCGGCACCGCGGCCTCTCCAGCGACGGCCGCTGCCGCCCCTTCGCCGACGCCGCCGACGGAACCGGCTTCGGCGAGGGAGCCGGCGTGCTGCTGCTGGAGCGGCTCAGCGATGCCCGCCGCAACGGCCGGACGATCCTCGCCGTGCTCCGCGGCACCGCCGTCAACCAGGACGGCGCCTCCAACGGCATCACCGCCCCCAACGGCCCCGCGCAACAGCGCGTCATCCGCCGCGCCCTGGAAGCGGCGGGAGTGGGGGCGGCCGAAGTCGACGTGGTCGAGGCCCACGGCACCGGCACCACCCTCGGCGACCCCATCGAGGCCCAGGCCCTGATCGCCACCTACGGCGCGGAGCACACCGAGGAACGCCCGCTGTGGCTCGGCTCGGTCAAGTCCAACCTGGGCCACACCCAGGCCGCCGCCGGTGTCGCCGGTGTCATCAAGATGGTTCAGGCGATCCACCACGAGACCCTGCCTGCCAGCCTCGGCATCGACACGCCCTCCCGGCACGTGGAGTGGGAGGGCGGCCACGTCCGCCCGCTGACCGAGTCCCTGCCGTGGCCGGACCCCGGCCGGCCGCGCCGGGCGGGCATCTCCTCCTTCGGCATCTCCGGCACCAACGCCCATGTGATCGTGGAGGCACCACCGGCCGCGCCGCCGGCCGGCACCCCCACGGCGCCCGCAGTTGCCGCGGCGGGTGCCGTGCCGTGGATGCTGTCCGGCCGCACGCCCCAGGCACTGAGGGCACAGGCCGGTCGGCTGCTGGACCACCTGAACGGCCACCTGGACGCCGACCCGCGCCGGATCGCCGGCGCCCTCGCCCACGCCCGTACCGCACTCGGCCACCGTGCCGCCGTCGTCGGGCACACCCGCGAGGACCTGACCGCCGGGCTGCGGGCGCTGGCCGAGGGACGCACACCCCCGGTCGGCACGGCCGGCCCGGCGACCGACGGCAAGCTGGCCCTGCTCTTCTCCGGCCAGGGATCCCAACTGCCCGGCATGGGCACCCGGCTCGGCATCGCGTTCCCCGCCTTCGCCACCGCCTTCGACGAGGTCCGCGCCCACCTGGACCCGCTGCTGGAACGGCCGCTCGGCGACGTCCTCGACTCCGCCGGACTGCTGGAGCGCACCGAGTACACCCAGCCCGCCCTGTTCGCCTTCGAGGTGGCCCTGTTCCGGCTGCTGGAGTCGTTCGGCGTCAGGCCGGACCTGCTCGCCGGGCACTCCGTCGGCGAGATCGCCGCCGCCCATGTGGCGGGCGTCCTCGGCCTTCAGGACGCGTGCCGGCTCGTCGCCGCCCGGGGAAGGCTGATGCAGGCGCTCCCCGACGGCGGGGTCATGATCGCCGTACGCGCGGCGGAGGACGAGGTCACGCCGCTGCTCGGGGACGAGGTCGGCCTCGCCGCAGTCAACGGCCCCACGTCCGTGGTGGTCTCCGGCCCCGCCGGCCCGGCCCGCGCGCTCGCCGCCCGCTTCGACCGGAGCAAGGAACTGGCCGTCAGCCACGCCTTCCACTCGGCCCTGATGGAACCGATGCTCGACGAGTTCCGCGAGGTCGCGGAGTCGCTGTCGTACGGGTCGCTGCGCCTCCCGCTGGTGTCCACCCTCACCGGCGCCCCCGCGGCCGCCGGCGAACTGTCCACCCCCGACTACTGGGTACGGCACGCCCGTGAGGCGGTCCGCTTCGCCGACGCCGTGTCCGCCCTGCACGACGCGGGCGCCCGGCACTTCGCCGAGGTCGGGCCCGGCAGCGCGCTCACCGCGGCCGCCGGTGACTGCCTGCCCGAGGACACGGCCACGGTGGTCGCGCTCCAGCGCAAGGACCGCGAGGAGACCGAGGCCCTGGTCACCGGGCTGGCCGCGCTGCACGTGCACGGCGCCACCGTCGACTGGACGGGCCTGCTGCCCCACCGCGACGGCTCGGACCTGCCGACCTACGCCTTCCAGCGGGACCGCTACTGGATGACCGGCGACCCCGGGCAGCCCGGGCCCGCCGTCGGCCACCCGCTGCTCGGTGCCGCCGTCGAGCGCGCCGACGCCGACGCGACCCTGCACACCGGCCGGCTCTCGCTCTCCGCCCAGCCGTGGCTGGCCGACCACCGCGTCGGCGGCGTTCCGCTGCTGCCGGGCACGGCGTTCGTCGAGATGGCCCTCGCCGCAGGGGCCCGACTGGACTGCCCCGTGGTGGAGGAACTGACCGTCTCCGCACCGCTGGTGCTGCCCGAGCACGGCGGCATCCGCCTCCAGGCCACCGCCGGTGAGCCGGACGCCACCGGCGCCCGGGACTTCACCGTGTACGCGGCGGCCGACGACGACCCCTGGACCACCCACGCCACCGGCGTCCTGCGGCCGGCGGACCCGCTGCCCGCCCACGACCTGACGTCCTGGCCGCCGGCCGGCGCCGAAGCCGTCGACCTGGACGACGTCTACGACCGGCTCGCGGCGCTGGGAGCCGAGTACGGGCCCCGCTTCCGGGGACTGCGCGCCGCCTGGCGCCTCGGTGACGAGGTGTACGCCGAGGTCGCCGTCGACACGGACGGTGCCCCCTTCGGACTGCACCCGGCGCTGCTCGACTCCGCGCTGCACGCCGTCGGCCTGCGCGCCGGAGCCTTGGAGCGGATGGCGCTGCCGTTTGCCTGGAGCGGCGTCGAACTGCACGCCGCGGGCGCGACCGCCCTGCGTGTGCGGATCGCACCCCTGGACTCCGGCGCCGTACGCATCGACGCCGCCGACGCCGCCGGCCGGCCCGTCGCACGGGTCGCGTCGCTGGCGCTGCGGGAGGTCGACCCCGCCAGGATCGCCGCGGCGGCCGACGGCGGGCACGAGGACCTGTTCGCCCTCGACTGGGTGCCCGTCGCGGTGCCCACCGCCCCGCAGGCGGGCCGGTGGGCCGTCCTCGGCTCCGGCCACGAGGACCTGACCGCCGCGCTCGGCGGGGAGATCGCCGAGGTCACGACCGTCACCGGACTGCCCGAGGCCGCAGCCCTGGCCCCCGACACCCTGGTCGTTCCGCACCCCGGCGGACAAAACCCCGAAGAGATCCGCGCCGGGGCCCGGCGGCTGCTCGCCGTGGTCCAGGACTGGCTGGCCGACGGGCGGTTCGCCGGCACCGGCCTGGTCGTCACCACCCGGGGGGCCGTCGGCCCCGACGCCGCGGCGGTCACCGACCCCGGTGCCGCCACCGCGTGGGGTCTGATCCGCTCGGCCCAGTCGGAACACCCCGACCGGATCGCCCTGGCCGACCTCGACGACACCGACGCCTCCCGCCGCCTGCTGCCCTCCGCCGTCGCCTCCGGCGAACCCCAACTGGTGCTCCGGGAGGGCACGGTGAGCGCACCGCGCCTCGTCCGCGCACCGCGCCGGGACGGGCACGTACCGGCCGACTGGACGGGCACCGTGCTGATCACCGGCGGCACCGGCGCTCTCGGCCGGGAGGTGGCCCGCCACCTGGCCACCGAGCACGGCGCCACCAGGCTCGTCCTGCTCAGCCGCGGCGGCGACAAGGCCCCCGGCGCCGGGGAACTGCGGGAGGAACTGACCGCCCTCGGTGCGCGGGTCACCCTCGTCGCCTGCGACGCCTCCGACCGCTCCGCCCTCGCCCGCGTACTGGAGGACCACCCCGTCACCGCGGTGGTGCACACCGCCGGTGTCCTCGCCGACGCCGTCCTCACCTCCCTCACGCCCGAGCAGCTGGACACGGTGCTGCGGCCCAAGCTGGACGCCGCCTGGAACCTGCACGAACTTACCGCGGACCGTCCGCTGACCGCGTTCGTGCTGTTCTCGTCCGCGGCCGGCCTGTTCGGCAGTCCGGGCCAGGCCGCCTACGCCGCGGGCAACGCCTTTCTCGACGCCCTCGCCGCGCACCGTGGCTCCCTGGGGCTGCCGGCCGTCTCGCTCGCCTGGGGTGCCTGGGCCGGCAGCGGAGGCATGGCCGACCGCCTGGGCGACAACGACGCGCGCCGCATGGCCTCCGGGGGCGTACTCGCCCTCGACACGGCGGCGGGCCTGGGCCTTTTCGACACCGCGGTGGGACGCGGGGAGCCGGTCCTGCTGCCCGCCCGCCTGGACCTCGGCACCCCGCGGGACGCCGGCCACGTCGCCCCACTGCTGCGCGGCCTGGTGCGCGCGCCCCGCCGCAGCGGTGCCACCGCGTCCGTGGCCTCGGCGGCGCTCCGCCGCGACCTGGCCGCCCGTACGCCCGAGGAGCGGACCGCGCGCCTGCTCGAACTGGTGCGGGACGAGGCCCGACAGGTACTCGGGACGGAGGAGTTCGAGGCAGAGGCGGCCTTCAAGGACCTCGGCTTCGACTCACTGACCGCCGTCGAGTTCCGCAACCGGCTCAACGAGGCGACCGGGCTGCGCCTGTCCGCCACGCTCGTCTTCGACCACCCGAGCCCGGCCGTCCTCACCGAGCACCTCGCTGCCGAACTGGCGCCGTCCGTCGCGGAAGGCCCGCGCGAGGAGGAGACCGTCCGTGCCGCACTGGCCGCCCTTCCGGTGGCCAGACTCCGCGAAGCCGGACTGCTGGACAGCCTGCTCGAACTCGCCGGACTGCGGCCCGCCCGCGAGCGGTCCGCGAACGGCGAGTCCGGCCGCCCCGCGATCGACGCCATGGATGCCGAGAGTCTGATCACCCTGGCGCTCGACGACCTCGTCGGCGACGACGACGCCCTGTGAGAAGGAAGAGAACCATGGCCGAGTCCGAGAAGCCCGACACCAGGATGATCGAGGCGCTGCGCGCCTCGCTCAAGGAGATCGAGCGGCTGCGGGAGCGCAACCGGGCGCAGACCGCCGCGGCCCGGGAACCGATCGCGATCGTGGGCATGGCGTGCCGCTACCCGGGCGGAGTCCGTTCGCCCGAGGACCTGTGGCGCCTCGTCGCCGAAGGCCGCGATGGCATCGGCGTGTTCCCCGACGACCGCGGCTGGGATCCGGACCTGCACGACCCGGTACCGGGAACCCCGGGCCGCTCCTCCACCGGCGAGGGTGGATTCCTCTACGACGCGGGGGACTTCGACGCCGCGTTCTTCGGCATCTCCCCGCACGAGGCCCTGGTGATGGACCCGCAGCAGCGGCTCCTGCTGGAAGGGTCCTGGGAGGCACTGGAGCACGCCGGCATCGATCCGTCGTCGCTGCGCGGCAGCCCCACCGGGGTGTTCGCGGGCGTCATGTACCACGACTACTTCGGCAGCTTCGGCTCCGGCAGCGTCGTCTCGGGCCGGGTCGCCTACGCCCTCGGCCTGGAGGGCCCGGCCCTCACCGTCGACACCGCGTGCTCCTCCTCCCTGGTCACACTCCACCTGGCCGCGCAGGCGCTGCGCCAGGGGGAGTGCACCCTCGCCCTGGCCGGCGGAGTGACGGTCATGGCCTCACCGGGCACCTACGTCGAGTTCAGCCGCCAGGGCGCCCTCTCCCCGGACGGCAGGTGCCGGTCCTTCTCCGACGACGCGAACGGCACCGGGTTCTCCGAAGGCCTCGGTGTGCTGGTGTTGGAGCGGTTGTCCGATGCGCGGCGGTTGGGGCATCGGGTGTTGGCGGTGGTGCGGGGGAGTGCGGTGAATCAGGATGGTGCGTCGAATGGTCTGACGGCGCCGAATGGTCCGTCGCAGCAGCGGGTGTTGCGGCAGGCGTTGGTGTCGGCGGGTGTGTCGGCGGGTGATGTGGATGTGGTGGAGGCGCATGGTACGGGGACGGAGTTGGGTGATCCGATCGAGGCGCAGGCGTTGTTGGCGGTGTACGGGGCTGAGCGTGAGGTGCCGTTGTGGCTGGGGTCGGTGAAGTCGAATATCGGGCATACGCAGGCGGCTGCGGGTGTGGCGGGTGTGATGAAGATGGTGTTGGCGTTGGGGGAGGGGGTGTTGCCCCGGACGCTGCATGTGGGTGAGCCGTCGCGGAAGGTGGAGTGGGGTGCGGGGCGGGTGCGGTTGCTGGATGAGGAGCGTTCGTGGGTGCGGGGTGAGCGGGTGCGTCGTGCGGGGGTGTCGTCGTTCGGGATCAGCGGTACGAACGCGCACGTGATCCTGGAGGAGGCACCCGACGACGACACCTCCCACCGGTCGGAGCCCGAACCCCCCGCACCGGCCGTCATGCTGCCCCTGTCCGCCCGTTCGGCGCGAGCCCTTCCCGCGCAGGCCGCGCGGCTGCGCGACTTCCTCGACGCCCGCCCCGGACTGCCGGTGTCCGCCGTCGCGAGGGCCCTGGGCACCCGGCGCGCGGCCTTCGGCCACCGGGCCGTGGTCGTCGGTGGCGACCGGGAGCAGGTCAGGGCAGGGCTGGACGCTCTCGCCGTCGGAGGCGCCTCGGCCACCGCCGTCACCGGCCGGGCCCGAACCGGTGGCCGCACAGCGTTCCTGTTCACCGGCCAGGGAGCCCAACGGCCCGGCATGGGGCTCGGACTGCGCTCCCACTACCCGGTGTTCGCCGAGACGTTCGACGCGATCGACGCCCACCTCGGCCTGGACCTGGCGGGCGTACTGAGCGGCGAGGACACCGAGGCGGTGCACCGCACGCAGTACGCGCAGACCGCCCTGTTCGCCTACGAGGTGTCCCTCTTCAGGCTGCTGGAGTCCTGGGGGGTGCGGCCCGATGTGCTGTCGGGGCACTCCGTCGGCGAGATCGCCGCCGCCCATGTGGCCGGAGTGCTGGACCTGGCCGACGCCTGCACCCTGGTCGCCGCGCGCGGCCGACTCATGCAGGCCCTGCCCGAGGGCGGCGCCATGGTCGCCGTGCGGGCCGGTGAGGACGAGGTCGGCCCGCTGCTGGACGAACGGGTGGGCCTGGCGGCGGTCAACGGGCCGTCGGCGGTCGTCCTGTCCGGAGAGCGTGAGGCGGTCCTCTCCGCAGCCGCGGGATTCGAGAAGACCAAGCGGCTCAGCGTCTCGCACGCCTTCCACTCACCGTTGATGGACGCCATGCTCGACGACTTCCACGCGGTCGTCGCGCAGCTCACCTTCCACGAACCCCGCGTGGACGTGGTCTCGGCGCTCACCGGGCTTCCTGCCGCCGGGGAGCAACTGTGCGACCCGCGCTACTGGGTACGGCACGTGCGCGGCACCGTCCGTTTCTCCGACGCCGTCGCCGCCCTCGCCGGGGCGGGCGTCACCCGCTACGTCGAGGTCGGTCCCGACGCCGTCCTGACCGGTCTCGTCCGGGAGTGCGTCGGCGAGGACGACGCCGCCTTCGTGGCCCTCGGCCGACGCCACGGCGCCGAACCTGCGGCCCTGCTGTCCGGGCTCGCCCGGCTGCACGCCGACGGCCTGCCCCTGGACTGGGCGGCGCTCTTCCCCGGTACGGCCCGCGCCGAGCTGCCCACGTACGCGTTCCTCCACGAACGTTACTGGCTGGACGCCGACGTCCCTCTCACCATGGACCGGCCCACCGCACGGCCGGCCGCCGGACCGGCCGATTCCGTCGCCCCCGCCGCGGTCCCGGCGGCGCAGGGTCTGCGGGAGCGGCTGGCGGCGGCCCCGGAGGCCGAGCAGGAGGCCCTGCTCACCGACCTGGTACGGGCGCAGACCGCCGCGATCCTCGGACACGCGGGACCGCAGGCCGTCGAACCCGACGACGCCTTCCTGGAGATCGGCATGGACTCGGTCTCCGCCGCCGAACTGCGCGGAGCCCTCGCCGACGCCCTCGGCGTCACCGTCGCGGCCGGGGTCGTCTTCGACCACCGCACGCCCACCGCGCTCGCCGCCCACCTGCGCGGACACCTCGCCGGGGACGGCGCCGAGCCGGCGGACGACGACATCGAATCGGTCAGCGGGCTGGTGCGGCGCGCGGCGGCCGACGGCAACTGGGAACGGGCCATGACGCTGCTGCACAGCGCGGCGGACATCCTGCCGGGCTTCTCCTCGGCATCCGAGTTCGGCGATGTGCGCGACCCCGTGCGCCTGGCGACGGGCGACGAGGGACCCCGACTGCTCTGCCTGCCCTCCCCGATGGCGCTGGGCGGCGCCCACCAGTACGCCCGCTTCGCCCGGCACTTCCACGGCCGACGCGACGTGCTGGTCCCGGACGTTCCCGGCTTCGTGCCCGGGGAACCGCTGCCGCGCTCCGTCGACGCGGTCGTGGAGGTCGTCGTCGACGGCATCCTGCGTGCCTGCGCCGACGGGCGGCCCTATGTGCTCCTCGGCTACTCCTCCGGCGGGCAGTTCGCCCACGCGGCGGCCGAGGCGATGGAGAAGGCCGGACGGCCGGCTTCCGGCGTGGTCCTGCTGGACACCTACCTGCTCGCGGACGACGGCACCGAACAGCTCCGGCGCGAGATGTTCAACGGCATGCTGGACCGCGAATCGTCAGTGGGCGGCTTCGGCACCGCGCGCCTCGCGGCGATGAGCCGTTACAGCGACCTGATCGGGGACTGCCTGCCGGGCCCGCTGACCGCTCCGGTGCTGTTCGTCCGGCCCGAGGAGCCCTTCGCCCCCGGTCTCGACGGCTGGCAGGCGGTCTGGGAGGGCGCGCACGAGCTCGCCGAAGTACCCGGCACCCACTTCACGGTCATGGAGGACCGGGCCGAATCCACCGCCGGAGCGGTGGAGAAGTGGCTCTCCGACATCGCTGCGGCCTGACGCCGGGAGCACCGGGAAGGGTACCGGCGGCCGTGCGTCCCGCACCGGCCGCCGGACCTGCGGCGGGACGCGGTGGCCGGAAGGCCGCCGCTCCACGGCTTCGTCACCGACTCGCCTCACGGAAATGCGACATCCATGCCTGGATATCACATCGAATACTGTCCGGATGTACCCCCAGTCGCACAGCGACGTCTTCCGCGGCGAGTTCCGTCTGCCAATCACTGCGCTGCAGCGCGAGCCACATCGTCGTACCACGAGGACCGCACCTGTGGCGTTTCCCGGTGAGCGGCACGAACAGGTCCAGGTACCCGTCGGGCCGCACGCTGGCGATGAGCCCGTGGTCACGCCCCATGCCGCACCGGCCTCGCGTATGCGGCGCCGTCATGCCTCTCGGCCGTGGGGAGGCCGGCTGTCCTGGACACATGGAATCCAATCCCTCGACGTGTTTTCGGATACTGAGACGTTACCCGCTCATTCGCATTGTGGCACTGGCAATGGCCGCACTTTTACGGTGGGGTAAACGATTCGGACAAACGTATGGCGAGTGCACTGTCCTGCGGGTATTTCTGCCCCCTTGACAAGGAGCCGGTATTTCTTTCGGGAAAATGATGTTCCGGGTCCGGTCCGGGGCAGAGGTGCGCGCACCGGCCCGAAGGCGCCCGGCGCCTGCTGCGGAAACCGCCGCAGGCGCCCCCAGGGTCACCGAAATACCGGAGCCCGTCGTCCCCTCTTCGCGACGTTTCGACGTGAACTCGCAAAAAGCTCCATGGTAGGGAACTGCTGCGCGACTCCACTTACATGCCTACGGAGGTAGAGAAACCTCTACCTCGAATCGGCGGTACAAGGCCAATGTGCGACGGCCTCGCCGCTCCTAATCTGATCCACAGACACCGCGTGGGAAGCGCGTCATTTCATTGGGGAGCACGATGCACACATCACACGACCTCCGTCGGACGGAGGCGGTACGACTGGACACCGTGTCGAAGATCTATGGACGAGCGGACAGCCAGGTGGCCGCACTCCGGGAACTCTCCATGAGCTTCGCCGACGCCACCTTCACCGCGGTGATGGGACCGTCCGGTTCCGGCAAGAGCACCTTCCTGCACTGCGCCGCGGGCCTCGTCAGGCCCACGTCCGGATCCGTGACCGTCGGTGGCACCGACCTCGCCGGCCTGGACGACACCCAGCTGACCATGCTCCGCCGCGACCGGATCGGCTTCATCTTCCAGTCGTTCAACCTGCTGCCTGCCCTGACGGTGATGCAGAACATCACCCTGCCGCTGCAACTCGCCGGAAAGCGCCCCGACAAGAACCTGATCCGCACCGTCGTCCAGCGCGTGGGCCTGGCCGACCGCCTCGGCCACCTGCCGTCCGAGCTGTCCGGCGGTCAGCAGCAGCGCGTCGCCATCGCGCGCGCCCTGGTCACCCAGCCCGCCGTGGTCTTCGCCGACGAGCCCACCGGAGCGTTGGACACCCGTACCGCTTCGGCCGTGCTCTCCCTGCTGCGCGAGTCCGTCGACACGGCCGGCCAGACCCTGGTCATGGTCACCCACGACCCGGTGGCCGCCTCGTACGCCGACCGGGTCGTCTTCCTCGCCGACGGCGCCCTCGCCGGCGAACTGGACCGGCCGACGGCCGACGCGGTCGCGGCGCGGATGACACGGCTCGGTGCCTGGGAGGACGAGAACCGCCGGCAGGCCGCACCGATGACGTCCGGAGGGCTGTACTGATGTGGCGGCTCGCTCTGCGCACCCTCAAGTTCCGGCGGACCAGTTTCGTCGCGACCTTCCTCGCCATGTTCCTCGGCGCCGCGATCGTCATCGGCTGCGGCGGCCTGATGGAGACCGGCGTCCGGATGGCCGCCGACCCGCTGCGCCTGAACAGCGCCCCGGTCGTGGTCACCGGCGAACAGTCCTACGACGGTGCCGCCCTGACCGAACGGCACCGTATCGACCCGGAGCTGGCCGGTGAGGTGGCGCGTGCGGACGGCGTCCGCGACGCCGTCGGCGACGTGTCATTCCCCGCCACCGTCCTCAAGGACGGCAAGGCGCTGACCGGCGAGGACGCCTCGTACGGCCACGGCTGGGCCGGTGCCCGGCTCACCCCCTATACCCTCGCCGCCGGCGCCTCCCCCGTCGCCGGCGGCGAGGTCGTACTCGACTCCGGGCTCGCCGAGCGCGCCGGTGCGGGACCGGGCTCCGTCGTCGAGATCGTCGTGGGCGGCGACACCCGGCGGTTCACGGTCAGCGGTGTCGCCGGCCAGCGCGGCGACGGCAACCCCGACGCCGCGCTGTTCTTCAGCGACGAGCAGGCACGCACCCTGGCCGGCGGCCGGATCGACTCGATCGGCGTGCTGCCGGAGAAGGGCGCGGACACGGCGGCGGTGGCCGGCGCGGTGCGGTCCGTCGTCGGCGACCGGGCCGAGGTGCTCACCGGCGAGCGGCGCGGCCTGGCGGAACTGCCCGGCACCCTCTCCAGCCAGCGCACCGTCGTGATCCTCGCGGCCATCTTCGGCTCGTCCGTGGTGCTGATCGTGATGTTCGGCGTCGCCTCCACGCTCGGACTGTCTCTCCAGCAGCGAACCCGGGAGATGGCCCTCCTGCGGGCCGTGGGCTCCACCCCGCAGCAACTGCGCCGGATGATCCTCATCGAGACCGCGGTCCTCTCGGTCGCCTCGGTACTGCTCGCCCTGTACCCGGGATATCTGCTGGGCCGGCTGCTCTTCGGCGTGCTCACCTCCAGCGGCGTCGTCTCGTCGGCGATCGTCTACCACGCCGGCTGGGTGCCGATGGCCGTCGGCGCCGTCGTCACGGTGCTCGCCGCGGCCGGTGCCACCCGCTTCGCGGGCCGCCGCGCCGCCCGCACCGAACCGGTCGCCGCTCTGGCCGAGTCCGCCGCGGGCACCCGCTGGTTCAGCGTGCCGCGCCTGCTGATCGCGCTGTTCTTCCTCGCCAACGGCATCGGCCTCGCCGTCGCCACCGCCACGGTGATGGAGGACGGCCCCACCCTGGCCAGCACCGCAGGACCCGCCTCCGTGCTGTTCTGCATCGGCCTGGCGCTGCTCGCCCCCGGCATCACCAAGGTGATGGTCCTCCTGCTGCACCTGCCGGTGCGCGCATTCTCCGGCATCCCCGGCATGCTCGCCCTGCGCAACGCCACCACGGCCAACGTCCGTATGGCGGGAGCCGTCGCGCCCATCGTCCTGCTCATCGGCATCGCCACCGGCACCCTCTACATGCAGGCCACCGAGGACCACGTCTCCCAGAGCTCCTACGACCAGAACGTCCTGGCCGACTACGTCCTCGATTCCACCACGGGCGGATTCGCCCCCGCCGTCGTCGACCAGGTACGGGCGACCCCCGGCGTGGCGGCCGCCTCGGAGTTCGTCACCAGCCGCGGCTTCGTCGACGCCCCCGACGGGCGTACCGACACCGAACTGCGGGGCGTGTCCGCCGAAGGCGTGCGGGAGAGCCTCGATCTGCGGCCCGTCGCCGGATCCCTGTCCGGCCTGCGCGGAGACACGGTCGCCCTCTCCGACAAGAAGGCCGAGGAATACGGCGTGGGAGTCGGGGACCGGCTTCCGCTGCACCTCGGCGACGGCACCGCCGTGCGTCCCACCGTCGTCGCCCTCTACGCCGACAACCCCAAGCAGCAGTACGTGACCCTGCCCGCGGCGACCCTGGCCCCGCACACGAGTGACGGGCTTCCGCACCAGATCCTGGTCCGCTCCGAACAGGGCGGCCCCGCCGGACTCCGTGAGGCACTGGCCGGGCTGGCCGCGAGCGTGCCCGGCACCGAACTGGACGACGGGGACTCACTGGCCGGCCGGAACAACCAGATCCAGCAGATCCTGGTCGCCGCGAACTATACGATCGTCGCCATGATCGTCGGATACGCCGCCATCACCGTCGTCAACACCCTCGTGGCGGTGACCCGCAAGCGCCGTGCCGAGTTCGGCCTCCAGCAGCTGACGGGCGCGACGCGCCGCCAGGTGCTCGGCATGCTCACCGTCGAGGGCGTCCTCATCGGAATCATCGCCACCGTCCTCGGCACGATCGCCGCGGCGACCACCATCGTGCCGTACAGCATGGTCAAGTCCGACTCCTATCTGCCCTCCGGATCCCCCGGGATCTACCTCGCCATCGTCGGAGGGTCCCTGGTGCTGGTCTTCGGCGCCACGCTCCTTCCCTCGTGGCGCGGGATGCGCACGCCCGCCGTCGACACGGTGAAGGCCGCGTGAGCCTTCCGCGAACGGGACCGTCCCCGGCACCCCCGTCCGGGGACGGTCCTCCCCCCGCCCGTCCCCGCGAGTGGGAGGATGGGCGCATGCGACTGAGCCGGGCCGCCCAGGACACACTGGTCGGCGCACTGATCGCCGCCGGAGCCCTGGCCTCGGTCGTGCTCTTCGTCACGACCACGTACTTCGTCATCCTGTGCCTCATCGGGATCGGTTTCCTCGCGCTGCCCCACCTGACCACCGCGGTGCGCTGGATCTGCGACCTGAACCGGCGTGCCGCCGCCCGCTCCGGAGTCCCGGTGGAACGGCCCTACCGGCCCGAACCGGAGGAGATCGAACGGGACATCGTCGGCTGGGTGCGCCGCTGCAAATGGATCCTGGCCGATCCGGCGAGCTGGCGGGACCTGCTGTGGCTGCTCCTCAACAGCGTCGTCGGCCTGCTGCTCGGCAGCGCCCCGGCCGCGCTTCTGTACTACGCGGGGGAGGGGCTGGTGCTGGCCTGCGGCCTGTGGCGGCCCGTCGCCTCCGACGGAGTGGGCCGCTGGTACGCGCTCATCACCGTCGACAGCTGGCCCGCCGCCCTCGCCGCAGCCCTGGCGGCCCTCGCCGTGCTCGTCGGCTGGCTCCATCTCAGCCCCTGGATCCTGAAGGGCCACGCCTACTTCGTCCTGTTCCTGCTGGGCCCGACCCAGGGCGCCCGACTGGCCTCCCGGGTCCAGCACCTGGCGGAGACGCGCTCCGGCGCTCTGGACATCCAGGCCGCCGAGGTGCGCCGCATCGAACGGGATCTGCACGACGGCGCCCAGGCCAGGCTGGTCAGTCTCGGCCTCACCCTCGGCGCCGTCGACCGGCAGCTGGACCGGAACACCGACGAGGCACGCCGGCTGCTGAACGACGCGCGCAGTTCCTCCGTGCAGGCTCTGCGTGAGCTGCGCGGCCTCGTCCGGGGCATCCACCCCCCGGTGCTCGCCGAGCGCGGACTCGCCGACGCCGTAAGGGCTTTGGGCCTGGCCAGCCCACTGCCCGTCACGGTCGCCGCGGCCCTTCCCGGAAAACTGCCCGATCCGGTGGAGTCCGCCATCTATTTCTCGGTGTCGGAACTGCTCACCAACGCCCTCAAGCACGCTGACGCCCGACGGGTCGAGGTGACCTTGCACTACGCGGACGGCGCCCTGCACGGGCAGGTCACCGACGACGGCCGTGGCGGGGCCGAGATGTCGGCCGGGAGCGGCCTGGAGGGGATCCGTCGGCGGCTGGCATCCTTTGACGGCGTCCTGGAGATCGACAGTCCCCCGGGCGGGCCGACCGTCATGAAAATGGAGTTGCCGTGCGCGTTGTCCTCGCCGAAGACCTCTTCCTCCTGAGGCAGGGAATCATCCAACTGCTCGAGGCCTACGACTGCGAGGTGGTCGCCGCCGTCGACAACGGGACGGACCTGGGACGAGCCATCGCCGAACACAGCCCCGACGTGGCCGTGGTGGACGTCCGCTTACCGCCGACCTTCACCACCGAGGGCCTGCAGGCCGCCCTTCTGGCCCGCCGTGAGCGGCCCGGTCTACCGATCCTCGTCCTGTCACAGCACGTCGAGCAGATGTACGCCCGCGAACTGCTGGCCGACGGCACCGGCGGCATCGGCTATCTGCTCAAGGACAGCGTCCTGGACGACAGGCAGTTCATCGACGCCGTCCGCCGGGTCGCGGCAGGGGGAATGGCCATGGACCCCACCGTCGTGGCCCAGCTGATGACGTCCCACTCCCGTGACGAGCCGCTGTCCGCGCTCACCGCGCGGGAGCGCACCGTGCTGGAACTCATGGCGGAAGGGTGCTCCAACACGGCCATCGCCCAACGGCTGACGGTCACCGAGGGCGCGGCGGCCAAGCACATCTCGAACATCTTCTCCAAGCTGATGCTCCCCCCGTCGAGTGACAACAACCGCCGAGTCCTGGCGGTGCTGGCCTACCTCAACGCGTGATCCCGCCTGCCGCCCCCGGACCTGGGGGCGGTAGGGGTGTGCGCCGCAGCGCCCGAGCGGTGAGACTTCCCGGGCACGCCCGACGCGGCCCGTCCGCGCCGCCGCCACGAAGGGAACACGCGCCCCATGACCACGTCGGCCGAACACAACCGCCTGTGGATACGCCGCTACCACCCCCGCCCGGACGCGGCGGTCAGGGTGGTGTGTCTGCCGCACGCGGGCGGCTCGGCGAGTTTCTACCAGCCGGTGTCGGCGGGCCTGCCCGCCGGCACCGACGTGCTCGCCGTGCAGTACCCGGGGCGCCAGGACCGGCGGGCCGAGCCCTGCGTCGCCACGATCGCCGAACTGGCCGACCAGGTGACCTCCGTGCTCCTGGAGTGGACGGACCGCCCGCTGGTCCTGTTCGGGCACAGCATGGGCGCGACCCTCGGCTTCGAGATCGCGCGCCGGCTCGAACGCGACCACGGCGTCGTGCCGCACGCCCTGTTCGCCTCCGCGCGGCGCGCGCCGTCCGCACCCCGCACGGAGGTCGTCCACCTGCGTGACGACGACGGCATCGTCGAGGAGATGAGGCTGCTGAGCGGTACGGACTCGGCCATCCTCGACGATCCGGAACTGATCCGCATGGCCCTGCCGGCGATCCGGGCCGACTACCGGGCCGCCGAGACCTACGTCTACGAGCCGGGCCCGACGCTGCACTGCCCCGTGTGGAGCCTCGTGGGCGACGACGACCCCAAGGTCAGCGTCGATGAGGCACAGGCCTGGTCGAGGCACACGGACGCGGCCTTCGAGTTCCGCGTCTTCGAGGGCGGTCACTTCTACCTGGCCGCGCACCGGCGGGAGATCCTCCAACTGATCGCCGAACGGGCGGCCGTACCGGCGGGCACGGCCTGACAGGCCCGTCCGTACATGTGGCCGAGGCGGTCCTGACGATGCGGGTGTCAGGGCGTTACCCTGCGCGGACGATCCCTCACAGGAGGTACGGATGCGTCGTTCCGTCGGCCGGAATGTGTCGTTCCCACTCGCGATCGCCGTCATCGGTTCGCTCGGCGCGGCGGCCCCCGCGGCCTCGGCGCCACCCGTGCCGCCGCCCAAGTCCCCGGTGGCGGTGGGGTACGGGGGAGCGGTGTCGAGCGTCGACGCGGACGCATCGGCGGCCGGTATCGAGGTGCTCCGCAAGGGCGGCAACGCCGTCGACGCGGCTGTCGCCACCGCCGCCGCTCTGGGCGTCACCGAGCCCTACTCGGCGGGCATCGGAGGCGGTGGGTACTTCGTCCACTACGACGCGAGGACGGGCCGGGTGGGAACCATCGACGGCCGCGAGACCGCCCCCCGCAGTGCGGACGCCTCGCTCTTCCTGGAGAACGGGAAGCCGGTGCCCTTCGCCGACGCCGTCACCAGCGGGCTCGGGGTCGGCACGCCCGGCACGCCCGCCACCTGGGAGAAGGCCCTCGACGCCTGGGGCAGCAAGCCGCTCGGGCGGCTGCTCGAACCGGCCGAGCGGCTGGCCCGCGACGGCTTCGTCGTGGACGAGACCTTCCGCTCCCAGACCGCCTCCAACGAGGCGAGGTTCGCCGACTTCCCCGCGACCGCCGAACTCTTCCTGCCCGGCGGGGAGTTGCCGGTGACCGGGTCGGTGTTCAAGAACCCCGACCTCGCCCGTACGTACAGGACACTGGGCCGCGAGGGCGTCGACGAGCTGTACCGGGGCGACCTGGCCCGGGACATCGTGTCGACGGTACGCAAGCCGCCCGTGGACCCGGCGGCCACGCGTGTGGTGCGTCCCGGAGATCTGACGACCGGGGACCTGAAGTCCTACCGCGCACTGCGTCAGGCTCCGACGAAGACCACCTACCGGGGCCTGGACGTGTACGGCATCGCGCCGTCCTCGTCAGGGGGTACGAGCGTGGGCGAGGCCCTCAACATCCTGGAGTCGACGGACCTTTCGAAGGCGAGCGGGACGCAGTACCTCCACCGCCTGATCGAGGCGAGCCGGATCGCCTTCGCCGACCGGGGACGCTGGGTGGGTGACCCCGCCTTCGAGGACGTACCGACGCGGGAGCTGCTCAGCCAGCGCTTCGCCGACTCGCGGGAGTGCCTCATCAAGGACGACGCGGTCCTCACCAGCCCGCTCGCTCCCGGCGACCCGCGCCACCCGGCCCGCTGCGCCACCGGGGGCGAGGCCGCGCCCACGACGTACGAGGGTGAGAACACGACGCACCTGACGACCGCCGACAAGTGGGGCAACGTCGTCGCCTACACCCTGACGATCGAGTCGACGGGCGGCAGCGGTATCACCGTCCCGGGGCGAGGCTTCCTGCTCAACAACGAGCTGACCGACTTCTCGTTCGCGCCCGCCGACCCGGCGGTCCACGACCCGAACCTGCCGGGCCCGTCCAAGCGCCCGCGCTCCTCGATCTCGCCGACCGTCGTCCTGGAGCACGGGAAGCCCGTGCTGGCCCTGGGGTCGCCGGGCGGTGCCACGATCATCACCACCGTCCTGCAGTCGCTGACCGGCCACCTGGACCGGGGGCTGCCACTGGTCGACGCGATCGCCGCGCCCCGTGCCAGCCAGCGCAACTCGCCGACGACCGAGATCGAGCCGGGGCTGTGGAACAGCCCGGTGCGCGGGGAGCTGGAGGCCCTCGGGCACGTGTTCAAGGCGAATCCGGAGATCGGGGCGGCCACCGGCGTCCAGCGGCTCCCGGACGGGCGCTGGCTCGCGGCCGCCGAAAAGGTGCGGCGCGGCGGTGGCTCGGCCATGGTGGTGCATCCGGGCGGTCGTTCGTGACCGGCCGGCGGTAGCAGTGGCCTCGGGGCCGGTATGTCGCGCCCAGCAGCGTCGTACCGGCCCCGAGGGCTTTGCGCGGCCGGCCGCCTTCATGCGCGCCGCCGTCCGCAAGGAAGAACCCACCGGGGTTCCTCGCGTCCAGTGAAAGGGCAACCACGACCGTGCGTACGCGAATGCTGGTCCTCTCCGCGCTCTCCGGCGCCGCTCTGCTCGCCTCGGCACTTCCCGCCGCCGCGGCCGGGGGCGGGGGGAGCCCGGTCGGCGCGGCCGAACTGCTGGCCAAGGTGAAGAACTGCACCCGGATCTCCCAGGGGAAGTACCGCACCGACCAGGACGCCGCCGCCACGGTCCCGGTCTGCGGGACCGACGAGGCCGTCTTCTGGGAGGCCGACATGGACATCGACTGCGACGGCCGGATCACGACCGCCTGCAACACCAGGACCGACCCCGCGTTCCAGCCCCGGACGGCGTTCCAGGGGTCGGACGGCAAGCCCCTGAACTCGGCCGGTGTGCCGTACGTCGTCGTCCCCGGCCCCGGGCCGCTCTGGAACTACACGAAGTCGGGGATCAGGGGCGGCGGTGTGGCCGCCGTCATCCACGACGGCAAGGTCCGCTACGCCGTCGTGGGGGACACGGGGCCCACCGGGATCATCGGCGAGGGCTCGTACGCCCTGGCCGAGGCGCTCGGCATCGATCCGGACCCCAGGACCGGGGGCACGGCGTCCGGTGTCACCTACATCCTCTTCAGGAACTCCACGGCGTCGCCGATCGAGAGCCCCGCCGCGGCGACGAGTGCCGGTGAGGCGCTCGCCCGGAAATTCGCCGGGGGAGCCTGAGCGGCGTGCGGACAGGGCGCCGTCAGGACGCCCGGCTGGTCGTCCGCCGGCCCGGATCGAGGCACGCCAATTACAATACCGGTCAGGGCGGTATTAGAATGACGGCATGGTACGGAATCCCCTGACACCCGAAGAGCGCCGTCGCGGCGAGCGGCTCGGTGAAGTGCTGCGTGAGGCGCGCGGCGGACGCAGCATGGTCGCGGTCGCGGCGAGCGCGGGAATCTCGGCCGAGACGCTCCGCAAGATCGAGACGGGCCGGGCGCCCACCCCCGCCTTCTTCACGGTCGCGGCGCTGGCGGGAGCTCTCGGACTGTCGATGGACGAACTGCTCGCGTCGTGTGTGCCGACACCCGTCCGCGGGCCGTTGCCGGAACCGGGGGAGCTGCCGCTCACGGCGTAGGCCGAGTAGGGTCGCGCCCGTGACCCTCCAGGACTTCGCCCGCAGTGAGTACGTCAGCCTGACCACGTACCGGAAGGACGGCACGCCCGTCGCCACGCCCGTCTGGGCCGCGGCGGACGGTGGCGTGCTGTACGTCTGGACACGGTCCGACTCCTGGAAGGTCAAGCGGCTGCGCAACGACAGCCGGGTCCTCGTCACCGTCTGCGACGTCCGCGGCCGCGTCGCCGAGGGCGCGCCGAGCGCCGAGGGCACGGCCCGGCTGCTCGACGCCCCCGGGACGGCGGCGGTCCGCAAGGTGCTGGCCCGCAAGTACACCTGGAAGTTCTGGCTCGTGGACCGGCCCGCCATGATCGCCCGACTCGGCAAGCGGCCCCACACCGGGATCGCCGTCACCCTCTGACGGGGGCGCGCCCGGCTCCGGCCGCGCTCCGGACGCACCCTGCCGGAAAAGCGTGCGTAGTCCGCCCGTAACACGCCTGCGGTCGAATGCCCGCGGACTGGAACGTCCCAGTCCCTGGCGACCGGTGAGGGCGACGGTGACGGTGGATCAGCACACGGTGGACGTACGGGCGTTCGCGGAGTACCTACGAGGTCTGGCTGACCAGCTCGATCCCGGGCAGGGCTGGTACGGGGTCTTCCGCGCACGCGACCCCGACGGCATGCGTGCCTGCCTCGACGGTTCGGAGGTCCCGCCCTGGGACGTGGTCGAGTCGTTGCTCCAGGACCTCGCCGCGGTGCGTGGAACCGCGTTCGCCGCACGGGAATCCGTACGCGCCGCCGCGCTGTGTGCCGCGTCCGCCGCCGCCTTCGACAGGCGGCCGGGCGGGCGGCAGGCCCTCGTCGACCGGCTCGGCGTGATGCTCCGGGAGCAGTCCTACGCGGCCCGGCGGATGCGGGCGGCCGGGGCGGACGGGGCGCGTGAGGCGTACGGGGAGACGGAGGCGATGGCCTGGGCGCGGGACGATCACACCCGTGCCACGGCCCGCTGCGCCGAGCTCCGCAACCGGCTGGCGGCGGTGGAGGCGACGGTCCCGGACAGCTGGTTCCGCGGCCGGGAGGACGCGGGCCTGCCGGGCCCCGGCAGCGCGCACGCGGTCACCGGCCCACGCCTCCCGGAGGCGTCCGGCGTCCGTGGCGCAGAGGCACCGGCGAGGAAGCGCGGGAAGCCGCGCGGGGCTCGCTTCGCGGGCCTGGACCTCGACGACGACACGGCAGCCGGGCCCGTCGCGTCGGGCGTGCCCGCGCTGCCGGTCCCTCCGCCGGCCGTCTCCGTCCCGCGCGGGGCCCGCTTCGGCGGCGCCACGGCCGAGGACGGCGCCCGCCGGACCGCACCGCGTGCGGCGGAACCCGACCCCGCCGCGCGCCGCGCCGCCGAGGACGCCGTCGCGCTCCTCGTACGGCTGCGCGCCGAGGGCCGCAGCGGAGAGGCGCACGCCGTGCTCTGCGAGGCCGCCGCATGGCCGGCCGGGCATCTGCCGGTCCTCGCCGTCGCGCTGCACGGGTCCGGCCTGGACGCCGACTGGGCGACCCTGCTGTGGGAGGTGTCCTCGCTGCCGCCCGCCGGACTCGCCGCCGCCGCGGGCGCGCTGGCCGCCGCCGGCCGTGCCGAGGACTGCGGGCAGCTGCTCAGGCAGGGCGTCTCCCGCCCCGCCGGCGAGATCGCCGACGCCGTGGTCGCACTCGACCGGGCGGGACGGGAGCCCGAAGCGCGGGCGCTGCTGGGCGCGTTCGTCCGCGTACGGACCCCGCAGGACGCGGCACGCGTCGCCGAGGGCGGCCCGCGCCATCTCGTCCCCCAGTTGCTCGCCGCGGCGCGGGAGGTGTCGGAGGCGCGGGAGTGGGACGTGGTCCACGCGCTGCGGGTCGCGGGCATCGCGGCACCGTAGAGGCCCTCGCACGCTGTGGCCCATGCACGTCACCAGTGGGCGTGGGCTCGGCGAGATAAATCCGAAATCACCCTTTATCGTCGGTCGAGGCAGCGCCGCACACGTGGCACATGTCCCCCCAGTGATGTGGAGGCACCCATGCTTACCCAGGAGATCACCCTCACCGCGACACCGGCCCAGACCACCACGCTGAGCGCCCTGATGGCGGAGCCCGAGGCGGCCGTCAGCGACGCCCCGCTCTACACCCCCGAGGCCGCGGGCGTCCTGCTCGCGCTCCTCCTCCTGTCTCCCAAGGAGCCGAAGGAGCCCCGGGGCAAGTGAGTTCCCACTCCGCATTCGCCGAGGCGGCCGACGCCCTGGCAGACAGTGTCCTCGGTGCCCTCGGCGGCACCGGGGGCGCTGTGCAGCTGGCGCGGTACGTCGACGACGCCCCCGACACCCTCGCGGCGCTCGCGGCCGTCCGGGTGCTGGGGGCCGACGTCTTCAGCCCTCATCTCCTGGCCGGCCACCCGCTCCCGGCGCAGGACGCCGCCGTCGTGGTCAAGGCCTTCGACGCCTTCCCGCCGTCCGACGCCCCCGAAGAAGCAGCGGTGGCCCGGCGCGACCACGCCACCGCGGCCCTGCTCGCCCGGCTCTCCGGGGACGACACGCTGAGCGCTGTCGCGCCCGCGCCCGCGGACGAGGACGCGCCCGGTCCTGCCGCGGACTGGAGCGGCTGGTCCGTGCGGATGGCACAGCTCGCCCCGCTCGCCACGCTCGGTCTCGACGGCCCGGTCCACGAGGCCGCCCGCCGCGGCGCCCTGCCGCTGAGCCGCGGAGTCAGCCGCTCGATCCTCCGCCGCGACTTCCCCACCGCCGTGCGCCTCGTCCGCTGGCTGGCCTGGCTGCACCACGAGGGTGTGGACCTGCCTCTGGACCCGGAGGTCGCGGCCGAACACGTATGGCTGGTGGGCGGGGCGGGTCCGCGCGCCGCCCTCGACCTGGCGATCGCCCGTCACTTCCTCGGGCAGCGGCCCGGCACGGCTCCCAAGGAGGCGGCACACACATGACGACGATCCCCGAGCCGGTCACCGGGGCGGCCCGCGCCATGGCGGACCGGGCCCTGTCGTGGCTGCACGCCAACCGGAAGCTCGGCGGCCTGCCGCCCGGCACCACCGAGACCATGGCCGACCCCGACAGCGTCTACAAGCCCCTGGGGGAGACCACCCTCGCCGCCTCCCTGATCCTGCGCGACGGTGTCGCCGGCCCCGGCCGACTCGCCGCCGCCCAGAGCCTGATGGACTTCACCTGGGAACAGTTCAGGCGCGGCGACATGATCTACGAACGCCAGCTCCGCCACACGCTGATGACCGACCCGCTGGAGATGTACGCCCCCTTCGTCCGCTGCGGCTACCGCCACGAAGCGCTGGACCGCCTGCTCGTCCACCGCGCCCGCATGCGGTCCGTGGGTGCCGTCGAGGTCCTGCCGAACCGGCGGCTCGCCGTCGCCAACGCCGCCCGGGTCGTGGGCCTGGAGCACACCGAGGACCTGGACGCGCTGGCCGGAGCCACCTGGCTGGGCGCCCGGCCCGAGCCGTGGGCCATCAACTGGATCACCGCCTACGCGATGACCCACACCGTCTTCCACCTCACCGACTGGGGCGGCAACCCGGGCGGACTCCCGCCCGCACTCGCCGACTACGTGCGCACCTGGCTCCCCGTCTGGATCGACATCTGGCGCGAGGTGGGCCAGTGGGACCTGGTCACGGAACTGCTCATCGTGGGCGCCTCGCTCGAGGACCCCTACTGCCGGGAGGAGGACTGGGAAGCCGTCGCGGCGCTCCAGCACGAGGACGGGCTCGTGCCCCGGGACAGCGACCCGGTGGACGACGACCCGCAGCGGCGCTTCACGGACCACCAGCACACCGTCGTCGTCGCGGCCGTCGCCGGCTCCGTCGCGCTCGCCCGGGCGGCGGGGCGGCGGTGACGGCATGACGCCACCGCCGCCGGCCACCGGTCTCCAGCTTCTCCTGGACGCGGCCCGGGGGAAGGCGACCGTGGTCGCGGCGGTGCGGGGCGCCGAGCGCACGATGCTCTGCCGGGGGCCGGCGGGGGAGGGGAGCCGGTTCGAGACGGGCTCCCTGACGAAGACGTTCACCGCCCTGCTGCTCGCCGAGCTGGCCGCCCGGGGCGAGGTCCGCTACGGCGACCGTGCCGACCGCTACCTGCCCTTCCGGCTCCCCGGCCCCCCGTTCACCCTCCTCCATCTCGCCACCCACACCTCCGGTCTGCCGCGGCTGCCCCCGGGACTGCTCGGCCGGGCGGTACACAGCGGATGGCTCAGCAATCCGTACGCCGGTTTCTCCGAGGACGATCTGCTCGCCTCGCTGCGCAGGACCCGGCTACGGCACCGGCCCGGCAGCCGGGTCCTGTACTCCAACTTCGGCGGCGGCCTGCTGGGCCACGTACTCGCGAGGGCGGCGGGCGGCACCGGGAGCGACTATCCCGCCCTGCTGGCCGAGCGCGTCACCGGCCCGCTCGGCCTCGCCGACACGGACTGCGACCCCGGCCGCCCCCAGATCACCGGGCATTGGCACGGCCGTCCGCGCCCCGCGCTGCTCATGCCCGGACTGACGGGCGCCGGAGCCGTGCGGTCCAGCGCCCGCGACCTGCTGCGCGTCCTGACCGCGCTCCTGGACCCGGACACCGCCCCGGACCCCGCGCTGCGCACCGCACTGGCCGAGGTGCAGCGGCCCCGGCTGAGCGTCCCCAGGACCGGTTCGCGGCTGTGTCTCATCTGGAACCTCCGCCCGCGCCCGTCCGGCGCGCTGCTCCACCACTCCGGGGGCACCCGCGGCTTCACCGCCTTCGCGGGCTTCCTCCCCGGCTCGGCCACGGGACTCGTGGCGCTCACGAACACGGCTCCGACCCCGCTCGCACCGTTCGTCCAGTCCGCCTACGGAGCCTTGCGGGGACTGGACGCCACTCCCTCCGGGACGGTGTGGACCGCTCGGGTGTGAAACATGATCGACTCCGCCGGTTCACGACGATGGTCTTGCCCCGTTGTGTGACGGGGCTTACGTTCTCCTCCTACGCACCGTGTCTACGGGCGTAGAGAACGCAGAGGCTCTCTGACGCCGCGTCGAAGGAGCAGCTCATGTCCCACGTCGTACGCGCCGCACTCGTCCAGGCGACCTGGACCGGCGACACCGAATCCATGATCGCCAAGCATGAGGAACACGCGCGCGAGGCCGCCCGGCAGGGTGCGAAGATCATCGGCTTCCAGGAGGTGTTCAACGCCCCCTACTTCTGCCAGGTCCAGGAGCCCGAGCACTACCGCTGGGCGGAACCCGTCCCGGACGGGCCGACGGTCGTGCGCATGCGTGACCTCGCCCGGGAGACGGGCATGGTGATCGTCGTACCGGTCTTCGAGGTCGAGCAGTCCGGCTTCTACTACAACACCGCGGCCGTGATCGACGCCGACGGCACGTACCTCGGCAAGTACCGCAAGCACCACATCCCCCAGGTCAAGGGGTTCTGGGAGAAGTACTACTTCAAGCCCGGCAACGTCGGCTGGCCGGTCTTCGACACCGCCGTCGGCAAGGTCGGCGTCTACATCTGCTACGACCGGCACTTCCCCGAGGGCTGGCGTCAACTCGGTCTCAACGGAGCTCAGTTGGTGTACAACCCGTCCGCCACCTCGCGCGGCCTCTCCGGCTATCTCTGGCAGCTCGAACAGCCCGCGTCCGCCGTCGCCAACGAGTACTTCGTCGCAGCGATCAACCGGGTGGGCCAGGAGGAGTACGGCGACAACGACTTCTACGGCACGAGTTACTTCGTCGACCCGCGCGGGCAGTTCGTCGGTGACGTGGCGAGCGACAAGGAGGAAGAACTCGTCGTACGCGACCTGGACTTCGGGCTGATCGAGCAGGTGCGGCAGCAATGGGCGTTCTACCGGGACCGCAGGCCGGACGCGTACGACGGGCTGGTGGAGCCGTGAGCGGACTGCACGAGCGGCACCTGGCCGTCAGCCCCGACTGGCTGGCCCTCTACTACCGGCACCCGCTGGAACTCACCCACGGCGAGGGCCGTCACGTCTGGGACGCGGACGGCAACCGCTACCTCGACTTCTTCGGCGGCATCCTCACCACGATGACCGCGCACGCCCTGCCCGAGGTGACCAAGGCCGTCTCCGAGCAGGCCGGCCGGATCATCCACTCCTCGACCCTCTACCTCAACCGCCCGATGGTCGAACTCGCCGAGCGGGTGGCCGCGCTCTCCGGCATCCCCGACGCCCGGGTCTTCTTCACCACTTCGGGCACCGAGGCCAACGACACCGCCCTGCTGCTCGCCACCGCCCACCGGGGGTCGAACCAGATCCTGGCGATGCGCAACAGCTACCACGGCAGGTCGTTCTCGGCCGTCTCCATCACGGGCAACAGGTCCTGGTCGACGACGAGCCTGTCCCCCCTGCAGACGCTGTACGTCCACGGCGGGGTCCGCACCAGGGGACCGTACGCGGAGCTCAGCGACGACCGGTTCATCAAGGCGTGCGTGGCCGACCTGGAAGACCTCCTCGGGCACACCCGGGGCGTCGCCGCGCTGATCGCCGAACCCGTGCAGGGGGTCGGCGGGTTCACCGCACCGCCCGACGGGCTGTACGCCGCCTTCCGCGAGGTCCTCGACCGGCACGGCATCCTCTGGATCTCCGACGAGGTGCAGACCGGCTGGGGGCGCACGGGCGACCACTTCTGGGGCTGGCAGGCGCACGCGGCGAGCGGGCCGCCGGACATCCTCACCTTCGCCAAGGGCATCGGCAACGGCATGTCCATCGGCGGAGTCGTCGCCCGCGCCGACGTCATGAACTGCCTGGACGCCAACTCCATCTCGACGTTCGGCGGTTCCCCGGTCACCATGGCCGCCGGGCTCGCCAACCTCTCCTACCTGCTGGAACACGACCTCCAGGGCAACGCCCGGCGCGTCGGGGGGCTGCTCATCGAGCGGCTCCGGGCGGTCGGCGCGGGCTCACCGGCCGTGCGCGAGGTGCGCGGCAGAGGACTCATGATCGGCGTCGAGCTGGTGAAGCCCGGCACCGACGAGGCCGCCCCGGACGCCGCGGCGGCCGTGCTCGAAGCGGCCCGCGCGGGCGGGCTGCTCATCGGGAAGGGCGGCGGCCACGACACCAGCGTCCTGCGGATCGCGCCGCCCCTGTCGCTGACCGTCGCCGAGGCCGAGGAAGGCGCGGAGATCCTGGGCCAGGCACTGCACGCGGCCACCTGAGAGCGGGAGCCCGCCTCCCGTACGTCATCACGCACCAGACCCGCGTGTGCGGGCCGGTGCCGTCACCGCGAGGAGATGTACATGAGCCGCACCGTCATCCACGGAGGCCTCGTCGTCACCGCGTCGGACGAGATCCACGCCGACGTACTCATCGAGGGCGGGCGCGTCGTCGCCCTCGCCGCCCACGGCACCGACGTCGCGGCCGGCTGGAGCGCGGACCGCAGGATCGACGCCACCGGGAAGTACGTCATCCCGGGCGGCGTCGACGCGCACACCCACATGGAGATGCCCTTCGGCGGCACCTACGCGGCCGACACCTTCGAGACCGGCACCAGGGCCGCGGCCTGGGGCGGCACCACCACGATCGTCGACTTCGCCGTCCAGAGCATCGGCCGCTCGCTGCAGGAGGGGCTCGACGCCTGGCACACCAAGGCCGACGGCAAGTGCGCCGTCGACTACGCCTTCCACATGATCCTCTCGGATGTGAACAAGTCCTCGCTCAAGGAGATGGACCGCCTGGTGGCGGAAGGCGTCACCTCGTTCAAGCTGTTCATGGCCTACCCGGGGGTGTTCTACAGCGACGACGGCCAGATCCTCCGCGCCATGCAACGCGCCTCCGGCAACGGCGGACTGATCATGATGCACGCCGAGAACGGCATCGCCATCGACGTACTGGTGGAGCAGGCACTCGCTGAGGGGCGCACCGATCCGCGCCACCACGGCGACGTGCGCAAGGTGGCCCTGGAGGCCGAGGCCACCCACCGCGCGATCCAGCTCGCGAGGGTCGCCGGATCGCCGCTGTACGTCGTCCACGTCTCCGCCGACGAGGCCGTCGCCGAGATCGCGGCCGCCCGCCACCAAGGGCTCCCGGTGTTCGGCGAGACCTGCCCGCAGTATCTCTTCCTCTCCGCGGACAACCTCGCCGAGCCCGGCTTCGAGGGGGCGAAGTACGTCTGTTCGACCCCGCTGCGCCCCCGGGAACACCAGGAGGCGCTCTGGCGGGGGCTGCGCAACAACGAGCTCCAGGTGGTCTCCACCGACCACTGCCCCTTCTGCTTCACCGGGCAGAAGGACCTGGGCCGCGGCGACTTCTCCAAGATCCCGAACGGCCTTCCGGGGGTGGAGAACCGCATGGACCTCCTCCATCAGGCCGTCGTCGACGGCCGTATCTCCCGTCGGCGCTGGATCGAGATCGCCTGTGCCTCCCCGGCGCGGATGTTCGGTCTCTACCCGAGAAAGGGGACGATCGCGCCGGGTGCGGACGCGGACATCGTCGTCTACGACCCGGAGGCAGGGCAGACGATCTCCGCCGAGACGCACCACATGAACGTCGACTACTCGGCCTACGAGGGGAAGAGGGTCAGCGGACGGGTCGAGACGGTGCTGTCACGCGGTGTCCCGGTGATCGAGGGCGGCGCGTACGTGGGGCACGCCGGGCACGGTACGTACGTACCGAGAGGGTTGAGCCACTACTTGTGAGCGGGCGGGGTTCCACGACGTGTCCGGTGGTCAGGCGCCGTCGTCGTCGGCGGGCTGCTGGGCCCAGGCGGAGGTGATCGTCTCCGGGGCGGCGGAGCGGGGCAGACCCGTCAGTGCCTGCAACTGGTCCGGCTCGTACGGGGTCGGGCCGTGCCACTCCAGGAGCATCACGGTGGCGTCGTCGTCGAGGCGCCCGAGGTGGTACGCCAGGTGATGACCGATCAGTCGGCGCAGAGTCTCCGGCACGGGGAGGCCGTCGGCGTGGTGGCGGATGATGAAGTCGGTCAGGCCGTCCAGGCCGAACTCCTGCCCTTCCCGGTCGCGCGCCTCCGTGATGCCGTCGGTGTAGAGCAGCAGACGGTCCCCGGGTTCCAGCTGCTCGCTGCGTAGGGTGCCGGCCAGACCCAGGCCGGTTCCCATGGGAGGAGCGGGCGGGCAGGACAGGTGCACGACCGTGCGGTTGCCGCGGATGACGACAGGGGGATGATGGCCGTAGTTCGTCCAGGTCAGCACGCCGGTGGTCAGCTGCAGGTCGGCCAGGACGCTCGTGGCGTAGCGGCTGCCCGCGAATTGCTCGTTGAGGATCTCCCCGACGCCTTCCGCCGTTTCGAGAAGACCGGCGCCCTGGCGGCGGTGGTTCCGGGCTGCCGCGAGGGCGAGATTCGCGGTCAGGCCCGCGGCGGTGTCGTGTCCCATGGCGTCGAAGACCGACAGATGTACGGTCTCCCCGGTCAGGGCGTAGTCGAAGGCGTCACCGCTCACCTGGTAGGCCGGTTCCATGACCGCGCTGACCAGGACGCGGTCGGTGGCGAAGGTCCGCGGCGGCATGAGCTGCCATTCCATCTCAGCTGCGACCCTCATACTCCGGCGGCGGACCAGGCGTGCGTGGGAATCGCTCGTGTCACGCTTGCTCTGGAGCATGAGGGCCACCAGTCCGGCGAGTCGGTTCAGGTCCTCGTCCGCCTCCACGCGGCTGCCCGGCGCCCCGACCCGCAGCACGCCCAGACGCTCGGCGCCGTCCAGCAGAGGGACCCACCACTGGCCTTTGGCGGAAGCAGAGCCCGGAAACACCTTTCCCAGCTGGAAGGCCCGTCCGGCCACCGTCCCGTCGACCGACAGCTCGGCCGGAACATCGGCGTCACCATGGCTGACGTCAACATTGCCGGCCAGCCAGTACAGCCGTTCCTGCTGAAGATCGGCCAGGTAGATCCGCACCTCGGGCCAGCCCGCCCCGGCAGCATGTGATGCCACCGTGCCGGGCAGCTGCTCCAGGGTCATCAGATGACTCGCGGCGATCAGGTCCCCAAGCAGGTGCGCGCGGGCTGCTCCCAGGCTGTTCATCAATTGACACCTTAGGTCCGCGAGCGCAGGACGCGTCCGCACGACACCGGGTGTGGACGAGGTGTCGATCTCGCCGCTCGCACGGGGGCACCCCGCCGCCGCGTGGGACACCGGCGCCGTCCTCGCCACGGTCGGCCGCCTCGCCGGATCCGGTCTCCTCGACCGTGTTCTCGCCCGGCTCTCCTCCGGATGCGCCCTGCTGTGCGGGCGCGCCGAGCTCATCCAGGCCGCGTGAACGGCTTCAGCAGGAGGCGGCTCAGGGCCGGGAAGCGAACGGTGACCGTCCGTGCGCCGGGGCGGTGCGAAGGCCGCCAGGTCGCGACGAGGGCCGCCGCCAACAGCAGTTCGGCGATGTCGCCCCCGTAATACATGATCTCCGCTCCGCCCCGCACCTGGCTGACGGGCGCGCGCACGTCGATCAGGAACCCCCCGTACATCAGCTGGGAGATCGTCGCGTGCGCCGCGACGGCGACCCCGAGCACCACCAGGCGGGCCGGCACGCCTGGCCGGCCGGGGGCGGGGTCCGGGCCGGCGACGGCGTGGGCGAACAGGCACCCGGACAGAAGGAAATGGACGAGCACCAGTCGGTGGAGACCCGGTGCGTCCATCGTCGCGTTGTACACGGGCGTGGAATAGAGGACCCCGAGCGTGCCGGTGCTCAGCACCAGGGCGATGACCGGGTGCGTCACCGCACGCACCGGCCCGCTGTGCAGGAGGCCGGTCAGACGCCGGGCCCGCGCGGCGGGCAGAGTGCGCAGCAGGAGGGTCACCGGTGCTCCGAGGACCAGGGCGATCGGCGCGTACATGCCGATGAGCAGGTGCTGCGCCATGTGCCCGCGGAAGTCCTCGTGGGCGAACGTGGTCACGGGCGGGAGCAGAGCCGCGCCGAGCAGGGCGCACCCTGTCAGGAAGCCGGCCGTCCGCCACCGGCTCCACCGTCGTGCGGGATTGAGCCCGTCTGCCCGGTGCGCGAGGAGGAGGTAGACGCCGGCGAGCAGAAGCACGGCGGCGAGGGGCAGGAGGACGTCCCACACCTCACCGCCTCCACCCTGGCCGTGCCCATGGTGCGCGTCGCCGCCCATCAGACGCGTTGCCCGGAACTCGCGCGGGGCTCGTCCACCTCGGGAGGGAAGGGCTCGGCGCCGCGCCGCACGAGATGGCCGATGACGAGGAGGACGACACCCAGGAGCAGGAAGCCCATGTCCCACCAGATCCGGTGAGGGCCGCCGTGGACGTGATGGATGCCGAGGATCTGGTGGTCCAGGAGGCCCTCGACGATGTTGAACAGGCCCCACCCCGAGAGGACCCAGCCCCACAGCACCCGTGAGGTCCACACCCGGCGCCGGTGGTGGGTCACCCGGCTGTGGAGGATGCCCAGGCCGAGCAGGACCGCCAGCCAGCAGACGGCGTGGAAGACGCCGTCCCACACGGTGTTCATCTCCAGCCCGGACACCGTGTTCGGGGAGTAGTACTTCACCCCGATCCGGTCGTCGTTCGTACTGGTCAGCATGTGGTGCCACTGGAGCAGCTGATGCAGCAGGATGCCGTCGACGAACCCGCCGAGCCCCACACCCAGCACGATCCCCGGCAACCGGATGCTCCTGGGTGCGATGCCCGGTGGCCTCTCACGTGTACCGGTGGCCATGACCGGTCTCCTTCGCGTCAGAGGGCGTGCTCAGGCCTTGGACCTACCGGACCTGCCGGCCGACCGCTTCGCAGCCGTCTTGCGGGCAGGCGACGCGGCCTTGGCGGCCTGCTGCTCGGTCGCCGAGCCGGCCGTGGAGAGAGAGCCGCCGGCGCTCTCCAGGTGGGCCCGGACGAACCACTGGAACTGCTCCAGGGAGCGGAGATGCTCGATGAGGAGGTCCTCGGTGACCGGATCGACCGAACCGGCCTTGGAGACCGCCGCCCGGTGATCCTTGATGAGGCCGGTGTACACGAGGTCCAGGGCGCCGAGATGTGCGAGCGCGTCGGCGCGGCCGATGCTGTAGTCCTCCCACGTACGCTCGGCCACCAGGGCGCCCGGGGTGCCCTGCGGTTCACCGCCGAGCGCGGAGATGCGCTCGGCCGTGCCGTCGGCCATGGCCCGCACGGCGGCTGTCTGGGGGTCGAGCATCTCGTGGACGGCGATGAAGTGGGGACCCACGACGTTCCAGTGGATGTGCTTGAGGGTGAGCGCGAGATCGTTGAGGGCGTGCAGGCGCATGCTCAGGAGCGAGATGAGCTGCTTGCCCTCCTTGGTGGTGAGGCCGGGGACGGTGTAGCCAGGGGTGGACACTGCCATGACTTCTCCCTCTGTGGTGATGTACGCGTTCTCCTCTGCCCCCTCCCGCGTGGCCCCTAACCGAGGGGTGGTGGTCCGCGCCGCAATGCACCTGCGGGGGTGACGCCCGTCTGCGCACTTGCCTGGTCGCCGCTCCGGGCCCGGGAGACGCCCTCGCCGTGTCCACGGGGCGTGTTACCCGTCTGCGTCGCCCCCGAGCCTTAATGTGAAGGGGATTTCCCCTTTCCTTGCGTCGGAGGCAAGTGTGCTCAACGGGACAGTGCAGGCGTTCAGCAGTGAAAAAGGCTATGGCTACATTCTGCCCAGTACGGGTGGGCCGGAGATCATCGTCCACTTCTCCGCGATCCTGGAAGGCACCTGCACGGAGCTCGCGGCGGGACAGTCCGTCTGTTTCGACGTCGTCCAGGGCCAGCGGGGCCCGCAGGCGGAGCGCGTGCGAATCCGGTAGCCGTGGCGACCAGGGGGCTTCAGACGGTGTGCGAGCCCGGCCCGTCCCAGGGGATCTCCGTCGAGGCCAGGTAGGTGAGCCCGCGCTGCTGCCAGAGGCGCGCGTGCCGGGCGACCCGGACACGGTGGTCGTCCCAGCGGGGCGCGCTCCCGGTCCACGCGGCCGCCGCGACGGATGGCAGACGGGGAATCCGACACGCGCCGCGGTCGTGGCCTGGGCGGGCGGGACGAACTCCGGGGCGTACGCGCGGTCCAGGTAGAGGTGGGACTGCGGGGACAGGAGTACGCGGCCGCCGCCTTCGAGGATGCGGGAGAGGTCGTGGTCGCTGGGGGCGAAGAACCGCTTGAGTGCCGCGATCAGCTCGGGGGTGGGGCCCGCCGCGAGGAGTTCCGGGCGGCCGGCGAGCTCCTCCGGGGTGTCCGGCAGGTCCATCATCGGCACGTCCACCCAGAACTGCGCGATGTCGTCCGGGCCGGTCCCGGCGCGTGAGGACTCCTGCCAGCCCGGCGGGCGCTTGCCCGACTCCCGTACCGGCGAGCGCAGTTCACGGATCGCGTGCGCGAAGCTGTCCGGGGTCGCCCCGACCGCCTCGTCGCCGCCGATGTGGACGAACGGGCCATCGGTCAGGGCGGGGGAGCCGCCGCACCGGCCGGCGACGGCGGCTGACGCGCGGGGCCGGACCGCCCCGTCGGTACGGCGCACGGGCTCCGCGGGAGCCCGTGCGGTGCGGCCACTGAATGAACCGTACGGCGAGCACCGGGCCCAGGACGGCGGTGGCGAGCACCGGGCCGAACTGGCGGAAGGCGGTCACCGCGTCGGCAGCCGCACCGAGCG
Source organism: Streptomyces sp. NPDC023573 (assembly GCF_055559735.1). NCBI lineage: Bacteria > Bacillati > Actinomycetota > Actinomycetes > Kitasatosporales > Streptomycetaceae > Streptomyces > Streptomyces sp. NPDC023573. Next base: position 434,810 of record NZ_JBVHKB010000003.1, read on the forward strand.
GTTCCTCACCGAGGTGAACGCCGAGGAGCCGGCCCTTCCCCGCGACTCGTCCGAACGCCGGTCGCCGTACGCGGTTCGACGCGGCCCCATGTGGAAAGCTCTACCGGAGCACGTCGCTCACGGACGCGCCCGCGGAGCCGCTCCGGCGTGCCCCGGGACACCTGAGGACCGTGGCTCGGAGGGCCCCCGGGCGCAGCCGGTCCCGGCCTCCACATCCCCGCGCCTGTTCGGCACCGGACCAGGAGTATCTGCCATGGACTTCGGACTCGTCCTCCAGACCGACCCGCCCGCCTCGGCCGTCGTCGGACTCATGCGCCGCGCGGAGCGGAACGGGTTCCGCTACGGCTGGACCTTCGACTCGGCGGTGCTCTGGCAGGAGCCCTTCGTCATCTACAGCCGGATCCTGGAGCACACCGAGCGGATGGTCGTCGGGCCGATGGTGACGAACCCGGGGACGCGCACCTGGGAGGTGACCGCCTCCACCTTCGCCACGCTCAACGAGATGTACGGCAACCGCACCGTCTGCGGCATCGGCCGCGGGGACTCCGCGATGCGGGTGGCCGGCCGCAGGCCGAACACGCTGGTCCGGCTGGGCGAGGCCATCGAGGTGATCCGGGACCTCGCCGAGGGGCGCGAGGCCACCGTCGACGGGCAGCCGGTCCGGATCCCCTGGGTGAAGGACGGCAGACTGCCGGTCTGGATGGGGGCGTACGGCCCCAAGGCGCTCGCGCTGGCCGGGGAGAAGGCGGACGGCTTCATCCTCCAGCTGGCCGATCCCTACCTCACCGAATGGATGGTCAAGGCAGTACGCGACGCGGCCGCCTCGGCCGGCCGTGACCCTGACTCGGTCACGATCTGCGTCGCCGCACCCGCCTACGTGAGCGAGGACCTGGACCACGCGCGCGAGCAGTGCCGCTGGTTCGGCGGCATGGTCGGCAACCACGTGGCCGACCTCGTCTCCCGCTACGGGGAGCACTCCGGCCTCGTGCCCGAGGCCCTCACGGCGTACATCGCCGGACGCTCCGGATACGACTACAGCCATCACGGCCGCACCGGGAACCCGGACACGGCCTTCGTCCCCGACGAGATCGTGGACCGGTTCTGCCTCCTGGGACCCGCCGAGGCCCACATCGAGAAGCTCCGGGTCCTGCGCGAACTCGGCGTCGACCAGTTCGCCGTCTACGACATGCACGATGCGCGTGAGGCGACCATCGACGCCTACGGCTCCACGGTCATCCCCGCGCTGTCCGACTGACCGCTGCCCACCGCGCCCCTCCTCAGCGAGGCCAGAGAGTGACGCGCTGGACGCTGTGATCGGAGAGGCCGTGCGGATCGAGCAGGTCGTAGCGCGACACGGCGACATCGGGGGTCGTGAAGAGCCAGTCGAGCCGCCAGGCGCGCTTCCCGGCCGGCCAGGAGACCGGGTAGAGCGACGAGAGCGCGTGCGACTGGTCGACCAGCCGGTCCGGGATCATCGACTTGATTCCCATCGCGGGCGACGTGTTCAGATCGCCACCCAGAACGACCCGGTTGGCATTATCCGCGATGTCCGACTGCAGCGCCTCGTAACTGGCGTGCCGCATCTCGAAGTTGAGCCGGTCGACCTCGAACATCGATCCCTCGGGGCCGTTCTGGAGGCGCATCAGCCGCTGCGGTGGCTGGAACAGGTGCGAGTTGTAGAAGGAGACGGTCCTGCCGTCCACCCGGATGTCGGTTCTCAGCGTCTGCGACGAGTAGAAGAGCGGACGGTCCCGCAACGCGGCCGGGACGGGCCTGAGGTCCTCCGGCATCCACCTGGTCGTGTCCAGCCAGCGGTGGCCGACGACCGGCAGCCGGGACAAGGTGACGTTGCGGCCCTCGATCACGACCTCGTACCCGGGAAACTCCTTCCGCAGCCGCTCCGCCTGGTCGACGGCGCGGGCCTGCGCCCAGTGTGTCCTGGTCATGTCCACATGCGCGTACTCCTGCAGCATGTAGACATCGGCCTTCAGGCCGCGGAGGAAGTCGTAGAACTCGTCGGTGCTGCGCGGTCCTCCGGGCTGGAGGTCCTGGTCCCAGTACTGGGTGTTCCAGGTGACGACCTCGACCGCGTCGGAGGGTGCCGGCGGCGGGGTGTACCAGAGGGTGCCGAAATTGAGTCCGGAGCCACCGATCCCCAGCACCAGGGCGAGCACCGGCGCGGCGGTGAGGCGCCACCGCAGGTGCCCGGCCAGCTGGGCCACGCCGATCAGCACCAGCGGGACGAGGGCGAAGACCAGCGGCGGGGCGACGTCGAAGGGGCCCCACCAGTAGAACTCGTTGCTGAGAAGCCGGTGCAGGACGACGAAGACCGTCCACGACGTGCACGCGAGCACGGCGAGGCGCACACGCCGGCGTCCGGGACGGCGGCCGGCCCGCGTCGCGTCCTTCGGCCGGTCCTGCTCGGAGACGGATGGTTCGAGGTTCGCGGTCTCGCTCACGGACTCCCACTTCTCCCGGATGGCTGGGCTGCACGCCTGCAGATACTCGCACCGCGACCTTGCCCCGATCTTGGGGTGACCACCAAGACCGGCGCAATCAGCCGTCGGTAAGGTCCGGATCCTGGCCCGGCGAGAAGTGCCCGGGCGTCTCGGCGACGTGCCGCCCCCTGGCGTCCCGGCAGACCGGATGCCGCTCCTCCACGGGCCTCCGGGCGCGCCCCGTGCCTGACGAAAGGGATGTGAGATGAACATTGTCGTCACCGGTGCGGCCGGGATGCTCGGGACCGCCCTCCTTGCCCGGCCCTGGCCCGGGGTCGAATGGAAGGGCGTCGACATCCGCCCTCTCGCTCCCCGTGCCGGTGATCGAGCCGCATTCGTGCACGCCGATGTCCGCGACACCGAGGCAATGGTCAAAGCCTTCCGCGGCGCCGACGTGATCGTCCATTCGGCGGCCGCCCTGCCGAGTCACCGCGCCGGCGAGATCAGATCGGTCGACGTGGACGGCACGGCATCGGCGGTGGCGGCCGCCCGGCAGGCCGGTGCCCAGCGGTTCGTCCACATATCGTCGACCGCCGTCTACGGACTGCCCCGCCACTGCCCCACTCCCGAGGACTATCCCTGCGAGCCGGTGGACGCGTACTCCGGCGCCAAACTCGCCGCCGAATCCGTCGTACTGGAGGCCAGGGAGCAGGGCCTCTGCGCACCGGTACTGCGGCCCAAGACGTTCCTCGGCCCGGAACGGCTGGGGCTGTTCGCGATGCTGTTCGAATGGGCGGACGATGGGCGCGACTTCCCGCTGATGGGCGGCGGCCACGCCGCCGCGCAGATGCTGGACGTCGACGACCTCTGTGAAGCGATCCGGCGCGTGTGCGAGGGGCCGGACAGCGCTGTGAACGACACCTTCAACATAGCCGCCGCCGAATTCACCTCGCTCCGCGACGACTTCCAGGCGGTCCTCGACGCGGCGGGCCACGGGCGGCGGGTGGTCACCGTTCCGGTCGGACCGGCCGTCGTGACGCTGCGGGCCCTCGCCGCTCTCCGGCTCTCCCCGGTGTACGGGCGCCTGGTGCACAAGCTGACCCGCGACTCCTACGTGTCCATAGACAAGGCACGTGAGCAGCTCGGTTTCACTCCCGTGGTCAGCAACAGGCAGTCGCTGCTCAGGACGTACGACTGGTGGCGGAGCTCGGGCCGGGCGCGACGCGGCGCCAGCGGCCGGACCCACCGCGACCCGTGGCGGCAGGGCGCGCTGCAGCTCGCCAAAGCATTGTTCTGATCGACCGTCACGATAGGGAGACGTTCATGGATCACCTCATAGGTCCTGACAGGCTCGCGCTCGACGTTGTGGATGGACCGATCGCTGCCGGGCGGACAGGAGTGGTGAGGGCGTACGTGGCGCTCTTACGGCCCCGTCACTGGACCAAGGGCGTCCTCGTGCTGGTCGCCCCGCTGACAGCACCGTCGGTGGTGCTGCCGCACGTCGCCGCGATATCACTCACCCTGCTGGCCTTCCTCACCGCGTCCTCCACCGTGTACGTCCTGAACGACCTCCGCGACTACGAGGCCGACCGCCTGCATCCGGTCAAGAGGCTGCGGCCGATCGCGAGCGGGGAGGTGGGGTTCCGGGGTGCGGTGGCCCTGCTGGTCGCGCTGCTGCTCCTCACGGCCGGGCTGCTGGTGGCGGTCCCGCCGCTGGTGGCGCTGATCCTCGGCGGCTACGTCCTCATGAACGTCTGGTACACCCTGGCCCTCAAGCACCAGCCACTCGTCGACGTCTCGGTGGTGGCCGCCGGATTCGTCCTGCGGGTACTGGCCGGAGCCGTCGCCGCCGGTCTCGCCGTCCAGCCGCTCCTGCTCATCTGTGTGTACTGCGCGTCCGTGGCACTGTCGCTGGGAAAGCGCCGCCACGAACTGGCCGGCCTGAAAATGGCCGGGGAAAGACACAGACCGGCTCTGTCGGCGTACTCGGTGCCGTTCCTCGATCACGTGGTCGTCCTGAACCTCGTGGCGGCCCTGATGTGCTACCTGGCCACGATGTGGCAGCTGAGGCCGCCTTTCGGGAAGGTGGGAGCCGCGCTCACCTTCCCGTTCGCCGCGTTCCACGTCACCCGCTATCTGCAGATGCTCATGGTCGAACGTTCCGGCGGCGACCCGGTCGACGACCTCCTGCGCGACCGGCAGATGCGGCTCAACCTCGGCCTGTGGACCGCGGTCCTGGCCTCGACCTACCTGGCGAGCTCCCTGTGACCTATGACGTCTGCATCGCGGTCAACTACTACGCGCCCTACGTGAGCGGCCTGACCGAGGCCGCCCGGATCGTCGCCGAGGGCCTGGTGGCCCGCGGCTGGAAGGTGGCCGTCGTCGCAACCCGGCACGATCCGGCCCTGCCGTTGCGTGAACGGCTCCAAGGCGTGGACGTCTACCGGTGCCCGGTCATCGCCTCGATCGGCCGAGGTCTGGTCAGCCCCTCGTTCGCCCGCACGGTACGTCGGGTGAGCAGACGGTCCCGGGTGCTGCATCTGCACCTGCCCATGCTCGAGGCCGGACTCATCACCGGGCTGCGGCCGAGGATCCCCGTCGTCTCGACCTACCACATCGACCTCTGGCTCCCGCCCGGCCTCGTGGCCCGAGCGGCGACGGCAGCGGTGAGGGTCTCGTCCGAGATCACCCTGCGCCGGTCCGCGGCGGTCGTCGTCAACAGCGACGACCAGGCCGAGCACTCCCGGATGTGGCCGACGCTGCGTGACACGAGGCGGCACGCGATCGCGGCCCCCTGCCTCGACCGGAGGGGCGGGTCACCCGCGTACCGGCAGACGCCGGGGCCGCACATCGGTTTCCTCGGCCGCATCGTGCCCGACAAGGGACTGCCCTATCTCCTCACCGCGTTCGGCGCGATCGACGACCCCGACGCCCGGCTGCTCATCGGCGGTGACTACCTGACCGTGGCGGGAGGCAGCGTCATCGACGAGATCCGCCGGGCCGCCGTGCGTGACCCGCGCATCAGCATCCTGGGGCTGCTGCGGGGACAGGAGATCGCCGACTTCTACGCGTCGATCGACGTCTTCGCGCTGCCCTCGGTCGCGGAGTCGTTCGGCATCGCCCAGGCCGAGGCGATGATGTGCGCGGTGCCCTCGGTCACGACCGATCTGCCCGGCGGACGCTACCCCGTGACCGCCACCGGCATGGGCGCGGTCGTCCCTCCGCGTGATCCGGCGGCCCTGCGCGATGCCCTCCTGTCCACGCTGAGCTGGGATTCGGCAGCGCGGGAGGAGGGTGCCGAGCGCGCCAGGAACCTGTTCGGCCTCGACAGCTGTCTCGACCGGTACGCCGCCGTCCTGAAGGAGGTGCAGGCATGAGCACATCGTCCGCGCGGGGAACCCGGATCACCAAGGCGGTCGTTCCGGCGGCCGGCCTCGGTACCCGCTTCCTGCCCGCCACCAAGGCCACTCCCAAGGAGATGCTGCCGATCGTCGACAAACCGGCGATCCAGTACGTCATAGAGGAGGCCGTCACCGCGGGCCTCTCGGACATCCTCATGGTCACCGGGCGGAACAAGCGGCCCCTCGAGGACCACTTCGACCGTAACCACGAGCTGGAGGAGGCCCTGCGCCGCAAGGGCGACATCACCCGGCTCGACCAGGTGCAGGCGTCGAGCGAGCTGGCCACCATCCACTACGTCCGCCAGGGCGACCCCAGAGGCCTCGGCCACGCGGTGCTGTGCGCCGAGGAGCACGTCGGCGAGCAGCCCTTCGCGGTGCTCCTCGGCGACGACATGACGGATCCGCGTGACCCGTTGCTCAGCCGCATGATCGAGGTGCGGGAACGCCACGGCGGCAGCGTCGTCGCGCTGATGGAGGTCGACCGCTCCCAGCTCCACCTCTACGGCTGCGCGGCGGCCGCTCCGCACGAGGACGGCGACGGCGACCTCGTCACCGTCAGCGGCCTGGTGGAGAAGCCCGAGCCCGGGGAAGCCCCCAGCAACCTCGCGATCATCGGCCGCTACGTGCTGGACCCGGGCATTTTCGAGGTGCTGCGCAAGACCGTGCCCGGCCGCGGCGACGAGGTCCAGCTCACCGACGCCCTGCATGCCTTGGCCGCCGACCCCTCCCTGGCCGGCCCCGTACACGGTGTCGTCTTCCGCGGTCGCCGCTACGACACCGGCGACCGCGGCGACTATCTGCGCGCCATCGTCCGCCTGGCCTGCGAGCGTGAGGATCTGGGGCCCGATTTCAGGGTCTGGCTTCGTGGTTACGTCGAGCAGGAAATGCCCCACGACGTGTGACGAGGGGTGCCGCCGGCAGACGGCCCGGCCCCGGGGGAGCGGTGACGACGTCCTTGTCGTTCCGCTTCCCCGAGGTCTGCGTCCGAGACGCTGTCAGCACTCCTGGGCGAACAGCCGCAGGAGATCGTTCATCTGGTAGCGGCCCGGGGAGACGCTCTCCAGGAGCTGGGCGTCGACAAGCCGCTCCAGGCACAGCTCCGCGCGTGCGCTGGACTCAGAGAGCAGCCGCGCGGCGTCCGAGAGGCTGACCACCGGCTTGCTGAAGCCGCTGAGCAGTTTGAAGGCTGCCGCGGCCGCCCGCATGGCGGGGTCGGCGTTGTCGGAGAGACGCTGGTAGGAGCCGGACAGGCTGGCCCGCACCCCCATGCCTTCGATCTCCAGATTGTCGAGGCGACGAGCCTCGTCGGCGAGGCGGGCGTGCAGCTCGGCCAGGGGCCAGCTCGGGCGGGAGGCCAGACGCGCCGCCGCAGTGGTCACGGCGAGCGGCAGGCACTGGCACAGCTTCACGATCGCCACGGCCGCGGCGGGCTCGGCAGCCACCCGGTCCATGCCGGTCAGCCGACCGAGGAGAGCGAGAGCTTCGTCCACCTCCATGGGCCTCAGGGGCAGTTGGCCGACGCCACCCAAGGCGGACAGCGGCTGCCTGCTCGTCACGATCACTCCGAAGCCGGCCCCGTTCAACAGCAACGGCCTTATCTGCTCGGAGTCGGAGGCGTTGTCGAGGACGACCAGCATTCTTCGCCCGGCCACCAGGGAGCGGAGCAGGGCGGACGCCTCGTCCGCCCGTACGGCCGGAGGCGGCGGCTCGGTGCCGAGCGTACGGAACATGCGGGCCAGGGCCTCCGACGAGCTGAGCGGTTGCGCTCCACTGCTGCTCCCGCCGAGCTCCACATACATCTGGCCCTCGGGATAGCGGTGGGCGAGCTGGTGCGCGGCGTGGATCGCGAGGGCCGACTTACCGACTCCGGCGGCTCCGTGGATGCTCACCAGCGGTGTCGCGGCCTGCGGCCGCGGTGTGGCGAGTGCGTTCTCGATCCAGGCCAGCTCCTCGGTCCTGCCCACGAAGTGCGCGACGTTCATGGGAAGTTGCCGGGGCAGTGGTGCGGAACCGGTGCCGGTGCCCCGGTGGTGGGACTGGAGTTCGCCGCGGAGCATGGCCATGTGCAGGCCACGCAGGGGCGCGCCGGGTTCGTGCCCCAGCTGCTCGGCCATCTGTTCACGCACGGTGGCGTAGTGCTGCAGAGCCTCCGAGGTGCGGCCGAGCGCGCACAGGGCGCGCATGTAGAGGTCCGCCAGCGGCTCGGCCAGCGGATACGAGTCCAGGACCTTGGCCAGCCGGTCGGCGACGGCCTGGGTGTTGCCCAGCCGCAGCTCATCGGACGCCCAGGCGCTCGCGATGCCGACGAACTGTGATTCGGCGTTCCGGCGTATCGTGCCGGCCCAGTACCCCGTCAGATTCACCAGAGGCTTGCCGCGCCAGAGGTTCATCGCCTCCCGCAGGGCGAGAAGACGCTCTTCTCCGTGTGTGGCGCGTGCGTCCTCCGCGAGGGTGCCTATGCGGTGTAAATCGATATGCTGCGGATCGATCCGCAGCACGTATCCCTGCGCCCCCTTGACGAGGGACACCGGCTCGGCGGTCGCGTCCTCGGCCGCGGAGGCCCTGGCCAGGAAATCACGGAGCCGGGCTATGTGGGCGTAGAGGGCGCTGCGCGGCGCGTCGGGTGTGTCCTGGCCCCAGACCCGCCGGATCAGGGCGTCGATCGACACCGGGCTGCCTGCGTCGACCGCCAACGCCGCCAGCACCAGCCGTCGTTGATGCGGTCCTACGTCCAGTGGCCGGCCGGCCACTTCCACTTCCATCGGGCCGAGCAATCTGATTCTCATAGTCCCCCGTCTTTCGGTGAGATCGCAGTGGGAGCGCTCCCGCCTCGATGCCGCACCATGCCGTCGTGTTCAGAAGGGTCGGAGTCATGTGGCCGTGAGCCCGGCGCGGTAGCGCCGCCGGAACCCAGGGTCGACAAGGTAGCGCAGTGCACCGGTCAGGCCGCCCGCCGAAACCGCGAGCCCGTAGCAGTAGTTCAGCGCCGTCGTCACCAGCACCATGCGCCAGCCGGCGGCACGCCGGACGTAACCCAGCAGCGGGTGGTTCGCCCAGAGGAACCAGGCGAGGCCGGCGACGGGCAGGATCGCGAGCGCCGGGGCGAGGAGCGGCAGCGGCGCCGTCACCGCGGTCAGGGTGATCGCGAAGATCTCCGGCGGCCGGTGCAGGGCCTCACGCTCGGGCTTGAGGTCGCGTTGCAGGAAGATCAGGGGCACCAGGGACACCGCCCGGCCGAAGCGCTTGCGCAGCACCGTCGACATCCGGTCGTCGTCGTCGTGGTAGCCGACGACGTCGAGTGCACGGGTCACCGGGAACCGCCCGGAGATCCGCAGGCCGTACTCGTGGTCCTCGTTGGCCCACTGCCCGGTGAGCCGCTCGTCGAAGCCGCCGAGCTCGTCGACGACCCCGCGGCGGATCGCCCCGACCGCGAAGTGCCCCGTCAGCACGGGGCGAGGCTGGATCTGGCGGTAGTGGCCGTGCAGGACCTGCACCTGCTCCACGACGCTGTCGTCCACGAGCGGCCGGTCGCCGTAGATGCCCCACACCGCGGCACACGTGGGGTTCTCCTCCAGGCTGCGGACGGCGTTCGCCACGGCGTCCGGGGCCAGCGCGACGTCGGAGTCGAGAAAGAACAGGACATCGCCGCGGGCGGCGGCGATTCCGCGGTTCCGTGCGATCCCCGCCCCGGAGTTCTCGGCCAGTCGGACGACTGTGCACTCGTAGGTGTCGGCGATCGCCGCGGTCCCGTCGGAGCTGCGGTCGTCCACGACGATCAGCTCGACGTGCGGGTACGTCTGCTCCAGCACGGACTCGAGGCAGAGCGCGACGGTCTTCGTGCTGTTGTAGCAGGGCACGATCACCGACACGAGTGGGTGTCCGGATCCAGTCACGTCAGCTCCAGTGAATCGAGGTCGCTCGCCCTGCCCTCAGGGCGACGCGAAGACATGGGGTTCGGTGAGACACCACCGGACGGGCCGGCCGCGGTGCTGCGGTGCCCGAGGCTCTGGTCCATGGCCGGATTCTCCTTCCTGTCGGTCGTTCATCTCGGTCGGTGGGTACAGGAGTTCGACCTCATACGGCACAGGTGATCCGTGCGCCGAATTTTGTCTCAAAGGTAGCCGGTGGTCCGTCGCGCAGAAAGCGATTTTGGAAACTGCCGAGGCGGCCCACCGGTCTTGCCCCGCTATGTGGACCCCTGTGACCTATGCATTCGGTTACCGGCCCGGTAATTCGCCGTTCGTGTACGCGGCCGATCCGATGCGGACAAACGGAATGCCGGCCTCGATCGTTAATCGGCCGAAGGGATCATTCGTGGTGATCGCGTCGAATGCGGAAGTCACCGCGGCCGGTTCCGGATGTGGAATCGCACGCCTCAGGGGCGGCCTCGTCGAGACCGCCCCTGAGGACACCGGTACCGCCTGCACGCTGTCGCCGGGAAATATCGGGCCCCGACGACTAATGACTCAGGAAGGGCTGTCCCCGGCAGCGAAAGCGTCCACCCCGGTCAGCTCTGCCGAGAGGGCCCACAGACGTGCGGCCTGCTCCCGGTCCGTCGGCTCGTCGAACGGACGGGCCACCGCGCAGTGCAGGCAGTAGGCACCTCCCGCGTCGGCGAGTTCGGGAGAGGTCGCCGCCCAGACCTGGGTGGCGGCGCCCTGCTCGGGCGACCGGAACTCGGGGAGCAGCGGATTGCCGGCGTCGTCGATCCAGCCCGAGGCGACCATCTCCTCATGGGTGAGGTGCCGCTGCAGCGGCGTGAGGATGTATCCGGGGTTCACCGAGTAGCCGTGCACCCCCCGGGCACGGCCCAGCAGGTCGAACCGGGCCGCGAACAACGCGTTGGCGAGCTTCGACTGGGCGTAGGCCGCCCACTTGTCGTAACCGTGCTCGAAGTGCACGTCGTCCCACTGGACGGTTCCGGTCGGGCTGACTCCCGAGGAGACGACGACCACCCTTCCGCCCTCGCCGATTGCCGGAACGAGCCGGTTGACCAGGGCGTAGTGGCCGAGGTGGTTGACGGCGAAGTGTCCCTCCCAGCCCGGCCCGACACGGGTCTCGGGCAGAGCCATGACACCGGCGCCGGCGATGACGATGTCGATGCCGCGGCCGGAACCGAGGAAGCGGTCCGTGAAGCCGGCCACGCTCTCCAGGTCGGCGAGGTCCAGTTCGTCGACCTCCGCGTCCACGCCGACGAGCGCCTTCCGCGCCACCTCCGGGCGACGGGCCGGGACGACGACGTGCGCGCCGGCGCCCGCCAGCGCCCGGGTCGTGGCCAGGCCGAGGCCGGAGTAGCCTCCGGTGACCACGGCCAGCTTCCCGTGCAGGTCGACGCCGGCCAGGACGTCTGCGGCGGAACTGTCGATGGTGAATGTCATGCGTGCCTCAGCTTCGGAGATGGTCAGGCAGGGGTGTTCACGCCGTAGAGCCGGCGCACCGAGCGGGGGAACAGCAGTCCTTGCAGGATTCCGACACCGGCGGCGAGCGCGGAGGTGAGCGTCACCAGAAGGTGGAGCACCGTGAACTGGAACCCGAACAGGACTCCATGGTGCCGATAGGCGTACGCGTACGTCCGCCAGTCGAGCAGAATGCCCACAGCGAGAGTGAGAGCCGTCGCGACGAGGGCCAACGGCCCGAAGAACGGCACGCCGAGGAGGCTGAGGGCCGCGGCCAGCACGAACCCGCTGCCCAGAGCGCGGTAACTCGTTCCGGCGCCGCCGGGCAGGGAGCGAAGTCGTACCCAGTTGGGGGCGCCGATCCGGGTGCGCTGGAACACCTTCGTCAGCATGACTCCCAGAGTGCCGTCGTGGTCGTGACGGCCGCGGACGGACCCTGTCGCCCACACGTCGTAACGGGCGTTGAGCCGGAATCCGTAGTCCTGCTCCTCGGTCCAGCGCAACTTGTCGTTGAAGGGGCCGATCTCACGGAAGACGGCGGTCCGGATCGCGAAGAGGGCCGAGTGCAGGCCCGGAATCAAACCGTCCACCTCGTTGAACCAGACGTACTGCTGGATCGCCCGGTATTTCTTGACGATGCTGTCCGGGAACAGCGATTCGGCCTGATACATGCCGCAGACGGCGCCGAGGGAATTGTCCGCGAGAAGGAAATCCACTGCTTTCGCCACCGCGTCGGGTGCCAGGGCGACATCGGAGTCGACGAAGAAGAGCACCTCGCCGCGAGCCGCTTCCGCCCCGAGATTGCGAACGGTGGAGACACCACGGTTCACCGGGCTCTCCAGAACCGTCACGCCCAGTCGGCGCGCAATGGCGACGGAGTCGTCGGTGCTGCAGTCGTCCGCCACGATGACCTCGATCGCGGGGTACGTCTGGCCCTGTGCGGCTTCAATGCACGCCCCGAGCGTCCGGGCGTAGTTGTAATTCGGGATTATCACCGAAACCAGCGGTGCCTCAGCCATCATTCCTCCGAATTCATCTTGTCGGTCGTCAACAACTGGGGATGCAACGGTGGTGACCCTAGGCGTGCGGCGCTTGGCCGAAGCTTGTCGCCGCCTTCGGGCCGCCCGGACGTATGCGCAGCGGGGAAGGCCGCTCGCCGCCGGAGTATCTCGGTCACGGCCAGACCCAGCGCACCGGTGACGAGTTCGCTCAGGGCGACGACGAGCCGGCTGAGGACGGCGACCACGCCCGCAGCCGGCAGCGGAAGGACCGCGCCGAGAGCGCTCAGCAGGATCACCTCGCGCACGCCCAGCCCGTCGGGCGTGAAGACCGCGAAGACACCGGCGGCCGCTCCGAGCGCGAACGCGCCGACGCACACCGGCAGCGAACGGAGCGGCGGGGCACCCAGCATGATCGCCAGGAACCACAGCTGCATTCCGCCGAACAGCCAGGAGAGGAGCTGGATCACCACGTTGCGGCGAATCACCCGCCCCGGCACCGTCACCGCGGGCGGCGGGCGCCGACGCAGCCGTGCCGCCAGGACGGCGGCATCGTTCACCAGGCGGGGACGCAGCATGAGCACGGCCAGGGGCACCGCCGACGCGACCGCCAGCCACGCTTCCGAGCCACCGAGCACCTGAGGCCCTGCCACCAGCCCGGCCGAGGCCGCGGTGAGGAGCCCGATCACCAGCGTCAGCAGCCACGCCGTGGTCATCCGGGCAGCCGGCACACCCATCGCCCGGCCCATCTTCACGCTCAGCACCAGCCCGAAGACCTTGCCGGGCACGTATTTGGCGAACTGGCCGACGAAGAAGATCCGGGCCGCACCCACCCTGGTGACTCCACCGCCCCCGGCCGGGGGCTCGATGTCGGCGCTGACCGCTGACAGCATCGACCACCAGGCGAGCAGGGCCGCCAGTACGGCGACGGCGTTGGCGAGCATCGCCAGCCCGACCAGCACCGCGAAGGACCCCGGCGGCCGGCCGCGCATCTCGGTGGCGAGAACGGACCAGTCCTGGCCACGTACGAACAGCGTCACCGCCACCGCCATGCCCACGAGCAGCACGGCCGTGAACGCCCGTTGGAGGAGTCTGGCCGGGCGGGAGCCGCGGACCTGGAGGTCCTGGGTGTCCGCCATGTCTCACCGTCCCGCATCGTTCGGCTGGATCATGCGAGCGACCGTAGGGGAGCGGTTCTTGGCGAGTTCTTGGCTGTCGCCGCTCGCGGGTGCCCTTCACGGCCGAGCCGGACCGCGGCAGCCGTACGGGTCCGGCCACGCCTGACCCAGGAGTGCGTGTCACCTTCCGTCACGGACGAGCGGGCGCATTTGCCTCAGCCACGGCGATGGCGATCGGTGACCCGTGCCGCGGCCTCACGTGCTGTCGCTGATTCCCCTTTCGGCGGCGGCTCGGCGGCCACTCCGCGTGGCTCGTATCGATCTCCGGATGCGGTCGTTCCGCATTTCCGGGGGCTGATGGTGCGGTTAGCATCACGCTGCTCGAACGGGGGATCGGCGTCTCTTGGCTTCTCATGCCCTCTCGTTCCGGCAGTGTTCGGTGTCGCGAACGGGCCGTACGGCCCGGTGGGCCGCAAGGGGAACGGGGAGGAAATGTCCGCGCCGCAGAAGGGTGGCATGGGGGTGTTCTCCCTCAGCTGGCCGATCTTTCTTCAGCTGACCTGTACGTACTTCATGGCGGTCGTCGACGTATGGGCTCTGGGCCGTATCTCCGACGACGCCGCAGGCGCGGTGGGGTCCGTCAGTACGTTGGTGACGTTCGTCCTGATGATGTTCTCCTTCATGGGGCAGGGCGGCAGCCTCGTGTACGCACGCTCGCTCGGTCAGGGCGCGGGCACGAAGGTCCAGGAGTACTACTTCGTCGCCCTGCTGCTGCACATCGTCCTGGGCCTCGTCGCCGGAGTCCTGGTCTACGTCTTCGCCGGGGACGCCGCTCGTCTGATGGGGCTGGACGGGCGACTGCTCCCGTACGGGACGGTCTTCCTGGAAGTCGTCGCCGCGGGTGCCCTCCTGCATTCGGTCATGGCGATGTTCGGCGGGGTCATGGCGGCGAACGGGTTCACGCTTCAGGCCATGTTCGCCAGCGGCCTCGCCAACCTGGTCAACATCGCGCTGATCTACGTTCTGGTGCTGTCCCACTCCGGGCCGCGTCTGGGCGTCCAGGGCGTCGCCCTCTCCACCGTGCTGGCCACCGCCGCCGGCCTGCTCTACAGCGTCCGGCTGGTGTTCTTCCGGATCGGGATCAGATTCCGGCGCCCGGCGGACGGGCGGGACCTGCGCGCGCACTGTGCGCTGCTGGCGGCCTTCACGCTGCCCACCATGCTGGAGCCGGCCTTCTGGCAAGCGGCACAGATAGCCACCACCAGGATCATCGCGGTCGTGGGCACCGACGAGCTCGTCGCCCGGACGTACACCCTGAGCATCACCAACATGATCGGGATGTTCCCGTCCGCGCTCTCCCAGGGGCTGCAGCTCTCCCTCGGGTACCTCGCCGGGGCGGGCGACCTCGACGCGATCCGGCGACGTGCCCGCGGAGCCCGGCTGGCAGGCTCCGGGATCGCTCTCGCCCTGGCGCTGGTCACGGCGCTCAGCAGCGGCTGGATCATGGGCCTGTTCACCAGCGATCCACACGTGGCCGACGCCGGGAAACTGCTGCTGTGGTGCGGTCTGCTCTATCTGCCCGGCTCTGCTCTGATCATGACCACGGCGAGCACTCTGCGCGCCGTCGGTCATGTCACGTATCCGGCGGTGGTCGGGATCGTCGTCCTGTGGGGTGTCTTCGTCCCCCTGGCCTACCTGCTCTCCCTGCCGCTCGGGCTGGCGATCCTCGGCGTGATGATCGCCATGGCCGTGGACGAGAACCTCCGTGCTCTGCTGCTCAGCGCCCGCTGGCGCTATCTGTCCGCGCCGGAGCGGGCCCGTCGCGTCCTCAACCTGCCGGAACAGGTCTCTGTGTCCGGGTCCTGACGCGGCGACACGTCGTGAGCAGGGCTGAACAACGAATTCTCGGGAGCTCAGTGTGAAAGCAAGCCTGGTCGTTCCGACCTACAACTCCAAGGAACTTCTCGCCCCCTGTCTGATCTCGCTGAACCACCAGCGCCTCGACCCGTCCGACGCATTCGAGGTGGTCCTGGTCGACGACGGGTCGACCGACGGCACCGGGGACATGGTCGACGCGCTTCCCCTCACCTACCCGGTGCGCCGTCTCCATCTTCCGCGCACCGCGGAATCCTGCCGTTCGGCGGCCCGGAACGCCGGAATCCAGGCGGCGGACGGGGAACTGATCGTCTTCGCGGACGGCGACCAGATCATCGACCCGCTCTTCCTCCAGGAGCACATCCGGTGCCACCGCGACCGCCCCGGGATCGTGGCCATCGGGTTCCGCGACTACCTGGCCCCCGGCGTGGTGGACCTCGAACGGCTGCGGTCCGGCGTCGACCCGGAGGCCCTCCCGGACTCCGCCGCGCCGGACGAGCGGGCGGAGGTCACGGATCTGCTCTCGGAGAACCTCGGCAACCTGGCGACCTCCTGGCACTTCCTCTACGGCTGCAACGTCTCGGTACGCAAGGAACACCTGCTGGCCGTCGGCGCGTTCGACGTGAACATCAGGAAATGGAGCTTCGAGGACGTCGAGCTGGGCTACCGCCTCCACCGCCACGGCCTCGCCTTCGTGCACACACCCTTCGCCCGCGTCCACCACCAGCACCACCCGGAGTCCCAGCGCGAGCGCCACGCCGACTGGCGGGAGAACTTCGCCTACTTCACGGCGAAGCACCCGGAGCCCGAGGTCCGGCTCCAGTGGATCCTCGACGCCTACTTCGACCCCGCTCGCGACGACGGCCCCAGCTGGTTCGACGCGTATCTCCGCCTCGAGTTCGCCTGCCGGGCCCTCGCCGGCCGGCTGCCCCTCGGGGAGCCGTACGAGGTGCTGGTGGTCGACGACAGCGGCCTCACGGGAGCCGGGAAGAGGATCGCCGACGCCGGTGCGGACGCCGACCTGATCGTGGTCGACCTGACGGAGGACAGGGATCTGCCGCTCACCGTGCAGACGCTGCGCACCGGGCGGGAACTGCTGTACTTCAAGAGGCCCGGCACGCGCGTCCTGGAGCGAGCGGCCAAGACCTTCGGGTGCCCCGCGCTCGCCCACATCGCCGGAGAGGCGTGAGCACCATGACGGTCCGCCCCCCGGCCCCCACGGCGAAGAGGTTCACCGGAGACAGCGCCGGCATCCACCGTCTGGTGCTGGATCTACGGAGCGGCGGGATCCCGGCCCGAGACCCGGACTCGGCCCTGGCCAACCGCGACCTGGCCGAGCTCCTCAGGACGCGGAGCCCGCGCCTGCTCCCGTCCACGGCGGACTCCGTCTTCGCACCGGAACCACCGGCCGGCGGACCGGGCCGTCCGGCGGTGCCGTTCCTGCCCCGGGAGCGCCTGCTGACACCGGCGGAGCAACGGATCGCCGTCGAGTGCTTCGCCCGGGCAGTGGCATCGGGTGAACTGACGAGCGGGCCCGCCGTGGCCCGCTTCGAGCACGCCCTCGCCGAGTTCGTCGGGCTGCCCCACGCCGTCGCCACGAGCAGCGGCACCGACGCCCTCGTCATCGCCCTGCGCGCGGTCGGAGTGGGGCCGGACGACGAAGTGATCATGCCTGCCAACAGTTTCGCCGCCACCGAGAACGCGGTCTTCGCGTGCGGTGCCGTGCCGGTCCTCGTCGATGTGGACCCCGGACGCCACTGCCTGGATCCCACGCTGATCGAGGCAGCCGTCACCCCCAGGACCCGGGCGGTCCTGCCCGTGCATCTGTACGGCCGGCTCGCCGACGCCCCCGGTGTCCACCGCGTCGCCCGGGAACACGGGCTGCGTGTGGTGGAGGACGCCTGTCAGGCGATCGGGGTCTCGGGCGTCGGCCGGTACGCGGACGCGACCGTCCTGAGCTTCAACCCGTACAAGAACTTCGGGCTGACCGGAAAGGCCGGCGCCGTCCTCACCGGCGACGGTGAACTCCACGCACGCATGGAAAGCCTCGCCTACCACGGATTCGCCCCCGGCGAGAAGAACGTCAAGACCGATCTCTGGGGTCTCAACGCCAAGATCGACAACTCGACCGCGACCGTGGCGACCGGGCTGGTGCCGGGGCTCACCCTGAACAACTACCGCCGGGCCTTCCTCGCGCACCGCTACGTCGAGGCCCTGGCGGATCTCGGCACGGCCGGACAGCTGGAGCTGCCCGCCTTCACCGAGGACCACGCCTGGCATCTCTTCCCGGTACGTGTGCCGGCGGGGGAGGCGGCCCGGGACGCACTCCGCGACCGCCTGCGGGAGAGCGGGGTCGAGACGGACGTCTACTACCCCGTGCTCACCCACCGGCACCGGACACCGCTGCACGAGAAGCTCTTCGGAGGCGTCGTCCTGCCCCGCACCGAGAAGCTGAACGCGACCGTGTTCCACCTTCCGCTCCACAACGGACTGTCCGTCACCGAACAGGACAGAGTGATCGAGGCACTGCATGCGGCTGTCCATGCCACCGGAGTCTGAGACAGAAGCGCTGCCGCTGCCCCGACCCGTGCGGGCCGTGGCCTTCTCCGACTTCGACGAGACCTATCTGGCGCACTTCCCGACCGAGCGGGAGCGGCTTCACCGGGAGGCCCTGGAGGACTACCTCCTGGAGGCGGGCGCACAGCACGGGCTGCTGTTCGGCTGGGTGACGGGCAGTTCACTGTCCTCCGTGCTGAGCAAGGCCCGCGCATACGGGCTGCGTACGCTGCCGCACTTCGTCGCCTGCTCGCTGGGCACCGAGCTGCTGATGTCGGACGCGGGAGAGCTCCGCCCGGACCCCGGGTGGACGCGGTTGCTGCCGGACGCGGAGAGCCTCGGACGCGGCGCCCGGAACGTCGTACGGGAACTGGCGGAAGCCGGGGTCGGTCTCGAACCGCAGCCGGGCCGTGCCCCGGACAGTCTGGTGAAGAGCTACTACTACCGCTCCCGTGACCCCGTGACCGACGCACGCGACCTGGCCGCCGTCAGGGAGGCGGCGGCGCGTGCCGCACTCGGGGCCGGCGTGAGCCGCTGCAATCCCGCGGCCGGGGACCCGGCGGACAGTTACGACATCGATCTCCTGCCCCTGACGTGCGGCAAGAGACAGGTCGTCCGGTACGTCTGCCGGAAGTACGCCCTCGATCCGGCGGACGCGTTCGCCTTCGGGGACAGCGGCAACGACCTGGAGATGCTGGCCGCCGTGGGCCACGGAGTCCTGGTCGGCAACTGCACGGAAGAGGCCCGAGGCCGCCATCCACGCGTGTCCGACCGGTGTTATGCGGAAGCCGTCCTCACCACGCTGCGCACAGGACTGCGAGCCGGACGGTGACGACCACTGCCACAGCTATCGAAGGAGT
This sequence comes from Streptomyces sp. NPDC023573, assembly GCF_055559735.1. Classification (NCBI taxonomy): domain Bacteria; kingdom Bacillati; phylum Actinomycetota; class Actinomycetes; order Kitasatosporales; family Streptomycetaceae; genus Streptomyces; species Streptomyces sp. NPDC023573. The sequence goes on from NZ_JBVHKB010000003.1 coordinate 453,452, forward strand.
ACGGGGACCGATGCGGGTGGGAATCATAGGGGCCGGAGGGATCGGCCGGACGCACGCACAGGCGGTCCTGGCCGTCGAGGGCGCCACGCTGGCCGGCTTCTACGACGTGGACGGCCCCAGGGCGGCGTCGGTCGCCGACGGTCTGGGCGTACCCGCCTTCACCTCCCTGGACATGTTCTACGAAGCGGTCGACGCGGTCGTCGTGGCCTCCCCCAACCGCACGCACGCCTCCTACGCCTACGAGGCGGTCGACCGTGGGCGGCACGTGCTGTGCGAGAAGCCGATGGCCGTCTCCGTCGAGGAGACCCTCGCCATGCGGGAACGCGCGGCCGGCGCATCCGTGGTCTGCTGCGTGGGTTTCAACTACCGCTGTCTGGGGGTGGTGCGGGAGATCCGCCGGCAGATCGACGAGGGCGTACCGGGCCGTGTGCTCCACATCGACCTGGCGTTCAGGCGTGGCAGCGCGCTGACCCGGAAGACGTTCACCTGGCGGGACAATGCCGCCGAACGCTTCACCAGCGGTGCCCTCGGCGACCTGGGCGTGCATCTCATCGACCTGCTGCACCACCTCTTCGACAGCGAGGTCGACACCGGGTCCTGTGAGGCCGGGCTGCGGACGAAGGTGGCCGAGAAGGAGGGGCGCACGGTGTGCGTGGACGACCACGCCTTCGTGAGCGGCCGGCTGACCGGTGGCCCGCACTTCACACTGACCGCGTCGAAGTCCTCCATGCCCGAGGACGTCGGCTTCCGCGTCCTTGTCGCCGGCACCCGGGGCGAACTCCGGTACGACTCGCAGGACGGCCCTGTCCTCGACGTGCGCACAGGTGTGGAGTGGGAGCCCGTGAAGATCCTCGGCACCCTCGGCCTCGAGGACCCGCCCGGCGAGATCCACGGCTGGGCCGATTCCTTCGTGACCCAGCTCCACCACTGGACGGCGGCCGTCGCCGGCCTCGGGCGTGCGGGGGCCCTGGCGGGATTCGACGACGGGCACCGGGCTCAGCGGGTCCTGGACGAACTGCTGCGCAAGGGGAAGACAGGGTGACCGGCGGGGCCGGGGGAGTCAGGACTGCGCCGGGGCCCTGCCCAGCACGGCGCTGACATCCACGGTGTCCTCCGCGGACGGAGTGGCCGTGGGCACCGGCTCGTCGAAGCCGGAGAAGTCCACGGCCGCATCCGCCCCGTCACCCAGCACGGTGATCCGCACGGGGTAGTGCTCGCCACCGGTGTCGACGTACGCCTTCAGCTTCTGCCCGTGCAGTGTCCTGGTGACCGGCACGGTCCGTACGCCGTCGACCGTCGTCACCTCCCCCTTGGTGAAGGTCCCGACGCCGTTGCCGGCATTGTCGGAGACCAGCTCGCGGAAGGTGTCCAGATCACACGCCTCCACGACGGGCCGCAGCCTGGAGTCCGAGGCCGATCCCTTCATGTACCGTCCGGCGAGAACGGCCTCGAAGGCCGAGCCGCCCACGGGCACCTGGTTCTCCCAGAAGTCCGCGTCCGGCTTCAGCCAGACCGAGTCGCCCCGTTTGACGATCTCCACAGAGCCCTTGCCCTCGCCGAGGTCCACACCGCCCGCGCAGTTGCCGTTCCGGTCCACGCTGAGATTCACCGTCATCGGTGGGCGCCCCTCCCCGAGGTCGCCCCGCGCACGCAGATGCACGGAGCCGACGTCCAGCAGGGCCTCACGCGAGCGGTCGGCGATCTGCTCGGCGGGGAGCGCTTCGATGTCGTCGTCCGCCTGGGCCGCAGTGGTGCCGGCGACGGCGAACACGACCACGGCCGCACAGGCCGCAGCACGGGTGGCGATGCGCTGTCCTGTCACGGCGCCTCCTCGGAAACGTCCCTGTTCAGGGCCCTCACGAGCGGATTTCACCCCACTTGGCGAGCGTACGCCCACGCACGGTCGCGTGCATGGCGGGCCGGGCGGCGCACATCAGCTCGCGGACCGTCGTCACCTGCCGCTCCCGGCGCGGACGAAGCGGGCGACGACCTGCTGCGCGACAGCCGGCAGGTCTGCGTCGGTGACGAGCCGGACCGGATTCGCCGGGTCGGGGCGGACCGTCGACGGGGCGGTGGTCGGATCATGGGGAGTGGTCCGGGTGCGGCCCTTGAACGTGATCCACGTGTCGGTCTCCCGGGCCGGGGCGGTGGCGTAGCGGCCCGCTGCGCGGATCGCCTCGCTCCCGTCTCCGGGGCGGCCGGCGGTGTGCCGGCCGCCCCGCGTTCAGAGCAGGGCTTCGATGGTGATGGGCAGTTCGCGGGCTCGGCGTCCGGTGGCGTGGAAGACGGCGTTGGCGATGGCGGGTGCCACGCCGACGGCGACGACCTCGCCGAGGCCCTTGACGCCGATGGGGGCGGCATCGAGGTCCTCGCCGTTGTCGAGGTAGACCGCCCGCAGGCCGGGGACGTCGGCGTTGACGGGGACGAGGTAGTCGGCCAGGCCGGCGTTCACGATCCGGCCGTCGCGGTGGTCGGTGACCGTGTGCTCCAGCAGGGTCTGGCCGATGCCGCCGACCATGGCGCCCAGGGCCTGGCTCTCGGCGAGCTTGGGGCTGATGACGCGGCCCGCGTCGTAGACGCCGAGCATCCGCCGGACCCGCGCCAGGCCCAGGCGGGCGTCGACGGCGACCTCGGCGAACGTCGCCCCGAACGCGTACTGGGACGACCGTGCGGGGCCCGAGGGCGGAGTGAAGGAGCCGAGTGTCTCGAGGTGGGTACGGTTGTTGCGCGTCAGGAGCTGCCCGTAGGTCTCTGTGCGCGCCTGGTCGCCGCGTACCCGCAATCGGCCGTGGAGGACGACGACGTCGTCGGCACCGACGCCGTACAGGGGCGAGCCGTTGTCCTCGATGGCCAGCTCGACCGCCTGTTGCCGCAGCTTGTCGCAGCCGTCCTGGACGGCGGAGCCGACACTGGCCATGGTCAGGGAGCCGGAGTGGGGCGGGGACGCCGGCAGGAGGGAGTCGCCGAGCCGGAAGTTCACCCTTCGCATGGGCAGGCCGAGGGCGTCCGCGGCGAGCTGGGTCATCGAGGTGTAGGTGCCGGGTCCCATGTCACTGGACGCGGACTCGACCGAGGCCGTGCCGTCGGCGTCCAGCCTGACCCGGGCGCCGGCCCCGAGCCGTAGGGTGTGGTAGCAGCCGACGGCCACGCCCGTGCCGATCAGCCGGTCGCCGTCGCGGGCGGAGCGCGGCGTGGGGTCCCGCCGGTCCCAGTGGAACTCGTCGGCGCCCACCCGGAGGCACTCGCGCAGCCGCCGGGTGGAGAACGGCAGTCCTCTGGAGGGATCCTGCTCCGGTTCGTTGCGCAGCCGCAGTTCGATCGGGTCGATGCCCAGTTCGTGGGCGAGCTCGTCCAGGGCCGATTCGATGGCGAATGCGGCGGTCGCGTATCCGGGGCCGCGCATGAACGTCGGCGTGTTCACGTCCAGCGGCACGGTCCGGTACTTCTGGCTGACGTGGGGGGTGGCGTAGAGCATCTGCCCCGCGGACCCCACGCCTTCCATGAAGTGCTCGTACGTGGAGGTCTCGGCCCTCATGTCGTGGGCCATCGCGTCCAGTTGTCCGCTCCGGTTGCTGCCCAGGCGCAGTGTGTACTCGTAGGCGGGCCGGAACCCCACCGCGTAGTACAGCTGCTTGCGGGTCAGCACGAGTTTCACCGGGCGGCCGGTCTCCCTGGCGGCGAGGGCGGCGATGGTGGAGTGCGGCCAGACCCGGGCGGCGTTGCCGAACGCGCCGCCGACGAAGGGTGAGATGACGCGCACCGATTCCGGCGGGATGCCGAACACGGCGGCGAGTTCGCTCTGTGTCCCCTGCACCCACTGGGTCTTGTCCCAGACGGTGAGCTTGTCGCCGTCCCAGCGGGCGATGGTGGCGTGCGGTTCCATGGCGTTGTGGTGCATGCGGCCGAGCCGGTAGGTGGCCGCCAGCCCCACCTCCGCGGAGGCCAGCGCCTCTTCCGGGCTCCCGCGCTCGTAGTCCTGCGGGGGCAGGGGGTCGTTGACCGGGAGCCCGGGCGCCGTCAGGTCGGTCGAGGATTTCTCCGCCTCGTACGAGATCCTCACCCGGCCCGCGGCGTGCTGCGCGGTCTCCAGCGTCCGGGCCACGACCACGGCGACGGGCTGCCCGAAGAAGCGGACCCGGTCGTCCTGGAAGACATGAAGCCGTTCGCCGGCCGGCGGGTCCATGAACGCGCCGGGGTTGTCGCGGTACTCCAGTCCGGGTGCGTCCAGGTGACTGATCACCCGGAGGACGCCGGCCTGGGCCAGGGCGGTGCGGGTGTCGACGGCGGTGATGCGACCGCGAGCGATGCCGCTGTCGACGACGACCGCGTGCACCGCGCCCGCGATCTCGTGGTCGGCGCTGTAGTCGGCCTTACCGGTGACCTTCAGGCGCCCGTCCACCCGGGAGAGCGGTGCCCCGACGGCTGCCTGTGGCTGGGGGCTCACCCGGCACCTCCTACGATGCGCAGCTGGCGTTCGATGGTGCGTTTGAGCAGCTCGACCTTGAAGCGGTTGTGTTCCAGCGGGCGGGCTCCTTCGGCTGCCCGCTCGGCTGCCTCGGTCCACAGTGCGTCCGTAGGGCGTTCGCCGACGAGACATTTCTCGACGGCGGGGAGTTTCCACGGGACGGTGCCGACGCCGCCGGCTGCTACCTTCGCCTCCCGGATCATTCCGCCGCGCAGGTGTAACCCGACGGCTGCGGAGGTGAGGGCGAACTCGTACGACTGCCGGTCGCGAACCTTCAGATAGCCTGATCTGAGCGGGCGCGGATGGGCGGGAACATCCACTGACGTGATCAATGCCCCTGATGTGAGGGCCTGTTCACGATCGGGGGTGCTGCCGGGCCGGAGGAGGAAGTCGGCGAAGGGCACGCTGCGCTCGCTCCCCTCCGGGTCCAGCAGGTTCACGGTCGCCTCCAGTGCCGCGAAGGCCACGGCGGCGTCGGAGGGGTGGGTGGCCACGCAGTGGTCGGAGGTGCCGAGGACGGCGTGGGTGCGGTTGTAACCGTTCCGTGCCGCGCATCCCGAGCCCGGGTCGCGCTTGTTGCAGGCGGCGGTCACGTCACGGAAGTACGTGCAGCGGGTGCGCTGCATGATGTTGCCGCCGATGGTGGCCATGTTCCGCAGTTGTGGGGAGGCACTGAGCTCGAGTGCCTGCGAGATGACGGGGTAGGTGGCGCGCACCTTGAAGTGGGCGGCGGCCTCGGCCATCCGTACCAGGGCGCCGATGCGCAGGCCCCCGCGTTCGGTGACGGTGATCTCGCGCAGCGGCAGGTCGCTGATGCCGACCAGTGCGCGGGGGCGTTCCACGTTCTCGCGCATCAGGTCGACCAGGGTGGTGCCGCCGGCGACGTACCGGCCGCCACGCCGCCCGGCGGCCAGCGCGCCTCGGATGTCGGAGACCTCGGTGTAGGAGAAGGGGTACATGGCTGCCGGTCCTCATTTCCCGTGTGCGGCCTGGCCGACCGCCTTAACGATCTTGGTGTAGCAACCGCAGCGGCAGATGTTGCCGCTCATCCACTCGCGGATCTCCTCCACGGAGCCGCTGTGGCCTTCCTGGATGCAGCCGATGCCGGACATGATCTGGCCGGAGGTGCAGAAGCCGCACTGGAGGGCGTCCTGCTGGATGAACGCGGCCTGCAGCGGGTGCAGCCGGTCGGCCTCGCCCGGGGTCAGCCCCTCGATCGTGGTGACCTCGGCACCTTCCAGGCGTATCGCCAATGTGAGACATGAGTTGACGCGGTGTCCGCCGACCAGGACCGTGCACGCCCCGCAGGCGCCGACGTCGCAGCCCTTCTTGGAGCCGGTCAGACCGAGATGCTCGCGCAGCAGGTCCAGCAGCGAAGTCCGGTTGTCGATCGCGACGTTGTGCCGCTCGCCGTTGACGGTCAGCGAGAGGCGGCCGCTGGGCGGAGCGGAGGCGGCACCCGATGCGGCGCCGAGTGCGGGCGTGCCCGCGATCAGGCCTCCGGCAACCATGGCCCCGCCGACCGCGGTGGTCGTCGCGATGAACGTGCGCCGGGACGGCGCCGGCGGGGACTCGGTGAGGGGAGGAGAAACCGACTCGGTCTGTTCAGTGGACATGTGTGTACCCCCGGCTCGGTGGTGGAGTGATGAAGGGCCGCACTGTCCCGGGGTATCGAGGGCCGGGAAGTCGCGGCCGGCCTCGGCCCACGCCGTCGGGGCCTCCGCAGGTCAGCAGTGCACCCGCCGATCTCGGCGGCGCCAGGCTTTCCTTCCTGTCGTCATCTCCCCGCCGCGGTCATCCGGCTGACGACCCGGATGACCTGCCGTCGGGTGGCCAGACGCCGGGCGAGGGCGGCGGTCACCTGGTTCATGCGTCCCGCGATGACGCTGGGGGGCGGGTTCCTGCGGTCCAGGGCGGCAAGTGCGGTGCGTACGACATCGACGGGCGAGGCGAGCTTGCTCCCTCCGGCGGCCTGCATGGTGCCCACGACGTCGAAGAACTCGGTCCGGGTGGCGCCGGGGGACACGGCGAGCACCCGCAGTCCGGTGCCGCGTGACTCCTCCCACAGGGCCTCGGTGAGGCTCAGGACAAACGCCTTGGTCGCCCCGTAGAGCGCCATACGCGGGTTGGGCTGATAGGCGGCCATGCTCGCCACATTGACCAGCACGCCGCGCCCTTCCTCCCGCAGTCGCTCGATGAACGCGCGGCTGATGTCGGCCACAGCCGTCACGTCCACGGCGATCTCCCGGCGCAACCGTGCCGGATCCGCCTGGTGGAAGGGACCGAAGGTGGCGAACCCGGCGTTGTTGATCACGCTGGTGACGTGCAGACCGCGCCGCTCCACCTGTGCGGCCAGCGCCTGTCCGGGGTCGTCCGTGGCCAGGTCCATCTCCACGACGTGGACCTGGACGTGGTGGCGGGCGCGCAGCTCGGCGGCCAGCTCCTCCAAGCGCTCCCTGCGGCGGGCGACCAGCACCAGACCGGAGCCGCGGGCGGCGAGCTGGCGGGCGAACTCGGCACCGAGGCCGGCGCTGGCACCGGTGATCAGTGTGGTCTGTCCCTGGTAGTCGACTGCTGTCATGTGCTGCCCCTCGTTCAGTCGCTGTCTTCCTGGCAGTTAATGCCACGTAGGCGGCTCCTGTCCAGAGGCGATAGTCTGAAGTCCATGACGACTTTGTGGGACCGCTCGCGACAGGTAGCCGTCGAGGCGATCCTGGACACGGCGGTTCGCCTATTCGCCGAACAGGGTTACGAGCAGACGACGATCGCGCAGATCGCCCGGGAAGCGGGGATCTCGCAGCGTTCCCTGTTCCGGTACTTCGGCACCAAGGAGGACCTGGTCTGCGGGGATCAGGACGCGCTGGGCGAGCTGCTGAAGCAGACCGTCGAGCAGCAGCCGGCCGACTTGTCCGCTTGGGACGCGCTGCGCGCCGGCTTCGAGGTCCTCCTGACCGCCAACCACACTCCTGAGCGGGCGTTGGAGCTTTGCCGTCTCATTTTCGACACCCCATCGCTGCGCGCCCGCTACATCGAGAAGCGCCTGCGCTGGCAGGCCGCACTGGTCCCGATCATCCAGGTGCGGCTGGGCACCGCCTCCGGCCCGGCCCCCGACCCGCGTGCCAAAGCGGTCATCGCCACGGTCTTCGCCTGCGCGGACACGGCGACCGAGCTGTGGGCCGGACACGACGGGCGACTCGACCCGGTAGACCTCTACGACCAGTGCCTCGCGGCGGTGCGGGGCACTGGCTGAGAAGCCGTTCTGCACTCGGAGCTGTCGCGGACGGTGCCGCTGGTGTGCGGCGGTGCCGGGCGGGCCGGAGGAGGGTGATCAGGCGAAGTCGGCCGGGACGATGCGCAGTTTCCCGGCGATGTCGGCGAGCGCCTGCTGATCCGCTGTGGTGAGCCGGTCGAGAACGAGCTCTCGTACGGCGCGCAGGTGCGTGGGGGCCGCCTGGTGTACGACGTCGAAGCCTTCTTCGGTGAGTTCGGCGAGGGTGTAGCGGCCGTCGGACGGATCCGGATTCCGTGCCACCCACCCTCGGTGCTCAAGGCGCTTGACGACGTTGGACAGACGGGAGAACGACCCGCTGGCCAGGAAGGCGAGTTCCCCCATCCGGAGCTTCCGCTGCGGAGCCTCGGACATGTGGCTGAGTACGAGGTACTCGAAGAGCGTGAGGCCGTGCTCCAGCCGCAGCGGCGACTCCAGTTTGCCGGGCAGCAGCAGGACGAGGGAGACAAGCCCCGTCCACGCCTCCTTCTCCCTCGCGTCGAGCCATCGGAGCTCCTCGTCGTCTTCGTGCTCAGCCTTGCCGCTCATGGGTCCTCCCGGTTCGCTGCCCTCCACCGCCACCATCACTTTACGCATGAACTCATCGCGCGTACTGTTACTTCAAGCGTGAACTCAACTTTGAAGTGAGGGCATCATGAGCACCGTCACCTTCGGCGTCACTCCGGGCTATGGGGAGAAGCTGTTCGAGCAGCTCGGTTACAGCCAGGCCGTCCGCGTCGGCGACCGGGTCGAGATCTCCGGCCAGGGAGGTGTGGACGACGATCTCGTCATCCCCGACTCCCTGGAGGAAGAGATCACCCGGGCTTTCGACAACGTGGAACGCACGCTCGCCACGGTCGGCGCGACGTGGAAGGACGTCATCCACGTGAACTCGTACCACAAGGTCGCACCCGGAGACGACGCCATCGGCAGCGATCACAACAGCGTCATGACCGATCAGTTCCGCCGGCGCTTCGAGGGCCGAGCGCCGATCTGGACGGAGACCGGGGTGACGGTTCTCGGCCTTCCCGCCATGCGCGTGGAGATCCGCGTCACCGCGATCGTCGGCGCCACGGACTGAGCTCCAACTCCTGGACCTGCCCCGCCGCCCCGGCGGGTCCGCGGCGGACATCGCGGACGCCGATCCGCACGCGGCGGGGCAGGTGCACCGCGACGCTGCGCCGCCTCCAACACGGCGCCGACGTCGCGCAGCGTCTGTGCGGTCCGCTCGGCGACCGAGGCGCCTGCGATGTCGGCGCTGCCCGGTGTATGGAGGGTGATGTTCGGTGCTGTTCTAGGCTACGGAGGGTCAGGGATCACAGCCTTGAAGAGCACCGGCACTCGGCGGAAGCGTCGACCGGGACGCTGCCTGGCCCACCGAGAAGGCCGGGGGACTGACAACCCGCATGTGATGGTCACCCGCCAGGCGAAGTCCAGGGCCTATGTCAGTCATGTCCTTGACGCCTGCGGCTTTCCGGCCCGCAGCATTCGACTGCTCTACCTGGTCAACACCATGGATCCCCAACTCGTCGCCGCCGCGTTCGGCATGGATTCCGATGCCATGATGATCTGTCTCGACGGCCACGCCGACCTCGGCCGCATGCCTGAGGCGTGACCGACGCGATAAATTCACTGGTCACGGCAGTGCTCGATCTACAGAATCAACAGAATGCCGCGCTTCTTGTGTGACCACTGCCGACTCCCCCTCACCGAACCGGTCACCAAGGTGAAAGTGCCGCCTTCGGTGCCGATGTCGGAGATCCCGGGTGTCCGGACACGTCCGGCCCGCGTGCCCTGCGGAACCTATGCCCCGAATTTCCGGCTGAGCGAGTTCAGCGACGACGTCCCGGGCTTCATCGTGCACCCCACCGACTTGATAGGCACCGAACAGCATCCCGACCTCATGCGATCAATCGGCTGCTGCCAGGGCCCTGCAGGTGGCAACGGCCTGAACCTGGTCTGCAGGGGCTGCGGAGGCGAAGTCGCCACCCGACAAGCGGACTGTTACACCCAGAACCAAGTAACACTGGAGCCGACTGCGGTCTGTCTCTCCTTCTCCGACGACTGATCCGCCACCTCCCTCGTCACCCTCGCCCAGGATCTTCCGCCGGCGGTCCCCGGTCCGATGCTCGGCCTTCTCCCCGCCAGCCGCGCCCCCAACAACCCCACAAGGCAATACAGCTAGCGCATGACTGGGCAGTTGGCAGCCTCATACTCGTCCGCGATGGTGAAGACGCTGGCACACCTCGGGCACTCGGCTCTGCCGAAGAGATGCGCGATTCCCTCAGCGAGTGCAGCTTCCTCATCGCGGACAGCAATCTCGTGCATCCACCGGCCGACGCCCGTGAGCTCTTCGCCGGGCCTCGGCCGTAGGTCACGCCTGTCCACGTCGCCCAGGGCCCATCCCGGATCGCCGAATAGCACCCGTAGTCGCCGATGGTGACGGTCACCTCCACACTGCAGTGAGGGCACTGCAGGTCGTAGAAGTCGTCCGCGAAGTCTCCCAGGGCGTTGGCCCAGTGGTACCGCTCCTCGACCGCGAGCAGTGCGCGGAAGGTAACCAGGTAGTCGGATGGCCGCGACTGCAGGTGACGGTCCAGGAGGGCGCTGAACTCGGCGATCGCGTCGGCGCTCTCGGCCAGCAGTTCGTCGCTGCCATGGTGGCCGGCCGCACGCTCCATGATCTCGCCAGCCAGGTGGCGTGCCTCCCTGCTCCCCGATGCGAGACGTACGAGTCGGGGCAGGGCGGCGATGCCGGCGGGCGACACCAGATCATGCTCAAGGATCAGCCGGTGTCCCAGCTCCGCCCACGCTTCGGAGTCGTACTCGCGCTCCACCCGAGCGAGAAGCTCAGGGACGCGATCTACATCGAAGCGACAGTCGTACATCTGTGCCCAGTTCACCACTCAGGCATTGAACCGTCCCGCGTGCTTCAGGGCGACTTCGGACCCCGACCAAAGTGGCGTACCTGCTTACCGCACTGACGCGCGGCGCTTGGCGGAAAAGGGGTGCTGGTAGGGCTACGCGCTGTTCGGGACGGAGGAGGAGATGCTGCTTTCGATCAGTTCGTGTAGCTGCCCCGCTTCGGGGGAACCGAGCTCCTCGAAGATGTTCAGGGCCTCCTGCCAGCAGACCCGCGCGCGGTCTACCTGTCCCACGGCCTGGAGTGCGCGCCCCAGAACCGTGAGTACGTTGCCCCTCCGCCACTCTCCGCCGACACCGGCCATCACGGCCAAGGCCTGCTCGGCCAAGCTCAGTGCTGGTGCCGGACGGTTTGCGGCGAGTTCTGCCTCAGCGATCCTGAACAGGGTCATCCCCTCCCAGAGATGCTGGCGGCTGTCGCTGAACCGCAGGTGCGCTTCACGGAACACGGTGATGGCGTTGTCGAACTGCTGGGCGGCCGTAAGAGCGAGCCCGAGGATGTAGCGCGCGTTGGCGGCACGCAGGGACAAGCCGAGATTCTCGTAGACGGCCATCCCCTGCTCTGCGAGCGTCAAGGCTGAGGAGACCTCGCCTACCGCTAGCCGGACACGGGACAAGTTGCACTGGACACTTGCCTCGCCGGGCCGGTCATCAAGGTTCTGAAAACCAATCAGTGCCGCCGTAAAGTGGGTGTCAGCTTGCTCATGGCGGTTCAGGTAGAGGGCTATCGTGCCCAGGCTGTTTTGCGACCAGCAGGCTGTCAGGGCGTCACCGCACTTTTCTGATATCGCGAGCGCACGGGTAGCCGCGTCGCCAGCCGGAGTGAATCTGCCCGCACTCATGTGAGTCCTGGCGACGATCAATGCGGCTCGGCCCTCGGCCCTGGGGTCGCTCCGCTGCGCCGCCTCTTTCCACAATGCCGTTGCGGTCGCCTCGTACTGCAGGGACGTGGCCCCCGAATCCGCCAGATCCTGTGTGGCCCAAAGGGTGTCCACGGCGCTCCGCAGCGATCTGCCCGTAGATTGCCGGACCGAGGCGAGCAGACTAGCCGCCTCCGTATATAGCCAGTCGATTGCCGCAGGTCTGCTGGCGAAGGTCAGCCCTCTCTGCTCTGTGGGCTCCAGATGGTCCACCAGCCGGTCGCCGGGGTGCTCCAGCCCGTAGACCCCGGCCGCTGTAGCAAGGTAAAAGTCCAACAGTCGTGTCAGTGCCATTTCCCGTGCATGCGGCGGCTGTTCGTCGCGTTCTGCGCACGCACGCGCGTAGAGACGTACGAGGTCGTGGTAGTTGTAGCGTCCAGTGGCGGTCGATTCCAGGAAGCTTGTTTCGACCAATTCCTCCAGCAGATCCTCTGCTAGGTGAGGCTCCCGGTTGAGCAGGGCAGCGGCCGCAGTCAGGGAGATGCCCGGGCCGTCGGCGAGGCCGAGGAGGCGGAAGGCTTGTGCCTGGGCGGGTTCCAGTTGGCCGTAGCCGAGTTCAAAGGTGGCCTTGACCGCGAGGTCGCCGGCCTGGAGTTCGTCGAGACGGCGGCGCTCGTCGGCGAGCTTCGCGGCCAGGACGGAGACCGTCCAGGTGCGGCGGGCTGCCAGCCGGGAGGCGGCGATGCGGATGGCCAGGGGCAGGAAGCCGCATGCGGCCACCACATCCAGGGCGGCTTCGCGCTCCGCGCCCACGCGCTCCTCTCCCACGATCCTGGTAAAGAGGTGAAGGGCGTCCTCGGGAGGCATCACACCGAGGTCCACGAAGTGTGCGCCCGCTAGATCGACCATGCGGACCCGACTGGTCACCAGGGTCGCGCACTGCGCTGTGCCGGGCAGCAGGGGGCGGATCTGGGCCGCGTCACGGGCGTTGTCCAGGAGAATCAGGACACGACGGCCCTCAAGCGAGGAGCGGTACAAGGCGGCCCGCTCGTCCAGCCTGTCCGGGATGGCAGAGTCAGCGGTCCCGAGCGCGCGCAGAAAGGAGCCCAGTACTGCTTCTGCCGTCGCCGCATGGACTCCGGTGCCTTGAAGATCGTAGTAGAGCTGGCCGTCCGGGAAGAGCGCCCGGACAGCATGGGCGGCCTGCACAGCGAGGGTCGTCTTGCCGATGCCGCCTAGTCCGCCCAACGCGGTGATCGCCGTGACCGAGCCATGGCTCAGATGCTGAGTGATTTCACGCAGTTCGTTTTGTTGCCCAGTGAAGTCCGGCACTGAGGCAGGTAGCTGGGCAGGGATGGCTGGAGCTGCTGGTGGCGCCGGGGCGTCAGTCAGGCGGGCCAGTTCCTCGTCGGCCCGGAGGATCCGCTGCTGGAGCTGGGCGAGCTCGGGGCGCGGGTCCACGCCCAATTCCTCGGCGAGGAGGCGGCGGGTGTCGGCGTACACCGCGAGGGCCTCGGCCTGCCGGCCGCTGCGGTACAAGGCGACCATCAGCAGCTCGCGGAGCCGTTCGCGCAGAGGGTGGGCTGCGGTGAGGGCAGTGAGTTCGGATACCGCCTCTGCTTGGGAGCCGAGCTCGAGGTCGAGGTCGAGCCGGGTTTCGGTGAGCTGGAGGCGCCATTCCTCCAGGCTGGTGCGTTGGTTTTCGGCGTACGGGCCGGGGAGGGAGGCGAGTGGCTCGCCGTCCCAGAGGCCGAGCGCTTTGTTGATCAGAGTCCGGGCCAGGTGGGGATCCCCCTGCCTGCGGGTCCTTTCGGCTTCTCCGGCGAGGTCTTGGGCGAGTGTTAGGTCGAGGGTGTCGCGGGGGATCCGGATGGCGTAGCCTCCGGCTTCGCTGACCAGGGTGTCCTGGCCCAGGGTCTTGCGGAGCCGGGAGGCGTACGTCCGTACGGCGGCGAGTGCCTGGGACGGGGGGTCGTCGCCCCAGAGGGCGTCGATGAGTTCGCCGGCGGTGGCGGTGCGGCCGTCGCGCAGGAGGAGGGCCGCCAGCAGGGCACGCTGCTGCGGGGATCCGGACGGCAGGAGCTCGCTGTCGCGCCAGGCACGCACGGGCCCCAGCACGGTGAACCTCAGCCCATCATCCCTTGGCTGTGGCGTGACTGGTCGGATCGCCCGTACGGGCAGGGGGCGCGTCGCGGTGAGTTCGGATACCGCCTCTGCTTGGGAGCCGAGCTCGAGGTCGAGGTCGAGCCGGGTTTTGGTGAGCTGGAGGCGCCATTCCTCCAGGCTGGTGCGTTGGTTTTCGGCGTACGGGCCGGGGAGGGAGGCGAGTGGCTCGCCGTCCCAGAGGCCGAGCGCTTTGTTGATCAGAGTCCGGGCCAGGTGGGGATCCCCCTGCCTGCGGGTCCTTTCGGCTTCTCCGGCGAGGTCTTGGGCGAGTGTTAGGTCGAGGGTGTCGCGGGGGATCCGGATGGCGTAGCCTCCGGCTTCGCTGACCAGGGTGTCCTGGCCCAGGGTCTTGCGGAGCCGGGAGGCGTACGTCCGTACGGCGGCGAGTGCCTGGGACGGGGGGTCGTCGCCCCAGAGGGCGTCGATGAGTTCGCCGGCGGTGGCGGTGCGGCCGTCGCGCAGGAGGAGGGCCGCCAGCAGGGCACGCTGCTGCGGGGATCCGGACGGCAGGAGCTCGCTGTCGCGCCAGGCACGCACGGGCCCCAGCACGGTGAACCTCAGCCCGTCCTTTGGTTGTGCTGGTGTGACCGGTGAAATGGTACGTGCGGGCAAGGAGCGGGTGCTGACAGCCAGGTAGGAGGCATCGTCGGCGCGCAAAATGGCCTGCTGGAGCCGTGTCAGAGCTGGGCCCGGGTCGAGGCCAAATTCCTCGCTGAGTAGTCGGCGCGTATCGGCGTATACCGCCAGGGCCTCAGCCTGGCGTCCGCTGCGGTACAGGGCAAGCATCAGATGCGCGCGTAGCGCTTCATTCACCGGATGTGCCTGGGTCAGTTCACTGAGTTCGGTAATGATCGAGGCGTGATCCCCCGCTTCCATATCGAGTTCAATACGCAATTCGAGGAGTGCGAAGCGCCACTCTGTGAGACGCGTGGCCTGGCTCATGGCATAGGGGCCTGGAACGCCTACGAGCGGCGGTCCGTCGGTGCGAGCGAGTGCATCGGTCAGCGCACGCCGGGCCTTGACCAGGTCACCCTCCACCCGTGCGACCTTCGCCTCCTCGTACAGCCGCTCGGCGGCTGTGAGATCCAGGTCCGGCCCGTCTCTCTCATCCTGCGCCGACAGCCGATAGCCGTCCGCTGTGTCGTTGATCTCGATGCCTGAGGAATTCAGCTCTCGGCGCAGCTGGGAGATGAAGGACCGTGCCAACAGGGCCCCGTCGCTGGGCGCCTGCTCGCCCCACACTGCATCCACGAGCGCTCTGTCACGCACGGCCCGGCCTCGGTGCAGTAGGAGAGCTACCAGGGCCGCCTTCTGCCGTGACGGTCCCAACGGGACCGGGTCGGCGCCCCGCCACGCTAGATGCGGACCGAAGACGGTGAACCGCAGCGGCACCTCGGACGGGCTCTGATCATCAGCGCCCGGGGTGGCCCTGCGATACAGCCTGTCCAGCACCGGGCTCATCAGGACCGCGAAGGCGGACGCCCCCGCCGACCGAATCTCGCTGCCCCTCGGATCGTCGAGCAGCGCGGCGAAGTCCGGCATTCGGCCGAGATACGGCTCCAATGCCTCCCCGACTGCTTCGACGACCTGGATGGACTGTTCCACGCTGAGCCCGCTCGCCAGCAGGTCTCGAATACCGGGCCTGAAGTCGTAGAGCGGATCGGTCGACCTGCCATCGGCGGCCGCTGGCAGACGAAGGTCTTCTGGCGCGCTGGCTTCCAGCGGCCGCAGCAGGTCACCGAGCAAAACCTCGGCGACCGCCGTCGGCGAGGTGCCGGGCAGGGAGGCGATCCGTACCAGCTGGATGACCGGCAGGCTGAGTGGCCTGATCGCGGAAAGTCGCATGGCCAGGCGGTAGGCGTCCGGAGAGAAGGAGGCCCGGAAGCGTTCGAGACGATGCTGGGGGAGCATCGAGGACGGAGCATCGGAAGCCCGTGGCACCCCGCCACCAGGGTCTACCAAGGCGATGTCCACCAGCGAGGGCGTGCCGGGCCTGGTGACCAGCCGCACCCATGCGGACAGTGAGGACGGCGTGAGCGCTACGACCGGGACCGCGGGCCGTTCCCCTGTCCGTCCGACCGGTAGGCCACTAAGCGGATCGAGGACCCGGAGGTTGCGGGCGGGCGTGAACGGCTGCTCCGCAACGACGGGATGAGGTTGGGCGTCGAAGGCCGTGCCACGCCACAGCCGCCGGGGCAACGGCGGCAACACAATCAGAGGGCCCGTGCGTCCCCACATCTCGATGAATCGGTCTCCGGCAGGGCTCTGCCACTCCGCGTCAACACCGTCCGTCAGTACAAATGTGACGGGGGATTCCGTTCGCGGAGTCCCCGTGGGGCGGTGACCGCCCCCCAAGGCGAACCGATGCACCCGTACTGCACGGAACACTCCAGCCCGCTCCAGGAGGCGTGCCACCTCCCGCACGAGCGGTTGCCACAGTCTCATGGATGGCGAGTCGTCCACGAGTAAGACTGCCGTGTGCTGCAGCTCCTGCTCGGGCCTGTCCACGACGTCGAGAACCCCCGATTCGGCGGTGAGCCGGACCGTAGCCTCGATGTCCGCGACCATCCGGTAGCGGTGGTCGCGATGGCTGCGCAGTGGGCGCAGCGCACGCGCCAGCGGCTGTGTTCCCGACAGTGCCCGGGGGCCCGGGGCACGAACAGACCGTGCTCGGGTCCCGGCGCCGCCCGGTGTGCCGCCGTCGGCGGCGTACAGGCGGTGCGGCCCGCCGGTCGGCTCTGGGGCGGACGCCTCGACGCGCGGATCGGGGGAGGCTTCGGGAGGTGGGAAGAGAGGTTCGGGGCCGGCACCCCCCACCGGCTCCATGGTGGGTGGAACACTCGGCTGGACTGCCGATGGGCCGGACTGCGGTTGGGCCGTCGGCGATTCGTGGTGCATCGCTCGCGCAAGCCAGAGCACGTCGAGAAGTTCGGGCGCCGCGAGGTCGTACCCCAGGGAATGCAGGAGCACGTGCAGCCGATCGATCATGAGGGGAACGCTTCGTCCAACCGGTGCATGACTGCCCCGAGCAGCTCGTCACGGGTGAGATCTGCCCCGGTGACCCGCAGATGGACGGCGGCGAGCAATTGGTCGGTGGCTAGGCTCTGCACAGCCGCCTTCCGCAGAAACTCGGAGATCAGGTCGTCGGCTGCGGCCAGGGCTGCCTCACCCAGATTCTGCCGGATGATGTCACGCAACTTTGCCTCGTCCGGGTCGCGCAGGTCGAGCCTGACGCACCGGCGCAAGAAGGCCGGGGGGAAGTCCCGCTCCCCATTGCTGGTCATGACGACGATGGGGAACTGTTCGCAGGCCACAAGGCCGCGTTGCACCCGGATACGCTCGCGGCTGCCGGTGACGAGGACATCGGCAGTCTGCTGGTGCTCGGGCATCCTTGCCAACTCCGGGATCTCGAACTCGCCTTCCTCCAACACCACCAAAAGGTCGTTAGGTAGGTCCAGATCGGACTTGTCGAGTTCGTCGATGAGGAGTACGCGAGGGCTGCTGGCGGCGGCGAGCGCTGTCCCTAGCGGCCCCAAACGCAGGTAGTTGCCGATATCCGAACTCAGTGCGCCACGCTTCTTGAGCCGCCGAGCCGGTCCGCGCGGCGTCTCGCGCTCACGTTGCAGCGATGCCTCGCGCAAGCGGCCGACTGCGTCGTATCGGTAAAGGGCGTCCAGCAGCGTCGATCGGCTGTTCACCGACCAGCGGAGCACCTCGCCCAGTCCCAGGTCTTCGGCGAGGGCGCGGGCCAGCGAGCTCTTCCCGGTGCCGGGACGACCTGTCACGAGCAAGGGACGGCGCAGGTGGAGCGCGGCATTGACGACGGCGATCTCGTCAGCGTTCATGAGATAGCGCTGCGATCCGAGGCTGCGCCGGGCGGCGGGGAATCGCCGCCACGGTGGTGGTTCGGGCAGGTCGGACGGGCCGCGGAACACCCACCAGTGTTCGGCGGGCGAGCTGCTGTCACCAGGTGCTGTGGCGCGTGGATGCGGCACGACGCGGTCTCCTAGTCGGGACGGGTTCATGGCTGGGTGAGGGCCCACGGCGCGGGTGCCAGGGGCGGCGGTCGGTAGTCGGGCCCGTCGTGCAAGAGCGAGAGCTCACGCCCGGGGTGGGTCGTGCAGTCCGGATCGGCGATGGCCTTGGCCCGCTCCAAACGAACCGCTTCGGGGATGCGTGCGTGATCGACGCCCTCTACCAGCGCCAGCAGGTCCGCCGCGGTCTGCCCACCGTGCTCCTCGCGGTGCCACAGCACGGTATGAACCCCGGCCTGGATGCACTGCCGCAGCACCAACCCTTGATATTGACGTTCGCAGCAGAGGACGACGATCCCAGCCTCCGGATTCACTTCGAGCCTGGCCTGAGCCACCGCCGGGTTGGAGGAGCGCTGATCAAGCAGTAGCCGGGGGGAAGAAGGTAGCGCGCTGCTGCGACGCTTCCACCCTGCGTGCGTTTCCCGTGTGCGCTCCGAACTGCGCAGCACCACACGGCGGGTGACCCCGGGGTGGAAGCCTCCGTCGTCGGCACTTCCTGGAAACTCCCAGGCGTCCACATCAAGCCGCAGCCAGGCGGGGGCCACGAAGAACTCGACCAGAGCTGTTTCCGGATGCTCCTCCACCTCGGTACGCAGCACCTGCCGAATGGTCTCCACGACACGGTGGCTGGATACCTCGGTGTCCTCGGTCAGAACCACCTCGTGCCGTCCGTCGTCGCTCCAGACCCAGATCTGGTAGGTGAAGAGATGGCCGGTGGACACGGGCAGGAGCTCCACCTGCACCCGGGGCGGGGCGGTGCGAGACGGTTGCGCTTCACGCGCTTCGGCGTGCGCCGACACGTCTGCGCGGAACTGGGCAACCGCAGCGGGCGCCACGCCTAGCCTCGGGGCGGTACTGCGCACCCACGCATCCAGATCGTCGGCGAGATAGGCACTCGATTCGCGCTCCTGCACGCTGATGTGGATGATGCCCTGCAACAACGGCGGCATGGGCTGGCCAGGTTGGGGGTCGTAGCACTCCAGAATATCTATTGCGTCCGCGAGATCGCAGGGTCGCGGAACCTCGTCCGCGTAGGGCAGTACGGTGCGGATGAGTGTGCCTGGACCAGTGGTGCGGCACTCTGCAAGCAGAGCGTTGAGGTTGCGCCGCTGCCCGGACGAGAGCCGTTCCCTCGGGCTGACGATGCGTGCGATTCCGAGCGCTCGTTGCCAGTCGGGGTTGGCAGTGGGGGAGCCAGCATGGAGTTCGGCGAGTTGTTCGTAGACGATGTTGAGCAGTTCGGGGACTCCTCGGCGTACTCCCATAGCCATGCCCGCCAGTCGCTCGACGTCGGCAGCCGGACCGGAGGAGCGCCGCCCAAGCCGACTGGCGAGCCGCTCCTCGCACGACATGACCTCCTTGTGGGTTCTCATCAACATCTCGAGAGCATCGTGGAGTTGTTGCCGTCCGCGGCCCGCAGCGGGAACAGACACAGGCGGAAGACGTGGGAGCTCGGACTCGATGGAGGCGAGCCCGATCGCGTACATCGCTGCAGGAGGGCTGTATTGCTCGGCCGATGGGGGAGGACCTCCGCGCGCGTGGCTTTCGTGAGCGGCGACGACCAGCCCGACTACCGCCTGCCGCTCCCGGTCCCATAGCGGCCCGCCACTGAATCCCTCGATCACCGTTCCACCCAGGACGTCGAGCGCGATCCATGGATGGGAGGAGACCCGTGGCATCGCCCGCAGGGTGGGCAGGGAGTGTCCGCTCGCCCAGTGCGCGACGACCTCGTTGCCATCCCGATGGGTGAGGAAGGGCGCCGGTTCGGCGCCCGTTGGGGCTTCGGTGTCAAGTTCGATGACCGCGAGATCGCCGTAGTAGGGAAGGGCGCCAGCTCCGGGTGGGCTCGGGTGGTCGGCATCGGGGTGGCTGCGCGGCGGCCGCCAACAATGCGACAGCACCCGACCGACCAGCTCGCGCTCCCGGTCAACATGCGGGAACCGCAGCCTGATCGGCTGCCCGCGTGATGGCAAGGGCATGTCGAAGCGGTGCCGGCCGAGTGCGCTGTTGACGACATGTGCGCAAGTCAGGACCAGGGTGGGGGAGAGCAGTACGCCCGCACCGACCGGCTGATCCTGCCCCAGAACGGACACGAACGCCCGCTGCAGTGGCGCGTCGGCGAATGAGGCAGGCACGTCCAGCCGCATGCGGGTCAGGAACCGTTGACCTGGCTCGGCAGCCCTGCGGCCTGGTGCGTCGGCGCTGCTTCCTCCGTGCTGTTGAGGTTCCAGGTTGCCGAGACGGTAAAGCTGGCCTCCCCGCTTCCGGAGAAGACACCGAGACTCAGGTCGCTGCCCAGCGTGACACCGAACTCGACCGTAACCTCGTCGGGTCGCTGGGCGAAGTGGCTGACGGAGTTGTGGATGCTGCTGAGCACCCCGCTGAGAGGGCGCAATGCGTCGCTGAGGGTCTGACCACTTCGGGTCAGAGTCCTCGCCGTGCGCCCGTCAGAACTTACCGGCCGCGCTCCGCCGAATCCTGGCGGCAGGTCCAGCTCGTCCGCCGAGTTGCCTCCTTGTTCCGCTGCGTGCGCGTCGGAATCCGGGTTGCGTGGCGGGCCGGTCTGCGGCGCTAGGTGCAGGCTTACGACGGAGCCGTCGTCGAAGGTCAGTCTCACATCCTCCATGGCCGTAGTCTCCCATGGCATAAGGGGGTTCGCCGATCGTTCCTTGCACTCAGATCGCGAAAGGACAGATGTGTTGCTTGCTCCGCTGAGGCCACGGGCGACGCCGGCGAGTCGCTGTGGACAGATAGTTGGGCACCTGCGAAGGCGGCAGCGCAGGAGTACCTCCGACCTTCCTCGGCCGCTGACCGGTCCCACTTCGCCACAGTCTCTGCGCTCGTGCCGAAGCAGGGAGCGGCTCCGGCCGTGGTCCTGGCACACCGTCAGTGGCCCGCACCCGCGCGGCGGCAGGGACTCGGCCGGTAACTCCATCCGTGGACGGGCCAAGCACCGTGACCGACCAGGAGAGCGCCGTGCGTGGTCCTGGGCCGCCCGAGGGAACCGATGCTCGCGCAGGCCTGCGCGAAGTCTCCCGCCTATTGCCGCCGGCCGGAACAGCGCCCCGCTGTTCGGCTGCTCGCCGGCCACGGGGGGCACGGCTCATTCAGTCGGCTGGGGCCGCGCCTGGCGATCGAGCTTGCTTTCGGCCCAGAAAAAGGTCCGTTCTGGGGAGTCCGCCGGAGGAGCTCTCCCTCATTGATCGCGCCACTCAGTGGCGGGCCTCCTCAGGGACTTTTCAGGGACTTTCAGCTCTGTCAGAGGGACTTGCGCGGGACGATCCGGCATGCAATCCGGCAAGCCCGTGACAGAGCTGAAAGACGCGAAACTCCTGGTCAGCCCTCCTGCGTCAGCCAGTTTCCCGCTGCCACGACCCGCCAGAAGCCCCTCCCATGTGCAGAGCGGTTAGAAGTAGTCGCTCGGGCTGCGCCGCCGAGTCGCCGGTGCCGGAGGGTACGACCTGTTGCGCAGACGCTGAAGCGTACGTCGATGCGCCGTCCTGTCAGGGGCGCGCCCTCGGAAACATCGCTGGTCAGACCCTGTGCGGGGAGAGTCACCCCACCTGGCGAGCGCACGCCCGCGCACGGCTGCGTGCGCGGGCTGTGCAGTGTACGGAGGGTGAGGTTCGGCGCTGTTTTCGGCTACGGAGGGTCGGGGATCACAGCCTTGAAGATCACCGGCACTCGGCGGAAGCGTCGACCGGAATCAAGGGGAGACATGAAGAAGCTGTTCAAGGGGAACGTCCTCCGCACGCTGGTGCGGGGTGCAGCCGTCACCGGTCTGACCGTCGCGCTCGCCGTGCCGGCCACTGCCGCGGTGGCTGTCGCACCCGCTGCCGCCATCCCGCCGGGTCTGTCGTGCGACACCGGCAAGCACGCGATCGACGACTACACCGGCTACGCGCTCTGCCGGAACAACGGCTCGGCCACGCAGGTCTTCTGGGTGCACCTGGTCTGCGGCTGGTCGCCCGACGTGGACGGTGAGCGCGTCACGCTGCGGCCGGGCGAGTCCGGGCAGTCGACCGCCCACTGCGCGGGCCTCGGCTCGGGCATCGGCGAGATCCACGTGCGCCCGTAGCACCCGGGTGCCGGACACCCGCCTTCCACGCGGCCGGAAGGCGGGTTCCTGGGCCCCGACCCGTGTGCGGCGTGCTTGAGAGGACCTTCCGGCCTCGTTACTCTCCGGTAGACCGCTCGGGCGGACTCCGGGCAGACCCCGGGGCCGGTGCTCCGGCGGACGCGAGGAGGCGATGGTGATGTCCTCAGCAGACCCCACGGAGCGGACCGGGCCGAGCAGGCCGGCGGAGCCGCCCGTGCAGCCCGGTCTCGTCGACAGCGCCCGGGAGTTGGCCGAGGGCCGGGCGACCTCGGCCGGGCTCGTCGCCGCGGCGCTCGCGCGCATCGAGGCGAGCCGTCCCACTCTCAACGCCTTCCGGCAGGTACGCACGGAGGCCGCGCTCGCCGAGGCCGCCGAGGCCGACCGGCGGCTCGAGGCGGGGGAGCGGCTTCCGCTGCTCGGGGTGCCCGTCGCCGTCAAGGACGACACCGACGTCGCCGGGATGCCCACCTACTTCGGCTGCGACGGCGCGCTGCCGCCCGCCACCGCCGACAGCGAGGCGGTCCGCAGGCTCAGGGCCGCCGGGGCCGTCGTCGTCGGCAAGACCAACTCCTGCGAGCTGGGCCAGTGGGCGTTCACGGAAGGGGCCGCCTTCGGCGTCACCCGTAACCCCTGGAGCGCCGCGCACACGCCCGGGGGCTCATCGGGCGGCTCCGCTGCGGCCGTCGCCGCCGGGCTCGTCCCCGCCGCACTGGGCTCGGACGGCGCGGGCTCCATCCGTATCCCCGCCGCCTGGACCCACCTCGTCGGCATCAAGCCCCAGCGCGGCCGCGTATCCGTCCACCCCCAGAGCGACGCCTTCCAGGGCCTCACGGTCAACGGTCCCCTGGCCCGGACCGTCGCGGACGCCGCCCTCCTCCTGGACGCCGCGGCGGGACCGCACCCCCGGGACCCGCACCGGCCGCCCGCCGTCGACGCCTCCGCGGCCGCCCGGCGTGACCCGGGCAGGCTGCGCATCGGCCTCTCGCTGCGGCCTCCGCTCACGCTCACCCGCAACGCGCCCCACCCGGAGGTCCTGCGCGCCGTCACCGCCCTCGCCGAGATCCTCGCCCGGCTGGGGCACCACGTCGAGGAGGCCCACCCCCGCTACGGGCTCATCGGCCTCTCCTTCGTCCCCCGGGCCACCGCCGGCATCGCCGAGCTCGCCGCGCTGCACCCCGAGCCGGCCCTCCTGGACCCGCGCACCCGAAGCGCCCTGCGCACCGGGACCCGCCTCGGCGGCCGGATCGTGCGGGCCGCCCGTGCCCGTGAGGTACGCCAGCACGCCAGGATCGGCGCCTTCTTCGACACGGCCAGGGGCGGTCACGGTTACGACGTGCTGCTCACCCCCACCACCGCCGCCCCGCCACCCCGGGTCGGTGCGTTCGACCGGCTCAGCGCCTGGCGTACCGACCTCGCGATGACCTCGGCCTGTCCCTACGCCTGGCCCTGGAACGTCCTCGGCTGGCCCGGGGTCAACGTCCCGGCCGGCTTCACCCGCGACGGCCTTCCCCTCGGCGCCCAGCTCCTCGGCCCCTCCCGCAGCGAGCCCAGGCTCATCTCGCTCGCCGCGCAGCTGGAGGCCGACCGGCGCTGGTACGAGCACCGGCCGCCGGCCACGGAGGGACTCGGAGCGGCCGACGGGGGCTGACCACCGTATGTCCCCCGCAGCGGGACGCCCTCCGGAGTCCGGCGGGGCCGAAGCGGTGTCCACCGGTCGTGCACGCATGTCCCCGCCCCTTGCGTGTTCCCTGCCACACCTCATAAGTTACTGACAGGTAGCACGTTTGCCCTGTGCGACCACCCCGGTGCCTGCCGCGCCGGGGCACCAGGCCGTAGCCCGCAGTCCCCTGCCCCAGTCCGCAGCCCGAAGGAGTCGCCATGCCCACGCTCGACCGCCACGAAAACGTCTTCGTCCTCGACCTCGGAGACGGAGAGAACCGTTTCCACCCCGACTGGGTCACCGCCGTCGGCGCCGCGCTCGACGAGGTGGAGAAGGCGGAGGGCCCCCGGGCCCTGGTCACCGCCGCCACCGGCAAGTTCTACTCGAACGGGCTCGACCTGGACTGGCTGTTCGCCCACGCGGACCAGCACCAGGACTACGTCGTCTCCGTCCACGAGCTGTTCGCGCGGATGCTGTCGCTGCCGCTCGTCACGGTGGCCGCGCTGCAGGGGCACACCTTCGCCGCCGGCGCGATGTTCTCCCTGGCCCACGACTTCCGTGTGATGCGCGCCGACCGTGGCTACTGGTGCCTGCCCGAAGCGGACATCAACATCCCCTTCACCCCCGGGATGGCCGCGCTGGTCCAGTCCCGCCTCACCCCGCAGACCGCCCACGAGGCCATGCTCACCGCCCGCCGCTACGGCGGCGCCGACGCCGCTTCCGTCGGCATCGTCGACCAGGCCGTCAGTGAGGACGCCGTGCGCTCCACCGCGATCGAGACCGCCCAGGCGCAGGTGAACAAGGCCGGCGACACGCTGGGCACCATCAAGGCCCGCATGTACGCCCCCGCCCTGGCCACCCTGCGCGACACCACCGACCCGCTCGGCTGAGCCGGCACCCCGCAGGCCGCACCGTCGCCCCTTCCGGCCGGCCGAAGCCCGTCCGGCCCCGGTACTCCGCGCCCCGACGGACAGGAGTGACCGGTTCCGCCGGAATGGGCGCGGGCCACTGTGGAGAGGGGGCCGGTCACGAGATATCTTGATGTCAAGCAATGTTGCAGACGTGGAGCGGAGCACCCGGTGACTGACTCGACCATCATCTATACGCACACCGACGAGGCCCCTGCCCTGGCGACGTACTCGTTCCTGCCCGTCATCGAGGCGTACGCCTCGACCGCGGGTGTCACGGTGGAGCGCCGCGACATCTCCCTGGCGGGGCGGATCATCGCCGGCTTCCCGGAGCGTCTCAAGGCCGATCAGCGTATCGATGACGCGCTCGCCGAGCTCGGTGAGCTGGCCAGGACTCCCGGCGCGAACATCATCAAGCTGCCCAACATCTCGGCCTCGATCCCGCAGCTGAAGGCCGCGATCGCAGAGCTCCAGGAGCAGGGCTACGCGCTTCCGGACTACCCGGACGACCCGCAGACCGACGAGGACAAGGACGTCCGCGCCCGGTACGACAAGGTCAAGGGCAGTGCGGTGAACCCCGTCCTGCGCGAGGGCAACTCCGACCGCCGTGCCCCCGCGTCGGTCAAGAACTACGCCAAGGCGCACCCGCACCGCATGGGCGCCTGGAGCGCCGACTCGAAGACCAACGTCGCCACCATGGGCGTCGACGACTTCCGCTCGACGGAGAAGTCCGTCGTCATCTCCGAGGCCGGCTCGCTGCGCATCGAGCTCGCGGGTGACGACGGCACCACCACGGTGCTGCGCGAGTCCGTCCCGGTCCTCGCGGGTGAGGTCGTGGACGCGGCCGTCATGCGCGTCGCCGCGCTGCGTGAGTTCTTCACCGCACAGGTCGCGCGCGCCAAGGCCGAGAACGTCCTGTTCTCCGTGCACCTCAAGGCCACGATGATGAAGGTCTCCGACCCGATCATCTTCGGTCACGTGGTCCGCGCCTTCTTCCCGAACACCTTCGCCAAGTACGGCGACGCGCTCGCGGCGGCCGGCCTGACCCCGAACGACGGCCTCGGCGGCATCCTCAAGGGCCTGGACTCCGTGCCGCACATCGGCGCCGAGATCAAGGCGTCCTTCGAGGCGGAGCTCGCCGAGGGCCCGGCCCTGGCGATGGTCGACTCCGACAAGGGCATCACCAACCTCCACGTGCCGAGCGACGTCATCGTCGACGCGTCCATGCCCGCGATGATCCGTACGTCCGGCCACATGTGGGGCCCGGACGGCAACGAGGCCGACACCATCGCGGTCCTGCCCGACAGCAGCTACGCGGGCGTCTACCAGGTCGTCATCGACGACTGCCGCGCCAACGGCGCCTTCGACCCGTCGACCATGGGCTCCGTACCCAACGTCGGCCTGATGGCGCAGAAGGCCGAGGAGTACGGCAGCCACGACAAGACCTTCGAGGTCCCCACCACCGGCACGGTGCGGGTCGTCGACGGCAAGGGCGACGTCGTGCTGGAGCAGGCGGTCGGAGCCGGCGACATCTTCCGGATGTGCCAGACCAAGGACCTGCCCATCCAGGACTGGGTCAAGCTCGCCGTCACGCGCGCCCGCGCGACCGGCAACCCGGCCGTGTTCTGGCTCGACGAGGGCCGTGCGCACGACGCCAACCTCATCGCCAAGGTCAACACCTACCTCGCCGACCACGACACCGACGGCCTGGACATCTCCATCAGGACGCCGGAGGAGGCCACGGCCTTCTCCCTGGAGCGCATCCGCCGCGGCGAGGACACCATCTCGGTCACCGGCAACGTGCTGCGTGACTACCTCACCGACCTGTTCCCCATCCTCGAACTGGGCACCAGCGCGAAGATGCTCTCCGTCGTCCCGCTGATGAACGGCGGCGGACTGTTCGAGACGGGCGCCGGCGGCTCCGCGCCCAAGCACGTCCAGCAGCTGGTCAAGGAGGACTACCTGCGCTGGGACAGCCTGGGTGAGTTCCTCGCCCTCGCGGTCAGCTTCGAGCACCTCGCCACCACCACGGACAACGCGCGCGCCAAGGTGCTCGCCGACACCCTGGACCGGGCCACGGGCACCTTCCTCAACGAGGACAAGTCCCCGAGCCGCAAGATCGGTGGCATCGACAACCGCGGCAGCCACTTCTACCTGGCGCTCTACTGGGCCCAGGAGCTGGCGAAGCAGACCGACGACGCCGCGCTCGCCGAGGCGTTCGGGCCGCTCGCCAAGACGCTGGCCGAGCAGGAGCAGACCATCATCGGCGAGCTGGCCGCCGTCCAGGGCAAGCCGGCCGACATCGGTGGCTACTACCAGCCCGACCCGGCGAAGGCGGAGGCCGTCATGCGTCCGTCGGCCACCTTCAACAAGGCCATCGCGACCCTGGGCTGATTCCCCCCTGCGCACCCCTCCCAGGGCGCGCACCGGCACGTACGACCGCCCCGGCAGGCACTCCGACCGCCGGGGCGGTCGTGCGTGCGGCGCACGCACGCGGTGCCGACGGTGCGCCCGACCGAAGTGTCTTGAGGGGATTTCGCCCGGTGTTCGTCCGAGCGGCCAGGATCTCGTCCGTGTTCTGTCTCCGACGACGAAGACGGTGGAGGGGCGCAGGGACCAGCCTTTCCGCCTCCCCGGCGCCGGGGAGGACGCCCGCGGCCGGCGCCTACGGCACCCGCGCCGTCCACTCGGTGCTGCTGAACTTCGTGGCGGCCAGCTCCTCCGCCCGCGCCAGCTCCTCGCGGGTGACACCGCCGGCGGCGAGTCCGTAGCGGTCGCGGAAGGACCGCACCATGCGGTCGATGACCGCCTCCCGGGGCAGGCCGGTCTGACGGCGCAGCGGGTCGACCCGCTTCTTGGCCGACTTGGTGCCCTTGTCGGACATCTTCTCCTTGCCGATGCGCAGGACGTCGAGCATCTTGTCGGCGTCGATGTCGTACGACATGGTGACGTGGTGGAGGATCGCGCCCGGCCCGCCGTCGGGGCCGACCATGCGCTTCTGCGCGGCTCCGGCGATCTTGCCGACGTCCGTCGCGATGTCGTTGAGGGGCTGGTACCACGCCTTGATCCCCATGTCGCCGAGCGCGTCGAGAACCCATTCGTCGAGATAGGCGTAGGAGTCGGCGAACGAGAGTCCCGAGACCAGGGAGGAAGGGACCGAGAGGGAGTACGTGATGGTGTTCCCGGCCTCCACGAACATGGCTCCGCCGCCCGAGACGCGGCGCACGACCGTCACGCCGTGACGCGCCGCCCCCTCGGCGTCGACCTCGTTGCGCAGGGACTGGAAGCTGCCGATGATGACGGCCGGGGCGCCCCACTCCCAGACGCGCAGCGTCGGGGGCCGGCGCCCGGCGGCGACCTCGGCGGTGAGCACCTCGTCGAGGGCCATGTGCAGCGCCGGGGACTGCGGTCCCTCGTGGATGAGCTGCCAGTCGTAGTCGGTCCAGTCGGTGGCCTGGGCGAGTGCGCGGCGCACCGCCACCGCGACGCCTTCGGCGGTGATCCCGTACATGACGGTGCCCTCGGGCAGCATCGCTTCGACGCGGGCGGCCAGGCCTGCGGCGTCGGTGTCGGCGGGGGCGCCTTCCAGCGCCTGGTCGATCGCGGTGATCGCCTCGTCGGGCTCCAGGAAGAAGTCTCCCGCGACCCGTACGTCCCGCAGGACGCCGTCCTGGTTCGTCAGGTCCACCACCACGAGTTTGCCGCCAGGAACCTTGTATTCACCGTGCATTGCCGGGCCTCCGATGAGTTGAACCGCCTCTGACGTCAGCGCTCGCGGGGCTCGTTGTCTTCCCCGCGGGTGACCATCGGTAATGAGGCTGCGGCAAAGAGGACCAGAAAGGTGTCGCAACGCGCGGTGACCCCGGTCAGCACTCACGGCGCCGTCCCGTGGCGACCTTCCCAGGCCGCCGTCGATTGCGGAACGGCAGGCTCCGGGCATCCGTATACGAACCGGAGGCCACACCCGCGCCGCCGCTGCCCAGGATCCGCAGGTGAGCGGTCGTGCAGGAGCCGCCGTCCGCGCTCCGTTATCCGATCGTCAGGTAAAACCCGTCCGCCATGTGGGCCGAGGTCTTGCTTTGCGGACTGTATGCGAAATACGGTCGGCGATATTCCTTGATCACCCCAGGCGGGAGGTAGGCCCCCGTGCGCCGAAAAGTGGTTGCCCTGGTGGCGGTCGCGTTGGTGTCCCTCACCTCGGGCTGTGCGTCGTTGCAGTCCTCGGCGACCGAAGTCGGTGGTGTGCGCATGACCGATGACCGGTCCGTACGCGACGGCGGGACACTCACCGTCGCTCTCAACTCCGACCCGGACAAGCTGGACCCCACCCTCGCGCAGACCCTCGTAGGCCGCACGGTCTTCGCGAGCATGTGCGAGAAGCTCTACGACATCGACGAGGACGGCACCGTCGTGCCGCAGCTGGCCTCGTCGCTCCCCACCACCTCGGCGGACGGCCGTACGGTCACCTTCCAGGTGCGCCCCGGCGTGGAATTCAGCGACGGCACCCGGCTGGACGCCGACGCGGTCGTCACCTCGCTGCGGCGCCACCGGGATCTCCCCGGATCCGCGCGCGCCACCGAACTCGCACCGGTCAGCAAGGCCGAGGCCACCGGGCCGCTCACGGTCCGGCTGACGCTCGACCACCCCTACGTCCCGCTCACCGGCGTGCTCGCCGACCGGGCCGGGATGGTGATGTCACCCACCGCACTCGAGAAGTACGGCAAGAACTTCACCAACCACCCCTCCTGCGTCGGTCCCTTCCGCTTCGTCGAGCGCGTCGGCGGCGACCGGATCGTGCTCAGGAAGGACCCGAACTACTACGACGCCGACCGGGTGCACCTCGACGGCGTGGTCTACAAGCCGATACCCGACGGCAACGTCAGGCTCGCCAACCTGCGCTCCGGTGACCTCCAGGTCGGCGACCAGATGGCCCCCGTCGACGTACAGAGCGCCCTGACCGAGCCGAAGCTCCAGCTGTTCAACTCGCCCTCGCTCGGCTACCAGGGCATCGGCCTCAACGTCGGCAACGTGAAGGGCCTCGGGCAGAAGCCCGGGAAGATCGACACCCCGATCGCCCGTGACGTCCGGGTCCGGGAGGCCTTCGAGCTGGCCATCGACCGCGACCTGCTCAACAAGGTCGTCTTCCAGGGCATGTACGAACCGGCCTGCGGCCCCGTCTCCCCGCAGTCGGCCATCGCCCCGGGCATCGCACCGGAGGACTGCCCCCGGCGCGACGTCGACCGGGCGAAGAAGCTGCTGAAGGAGGCCGGGGTGAAGACCCCGGTGAAGATCGAGCTGAAGACGTCCACCACCCCCGAGCAGGGGCGCGTAGGACAGGTGCTCCAGGCCATGGTCAAGGAGGCGGGCTTCGAGCTGTCGCTGCGTCCCACCGAGTACGCCACCATGCTCGCGGAGACCGACGCCGGCGACTACGACGTCTTCACCAGCGGCTGGTCCGGCCGGCTCGACCCGGACGGCAACGTCTCCAACTTCCTCAAGACGGCGGGCGCCATGAACGCCTACGGTCTCGGCGACCCGGAGATCGACAAGCTGATCGCCGAGGGCCGCAGTGTCGCGGACCCCGCGCGGCGCACCGAGATCTACGACGAGCTCACCCGGCGCGTGCAGGATGCCCACGCCCTGATCTACCTCTACCGGCAGAAGAACTACGTCGTCGCCGGCAAGGACATCGCGGGCATCCACGTCTACGGCGACGGACTGGTCCGGGTCAAGAATGCGGGGTACACCCGATGACGAAGTACCTGCTGACGCGCCTGCGCCAGTCCCTCATCACGCTCTTCCTCGTCAGTGTCGTCGTCTTCGCCGGCATCCGGGCCCTGCCCGGCGACCCGGCGCTCGCGCTCGCCGGTGAGGAACGCAGCCCCGAGGCGCTCGCCGCCATCCGCGAGAGCTACGGCCTGAACGACAACGTCGTCATCCAGTACGGACGGTTCATCGGCCACGCCCTGACCGGCGACCTCGGCACCTCCTCGCGTACCGGCCTCCCCGTCGCCGACGCGATCGGGCAGGCCCTGCCCGTCACCCTGGAACTGGCCGCGCTCTCCCTGCTGCTGGCGATCGTGGTCGGCATCGGCGCCGGAGTGGTCGCCGCGGTCCGGCGCGGGAAGCCGGAGGAGTGGATCGCCAACGCCATCGCGCTGATCGGCCTCTCCATCCCGACCTTCTGGCTCGGCATCGTCCTCGTCCTCGGATTCGCCATCGCCGTCCCGGTGTTCGCCGCCTCCGGTTACGTACCCTTCGGCACCGATCCCGTCGACAACCTGCGCCGCATGGTGCTCCCCGCGATCGTGCTCGGCTCCGGCCTCGCCGCCGTCGTGATGCGCCAGACGCGGGCCGCGATGCTCGACTCGCTGTCCGCCGACTACGTCAGGACCGCCCGGGCCAAGGGCCTTTCCCGGGGCTCCGTCGTCGGCGGGCACGCGCTGCGCAACTCGCTCGTCACCGTCGTGACCGTGCTCGGCCTCCAGCTCGGCCATCTGATCTCCGGCGCCGTGGTCACCGAGCAGATATTCGTCCTCCCCGGCTTCGGCAAGCTCACCATCGACGCCGTCTTCACCCGTGACTACGCGACTCTCCAGGCCGTGGTGCTCTGCACCTCCGCCGCGTACATCCTCATCAACCTGCTGGTCGACGTGGTCTATTCGGTCATCGACCCGCGCATCCGGCTCGGAGGTGCCCGGTGACCACCGCGACCACAGTGCTCCCCACCCCGCCCGACGCGGGCCGGCGGAAGTCCGGCGGCGGCAAGCTGCGCGCCCTGCGCCGGAACCGGCTCGCGCTCACCGGCGCGGTCATCGCCGCCGTCTTCGTCCTGGCCGCCCTGTTCGCCCCGCTCATCGCCCCGTACGACCCCTCGCAGCCCGACTTCGGGAACGTCCTGGCCCAGCCCGGCGCCTCGCACTGGCTCGGCACGGACGACCTCGGCCGCGACCAGCTCTCCCGCATCGTCCACGGCGCGCGTGCGTCCATGCAGGTCGGCCTCGTCGCCGTCGTGCTGGCCTTCCTCGTCGGCGTACCACTGGGTCTGCTCGCCGGGTACTACGGCCGGTTCGCGGACACCGCGGTGTCCCGCCTCACCGACACCATGCTGGCGTTCCCCTTCCTGGTGCTCGCCGTCGGCCTCGCCGCGATCCTCGGCCCGTCGCTCACCAACGCGACCATCGCCATCGGCATCTCGCAGATCCCCGCCGTCATCCGGATCACCCGGGCGGAGACCCTGCGGCTCAAGCACGTCGACTACGTCGCCGCGGCCGTCGCCAACGGGGGCGGCGACGGCACCGTACTCTTCCGGCACATCCTCCCCAACGCCACCTCCGCCCTGATCGTCCAGGCGACCGTGGGCATCCCCGCCGCGATCATCGGTGAGGCGCTGCTGAGCTTCCTCGGCCTCGGCGTCCAGCCCCCGGACCCCTCGCTGGGTGTGATGCTCTCCGGCGCCCAGTCCTTCCTGGCGCCCGCCCCCTGGCTGGCCGTCTTCCCCGGCCTCGCGATCGTCGCGGCGACGCTCGCCTTCAACCTGCTCGGCGACGGGCTGCGTGACGTCCTGGACCCCCGAGGAGCGACCCGATGACCGAGACCGTTCTCGAACCCGCGCCGAAGACGGCGACCGGACCCGCACTGAGCGTGCGCGACCTCTCGGTCTCCTTCCACTCCGACACCCGCACCGTGCACGCCGTCGACGGGGTCTCCTACGACCTGGCACCCGGCGAGGTCCTCGCCGTGGTGGGGGAGTCGGGCTGCGGCAAGTCCGTCACCTCGATGGCGGCCATGGGCCTGCTGCCGCCGACCGCCCGCATCGGCGGCTCGATCAGGCTCGGCGGCCGCGAGCTGGTCGGCGCGTCGGAGAAGGAGCTCCAGGCGGTTCGCGGCAAGGACATCGCGATGATCTTCCAGGAGCCGATGACCTCACTGAACCCGGTCCTCACCGTCGGCCGGCAGATCGGCGAGGTGCTCCGCCGGCACCAGGGGCTGAGCCGCAAGGAGGCCAAGGCCCGCGCCGTCGAACTCCTCGAACTCGTCGGCATCCCCGCGCCGGCACGCCGGATCGACGAGTACCCGCACCAGCTCTCCGGTGGCATGCGCCAGCGCGTCATGATCGCCATCGCCGTGGCCTGCGACCCGGCCGTCCTCATCGCCGACGAACCGACGACCGCCCTGGACGTCACCGTGCAGGCCGGCATCCTCGAAGTCCTCCAGTCGCTGCGCGAGCGCCTCGGCACCGCCATCGTCCTGGTCACCCACGACCTCGGGGTCGTCGCCGACGCCGCCGACCGGGTCCTCGTGATGTACGCCGGACGAGCCGTCGAACAGGCCCCGGTCCACGACCTGTTCGCCTCCGGCCGGCACCCGTACACCCGTGGCCTGCTCGGCGCCGTGCTCCGGCCGGGCGGCGAGGGCAAGCGGCGGCTGCCCGAGATCCCCGGCCTGGTCCCCAGCCTGGACAGCCAGCCCGACGCCTGCACCTTCGCGCCGCGCTGCTCCCGCGCCGACGAAACCTGCACGGGCAGCCGCCCCGGCTTCCGTGCCATCGACCCCGAGGCCGGAGCGGACGCGCCGCACCGGGCCGCCTGCTGGCACCCGTACGCGAAGACCGATACCGAGGCCGTGCCCGCGACTGGCACCGAATCCCAGGAGGCCGGAAAGTGACCACCGCGCACACCGTCCCCGCCCCCCGCGAGGGCGGAGCGGACGCACCGCACCCCCCGGTGCTGGAGATCAACGGCATGGAACGCCACTTCGGTGCCTCCGGCGGCGGCACCGTCCGGGCCGTCGACGGTGTGTCGATCACCATCCGACGCGGCGAGGTCGTCGGCCTCGTCGGCGAGTCGGGCAGCGGCAAGTCGACCGTCGGCCGGTGCGCCGTCCGCCTCGACGAACCCACCGCCGGCACCGTCCACATCAACGGCACCGACGTCAGCCACCTCTCCCGCCGCGCCCTGCGCCCCCTGCGCAAGGACTTCCACCTCGTCTTCCAGGACCCCTCGTCCTCCCTGGACCCCCGGATGACCGTCGGCCAGATCATCGCCGAACCCATCCGCCTGAACCGCCGGGACCGTCGACCGAACAGAGCGGCCGTACGGGAACGGGTCGAGCAGCTGCTCGGCCAGGTCGGGCTGCGCACCGAGCACGCCGACCGGCACCCCCACGAGCTGTCCGGCGGCCAACGCCAGCGCATCTCCATCGCGCGCGCACTGTCCTGCGACCCCGACCTCCTCGTCGCCGACGAGCCGACGTCCGCCCTCGACGTCTCGGTACAGGCATCGGTGCTCAACCTGCTCGCCGACCTCCAGCGGGACCGCGGCTTCGGCTGTCTGTTCATCACCCACGACCTGGCCGCCGTCGAGTTCCTCGCCGACCGGATCGCCGTGATGTACCTCGGGCAGATCGTGGAACAGGCGCCCACCACCGAGCTGTTCGCCGCACCGAAGCACCCGTACACCCAGGCACTGCTCTCCGCGGCGCCGGTGCCCGACCCGGTCGAGCAGCGGTCCCGCGAACGCATCGTGCTGCACGGCGAGCTGCCCAGCCCCCTCGACCCCCCGCCGGGGTGCCGCTTCCACACCCGCTGCCCTCTCGCCGTCGACCGGTGCCGCACCGAGGTGCCCGCCCTGCGCGAAATCCCCGGCGGGCGGCAGGTCTCCTGCCATCTGGTGGCCGACGACGGCACCGCCCCGGACGCGGCCGCCTGACCTGCATCGCTGCGGCCTTAACCGCCCCTGGACCGCGCAGACGGATCCAGGGCGGGCCGTTGCTCCTGACCTCCGCGGTCTGGAGCAACGGAATTCCGCAGCTCTCACAGGGGCAGACTCGTCAGGATCTCGTTGCGGTCGGGTCACGAGAAGTCTGCTGTGGTCGGGGGACAGTTCACGAGTGACCTCCCGACCGCCGGGCGGAGCGCGGCCTGGGTCACCGGTGGAGGCGGGCAGCCCATCGGGATGACGGCCCCTCCTGCGTTGACGACCCTCGTCCAGCATGCAACGAGGTCCCGCCGGACGGATTCGGTGGCGTCATGGGGCCGGCTGAGCTGTGCGATCACGGTGCTGGATTCCGTCTGGGACGCTGCCACACCCGTGCCAGCACCTTGCGGTTCTCCGCTATGAGCCGCTGAACGGGAGCGGGCTGCCGAGCGGGGCGAAACCCCGCTCAGGCGTGCTGTTCCGCTGAAGTGTGCTCCGATACGTCGACGCGGCAGCGGTCGCAGACGCCGGAGAGTTCCACGGTGTGTTTCACCTCTGTGAATCTCATGGTCTCGGCTACGCCGTCGGCCCACCGTTCCACGGGGTCGGCGTCGACCGCCGCGCTGAAGCCGCAGTCGCGACAGACGAGGTAGTGGCGGTGCCCGTCGGTGGGCCGAGGGCGGTAGAGACGTTCCCCAGTTTTCTCCCGCACGACGTCGACCTGCCCGGCGCGGTCCAGTGCGTGCAGGGTCCGGTAGACCGTGGTCAGGCCGACGGTGGTGCCCTCGGCTTCGAGGGTCTCGTGCAGTTCCTGTGCGGAGGTGAAGTCGGCTCGGTCGTACAGGGCGCTCAGGACAGCCATCCGCTGCCGCGTCGGACGCCATGACGCCGGTGACCGCGTTGCCGGTGCGTCGCGCAGGACGCCCACCTCCCATAGAGCAGGGCCAGTTGGCTGTGTGCCATGTCGGCCGGGTTCGCCTCGACGACGGAACGACCTTGCGTGGAGCTGATGGTCTTGGGTGCCGGGGCACCCGCCGACCTACCTGATCAGCTTATTGAATATGGAAGTCATTATCTACTACTGTCTGGTTGTGTCGCATCGGCGGTCGCGGATGTGACGGCAGGGGAGGGGCTCTCATGACGTTGTCGGACCAGGTGCCAGGAGCCGGGAGAGTCGGCGCGGAGCGGGGTCGGTGCGTCGGGGCCGGGCAATGCGTGCTCGCCGCACCGGCCGTCTTCGACCAGGACGAGCACGACGGGCTGGTGGTCGTCCTCGCCGAGGTGCCGGAGGCGTCCCAGTCGGACGCTGTGCACGACGCCGTGTGGGCCTGCCCGTCCGGGGCTCTCAGCTTCCGGTAGCACGAAGCCGGGTCGGCAGCCGCCGAGGGCGTTGAAGCCCGGCCGTGCATGCGTCCGTTCGTACATGGCCACCCGCCCGCGTGGGGGTGGCACTTCACGTGCCGTGGATGTCACCCCGGTGCTCGGTTCAGCTCAGCAGAACGTCAAGGAGAAGCATGTCCAGACAGATCGATCGCCGCGCCTTCCTCCGCCGCGGTGCGGCGGGCGCCGCGGCTCTCGCGGTGGGACCCGGCCTGCTGGCTGCGTGCTCCACCGACGAGCCCGGTGCGAACCCGAAGCCGGGATCGGGCTCCTCACCGCGCTCGGGCGGCACCTTCCGGGCGGCTTTCGTCGGAGGAGGTGCCTCCGAGACGCTCGACTTCTTCAACGGCCCGTCAGCACTCGATCTGGTGCGCGCCCGCGCCTGGCACGGCACCCTGGGCAACCTGGACCCCAACGGGCCCGACGGGGTGCGCTACGGCGTACTCAAGGGCATCGACATCTCCGACGACCTGTCCACGTACACACTGCACGTGCGACCCGGCGTCCGCTTCACCGACGGCTCCGAGCTCACCTCCGCCGACATCCTGCACTCGCTCAGCGCCCTCGCGGCCAAGAGCAAACTGCCCGTGTACCGGCTCGCCGCCGCCAACTTCGACCTGGCCCGCGCCAAGGCCGACGGGGGCCTGAAGGTTGTTCTGCCCACTCTGAGGCCCATCGCCGACGGCCGCATGATCCTGTGCCAGGGCAATTTCCTCGTCGTCAAGGACGGCACCAGGAAATTCGGCCAGGGCATGCCCAGTTGTGGTCCCTTCCGGCTGACGGAGTTCACGGCCGGTCAGGGGGCGGCGTTCGAGCGCTACGACGACCACTACGGCCACGTTCCCCACCTGGACGCCCTGGAACTGCGGTCGATCGCGGATTCGACCGCCAGGGCGGGCGCGCTCACCAGCGGTGAGATCGACTTCGCCCACGACCTCTCGCCCGTCACCGCGCGCACGCTCGCGGACAACGCGAAGGTCGAGCTGGTCCCCACGGAGAGCCCTTACCTGGTCGGCCTGTCCTTCCAGATGAACATGAGCGTCAAGCCCTTCGACGACCCCCGGGTCAGGGAGGCGTTCAAGCTAGCGGTCGACCGGAAGGCCATGGTCAGGACGGTCTTCTACGGCAAGGCCCAGGTCGGCAACGACCTGCCCTCCATGGGTTTCCCCGACTACGCCCAAGGCGTGCCCCAGCGCGCCCACGATCCCGAGCGGGCCCGTGAACTACTCAAGGAGGCCGGCGCCGACGGTATGAATGTGACGCTGACCACCGGTCCCGAGACGCCGGGCATGGTGGAAATGGCCGCCCTCTTCGTCGAGGACCTGATGAAGGCCGGCGTGCGGGCGTCGGTCCGCGAACTGCCCGCCGGGCAGCTCTACGCCGATTTCCCCGCCTACGCCGCGCTGCCGCTGGCCGCTTCGTACCAGATGCCCATTCCGGCGCTGTCGACGTACCAGATGAGCACGGCGGGCGGGTCGCCGTCGGCGTTCGGCTGGAAGGAGTCGGAGACCGATGCACTCGTGGCGAAGGCCCGTGCCGAACGGGACCCGGCCCAGGCGAAGAAGCTGAGCACGCAGGCGCAGCGTACGCGCTGGACGCAGGGCAACCAGGTGCTGCCGGTCTTCAAGCCGAACCTCAACGCCCAGGCCGAGGGCGTCGATGGAGTACGGGACGACCTCTTCGAACAGTTCCCCGGATTCTCCCGGGCGTCACTGGCGTGAGGCTGCTCGCATTCGGCTTCCGTCGCCTGGCGGGGGCCGCCGTCCTCCTGGTGCTGCTGTCGGCCGTTGTCTTCGCGGCCACGACGGTCCTGCCGGGAGACGCCGTCAGCGCGGTCGCCGGCGTGGACGCATCCGCGGCGCAACGCGCCGAAGTGCGTGCCGAACTCGGCCTGGACCGACCCGTCACCGAGAGATACGCGAACTGGGCGGCCGGGGCGGTCCGGGGCGACCTCGGGCGCGGCTTCGTGGGGGAGCGGTCGGTCACCGACGTCATCGCGACCCGCCTGCCCAACAGCCTCCTCCTCGCCGCACTGACGCTCGCGGTCACCGCGCCGCTCGCCGTGCTGCTCGGCCTGTGGACAGGGTTGCGCGGCGGCGCGGCCGATCGTGTGGTTTCCACGTCCGCGCAGATCCTGGCCGCCGTACCCGAATTCGTCATCGCCGCACTGCTCGTCGCCGTACTGGCCGTATGGCTGGATGTCCTCCCGCGCGTCTCGGTCATCCCCCTCGGGGGTACGCCGCTCGACGTCCCGCACGCACTGGTCCTGCCCGTGGTGACGCTCAGCGCGGTGGGTCTCGCGGTGGCCACCAGGCTGTTGCGGGTTTCCGTGGCGGACACCGCCGCCACGCCGCACTGCGAGGCGGCCCGGCTCAACGGTGTCCGCGGCGTGCGGCTGGCGGTGCGTCACATCCTGCCCAACGCCGCGGGACCGGCCGTACAGGCGCTCACCCTCACCACGGGTGCGCTGGTCGGCTCGGCGGTGGTGGTGGAGAACGTCTTCGACTACCCGGGGATCGGCCGTGAACTGCAACTGGCCGTCGCGGCGCGGGACGTGCCGATGGTGCAGGGAATCGCCACCGCGCTGATCGCGGTCATGCTCGCGGTGCTCCTGCTGGGGGACCTCTGCACGCGTCTGCTGGGAGCACGGGAGGGACACCGACGATGACGACGGTCCTGACACCACCGAAGAGGCGGACTCGCCCGGCGCTTCCGGGCACGCCCCGGCACCGGCGGCCGCCGCTGCTCACCTGTGCGGGCACGCTGCTCCTGCTTCTGCTCGCCCTGCTGGGGCCGCTGGCCGCGCCGTACAGTCCCACAGCCCAGCTCGCCGCGCCCTTCCAGCCACCTGACGGCCAGTTCCTCCTCGGCACCGACGTGCTGGGCCGGGACGTGCTGAGCCGTGTGCTCGGCGGAGGCCGGTCCATCGTGCTGACCGCGCTGGCCGGGACGGCTGCGGCCGGAGTCATCGGGATGGCCGCCGGCGTCCTGGCGGCCATGGTCTCCCGCGGGCTCGGAGACCTGCTGGTCCGCTGTGTGGACGCCCTCGCCGTCATCCCCGCCCTGCTGGTCGTTCTCGTCCTGGCCGCCGGGTTCCCCGGCAGCGACGTGGCCCTCGTGGCGGCCGTCGCCCTGGCCACCGCACCCTTCTCCACCAGGATCCTGCGCGCCGCGGGTTACGCGGTGCTGAGCAGCGGGTACGTCGAGGCGGCTCTGGCCCGCGGCGACACCCGGCGGGCCGTGCTCCGCCACGACGTGCTGCCCAACATCGCCGGACCGGCCCTCATGGACACAGCGCTACGGCTGGTCGCGTCCTTGCACCTCACCGCCACCGCGGGCTTTCTCGGCCTCGGTCAGGGGGGTGCGGCGCCGGACTGGGGGCGCATGGTGAGCGAGAACGTCCCGGGGGCGACGCTGGCCGCCGCGCCGTTCCTCGCACCGGCCCTGCTGCTCGTGGGGCTTTCCGTGTGTGTCGGTCTGCTGGCCGGGCGGCTGGCGGAAGTGGTGGGACGGGGGATCGCGTGAACGGGAATGGGACAACGGCTCGCGGGGCGGAGGGCCCGCTCGCCGAGGTCAACGGGCTGACGGTCGGTCCGGCGTCCGGCGGTCCGCCTGTCCTGCGGGACGCATGCCTGTCGGTGTCGCCGGGGCAGGTGCTGGGGGTCGTGGGCAGGTCGGGATCCGGCAAGAGCAGCCTGGCGTACAGCCTGCTCGGACATGTACGACCCGGCCTGGAGATACGGTCCGGAACCGTCCAGGTGACCGGACTCGACCCCTTCGCCCCTGTGGACGCCGGCCGGCTGCGGGGAAGTGTGGTGTCGTTCCTGGGACAGGACCCGGCATCGGCGCTCAACCCCGCGCTGCGGATCGGTGCGCAGATCGCGGAGGCGGTACGCCTGCGCTCGGCCGTGAAGCGTGCGGATGACGTCCGTACGCGGGTCGAGGAACTGCTGCTGTCCGTGCGGCTGCCGGCCGACAGGGCGTTTCGGCGACGGATGCCGCGGCAGCTGTCGGGAGGGCAGGCCCAACGCGTCGGCCTCGCACTGGCGCTGGCTGGTACGCCCCGCCTGCTGGTCCTCGACGAGCCCACCAGCGGTTTGGACACGGTCCTGGCCGACGCGATGCGCGGCCTGCTGGCCGAGGTCCTCTCCGACGGTGACCGCGCCGCGTTGCTGGTCAGCCACGACCCGGCGTGGATCGCGTCCGTGGCGGACGAGGTGATCCGTCTGGAGGGAGGGCGTATCGACACGGCGGGGCCGGTGAGGAGACCGGTGGCTGTTCTGCCACGGCCGGCCCACCGCGGTGGGTCCGGTCCGCAGCCTCCGCAGGAAGTCACCACCGGCAACGAGCTGCGTCTGCGGGGGCTGAGTGCCGCCCACGGTCGTATCGGCGTGTTGCACGACGTCACCCTCACGGTTCCCGGAGGTTCCTGGACCGCTGTCGTCGGTCCCTCGGGTTCAGGCAAGACCACCCTCGCCCGCTGCCTCGCAGGGCTCCACCGGCCCGCACGAGGCAGTGCCCAGTGGCGGGAGCCGGGTGCGGAGCGAGGACGCGGCGCTGCGGTACAACTCGTCGCACAGGACGCCCGCGGCGCCCTCAACCCCCGGGAATCCGTGAGGTCCGCGCTTCTGCGCCCTCTGAGGGGAATCGGGCGCCGACCCGCCGAGGACGCGCTCGAAGAAGCCCTACGGCTACTCGGTCTGGTCGGTCTGGACGAGGGTGTACTGACACGCAGACCGGGTGAGTTGTCGGGCGGCCAGCGTCAACGCGTCGCCTTGGCGCGGGCACTGGCGGCTCAGCCGCGCGCACTCGTCTGCGACGAGATCACCTCGTCGCTGGACCCGGACACGGCGAGCGGAGTCCTGGACCTGCTGGACTCGCTGCGGTCGACGACGGGGCTGACGGTCGTGATGGTGACGCACGACCTGAAGGCCGTCGCCCGCCGTGCGGAGCGGGTCGTCGTCCTGGACGCGGGGAGGGTGGTCGAGGACGGCCCCGCCGAACGGGTGCTCGTGGCCCCGGAACATCCTCGCACCAGGGAACTGCTCGCCCACGCCGGCGACGCCGTCCTCGCCGTACCGGAGGAGCAGGGCGTGGGGGACCTCTCATGAGCGGCAGGAGGAGCGCCTTGCCCACCGGGCGCTCCTCCCGGCCGCGCCTCAGGACAGGAGCAACTGCTGTGTCAGCGCCGCCTTGTCCACTTTTCCGACTGCGGTGAGCGGGAGGGCGGTGACCTGCACCACCTCGTCCGGTGCCTTGTGCCCGGCCAGTCCGCGTTCCTTGAGATGGGCGGCGGCCTCCCGGGCGCCGGGAGCCGAGCCCTCGCAGACGACGAAGGCGACGGACCGCTCACCCCACCGCTCGTCCGGCACACCGACCAGGGCCGCCGCCGTGATCGCCGGATGCGTCAGCAACTCCTCCTCCACCTCCACCGCGGCGATCTTCTCGCCGCCCCGGTTGATCTGGTCCTTGATCCGCCCCACCACCACGAGGTGTCCGGTGGGCAGGCGCCGCACCACGTCACCGGTCCGGTAGTGGCCGTCCGGCGTGAACGCCGTGCGGTTGGATTCCTCGGCACGGTAGTAGCCACGCAGCGTGTACGGACCCCGGGTGAGGAGTTCGCCCGCCGTCCCGTCGGGCACGGGCTTGCCGTCGGTGTCCACCACGAGAACCTCGTCGTCCGGCGACACGGGCCGGCCCTGGGTGGCACAGACCAGGTCCTCGGGGTCGTCAAGGCGCGTCAGGTTGATCAGACCCTCCGCCATGCCGAAGACCTGTTGCACGGTCGCCCCGAGCGCCGGTCCCAGCCTGCGGGCGTGGTCCTCCGGCAGTCGGGCCCCGCCGACCTGCACCACCGCGAGGCTGCCGAGGTCCCAGGAGCCGGACGCGGCCTCGTCCATCCAGTGGGGGACGAGCGGCGGGGTCAGGGAGGTCAGGGTCACGCCCTCCTGTTCGACGAGGGCGAACGCCGTCTGCGGGCTGGGGTCAGGCGCCACGACGACGGTGCCCCCGGCCATCAGAGTGCCCAGCACACCGGGACAGGCGAAGGTGAAGTTGAAGCCGATCGGCAGTACCGCCAGGTACACGGTCCGTGCGTCGAACGCACAGACGTCGGCGCAGACGCGGGCGTTGTAGGCGTAGTCGTCGTGTGTGCGCGGGATGAGTTTGGGGAGCCCTGTGGTGCCGCCGGACAGCAACAGGAGGGCGATGTCGGAGGGGTCGGCTCCGCCGTCGCCGAGGTCGTGACCCGAGGTGGCCGGCGGCGCCGTGCGGAGCGCATCGAAGGAGACGAACTCCTCGCCCGGTCCCGGATCGCCGACCACGATGACGTGCCTCAGCGAGTCGTCCGGTCCCTGTTCCGCCCGCACTTCGCGCATCAGTTCGCGGTGGTCGAACCTGGCGTGCCGGTCGGGCACCACACAGGCCACGGCACCCGCCACGCGCACCAGATGGCCGATCTCCCGGCGCCGGTGGCCGGGCATTGCGTGCACCGGTACCGCACCGAGCCGCTGCAAGGCGAACCACAGGAGTACGAACTCGGCGCGGTTCGGGAGCTGGACCACCACGCGGTCGCCCCGTCCGATGCCCAGTCCGCACAGTCCGCGGGCGATGAGGTCGGCCTCGGCGTCCAGCTGGGCGTAGGTCCAGCGGCGGTCGCCGTCGACGAGAGCGACGTGCCCTCCGTGCCTGGCCCCCCAGTGGCGCAACCGGGCTCCGAAGGTGACGCCCTCCCAGTGGCCGACGGCTCTGTACCGCGCCTTCTCAGCCTCGGGCCAGGTCCGTTGTGTCTCGCTCATGGGGCTCTGCCTCTCATCGCCGAGCCTCGTGGCTCTGGCGCTGGGTCTCGTTATGTGATTACGATGTGAACTGTAGAAATGATAATCATTTCTATCTAGGGCTCGGCCACCTGCGTGACGAACCTCCCGCCGCCTGCCGCCCTCGACACGACCCGCACCCATCCGATCGGAAGGCCCCATCAGTGAGCGACGAAGCGCTCGTCCAGGCGCGGACAGCGGATGGCGACCCCGCCGGCAGCGACCCGCACGCACCGACCGCGGTGCGCGCGGCGGTGGCGCGCGCACTGGAGCTGACGCCACAGCAACTGGCGTACGACCGGGACCTCTTCGAGCTCGGCCTCGACTCACTGATGCTGATGTCCCTCGTCGGCGCCTGGCGACGGGCGGGCAGCACCGTCACCTTCCAGGACCTCACGCGCGAGCCGACCTTGCGGGCGTGGACGGTCCTGCTCGGGCAGGCGCGGCCCGACGGCGAACCCGCCCCCGCACGTCCCACCCCGTCGGACGTGACGGCCGTCGAAGAGGAGGAGTCCGGCTCCTTCCCGCTGGCCACCATGCAGCACGCCTACTGGATCGGACGTCAGGACGGACAGCCCCTCGGCGGCGTCGCCGCGCACTTCTACGTCGAACTGGACGGTCAGGACGTCGATCCGGACCGGCTCGATGCCGCCCTGCGCGCCCTCGTGCGGCGGCACGGCATGCTCAGGTCCGTCTTCGACGATGAGGGCCGCCAGCGCTTCGGTGCCGCGGGTGCGCCCCTCACCGTCCACGATCTGCGTGCACGCACCACCGGCGAGGCAGAGTCCGAGCTGGAGGTGCTGCGCGAGAACAACACCCACGCCCGCCCGGACATCACCAGGGGCGAGGTCTTCCGTGTCACCCTGTGCCTGCTCCCCGGCGGGCGGACCCGGCTGCAGATCGACCTGGACATGATGGCCGGGGACGCCCTGAGCCTGCGGGTCCTCCTGTCCGACCTGCGCCGCTTCTACGAGTGTCCTGACGCTCCGCCGCGCGAGATGGGCCTGGACTACCGCCGGTACCTCGCGGAGCACGACGTCCGGCGAAGAGCCGAACGCGAACAACACGCCGCCTGGTGGCGAGAGCGCCTGCCGGACCTGCCCCGCGCCCCCCGGCTGCCGACGACCGTCGACCCGCTCACCCCCGTCAACGCGGACGACACCGCGCTCACCCACTCCCGCCGGCTGCACCACTGGCTCGGTCCCGCCGACAAGGCCGTGCTCATCGCTGCGGCCCGCCGGCACGGCATCACCCCCGCCGCCGCCCTCGCCACCGCCTTCGCCGAGGTCATCGCCGCCTGGAGCGACAGCCGGCGCTTCCTGCTCAACCTCCCGCTGTTCGACCGCGAGATGTTCACCCCCGAAGTGGCCCATCTGGTCGGTGACTTCAGTAGCTCGGTCCTGCTCGACGCGGACCTGAGCGCGCCGCACCCGTTCTCCCGGCAGGCCCGCGGCCTCCAGGAACGCCTGCAGGAGGGCATCGCCCACGGGGCGTACGGCGGCGTCGAGGTGCTGCGCGACCTCGCCCGCGTCGAGGGCGCCCCGGTGCTGGCACCCGTCGTGTACACCAGCGCCATCGGCCTGGGCGAGATATTCGAGCAGGACGTCCAGAAGTCCTTCGGCCACCCTTCCTGGATCATCTCGCAGGGACCGCAGGTCTACCTGGACGCGCAGGTCACCGAACTCGACGGCGGTCTCCTCCTCAACTGGGACGTGCGTGACGGCGTGTTCGAGACCGGAGTCCCCGACGCCGCGTTCGGCGCCTACCGCCGCCTCATCAGCCGTCTCGTGACCGACCCCGAAGCGTGGGA
Source organism: Streptomyces sp. NPDC023573 (assembly GCF_055559735.1). NCBI lineage: Bacteria > Bacillati > Actinomycetota > Actinomycetes > Kitasatosporales > Streptomycetaceae > Streptomyces > Streptomyces sp. NPDC023573. The sequence goes on from NZ_JBVHKB010000003.1 coordinate 497,537, forward strand.
CCGGCCGGTGAACGGCCTGCTCGCGACCGACGTCCTGCCGCGCCGCGCCGTGGCGGCCCTGCCCGCCACGCCGGTCCCTGCCCGCGCCCTGCACACCCGCTTCTTCCGGCTGGCGGGGACCGAGCCCGGCCGCGCCGCGGTCATCAGCACGACGGGCGACACGCTCACCTACGGCGAACTCGGCCGCACGGCACGGCAGATCGCCGCGCTGCTGCGCGACCACGGGGTGCGGGAGGGAGACACCGTCGCGGTGACCCTGCCCAAGGGCGCCGACCAGGTCGCCGCGGTGCTCGGCATCCTGGCCGCCGGCGCCGCCTATGCCCCCGTCGGAGTGGAGCAGCCCGCCGTACGACGGGCCCGCATCCACGCCGTGGCCCAAGCGTCCGCCGTTCTCACCGACCGGGACCACGCCCACCTGTGCGGGGAAGTTTCCACGGCTCCGGTGCTGCTCCTGGAGGACGCGGCGAAGGCGGAACCCGCACAGGTCGTGCAGCCGGATCCCGCCCTGCCCGCCTACGTGCTGTTCACCTCGGGTTCGACCGGACTGCCCAAGGGCGTCGAGGTGTCGCACCGAGCGGTCGTCAACACCATCGAGGCGATGGAGCATCAGCTCGGACTCGGCCCCTCGGACCGCACGCTCGCGATCTCCGCGCTGGACTTCGACCTCGCCGCCTGGGACATCTTCACCCCGCTGTCACTCGGCGGCCAGATGGTCGCCGTGGGACAGGAGCACCGCCGCGACGCCCACCTCTGGGCACGGCTGGTGCGCACACACGGGGTCACGCTGGTGCAGTGCGTGCCCGCCCTGCTGGACCTGCTGATGGCCGCCGGCGAGGTCGACGGCCTCGGCGACTCCCTGCGCATGGTGTTGCTCGGCGGGGACTGGATCGGACTCGACCAGCCCCGCAGACTGCGGGCCCTCGTACCCGGCTGCCGTTTCGTGGTACTCGGCGGCATGACGGAGGCCGCGGTCCACTCCACGGTCTTCGAGGTGGCGGAGACCGACCCGGCCTGGAAGTCGGTCCCGTACGGTGTTCCGCTGCGCAACATGCGGGCGCGTGTCGTGGACGGGCGCGGCCGCGACTGCCCCGATCTCGTCCCCGGCGAGCTGTGGATCGGCGGCCCGGGGGTGGCGAACGGCTATCGGGGGGACCCCGAGCGGACCGCTGAACGCTTCGTCGAGCACGACGGCGAACGCTGGTACCGCAGCGGCGACCTGGCCCGCTACCGGCCCGACGGAGTGCTGGAGTTCCTCGGCCGCGCCGACCACCAGGTGAAGATCGGCGGCCACCGCATCGAACTCGGCGAGGTCGAGTCCGCGCTGGAGGACGACCCCGCCGTCCTGCACGCCGTCGCCACCGTCCTCGGCACACCGTCGCGGCACCTCGCCGCGGCCGTCTCCGTCCACGGTGAGGCACCCGACCCGGAGAGGGTCCGGCTCAGGGCTGCGGACCGCTTGCCCGCCTACATGGTCCCCGAGCGTGTCCTCGTCCTGCGCGACCTGCCGCTGACGCCCAATGGCAAACTCGACCGGGCCGCCGTCCGCCAGGCGCTGACCGAGGCCGCAGGCCAGGACGGACCGCACACCTCCCCGCCGACCGGTCCCGTGGAGACGGCCGTGGCGGCCGAGTGGGCCGATCTGCTCGACGTAGCCGACGTGGGACGCGAGAGCAGCTTCTTCCTGCTGGGCGGCGACTCGCTCGTCGCGACCCGCATGATCGGCCGGCTGCGCGCCGCCGGATTCCCCGGCGCCCGTGTGGCCGACCTCTTCGCCCGCCCCGTGCTCCAGTACTTCTGCGAGACGCTGCACCCCGCGACGACCACCCACGAGCAGGCAGCCGTCCTCGTGCCCGACCCGGACCACGCCCACGAGCCCTTCCCCCTGACGGACGTCCAGGCCGCCTACCACACCGGACGAGACCCTCGCTTCACCCTCGGCGGCGTCGGCACCTGGCACTACACGGAGTTCGACGGCACGGACGTCGACCTGCCCCGGCTGGAGCGCGCCTGGAACACCCTCGTCGCCCGCCACGGCATGCTCCGTGCCGTCGTCGAGGACGGATGTCAGCGCGTCCTTCCCGAGGTGCCACCCGTGCGCATCCCCGTGGGGAACGCGTACAGCGGCGATGCGACCGAGGCGCTCGCGGACCTGCGCGCCCGCCTGTCCCGCCAGGTCCGTGACCCCGCCCGGTGGCCGCTCTTCGCGATCGAGGCGGTGCGCTACCGAGAGGACGGGGATGCCGGGAAGGGGGACGGTGAGGTACGGACCCGCATCGGCATCGGGCTGGACTACCTGGTGCTCGACGCGCTCTCCATCACCACGCTCTACGCCGAACTGAACGCGCTCTACGCCGACCCGGACCAGCAACTGCCGCCCGTCGACGTGACGTTCCGCGACTATCTGACCCGCCTCCCGGAGGACCAGGAGGCGGCAGCGCGAGCCCGTGCCCACTGGCAGTCCCGCCTGGCCGAACTGCCGCCGCCTCCCGCCCTGCCCTTCGACCGCGACCCCGCGACTCTCGACACGCCCGTCTTCACCCGGCGCCGGCTGACCGTACCCGCCGAGGACTGGCAGGCCGTCAAGCGGGACGCGGCCCGGCACGGCCTCACCCCCTCCACCGTCCTGCTCGCCCTGTACGCGGAAACCCTGGCGACCTGGAGCGGGAGTGACGCCCTGACTCTCACGCTCACCCTCTTCAACCGGCGTGACGTCCATCCCGACATCCACCGGGTGCTGGGCGACTTCACCTCCCTGTCCCTCGCCGGATACCGGCGCGAGGGCACATCCTGGTTGGCGGCGGCCAGGGTCCTGCAACGCCGTCAGGCCGAGGACCTCGACCACTCCGACGTGCCGATCGACTGGCTGCTGCGGGAGTTCGGCCGACGCACGGGCACGGTGGACGCTGCCGCGCCCGTCGTGTTCACGAGCGCCATCGGCGTCGGTGACGCGACGCTGGCCGCACCGGACACCGGCTTCCCCGCCAAGGTCTGGGGCATCTCCCAGTCACCGCAGGTCTGCCTGGACAACCAGGTCACCGAGGAGTCCGGGAACCTGGTCGTCACCTGGGACGCCGTCGAGGAGCTGTTCTCCGATGGCGTGCTGGACGCCATGTTCGCCGCCTACGAACGGCTGTTGCGGCACACCGCCGCCGCCGGCGACTGGGAAGCCCCGCTCCCCGACCTGCTGCCCGACTCCCAGTACGAACGCCGGGCTGCCGAGGCACGGGAGGCCGCCCTCGATCCGGTGGCTCCCCGCCTGCTGCACGATGCGTTCTTCAGTCACGCGACCACCACGCCCGGCCGCACCGCCCTCGTCACGACGGCAGGGCAGGAGGTTGCCTACGGAACCCTCGCCGGGCGGGCGTTGCGCATCGCCGCGGCACTCTGCGACGCGGGCGTACGGCCGGGGAACCTGGTCGCGGTCACCCTGCCCAAGGGCCCGGAACAGATCGCGGCGGTCCTGGGGGTCCTCGCGGCCGGAGCCGCCTACGTGCCCCTCAGCCTCGAACAGCCCACCGCACGACTGGAACGCGTGCACGCCACCGCCGGGTTCGAGGTGGTCCTCGGAACCTGGCCCGCTCCGGAGGCGACCGGCCCCCGCAGCCTGTCCTTCGCGGCCACCCAGCACCACGAGCCGCTGCCCACACCCTGTACGGCGTTTCCGCAGACGCTCGCCTACGTGATCTTCACATCGGGCTCCACGGGCGAGCCCAAGGGAGTCGAGATCACCCACGCCGCAGCCTGGAACACGATCGCCGACATCAACGCCCGCCACGACATCGGCGGGGACGACCGCGTACTCGCCCTCTCCGCGCTGGACTTCGACCTTTCCGTGTACGACGTCTTCGGCCTGCTCGCGGCAGGAGGCTCCCTCCTGCTGCCCACCGAGGACCAGCGCCGTGAACCTGCCCGCTGGCCGGGCCTGCTGGAGCAGCACCGCGTGACCGTCTGGAACACCGTGCCCGCCCTGCTCGACCTGCTGCTCGACGCCGACGAACAGGACGGCGTGGAAGGCAGCCGGATCGCGGGGCTGCGGACCGCACTGGTCTCCGGTGACTGGATCGGCCTCGACCTGCCCGCCCGGCTGCGGGCCCGGACAGCGCGGCCCTGCTCGTTCGTCGCCATGGGTGGCGCCACGGAAGCCGCCATCTGGTCCAACACCCTCACCGTCACGGATCTGGATGCCCGCTGGGTATCCATCCCGTACGGACGCCCCCTGACCGGGCAGCACTATCGCGTGGTCGACCGGAACGGCCGGGACTGCCCCGACTGGACGCCCGGCGAACTGCTGATCGGGGGTGCCGGACTGGCTCGCGGCTACCTGGCCGACCCGGCCCGCACTGCCGAGAAGTTCGTCGAGCAGGACGGGCGACGCTGGTACCGGACGGGTGACCTGGGCCGGTTCCGGGGTGACGGACTGCTGGAGTTCCTCGGCCGGCTCGACAGCCAGCTGAAGATCTCGGGGCACCGTATCGAGGCGGGCGAGATCGAGGCCGCCCTGGAAGCGCACCCGGCCGTCGCGCGGGCCGCCGTCGTGGCCGTGGGGGAACGCACCGCCAAACGCCTGGTCGCGTTCGCCGTACCTCAGGACCCCACCACGTTCTCCACGCCCGCCACCGAGTCCGCCCCTTCCCGTCCGGGCACGCCCTTCGAGGAACCGGAACTGGCCGATGGGCTCTTCGCCCTGCTGGCGGAACGCGTGCCGGTCTACGCCGTCCCGTCCCGCATTCTCCTGCTCCCCACGCTGCCTCTCACCGCGAACGGCAAGGTCGACCGGGGAGCACTGGCCGGCCTGGCGGGCCCGCAGGCGGTGTCCGCCGGCGCCGAACCGCCACGGGGCCGCGCCGAGGAAGCCCTTGCCGCGCTCTGGCACGAACACCTGCCGCAATGGGTGCCGGACCGTGACGCCAACTTCTTCACCGCAGGCGGCGACAGCCTCACCGCACTGCGCCTGCTGACCGCGATCGAGCGCCGTCTCGGGGCCACCGTGCCCGCCCGCCGCTTCTTCGCCGCACCGACCATCGCCGCGCTCGCCGCGGACGTCACCCGCACGCTCGCGGCCCACGCGACCACCTATGAGACCGGAGAGCTGTGAACATCGCTGAACTGCTGGCCCGATACGCCGACGAGGGCGTGGTGCTCTGGGCCCAGGACGGACAACTGCGGTTCCGGGCCCCCCAGGGCCGGCTCACCGACACGCACCGCGCCGAACTGCGCACGCACAAGGACGCCATCCTGCGCCACCTGGAGGCAGGGGAGCCCACGCTGCGGAGCGACCCCGACAACCGCCACGAACCGTTCCCGCTGACGGACATCCAGGCCGCCTACCTCATCGGCCGCACCGACGCCTACGCCTACGGCGGCATCGGCTGCCACGCCTACGTCGAGCTGCGCTACCCCGACCTCGACGTGGACCGAGTGACCGCCGCGTGGCGCGAGTTGGTCCAGCGCCACGACATGCTCCGTGCCGTGGTCCATCGCGACGGCCACCAGCGGGTCCTGCCCGAGGTGCCCGCCCTCGTGGTCGGGACCGACGACCTGACCGCGCTCCCGTCCGACACCGCCGAGGCGGAGCTGGAACGCACGCGAGCACGACTGTCCACCCGCGAGGCCCCCACCGACCGGTGGCCGCTCTTCGCCGTGCACGTCACCCGGACCGCCGGGCAGGCTGTGCTCCACCTCTCCTTCGACATGCTCGTCGTCGACCACGCCAGCCTGCGCATCCTGCTCGCCGAGTTCCAGCGGAGCTACGGCGGTGCCGCCCTCTCCGACGCGCCGCGGATCACCTTCCGCGACTACGTCCTGGCCCGCCGCGCCCTCGCCGACAGCGACGCACACACCCGCGACCGCACCTACTGGACCGGACGCCTCGACACCCTGCCGCCCGCCCCCGAACTCCCCCTCGCCGAACACTGGGAAGCCGGTGTGGGCGACCACGGGGGGACAGGCCGCACGCCGGCTGCCGACGGCACGGTGACGTTCCGCCGACTGGAGACCCTGCTGTCCGCGGCCGACCGGGACCGCCTCACCGGGCGGGCCGCGCGGCGAGGACTGACCGCGTCGACCGCCCTGCTCACCGCGTACGCCGAGACGGTCGGCGCCTGGTCCCGCACCAGCCGCTTCACGCTCAACGTGCCCACCGTCGACCGACCCGCTCTCCACGACGACATCGACCGCCTCATCGGCGACTTCACCTCGCTCGAACTCCTCGCCGTCGACCTCGACGCCCCTGCCACCTTCACCGACCGGACCAGGGCGGTGGGGGAGCAGCTCCTCGAAGACCTGGCGCATGCGTCGTTCACCGGCTCGGACGTGCTCGCCGAACTCTCCCGCCACGCCGGCTCCCCGGTGCTGATGCCGGTCGTCTTCACCAGCGCCCTGGGCACCGGCGCCACCTCCGAGGGAGTACCTCCCGAGGTGACGTACGCCGTGACCCGGACCCCGCAGGTATGGCTCGACTGCCAGGTCATGCACCGCGGAGACGCGCTGAGCCTGTCCTGGGACATCCGGGAGGGCGCACTCGCCCACGGGGTGGCCGACGCCATGTTCGAGGCGTACACGGCAGTCGTACGGTCGCTGTCGGCCGAGGGCGAAGCCGGAGAGGCCGCCTGGGACACCCCGGCCCGCATCCCTCTGCCCGAGGCGCAGGCGGTACGCCGACGCGCGGTCAACGCGACCGAGGGGCCCCTGCCGGACGCCCTGCTCCACGAACCCGTACTCACCCAGGCGCAGGCCACACCGGACGCGATCGCCGTCCGGACCCCCGAACTCGCTCTCACCTACCGACAGCTCGTGGCCCACGCGAGTGCCGTGGCCCAGGCACTCACGGCCTCCGGGCTCCGCCCCGGTGAACCCGTGGCCATCTGGGCCGACAAGGGCTGGGAGCAGGTCGTCGCGGTCTTCGGCACCCTCATGGCGGGCGGCGCCTACCTGCCCGTCGACACCGCTCAGCCACCGGCCCGCCGGGACACGATCATCGCGGACGCGGGCGTCCGTACGGTCCTCACCCAGTCCTGGCTCGCCGGGACCGACGACCTGCCGGAAGACATCACAGCCGTCGCCGTCGACCTCGTCGTGCCCGAGGACACGGCGGCCACGGTGGACGGGCCCGGACCCCGACGCGCTCCGGACGACCTCGCCTACATCATCTACACCTCGGGCTCCACCGGCACGCCCAAGGGCGTGATGATCAGTCACCGAGCAGCTCTCAACACCATCGAGGACATCAACCGGCGCTACGCCGTCACCGCGAGCGACCGCGTCCTCGGCATCGCGGGACTGGGCTTCGACCTGTCCGTCTACGACCTGTTCGGGCCGCTCGCGGTGGGCGCCACCCTCGTCCTGCCCGCGGCCGACCGGCGAGGGGACCCCTCCCACTGGGCCGAACTCGTCCGCGACCACGAAGTGACCGTGTGGAACTCGGTCCCCGGGCAGCTCCACATGCTGTGCGACTGGCTCCGCTCCGAGCCCCCCGCCGGCGACGCCTCGCTGCGGCTCGCGCTGATATCCGGCGACTGGATACCCGTCTCGCTGCCCGACCAGGCCCGTGAACTCCTCCCGGGACTGGACGTCATCTCGCTCGGCGGAGCCACCGAGGGCTCCATCTGGTCCATCGCCCACCCGATCGGCGAGGTGGACACCGCCCGCCCGAGCATCCCGTACGGCAAGCCCCTGACCAACCAGACCTTCGCCGTCCTCGACCGGAACCTGCGGCCCCGCCCCGAATGGGTACCGGGCGAGCTGTACATCGGCGGTGCCGGCGTCGCCCTGGGCTACTTCGGCGACGAGGAGCGCACGGCACAGAGGTTCCTCACCGACCCCGCCACCGGAGCGCGCCTGTACCGCACGGGCGACCTCGGGCGGTACCTCCCCGACGGAACCATCGAGTTCCTGGGCCGCGAGGACGCCCAGATCAAGATCCGCGGATACCGCGTCGAACTGGCCGAAGTGGAGGCCGCCGTACAGGCCCACCCGGCGGTCGCGGCCGGCGCCGTGATCGTCGACGATTCCGCGGCGGGCGGACGGCGCCTCGCCGCGTTCGTGGAGACGGCCCGCAAGGACGGGGATGCCGGCCGTCCCGGAGCACCCACCGGCGACGGCTACGAGCCCGCCGCGGCGACCAGGACACAGGCGCGTACGGTGGCCGCCGACGCCGTACGTCAAGCCTCCGCCGCCGTCGACACCGCGCGGCTCACGGACTTCCTCACCGCCCTCGACGAGGTGGCCGTCGCCGAGATGACCCGCGTCCTCGCCGCCTCCGGAACGTTCGCCGACGGTGCGTCGCGCACAGCGCAGGAAGTAGGCACGGCCCTGCGCGCCACGCCCCGGCACCGGCACATCGTGCGCCGCTGGCTGCGCGCCCTGGCCGTTCGCGACCGGCTCACCCACCAGAGCCCGGACGACACCTACACCGGCCTTGTGCCCGTGTCCGAGACCGAGAAGGGGCACCGCTGGCAGCGGGCCGCGGCGCTGGAGGGCGAGATCGGCTGGAGCACGGAGCTGCTCACCGTCATGCGTACGTGCGCCGAGCGACTGCCCGAGCTGATCTCGGGCGAGACGGCCATCCAGGAGCTGCTCTTCCCCGGAGCGGCCACCGAGGCCGCGGACGCCGCCTACCGCGACAACCTCGCCATCCGGCACCTCAACCGCGCGGTGGTCGCCGCACTGCGCGAGATCGCCGCCGGCCATACCGGCGAGGAGCGGATGCGGGTCCTGGAAGTGGGCGGCGGCGTCGGCGGCACCACCGGCGAACTCGTGCCCGTCCTCGCCGAGTACGGCGTGGACTACCTGTTCACCGATGCCTCCGCCTTCTTCCTGAACGAGGCCCGCGAACGCTTCGCCGACCATGCCTGGGTCCGCTACCAGCGCTTCGACGTCGACGAGGACCCCCGCGCCCAGCATCTGCTGCCCAACACCTTCGACGTCGTGATCTGCGCCAACACACTCCACGCCGCCGCCGACGCGGACGCCGCCGTGGGCCGGCTGCGGGAACTGCTGGTGCCGGGCGGCCAGCTGGTGTTCGTGGAGAACACCCGCGACGAGAACCTCCCCCTGCTGGTCTCCATGGAGTTCCTGGAGGTCGCCGGCCGGACCTGGACCGATGTTCGCGAGCACACCGGACAGTCCTTCCTCACCCACACCCAGTGGCGCGAACTCCTGGACGCACAGGGGGCGTCGGAGATCACCTCACTCCCCGACGCCCGGGACCCCCTGGCCCTCACCGGGCAGGAGGTCTTCTTCGCCACACTGAAGGACGACCGCCGGCACGTTCCCACGGGTGAGCTTGCCCGCACGGCGGCCACCCGGCTCCCGGAGTACATGCTTCCGTCGGTGTGGCAGGTCGTCGACACCCTGCCCCGTACGGCCAACGGCAAGACGGACCGCGCTCGCCTTCGGACCTGGCTGCCCCGCGAAAGCGCACCGGTCGTCGTGGACGAGCAGCCGAAGGACGAGCTGGAGAACAGCCTCGCCGACCTGTGGGCGGAACTCCTCGCTGTCGGACGTGTCACCCGCAACGACGACTTCTTCGACCTCGGCGGCGACTCCCTCCTGGTCGCACGCATGGTGAGCCGCCTGCGCGAACGCGTACCGCAGGCGGCCGACCTGGAGTGGGAGGTCGTCCTGCGCCACATGCTGCGCCGCCCCACGGTCGCCGGTCTCGCCGGGTTCCTGCGCGGCCTGGCCGGCCCCGAGGACGCGCCCTCGGCGGACACCGTGCGCACCGACCCGGTGATCCACCTGCACGGCGCCCGCTCCGAGGACGAGCCGACGACCGTCCTGGTACACGCGGGAACCGCGACGATCATGCCGTACCGGGCGCTGGTCACCGAGATCAGACGCCGCTCACCGGGCCTCGCCGAGGTCGTCGGCGTGGAGGTCCCGGACCTGAACGGATTCCTCGCCGCGCCACCTGAGGGACTCATCGAGAAGATGGCGGCCGACTACGCCCGCGCCCTGACGGCGGACGGCCGCAGCCGCTTCCACGTCGTCGGCTACTGCCTGGGCGGCCTGATCGCCACCGAGGTGGCCCGCAACCTGGCCGAGTCCGGGGCCGAGGTGGAGAGCCTCACCGTCATCAGCAGCCACAGCCCCCGCTTCCGGCTCGACGACGAACTCCTCGCCGAGTACTCCTTCGCCGTCATGATGGGCATCGACCCGGCCGACCTCAGCTTCCCCGACGACCAGTACCGGGTCGCAGCGGCCGCCGACGCCGTCCTCGCCGCCAGTCCCGGTGTACTGCCGGACGGCGGACTCGCCGGACTGCCCGTGGAGTTCGAGGACGTCGCGGCGCGCTTCCGGGAACTGGCGGAAGTTCCCCGCGCGACCCGCATCGAGCGGATGTGCGGGGCGGTTCCCGCCTCAGCGGGGACTTACGAACCCGAGCACATGACGCGGCTCTTCCTCGCGTTCCGGCAGAGCGTCTTCGCCATCACCCGCTACGACGCCGAGCCCTACGCCGGCGACATCACCTTCCTGCGCCACGACGGCGCCTATCCCTTCCCCGGGAGCAAGGACGCCGTCACCACCTACTGGGAGGAACTGACGCTGGGAGACCTGGACATCGTCGACATCGGCGGCGACCACTACAGCTGCCTGTCCGTGGAGCACGCGCCCGGCATCCTCAAGACCCTCGGTGAGCTGACCCAGGGGGCGATCACCCGATGAACAAGCCTGTGATCGGGGTCCTCGGGGCATCCGGTGCAGTCGGCCGGGCCGCCGTACGGGAACTGCGCACGCTCGGCCACACCGGGCTCCGCCTGGGAGGACGGACCGCGTCGGCCCTGAGCGCCGTCGCTGATGAGGACCCCACCGGCCACGACGAGACGGTCCGGGCCGACGCCACCGCTCCGGACGGCCTGCGCGCCTTCACCGAGGGCTGCGACATCGTCCTCAACTGCGTCGGCCCCACATACCGGCTGCGGGCCGCAGTGGCCTCCGCGGCACTCGCCGCCGGTGCGCACTGCGTCGACGTGGCCGGGGACGACCCTGCCGCCGAAGACCTCCTCAAGGCCGGTGATCCAACCCTCGACGGCCGCACCGTCGTCCTCTCCGCGGGAGCCCTGCCCGGGTTGTCGAGCCTCCTGCCGCGCTGGCTGGCCGGGCAGGGACCGGACACGGCCGCAGCGCTGACCGCGTACTGCGGTGGCCTGGAGACCTGTTCACCGACCGTGGCGCACGATCTCATGCTCTCCCTGACCTCCGGTGGCGCGGACGGTGCGGCATTCGGTGAGGCGCTTGCGGCCGTCCGCGGCGGGCGGCGGGTGTCACGTGCCCTGCGCACGGCTGAGGACACCGAGCACGAGGCGTTCCCCGGCCGGATCGCGGTGCAGCCCTATCTCAGCGGCGAGAGCGAACGCCTCGCCACCGTCCTGGGCCTGGACCGACTCGACTGGTACAACGTCCACCCCGGCCCGGCCGTACGCGCGCTGCTCAACGTCCTGCCGGGACGTCTCGCGGCCGGAGAAGACCCCGACCGGCTCGCGGAGCGGCTGATCCTGGCCGCCGACCTCGACCTGGCCGGACGCAAGCCCTACTACGTCATGGACTTCGCGCTGTCGGGAACGGCGTCCGCACATCCGGCCACCGCGGGGGTGACCCTGCGCGCCGCCAGCAGCTACCGCCTGACCGCGGCCGTCGGCGCCCTCGCGGTGGAAGCGGTACTGCGGGGTGAGGTCCCGGCGGGCGTGCACTTCGCCTGCGACGTCCTGGATCCGCACACCGTGGTCACACACCTGCGAGCCCACGGCGCCGCCGACCTCCGGCTCACCGGCTCGGCGGCAGAAGCCGAACAAGTGGAAGAAGGCGTGCTGTGAGCGAAGCGTCGCCCCTGCGTGTACTGGTCTGCGGCACCAACTTCGGCCGCTTCTACGCCGAGGCGGTACGCCGGCGCCCCGGCTACCTCCTGGCCGGCGTCCTGAGCCGGGGGTCGGCAGCGTCACGCGCGTACGCCCAGAACCTGGGCGTCCCGTTCCACACGGACGTGGACGACCTTCCGGAGGACATCGACGCCGCCTGTGTCGCGGTGAGTTCCTCCATATCCGGTGGCCCGGGCACCGAGCTGGCCAGAGCGCTCATGGACCGGGGCATCCACGTCCTCCAGGAACACCCCGTCCACCTCACCGAGCTGACGGACAACCTCAAACACGCCCGCAAGCGGGGGGTGCAGTACCGTCTCAACACCCACTACCCGCACGTCGCTCCCGTCCGCGCCTTCATCGAGGCAGCCCGCCGGCTGGTCCAACGACAGCGACCGCTCTTCGTGGACGCGGCCACCCCGGTCCACCTCATGCATCCCCTGGTCGACATCCTCGGTCAGGCGATGGGCACGCTCCGGCCCTGGCGGTTCGCGGACCCGGCGCCCCTGCCCGCTGAGATCGGACCGCAGCCCTTCCGTTCCCTGCACGGCGTGTTCGCCGGCGTACCCCTCACCCTGCGGGTGCACCACCAGCTCGACCCGTCCGACCGGGACAACCACGCCCTGCACTGGCACCGCGTCTCCGTCGGAACAGAAGGCGGGGTGCTCACCCTGGCCGACACCCACGGCCCGGTGCTGTGGAGCCCCCGGCTGCACATCGGCCGGGACACGGAACGGCGGTTCGTGCTGGACGGTCCGGGCACCGGGCGACTGGGCCTCGGCACCACGGCCGTGGTCGGCGCCACGGGAAGCTTCCGCATGGTCTTCTCCGACCTGTGGCCCGAAGCGATCGGCACGGCCCTCGACGGCCTCCGCGAGGCTGTCGCCCAGGGTGGGGACGCGTTGCGCGGGGGCCAGTACGACCTGGCCGTGTGCCGCATCTGGACCGACCTCGCGGCACGGCTGGGTCCACCCGAGATCGTCCGGCCGGCCACCCCCCGGCCCCTGGCGGTCAGCGACGTCTTCCCGGTGCCGGAGGGGTTCCCTGGCGACACCACGTCCCGCCCGGAACCGCCCTCGCACCTCGCGGGCCCGGCACCCGCCGAGGTGCCGCCCGGCTCGTCGCCCGAGACGGTGCCGGTCCGTCCCGCGGACTCCGCGCCGTACTCCCCGTCGGCCGAGTTCTTCGACCTCTTCGCCGCCGAGCACACCGCGACCTCCAGCGTCCCGGCGGTCGCCGCCCTCCTCGCCGAAGCGGACCTGAGCGCGGGGCCGGTCGTCGACATCGGTGCGGGCACCGGTCTGGTGACCGAGGCCGTGGCCCGGGCCAGGCCGGACGCGCAGATCATCGCCTGTGAACCGTCGGTCGGCATGCGGGCCGTGCTCACCAGCCGTGTCTTCAGCGACGAAGACCTGCGTACCCGGGTGACCGTCACCGCGGACTCCGCTCCCGACCTGGAGCTTCCCGACCGGATCAGCGTCGTCCTGCTGTGCGGAGTTCTCGGCCACCTCGACGCCGAAGGACGGGCCAGGCTGTGGCGGCGGCTGCACCAACGGCTGGCCCCCGGCGGGCTCGTCATCGTCGAACTCATGCAGTTCGAACGGCCCTCGGCCCTGCCCGAGACCCGGCTCGCCACCGCCAGAGCCGGCCGCCACCGCTATGAGTGGTCGTTCGCCGGAGCACCGGACGAGGCCGAGGGCGGCGCGATGCGCCTGCACTCCACCTGGCGGGTCTACCGGGACGGTGCCGCCCATGCCGAACGCGAAGTGCGCGACTCCTATCGCTGGGCGCCCTTCGGACTGCAGGACGTGGCGGCCGAGTCCGGCATGACGGCACGCGCCCTGCCCACCCGCCCCGGAGCGCCCCCACTGGCCGTACTCACCCGGACACCCGGCGGCTCCGACACGGTCCCACGGCTGCCGCACGCCCGGACCCCGTCCGACGGCCCGGACGCCCCGCGCACGACCACTCCGCTCGTCTCCTCTCCCTCCGAAGGCCAGGACCCAACATGAGCACCTCCGAGACCTCGACGGCGTCTCACGCCTCCGATCCACTCCGCACGGACACCGCGGCGGACACCACGGCCCCACTCCGGGACTTCCCCATCCAGCGCGGCTGCCCCTTCGCCGCGCCCGCGGAGTACGACGCGCTGCGCACCGACGACCCGGTCGCCCGCGTCACCCTGCCGACCAAGAAGGAAGCCTGGGTCGTCACCCGCTACGACGACGTCCGCGAACTGCTCTCCGACCCCCGTGTCAGCGCGGACATCCGCCGCCCTGGCTTCCCGGCCCTCGGCGAGGGCGAACAGGAGGCCGGGGCACGGTTCCGTCCCTTCATCCGCACCGACGCCCCCGAGCACACCAAGTACCGGCGCATGCTCCTGCCGGTCTTCACGGTGCGCCGGGTCCGGGAGATGCGCCCCGCCGTACAGGCACGGGTGGACGAGATCCTGGACGGCATGCTCGCCGCAGGCGGCCCCGTCGACTTCGTCTCCGCGTACGCCAACGCAGTCTCCACCTCGGTGATCTGCGAACTCCTCGGCATCCCGCGCGAGAACCTGGAGTTCTTCCGGGACGTCACCCGGGTCTCCGGCTCCCGCGACAGCACCGCCGAACAGGTCGCCGAAGCCCTCGGCGGGCTCTTCGGCCTGCTCGCCGAACTCATCGCCGAACGGCGGGAGGAACCGCAGGACGACCTGATCTCCAAGCTCGTCACCGACCACCTCGCCACCGGCAACGTGACCATGGACCAGCTGCTGTCCACCCTCGGCATCACCATCAACGCCGGTCGCGAGACCACCACGAGCATGATCGCCCTGAGCACCCTGCTCCTCCTGGACAGGCCGGAGCTGAAGGAGGAACTGCTCCGCGATCCCTCCCTCATGCCCGCAGCCGTCGACGAGCTCCTGCGCGTCCTGTCCGTCGCGGACTCCATCCCCCTGCGCGTGGCCGCCGAGGACATCGACCTCTCCGGCCGGACGATCCCCGCCGACGACGGCGTCATCGCCCTCCTCGCCGGGGCCAACCACGACCCCGAGCAGTTCGACGAGCCGGAGCGGGTCGACTTCCACCGCACCGACAACCACCACGTCGCGTTCGGCTACGGCGTCCACCAGTGCGTCGGACAACACCTGGCCCGGCTGGAAATGGAGGTCGCCCTGGAGACGCTCATCCGCCGGGTCCCCACCCTCCGCCTCGCCGGTGACCGGGACGACGTCGCCGTCAAGCACGACTCGGCCACCTTCGGCCTCGAAGAACTGAGGGTGACCTGGTGACCGCGTCCTCCTCACCGAACCTGTCGTTCCAGCAACCCGCCCAGCACTTCCCCCGGCCCTCCGCACGCGCCGGCCGAGCCGACAGCCCCTGGATCAGGCGGTGGAGCGGCGGACCCGCTCCCCGCTTCACGCTCGTATGCCTGCCGCACGCGGGCGGAAGCGCGGGCTTCTACCGGCCCTGGGCACCACTGATGCCCCCCGAGGTCGAACTCCTCGCCATCCAGTACCCCGGCCGCGAGGACCGGCTCGAAGATCCCGGGGCGGCCGACATGGGGGAGCTGGTCAGCGCGGTGGCTGACGCCCTCGAACCGCTGCTCGACCGGCCGTACGCCCTCTTCGGACACAGCATGGGCTCCGCCGTGGCCTGGGAGCTCGCCCACGAGCTCACCGGCCGCCGAAGCCTCGCCCCGCACCGGCTGTTCGCGTCAGGCAGGGCGGCTCCCGGCACCGCCGTGACTGGGCAACTGCACCGCCAGAACGACGACACCCTGGGCGCCGAACTGGCACGCCTCGGCGGAACCAGCCAAGAGATCCTGGACGACCCCGGACTGCGGTCCCTGATCCTGGCGGCCGTGCGCCACGACTACCGGATCATCGAGACGTACCGGCCGGCGGAGCGGCCGCCCCTGGCCTGCCCCCTGCACGTGCTGACCGGCAGCACGGACCCCGAACTCGGGTCGGAACGCGGCCGCGACGGGGCAGGCGGCTGGGCGGACCTCACCACCGCCCGCACCGAAGTCCGCGTCTTTCCCGGCGACCACTTCTACCTCACCCCCCGACGCCGCGAGGTCGTCGCCACCGTGCTGCGCCGACTGGATCCCTCGCTGACCATCGGCGGCGCACACACCTGGCCGAGCACCCCGTGAACCGAGACCGCACGGCCACCCGCACACGACCCACCACGCCCGCCCCCACCCGGAGAACGCCGTGATCGACTACTACTCGACCTCGGCCGAGTTCTACGAACTGGTCGCCACCCGGCACACCGCCAGCAGCGGCCCCCCGCTGACCCGCGTCCTCATGGGGCTGGACACATCCCACGGACCCGTCCTGGAGATCGGGGCGGGCACCGGACGCGTGACGGAGGTCATCGCCTCCGCCCTGCCCGAGGCGGAGATCCTCGCGGCCGAGCCCTCGCCCACCATGCGCGCCATGCTCACCTCCCGGGTCGCCCGCGACCCGGACCTGCGCAAGCGCGTGACCGTCGTGGACGGCGCGGCCCAGGACCTCGTCCTGCCCGAACGGCTCTCCGCCGTCGTCATCTTCGGCGTGGCCGGCCACCTCACCGTCCCCGAACGCGTCGCGCTGTGGAAACGGCTCGCGGACCGCCTTCCGGACGGCGCGCCCATCGTTGTCGAACTCATGGGAGTGACCGCGCCCCGCGTCATCCCACCCGTCATGTCGCTCAGGGAGACCATCGGACACCAGACGTACGAGTGGTGGATCGGCGGCGAACCCGCCGACGGCGACGCCATGCGGTTCACCACCACCTGGAAGGTGCTGCGCGACGGCCGCACCGTGCGCGAGGTCTCCGACACCTACGACTGGCACACCTTCGACGTCGCCCGGCTGGCCCGCGAGGCCGGCATGACCAGCCGCCGCATCACCGAGGCGGGCGGCAGGCCCATCCCCGAAATCGGAGTACTCGTCAAGTGAAGTCACAACCGCCCGAGGCCGGCCCGGCCCCGGCAGCCGCTGCCGCCGGCACGAGCGCGCCCCCGACCTCGCCTCCGCTCCGGGCGCTCGCCGAGCCCGTCCGCGGCCGACTGGCCCTCGCCACGGGCCTCCAGGCCGTCGCCGCCCTCGCCGGTGTGGTCCCCTTCATCGCCGTCTCCCGCATCGCCGAACGCCTCACCGCGGGCTCCCCGGCCGACGGCGACGCCCTCTGGCCGCTGGTGGTACTGGCCTGCTCCTCGGGCTTCGTCGCCCTGGTGTGCGGCACGGCGGCCGGAGCTCTCGCCCACATCGCCGACAACAACCTCCAGCTCACCCTCCGCCGCCGGCTCGCCCGGCACATCGGACGGCTGCCGCTCGGCCGGCTCACCGACCGAGGCACCGGTGAGGTCAAGCAGGCCGTGCAGGACGACGTGAGCGCGCTGCACACACTGTTCGCCCACACCCTGCTCGATGTCGTCGCGGTCCTCACCGCCCCGGTGCTGGCACTGGCCTACCTGTTCACGGTCGACTGGCGTCTGGCCCTCGTCAGCGTGGTGCCCCTGCTGCTGGGCGTGTTCCTGTTCAGCCGGGCCATGGCGGGCGCGGCGGGACAGATGGCTGAATTCGGTGCCGCCCTGGGACGGATATCCGCAGCCGCGGTGGAGTTCGCCTCCGGCATCGCCGTGTTCAAGAGCTTCGGGCGTGGGAGCAAGGCCCACGAGCGTTTCGTGCGCGCGACCGAGGGCTTCGCCGACTTCTTCTCCGGCTGGGTCCGGTCCACCCTGGTGGCCTCCACCGCCGCGATCCTGGTGGTGGCACCGGCCGTGGTCCTGCTGCTCCTGTCCGTCGTGGGCGCGGTGTTCATCACCCAGGACTGGATGACCGGCGCCGAAATCGTCCCCTTCCTCCTGCTCGGTCCCGCTGTCGCCGCCCCCATGGGCGTGGTGGGCCCCCGCATCCAGCAGATCCGTGCCGGCCAGGCCGCCGCCGTACGCATCACGACACTGCTGCACGCCCCCACGCTCCCCGAGCCCGCAGACCCCGCCCTGCCTGACGGCCATCATGTTTCCCTGCGCGGGGTTTCGTTCTCCTACGACGGACGGGCCGATGTCCTCAGTAGCGTCGATCTCGACCTCGCGCCCGGCACGGTGACCGCGCTGGTCGGCCCCTCCGGCTCGGGCAAGTCCACCCTGGCGTCGCTGCTTCCCCGCTTCCACGACGTCACCGCCGGTGCGGTCACCCTCGGCGGCGTCGACCTCCGTGACGTCCCCGCGGCCGAGCTGTACCGCCGGGTCGGCTTCGTCCTCCAGGACGTGCGGCTGTTGCGCGCGAGCGTCGCCGACAACATTCGGCTGGGCCGCCCCGAGGCCACCGACGAGGAGGTCGAGCGGTGCGCCCGCGCCGCCCGCATCCACGACCGCATCATGGCCCTGCCGGACGGCTACGCCACCGAACTCGGCACGGCCGTCACCCTCTCCGGTGGCGAGGCCCAACGCCTCTCCATCGCGAGGGCTCTGCTCGCCGACGCCCCCGTCCTCGTTCTCGACGAGGCGACCGCGTACGCCGACCCGCACTCCGAGGCGCTGATCCAGGACGCGCTGTCCGAGCTCGCGGCCGGCCGCACCCTCCTCGTCATCGCCCACCGGCTCGCGACCATCCGCTCCGCCGACCGCATCGTGGTGCTGGAAGACGGACGCGTCACCGAACAGGGCCGCCACGACGACCTCCTGGCCGCTCGGGGCCGCTACGCCGCGCTGTGGGAGGCCCAGCGAACCGCGGGCCCGGACGAGAGCGACGGCATACCGCACCACCGGTCCGCACCCGTGAAGGCAGGCCGCAGGGCGGACGACATCCGAGAAGGAAGTGCACGATGATCCGTCAGCTCTACCGTGTCCTGGGACCGGAAGGCTCCCGCCCCCTGAACCGCCTCCTGGTCCTCCAATCCGGTGCGGCTGTCCTGCAAGGTGTCGCCTTCGCCCTCCTTGTGCCCGCTCTTCAGGCCCTGCTCGGCGCGGACCCCGAGGACGTCTGGCCCTGGCTGACGGCGTTCACCGGCTGCGTAATCGGCTACGCGGCGCTGCAGGGCGCCGCGCTGAGCGGCGGGTTCACCGTCGGCTCCCAGCTCTCCCGGGTGCTGCACCGCCGACTGGCCGACCAGGCCCTGCGCCTCCCGATGGGCTGGTTCACCGCCGGCCGCACGGCCGAGTTCAGCAGGCTGGCCGGACAGAACGTCATCCAGGTGATGAGTACACCGGCCCACCTGCTGCGCCCGTTCCTCACCTCCCTTCTCACCCCGGTGACGCTGGTCATCGCCACCTTCTTCTTCGACGTCCGCACCGCCCTGGTGCTCCTGGTCTGCGCGCCCGTGCTGTTCGCCGTCCAGTTGGCCAGCGCCGCGATGATGCGCCGACTCGATCTCGGCCGCGACGCCGCGGCCGGCGAATCCGCGGACCGCGTGCTGGAGTACACGCGCAACCAGCCGGTCCTGCGGGCGTTCGGCAGGACCGCGGAGGGTTACGGGGCGCTGGACGACGCCCTGGTGGCCGAGGCGCGCGCCGATCGGCGGCTCATCGCGCGCGGTCTCCCCGGCCTGGTCTCGTTCACCTTCGCCACCCGACTCGTGTTCGCCCTGCTGCTCGCACTCGGGGTGTCCTGGCAGCTCGACGGGTCGCTCACCGTCCCCACCCTGCTGGCCCTCCTGGTCCTGCTGGTGCGGCTCATCGACAGCGTGTCGTCCGCAGCCGAGGCCGGCGCGGGCATGCGCATCGCCCGTAACACCCTGGAACGGCTCGGCGCCGTCCTCGACGAGCCGCCGTTCCCCCAGCCGGTCGAGCCGCAGACACCCCGTGACGCGAGCGTGGAGTTCTCCGGGGTCGACTTCCGCTACACCGACGGGACGGCCGACGCGTCTTCCGTACGCCCGGTCCTGAGCGATGTGACGTTCCGCCTGCCCGAGCGCAGCATGACCGCCCTGGTCGGGCCCTCGGGCGCCGGCAAGACCACGGTCGCCGCGCTGATCGCCCGCTTCCGTGACACCACGGACGGCACGGTCCGCATCGGCGGAGTCGACGTCCGCGAAATCGCCGCCGACGACCTGGCCGCCCATGTCTCACTCGTCTTCCAGGACGTCTACCTCTTCGACGGCACCATCGAGGAGAACGTCAGGATCGCGTCCCCGGACGCCGCCCCGGACGAACTGGCCACGGCCGCCGCCCTGTCCGGGCTCGACCGGGTGATCGCGGAGCTTCCCGACGGCTGGGACACCAAGGTGGGGGAGGGCGGGGCGAAGCTGTCCGGAGGACAGCGCCAGCGCGTGTCCATCGCCCGCGCACTTCTGAAGGACGCTCCCATCCTCATCCTCGACGAGGCCACAGCCGCGCTCGACCAGGAGAACGAGGCATTGTTCGCCGATGCCGTACGCGCTCTCGCCGACCGCAAAACCCTGCTGGTCATCGCGCACCGGCTGAGCACCGTCGTCCACGCGGACCAGATCCTGGTCCTGGAGGACGGTGGGATCACCGAACGAGGCACGCACGACGACCTGGTCACGGCGGGCGGCACCTACGCGTCCTTCTGGCAGCGCCGGGCCCGTGCACACGGCTGGCGGCTGGAGGCGGCACGGCCATGACTCCCCACCACGCACCAGCGATCCGCCGGACACGGCCGGAGCGCCAGAAAGAGGGCACGACACGATGAGTACCCGCCTGAGGAACACCTGGGACGAGTGGGCGGATGCCGTCCCGCGACTGGTGCGCTCAAACGTCCTGGAGCCCTGCGACGATCCCGCGGCCGCGGCTACCCGCCTCGCCCGAGCCGCCCTCGCCGGCCAGTACATGGTCTACGAGGCGGCAGCCGGCGTCTGGCACTTCGCTGCGGGCTCCACCGAGAGCCTCACCGCGCACGCGGCCGGCATCACGGCGCGAGCGGCGGGGGGCACCTGGACGTCTCCCACCGACGACAGGCCCCTGACGGTTTTCGCCGACGCACTGAGCGCCCTCTCCGCGGCGCACGGCGCGCACGACGAAGAACGTCACTTCTACGGCTGGGCGGCCTTCGAACTCGCCCATCTCCTCCACGCGGACCCCGCGGCCACCGGTGACGGACCTTTGCTGCACGCGCTGATCCCGTCCGTCGAGGTGACCCTCACCGGGGACCGGACCGTGATCCGCGCGGTGGACGAGGCATGGCTCCACAAGATCGCCGACCTGCTGGCGGAGCCGGCTACGCGACATCCCGCTTCCGACGGTACGACTCCGGAGGTGTCGGAGCGGATCATCGCGGCCGGCACGGACGCCTATGGCAGCGCGGTGTCCCGAACGGTCGAGGACATCCGCGCCGGGCTCCTGGAGAAGGCCGTCGTCTCCCGGAAGGTTCCGCTGCCCGCCGCGCCATCTGTGGACTTCCCCGCGACCTATCTCACGGGCCGCCGGGCCAACACCCCGGCTCGCTCCTACCTGCTGGATCTCGGTGGCTACCGGGCGGCCGGCTTCAGCCCGGAGACCGTCCTGGAGGTCGGCGAGGACGGCCGGGTCAGTACCCAGCCCCTCGCAGGCACCCGCGCACATGGGACGGACCCGACGGAGAACGAGCGCCTTCGCGCGGAACTGCTCACCGATCCCAAAGAGGTGCACGAGCACGCCGTATCCGTACGCCTCGCCTGGGACGAGATGGCGGCGGTGTGCCGGCCCGGGTCCGTCGTGGTCGAGGAGTTCATGGCGGTCCGGCCGCGCGGTTCGGTGCAGCACCTCGCCTCGCGGGTGACAGGCCGACTGCGGCCCGACACCGGACCGTGGGATGCCTTCGCCTCGATCTTTCCGGCGATCACCGCCACCGGAGTCTCCAAATGCTCCGCCCTCCGGGCGCTGGCCCGCCACGAGGAGGGGCCACGCGGCTTGTACGGCGGCGCGGTCTTCCGGGGGAGCACCGGTGGCGCCCTCGACGCCGCCCTCGTTCTGCGCACCCTCATCGGCGCGGGCGATGAGGCGTGGCTGCGCGCGGGCGCGGGAGTCACCGCTCAATCCAGCCCCGAACGGGAGACAGAGGAGACATGCGAGAAACTCCGCAGCGTCGCCCCCCACCTCCAGTTCACCGCAGGCGCTCCGTGAGGTCGTGGACCACGGTCGGCCCGCTCGGCTCCGGCGCAACGTCATGCCACCCACCGATGGTGAATACCTGGAAGTGATTTCCGTTTCTCCCCTATTGGTGGAGTATTCCTCTGTGGAATCCGGCGGGCTGGTTAATTCGCCAGCCATGGGAATCGTTTTCGTTTTCCTTAGTGGCTGGTAGCTCGTTTGCGGGTGTGTGTCGGCGGTGGCATTCTTTCTGGCGAGGGTAGAAATGCCGAAGAAGTGACCATCGCCGCTTCGCCTCTGGAGCGGCCGGAGTCTGTGGAGATGGGTAGCGTGGCAACATCCCTTGAGCACCGGCCTCACTCCCGACACGAACACGTGCACGGCGAAGGCTGCGGGCACGTGGCGGTCCCTCACGACGATCACGTCGACTACGTGCACGACGGCCACCTGCACCGTGGGCACGAAGGTCACGCGGACGAGTGCGAGAGCGGCAGCCATCACGAGCACGCCAGCCACACTCACGCGCACGGCGAGGGCTGTGGTCATGTCGCGGTGCCCCATGCCGATCACGTCGACTACGTGCACGACGGCCACCGGCACGCGGCACACGATGGCCACTGGGACGACCACTGAGAGTCCCCGCTTCCATCAGAAATGCGCTCCCGGTTCTCGGGGGTGCATTTCTGCGCTAGCGCCCGCGGCTCGGAACGCGGCCCCCTGATCGTGCCGTCGGTCGGGGCCGCACGGCGACTGCAGAATTCCGCCGGCCGGGGTTGCCGGCTTGAGTAAGGAATGAGAACCATCTCGCGGGCGTTCTCGATCTCCGCAGTGATCTGCTGCTGTGCGGTGACGCGGGCGGTGCTGTGTCGCCCACGTCGCAAGCTGGTCGCACCTCCCGCTTACCAGGGCGTGGCCACGTGGGCTGGAGGGCGCCGTTGGCTATCTCGTTCGGCGGAAGTTGCCCCTGCAGGCCCGGGCGAAGGTGTTCGGCCTGGCGGTGCAGTACCTGATCGTCGCTGCGGTGTTCATCTCCGGCCCGGTCGTGATCGTCGGCCTCAACGTCTCGCGCCTGCTGCGAGTTCATCTCCGACCGCGGCAAGACCCGCAGCCGCCGCGTCACCCGCGTCACCGTCCAGCAACAGCGCCGACTCGCCGCCGCCATCGAGAACGCCCGCGGGATCGCCCTGCTGTCCTACGCCGGCAACTCCAGCGGCCGCTGACCGGCGTCCCGGACGACCGGTGGCCGAGACGGAGTGATCGAGTCGCGCGTCCCAATGGGAGGTCGGGTCGTCGCGAGGCTCCGGGTCGCCAAGTTGCCAAGAAGGGGTATGCCGTTCGCAGGCGGAACAGTTCGTAATGGTATTCATTTTCATGTAGCCTGATCGGCATCAAGGATCGAGGAGACTCTCATGGCTGTTCCCAAGCGGAAGATGTCCCGCAGCAACACCCGCCACCGCCGTGCCCAGTGGAAGGCCAGCACTCCGCAGCTCGTGCCGATCACGGTGGGCGGCTCCAGCTATCTTGTGCCGCAGCGACTGGCCAAGGCGTACGAGCGCGGCCTGCTGCGCCCAGAGGGCTGAAGAAGCGTGAGCCAACACCGTCTGCCTGTCACCGTGCTGTCCGGGTTCCTCGGCGCGGGTAAGACCACCCTGCTCAACCACGTCCTGCGCAACCGCGAAGGTCTTCGAGTCGCCGTAATCGTCAACGATATGAGCGAGATCAACATCGACGCGGCTCTCGTCCGGGGCGGCGAAGCGGCGCTGTCACGCACCGAGGAACGCCTGGTCGAGATGACCAACGGCTGCATCTGCTGCACTCTGCGGGACGACCTGTTGGAAGAGGTCGACCGGCTGGCCCGTGAGGACCGCTTCGACTACCTGCTCATCGAGTCCAGCGGCATCTCCGAACCCATGCCGGTGGCAGCCACCTTCTCCTTCTCTCGCGACGATGGCGCCACCCTGGGCGACCTCGCCCGGCTCGACACCATGGTCACCGTTGTCGACGCGGTCAACTTCCTGCCGGAGCTGATCGGCGGCGACGGACTGGCCGAGCGCGGACTGGACCAGTACGAGGACGACGAGCGTACCGTGAGCGATCTGCTCATGGATCAGATCGAGTTCGCCGACGTCATCGTCCTCAACAAGTGCGACCTCCTTGCCGCCGCCGAGGACGCCGACCGGCTCAAGGCCGCTCTGGTGCGCCTCAACCCCGTCGCCCGCATTGTCCTTACGAGCCATGGCGCGGTGGGTCTGCGTGACGTGCTCGGTACCGGACTCTTCGACGTCGAGCGCGCCCAGCAGGCTCCAGGCTGGGTCAGAGAACTCAACGGTGACCGTGTCCCGGAGACCGAGGAGTACGGCATCTCCTCCACCGTCTTCCGCGCCGACGCTCCGTTCCACCCGGACCGGTTGTGGGACCTGGTCACCGAGCAGCTCGACAGCGGACAGTACGGGCAGGTGCTTCGCTCCAAGGGCTTCTTCTGGCTGGCCAGCCGGCCGCTGGTGACGGGGCTGTGGTCGCAGGCCGGTTCCGTCGCCCGCTTCGAGCCCTCGGGGACTCGCGAGGTGGGCACCTCACAGGGACAGGAGTTAGTGTTCATCGGCACCGGACTACGGGTCGACGAGCTGCAAGCTGCCCTGACCGACTGTCTGCTGGCCGAGGGCGAACCGGTGCCGAACGGCGACGCGTTCCCAGCGTGGGAGACGTACGGCCTCAAGGAGGCGTGCGAGCACGAGCAACCCCCGCCGGTGTCCGCGAGGGCCGCTCACCACTGAAACTCCGGGCCGGGTGGTGGTCGCAGCCACGGCACTACCCGGTCCGGTACGGCACGGCCCGCCCCGGCCTCTGCTCCCATGATGTCGGGGGCATCGTGGCTGCCGAACCTGAGCAACGTCCAGCGTGATCGGCACGGTCCTACGGGCCGCGCTTTTCGACCGGGGGGTCCACGACTTCCTCGCCGGGGCCGGCATCATCGAATCCCAGTACGAGCACGACGTACTCAGCAAGGTTCGGGCCCGATTGAGGTGAGTGTGCGGCGATCCTCCTGAGATGGCCGACTGGGTGCCGGACGGAAGCTTGTTGGCCCCGCATACGGTCACCAGCTTGCCCCCGGACACGTTCGACCGACTGCCTGCCGAGTGCCAGGGGATGTTGACCGGCCTCGCCGAGCAGCGGCTTCCCCAGGCCGAGCAGTACCGGATCAACCTCGTCCAGTTGCCATAGGGTGTCGGCCGAACCGTTCACGACCAACCCGCATCTGATGAGCAACGAATGGACCGTGGCAGGCACCACTCGCTCGCCCCTCGGCACCACGTGCACCGCCAACTTCCGGTCCACCGGACTCACCATGCCGACGCTGCGGCAGGACCGCATCCGCGATGAGGCATTCGAGGTCGACGTTCCGCTTCACTTGATGCGCTTGTTCGGCATTTCCGCTCAGACCGCAATGTAGGGAAACGCTGTCGCGGCGAACACGTGGAACACCGAAATCTGGAAGCCGACGCTTGCCAAGGCCCCTGTGATTCCGCCCCTTGCCAAGGGAGCGAAGTCTTGGCCAGGGCAGGCGGCTCCCCGGCACGGCTTCAGTGTTCTGCGGCACGCATACGCGTCCGTTGTCCTGGAGGCGGGGAATCGGCAGAGTCGTTGGGCAGGTGGCTGGGGCACGCGTCACCGGCCATCACCCTCGATCACTATGCGCACTTCATGCCGGAGGCGGGTCGCAGGGGGCGACAGGCGATCGATAGCCTGCTCGGCGATCAGGTCGAACGACTGTGCAGGGTGAAACTCCCCAGATTCTCCCCAGGCTCGGTCGTGAGCCGTGATCGGCCCGTTTGACACGTACAACTAGCAAGGTGATGCGCGATGTTCACGACCCGCCCCACCCTCCAGGGCACCTTCGGCATGGTGTCCTCCACCCACTGGCTCGCCTCGCAGTCCGCGATGGCCGTCCTGGAGGACGGCGGCAACGCCTACGACGCCGCCGTCGCCGCCGGATTCGTCCTGCACGTCGTCGAGCCGCATCTCAACGGGCCGGCCGGCGAAGTCCCGATGATCATCGCGCCGAAGGACGGCGACGTGCGGGTGCTCTGCGGCCAGGGCCCCGCCCCGGCCGGCGCGTCGGCCGCACACTACCGTTCGCTCGGCCTCGACCTGGTCCCCGGCACCGGCCCGCTCGCCGCCGCCGTGCCGGGTGCCTTCGACGCCTGGATGCTGCTGCTGCGCGACCACGGCACGAAGACCCTTGCCGAGGTCCTGCGCTACGCGATCGGATACGCCGAGGACGGCCACGCCCCCGTCGAGCGCGTCGGCCAGACGGTGGAGACCGTCCGCGAGCTCTTCGAGACCGAGTGGCCGACCTCCGCCGAGGTCTACCTCCCCGGCGGGAAGTCGCCCCAGCCCGGCCGTCTGTTCCGCAACCCCGCCCTCGCCGCCACCTGGCGCCGCCTGACAGCCGAGGCCGAGGAGAAGGGCGGCGCGGACCGGGTCGCCCAGATCGACGCCGCCCGTGACGTCTGGCGCACCGGCTTCATCGCCGAGGCGCTGGTCCGCCAGGCCGCCGTACCCACCATGGACACCAGCGGGACCCGCCACACCGGCACCCTGACCGCCACCGACCTGGCGGACTGGTCCGCCACGTACGAGGCGCCCGCCACGTACGACTGGAACGGCTGGACGCTGGCAAAGGCGGCGGGCTGGAGCCAGGGCCCCGCCTTCCTCCAGCAGCTCGCCCTCCTCCCGGCCGAGCTCCCCGCCTACGGTTCCGCGGCATACGTCCATCTGCTCATCGAGGGCTGCAAGCTCGCGATGGCCGACCGCGAGGCCTGGTACGGCGACGCCACCGGCGTACCGCTCGACGCGCTGCTCTCCGAGGCGTACAACGACGAGCGCCGGGCGCTGGTCAAGGACACCGCCTCCCTCGAACTGCGCCCCGGCAGCCCCGAGGGCCGCACCCCGGTCCTCAGCGCGCACGCCCTCGCCGTCGCCTCCGGCGAGTCCGGCTTCGACGCCATGGGCATCCCGGTGGCCGGGGCGGGCGAGCCGACGGTCGCCAAGGAGGGCGCGGGGGAGCCGACGGCCACCGCGGACCGCGTGGGCGAGCCGACGGTGACCAAGGACGGCGCGACCCGAGGCGACACCTGCCACCTCGACATCGTCGACCGCTGGGGGAACATGGTCGCCGCCACACCCAGCGGTGGCTGGCTCCAGTCCAACCCGGTCGTGCCCGAGCTCGGCTTCCCGCTCGGTACCCGGCTGCAGATGGCCTGGCTCGACGAGGGCCTGCCGAACACGCTGACCCCCGGCCGCCGCCCGCGCACCACCCTGACACCGTCCCTCGCCCTGCGCGACGGCGTCCCCGTCATGGCGTTCGGCACCCCCGGCGGTGACCAGCAGGACCAGTGGCAGCTGCACTTCTTCCTCGCCGTGGCGCTGCGGGACCGGGTCCGTGGCGGCCTCGACCTCCAGGGCGCCATCGACGCTCCCAACTGGCACAACGACAGCTTCCCCGGCTCCTTCTTCCCGCGCGGCATGCGGCCGGGCAGCGTCACCGTCGAGGAGGGCATGGACCCGGAGGTCGTCGGTGAGCTGCGCCGGCGCGGTCACGACGTCACGGTGGGCGACGCGTGGTCCGAGGGCCGGATGTGTGCCGTCGCCAGGGACCCCGAGACCGGCGTCCTGTCCGCCGCCGCCAACCCCCGCGGGATGCAGGGCTACGCCGTCGGCCGCTGACCACCTGCCCGGGGTGCCCCCGGCGGACCGTGCTTAGCTGGAGTCATGATCGATGACTTTCTGTACGGGAACGCCGGGCACGCCGGGCCGACGGCCGAGGTGGAGGCGGCGGTCCGGGCGGCGGCCGCCGCCGAGATCATGCCGCGCTACCGGCAGCTGGCCGCACACGAGATCGTCGAGAAGAGCGGTCCCCACGACCTGGTCACCGCCGCCGACCGGCTTGCCGAGGAGCACCTCGCCGCGTCCCTGACCCGGCTGCTGCCCGGCTCGCTCGTCGTCGGCGAGGAGGCCGTCCACGCCGACCCCGCGGTCCTGGACGCCCTGGGCGGTGACGCACCCGTGTGGATCGTCGACCCGGTCGACGGCACCCGCCAGTTCGTGCACGGCGAACCCGGCTTCTGCACCCTGGTGGCGCTCGCCCGGCACGGTGAGGTGTACGCCTCATGGACGTACGCCCCCGTCCTCGACGAGATGGCCGTCGCCGTACGCGGCCACGGCGCCACGCTCAACGGCACGGCTCTGCAGAGTGGTTCCCCGGCCCCGGGCGCGGTGCTCAAGGTGGCCATGTCCCACCCCGACTACACCTCCGACGCCCAGAAGCGCGCCCTGCTCGGTTTGCGGACCGACGGCATCGACGCCCGTGCGTGCGGATCGGCCGGGCTGGAGTACCTCGCGGTCGCCTGCGGCGCGCAGGACGCGGTGGCGTTCAACTGGGAGTTCCCGTGGGACCACGCTGCAGGGCTGCTCCTGGTCACCGAGGCCGGCGGCGTGCAGTCGACGCTCTCCGGCGCCCGTTACCGGATCACCGGCGGAAACGACCTGCCGTTCACCGCGGCCAGGGACCGAGCGACCGCGGAGAAGATCCTTCAGGCGCTGCGGTCCGGCGGACAGGACTGAGAGCTGTGGCCGGTGCGGGAGTCCCGCACCGGCCACAGCCCGTTTGATCCTCGTCGTGCTAGTTGCCGGCAGATGCACGCCGCCGGACGGCGTAGAAGATGCCGCCGCCCGCGACCAGCGCCGCCGCCGCCGCGCCCACCATGGGCATGGTGGAGTCGGAGCCGGTCGCCGCCAGGTTGCCGGCCGACATCGTCTTCGGGTCGGAGCCACCGGTGGTGTTCGTACCGCCGGCGGACGAAGAGCTTTCGGACGAAGAGCCTTCGGACGATGAGCCGGCGGACGAGGAGCCTTCGGTCGAGGAACCGCCCGTCGTGGCACCGCCCGTTGTCGAACCGCCGCCCGTTGTCGAACCGCCGGCCGTGGTGGTGCCGGCAGCGGCATCGATCACGATCTCCGCGGTGTCGTTGGCCGCGTTCGTGTCGAAGGGCCTGTCCGCCCCCGTGAAGGAGACCTTCCCGGTCGCGCCCTCGACGGCCTTGTCGATCCGGAGGACGAACGGGTAGGTCTCGCCACCCTCCTCGTCCACCCACGACTGCGAGGTGCCGCAGGTGTAGTGGGTCTCGGTGACAGGGCTGCAGTAGTCGTGCGCCTTCACGACCGAGGTTCCCGAGGGGATCCGGACGTCGACGGTCGCGGCGCCCTGGCCCGGCTCGCGGTAGACCCAGGCCGGGCCCTCGTTGAGGAACTTCACCGACGCGGTGACCTCGTCGCCGACCTTGCCCTTGAGCCGCGCGCCGGTCAGCGCGAAGTCGGCGGTGTTGACCGCGGTGACCTCGGCGGTCGCGGAGTCCTCGCTGTGGCTCGCCCGGTCGGCGTCGGTCGCCGGAGCCTTCTCGACCAGCTTCAGCGGAGCGCCCGTGCCCGGCACGGGGTCCGTCCCGC
This sequence comes from Streptomyces sp. NPDC023573, assembly GCF_055559735.1. Lineage (NCBI taxonomy): Bacteria > Bacillati > Actinomycetota > Actinomycetes > Kitasatosporales > Streptomycetaceae > Streptomyces > Streptomyces sp. NPDC023573. Next base: position 526,900 of record NZ_JBVHKB010000003.1, read on the forward strand.
CGCCGTCGCCCGTCCCGGGCTCCGTGGCCTCGACGGTCATGCGGACGTTGTCGTACAGCGCGTTGTCCAGCGCCTTCAGCCCGACAGGCTGCTCCGGCACGTAGACGACGCCCGGCTTCAGCGGCTGCTCGATCGCGCACACCGCGAGGGTCTTCTCAGGCTCCTCGTCGGCCGACGACTGTGTCGAGTAGAGGCAGTTCCCGTAGGAGTCGGCCGTGCCGAGACCCGACGTCACGGAGTAGGTCACCCAAGTCTTCGCGACCTCGTCGGTGCCCTTGTTCAGAACCGAGAACGGCACGTCGACGCCGCTGCCGGGGTGCGCACCCGTGATCGGCGCCAGCGGCCCGATCCCGAGGTCCGGCTCCGCGGCGAAGGCGACGGTGGGCAGGGAGGCGAGCCCGGTCAGCGCGGCGGCGGCGAGTACACCGACCACGGCGCGCGAAGGACGGCGGCCGGTGGGGGGATAGGTCATAGAGGTTCCCTCGTCATGGGCGTGCGATGGAAAAATGCCGTCTCCGGCACAATCACTTACCGCAACGGAAGACGCTCACGACCCTCGAACGGTTGCATGGGCGCGCCACCGGTAGTTCACCCGCCCGAAAGCCCCTGGACACCACCGTCCGCAGGGGAGTTGCCGTCCAGGACAACGCGAACATCCCGTACGACCCCGGCCGCCGTCTCCACCGCCGGCGCGTCCAGACCGCGCAGAGCGGCCGACACCCGGGCCGTGAAGTCCGCAGGGGTGTCCGGCAGGGCGGCGGCGGATGCGAGCGCACCCTTCTCGTTGAGGCACCAGGTGCGGTGGTGGGCGTGCAAAGCCTGGGCGAGGATACCGAAGGCCTTCGACAGGCAGAGGGCGACATGCAGGGTGTCCCCGGACGGGGCCGACTTCCGGGCGGAGGCCACGGAGAACTCCGCCTCCCACGCCGCACCCGTCAGCGCGCGGCGCAGCGGCTCGGGGTAGGACCTCGTCGCCTCCTGAAGGGACGCCAGCCCGCCGCCCGGGTCCGTCAGCACCCGGCCGAGGGCGACCTCACCCACGTAACACGGAGACCAGAAGCCCAGGGGATGGCCGGGCTGGATCCCCACCTCGAAGCGGCCCGCCCCGCACTCCGACCACACCGCCTCCACCCGGTCCAGATCGCGCAGGATCCAGTCGACGGCGACACCCTCCACCGTCAGCCACGCCCCGCCGTTCACCCAGGGGCCCCACCCGCCGGGGCCCGCCACCTCGGCCGGCGATCCCTGGACCTCGGACGCCAGTGCGGTGAGGGCGCCCAGATCCGGAGCGCCCCGGTAGTAGACGCCCAGGTCCCAGTCGGAATCGGGACGATGGGTGCCACGGGCGCGGCTTCCGCCCAGGGCGACGGCCTCGACACCGGACACCTGGACGAGCCGGGACGCCATCGCGGCGACGGCGGGGGAGGACAGATCTGCGTTACTCATCGGACAGGAGGCTACCCGGGACCAGGCTGTCGGCGTCCATGAATATCCTGGGTGCCCTGGCCATCGGCTGACGAAGGAGTCCGAAGGTGCCATCGATGCTGGATGCCGTCGTCGTGGGGGCGGGTCCGAACGGACTGACAGCCGCTGTCGAGCTGGCCCGCCGAGGCTTCGCCGTGGAGGTGTTCGAGGCCGGGGAGACCGTCGGGGGCGGTGCCCGCACCGAGGAGCTGACCCTTCCCGGTTTCCGTCACGACCCCTGTTCCGCCGTGCACCCGCTGGGCATCGGTTCCCCCGCCTTCAAGGCGATGCCGCTCGCCCGGCACGGCCTCGAATGGCTTCAGGCGCCGCTCTCGCTCGCCCATCCGTTCCCGGACGGTTCCGCCGCCGTACTCACCGGGTCCGTCGGGGAGACGGCCATGTCGCTGGGCCCGGAGGACGCGGGCGCCTACCGCAGACTGGTCGCGCCGTACACCGGCCACTGGGACGCCCTCGCCGCGGACTTCCTGCGCACCCCGTGGGACGGCCTGCCCCGGGACCCGTACCGCTGGGCACGCTTCGGGCTGGACGCCGTCCAGCCGGCCACGCTGATCTCCCGGCGCTTCAAGGGGGAGAAGGCGCGCGGTCTGATCGCGGGCCTCGCGGGGCATGCCATCGCGCCGCCCAGCGGATTCGCGACCGGCGCGATCGCACTGCTGTTCGCGCTCGCGGCGCACGAGAACGGCTGGCCGGTGCCGCGCGGCGGCTCGCAAGCCATCTCGGACGCCCTCGCCGCCTACCTGCGCGAACAGGGCGGCACCATCCGTACGGGCATCGAGGTCAGACGCCTCGACGAACTCCCGCCCGCTCGTGCCTACGTCTTCGACACCTCACCGACCGCGCTCGCCCGGATCGCCGGACTCGGCGGCGCCTACGACCACTACCGCTACGGGCCCTCCTGCTTCAAGATCGACTACGCGCTGTCGGGCCCGGTGCCGTGGACGGCGGAGGAGGCCCGGCGCGCCGGCACGGTCCATGTCGGCCCCTCCGCCGCCGAGATCGACGCCGCCCTGCGCGCCGCCGTCGCCGGCCGCGACCCGGACGTCCCCTTCCTGATCTCCGCGCAACCCAGCATCGTCGACCCCTCCCGCGCCCCCGAGGGCCGCCATGTCTTCTGGGTGTACGGGCATGTCCCGTCCGGCTGGGAGGGTGACGCCACCGAGGTCATCGAGCGCCAACTGGAGCGGTTCGCCCCGGGGTTCCGCGATCTGGTCCTGGCCCGCGCCGTCACCGGACCGCCCCGCCTCGCGGTGCGCAACGCCAACTACGTCGGCGGTGACATCGCCACCGGGGCGTTCGCCGGGCTGCAGACGGTGATCCGCCCCAAGCTCGCCCGGGTGCCTTACGCCACCGCGCACCCGGCGGTCTTCCTCTGTTCTTCGGCCACCCCTCCCGGCCCCGGTGTGCACGGCATGTCGGGTCACCACGCGGCGAAGGCGGTGTGGCGGCGGCTGCGGTCGGCGTGAGTCGTAACGCCCGGCAGCCGATCCGTGATTACCTCAGCGGTAATCGACCCTCTGCGACGAGTGCGACAGGCTGCGGAGCACAAGGAAGGGCGGCACACCGACGGTGAGCCGCCGTCCGGCCCACACGCAGAGACGAGAGGACACCGCTGTGACCATCCACGAGGACGCCGTCGAGCGCTACTTCACCGCCTGGAACGCTGCCACCCCCGAGGACCTGGCCAAGGCAGTCGCTGCCGCGTTCACCGAGGACGGCACCTACACCGACCCGTTGGGTGAGGCGAAGGGGCACGAGGGGATCGCTGCGGCGATCACGGGCGCCCACCAGCAGTTCCCCGGATTCGAGTTCCAGCTCACCGGTACGCCCGATGCCCACCACAACCTGGTGCGCTTCACATGGGACCTGGTCTCCACCGCCGACGGGTCCGCTCCCGCCGCCGGCTTCGACGTGATCACGCTCGCCGACGACGGCCGCATCAGCGGCGTCGCCGGCTTCCTGGACCGCCTGCCGGGTGCGTGACCTCTCTCAGCCGGCCGCCTGAAGGGCAGCGGCGGTCTCCGTGTCCGCGGGCAGGAACGTCTCGACCGCCAGCTCGGCGACGGTCACGTCCATCGGTGTGTTGAAGGTCGTCGCAGTCGAGATGAAGGACAGCGGACGGCCGCCCGCCTCGATCCGGAGGGGCAGTGCGTACGGGTGGGCCGCCGGACCCCGTTCGTCCGGGCCGGCAGGCGCGTCGCCCGCCGGAGCCGGATAGGCGGCCACCTCCTCGTACAGGTCGCGCAGCGCTTCGGATGAACGCAGCGCGGCCTGCCGCTCCATCCGCTCCAGGAGGTGGCCACGCCATTCGCCCAGATTGAGGATCCGTGGGGCGAGCCCCTGCGGGTGCAGCGTCAGTCGCATGGCGTTCATGGGCGGCCGCAAGAGGTGACCGGCCACCCCGTCGAGCAGCAGCCGCACGCCCTTGTTCGCGGCCACCACGTCGTACATCCCGTCCATCACCAGGGCGGGAAAGGGCTCGTAGGCGGCCAGCAGCTGGTCCAGTCCGGCCCGCAGCGTCGTCATCGCAGGCTCGGTCAGCGCTGTCTCCGGGTACGAGGGGGCGTAACCCGCCGCCACGAGCAGCGCGTTGCGGTCCCGTACGGGAACGTCGAGGTGCTCGGCGAGATGCAGCACCATGGACCGGCTCGGCGTGGACCGGCCGGTCTCGATGAAGCTGATATGGCGGGCGGAGCTGTCGGCTCTGAGGGCCAGTTCGAGCTGGGTGATGCCTCGCAGCTTGCGCCAGCCCCGCAGCAGGCTTCCGGCATTCACGTCATCGACCGTCCCGGTCATGGCAGTCGTCATGGCAAGGACGGTACCGAAGTGAGTCGCAGAAGGCTGTGGGGGGCGGACATCCCTCCTGTTCAAGTGGGGCGTTGATCGTCCAAGGCACCTGATCCCGGGGCGGTACCGGAAGTTGCGGACACAGCCGCCGGCCACAGTCCTCGTCACACGTTTCGGGTGGAGCGCATCGGCCCCACTCAAAGGGAGATGGTGAACGCCACCCGGTCGAGTCCGGGTCCGTCGTAGTCCGGTTTCACGGCTGAGGCCGTGAAACCGAGTCGGGTGTGGAATGCCTGCGACGCGGTGTTCTCCGGGCTGGTGATGCAGTGCACGGAACGGCGCCCGTGCGACCGTACGAGTGCGAAGAAGGCCCGATAGAGGGCGCGGCCGACCCCCTGCCCGTGCAACGCCGGTTCGACGCCGACGAAGTGCACGTAGGCGGTCCCGGGCTCTGTCTGTGACAGGAAACCGACCAGGAAGGCGGCGACTTCTCCACTGCCGCGTTCGACCAGGAAACTGGTGGTGGTGAAGTGCTGGAAGTACAACCGGGGCAGCAACAACGCACGTTCAGCAGCGCCGGCCTCCCCCTTCAGGCCACCCCACCACGTGTCCAGTACGGCGAGCACGCGAGGATGGTCAACCTCGGCAAGGTGTCGGGCCCTCAGGCCGACGGGGAGATCGTCGATCATCTGTGCAGTCCCTCAGTTCCCGCGAGCAGCACGTCGGCGGCTTGTCCTGGATGTATCGGTCACGAGCGTTGTTCAGACGGGGGCTTGATCAAGGCGAAGACCGGGGGGTGTGGTGGAGCTGTTCCGGAACACACCACGGAGGTCTCCGTGTCCGATGCAATGCCCGGCTGACAGTCTCCCTCCGTTCTTGCGACCGTCGCAATACCCCAGCTCAGGGGACGCGATGGGTACTGGATGCCTGACGGAACAGGCGCTCTCCGTGCGGTGCCTTCAGACCCGGGCCAAGCCGAGGCCGACCTGGTGGCGGTGCCAGACCAGCGTGTAGCGCCAGAACAGTCGTCGGCGCAGCCGTGCACCGGGGAGCGCCTGACGGGCGTCGCGAACGATATCCGCGAAGGTCATCGTCGCCGGTCCGGTCGGGGCGGTCATCGAGGCCGGCCGTGGCGCCTTGCGGCCCTTGTTCCTGACCCAGGCCATGAGGATGTTCGCCGGAACGGCCACGACGTCGATCAGGTAATCGCTCCGGGACCGCGGGCGATACACGCCGACGACCACCAGCGTTCCGCCAGGTGCCAGCTCCTGACGCAAGCAGGTGAGGGCGTCGCTGAACGGCATGTGGTGGATGGCGGCGACACATGTGACGACGTCGTAGGGGCCGGGCGGCACCTCCCTCAAGGCATCTCCGACAGCGAAGGTCACCGGGGCGTCAGGGTCTGTGAGCTCCCGCGCGCGATCGACGATCGTGGGATCGACATCGATACCGTGCACTGCTCCGGCCCGTGAGGCCAGGAGCCTGGCGAGGTCACCGCTACCTGATCCGATGTCCAGAGCCCTGTCGAACCGTCTGGGGAGCCGGCGCAGGATCCACCGGTGGTAGTGGGCGTTGTGGTCCCAGGGGCGGGCGGCATGGAACTGCTCGAGGGCTCGCAGGACGCGGGGCAGCGAAGTCGTCATGGCGTGAGTCCATCAGCCCTTCGGCCCGCCTGCGGTGGCGGGCCGAAGGTGAGGCGGGCCGGACCGGCCGCTCCAGCAGGCCATTGACGCCCCGACCGAGCTCTCGGCCGTCACCACTGCTCGCTGTCGCCGGTGTGGAGCACCGCTGTCGGAGGCGGCTTGTACTCTGCACTCATTCGACGACCGGGCGATCACGGCGATCACGGGTACGGGCATGCGGGCCCGGGGCGGGCGTCCAGAGGGCGGGAGCGCGGGGATTCCGATGAGTGACGCACATCCGATACGAAGCCGCAGAACGGGCCTTTCGGCCGGTGCGTGGATCATCGTGGGGGTCATCCTCGCCGCGATCGGGGCTGTCGGCGGCTGGCTCCAGCGCGATGCTCCCGGCCGGAGTGCGGAGCCGCGTACGGAGCTCACCGCGAACAACCCACCCACAGGTCTGCCCACCGCGCTCACCACCGGCCAGCAACTCCACTGGTCCCGCTGCACCTCGTCGTCCTCCGCGCGCACGGGCTACGACTGCGCTGCCATGAAGGTCCCCCTCGACTATCGGAAACCGGACGGCAGGACGATCGAGGTCGCCCTGATCCGCCGCAGGGCCACCGGCCCGAACGCCCGGCGCATCGGCTCGCTCGTCCTCAACTTCGGCGGCCCCGGAGTGTCCGGCGTGAGTGGACTGCCCGAACGCCTCGACCAGTACGAGCCGCTCCTCGACCGCTACGACCTGGTCTCCTTCGACCCGCGCGGAGTTGGCGCGACCATCCCGGTGCGCTGCGGGAAGACCGCGGATGACATGGCTTTCGACGGGGCCGAGGCCTGCGCCGAGCACTCCGGGGCGCTCCTCCCGTACGTCGGCACCTCGCACACCGCGCGCGACCTCGACCTGATGCGCTACCTCCTCGGCGACGAGCGGCTGCACTACTTCGGCGTCTCGTACGGAACGGCGCTCGGTGCGGCTTACGCCCACCTGTACCCGTCACACGTCGGACGGCTCGTCCTCGAAGCGCCCGTCGACCCGACCGAGGACCTCAGCGAGGAGCAGGTGTCGCAGGTCAAGGCGGTCCAGGCGGCGTTCGACCGGTTCGCTGTGCACTGCGCGGCCCGTATCCGCCACTGCCCGACCGGGGACGGGCCCGAGGAGGCCGTGCGACGCATGGCACGTCTGGCCGACCGCCTGGGGAAGGAGCCCGCTCCGGCCGGCGGCGGAAGGAGCCTCGACGCCGACGACCTCGCGCACACCGTCAGCGACCATCTCGACCTCGGCACAGACGGCTGGCCGTCACTCGCCAAGGCCCTCACCGCGCTGTTCGACCACAACGACGGCCGTCCGCTGAGCAAGAGCGCGGACGACATGGGCTCCGCCGACCGCGCGGCGGCCCCGAGCGACAGCAGCCGCGCCGCCCAGATCGCCATCACCTGCGCGGACTCCAGCCTGCGCCCCGGCTTCGAACGCCTCGACAGGGACGAGGCCCGCGTCGAGGCCGCCTCACCCGTCTTCGGCGCGGCCTGGTCCACCGGCGTCTACCTCTGTTACGACTGGCCGTTCGACGGCGAGCGCGTCACGCCCCAGGTGAACGCCGACGGCGCGGCCCCCGTCCTGGTGGTCGGCGGCACGGGCGACCCGACCACCCCGTACCCCGGCGCCCGCCACATGGCCCGCGCCCTGGGCGACCGTGTCGGCGTGCTCCTGACGGCCGAGGAGGAGGGACACGGCACGTACCCACAGAACCACTGCGTCACGGAGACGGTCGACCGATACCTTCGCACGGGCCGCACCCCGGCCCCGGGGACGGTGTGCGGGGGCAGCATGTCCTGAGGCCCGGACATGCCACCCCTGCCCTCGCGCGTCAACGCGCACCATCGCCGTGTACACGTCCAGGTGGTCGCGTTTCGATCAGCAGGTCGGCTACGGCGTCACCTTGTTGCCGCCGAAGGTCACGACCAGGGAGCCGTCCGAGGCGAACGACCAGTCCATGGCACCGGAGTACGCCGAGCAGGACGAGCCGTTCGAGCCGGTCCAGAACTGGTTGGAGCTGTCCGCGTCGCCCACGGTCTTGTCGTTGGAGCCGTCGTCACTGCGGCAGGAGACGTTGTCGCGGAACACCGAAGTGCCCTTGTCGAACGAGAAGTTACGCTCGGCGTTGTCGATGCTGACGTTGCCCGACACCGTCATGGAGCCCGGGTTGCTGTTGTAGGTGAATCCGTGGTGGCCGTTGTCGTAGGCGATGTTGCGCCGGACGATGTGGTCCACCTCGATGTCGTCACCGCCGAGCTTGTAGCCGTTGCGGTCGCCGTCGGAGTTCACGGTCCCGTCGGACAGCGTCCCGTTGTCGTAGGCGAGGGAGTCCTCGATGGTCACCGGGCCGATCGGGCCCGTCTCGGACTTGGTGTAGAGGTCCCAGCCGTCGTCGATGTTGTTGTGGGCCACGGTGTGGCGGAAGACGTTTCCGGGGCCCGAGGTGAGCTTCGACGCGAAGCCGTCGGCGTCCTCGCCGTCGGAGTCCGCGTTGTCGTGCGACTCCGAGCTCAGGACGAGGTTGTGGGCGGGCCACTCGTCGTCGGGGGTGTCGGAGGCGATCCGGGAGATCTGCAGTCCCGAGTCGTGATTGAAGCGCGTCACGACATGTTCGATGACGTTGTTGCTGCCGCCCACGAAGATCCCGTTGTCACCGGCGTGCTCGACGATGATGCCGTCGATGTGCCAGTACGCGCCGTTCACGGCGAGCCCGCGGTTGGCCGGGTCCTCGCTCATGGCCGCGAAGTCGAGGACGGGGGTCTCGTCCGGGTAGGCGGCGAGCGTCGTGCGGGCGCTGGACGTGCCGTCGTTGCCCGGCGGGATGGTGACCGTCTCCGAGTGCTCGTACGTCCCGCCGCGCAGGTAGATCGTCCCGCCTGGGGTGACGCGGCTGATCGCCGACGGGAGCGTCGTCGGGTCCGACTCCGTGCCTGCCGCGTCCTCGCTGCCCTCGGGCGCCACGTACAAGGCGTCGGCTGCCGGCGCCGCCGGGACACCGGCCGTTCCCGTCGCGGTGGCCGTGTGGGGGGTGGTGGTGGCCTGCGCCATGGTGCCGGACAGCGCGAGGGCCGAGCCGGCGAGCAGGCTGATACACGCGATGACGGACTTCTTCTTCTGCATCGATCGTCTCCAGGTCGGGTTGGTTCGGCAGCCTGTCTGTTCGTTCTGCTGAACAGGGCGGGCCGCCGGGGCCACACTGGGTGGGGGGCAAGCGCTTTCCAGGACCGTAAGCGCGTGTCGTGGTCACGTCAATAGATGTGTACGTGATCAGCATTCATGAATCTGAACCAGGTGGGAGTGGGTGGGCCGGTGGGTGAGCCGTCGGCGGCCGTGCGTCCGTGCCGGATCGCCGCTCGACGTCGATGTCGGATTTCCGCCAGCCGGCCGGCCCTCCCGTGCCCGATGCTTGGACCATGCACACCGACACCGAGCGCTGCGTGAGGGCCGTACAGTCGAAGGACGCCCGCTTCGACGGCTGGTTCTTCACAGCGGTCCTGACCACCCGGATCTACTGCCGGCCCAGCTGCCCGGTCGTGGCACCGAAGGCCCGGAACATGACCTTCTACCCCAGCGCCGCCGCATGCCAGCAGGCCGGGTTCCGCGCCTGCAAGCGGTGCCGGCCCGACACCAGCCCCGGCTCCCCGGAGTGGAACGCCCGCGCCGACTCCGTCGCCCGGGCCATGCGGCTCATCCAGGACGGCGTCGTCGACCGGGAGGGCGTCCAGGGACTGGCCGCCCGGCTCGGTTACTCCGCCCGGCAGGTCGAGCGCCAGCTCCTCGCCGAGCTCGGCGCGGGCCCGCTCGCGCTGGCCAGGTCCCAGCGCGCCCAGACCGCCCGGGTCCTCATCGAGACGACCGGACTCCCCATGGCCGAGGTCGCGTTCGCGGCCGGGTTCTCATCGATCCGTACGTTCAACGACACCGTGCGGGAGGTCTTCGCGCTCGCGCCGGGCGAACTGCGCGCCCGGGCGGAACGCGGGGCCCGTAAGCCCGTCGTTCCGGGATCCATAACGCTCCGGCTCCCGTACCGCGCCCCGCTCAACCCGAGCAACCTCTTCGGGCACCTCGCCGCCACCGCCGTCCCCGGCGTCGAGGAATGGCGCGACGGCGCCTACCGCCGCACGCTCACCCTGCCGCACGGACACGGCATCGTGGCGCTGTCCCCGCAGCCCGGCCACATCGACTGCCGGCTCTCCCTCACGGACCCCCGCGACCTGACCCAGGCCATCAGCCGCTGCCGCAGACTTCTCGACCTGGACGCCGACCCGGTCGCCGTGGACGACAGGCTCCGCTCGGATCCGCTGCTCGCCCCGCTGGTCGACGCGGCCCCGGGGCGCCGGGTGCCGCGCACGGTCGACGCGGCGGAGTTCGCCGTACGTGCGGTGCTCGGCCAGCAGGTTTCCACAGCCGCCGCCCGCACCCACGCCGCCCGGCTGGTCCGCGCCCACGGGACGCCGGTGGAGGACCCCGAAGGCGGCCTGACCCATCTCTTCCCGACCGCCGAGGCGCTGTCCGGGCTCGATCCCGAGACACTCGCCCTGCCGCGCAGCCGCCGCGCCACACTCACCACCCTCGTGGCCGCCCTCGCCGACGGGTCCCTGAAGCTGGGCGAGGGGACCGACTGGGAGCGGGCCCGCGCGGAACTGGCCGCGCTGCCGGGCTTCGGCCCCTGGACGGTCGAGGTCATCGCCATGCGGGCCCTCGGGGACCCGGACGCCTTCCTCCCCACCGACCTCGGGATCCGCAGGGCCGCAGGACAGCTAGGACTCCCGGCCACCCCCGCCGCCCTCACCGCGTCCGCCACGCGATGGCGCCCCTGGCGGGCGTACGCGGTGCAGTATCTGTGGACCGCCGACGACCACCCCATCAACCACCTGCCCACCTGAGGACGACCATGACCACCACACCCACCGCGACCAGGCAGCACACGGTCGTCGACAGCCCGTACGGGGCGCTCACCCTGGTCGCGACCGAGGGCGTGCTGTCCGGTCTCTACATGACCGGGCAGCGGCACCGCCCGCCGGAGGAGACCTTCGGCGTATGCGACGCCCGGCCCTTCGGTGAGACGGTCCGCCAGCTGCACGCCTACTTCGCGGGCGAGCTGAAGGAGTTCGACCTCCCGCTGCACCTGCACGGCACCGACTTCCAGCGCGGGGTGTGGTCCGAGCTCGTACGCATCCCGTACGGCGAGACCCGCTCCTACGGGGAGCTGGCTAACCGGCTCGGCAAGCCCGGAGCATCCCGCGCGGTGGGCCTCGCCAACGGCCGGAATCCGGTCGGCATCATCGTGCCCTGTCACCGAGTCATCGGAGCCTCCGGGAGCCTGACGGGGTACGGCGGCGGACTGGACCGCAAGCAGCGGCTGCTCGCCTTCGAACGGGGGAGCGCGTGCGAGGTGCCTGCCCTGTTCTGAGCGGGGCGGCCCGCGGCCCGGCCACTCCGCTCAGCCCGCCACGCGGCGCGCTCAGCCCGTGAAGATCTCGACGACCGACCAGATCGCCAGACCGAGCATGCACACCCCGCCGATGCGCTGCACCGTCTTCAGCGGCACCCGCTTGGCGATGAACCGCCCGGCCAGCAGCGCCAGCGCCGACACCGACATCAGGGCGACAGCCGCCCCGACGGCCGTGGACCAGGTGCCGTTGCTCGCGGCCAGGTTCGCGGTGGTGATCTGGGTCAGATCGCCCCACTCGCTGATGAAGACCGCCATGAAGGCGGTCGAGTAGACCGGCCAGAAGCCGGTGACGGTCTTGATCTCCCCGTCCTCGTCGTCGTCCCCGCCACCGCTGCGCAGCAGCATGAAGGCGCCGAAGGCGAAGAGGGCGGCCGAGACCACCTTGACGATCCAGTCGGGCAGCAGGCCGATCAGCCCGCCCGCCCCGACCGCGATGGCGACGTGCACGATGAACGCGGACGACGTACCGAACCAGACGTAGAGCGGGCGCATACGCGTGCCCATGGCCAGCGAGGCGAACATCGTCTTGTCGGGGAGCTCCGCGAGGAAGATCAGCCCGAAGGCGGTGAGGATCGCCAGGGGGTCGAGATGCATTCCGGGTGGCCTTCTGTGAGAGCCGGGCTCCGGGACTTCCGCGAAGCGCCGCTCGGGCTTTTCGGAGGACCACTCGGCCCGGCATGACGGCAACGCCCACAGGAAGCGGACGTGTCATACCTGACCGAAGGTCTCGCCCGTCCGCGGTAATCCACGGACCCGGCCACCGGGAACCCGGAGGTTCCAGTGTGTCGACGACCGGTTTGCAGGGCTACTCCCCTTCGCAGCCGTCAACACTACCTCACCGGACCCGTGGGCGAGCGGCTCGGTAGAGTCCTACGGTGATCAGCCACCCAGTCCCCGGGAGCGCACCCGCATGAGCCGCCGACCGCACAAGGCCGCCGCACCCGGCCCGTCCCGGCCCACGGTGAGCGTCTGCCGGGGCTGTTGCTGCGGCACCGGGAAGATCCCGGGAGTGGACCACGCCGGGCAGCTCGCGCAACTGCGGCAGTCGGCGGGCGGTGCCGCGACCGTGCGCGCGGTGGAGTGCCTGGACGCCTGCGAGCACGGCAACGTCATCGTCGTGCAGCCCTCGGCCGAGGGCCGCCGAGCGGGCGGCCGCCCCGTCTGGCTGGGGCTGGTCAACGATCCGCACGCCGTCGCCGACATCGCCGCCTGGGCGGCGGAGGGCGGGCCCGGCCTCGCGGACGCCCCGGAGATCCTGGACCTGTACGCCTTCAGCCCTTCCCGCCGGATCCGGGCCGGGCTGGAGGACTGAGCGCCTGCCGGGCGGCCCCGCCGGCGGACCGACCCGCGGTCAGAGGGCGCGGCTCTTCGAGGAGAGACGCTCCAGCAGCGCCGGCAGGGCCGTCCCGATCGGTTCGCGTACGGTCTCGTCGGCCATGTCGTCGTACGGGGTCGGCTCGGCGTTCACCACGACGAGCCGGGCCCCGTGCTCCACCGCGATCCCCGCCAGCGACGCCGCGGGCTGTACCTGGAGCGTCGTCCCCACGGCGATGAACACCTGGCTGGCCTTGGTGATCGCCATGGCGTCGGCCAGCACCTGCGGATCCAGGCGCTCGCCGAACATCACCGTCGCCGGCTTCAGGATCCCGCCGCAGACCGTGCACGGCGGGTCCGCCTCGCCGGCCCCGACCCGGGCAAGCGCGTCCGCCATGGCCGACCGGGCGTGGCACCGGGTGCAGACCACCTCGTGCGCCGTGCCGTGGAGTTCGACGACCTTGCGGGCGGACAGCCCCGCTCGCTGGTGCAGTCCGTCGACGTTCTGGGTGATCACCCGGACCGGGGTGCCCGAGCGTTCGAGCGCGGCCACCGCGCGATGGGCGCCGTTCGGCTCGGCGCCCCACGTCGCGCTTGTGCGGCGCATCTGCCAGGAGCGGCGCCGGATGTCCGGATCGGACATGTAGAAGTCGTACGTGACGAGCTTCTCCGCCTCCGGGTCCTTCCGCCAGAGGCCCTGCGGCCCGCGGTAGTCGGGGATGCCGGAGTCCGTGGAGACGCCGGCGCCGCTGAGGATCGCGACGAGAGTCATGGCCCGAGCCTACGGACGGCTGCCGGCACCCGCGACGGCATTTCCGCGTGGCACGGCTCAGTGCTTTTCCGCGTCCGGCGCCACCACGGGTGCCAGGCTGATTCCATGGACGCAGAGGACATCGACGGGCCGACGGTGCCGGACATCCGGAGCGTGCGGCCGCGTGGCGCCTCGGGAGGTCTGCCTGCCGCGGCCTCTGCCTCCACACGCATCCCGCTACGAACGGAGCAAGCCGATGAGCCGCCACTTCCAGGTCACCTTCGACGCCCACGACCCGCGGGCGCTGTCGTCCTTCTGGCGCGACGCACTGCGCTACGTCCACCCCGGCCCGCCCGGGGTCGACCTGCCGGAGGGCGCCGACCCCCTGGCCGCCTGGGACGACTTCCTCGCGGGGATCGGCGTACCGGAGGAGCAGCGCAACTCGAGATCGGCGATCGAGGACCCCGAGGGGCACGGACCGCGCGTGTTCTTCCAGCAGGTCCCGGAGGGCAAGACCGCCAAGAACCGTGTCCACCTCGACGTCCGCGCGGCCCCCGGACTCCAGGGAGAGGAGCGGATGGCGGCGCTGGAGGCCGAGTGCGAACGGCTCGTCGCACGGGGAGCGACGCGGGTACGCCGCGACGAGCCCGCTCCTCCGATGAGCGCCGGCTTCATCGTGATGACCGACCCCGAGGGCAACGAGTTCTGCCTGGACTGACGGCGCCGCGGGGCCGGCCACGCGGTTTCGGACAGCCATGGGCAGATCAGGGGTGGTCCGGATAAGGTCGGGGCGGCGCGACTGCCTGTTCGAAAGCAAAGGGATACAAGGTGACGGACGGAGCAGTGATGGAGACCCCCCACGTGCTCGTGGCGGCGGACAAGTTCAAGGGCTCGCTGACGGCCGTGGAGGTCGCGGAGCGAGTGACGGCCGGGTTGCGGCGTGCCGTCCCCGGCGTACGGGTCGAGACCCTGCCCGTCGCGGACGGCGGCGACGGCACGGTCGCGGCGGCGGTGGCCGCCGGGTTCGAGCGCCGCGAGGCGCGGGTGACCGGCCCGCTGGGAGACCAGGTCACGGCGGCGTACGCGGTGCGCGGCACCACCGCCGTGGTGGAGATGGCCGAGGCCTCGGGCCTCCAGCACCTCCCCGCAGGCGAGTTCGCCCCGCTCACGGCGACCACGTACGGCTCCGGGGAGCTGCTGGCGGCCGCGCTCGACGCGGGCGCCCGGACGATCGTGTTCGGCGTCGGCGGCAGCGCCACGACGGACGGCGGCGCCGGCATGCTCGCCGCGCTCGGGGCCCGCTTCCTGGACGGCGACGGCAAGCCCGTCGGCCCCGGCGGCGGCGGACTCGCCGAGCTGGCCGAGGCCGACCTGTCGGGCCTCGACCCCCGGATCGCGGACATCGACCTGATCCTGGCGAGCGACGTGGACAACCCGCTGACCGGCCCGAAGGGCGCCCCCGAGGTCTACGGGCGGCAGAAGGGCGCCACGGAGGACGACATCGCGGTCCTCGACGCGGCACTCGTCCACTACGCGTCCGTGCTGGGCCCCGAGACCGCCGAGCTGCCCGGAGCGGGCGCCGCCGGAGGCATCGGCTACGGCGCGCTGACCGCGCTGGGCGCGCGCTTCAGGCCCGGCATCGAGGTCATGCTCGACGTCCTCGGCTTCGCCCCCGCGCTGGCCCGTGCCACGCTCGTCGTCACCGGCGAGGGCTCGCTCGACGAGCAGACCCTGCACGGCAAGGCTCCGGCGGGCGTCGCCGCCGCGGCGCGCGCCGCGGGAGTGGAGGCCGTCGCCGTCTGCGGGCGCCTCGCGCTGCCGCCGGAGGCCCTGGGCAAGGCGGGCATCCGCCGGGCCTACGCACTGACGGACCTGGAACCGGACCCCGCCGTCTGCATGGCACAGGCCGGCCCCCTGCTGGAACGCGCGGCCGAGGCGATCGCCCGCGACTTCCTGTCCTGACGCACCGCCGTGAGGGGCTGCCGGCCCCTCACGGCCGCGGTGCCGGTCGGCCGGCACCCCTCACGGCTGCGGTGCCGTCAGCGTGAACGCGTCCAGCGCCAGCGTCATCTCGATCAGTTCACGCGGCCGTGACAAGGACCGCGAGGTCAGCCGCTCCAGCCGCCGCAACCGGTTGAGCACGGTGTTGCGGTGGCAGTACAGCCGCCCGGCCGCCCGCCCCGCCGACCCCCCGCACTCCAGCCACGCCTCGAGCGTCCGCACCAGCAGCGCCCGGTCCGCCGGATCGAGCGCCAGCAGCGGGCCGAAGACATCGGCGACCAGCCGTGCGGCCAGCTCAGGCTGGCTCACCACCAGCGCCGCGGGCAGCCGCTCCTCCAGCCGGACGATCTCCGCCGTGCCCGGCGGGCACGTCAGCAGCGCCACCTCCGCCAGCCGGAGCGCGGCCCCCAGCCCCGTCAGGCCGTCAGCCACCGGGCCGACACCGCCGGGGCCCGGACACCGCACCAACAGGGCGGTGAGCGCCTCCGGGTCCCGGTCACCCAGCGCGACGACGACCGTCTCGCGGTCTCCTCGTCCCCGCAGGAAGCACCGCAGCCCCTCCGCCTCCAGCGCCACGCACACCGGCCCGCCCTCGCCCGCCCGCACCACCGCCACCGCGTAACGCCCCCGCTCCGGCAGACCGAGAACGCTCGCCGCGCGCGCCGCGAGGCCCGGCTCCGACCGGCCCTCCAGCAAGGCGTCGAGCAGTGCCCGGCCCTGCTCGTCACCGCGCCGCCGCATGTCTTCGCTCCGTTCCGCAGCCAGGGGCCCCTCGTCCGGAACAGGCCGGACCCAGTTGGCAGGACCCGACCCGCTCATGGCTGGTGAGGATGCCACCGGCCGCACGGGGGAGGGCCGCGCATCACCTCCCTCTGTGCACACGCACAACCGGGCCCTTCGAAGACTGGTCACCCGCAGCGATTGCGCCCGGGGCCGTGGACGCGCGCCGCGCCCACTGCTGGTCTGTGGCACCACAACGACCAGTCGGAAGGAGGAGGACGCATGGCAACGCTCGAGATCCGCGAACTGTCCGTGGGCTACGGCCCGGTACGGGCACTGCGCGACGTCTCCGTCGACGTGCCGGCCGGCGCGATCACCGCTGTACTCGGTGGCAACGGCGCCGGCAAGACCACGCTGCTGCGGGCCGTATCGCGGACCCTCGGCTTCCACCGCGGCACGGGCACGGGCACCATCCGCTTCGACGGCCGTCCCCTGGACGGGCTCCGCCCCGCCCAGGTGGTGGCGGCGGGAGTGATCCAGGTACCGGAAGGGCGCCAGGTGTTCGCCCGGATGACGGTGGCGGACAATCTGCGGGCGGGCGCCCTCGGGGCACGCGGCGGCCGGAAGGCGGCGGCCGCCGCTCTGAAGCGCGTACACGAACTGTTCCCCGTGCTCGCCGAGCGCGCGCACCAGCGGGCCGGTCTGCTCTCCGGCGGTGAGCAGCAGATGCTGGCGATGGGCCGGGCCCTGATGGCCGCACCCCGCCTGCTGCTGCTCGACGAGCCGTCCCTCGGGCTCGCCCCGCTGATGGCGGCCAGGATCGCCGAGACGATCCAGGAGATCAACGCGGGCGGCACCTCCGTCATGCTCGTCGAGCAGAACGCGGCCATCGCACTGCGGCTCGCCTCCACGGCGTACGTCCTGGACGTCGGCGAGGTGGCGCTCGACGGCCCGGCCGACGAACTCGCCGCCTCCGACGAGGTGCGCCGGCGCTATCTCGGTGTCGTCGACGAGACGGCCGCCGAGGACGCCGCACAGGCCGAAGGCGTCACCCGCACCCTGAGCAGGTGGTCCGCGTGACGACCGCTCCGGCGCCTCTCGCCGTGCGCGACGTGACCGTGCGTTTCGCCGGCCTCACCGCGCTCGACGCGGTGTCCTTCACCGTCGAACCGGGCAGCGTGCACGCGGTCATCGGACCCAACGGCGCGGGAAAGTCCACCACGTTCAACGTGCTCTCCGGCGTCTACCGCGCCACCTCGGGCAGCGTGTACCTCGGTTCCACCGAACTCACCGGTCTCGCCCCGCACACGATCGCCGACCTCGGCGTCGCCCGCACCTTCCAGAACCTGGCACTGCCGCCGCACGCCACCGTCGCCGAGAGCCTCATGCTCGGCCGGCACCGGCTCACCCGCGCCGGATTCCTGGCCTCGGGACTGAGGCTGCCCTCCGCGACGCGTGAGGCCCGCCGGCACCACGAACGGGTGCGTGAGATCGCGGAGTTCATCGGCCTGGAGAAGGAACTCGACTTCCCCGCAGGCGCCCTCCCGTACGGGAAGCAGAAGCTCGTCGAGCTCGGCCGCGCCCTGTGCATGGAGCCCGAGGTCCTGCTCCTGGACGAGCCCATCGCGGGCATGACCGCCGACGAGCGCCGCCGCACCGCGGCCGTCGTCGCGGGGGTGCGCGACAGCCTCGGCATCTCGATCGTCATGGTCGAACACGACATGGGGGTGGTGATGCGGCTCGCGGACGCCGTGACCGTACTCGACTTCGGACGCAGGATCGCGGGTGGCACGCCCGCCGAGGTGCAGAACGACCCGGCCGTCGTGCGGGCCTACCTGGGGGCACAGGAATGACCACCTTCATCGAACTCCTCCTCGGCGGCCTCTCCATAGGGTCGGTCTACGCACTGATCGCCCTGGGCTTCGTCGTCATCTTCAAGGCGACCGAGGTCGTCAACTTCGCCCACGCCTCGCTGCTCCTGGCGGGCGGTTACGTCACCGCAGTGCTCCACGACGACATCGGTTTCTGGCCGGCCCTGGGCGTCGGCATCGCCGGCGCCGCCGTCGTCGGCTCGGCGGTCGAGTTCTTCGTCATGCGCCGCTACCGGGGGAGCGACCAGAGCGTCCTCGCCATCGTCACCATCGGCGTCGACATCCTCCTCACCACCGAAATCGTCCGGCGCATGGGGACGGACGTCATGTCGCTGGGCGACCCGTGGGGCGACGACGTCGTCACCATCGGGGGAGTCACCCTCGCGGAGACCCGCATCGCGGCCTTCCTCGTCGCGGGGATGCTCATCACGGTGTTCCTGCTCGCCTTCCGCTTCACCTCGTGGGGCGTCTCCATGCGGGCCGCCGCCGAGAACCCGCAGACCGCCGCGCTGATGGGCATCCGCCTCGGCCGGGTCTCCCTCTCCGCCTGGGCGGTCGCGGGGGCACTCGCCGCCGTCGCCGCGCTCTTCCTCACCGTGTTCCCGACCCCCGGCCTGGAACGGGCCACCTCACTCGCCGCCCTCAAGGCGTTCCCCGCCGCGATCCTCGGCGGCCTCGACTCGACGACCGGGGCACTCGTCGGTGGTCTCGTCGTCGGAGTCACCGAGTCACTCGCCACGGGCTACCAGGGCGACCTCTCCTTCCTCGGACGCGGCATCGGTGATCTCGCGCCGTACCTGGTGATGGTGGTCGTCCTGCTCGTCCGGCCGGCGGGCCTCTTCGGTACGAAGGAGCTGTCCCGTGTCTGAAGCCGTCAAGGACGTCACGGAGGCAGCACCCGCCGCCGGAGCGTCGTTCACCGGCCGGCTGCGCCGGCCCGCCCCGTACCTCTGGCTCGCCGGTTCGGTGCTGCTCCTCCTGTTCCCGTTCTACCTGGACAGGTTCTGGCTCCAGGCCGGGCTGTTCGCCATGGCCGCCGCGATCGGGGCCATCGGGCTCAACCTGCTCACCGGCTCCACCGGCCAGCTCTCCATGGGGCACGCGTTCTTCCTCGCCGTGGGCGCCTACGGCTACTGCATCCTTGGGGGTGAGAGCAGCACGGAGAACGGGCACGCCCTCACCGGCCTGGGACTGCCCACCTGGCTCGCGGCCGTCCTGGCCGTGCTCCTGGCAGGCGCGGCCGGAGGGCTCTTCAGCCCCATCGCCGGGCGGTTGAGCGGCGCCTACCTCGGTATCGCCACGCTCGCGCTGATCTTCATCGGCCAGCACGTGCTGTTCAACGCGGGCTCGCTCACCGGTGGCTTCAACGGCCGTCCGGTGCCGCCCCTCTCGCTCTTCGGGTTCACCTTCGACGACGCCGAAGTGGTCGTCGCCGCAGTGCCCTTCCAGTCGTCGGAGAAGCTCTGGTACCTCGGGCTGGCCGCCCTGCTGGCCGGCGGGCTCTTCGCCCGCGGGGTGCTGCGCGGCAGGCCCGGCAGGGCACTCAACGCCATCCGGGACCACCGGATCGCGGCCGGCGTCATGGGGGTGCCGGTCGCCCGGTACCGGGCGGGCGTCTTCGTCCTGTCCTCGATGTACGCGGGCCTCGCGGGTGTCCTGCTCGCGCTGGTCTTCCAGCGGACCGTGCCCGAGTACTTCGGCATGATCCTGTCCCTCGAATACCTCGCCATGATCGTCATCGGCGGGCTGGGCAGCGTCGCGGGAGCCGTCATCGGCGCCGCGTTCGTGTCGCTGCTCCCGCAGGTGCTCACCCACTACAGCGACTCCCTCCCCCTGGTGTCCGCCCCTGGTACGGGCGGCATCGCACCGGGCGAGGCGTCCCGCTATCTGTACGGCGCCGCGGTCGTCGCGGTCGTCCTGTTCCTGCCCGGCGGCATTGCGCGTCTGAAGAATCCAGGGGAGAAGAAGAAATGAAGCTACGTGTTGTCGGAGCCGTTGTGGCGGCTCTCACCCTCACCCTCGCGGGATGCAGCGAGAAGGCGAAGTCGTCGGACGACGGCGCCGCGGACAAGAACGGTGTGAAGGCCGGGGAGGGCGTCACCGACTCGAAGATCACCCTCGGGGCCCTGACCGACATGACCGGGGTCTACGCCTCGCTCGGCAAGAGCGTCACCCAGGCCCAGCAGCTCTGGGTGGAGGAGACCAACAAGGCCGGAGGCATCTGCGACCGGCAGATCGAACTGACCGTCCGTGACCACGGATACGACCCGCAGAAGGCGATCGGTGCCTACACCGAGCTCGAACCGGAGGTGCTGGGCTTCACCCAGTTCATCGGTTCCCCGTTCGTCTCCGCCGTCGAGTCGCGCATCGACGGCCAGGACAAGGCCATCGTCCTGCCCCAGGCATGGTCCGCGAACCTGGTCGGATCCAAGTACGTCCGCGTCATCGGCGCCACGTACGACGTCGAGACGATCAACCTGATCGACTTCCTGCTCGACGAGAAGCGCATCGCCAAGGGCGACAAGATCGGCCACGTCTACTTCGAGGGCGACTACGGCGAGAACGCCCTGGCCGGCTCGAAGCACGCTGCTCAGGAAGCCGGCCTCACCGTCGTCGAGCAGAAGATCAAGCCGACCGACAACGACATGACCGCCCAGGTCTCCGCACTGAAGCAGGCCGGCGTCAAGGCGGTCGTCATCAGTGCCGGACCGCGCCAGGCGGCCTCCCTGGTCGGCGTGGCCGCGGCCACCGGCTTCGACGTCCCCGTCGTCGGCAACAACTCGGCGTACGCCCCGCAGCTCCTGGCGACCCAGGCGGGCGCCGCCCTGCAGAAGGACTACTACATCGGCTCCTCCACCCTGCCCATCGGTGATGCGGCGGCAGGCCCGGCGAAGCTTTCCAAGGCCTACGGGGCCAAGTACCCGAAGGACGGCCTCGACAACGGCGTCATCGCCGGATACAACGCGGCGACCGTCTTCGGTGAGGCACTGAAGAAGGCCTGCGAGTCGAAGGACCTGACCCGTGAAGGTGTCGACAAGGCCCTGCTCACCATCAAGGACTTCGGCGCCGACTTCGGGATCTCGCACGACTTCACCGACCCGTCGGCGCCCTCCACCCGTGAGACCGTCGTCATGAAGCCGGACGCCAAGACGCCCGGAGGCCTCAAGGTGGTCCGCCCGGCCGAAGTGGCCCCGGCCGCGGAGTCGTTCACGCTCAAGCCCTGACCTCCCCGCACCAGGGCGGGCCCGGCCGCGGAGGCCGGGCCCGTCGGTGTGTCCGGGGTGCGGTCCGTGCGTGCAGGCCTCCAGTTCGGACAGCTGACCCGCCGGCCAGCCGGTGTTCCCGGTGAACCTCAGGCGCAGGTAGCGGACCGGTGTCCCGGTGAGCGTCACCGTCGCGGTTACCGCGTCGCGCCTTCAAGAAGTGAAGTTTGACATGTCCATTGACACGCCTGTCATCGTGCTGGCTTCATATGAGTAATGCATGGGAGCGCTCCCAGGCCTGTGCCCGCCTCACCCCCTGAAGGGCGACGACGGATGAAGTCACCGACGAGAAAGTGGCTGGGCCCGGTCCTGGCCGCCATCATCGCGACAGCCTTGCTGATGGCGCTGTCCGGTCCGGTCGCCGCGCAGCCGACGGGCCAGGACCCCGCCCCCGCGGCGTGTACGGAGGCCGCGGCCGGCACCGGCACGGACCGGCTCCACACCGAGGGCGGCCGGATCGTCGACAAGCAGGGCAACGGGGTACGGCTCACCTGTGCCGACCGGTTCGGCTTCGACGCGACCGGGCCGGTCTTCCACGGCCGCGCCGTCCGCACCGCCCCCTGAACGCCCTGGGGTGCCGATGAACCCCACCGCCTCGGCATCTCAGGGCACCCATCGTGCGAAGACGTTCCGCGGAGCCCGGCCGCGCGAGGGTGAACCGCCGGTATCCCGCGGTTGAACCTTCGCCGGTCAGGCGAAGCGGGGCGACGCGGGCGGAACCCGTGCGGCGGGCGGAGCGGTCTTCCCGGCGGAAGCGTGTCTGCCGCCCCGAGGAGCCACCCGATGCCGAGCACCACCCCCGCCGAGACCCGTACCGCCCCGGCGAGCGGCAGACCACCGTCACCGCAGGGTCGCCACGCACCGCGGCTCGACATCCAGGGGCTGCGCGCGGTGGCAGTCGGGCTGGTGGTGCTCTCCCACGCGGGTGTGACCCAGGTCGGTGGCGGCTACATCGGGGTCGACGTCTTCTTCGTGATCTCCGGCTTCCTCATCACCTCGCTGCTGCTGCGGGAACTCACCACCACCGGGCGGGTGTCGGTGCGTTCCTTCTACGCCCGCCGGGCACTGCGGCTGCTCCCCGCCTCGTCCCTGGTCATCGCCGTCACACTGGGCGGGGCGTGGCTGTTCCTGTCCAAGGCCCGGCTCGCCGAGTACGCGGGCGACGCTCTTGCCAGCGCGCTGTACGCGGTCAACTTCCGGCTGGCCGCGGCCGGTACGGACTACCTCGCCCAGAACAGCCCGCCGTCGCCGTTCCAGCACTTCTGGTCCCTCGCCGTGGAGGAGCAGTTCTACCTGGTGTGGCCGCTGCTCCTGCTGCTCGTCCTGCGGGTCGCCCGCGGCCGGCGCCGCCCTGTCGCGATGCTGCTGGGAGCACTCTGCCTGGGTTCGTTCGCGGCAGGCGTCCTCGTGACGGACGCCTCGGCGCCATGGGCGTACTTCAACTCCCTCACCCGGGCCTGGGAACTGGGTGCCGGCGCCCTCCTGGCGCTGGTCACCGGTCGGCTGGAACGGCTGCGCCCCGCACTCGCGGCCCCGCTGACGTGGCTCGGCCTGGCCTGCGTCACGCTGGCAGCGGTCCGGTACGACGAAGGGACGCCCTACCCCGGCTACCACGCCCTCCTGCCGGTCGCCGGCACGGTACTCCTCCTGGCCGGCGGCTGTGCGCCCGCCCCGCACGGCGCCGGGTGGCTGCTCGGGCGGCGCCCGCTGGTGTGGCTCGGCGGACTCTCGTACGGCTGGTACCTGTGGCACTGGCCGCTCCTGGTCATAGCCCCGGCGGCGCTGGGCCGCGCGGACGGTACAGCCGGCGTGCCCCTCGCGCTGGGGCTGTGCGCGGCGGCGCTGGGCCTGGCGTGGCTCACCCTGCGCCTCGTCGAGAACCCGGTCCGCTTCCACCGGGCCTTCCGCAGACGCCCCCGCCGGGCCCTGGTCCTCGGAGCGGCGCTGACGGCCGGAGCCTGGGCGCTGTCCCTGACGGCGGCGGCGGTCCCGCCGACGATCGAGGTGGGCGGCCCGGCACCCGACCTGGCGCACGCCCTCTCGGAGGCCCCGGACCCCGAGGCCCGGCTCACCGGACTGCTCGCATCGGCCCCCACCGCCCTGCCGGGCAACCTCGCCCCGTCCCTGCCGGAGATGAAGTCCTCCCGCTCCGCGGTCTACCGGGACGGCTGCCACGTCGACCGCGCCGCCACCGGCACCCGGCCCTGCGTCTACGGCGACCCGGCCTCCTCCCGCACGGTCGTCCTCTTCGGCGACTCCCACGCGGCACAGTGGTTCCCCGCCCTTCAACGGCTCGCGACCACACGCGGCTGGAAGCTGGTCTCACTGACGAAGGCCTCCTGCAAGGTCGCCGACCTGACCACCGTGTACGGCCACAAGCCGTACACGGCCTGCGACACCTGGCGCTCCGACGCCGTGGCGAGAATCCGGGCCCTGCGCCCCGACCTGGTCGTCGCCTCCTCCTCGGACGCCGGAGACCCGGCGCGCCCCGCCGCCGACCCCCTCCGCCGGTGGACCACCGGCTTCGAGAGCACCTTCCGTGAACTGAGCGCCTCCGGCACCCGGGTCGCCGCCCTGCTGGACACCCCCTGGCCCAAGGGCGACCCGGTCGACTGCGCCGCCAGGAACTCCCTCCAGCTGCACGCCTGCGCGAACCACCTGCCGGACGCCATCCATGACGCGACGCGCGGGAGAGCCGTCCGGGCCGCCGCGTCCGCGACGGACACCGCGGTCATCGACCCCACCCCCTGGGTCTGCGCGCCCCGCACCGGCTTCTGCCCCGTGGTCGTCGGCGACACCGCCGTCCACCGCGACGACAGCCATCTCTCCGAGGCCTACGCCGAGGCGCTCGCCCCGGTCCTGGCGCCGACGCTGGACCGCCTGGTGGACGCCTCCTGAACCGGCCCGGTGCCGCCGCCGCGCGGACCCGGTCGTCCTCAGACGCCTCGCCGCAGGGCGTTGATGAGCAGCAGCGCGATGTCGTCGGTGCCGGGCGTGGCCCGCTTCGCGTACCGCACGAGCGTGTCGGCGACGGACTCCATGCCCTGGTCCAGGGCCAGGGCGAAGAGCGCGGCCAGCTCCGCGGTGGCGTCGTCGAAGTCCACCCCCGGCGCCTCGACGAGCCCGTCGGTGTACAGGGCGAGCGCCGCACCGGGACGCAGCGGAATCTCGGTTGTCGGGTAGCGGGACGCCGGGTCGATGCCGAGCAGGAGACCGGGCGGCAGGTCGAGTACCTCGGTCTGTCCGTCGGGCTGGCGCACCAGCGGTCCGGGATGGCCCGCGGTGGCCAGCCAGGCGCGGTGCCCCGCCAGGTCGAGGTGCACATAGAGACAGCTGGTGAACAAGCCGGGATCGAGGTCGGTCAGCAGACGGTTGGTGCGGGCGAGGACCTCGTCGGGCGGCGCGCCGGCGGAGGCGTGCACGGCGGTGCGGACCTGCCCCATCAGCGCGGCGGCGTTCACGTTGTGCCCTTGTACGTC
Source organism: Streptomyces sp. NPDC023573 (assembly GCF_055559735.1). Classification (NCBI taxonomy): domain Bacteria; kingdom Bacillati; phylum Actinomycetota; class Actinomycetes; order Kitasatosporales; family Streptomycetaceae; genus Streptomyces; species Streptomyces sp. NPDC023573. The sequence continues at coordinate 551,682 of NZ_JBVHKB010000003.1, forward strand.
GCCGATGGCCGCGGCGGCCGTGGTGTCGTCGAGCCGGATCAGGTCGTAGAAGTCCCCGCCGATCCCCATGCCCCGGGTGGCCGGGAGATAGCGGGCCGCGACGTCGAGACCGGCGATCCCGGGCAGGGTGTGGGGCAGGAGGTGGGCCTGCAGACTGTGCGCGAGCCGGTCCTTGACGTCGTAGAGGCGCGCTCGGTCCAGTGCCTGGGCGAGCAGCCCCGCGATCGAGGTGAGCAGGGCGCGTTCCTCGGGTTCGAAGGGATGCGGCCGGTCGTAGGCGAGGACCAGGGAACCGATCGGACGTCCGGAAACGATCAGCGGGAGGAAGGCGCAGGCTGCCACGGCGTCGCGGAGGCCCGCCGACGGATAGGCGCGGTGCAGCTCGGCGAAGGTGGGATAGAAATCGGGGACGCCTTGCATCAGCACGTGCGCGGCGGGTGTGGGCGAGCTCAGGGGCGCACCGTCGAAGCGGTCCATGAGGGTGGGGCATCTGCCCAGGCGGCCCTCGACCCGCAGCCGCCCCTCCGCCGACGTCATGATGATCAGTGTCTGGATCCGGAAGGCGGGCATCACCTGTTCTCCGGCCAGCTCGATCACGTCCTGGGTGCCCACCGCCTCGGTGAGCGTCGCCGCCAGGTGCATCAGGTGGTACAGGGCGGTGGCCCGGCTGGGCACGGCCGCGGGGGGCGGCAGCGTCGGGGGCGGGACCTCCGTGGGGCCGGGCTCGGAGGTGGGCACGATCCGGACGCTGATCCCGGTGGCGTCCGGGAACAGGTGGAATTCCAGCCACTGGTCCGGCGGCCGGAGAACGGTGAAGATCGTGTGCTGCCGGCTGATGACGGCGGCCCGGTAGTGATCTTCGACAGAGGGGTCGTGCAGCCAGGGGAGCGACACCCAGGGCAGTGTGCCGCATACGTCGTCCGCCCGGGCTCCCAGCAGCGACGCGGCGGCGTCGTTGAGGTAGGTGACGGTCCCGTCGAGCGCCAGCGAGCAGCTCCCGCCGGGCAGCCGCTGGATGAATCCCGCCGTGGCCGCCGCCTCGGCCGGAGCGGGGTCGGGCGGCTGGGGTGCGGGAAGCACCCGGGGCTGGATTCCCGGAAGCACCGGATAGCCCCCGGCCTCGGCCTGTCGCAGGAGTGTGCCGATGCCGTCGCAGCCTCTGACGACGGCCGCACGTTCGACGGGCGACAGCTGCGAGGGGTGCGACCCGGGCCACAGCAGCACCAGCCCGCCTCGTGTGACGGCGCCGGCACGGATGGGGGCGGCGCCCAGCGCGAACTCGTACGGCAGGACGAGCGCGGCACGCGGATAGCGGTGCGCCAGCTCCTCCTGGCTGCCGAGCCAGACCAGGCAGCCCAGCCGCACGGCGTCCGCCACCGGCATCGGCGCGGACAGCGGCACACGGGTCCACGGGGTGGCCAGCTGGCCCGGCACCCCGGCGAGCACGGCCAGATGCAGCGTGCTGCCGTTCTCCGGCAGCAGGTAGAGCATCGCCACCGACGCACCTGTCTCGTGCACCAGGTGGTCCACGGCGCCGTCCAGCAGCTCCGTGCCCGAACCGGTGGCGGCGACGGAAGCGGCATGGTCCTGCACGCCTTCCAGCGTCCCCCCTGGCACCCGGGGACGCACCCGCTGAGGGCCTGGGCATGCGCGAGGGCCCGGATGCGGGGAGCATCCGGGCCCTCGTCGAAACGCGTTCCGCGCGGTTACGGGAGTTGCGCCGCCCGTGCCTCGCGCCGGTTGTCACGGAAGGTGTTCACCCGCCGCGCCGTGGCGAAGAGCGGGATCACCGCCCCGAGGACGACCTGCAGCGCACAGCCGGTCTGGAGGAGCAGCTGGCCCCCGGGGGCGTCGAACGCCCACGCGGCGAGAAGCCCCATCGCGGCCACGATCCAGCTGAGCATCGCCACCGCGAGGACACCTCGCGGCTTCGGGTACTCGACCCGGCTGACCATCAGCCACGCCACTCCGACGATCGCGAGCAGCGTCGGCACGAAGGGCAGCTCCAGCAGCACGATCGAGACGACCGTGAGCGCTCCGAAGGGGCTCGGCATGCCCTGGAACATGCCGTCCTTCAAGGTCACGCACGAGAACCGCGCAAGCCGGAGCACCACCGCCAGCAGTACCACGATCGCCGCGAGCGCCGACACCCGCTGGTGTGCGTCGTCCGCGACCATTCCGTACACCAGTACGAAGTACGCCGGTGCGAGGCCGAAGCTGATGAGGTCGGAGAGGTTGTCCAGCTCCGCACCCATCGGGGAGGAGCGCAGCTTGCGCGCCACGAGCCCGTCGAACAGGTCGAACACCGCTGCCATGAGCATGAGGATCACCGCGGTCGCAGCGGAGTGCCTGGCCATGCCCGACTCGTCGCTGCCCGTGAGGTGCGGGATGAGGATCCCCGTGGTGGTGAAGTACACCGCCATGAAGCCGCACGTGGCGTTACCGAGGGTGAGCGTGTCCGCTATCGACAGCCTCATCGAGAGCGGCATGTCCTCGGCGTCGTCCTGCTCCTCCGCCTCGGGCACCCAGCCCGCCTGGGTATCAGGATCAATCACGGTCAATTCGAGTCACCCCCGCGGTCGTGGCCTGGCCGACCTCGACCGCGACATCGACACCTTCCGGAAGGTAGATGTCCACGCGCGAGCCGAAGCGGATCAGACCGATGCGTTCGCCCTGCTCCACCTTCGTGCCCTGCGGGATGTAGGGGACGATGCGACGGGCGACCGCTCCCGCGATCTGCACCATCTCGATGTCGCCGAGCTCGGTGTCGAAGTGCCAGACAACGCGCTCGTTGTTCTCGCTCTCCTTGTTGAACGCCGGGACGAACCCACCCGGGATGTGCTCCACCGAGGTCACGGTGCCGGCCAGCGGGGCCCGGTTGACGTGAACATTCAGCGGGCTCATGAAGATCGCGACGCGGGTGCGCCCGTCCTTCCACGGCATGATGCTCTGCACCACGCCGTCGGCCGGCGAGATGACGCGGCCCTGGGTGATCTCGCGCTCGGGGTCGCGGAAGAACCACAGCATGCCCGCCGCGAGCGCGGTGGTGGGCACGGCCACGGCCGCCCAGCGCCCGGACCTGCGGGACCGGGCGAGGCTGAGGGCCGCGGTGGCGACGGTCGGGAGGAGCCACGGCGATGCTCCGCGCGCAAGGCGGACCCCGCCGCGGGATGCAGAGATTTGGCTGTCGGGCATGGATGACCTTCGTAGCGGATGATGCCGCGCTGGCAACGGGGGGACGGCGGCTTTCCGGCGATGCTATCGGGTGCGAGCGGCAACTGGGCAAGCCAGCAGCCGAGTCGGACAGCTGAAAGGCTCCCGACGGGGGTGACCGGGTGTGATGTTCTTCGCCACCAAATCACCTCGTAAGGGGCATATCAGCCCTGGAACCGGTACTCCTCGAGCAGTCGGCGACCGATGATCATTTTCTGGATCTCGGCGGTACCTTCACCGATCAGCAGCATCGGAGCCTCGCGGTAGAGGCGCTCGATCTCGTACTCCTTGGAGAAGCCGTAACCGCCGTGGATACGGAAGGCGTCCTCGACGACTTCCTTGCAGTACTCGGAGGCGAGGTACTTCGCCATCCCTGCCTCCAGGTCGTTCCGCTCCCCGGAGTCCTTTTTGCGTGCCGCATTCACCATCATCGCATGCGCTGCTTCGACCTTGGTGGCCATTTCAGCCAGTTTGAACTGGATCGCCTGGTGCTGGGCGATCGGCTTTCCGAAGGTCTGGCGCTGCTGGGCGTAAGAAACACCCAGTTCGAACGCACGTTGTGCGACGCCACAGCCACGCGCGGCGACATTCACCCGCCCTACCTCGACACCGTCCATCATTTGGTAAAAACCTCGGCCGGTCGTGCCGCCCAGCACACGATTGGCCGGAATGCGTAGTCCGTCCATGATGAGCTCGGTCGTGTCGACGCCCTTGTAGCCCATCTTGTCGATCTTCCCCGGGATCGTGAGACCGGGACGGACCTCGCCGAAGCCCGCCTCCTTCTCCACCAGGAAAGTGGTCATCGACTTGTGCGGGGCCGTGCCCTCGGGGTGTCCTTCGTCACTCCTGCAGAGGACGGCGACCAGCGTGGACGTCCCGCCGTTCGTCAGCCACATCTTCTGACCGTCGAGGACGTACTCGTCGCCGTCCTTCACACCCTTGGACGAGATTGCGGAGACGTCGGAACCCAGCGCCGGCTCGGACATCGAGAACGCGCCCCGGACCTCGCCCAGCGCCATCCGCGGCAGGAAGGTGTCCTTCTGCTCCTGTGTGCCGTGCTGCTTGAGCATGTAGGCCACGATGAAATGCGTGTTGATGATGCCCGACACGCTCATCCAGCCCCGGGCGATCTCCTCGACGCACAGCGCGTACGTGAGGAGCGACTCGCCCAGACCGCCGTACTCCTCCGGGATCATCAGCCCGAACAGGCCGAGTTCCTTGAGCCCTTCGACGATGTCCGTCGGATATTCGTCGCGGTGCTCCAGCTGGGTCGCGACAGGAATGATCTCCTTGTCGACGAAACTCCGGACCGTGGAGAGAATCTCCTGCTGGACATCCGTCAGACCGGCGGTCTGCGCGAGTCGGCTCATGGCTACTTCTCCACGTTCTTGCTCGTCGGCTGATCGGTCTCGGGGCGGCCCGGCTGCTCGCCGCCGCGCTCCTTGATGTACGTCGCGGTGGGGACCATCACCTTGCGGCGGAACACGCAGACCAGCGTGCCGTCCTGCTTGTATCCCCTCGTTTCGACATAAACGATGCCGCGGTCGCTCTTGGACCTCGACGGCGTCTTGTCGAGCACGGTCGTCTCGCCGTAGACCGTGTCGCCGTGGAAGGTCGGGGCCACGTGCTTCAGTGACTCCACCTCCAGGTTGGCGATCGCCTTTCCCGAGACGTCCGGCACCGACATCCCGAGCAGCAGCGAGTAGATGTAGTTGCCTACGACAACGTTCTTTCCGAAATCCGTCGTCTTCTCGGCGTAGTTGCTGTCCATGTGCAGCGGGTGGTGATTCATGGTCAGCAGGCAGAAGAGGTGGTCGTCGTATTCCGTGACCGTCTTTCCGGGCCAGTGCTTGTAGACGGCACCGACCTCGAATTCCTCATAGGTGCGTCCGAACTGCATGATCAGGCCTCCGGAGCTTCGAACTTGGAGGTGCGCCGCATACCGGCGGCGCGGCCCTTGCCCGCGATGACGAGGGCCATCTTGCGGCTGGCCTCGTCGATCATCTCGTCGCCGAGCATCGCCGAGCCCTTCTTGCCGCCCTCCTCCGAGGTGCACCAGTCGTAGGCGTCGAGGATGAGCTCGGCGTGGTCGTAGTCCTCCTGCGAGGGCGAGAACACCTCGTTCGCCGCGTCGACCTGACCGGGGTGCAGCACCCACTTGCCGTCGAAGCCCAGCGCCGCCGCACGGCCCGCGACCTCGCGGTAGGCGTCCACGTCGCGGATCTGGAGGAACGGGCCGTCGATGGCCTGGAGGTCGTGCGTACGGGCCGCCATCAGGATGCGCATCAGGATGTAGTGGTAGGCGTCCGCCGGGTAGCCGGGCGGCTGCTGGCCCACCACCAGGGTCTTCATGTTGATCGAGGCCATGAAGTCGGCCGGGCCGAAGATCAGGGTCTCCAGGCGGGGCGAGGCGGCGGCGATGTCGTCGATGTTCACCAGGCCCTTGGCGTTCTCGATCTGCGCCTCGATGCCGATCCGGCCGACCTCGAAGCCCATCGTCTTCTCGATCTGGGTCAGCAGCAGGTCCAGCGCGACGACCTGCTGGGCGTCCTGCACCTTCGGCAGCATGATGCAGTCGAGGTTGGGTCCCGCTCCCTCGACGACCGTGATGACGTCGCGGTACGTCCAGTGGGTCGTCCAGTCGTTGACCCGCACGACCCGGGTCTTGCCGGCCCAGTCGCCGTTGTTGAGGGCGTCGACGATGTGGTGCCTGGCGCCTTCCTTGGCCAGCGGCGCGCAGGCGTCCTCCAGGTCCAGGAAGACCTGGTCGGCCGGCAGGCCCTGGGCCTTCTCCAGGAACCGCGGGTTCGAGCCCGGTACGGCGAGACAGGAGCGGCGCGGGCGCAGACGGTTCACGGGCTGGGTCATGCGGGGACCTCCAGAGGGTCGAGCTTGTTCGCTTTCCGGATCTCGTCGACGATACGGCCGATGATCTCGGTGATGCCGAAGTCCTTCGGGGTGAAGACGGCGGCGACGCCGGCCTCGATGAGGGCGTGCGCGTCGGCCGGGGGGATGATGCCGCCGGCGATCACCGGGATGTCCGGCGCACCGGCCTCGCGCAGCCGGCGCAGCACGTCCGGCACCAGCTCGGCGTGCGAGCCGGACAGGATGGACAGGCCGACGCAGTGCACGTCCTCGGCCAGCGCGGCGTCGGTGATCTGCTCGGGCGTCAGCCTGATCCCCTGGTAGACCACTTCGAAGCCCGCGTCCCTGGCGCGTACGGCGATCTGCTCGGCGCCGTTGGAGTGCCCGTCGAGGCCGGGTTTGCCGACCAGCAGCCGCAGTCGCCCGACGCCCAGGTCCCCGGCGGTGCGGGTGACCTTCTCGCGGACCAGCGCGAGCGGCGTCCCCGCTTCCGCGGCGACGGCCACCGGCGCCGACGAGACACCCGTCGGCGCCCGGAACTCGCCGAACACGTCGCGCAGGGCCCAGGCCCACTCACCCGTGGTGACGCCCGCCCGTGCGCACTCGACGGTCGCCTCCATCATGTTCGCGGTGCCCGCCGCGGCCTTCTTCAGGGCCGTCAGCGCCTCGGTGGCACGGGCCTCGTCGCGGTTGTCGCGCCACTCGTGGAGAGCGGCGACGACCCGGGCCTCGTTCTCGGGGTCCACCGTCATGATCGCGGCGTCGAGGTCCGCGGTGAGCGGGCTGGGTTCGGTGCTCTCGTAGATGTTGACGCCGACGATCTTCTCCTCGCCGCCCTCGATCCGGGCCCGCCGCGTCGCGTGCGAGGAGACGAGCTCCGACTTGAGATAGCCGGACTCCACGGCGGCCATCGCGCCGCCCATCTGCTGGATCCGGTCGATCTCGGCCAGCGACTCGGTGACCAGCTCGTCGACCTTGGCCTCGATGACGTGCGAACCGGCGAAGATGTCCTCGTACTCCAGCAGATCGCTCTCGTGCGCGAGCACCTGCTGGATACGGAGCGACCACTGCTGGTCCCAGGGGCGCGGCAGCCCGAGCGCCTCGTTCCAGGCCGGCAGCTGCACCGCGCGGGCGCGGGCGTCCTTGGAGAGCGTGACGGCCAGCATCTCCAGCACGATGCGCTGGACGTTGTTCTCCGGCTGAGCCTCGGTGAGCCCCAGGGAGTTGACCTGCACGCCGTAGCGGAACCTGCGCTGCCTGGGGTCCGAGATGCCGTACCGCTCGCGCGTCACCCGGTCCCAGATACGGCCGAAGGCACGCATCTTGCACATCTCCTCGATGAAGCGGACCCCCGCGTTCACGAAGAAGGAGATGCGGGCGACGACGGCGCCGAACTTCTCCTCCGGCACCTGGCCGGAGTCGCGCACGGCGTCGAGGACCGCTATGGCCGTCGACATGGCGTACGCGATCTCCTGGACCGGAGTGGCCCCCGCCTCCTGCAGGTGATAGCTGCAGATGTTGATCGGGTTCCACTTCGGGATGCGGTTGACCGTGTACGTGATCATGTCGGTCGTCAGCCGCAGCGACGGGACCGGCGGGAAGACGTGCGTCCCCCGCGACAGGTACTCCTTCACGATGTCGTTCTGCGTCGTGCCCTGGAGCTTGTCCGGGTCCGCGCCCTGCTCCTCCGCGACCACCTGGTAGAGCGCCAGCAGCCACATCGCGGTGGCGTTGATCGTCATCGAGGTGTTCATCTGCTCCAGGGGGATGTCCTGGAACAGCCGCCGCATGTCACCGAGGTGCGAGACGGGCACGCCGACCCGGCCCACCTCGCCGCGGGCGAGGACGTGGTCGGGGTCGTAGCCGGTCTGCGTGGGCAGATCGAAGGCGACCGAGAGACCTGTCTGGCCCTTGGCGAGGTTGCGGCGGTAGAGCTCGTTGGACGCCTCGGCGGTCGAGTGACCGGCGTAGGTCCGCATGAGCCACGGCCGGTCCTTCTGACGTTCGGTCATGGCAGACCTCAGACGTTACGGAAGCGGTTGATGGCGTCGATGTGCTGCTCGCGGAGCTCGGTGTCGCGCACGCCCAGGCCCTCGCGCGGGGCGAGTGCGAGCACGCCGACCTTGCCCTGGTGCAGGTTGCGGTGCACGTCGTAGGCGGCCTGGCCGGTGTCCTCCAGGGAGTAGACCTTGGAGAGCGTCGGGTGGATCCTGCCCTTGGCGATCAGGCGGTTCGCCTCCCACGCCTCGCGGTAGTTGGCGAAGTGCGAGCCGACGATCCGCTTCAGCGACATCCACAGGTAGCGGTTGTCGTACTCGTGGTTGTAGCCCGACGTCGAGGCGCAGGTCACGATCGTGCCGCCCTTGCGGGTGACGTACACGCTGGCGCCGAAGGTCTCGCGTCCCGGGTGCTCGAAGACGATGTCCACGTCCTCGCCGCCCGTCAGTTCACGGATGCGCTTGCCGAAGCGCTTCCACTCACGAGGGTCCTGGTTGTGCTCGTCCTTCCAGAACTTGTAGTCCTCGGCGTTGCGGTCGATGATCGCGGTGGCGCCCATCTTCCGGCAGATCTCCGCCTTCTGGTCGCTGGAGACGACGCAGATCGGGTTGGCGCCGCCGGCCAGCGCGAACTGCGTGGCGTAGGAGCCGAGTCCGCCGCTGGCGCCCCAGATCAGCACGTTGTCGCCCTGCTTCATGCCGGCGCCGTTGCGCGAGACGAGCTGGCGGTACGCGGTGGAGTTGACCAGGCCCGGGGACGCGGCCTCCTCCCAGCTGAGGTGCTTGGGCTTCGGCATCAGCTGGTTGGACTTGACCAGCGCGATCTCCGCCAGGCCGCCGAAGTTGGTCTCGAAGCCCCAGATCCGCTGCTCCGGGTCGAGCATCGTGTCGTTGTGGCCGTCGGAGGACTCCAGCTCCACCGAGAGGCAGTGCGCGACGACCTCGTCACCCGGGGTCCAGGCGTTGACGCCGGGCCCGGTGCGCAGGACGACGCCCGCGAGGTCGGAGCCGATGACGTGGTACGGGAGGTCGTGGCGCTTGCTCAGATCGCTGAGCTTGCCGTACCGCTCCAGGAAGCCGAAGGTCGAGACGGGCTCGAAGATCGACGTCCACACGGAGTTGTAGTTGACCGAGCTGGCCATGACCGCCACCAGGGCCTCTCCCGGGCCGAGCTCGGGAACCGGCACGTCCTCGACGTGCAGGGACTTGCGGGGGTCCTTGTCGCGGCTGGCGACGCCGGCGAACATCTCGGCGTCGTCCTTGTGCACGGTCACCGCGCGGTACGACTCGGGGATGGACAGGGCCGCGAAGTCCGCGGCCGTACCGTCCTGCGATTGGATCGCGTCCAGGATTTCCTTCACGGTGATGCCTCCGGCAGATCGGGTCTCCGGCGTCGAGGGAAACGCTCGGAGGCCCCTGTGGTCAGGGGAGCGGTGCGGTGTGGAGGTGTGCCGTCGGTTCGGCGTGGTGGTGCGCTGTGCCTGCTCGGTGGAGCAGAAGGGGTGCCTGTGACGCAGGCGTCCGGGCGCGCGGACACGTGGTCTGCGGGGACAGCCGGCGTACGAGAGATCTCTGCACGCCGGCCGCCCGGACACCTTCAACGTATGGCACTGCGTGACAGGTGGCAAGGCACCCAGTGCCAACAATTTCTCTCAGTTGTCATCTCGTAGGCACGCATGAGCAACATCATGGTAGGTATGTCGCTTTGCTCCGCCTTTTGTGGCGGCTACGGCGCGGTGCGGTACACGTACGGCGTCGTCGTGCTCAGGGCCGTGAAGCCGAGCCGCCGCAGGATCGGGGCGGACCGGTCCGTCGCGTCGACCTGGAGGAAGCGGTAGCCGAGCGCGGAGGCGATACGGGCTCGATGGGCGATCAGGGCGCGATAGATACCCCTGCCTCGCCATCCGGCCGCCGTGCCACCGCCCCAGAGCCCGGCGAAGCCGGTGCCGGGGTGCATCTCCATCCGGGCCGAGCTCACGGGCTCGTCGCCGGCCAGGGCGACCACCGCGACGAACGTGTCCGGCGGGGCGTCGGCGAGACGGGCCAGGGTCTGATGGCGCAGCCGCGAACCGTCGGTGCCGAAGGCCAGCTCATGGGCCCGGACCATCAGCTCCACCCCTGCGGCGTCGGTCACGTTCCGCAGCCGGACCCCGTCGGGGAGTTCCACCGCCCCGGCCTGGTCCGCGACCGGTGCCACCAGCAGTGTCTCCGGCGGCTCCGGCTCGAACCCGGCCGCGGCGAGGAGGGCGCCCAGGCCGGCCGGGCCGTCGTGTGCGTACAGCTTCCACTCGAACTCGCCGACGCCCTGAGCGGTGTAGTGCCCCACCTGCGCCGCGATCTCCGACTCGGCGCGGGCGGGGGAGAGGTCCGGAGCGGTCCACACGACGCCGTTCCAGTCGTCCGGGCCACCGGTCTGCCGTACGACGTCACCGACCCGCTCGACGCGCGTGCCGGGGCCGTCCGGGCGGGCGTGCTCGCGCATCTCGTGATCGAAGAGGGCCAGCATCTCATCAGGTTCCATGCGCGCATCCGAACACTCATGTCCCGGTCCGGCCACCGGGTTTTCCTCCGACGGGGCGTCAACCGGCGGCCGTGGGGCACACGTAAGTGATCTTGAGATGACCGCAACGGACAAGGGGTGGGTACGCGATGGGAATACAGGCGCGCAGAACGGCCCGGCAGGGCCGCAGGCCCGGATTCGACGTCAGGCGGACGGCGTTCGGCTTCGCGTTCCTCGCGCTCCTGCTCTGCGGCGCCGGACTCGCGGTGCGCACGGCCCTCAGGAGCGCCGAACGGCACCCGGTGGTCGCCGTGGTCTCGGCCGTCGCCCTGGTGGCCGCGGTCGTGGTGCTCCTGCGCCTGCGCCGCAGCCGCAGGGCGGCCGCCAGGACCGCCGCGGCAGCCGTCGAGACCGCCTACGAGGTCGTGGACGCGGCCCTGGAGGAGCCGCCGGAGGCCGACGCGGCGGAGGTGCCTCCCGAGCCGGTGCGGACGGTCGACTACGAGGCCATGGACCCGTACGACTTCGAGGAGGCCGTGGCCGCGCTCTGCAGGCGGGACGGCTGTCTGGACGCCGAGGTCGTCGGAGGCGCCGGTGACCTCGGCGCCGACGTGGTGGGCACGACACCGGACGGCCGCCGCCTGGTCGTGCAGTGCAAGAGGTACACGAGCGACAACAAGGTGGGCTCGCAGGATCTCCAGCGCTTCGGCGGCACCTGTTACGCGGTGCACGGCGCCGAGGCGGCCGTCGTCGTCACCACCGGCGAATTCACCGATCCCGCCTTCGAGTACGCCGAGCGGTGCGGCATCGTCTGCGTCGGTCTCGACGGGCTCACCGCGTGGAGCGAGGGCGCCGCGCCGCCCTGGTACGCGAGCGCGTCCGTGCAGCCCACCGAGGGGTGAGCCCCGCCGGGGCGGGTCTCAGTGCTCCTTCAGCGCCTGCTGGATCGTGCGCATGATCTCGTCGAGCGGCGCGTCGGTACGGGCCACGGTGACCAGCACCTCGCCCTCCCTGGACACCGAGGCCGCAGGAGTCTTCCCGGTCTCGCCCCCCACGGTCCGCCCCGCCCCGATCCCCGTGCCGAAGGTCTCCCGCACGATCGCGAACGCGTGGTCGAGCTGGGACTCCACGTCGCCCTGTCCGTCCGCCCGCAGCCAGCGGCGCAGCACATGGTTGTGCGCGGTCACCACGGCGGACGCGGCGACCTCGGCGAGCAGCGGGTCGTCATTGCCCACCTGGTGGTCACGCTCGTCGAAATGGCCCAGCAGATAGCGTGTGAACAGCCGCTCGTAGCGGGCCACGGAGGCGATCTCGGCCTCACGGAGCGTGGGCACCTCACGGGTCAGCTTGTAGCGCGCCACGGAGACCGCCGGCTTCGCCGCGTACATCTTCATGACCTCCTTGATGCCGCGGCACACGGTGTCGAGCGGGTGCTCGTGCGCGGGGGCGGCGTTGAGGACGGCCTCGGCCCTGACGAGGGTGTCGTCGTGGTCCGGGAAGATGGCCTCTTCCTTGGAGCGGAAGTGGCGGAAGAACGTGCGCCGGGCGACCCCGGCCGCCCCGGCGATCTCGTCGACCGTCGTCGCCTCGTACCCCTTCGTGGCGAACAGTTCCATGGCCGCTGCGGCCAGTTCGCGGCGCATCTTGAGCCGCTGGGCGGCGGCCCGGGTGCTCGCGGCACTCTCAGGGGCGTCCGCGGAGGCGGAGGAACGAGGGGACTTGGCGGGTTGGGACATGAGGTGAACGTAACCCATCGGCGCAGGGGAGTGCGCCTGTGGGGGCGGGTCGCCCGAGGGCCCCAGCAACCCGCCCCACCCCGCTCCGATGTCAGCGGCGGGCATATTCGCGGAAGCCGCGCCCCGTCTTGCGGCCGAGGCAGCCCGCGGCCACCAGATGCTCGAGCAACGGCGCCGGGGCGAGGCCCGGGTCGCGGAACTCGCTGTGCAGAACCTTCTCGATGGCCAGCGAGACGTCCAGGCCGACGACGTCCAGGAGCTCGAAGGGGCCCATGGGGTAGCCGCCGCCCAGCTTCATCGCCGCGTCGATGTCGTCGAGCGTCGCGTAGTGCTCCTCGACCATCTTGATCGCGTTGTTGAGGTAGGGGAACAGCAGGGCGTTCACGATGAAGCCCGCCCGGTCACCGCAGTCGACCGGGTGCTTGCGCACCTTCACGCAGACCTCGCGGACCGTGGCGTGCACGTCGTCGGCGGTCAGCACGGTGCGGACCACCTCGACCAGCTTCATCGCGGGCGCCGGGTTGAAGAAGTGCATCCCGACGACGTCCTCGGGACGCGAGGTCACCCGGGCGACCGCCACGACCGGCAGCGACGAGGTGGTCGTCGCGAGCACCGCACCCGGCTTGCAGACCTTGTCCAGGGTCTGGAAGAGCTCCCGCTTGATCTCCAGGTCCTCGGCGACCGCCTCGACCGCGAGATCGACATCGGCGAAGGAGTCCAGGGAGCCCGCCGGGGTGATCCGGGCGAGGGTCTCGTCCCGTGCCTCCTCCGTGAGCCTCCCCTTGGAGACGGAGCGGCCCAGGGACTTGGCGATCCGCGCCTTGGCCGTCTCCGCCTTCTCCTGGCTGCGGGCGGCGAGGACCACGGTGTACCCGGCCTTCGCGAAGACCTCCGCGATGCCCGAGGCCATCGTCCCCGAACCGGCCACCCCCACCGAGGAGACCTCGCGCCCGGTGACCGCGCCCGCGCTCTCCACCGGGGTCAGGGCGTCCGGCACCACGGACTGGCCGCCCGGGGCGTCGTACGTGTAGAAGCCGCGGCCCGCCTTCCGGCCGGTCAGCCCGGCCTCGCTGAGCTGGCCGAGCACCGGCGCCGGCGCGTGCAGCCGGTCGTGGGACGCGGAGTACATGGCCTCCAGCACCGTGCGGGCCGTGTCGATACCGATCAGGTCGAGCAGCGCCAGTGGGCCCATCGGCAGCCCGCAGCCCAGCTTCATGGCGGCGTCGATGTCCTCACGGGAGGCGTAGTTGGCCTCGTACATCGCCGCGGCCTGGTTGAGGTAGCCGAAGAGCAGACCGTCCGCGACGAAACCTGGACGGTCGCCGACCGCGACCGGCTCCTTGCCCAGCTCACGGGCGAGCCGGGTGACGCTCTCCACGGCGGGCGGGGCGGTCAGCACGGAGGAGACCACCTCGACGAGCTTCATCGCGGGCGCCGGGTTGAAGAAGTGCAGGCCGAGCACCCGCTCGGGGTGCTGCGACTCGGCGGCCAGCCGGGTCACGGACAGGGCGTTCGTGCCCGTCGCGAGGATCGCGGTGGGGGAGACCACCGCGTCCAGCTCCCGGAAGACCTGCTGCTTGATCTCGTACGTCTCCGGCACGACCTCGATGACCAGCTCCGCCTCCGCGGCGGCCTGCAGATCGGAGAACGTACGGAACCGGGCGAGGATGTCGCGCCGCTCCTGCTCCGTGATCCGCTCGCGGCGCACGGCGCGCTCGGTGGAGGCCTCCAGAGTGGCGACGGCCTGCCGGGCGGCGGCCTCGTCGGTGTCGATGCCGATGACCTCGCGGCCCGCACGGGCCAGGACCTCGGCGATGCCGGTGCCCATGGTGCCGAGACCGACGACGGCAATGGTGGTGAGCGGGGTGTCCATCACGGGACTCCAGGGTGAGTGACGACTGTGAGGAGCACGGCGGCGCGCAGGGTCGGAATCGACCGGCGCTCGGTGTGCGGGAACTGCGTGTCGTGGTGCACGGTCCCGGGCGCTCTGGGCGCACGGGGGGAAGGGTGACGGGCTCTGTCCCGGAGCCACGTCTCACGAACTGCCGAACCGACGAACACTCCGGGTGGCTGCGTCACCAGGCCATCGGAGCCGGCGGGTGTGTGTCCCGCTCACCTGAGCTTAACCGGCGGGTAACGAGCGCGCCAGCCCTGGCGGGCTGTGCACTGGCACACAGTTCGTCAACCACAGCGCGTTCACCGCTCTAAACTCAGCGTCATGGATGAGGAGTTCCGCTCGCTCACGGACAGGCTCGGCCACGAGGCCGGGGAATCGGAGATCTTCCGCCGGCTGATCGCCACCGACGACGACGAGGAGCTGGCCGGGGTCCTCGTGGAACGCGAACGCCCGCTCTGGGCCCGCGAGATCGCGGCGTTCCGCCTCGGCTGCCAGGGCGACCGCCGGGCCTTCGAGGCGCTGGTCCTCCTCCTCAACCACCGCGATCCCGAGCGCTGCGTATCGGCCGCGCACGCGCTGCGACTCCTCGGTGACCCCCGGACCCCTCGGGCCGCCGCCGCGCTGGCCACCAACACCCTGCGCACGGCCTACGCCCTGCACCCGGTCCGACTGCTGACCGCGCTGCGCGCACCCGAGTCGGTGCCCGCCCTGGTCAGCACCCTGCACCGGCTCCTGACCCCCGACGAGCCGCACTGGCGCGTCGCCCTCGCGTGCGTGGAGGGGCTGGGGACCCTCGGGGACGGCCGGGCCCGCTCGGTCCTGGAGGCGGCCCTCCCACACCCGCGCCTCGGTGGTGCGGCGGCAGAGGCGCTCAGCCGGCTCCGAGCGGGGTGAGGGATATGGGGCGTGAGGAGGGCCCAGCCGTCCGGCGCCCCGTCACCGCCCGGCGGTCACCGGCGGCGCCAGGAAGGGCTCGGCGTGCCGTGCCGGAAGATGTCCAGGCTGTCGCGGGCCCGCGTGGTGGCGACGAACAGCAGTGAGCGTGCCTGCTGGACCTCGCGCCGGTAGCGCACCGGATCGGTGCTACGTCTCCGGTTCACGTCGTCCCTGGGGATCAGCCCGTCGCTGACCCCGGCGACGATCATGCGCTGGTACTCGATGCCCTTGAAGCGGAACATACATGTCCCGAGGGGGACGACACCGACGAAAGCCGACGATCTACGGACAACCGCATATCCGGCGGCTGACAGTCGGGATGCCCGTTCAGCAATTCCGCTGTCCTGCTGTGCCGAGCCATGTTCCGCTCACTGCGCGTTGGCGGACCTCGGCGCGGCTATCCGAGAATCTCGTCGTTGGAATCGAACTGATGTTGATCAACAGGGAGTGCCGGGAAGTAGTCAGTCTCCGCTCGCCCTGTGAGAACGGCCAGAAGGAAGGACGCGCACTGAGCGTCATGGTGTTCCCACAACGGCCCACGGCCCTCGTTGAACATGACCGTCCAATCGTCCGGCTCCTGTCCCGGCTTCACCAGCCAATACAGCATTGCCCCTGTGCCCTCGATGTAGGCCCAGGGCAGTACCTTCGTACCGGACTCCTGGAGCTGAGCAGGCCTGGGCTCGACCTCCCACAGCTTCTCGAGGGTCTCGTCCCTTTCGGTTGCTTGCGCGAGCAGTTCGTAGTCGTCGTCCGGGCAGGCAGGATCCAGAAGCCAGATCGTCTCGTCGAAGACGCCGCCCCCGTACGTCTCGACAAGCTGCCGGTAGTCGCCCGGCAGCGCGGTGCCGAGTGCCCGCTCGACGGCCTGCCAGTCCCGGGACCGGCCTGGACCGGAAGGCGCGACGAGTTCGGTGAGGCGTTCCACGGCGGGGTGCATGATTGTCTCTATCTGTACCAGGTCAGACGCGTTTGGTGACGTACAGGACAGTGACGATGTTGCTGCCGCCTTCGTGGGGCGTGAAGCTGAAACCCTTGTCGCTCCGGCCTTCGATGGTCAGGCCGATCGGTACGACGTCGGTGGGGTCGTTCGTCCGGTAGACGGGCGTGACGGAGTACCCGATGGGGCGTGCCGAGCAGACCGGTCTTGTTCAGCTTCTTGTTCGCCCGCCCCTACCCGCATTCGCCGGGCTCTTCCTGCGAGAACCGGTGGAGGCTCGTCTGTGGTCACCGGCCAGTTCGGCATCGATTCGTTCAGTCAGCTGTGGGCGTTCTCCCATGCCTCGCGGATCGCGGCCGGAATGCGTCCGCCGGCGGATACTTGGTGACCGTTGGCCCGAGCCCATTCCCGAATGGTCTCGCTGTCGACGGGTGGCCGGGCCGGAGCCTGTGGTGGGGCCCACAGCGTGGGGTCCGAGGGGACGAATGCCGTCGTCGGTTCGAGGACGTCCTTGGGGAACTGGGGCACGGACGTCTCACCGCTCAGTACGGAGACGAGGAACTCGGTGAGGGTTCCGTCGTAGGTGAACCACCGAGGCCCGCGGGCTTCGTTCACGGCGATACGCCAGGCGTCCGGGGCAGTCCGTGGTTCCGTGATCCAGAAAAGGTGCTCTCCGTTGTCGGTGCCGCCCATCGGCAGGAGTTGCCGCGGCTCGTACGGAGCAGGGTAGGTGCCTCGGTCGTGGTCCAGCTGCAGCTGCTCGCGGATCCTGGCGGGCATCGGGCCGGTGAGATCGACCCATTCAGTGACCCCGTCGGGTTGGTAGATGCGCAAGTAGTCGGCGAAGGACCCCGGGCCGTACGTGGATGCGAGCCGCTTGTAGTCCTCGGGAAGCGGCACACCGAGAACGCTCTCGACCTGGTGCCAGTCGATGGGGCGGCGGTGACTCGCATCCTCTGGTGGCGGGCAGAGTCGGGTCAGGGCGGCGAAGGCGGTCACTGGATTCCTCTGGCGCGTCGTTTCAGCTGATCTGCGTGGTCAAGATTCTCAAACTGCTTGTCAAGGTGGAAACCACCTGATCCATTGGCCTCCATCTGGATCCACTTCGGAACGGAGTCCTTCTTGTCGTCCGTGTATTCGAGGTAGACGCTATAAGTCACGGTCTCGCTGTTGTTGAAGACAGCATCGTAGATCTGCTTCTCGTAGCCCCGCATGTCCGGGCTGTTGGTAGGGGTCTGGGTGATGGTGAAAAGGTTGTCCAGGGTGTCACCGGAACCACCGAGAATATTCGCCAGCATGTGACCTCGCCCCTGGTTGTAGTCCGTACCGTGCAGAAACCCGGGGGGCCTCAGCAATTTGTTGGCCTCTGTTCCTTCCCTGAGCATGTCCCGCGTGATCGTTGCGTTCATCTCGTAGGGCCGACCGTGCTCGTCACGGGTGAACCGGACTCGCCCTCCCCAGGTCGGGTCGGCCTCGCACCCCGCCAGACCCAACGGATCGGCAAAGGTGAAGGGGTTGGGGACATAGCCGTAGTGGTTGATGGCAGGCGCGATGCCGAGCGGGTCAGGACTGGTGTAGCGGGCGATGTCAGGGTCGTAGTACCGATTGACGTTGTAGTGGAGGCCGGTTTCCGGATCGAAGTACTGCCCCGGATAGCGCAGGGGGGTGTAGGCGGTGCTGTCACGGTTCCACTGTGTGGCGCCCCAGGCTGTGCTGCGGGCCCTCCAACCGAGGGATCCGTCGCTGCCCACGAGTTCGCTGGGGCTGCCGGACAGATCGGTGATGACAGCGAAGAACCGCCGGTCGATCTCCCTCTGGGCGCTGTCCGTCTTGGACTCTCGCTGCGCCAGGGGATGCAGTCCTGCGTAATCCCACACCGACGTCACGCCTGCAGCGGTCTGTTCTGCCAGTTGGGACCCGTCCCAGCAGTAGGAGATCGCTTCCATCGTGTGGCCGTCGGCATCCGTGCGCTCTTTGGCTGTCCTGCGTCCGAGAGCGTCGTAGAGATAGCGCCAACGGCCTTCCGGAGCATGGACGTGCGTGAGCCTGTCTTCCGCATCCCAGGTGAAACGCCAGGTGAGGATCTTTCCGCTGAGGGTCGTGGTCCGACGCAGGGTGACGCGGCCCTGCGCGTCGTACCGGTATCGGGCTCGCCCGGCATGCGTGACCTGAGAACCCTGGTATCGGCGTTGGCCGACGGTGTCCTGACCGGGTGCTTCGGTGGGAAGCGCGGTGTGGGTCTGATCACCGGCGGCGTTGTAGGCGTACTGCTCGGTCCATCCCTGCGCGTCGACGGCAGTGATCCGACTCGCCGCGTCAACGGTGTAGGTGCGAAGGCCGGTGTGGCTGTCGTCCACGCTGAGGGGAATGCCGTCGGCTTGGTAGACGAAGGCCCGCTCCAGGGGCTCTGCGCCTGGCGTACTCAAGGACTGGAGAACCACACGGCCGACCGCGTCCCAGCTCTGGCGCAGTGCGAGCATCCCCTGCACGGTGCGAGAGGTCTCTCGTCCCAGTGCGTCCCGTTCGAAGCGGAAGGTGTGATCTCCCGCTGTGTAGGTAGCCAGCCCTCCCCGGCCGTAGGCGAGGTCGCTGCTGGCTCCTGACGGGGTACGCCGGTGGGTGCGGCGGCCGAGGACGTCGTAGGTGAAGGAGAGCCTGCGCCCGTTGACGGTCTCGGCGAGTACACGGCCTTCCGCGTCGCGTTCGAGGTCGATACGGGCGTGGGCATTGCTGATCTGTCCTATGTGACCGGTGGCCGCATAGGCGAAGGCGGAGACCGCACCGTCCTCATGGCGAATCCGGGTGACTCTGCCAAGAACATCCCTTTCGTACGCCAGACTCTGCCCTGCGGCATTGGTGCGCCGTATGAGGCGGCCGACCGCGTCGTGCGTGTAGGAGACGGTGCGGCCGTCGAAGTCTGTCTCCGCGACGAGTCGGCCCGCCGCGTCATAGGTGTAGTGCCACTCCAGGCCGTGCGCGTTGGTGACAGTGGTGAGGCGCAGTTCCGTGTCATGGGTGAAGCGATAGCCATTTCCGCCGGCATCCCGGCGGGTCGCGACCCGGTCGAAATGTGTAGGCACGGAGGTGCTGACACGGCCCATGCGGTCAACGTGTTCGATGAGGTTGCCCTCCCCGTCCCACGCCCACTGCTCGCGTGTGCCGTCGGGCAGTTCCCGCCACGTGAGTTTGCTCTCGACCGTCCAGCCTTGGCGGAGGGTGGCGCCCATGGCGTCAGTGACCTCGGTGACCCGGCCGAAGGGATCGCGTGTGCAGAGCATGCTGGCACCGCTGTCGGTCGTCATCCCGACGGGCAGACCTGCGGCGTCGTTCGTGATCCGGGTCAGTCCGCCTGCCGCATCATGCACCGTGACCAGACCACCATGGGCGTCGAACTCGTAGTCGGTCCTTGCGCCGATCGCATCCACCGCGGCAACGCAGTTCCCACGATCGTCGTATGCGTATCGCCGTGTGATGCCCCCACGTTCGGTGATCGCGACGGGCTGATTCCTGTCGTTGTACGTCGCAGTGGTGCGGGCACCGTCGGGGGCGACAAGCCCGACGAGGTTGCCCTCCTCGTCCCGTTCGTAGCGGGTGGTACCGCCCAGAGCGTCCGTGCGCGACAACGGGCGGCCGAAGGCATCGAACTCGGAGTACGTCGTGTGCCCGAGGGGATCGGTCTCGCGGATGACCTGCAGATGCTCGTTGAGATGGAAGGCGGTTTCCGAGCCGGTGGAATCGGTGTAGCGGGTGATCCGCTGGTTCGTTGCGCCCTCCACCTCGTAGGTGAAGGCGGACGAGAGGAAGCCCTCCGGTCCGATGGTCCGGTCGACCCGACCGGCGCTGTCATACACGTACTGGTAGGCGGACCCGTTGCGATCGGTCCAGGAGGTGATTCGTTTGTCCTGGTCGTAGGTGAACCGCAGGGCGCGCCCGGAAGAGTTGGTGACCGTTTCCAGGCATGCGTCGCTGTCGAAGCCGAAGGCCACGACTGGGACAGGGCCCTGTGGACTTTGGAGCGACAGTCCGGTGACGCGCCCGAGCTGTGCGTCAGAGTTGACGAGCACCCGATAGCCGCCGTCGTGCAGCACGGCGGAGGGCAGGCCGTGGTCGTCACGGTGAATCCGGATGGTGTTGCCGTTGCGGTCCTCGATCTCCAGCAGCCAGTACACGCCGCCGCGGTAGGGGCTGCCCAGGAATCTGCGGATCACCCCTGTGCGTGGGTCCGTCACCACGTACGTGATGTCGCCCATCGCTGTGGTGCCCCCGTGCGTGAGCGGCAGTTGCTCCCCCTCGACGGGGTGCGTGCCGACGCCTTCCTCGGGCAGCGCGGAGTAGAGAAGCACCGAACCGTCCTCGCGCGCCCAGGCGGCGCCGTTACCGAGAGGTTCCAAACGCTCGTCCAGGGTCGATGCCCAACTCGCGCCGAAGAAGTGGCCGTATCGATAGTCGGATATGTGGGTGCGTCGGATGGCGAGGGGCAGAACCCCGGGCAGCTCCAGATCCGTCTGTGGCAGCACCATCTGCCCACTTGCGACATCGACGGGATCCGTCTCACAGCGCCGTTTGGACAGGGAGACCGCATTGCCTCGCGGGTTCTCCTGGGCGTCTTGCATCGAAGGCGGGGTTCTGCGGCGCCCGCCTCCGTTGTCCACGCGCCGTTCACCTCTGTCGTCACCCTTGCCGTCGCCCGGGGTGATCTTGTTCAGGCCGTCACGGATGTCGTGGTCGGTGTCCTTGTGCGTCTTGGAACTCTTGGCGATGCGTTCGGGAACCGTCTTGCCCACGTGGTCGCCCATGTCGCTCAGCGCCTTACCGAGCTTGTCCACCACCCCTTCGATCGTGGTGTCGAGTACAGCGGTCAGGGAGTCCTTGCCCTTGGCCCGGCCATGGTGGCCCTTGGCCTTGCCGAGCTTGCCGCCCGTCTTCTCCCGCATGTTGATCTGCACACTGGCCAGATGCATCCCGGCCTTGCTGTGCGCATCGTGGTCGATCACCGGGCCTCCGCCGGGGCCCGGGCCGCCAGGCCCGCCCACCGAGTTGATCTGCAGCGCGTCCTTGCCCGCCTGCGCCGTCTGCCCTGTGCTGTAACCGTCCTGCACACCCGCGACGTTCAGCGCGGTCTGGACGGCCAGGTCCGCCACGATGTTCTCGATCGCGGCGACCGCCGGCTCGGTGAGCGTCGCGACGATCTCCGATACGGCAGCCTCAGCCATCTCCTTCAGGATGCGCTTGAAGGCGATGCGGGTAGCTGCGATCTTCGCGCCGGCCAGGAGCGTCGACAGCCCGGCGGTCAGGGGGGCGAACGCCAGCGTGATCCCCACCGTCGCACACAGATCGGCCAGTTCGGCCACTGCGGCTATCTTCCGGGCCACGATGATGTCAGCGACCCGGTCCAACGCACCCGCGACGAGGCGCGCCGCCTTCGCCAGATCCTTGTGCTTGCCCTGGACCTTCGACCAGTGCGCGTCCAGGGCGGCCAACGACTCGCTCTGGCCGCTCGCCAACAGCTTCTGGATGTGCTGGTACGCGGCGTACGCATCGTCGTCCGCGTCATCGCCGAACTCCCGCAGGGCGTCCGCCATGTCGCGGTACGCGTCCTCATCGACATTCGGCCAGCCCACACCGACCACGTCGAGCATGGTGTCGACACCCTCAGGAATCGTATACCCCACGATGCAACCCCCCGATTGACTGATCAGCAGCTCGACCCACCATACGATTGACCGCCATACCCTGTGAGATCGGGAGAGACGGGCAGAACGGCCCGCCCAGCAACGACGGTTGGTGCTGAGGGTGGCCGGCGGCTCCTTCACAGCTGCTCGGCCCAGATGGTTTTGCGGGGCGCGCCGACGCGTGGAGTGACACCCCAGCGGGCGGCCAGGTGCTCGATGAGGAGGTGCCCGCGGCCCGTTTCGGAGTCCATGGGTGGGGTGGTGGACCGAGGGGTATCGGCGAGGCGTCGTTCGGTGCGGGTGTCGGTCACCTCGATACGGAGTACGTCCGCCGTCACGGTCAGGCGTACGCGGAAGTCGCTTCCTGGGACGTGGCCGTGCTGCACGGCGTTGGCGCAGAGCTCGCCGGTGATGAGCGAGAGCGTCTCGTGGGCGGGGGAACGGTAGGCGATGCCCCAGGCGTCCAGCCGTTGGGTGGGCCTGATTCGCAGGGCTGGTCCGACAGGCGGGGATCGTGGGGCCCAGGACAATCGTTTCGCTCCAGGCCAACCTGAAGAAGTTCTACGGCTACACGGGTGCCCTCGACGGCATCGCCGGATCGGGGACCAGGGCGGCGTTCCGGCGCAAGGCCTGCGCCAACCCGCCGGTCTGACCGACTGGGCATCGCGAGCGGACTGCCCCGGGGGGCCGGGTCATTTGCTCGCACGCCGGGGGCGTACGCGGGATCGGGGCGTGTGGTCACGCGGTCCGTCCTGGCGTACGCCCCCGGCACGGGGCCCGGGGTTTTCCTCAGCCCCGGAAGCCGAGCAGGCCGTGCAGTGCCTTGCCCTTCGGGTTGGCGCCGGCCTTTGTGGCGGGGGCGGGCTTCGGCTGCGGCAGGGCGTCGCAGACCGCGTCCGCGCCGCTGCCGCCGCCGGTCGGCAGGGTGCCGTCGGTGAGGTAGTCCACCAGGTGTGCGTCCAGGCAGTCGTTGCCGCTCAGGGTGATGCCGTGGTTGCCGCCGCCCTGCTCGACGACGAGGCTCGACCCCTTGAGCCTGCGGCTCATGGTGACGCCGCCCTCGTAGGGCGTGGCCGCGTCGTCGGTCGCCTGGAGGATCAGCGCGGGCGGGATCGCGTCGTTGGTGACCCGGACGGGCTCCAGCGGCTCCACCGGCCAGGTGGCGCACGGGGCGTTGTACCAGGTGTTGTTCCACGACATGAAGGGCGCCTTGCGGTGCGCCTGCCAGGTGTCGTTGCGCCAGGTGCTCCAGGTCCGGGGCCAGCCGGCGTCGCGGCACTGCACGGCGGCGTAGACGGAGTAGCCGTTGTCGCCGCTCCTGTCCACGGCGGCGAAGTCCTTGTACGCGGTGGCGAGCGCGTCCTGGTCCTTGTCGTTGACGTACGCCGCGAACGTCTCGGCGAGGCGCGGCCAGTAGCCGTTGTAGTAGCCGCCCGGCATGAAGGTGTCCTCGAGCTCGCTGGGGCCCACCTTGCCGGCCGCGGGGTGCTTCTTCACCGCGTCGCGCATCCGGTACCACGCGGCCTCGACGCCTGCCGGGTCCTTGCCGAGCTTGTACGTGGTGTCGTTCTTCGCGACCCACGCCATGAAGGCCTTGTGACGGGCGTCGAACGCGTGGTCCTGGCCGAGGTTGTCCTCGTACCAGACGCCGTCCGGGTCGACGACCGAGTCCAGCACCAGGCGGCGTACGCGCTCGGGGAACAGCTTGGCGTAGACCGCGCCCAGGTAGGTGCCGTAGGAGTATCCGAAGTAGTTGATCCGCGGGGCGGCGAGGGCCCGGCGGATGACGTCGAGGTCCTTCGCGGCGCTGACGGTGTCCATGTACGGCAGGAGGTCGCCGTGCTTCTCACCGCAGGCGGTGGCGAAGGAGGCGGCCCGGTCGCGCGCGGTCTTCTCCGCGGCGTGGGAGTCCGGCACGGAGTCGGGTCGCACGGGCTCGAAGTACTTCGGTACGCAGTCCAGCGCGGGGGTGCTCTTGCCGACCCCGCGGGGGTCGAAACCGATCACGTCGTACTGCGCGGCGAGCTTCGCGGGCAGCGACGACGCGACGAAGCCCGCCATGGAGAGCCCGCTGCCGCCGGGGCCGCCGGGGTTGACCAGCAGGGGGCCCTGCGAGGTCTTCGCCGTGTGCGGGATCCTGGAGAGGGCGAGGGTGACCTGCCTGCCCGACGGGTTGTCATGGTCCAGCGGAGTACGGACGGTTGCGCATTGCAGCGCCGGATACGTCTTCGTCCCGCAGCCCTTCCACGAGAGCGGTGCTGCGGCGGGTGTCGCGGCGGACGCGGTGGACGGCGCGGACGCGGTGGACGGCGCGGCGGTCACCAGACCCGCGACCGTGGCGCCGACGGCGACCAGGATTCCTGCACGTTTCGTCATAGGGCCTCCCGTGGTCGGGGAACGCGGCTGTGGGTGGCACAGCCCCCGCCGCATGCTTCCCGGATCGGGTCAGGGCAGGACACATGTCGTCGAGAGTTGACCCGTTCGGGCAGGAAAACCGGTGCGGTCAGAGCAGGGTCAGCTGGGTGGGGCCCGGCGCGTGACCGTCCGCGAGGGCGGGCGGGGTTTCGCGGGGGAGGCGGCGGGCGCCGCCCCGGTCGGCCGGGCCGATGCCGAACTCGGCCGCGAGCTCGTGGACCCGGCGGGTGATGGACCGCTGGTACCAGGTCGGCGCGTACGCCCCGTCCGCGTACATCCGTTCGTACCGTCGCACCAGGTGCGGGTGGTGCTGTGCCAGCCACTGCATGAACCACTCGCGGGCGCCGGGCCGCAGGTGCAGGACGAGCGGTGTGACGGAGGTGGCCCCGGCCTCGGCGATGGCGCGGACCGTGGCGCGCAGCTGGTCGGGGTGGTCGCCCAGGAAGGGGATGACCGGGGCCATCAGCACGCCGCAGCCGATCCCGTTGTCCGTCATGGCGCGGACGACGTCGAGGCGGCGCTCGGGGGAGGGGGTGCCCGGCTCCACCGTGCGCCACAGCTCGGGGTCGGTGAACCCGACGGAGACGGAGACACCGACCTCGGTGACCTCGGCGGCCTGTCGCAGCAGGTCGAGGTCGCGCAGGATCAGCGTGCCCTTCGTGAGGATGGAGAAGGGGTTCGCGTGATCACGCAGTGCCGCGATGATGCCGGGCATCAGCCGGTAGCGGCCCTCGGCCCGCTGGTAGCAGTCGACGTTCGTGCCCATCGCGATGTGCTGGCCGTGCCACTGACGGGAGGCCAGATGGCGGCTCAGCAGCTCGGCGGCGTTGACCTTGACGACGATCTGGGAGTCGAAGCCGAGACCGGTGTCCAGGTCCAGATAGCTGTGGGTCTTGCGGGCGAAGCAGTACACGCACGCGTGGGTGCAGCCCCGGTACGGGTTCACGGTCCATTCGAACGGCATGCGGGAGGCCCCGGGCACCCGGTTCACGATCGAGCGGGCCCGGATCTCGTGAAACGTGATCCCTCTGAATTCCGGGGTGTCGAAGGTGCGCGTCGTCACCGCGTCCGCGGCGAAGAGCGCACCGTTACCCACTTTTGTGGTGTTCTCTGCCAGATTGTCCCAGCGCATGAACGCCTCCTTGGTAGCACTCCGCAGAGAATAGAACATGTGTTCCCTTGATCGTGCGCGGCGGAGTGCGGGGCCCGATTTTGAGGCGCCGTACCCGAGGTGGTTGGCTCAGCAGCACCCCGAACAACCGAGTGCTGGAGGAGCAGGCATGGCGCAGGTCGAGGCCACGACAGAGCGGATCATCGCGGCGGACGCAGAGACGGTGTTCGACGCGCTGGCCGACTACAAGGAGGTCCGGGGCAAGGTGCTGACCGGGCACTTCAGCGAGTACGAGGTGCGCGAGGGCGGAGACGGCGAAGGCACCCTCGTCCACTGGAAGCTCCAGGCCACGAGCAAGCGGGTCCGCGACTGCCTGCTCGAGGTCACCGAGCCCACCGACGGGCAGCTGATCGAGAAGGACCGCAACTCCTCGATGGTCACCACCTGGACCGTCACCCCGGCCGGGGAGGGCAGGTCCAAGGCCGTCGTCTCGACGGTGTGGGACGGCGCCGGCGGCATCGGAGGGTTCTTCGAGAAGACCTTCGCGCCCAAGGGGCTCGGCCGCATCTACGACGAACTGCTGCAGAACCTCGCCACCGAGGTGGAGAAGTAACCCTGCTCCGGCTGCTGTTGACGTCACGGCCGGCCTCACCGGAACGAGTGGTTTTCCGGGGTGGCCGGTTGTGCGTCGCAACCCCTCCCACCGGCGCATAAGCCCTCTGAATGCGCCCTGCGTGCGCCCGGTCGCGTTTGCCCCGCCTTGCTGCCTGATGCGAGAAATGGGCGGCGCAGCTGCGACGAGGGGAGCGTTACGTGGTGGGTGGGATCACTCTGGTGAAGGACGAGCCGGGAGGCACGGAGTACGGGACGCCCGGCACGCGGGCAGCGCCCGGCACCGAGGCGGAGTTCGAGCCGCCCCCGTCTCCGTCCGCAGCCGGACCGTCCGCGCCGCCGGACGGGATCAGCCCCCGCAGGATCCGGCTGGTCTTCCTCGGGCTGATGCTCACCCTGCTGCTCGCGGCGCTCGACCAGATGATCGTCGCCACCGCCCTGCCGAAGATCGTCGGTGAGCTGCACGGCCTGGACAAGATGTCCTGGGCGGTCACCGCCTACCTCCTCGCCTCCACGATCGGTCTGCCGCTCTACGGGAAGCTCGGCGACCTCTTCGGCCGCAAGGGCGTCTTCCAGTTCGCGATCGTCGTCTTCATCATCGGCTCGGCCCTGGCGGGCTGGTCGCGCACCATGGACGAGCTCATCGCCTTCCGCGCCGTCCAGGGCATCGGCGGCGGCGGACTCATGATCGGCGTGCAGGCGATCATCGCCGACATCGTCCCGGCCAGGGAGCGGGGCCGCTACATGGGCCTCATCGGGGCCGTCTTCGGCCTCGCCTCGGTGGCCGGGCCGCTCCTCGGCGGCTTCTTCACCGATCACGCCTCCTGGCGCTGGTGCTTCTACATCAACGTGCCGTTCGGCCTCGTCACCCTCGCCGTCATCGCCCTCGTACTGAAGCTGCCCAAACCCGCCGTCCGCCCTCGCCTCGACGTGCTGGGGGCCCTGCTGCTGGCCGTCGCGTCGACCTGTCTGGTGCTTCTCACCAGCTGGGGTGGCACCGAGTACGCCTGGGGCTCGCGGACCATCCTGGGGCTCGCCGCCGGAGCCGCCGGAACGACACTGCTCTTCCTCGTCGTCGAACACCGGGCCGCCGAACCCATCATCCCGCTGCGCCTGTTCCGCGACTCCGTCTTCAACGTCACCTCGTTGGTCGGCGCGGTCATCGGGGTCGCGCTCTTCGGGGCGGCCAGCTATCTGCCGACCTACCTCCAGATGGTCGAGGGCGTGTCCGCCACCGAGTCGGGGCTGCTGATGCTGCCGATGATGGGCGGCATCGTCATCTCCTCCGTCGTCTCCGGCCAACTGGTCTCGCGTACCGGCCGCTACCGTGTCTATCCGCTGGTCGGCGGAGCCGTGTCGGCCGTGGGCATGTGGCTGCTCTCCCTGCTCGACACGGACACCTCGGCGCTCGAGTACGGCCTCTGGCAGGCCGTCCTGGGCATCGGGATCGGCCTCGTCATGTCCATCCTGGTGCTGGCCGTGCAGAACTCCGTACGCCCGTCCGACCTCGGCACCGCCACCAGCGCGCACAACTACTTCCGGCAGATCGGTGGCAGCGTCGGAGCCGCGATCTTCGGCACCCTGTTCGCCGGGCGGCTCAGCGACGCGCTCGGGGTGCGGCTCCCCTCCGGCGCCGATCTGCCCGACGCCGAGTCGATCACCCCTCAGCTGGTCCACTCCATGGAGCCCGCGCTGCGTGACGCCTACATCCAGGCGTACGCCGACGCGATGCCGCGGATCTTCCTCTACCTGGTGCCGGTGCTCCTGCTCGGCCTGTTCCTCGCCTTCTTCCTCAAGGAGAAACCGCTGGTGTCCCACCACACCCCCCAGACGGCCCCCGACCCCACCGAGGCGCACTCCACGATCCCCGCGGCCCGCACCGATCCCGGCCCGCGGCAGCCCGGCCCGCTCTCCGGGGTCCCGGTGTGCGGATGCGTCCAGCACCCCGACGGCACGAAGGTGGGGCGGGCCGCGCTCACCCTCATCGACGGCCAGGGGCGGCAGGTCGGGCGCGGAGCGAGCGGTGACGACGGGCGGTACGCGCTGAGCGCGCCCGCGGCCGGTGCCTACGTCCTGATCGCCGCCGCGGGCGGACACCAGCCGCAGGCCGTCAGCGTGACCGTCAGCGACCGGCCGGTGGAGCTCGACGTGGTCCTGGGCGGGGCGGGACGGCTCGCCGGCGCGGTCCTCACCCCCGACGGAGCCCCCGTCCGCGACGCGGCGGTCACCCTCACCGACGTACGCGGCGAAGTCGTCGCGACGACCCGCACCGGACGCGAGGGCGCCTATGTCATCAGCGAACTGGTGGCCGGTGAGTACACCCTCGCGGCCAGCGCGCCTGCCTTTCGCCCCGCCGCGCTCCCGGTCAGCGTGCAGGCCGCCCGGGAGACCAGGCAGGACATCGAGCTGGCGGGCGGCGCCGTACTCCGGGGGATCGTGCGCGCGCCCGGCGGGCGGGCCGTCGAGGACGCCAGGGTCACGCTGCTGGACGCGGCGGGCAACGTGGTCGACACCCTGACCACCGGCTCCGACGGGGCGTTCCGGTTCGTCGACCTGTCGACCGGCGAGTACACCGTGATCGCCGCCGGCTATCCGCCGGTCGCGACCGTGCTCCAGCTCCCCGGCGGAGGCCGCACCGAACGCGACCTCCAGCTGGGCCACGAGGACTGAGCGTCCGTCCGGCCCGGGGGCGGGCGCGCGAGCAGCGCACCCGCCCCGCTCACGGCAGCAGCCGGGGTTTCCGCCTCGCCGCGACGTCCTCGACCCAGCCGAAGCACACCACGGCGGCGGCGATCAGCACCCAGGCGACGCCGAACTGCCACCAGAGGCTGTCCAGCGGCAGGTGCCGCTCCAGCGCCGGCATCTCCCACATGAGGTCGATCAGCGGCACCGTGGCCATCAGCGCCACCTCGTGCCAGAGATAGACCGTCACCGCGCGGGCGTTGAACACCGTGACGACCCGGTCGGGCACCCGGTGGCGTACGAGTCCGTCGAAGCGGGGCCTGAAGCGCAGCAGGAGCAGCACGAACCCCGCCGACCACAGCGCCTGGGAGAGCGGGAGGCCGTCCAGGTCGGACGAACCCTCCGCCGGATGCCCGGCCGCCCACCAGGCACCCGCGGCCATCAGCGGCACCGCGACCGCCGCCGCTCCCGCGCCGCGCAGCCGGTCGATCACACCGTCGCGGTGCGCGAAGCCCAGCAGCCAGCAGAAGAGGAACACCGAGGCGTCGCTGATCGCGCCCCCCAGCCGGCCGTCCGGCACCCCGGACACCGTCTCCAGCACCACGACCGGCACCAGGGACAGGGCGAGCACGGGGAGCGGTGCGAGCCGGAAGAGGCGCAGCAGCAGCGGAGAGAGCAGTACGAACCAGAGATAGGCCCGCAGATACCAGAGCACCGCCCACGCCTGCTCACCCCAGGCGTTGCCGGGCGGGTCACCGACCGGCAGCACCCAGAGCAGGACGTCCGGCCCCGGCACCCAGCCGTGCAGCAGCATCGCCACCCCGAGCACGAGGCCGAACAGCCACACCGGGACGAGCAGCCGCCGCAGCCTGCCGCGGAGCACCCCCCGAGCGGGCCGCTCCAGCGAGCGGGCCATGAGCGACCCGGCGAGCGCGAACATCACGCCCATGGACGGGAAGACGTACCCCAGCCAGGGCCACTCGAAGGTGTGGTAGGTCACCACCCGGACGAGCGCCACGGCCCGCAGCACATCGAAGGAACGGTCGCGGCCCGTGCCGGTGGGGGGGGCCGCGGGAGGCGGCGCGAACGCCGCCCTGCGGTGCGCCCCCGCCACTACGAGGCCCCCACACGGGGCGTGCCCACCTCACCCGTGCGTTTCAGCTTCTGCCAGCGCAGCCGGCCCCCGGTCGCCGCCGTGACACAGGAGTGGATCAGCACGAGGTACATCAACTGCCGGTAGGCGAGCTGCTGGAGGGGCATCATCAGCAGGTACCGGTACTTCTCCCGGTCGAGGCGGAAGGCGTACGCCGCGCAGAACAGCTGCACGGCCAGGATCGCCAGCCAGGCGAGCAGCGAGGCCCGGAAGTCCACGAAGACCATCGAGTAGACGGTGAAGACATCGATGAGCGGGGCGAAGACCGGTGTGACGATCTGGAAGAGGACGACGAGCGGCATCCCGACACGGCCGAAGCGCCCGGAGGGGCCCCGGTCGGTGACGGACCCGCGGTGCTTCCACAGGGCCTGCATGGTGCCGTAGCTCCAGCGGTAGCGCTGACGCCACAACTGCCCCAGGGAAGCAGGTGCTTCGGTCCAGGCCCGGGCGTGCTCGGCGTAGACGACGCGCCAGCCCGCGCGGTGGAGCGCGATGGTGATGTCGGTGTCCTCCGCCAGCGTGTCCTCGCTCATCCCGCCGGCCTCCAGCACTGCCCGGCGGCGGAAGGCACCGATGGCACCGGGGATGGTGGGCATGCAGCGCAGCAGGTCGTACATCCTGCGGTCCAGGTTGAAGCCCATCACGTACTCGATGTGCTGCCAGGCACCGATCATCGTGGAGCGGTTGCCGACCTTCGCGTTGCCGGCGACGGCACCGATGCCGGGGTCGGCGAACGGCTGGACGAGCTGGTGCACCGCGTCGGGCTCGAAGACGGTGTCCCCGTCCATCATCACGACGATGTCGTGACGCGCCTGGCGGACACCGTTGTTGAGGGCTGCCGGCTTTCCGGCGTTCTCCTGCCGTATCACCCGGACATTGGGCAGGCCGAGTGATTCGGCTATCTCCGCCGTGCCGTCGGTCGAACCGTCGTCGACGACCACGATCTCGATCGGATGGGTGCTCGCGGCCAGAGAGTTGAGCGTGGCGGCGATGCACTCCTTCTCGTTGTACGCCGGCACGATCACACTCACCGGGCCGGTCACCTCGGGACCCCAGCTGAACCGGCGTCTGTTGCGCTGCCGGTGGTGGCGCCTGGCGAGCAGGAGCATCAGTCCGAAGCGACCCAGGACCGCCACCCCGACCACCCCGAGCATCGTGGCCAGCCCCGGCACGGTCCACTCCGCGACGCCGACCGCGGCGAGCAGGGCGCGGCCCTCCCAGAGACTCGCGGTGTCCGCCTCGCGGTGGGCGGCCTGTGCGGAGTCGGCCTGGGAACCGCCGTCCTGACCGGGGGCGGGGGAAGCGGTGCCGCCGTCGGTGCCGGCCTGTTGCTGAGCTCCGCTGACGGTGGTGAAGGTGTAGCCCTTCGCCTTCATCTTCTTGATGTACTTCGGCAGCGCGGCCAGCGTCTCGGAGCGGTCGCCGCCCGCGTCGTGGAAGAGCACCGAGGCACCCTCACCGTCCTCCGGCGTCGCCCACTTGATGATTTTGGAGACGCCGGGCTGCTGCCAGTCCTCGCTGTCGGTGTCGATGAACACACTGGTGTAGCCCATCGCGCCGAGACGCTCGTAGACGGGCCAGCTGTAGTCGTCGATCGCGTCGGTCTTCGAGGAGTACGGGGCGCGGAACAGGGTCGTCGTGATGCCTGCGGCGCCCGCCAGGGCGAGCTGCGTCTGGGCGATCTCCCGCTTGACGCGGGCCTCGCTCTGGTAGGAGAGATCGACATGGGTGAAGGTGTGGACCCCCACCTCGTTCCCCTCGTCGACCATCCTGCGGACGACGTCCGGGTAGCGCGCGACCATCGAGCCGACGAGGAAGAAGGTGCCCGGCACGTCGTTCTCGTCCAGGATGTCCATCACCTTCCCGCTCCACTCGGGATCGGGGCCGTCGTCGAAGGTCAGCACGATGGTCCTGTCCGGCACGGACTGCGTACGGGCGGTGCCGCCGGGAAAGCTCAGGATCGGCCCGCCCTCCAGCACGTCGCTGGGCACCGAGTCCGCGGACGCGCCGGTCCTGATCCGCTGGTCGTCGCCGATCTCGGCGCGCAGACAGCCGTCGAGCAGCATCATGCAGACGAGCCCCAGCAGGAGCAGCAGGGCCATGATCACACGGGGCCGGGGGGCGGCCTGGCGCCCCACGCGGCTGATCCTGCCGGGCGTCGCATGCCGACGGCGGGAAGCGGCCATCAGTTCGCCCCGCCCGATGCCGATGCCTGGCCGGACGGCGTCGCTCCACCGGAAGGCGGCGTCGGCGCGCCGCTCGGGGGTGCGGTCCCGCCCGGTGGCACGCCGTAGCCCGGCGGCGTGCCACCTCCCGGGCCTGCTTCGGCGGCCGGGCCGCCGTTGAAGGGGAGCAAGTGCGCGGGGGTCATGGAGATGCCGCCCATGAAGGCGAGCCCCAGCACGGCGGCGTAACCGACGCAGACGGCGCCCAGGAGCATCCCGGCGCGGCGCAGCAGCCTGGCCCGGCGCCCGGATCCGTCCACGAAGACGGGTCCCTCCTGTGGCTGCCCGGCCGTGCGACGGCGCTCGGCCGAGCGGGCCGGGCCGGCGTGTGCCCGGCGTCGGCCGCGCGGCGCCGGGTCTTTCTCGATGACGGGGTCGGATTGCATGTGCGCATGGTGGCGAAGCTTGTTGTGCGAAGTCTGGAGCTTTTCTGGCCGCTCGCTGTGAAGAGCGCCCGAACCTGTCGGACCGCTGAGAGTGCGCCGGCCGCGGCGCATCGGCTCCGCGCCGCTCGAACCGCCCCCAGCAGGGGAGTTGGGTGTTCCGGACGAGGCTTGACGGGCCCTTTCCATGGGTTTCCTGTGTCTTCGCCACGGCCCCGGGTGTGAGAGGTTCAAGGCGTCCCGGCAGCACCGGCTGCCGTTCCGGGACGACATCCCGAAAGCAGGTGCAACCGTCATGCGAAGGCGCACACGGGTTTCCTCGGCCGTCGCCGGGCTGATCGCGCTCGGCCTCGCGTGCGCGGCCTGCTCGCCGGGCGGCGTCGCCGATCAGTCCAACGGCTCCGCACCGCCCCCGTCGGCGGCCGCGCAGACCGCCTACACCCCGTACGTGAGCGCCACGACGGCCGCCGACACCGACGGCGCGGGGTCACCCGACACGTACAACCTGGCCTTCGTCACCTCCGCCGGCTCCGGCTGCACCCCGCTCTGGGGCGGCACCACCGCGGCCGGCAGCGACGCGGTCACGGCGCGCGCCGAGGCGCTCACCGGCACCGGCGCCGACCTCCGGGTCTCCTTCGGCGGCGCCGCGGGCACCGAGGCGGCGCTCGCCTGCGACAGCGCGGAGGAGCTGGCCGACGCCTACGCCGAGGTGCTCGACGCGGTCGGCGCCACGAAGGCCGACTTCGACATCGAGGGCGACGCCCTCACCGACACCGCCTCCGTCACCCGGCGCAACGAGGCACTCGCCCTGCTCCAGGAAGAGCGCGACCTCGACGTCACCTACACACTGCCCGTCATGCCCGGGGGGCTTGAGGACACCGGGCTCGCGGTCCTGGAGGACGCGGTGGAGCAGGGGGTCCACCTCTCGGCGGTCAACATCATGGCGATGAACTACAGCACCTCCCACAGCGGCGACATGGGTGACTACGCCGAGCAGGCGGCCGCCCGGGCCCAGGCCCAGCTCGTGGAGGTCCTCGGGCTGTCGCAGGACGCGGCGTGGAAGGCGCTGCACATCACCGTGATGATCGGCGTCAACGACGTCGAGGGGGAGACGTTCACCCTGGAGGACGCGGCGTCCCTGCGTTCCTTCTCCACCCGCCGGGGGGTCGGCGCGCTCTCCCTCTGGGCGGCCTTCCGCGACCAGGAGTGCGCCTCGGACGAGGACACGGAGACCGCCTCGGACACCTGCAGCGGAGTCGACCAGGAAGCGGGAGCGTACGCCGAGGCGCTGAGCGGCTCAGTGCGTCGGGCCGCACTCAGCGCAGCCGGCCGCACTCAGCGCAGCGGTGCCTCCCGGACCAGCGCCATCAGCGCCTTGGCCCCCGGGCTCATGGCCTGGGCCGGCGGGAGCACCACGACACTCTCGTAGACCGGCCGGTGCGCTCCGTCGAGCTCCACCACGACCAGCCCCCGGGCTTCCGGCTTACGGGAGAAGTGGTGCGGCACGACCGCGATCCCGAGGCCCTCGTGCACCAGCTCCAGCAGGCTGTGCACGTCGTTGACCTCCAGCGCCACCGTGCGGCGGACCCCCGCCGCCGCGAACGCCTCGTCCGCCGCGCGCCGGGGCCCCCAGTCGGGGTGGAAGTCGATGAACGACGCGCCGCGCAGCTCGCCCCACGCCACCCGCACGTCCTCCTCGGCGAGCCGGTGACCAGGGGCGCACAGGACGACCATGGGCTCCCGGGCCAGCGGCACGAGCTCGCCCCGCCACTCCGGCGGGCTCACGGTCGCGGCGAACGCCAGGTCCAGCCGCCCGCCGGCCACTCCCTCCAGCAGACTGGACGTGCCCTCCTGCCGGAGCCTGATCTCCATGTGCGGATGCTCCCGGTGGAAGGCCGCGAGCAGCCGCGCCGTGCTGACCCCGGCCACGCACTGCTCCACCCCCAGCGTCAGCGTCCCGCGCAGCAGCCCCCGTACGGCGTCGACGGCGTCCCGCGCCGCCCTGGCACCCGCCAGCGTGCGCTCCGCCTCCACCAGCAGGGCCGCACCCGCCTCGGTGAGCCGGACCGTGCGTGTCGTCCGGCTGAACAGCGGCGTCCTCAGCTCGTGCTCCAGCGCGCGGACGGACGCGGACAGCCCCGACTGGGACACGGCCAGACGCTCGGCCGCCCGGGTGAAGTGCCGCTCCTCGGCGACCGCGACGAAGTGCTCCAGCTGACGCAGTTCCATGATTGAGCAATCTAACCGATGAATCTCAACGGAATCTCCTGTTGGACCGCTGGATCATTCTCCGTCAGTCTTGGTACGCGCACCGGTCCTGGGGCGCCAGACCGCGCCCCGTGGAGTGCCCGTATGTACGTACCGTCCGCCGACCGCTACGCCTCCATGCCCTACCGGCGCACCGGACGCAGCGGCCTGCTCCTGCCCGCGCTCTCGCTCGGGCTCTGGCACAACTTCGGGGGAGACCGCACCCCGGAGAGCCAGGGCGAGATCCTGCGCAGGGCCTTCGACCTCGGCATCACCCACTTCGACCTCGCCAACAACTACGGTCCGCCGCCCGGCTCCGCCGAGACCGCCATGGGCCGCGCCCTGCGGACGGACTTCGCCGGGCTCCGGGACGAGATCGTCATCTCCACCAAGGCGGGCTACCACATGTGGGAGGGGCCGTACGGGGAGTGGGGCTCCCGCAAGAGCCTGCGCTCCTCGCTGGACCAGAGCCTGACCCGGCTCGGCCTCGACTACGTCGACATCTTCTACTCGCACCGCTTCGACCCCGACACCCCGCTCGAAGAGACGATGGGCGCGCTCGACACGGCGGTGCGCCAGGGCAAGGCGCTCTACGCGGGCGTCTCCAACTACTCCGCCGAGCAGACCCGCGAGGCCGCCCGCATCCTGAACGAGCTGGGCACGCCCCTCCTCATCCACCAGCCGCGCTACTCCATGCTCGACCGCTGGGTCGAGGACGGACTGCTTGACGCGCTGGACGAGCTCGGCACCGGCTCCATCGCGTACTCGCCCCTGGAGCAGGGCATCCTCTCCGACCGCTATCTCCACGGCATCCCGGAGGGATCGCGCGCGGCGGGGAGCAGCCCCTTCCTGTCGGCCGAGGCCGTGACCCCGGACCTCGTGAGCCGGCTTGGCGCACTGAACGAGCTGGCCCGTGAGCGCGGACAGTCCCTCGCCCAGATGGCGCTCGCCTGGGTGCTGCGCGGCGGCCGGGTCACCTCCGCCGTCGTCGGCGCGAGCAGCGTCTCCCAGCTGGAGAACAGCGTGGCGACGGTCGGCAACCTGGAGTTCGGACAGGACGAACTCGCCCGGATCGAGGAGCTCGTCAAGGGCGCCACCCGCGCCTGACCTCGGAGCCGTCCGCCGTCCGTGCGGCGGACGGCTTCACCGGACTGGACCAGTGGCAGATCACCGACGCCCTGGTCCGGCGCTGTCCCGGCGCGTACCGTGATGCGGCACGAAGATCCTTCTCCCGGGAACGGGCGGGGGAGCGACCGACCAGCGACAGGACCGCGCACGTGAAGATCCTCGTCAGCGCCGACATGGAGGGCGCCACCGGAGTGACATGGCCGGCGGACGTCCTGCCCGGCACCCCGCAGTGGGAGCGGTGCCGTTCGCTCTTCACCTCCGACGTGAACGCCGCCGCGCTCGGCTTCTTCGACGGGGGCGCCGACGAGGTCCTCGTCAACGAGGCCCACTGGTCCATGCGCAACCTGCTCCTGGAGCGGCTCGACGACCGCGTCCAGATGCTCACCGGCAAGCACAAGTCCCTCTCCATGGTCGAGGGCATCCAGCACGGCGACGTCGACGCCGTCGCGTTCGTCGGCTACCACACGGGCGCCGGCACGGAGGGCGTGCTCGCCCACACCTACCTCGCCAACTCCATCACCGGGGTCTGGCTCAACGGGGTCCGCGCCAGTGAGGGCCTGCTCAACGCCCATGTCGCGGCGGAGTACGGCGTCCCCGTCGTCCTGGTCACCGGCGACGACCTGACCTGCGAGGACGCCCGGGGCTACGCCCCCGAGGCGCGCACCGTCGCGGTGAAGGACCACGTCTCGCGGTACGCCGCCGTGTGCCGCACCCCGGCCCGTA
This sequence comes from Streptomyces sp. NPDC023573, assembly GCF_055559735.1. NCBI lineage: Bacteria > Bacillati > Actinomycetota > Actinomycetes > Kitasatosporales > Streptomycetaceae > Streptomyces > Streptomyces sp. NPDC023573. Next base: position 588,114 of record NZ_JBVHKB010000003.1, read on the forward strand.
CCGCCGCCGACATCAGGGCGGCCGCCGCCGCGGCGACCGCGCTCGCCGGTCGCCGCCCGCCCGTGACGAACGGCTCGTACACGGTGGAGCTGGAATTCGACGCCGAGCATCTGGGGGCCGCCGCGACCGTGGTTCCCGGCGTGGCGCCGAGCGGCGAGCGGCGCGTCGTCTATACCAGCGGGACGATGTACGAAGGTATTCGCACATTCAAGGCGGTGACGACGATCGTGTCGGCCGCTGTGGAGGAGCAGTATGGCTGAGGCGGGCAACCCCACCGGACCGGTCGACGAGCGGGCGCTCGCAGAAGCGGTGACGTTCACCTCCGAGCTGATCCGGATCGACACCACCAACCGCGGCGACGGCACCTGCCGGGAACGGCCGGCCGCCGAGTACGTCGCCGAGCGGCTCGCGGACGCCGGACTCGAACCGGCCCTCCTGGAGCGCACGCCGGGACGGACCAACGTCGTCGCCCGGATCGAGGGCACCGACCGGTCCGCCGACGCGCTCCTCGTCCACGGTCATCTCGACGTGGTGCCCGCGGTGGCGGAGGACTGGACCGTGCACCCCTTCTCCGGGGAGGTGCGCGACGGCGTCGTGTGGGGACGCGGCGCCATCGACATGAAGAACATGGACGCGATGGTCCTCTCCGTCGTCCGCGCCTGGGCACGCGCGGGCGTACGCCCGCGCCGCGACATCGTCATCGCCTACACGGCCGACGAGGAGGCCAGCGCGGACGACGGCGCCGGCTTCCTCGCCGACCGCCACCCCGAGCTCTTCGAAGGCTGTACGGAGGGCATCAGCGAGTCCGGGGCCTTCACCTTCCACGCGGGCCCCGGCATGTCGCTCTACCCCGTCGCGGCGGGCGAACGCGGCACGGGCTGGCTGAAGCTGACCGCCGAGGGCAAGGCCGGCCACGGCTCCAAGGTCAACCGGGCCAACGCCGTCAGCAGGCTCGCATCGGCCGTCGCACGGATCGGCGCGCACGAGTGGCCGGTGCGGCTGACCCCGACCGTACGGGCCGCGCTCACCGAGATCGCCGCGCTCCACCACATCCGTGCCGACCCCGACGCCCCCGGATTCGACGTGGACGAACTGCTCGGCAAGCTCGGTCCGGCCGCCGCGCTGATCGAGCCGACCGTACGCAACAGCACCAACCCGACGATGCTGGACGCCGGTTACAAGGTCAACGTGATCCCCGGCCATGCCACCGCCCAGATCGACGGACGCATGGTTCCCGGCGGCGAGGACGAGTTCCGCGAGACCCTGGACCGGCTGACCGGCCCGGGCGTCGACTGGGAGTTCCAGCACCGCGAGGTCGCGCTCGAAGCCCCGGTCGACTCGCCGACGTACGCGAAGATGCGCGCCGCCCTCGAGCTGTTCGACCCGGACGCCCACGTCGTCCCGTACTGCATGTCGGGCGGCACGGACGCCAAGCAGTTCTCGCGCCTCGGCATCACCGGCTACGGCTACTCCCCGTTGAAGCTGCCCGTCGGCTTCGACTACCAGGCGCTGTTCCACGGCGTCGACGAACGGGTCCCCGTCGAAGCCCTGCACTTCGGCGTCCGGGTCCTGGACCACTTCCTGCGCACCGCCTGACGAACCGCACCGCCCGACCGAGGGGGAAACCGACCATGACGTCCACAGCGGCGTACGGCACATGGCCGTCACCGATCGACGCTGCACTGACCGCCTCGCACGACGGCAGGCCGGAGTTCGCCGGCACCGTCGGCGACGAGGTGTGGTGGACGGAGCCGCGCCCGGCCGAGGGCGGCCGCCGCGCCCTCGTACGCCGGAGGGCCGACGGCAGCACCCGGTCCGTGCTCCCCGAACCGTGGAATCCACGCAGCCGCGTCATCGAGTACGGCGGAGCGCCGTGGGCCGGTGCGCCGCGCGAGGAGGGCGGGCCCCTGGTCGTCTTCATCCACTTCCCCGACCAGCGGTTGTACGCCTACGAACCGGACGGGCCCGGCGAGCCGTGGCCGCTCACCCCCGTGTCGGACCTCGGCGGCGGACTGCGCTGGGCCGACCCGCAGTTGCACCTCGCACGCGGTGAGGTGTGGTGCGTGCTGGAGGAGTTCACCGGCGCCTCGCCCACCGATGTGCGGCGTGTGATCGCCGCCGTGCCGCTGGACGGTTCGGCCGCGGAGGACCGCGGCGCCGTACGCGAACTCACCGACGACCACAACCGGTTCGTCACCGGTCCCAGGCTGTCGCACGACGGCCGCCGGGCCGCCTGGATCGCCTGGGACCATCCGGCGATGCCGTGGGACGGCACCGTCGTGAAGATGGCCGACGTCACGGCCGACGGCGACTTCACCGGTGTCCGGCCCCTGGTCGGCGACATCGACGAATCGGTCGTCCAGGTGGAGTGGGACCGCGACGGATCGCTGCTCTTCGTCTCGGACGTCGGGGGCTGGTGGGAGCTCCAGCGCCTCAGGCCCGACGCCGTCGCCGGAGCGGTCGTGCCCACCAGCCGCCTCTGCGGCGGCCGGCGCGAGGAGTTCGGCGGGCCGTTGTGGAAGATCGGACTGCGCTGGTTCCAGCTCCTGGACAACGGCCTGATCGCCGTGATCCACGGCCGGGGCACCACCGCGCTCGGTGTACTCGACCCGGAGACAGGTGAACTCGTCGACGCCGTGGGTCCCTGGACGGCATGGGCGGAGACCCTCGCCGTGCAGGACACCAGGATCATCGGCATCGCCGCGAGCCCCCACAGCTCGTACGAGGTGGTGGAGCTGGACACGGCCACGGGCCACACCCGGACCATCGGCGCCCCCCACCAGGACGCGGTCGACCCCGCCTACCACCCCGAACCGCAGATCCGTACCTTCACCGGACCGGCGGGCCGCGAGATCCACGCCCATGTGTACCCGCCCCGCCACCCCGACCTCACCGGACCCGACGGCGAACTCCCGCCCTACGTCATCTGGGCGCACGGCGGTCCCACCGGCCGCGCCCCGCTCGTACTCGACCTGGAGATCGCCTACTTCACGTCCCGGGGCATCGGCGTCGCGGAGGTCAACTACGGCGGCTCGACCGGCTACGGCCGCGCCTACCGCGAACGACTCCGCGGACAGTGGGGCGTCGTCGACGTGGAGGACTGCGCCGCCGTCGCCCTGGGGCTGGCCGAGGAGGGCTCGGCGGACCGCGACCGGCTGGCGATCCGGGGCGGAAGCGCCGGGGGCTGGACCGCCGCGGCCTCCCTCACACGGACCGATGTCTACGCCTGCGGAGCGATCAGCTACCCGATCCTCGACCTGGAGGGCTGGGCGACCGGTGAGACGCACGACTTCGAGTCGCAGTACCTGGAGTCGCTCGTGGGCCCCTACGCCGAGGTGCCCGAGCGCTACCGGGAGCGCTCACCCGTCAACCACACGGACGGGCTCACCACCCCGTTCCTGCTGTTGCAGGGGCTCGACGACCCGATCTGCCCGCCCGTACAGTGCGAGCGCTTCCTCGCCGCGACCGAGGGACACGGGATCCCGCACGCCTACCTCGCCTTCGAGGGGGAGGGCCACGGCTTCCGCCGGGCCGACACCGTGCGGCGCGCACTGGAGGCAGAACTCTCGCTGTACGCCCAGACGTTCGGCATCGACCGGCCCGACGTGCCACGGCTGGAGCTGAAGCAGTGACCCTGGAGCCCCTCGTCCGCCCGGCCCGGCTGCGGCCCGGCGCCAGGGTCGCGGTCGTCGCCCCCAGCGGTCCCGTTCCGTCCGAACGGCTGGAGCGCGGCCTCGGCCTGCTGCGCGGCTGGGACCTCGACCCCGTCGTGGCTCCCCATGTGCTCGACACGCACCCGCGGCTGGACCACCTCGCCGGCACGGACGAGAACCGTGCCCGGGACCTCCAGGAAGCCTGGTGTGACCCCTCCGTGGACGCTGTGCTGTGTGCCAGGGGAGGATACGGCGCCCACCGCATGGTCGATCTCCTGGACTGGTCCGCGATGCGGGCGGCCGGGCCCAAGGTGTTCGTCGGCTACAGCGACATCACGGTGCTGCACGAGGCCTTCGCCCTGCGGGCCGGCTTCTCGACCCTGCACGGCCCGATGATCGCCACCGAGGTCTTCCTCAACGACGCGGCCACCCGACAGGCCCTGCGGTCCACCCTGTTCGAGCCCGAGGCGGTGCGGACCCTGGGGCTGGACGCGGCGGTGGCGCTGGTGCCCGGCACGGCCCGGGGAGTCACCTACGGCGGCTGCGCCACGCTGCTCGCCGCCGACGCGGGCACCCCGCGCGCCCGTACCTCGGCCCACGGCGGGCTGCTGGTGATCGAGGACACCGGGGAGGAGCCGTACCGGCTCGACGGCGTCCTCACCCGGCTGCTGCGCATCGGAGCCCTGGACGGGATATCCGGTGTGGTGTGCGGCTCCTGGGAGGGCTGCGGCCCCTACGAAGGGGTGCGGGCCGTGCTCGCGGACCGGCTCGGCGGACTCGGGGTGCCGGTCGTGGAGGAGCTGGGCTTCGGCCACGGCTCCACCGCGCTGACCGTCCCCCTCGGTGTGCCGGCGGTGCTGGACGCGCCGGCCGACGGCGGCCGTTGCACGCTGACCTCCCTGGTCCCGGCACTGGCCTGACGGCCCGCCAGGCCGGGCGCAACCGCAGGGGCTGACGGTCCGCCAGGGTGCGCGAGACCGAAGTGGCTGACCCGGAAAACTCCGCCCACGTGCGTTGACAGGGGTATGAGGTGTGTCACACCATGGGCCTGGCCCGGTACTTACCGGTCGGTAATGTGTCCTCGCTGTGGAGGCCCATGTGACGCGTGCTGTGCCCAGATTCCGCCGTCCTCGTCCACTCTCCCTGCTCGCCGGGGCGGCGCTCCTCGCCCCGCTCGCCCTGACCGGCGCCCCGCCCGCCTCCGCGGCCGACCAGTACACCGTCACCCCGCTGGAGTTCACCGTGCGGGCAGGCGACCGGTCCTGCACGGTCGACGCCGACCTCTACCGGCCGGCGGGGGTCGACGCGCGGCACCCGGCCCCGGCGGTCCTCGCCACCAACGGCTTCGGCGGCAGCAAGTCCGACGGCTCCACCGACGTCATCGGCAAGGCATTCGCCGAGCGCGGCTACGTCGGACTCGTCTACTCGGGCCTGGGCTTCGGCAAGTCCGGCTGCCTCATCACGCTCGACGACCCCGCGATCGACGGCAAGGCCGCCTCCGGGCTCGTGGACTTCCTCGCCGGTACCCGCGCCGCCGACGACGGCACCAAGGCCGACTACGTCACCACGGACGGACCGGGCGATCCGGTGGTCGGCATGATCGGCGGCTCGTACGGCGGAGCCATCCAGATGGCGACCGCGTCGGCCGACCACCGCGTGGACGCGCTCGTCCCGCTGATCACCTGGAACGACCTGGCCTACTCGCTCGCCCCGAACACCGCCGGAGCGTCCCGGGGAGTCTCCTCCGACACGCCCGGTGTCTTCAAGTGGCAGTGGACCAACGGCTTCTACCTGATCGGCGAGGGCCAGCCGCTGCTCGTCCCGAGCCTCGATCCGTCGCGCTTCGGCAGCCTCGGCTGCCTGCACTTCGCCGCGCAGGCGTGCGACATAATCCGCCTCCTGAACTCCGGCCGCTATCCGGCCGACGCGACCGAGGACATGCTGACGTACGCGCGAAGCGTCTCGCCGGCCTCCTACCTGTCCGGTGTCACCGCGCCCACGCTGCTCGTCCAGGGCCAGGCCGACAGTCTGTTCAACCTCAACGAGGCCACGGCCACCTATCGGGCACTCGAGGCCCAGGGCACCACGACGAAGATGATCTGGCAGGCCTGGGGCCACAGCGGCGGCTCGGTGCCGGGCGAACTCGACCTCTCCACGGGCAATCTGGAGACCAGCTACGTCGGGCAGCGCATCCTCGCCTGGTTCGACCGCTACCTCCACCACGACGAGTCCGCCGACACCGGCCCCGAGTTCGCCTACCACCGCGACTGGGAGAGCGGCTACGGCACCGCGGCCGCCGTCCCGGCCCTGTCCAGGACCATGTACCTCTCCGGCGACGGCGCCCTGGTGGACAGCCGCTCGAAGGTCACACGCGGCAGTCGTCAGTACACCAACTGGCTCCTGCCGACCAGCCACTCCGAGAGCTCCCTGGCCGGACTCATCGGGCTGTCCGACCCCGCGCCGTACGACACCAAGGGCACCTACCTCGGCTGGACCAGTGCGCCGCTGACCACACCGGTCGACGTCGTCGGCGCGCCGAAGGCCACCCTGAAGGTCGTCTCCCCGAAGACGGAACGGGTCCAGAACAGCGGCGACGCCGCGGACAAGCTGACCCTGTTCGCGAAGGTGTACGACGTGGCACCCGACGGGACCCAGAAACTGGTGAACCGCCTGGTCGCCCCCGTCCGCGTCCCCGATGTCACCCGCGCCTTCACCGTCGAGCTGCCCGGCATCGTGCACCGGTACGAGACGGGGCACCGGCTGCGGTTCGTGATCGCCGCGAGCGACACGGCGTACTTCGGCAACCGGGGCATCAAGCCGGTCACCGTGGTCAGCGCCCCGCAGGACACCGGCGTGCTGGAGCTGCCCGTCATCGGCTGACCGTCACCCGTACGGCCCCGCTCCACAGCTCCCCGGACCCGGGACGGCGTCATCCTGGGTCCGGGGACCGCCGTTCCCGGCCCGGCACCTGGACGAGCGAAAGGGCAGCGCATGAGCCCCAAGGACGTATCGAGCGGCACCACGAGCGCCTTCGCGCCGGCCCGGATCGCCGTCATCGTGCTGGCGATCCTGACGGTCGTCTTCATCTGTGTGAACACCGCCGAGGTCACCATCCGCGTCATCATCCCCAAGGTCACCATGCCGCTCTGGGCGGCACTGCTGGGCGTCTTCCTGGCGGGCGGGCTCTGCGGGGCCTACCTGCTCCGCAGGCGCGCCGCCCGGTAGGGACCCGCGGTCCGGACCTTCGCGGCCATCCGCGTTCCCGCCCTTCCGCCGGCTCGGGACAGCCTGAAAGGTGCCGCCGGGGGTACGTGTGCCTCATCACCGCCATGGCGTACCGGACGGGCGGGCAGCAGATGGAGGATGCGAACGTGCGGACTGTCGGTGTCGAGGAAGAACTGCTGCTCGTCGACGCGGAGAGCGGTGACGCCCGCGCACTGTCGACGGCGGTGCTGGCCCTGGCGGAACGCCGCGCCGACGGGAATTCCGTCTTCGAGTCGGAACTGCACGATCAGCAGCTGGAGTTCGCCACCGAGCCGCGCAGTGTGATGAGCGACCTCGCGGAGGAGATCCTCCGCTGGCGGGCAGAGGCGGCCGACAGCGCGGCCGAGGCGGGCGCCGCCGTGGCGGCCCTGGCGACCTCACCGCTGCCGGTCGGACCCTCCATCGGACAGGGCGAGAGATACCGGTGGCTGGCGGAACGGTTCGGTCTGACCGCACAGGAGCAGCTGACCTGCGGGTGCCATGTACACGTATCGGTGGAGTCGGACGAGGAGGGCGTCGCCGTACTGGACCGGATACGGCCATGGCTTCCGGTCCTGCTGGCGTTGAGCGCGAACTCCCCCTTCTGGCAGGCCCGGGACACCGCGTACGACAGCTACCGGAGCAGGGTCTGGGGCCGCTGGCCCTCGGCGGGCCCGGTGGAGGTGTTCGGTTCCGCGGACCGCTACCACGAGCAGGTCCGGCAGCTGGTCGGCACGGGCGTCCTGCGTGACGAGGGGATGATCTACTTCGACGCGCGGCTCTCGCACCGCTACCCCACGGTGGAGATCAGGGTCGCGGACGTTTGCCTGGACCCGGCGGACACCGTGCTGCTGGCCACGCTCGCCCGCGGCCTGGTCGAGACCGCGGCACGCGCCTGGCGGGCCGGTGACCCGCCGGACCCGGCGGCGGTGAGCGCGCTGCGCCTGGCCGCCTGGCAGGCCGCCCACTCGGGCATCGAGGGGCGGCTGCTCCATCCCCTCACCATGCGCCCCGAGCCGGCCGCCGATGTCGCGGGCGCCCTGCTCACCCAGGTGGGTGACGCGCTGGAGGACAGCGGCGACCTAGCGGCGGCGGACAAGGCGCTGCGGACGCTGCTGGCCCGGGGGAGCGGGGCCCGGGTCCAGCGGGACCTGCTCGCGGGCTCGGACAGCCTCCGGGCCGTCGTGACCGAGTGCGCGGCGAGGACCCGTGGCTGACTGACACGGCCGTCCGGGCGGGCACAGGGAAGGGGGCGGGGGTCACCCGGCGGGCTGCCCGCCCTCCGCCTCGGCGTCGACCACCTCGGCCAGCCGCTTCAGCATGGTCCGGTGCCTGATCTGGAGGACGGCGTCGAGGGCGACGTTGTGCAGGATGCCGCCGAGCCCCTGCAGTGGGTGCTCGTCGAGCAGCACCAGGGTCTTGTCACCCCAGGTGCGGATGTCGAACGCGATGCGCGCCGTGCCCAGGGGCCCGCTGTACACCTCCAGTTCGAGGGCGCCCGGCCGGTCGAGGCGGCGCACGGTGGTACGGCCCTGAAGTTCCTTCGGGCCGAGCCGCAGGGTGTACTCGATGGAGGAGCCGACCTCCGGCCAGCGGCCTTCGAGGAGGCGGGAGTCGTGCGTCCCCACCACCCATCTCGCGTACTGGTCCGGTTGCTCCAGAACCGCCCACAGGGCCGAGGGCGGGTGGTGAATCAGCTGATGGCGAATGGCCATGGACGCCTCCACACGGACATCGGGACGGTGGGCACGGTGGCGAGGTCACCAGAAATGCTACGTGGCCCGTCCGGAGCCCACATGTCGGGGCCGGCCCGTCCCGGACCTCACCCGAACGGCCTAACGACGCTCAGGCCGTCCCACCGGCGGGCCGCCGCGCCCGTGCGGCCCAGGTCACCGGTGATCCGCCCGAAGTCCTGTTCACCGTGCGGGCGAGCGGGCAGTAGAACGGAAATGCACCATGCCGGCGAAACCCACCCGAAGAACTGAGGAGGGCGCATGCGCGCACTCACCTGGCAAGGACGGCGGGACGTCCGTGTGGAGACGGTCCCCGACCCCGTGATCCAGGATCCGACGGACATCATCGTCCGCGTCACCTCGAGCGGAATCTGCGGATCGGACCTCCATCTGTACGAGGTACTCGGCCCCTATCTCACTCCCGGCGACATCCTCGGTCACGAACCGATGGGCGTGGTGGAGGAGACGGGCTCCGAGGTCACCGCCGTCAAGCGCGGGGACCGGGTCGTGGTCCCGTTCAACGTCTCCTGCGGCGACTGCTTCATGTGCGACCAGGGACTCCAGTCCCAGTGCGAGACCACCCAGGTCCGCGAGTACGGCAGCGGGGCCGCCCTCTTCGGATACACCAAGCTCTACGGGCAGGTGCCCGGCGGGCAGGCCGAGCTGCTCCGCGTCCCGTTCGGCAACACGCTGCCGGTCAAGGTCCCCGACGGCCCGCCCGACGACCGGTTCGTCTATCTGTCGGACGTCCTTCCGACCGCCTGGCAGGCCGTGGAGTACGCGGCCGTGCCGCCCGGCGGCAGTGTGACGGTCCTGGGGCTCGGGCCGATCGGTGACATGGCGGCCCGCATCGCCCTGCACCGCGGCGCCGGGCTGGTCATCGGCGTGGACCTGGTCTCCGACCGCCTGCATCGGAGCTCGGCGCGGGGCGTCCGGACCCTCGACCTGCGCGAGCACGGCAAGAACCTCACAGACGCCGTGCGCGACCTCACCGACGGACGGGGCACCGACGCCGTCATCGACGCGGTCGGCATGGAGGCGCACGGAGCGCCCGTGGCCAAGGCGGGGCAGTGGGCCGTGGGCATGCTCCCCGACAAGGCGGCGCGCCCGCTCATGGAGCGCGCGGGCATCGACCGCCTCAGCGCCCTGCTCACCGCGATCGACCTGGTGCGACGGGGCGGCACCGTCTCCGTCTCCGGCGTCTACGGGGGCGCCGTGGACCCGCTGCCCCTGCTCAAGATGTTCGACAAGCAGATCCAGCTGCGGATGGGGCAGGCCAACGTCCGGAACTGGGTGCCCCACATCCTGCCGCTGCTCGTCGACGACGATCCGCTCGGGGTGGACGGTTTCGCCACCCACCACCTGCCGCTGGCCGACGGGCCGAAGGCGTACGAGACTTTTCAGCAGAAGGCGGACGGCATGGTGAAGACCCTGCTCACGCCGTGACCGCCGCCGGATCGCGGCAGGAGGAACGATGACGAACGCACCCCGGGGCCGCCGCGTGGTGGTCACCGGCGCCACCGGAAACGTGGGGACCAGCGTCGTCCGGGCCCTGGCCGGGGACCCCTCCGTGGCCTCGGTCCTCGGCCTGGCGCGACGTCGCCCGGAGCTCACCGTGCCCGGCGTGGAGTGGGGCACGGTGGATCTCGAACACTCCGACAGCCCCCGCAGGCTGGCGGAACACCTGGCAGGCGCCGATGCCGTCGTCCACCTGGCCTGGCGCTTCCAGCCCACCCATGACCCCGTCGTCACCTGGCGGAGCAATGTCGAGGGCTCGCTGCGGGTCTTCGGCGCGGTCCGGGACGCGGGCGTGCCGGTGCTGGTCCACGCCTCGTCGGTGGGCGCCTACTCGCCGGGGCCGAAGCGTGAGCCGGGGGTGGACGAGCAGTGGCCCACCCACGGGTGGCCGGATGCGGCGTACTGCCGGGAGAAGGCCTACCTGGAACGCGTACTGGACACCTACGAGCTGCGGAATCCGGGAATCAGGGTGGTGCGGATGCGCCCGGGGTTCCTGTTCAAGAGGACCGCGGCGAGCGAACAGCGCCGGATCTTCGCAGGCCGCTACCTGCCGGGCGTCCTGCTCCGCCCCGACCTGCTGCCCTTCGTCCCCGATCTCAAGGGGCTGCGCTTCCAGGTGCTGCACACGGACGACGCGGCCGAGGCATACCGGCTCGCCGTCACGAACGATGTCCGCGGCGCCTTCAATCTCGCCGCGGACTCCGTGACCGACGCCCGGCAGCTCGGCGAGCTGCTCGACGCCCGTGTCGTGCGCGCTCCGGCGGCACTGGTGCGGAGCGCCCTGGCCGCCGCCTGGCGGGCACACGCCGTGCCGGCCTCCCCGCACCTTTTCGACGCCGTGCTGCGCCTCCCGGTCATGAACAGCGCCCGTGCCCGGGAAGAACTGGGCTGGCGCCCCGCGTACTCGGCCACCGACGCGCTGACCGCCTTCCTGCACGGCGTCTCCCGCGGCGAGGGGGAAGACACCGCGCCGCTGGCCGGAAGGCGACTGGGATGAGCACACCGGCCAGCCCGGACGACCGGCAGGACGGCGCGCTCCCGTACGTTCCCGCCCGCGGCGGGGTCGCCGCGCTGCGCAGGGCCGCGGCGGACTGCCGAGGGTGCCCGCTCCACGAGAACGCGACACAGACGGTCTTCGGCGCGGGCCCGGCCCACGCCCGCACGGTCGTCGTCGGGGAGCAGCCGGGTGACCAGGAGGACCGGGAGGGCGAGCCGTTCGTCGGGCCCGCCGGCCGCCTCCTGCGCGAGGCGCTGGCGGACGCGGCCATCGACGAGGACCAGGTGTACTTCACCAACGCGGTGAAGCACTTCAAGTTCGCGCCCGTCGGAGAAGTGCGTAAGCGCCGCATCCACAAGGCGCCCAGCCTGCGGGAGTTGGCCGCCTGCCGCCCCTGGCTCACCGCGGAACTGCGGCGCGTCGACCCTGAACTGGTGGTGGCGCTCGGTGCGACGGCCGGCAAGTCGCTGCTGGGCAACTCCTTCAAGGTGACGGAGAGCCGGGGCGCCCTGCTGTACCTGCCGGGATCCGAACTGCCCGCCACCGCCGGTGAGAAGCCGGACGACGACGGGGAGGCCCGGCGGCTCGTCGCCACCGTCCATCCCTCGGCGGTCCTCCGATCGAAGGACCGGGCCGAGGCCTACCAGGGACTGGTGTCCGACCTCAGGGTGGCCGCCGGGTTCCTCGGCTGAGCCGGTCCGGATATCGGCGGGACACGCGAGGGCGGAGCGGCCAGGATGGGCCGCATGCGCACACTCGTGGTCCTCGACGCACCCTCGAACCTCGGGCTGCGGCCCCCCGCGCCCGGCACCGTGCCCGGCTGCTACAAACTGGCCGGCGCGCTCCGCGAGCAGCGGATCGTGCAGCGGCTCGGAGCATCGGAGGGCGGTGTCGTCGTGCCGCCCCGCTACGACCGCGGCGACTGGCAGGAGGGGGACGGCGTCTTCAACGCCGCCGCCATCGCCCGCTACACCCGCACGCTCGCCGACCGGATAGAGGGGCACGTCAGGGCCGGTGAGTTCCCGGTCGTCCTCGGCGGCGACTGCTCCATCCAGCTCGGCGCCGCCCTCGCCCTGCGCCGCATCGGACGGTACGGGCTCGCCGCGATCGACGGTTCGGCGGACTTCCGGCACCTGGGCAACAGCGACCACATCGGCGCGGCGGGCGGCGAGGAACTGGCCCTGTCCACCGGCCGCGGGCAGGCCGACCTCACAGATCTGGAGGGGCTGGGGCCCTATCTCAAGGACGAGGACATCCGGCTCTTCGGCATGCGGGATGACGACGAGGACCGCGCCGAGATGGCCGCGCTGAAGATCTCCAACGCGACGGTGGGGGAGATCAGGGAATGGGGGCCCGCCGACATCGCCCGCGCCGTGGTGCAGACCCTGGAGGTCCCCGTCCTCGACGGCTTCTGGGTGCACCTCGACGCCGATGTGCTCGACCCGGGCGTCATGCCCGCCGTCGACAGCCCCGACGACGGCGGGCTGTTTCCCGGCGAACTCGCCACACTCCTGCGGACCCTGGTCCGCTCACCGCGCTGCGCGGGACTCAACGTCACGATCTACGACCCCGACCTGGACCCGGACGGCACAGCCGGCGCGCTGCTCACCGACCTGGTCGTCGGCGCCTTCGCCGAGGAGCCCGCCGGCTGAGCACATCAGGCCGGCACGTTCCGGTCGACGTACTCGAAGACCGAGCCGTCCGGGTGCAGAGCGATCAGATTGCGGCCCGCGGGGGTGGGCACGGGGCCCGCGATGACCTTCGCGCCCACCCGCGTCAGTGCCGCGTGCGCCTCGTCGACGTCCTTGACCGCGATGGTCGCCGACACCTTGCGCAACACCTCCAGTTGCGACTCGGGGCCGCTCATCAGCAGGAAGCAGCCGATCGCGGCCACCGAGACCCCGCCGCGCTCGAAGCGCTGTGCCGGGGTGCTGGTCAGGCCCTCGTAGAAGGCCACCGAGGCCTCCAGGTCGTCGACGCAGATACGCAGCGTGGTTCCCAGGATCTCCATGCCCACGAGGGTAGTTGGCGTCCCGGCCGCATGTGATCGATTCCCGGTCCCGCCACCGGATCACACCCGGGATCACACCCGGCAGAGCACCTCGCCGTGAGGCACCATGAACCATGCGTCGGGCTCCTCGCCCCACGCACGCCAGGCCTCCGCGATCGCCGTCAGCTCTCCGGCGCTCGCATGCCCGCCGTCAACCGCCAGCTTCGCGTACACCGACGCGGTCGTGCGGTCCGCCCACAGGCCGCTCCACCACGCGCGGTTCTCCGGGGTGGCGAAGCACCAGGCCGCCGCCGACGGGGTGATGTCGGTGAAGCCCGCCTGCCGCGCCCAGGACAGCAGCCGCCGACCGGCGTCCGGCTCGCCGCCGTTCGCGCGGGCAACCCGGCCGTACAGCTCCAGCCACTCCCGCATCCCGGGCACCTCCGGAAACCAGGTCATGGCCGCGTAGTCGCTGTCGCGGGCCGCGACGACGCCGCCGGGCCGGCAGACCCGCCGCATCTCGCTCAGCGCCCGCACCGGATCACTGACGTGCTGGAGCACCTGATGGGCGTGGACCACGTCGAAGGAGTCGTCGGGGAAGTCCAGGGCGTGGACGTCCGCCGTCGTGAACTCCACGTTGTCCACACCGCGTTCGGCGGCGTTCAGAGCCGCGCGCTCCAGCACGTCGCTGCTGGTGTCGACCGCCGTCACCCGGCCGGGCGCCACCAGGGACGCGAGATCCGCGGTGATGGTGCCCGGCCCGCAGCCCACGTCCAGAACCGCCTGGCCCGGACGGAGTTCGCCGATCAGGTAGGCCGCCGAGTTGGCGGCGGTGCGCCACTGGTGGGAGCGCAGCACCGACTCGTGGTGGCCGTGTGTGTAGACCGCTGGTTCCTTCGGCATGGCCGTACGTCCTCTCTCGGACCTCAGTCGCGGGCGATGGAGACGACGGTACGCCGCGATGTCGCATCCTGAGATACATGTCTCATGATGTGGTCATCGCCTGGTCTCCCGCTACACCGGCATCGGGCAGTACACCGTCAGTGCCTCGGGCAGCTTGTCGATCAGCAACTCCGTCCCGGAGTGGGCCACTTCGCCGTCGTACGCGAAGGGCGTCCCCGGCGTGAGACCGGCGATCCGCACCCTGCGGCGCCGTACCGCGGCATGGACGGGTGACCGGCTGAGCGGTCCCGCGATCGCTGCGGCGAGCAGTCGGAGTCCGGGGGTGCGGCCGCCGTGGACCACGCGTACGTCCAGCAGGCCGTCCGCCAGATTGTGGCGGCGTCCCGGGGCCGGACCCACCCGCTGGAACAGTCCGTTGCCCACGAAGAGCAGCCACAACGGCCTCCGCCTCCCCTGTAGTTCCGCCGTCAGCGGGCGCGATCCGCGCAGCGCCTCGAAGGCTGCGAGCACCCCGGCGGGCCAGCCGCCGATCCGGGGGGCCCAGTGTTCCCGGGTCCGCACGAGCTCCGGATACACGCCGAGGCTGAAGGCGTTGAGGAAGTAGCCGTCCGCCTCACCCGGCCCCTGCGGGCCGGGCCTGAAGCGGCCCAGGTCGACCCGGACCGCGTCGCCCGCGGTGAGCGCCGTCACCGTGTCCTGCACGGTCTCGATGCCGAGGTCGTAGGCGAAGTGGTTGAGAGTCCCGCCGGGGAACACGGCGAGCGGCAGGCTGTGGGTCGCCGCGACGGCCGCCGCCATGTTGACCGTGCCGTCGCCTCCGCAGACACCCAGGGCCCTGCCCTCCCGTGCCGCCTTCTCCAGGCATCCCGACAGGTCGGAGGGCGCGCACTCGATCGTCTCCGCGAGCGGCAGCGCGTCGCGGATCGTCGTCGCCGCCGCGGTCGCGGAGCCGGACTCCCGGTTGACGACCACCACCAGGCCCTGGCCGGCCGCCAGCGCGGGCGCCTCGGCGGGCGGGCGGCCCGGGGCCGGGAGCTGTCCACGCGTCGGTACGACGCCCCGCAACGCGAACGCGGCTCCTATGCCGAGCGCCGCACCGGCCAGCACATCGCTCGGATAGTGGACCCCGGTGTAGACGCGGGAGGCGGCGACCGCCGCCGCCACCGGGGCGACGACCGCGCCCCAGCCCTTCGACTCCAGGGCGACGCCGGTCGCGAAAGCCGCTGCGGACGCGGCGTGCCCCGACGGGAAGGACGTGGTGAACGGCTGCCGCTTCAGCTGCCTCATGACCGGAACCAGGTCCACTATCGGGCGTTCCCTGCGCACCGCTCCCTTGCCCACGGTGTTGATGGCGGCCGAGGCCACGGCCAGCGAGGCGACCCCGCGCAGTGCCGCCCTGCGGGACCGCGCGCTGGAGCCCAGCGCCGCCATGCCCGCGGCGGCCCCGAACCACAGCAGCCCGTGGTTGGCGCTGCGGCTAAGCCGCGGCAGGACCGGCTCGGCGCCGGGCCAGTGTCTTTCGGCCACGCGCTGGAACGCGGCGAGGTCCCGCTGGTGGAACCAGGCCCGCCAGCGGCCGGGGGAGGGGAGGCTGCTCGTTGTCGACATGGGACAGCGAATACCCTGCCACCGGGCGGTGAACCAGGAGGCGCGCACAGCGAGCCCCGTCGGATCTCGACGGAATCAGACGGGAAGCGCCGAATTGCCCCCGTCCCGCCTGCTCCGTCGCACCGAGGACATTGCCCGGACAAGATTCCTGCCGCTAGCCTGCGTTCGTGATTCCGGTCATTGACCGGAGTGTCGAACGAGATTGGCGGGCGATCATGGGGCGACTCGTCCCTGCGGTGACCAGGGCGCTGGATGTTCTCGAGCTCTTCCTCCAGAGCGAGGGGACCCTCTCGGCTCCCGAGGTCACACGCAAGCTCCAACTGCCGCGGACCACCGTGCACGAACTGCTCACCACGCTCGCCGCGCGGTCCTACCTGGTCACGGTCCCGGAGCAGCCGGGCCGCTACCGGCTGGGCGTGCGCACCTACCAGCTGGGCAGCCGCTACGCCGAACAGCTCGACCTGGCGGCCGAGGGACAGCAGGTGGCCCGTGAGGTGGCCGAGACCTGCGGCGAGACAGTACACGTGGCGATCCTGGAGGACACCGAGGTCATCTACATCGCCAAGGTGGACTCCACCCACGCCGTCCGTATGGTCTCGGCCGCGGGCCGGAAGCTGCCCGCGCACTGCACCTCCGTCGGCAAGCTGCTGCTCGCCGCGCTCCCGGAGGCGGAGCTCGACGCCCGCCTCGACGGACGCGAGCTCATCGCCATGACCGACAACAGCCTCACCGACGCCACGGAGCTGCGGGAGGCCCTCGCCGTCGTCCGCAAGCGGGGCATAGCGGTGGAGCACCGGGAGTCGAACCCGGATGTGAGCTGTGTGGCCGCGCCCGTCAGGGACCGCTCCGGGCGTGTCGTCGCCGCGCTCTCCATCTCGGTCCCGATGATCCGCTGGTCCGAGGAGCGCGAGGCGGAACTCGCGCAGCTCGCGGCGGGCGGCGCCGACGCGCTGTCCGGCCGGCTCGGACACCACCGGCCGCAGATATGAGGCCGGCCCTGGAGGTGGCCGTGCGTGAGCAGGCCGAGCTGGGCGAAGGCCCCACCTGGGACCCGGCCACCGGGCGGCTGGTCTGGGTCGACATCCTCTCGGCCCGCGTCCACACCTACGACCCGTCGACCGGCCGCCGTACGGTCATGGCCACCGGCCAGCACGTCGGGGCGGCGAAACCCCGGGCGGGCGGCGGCCTCGTGGTCGTCCTGCGGGACGGAGCCGGACTGTACGACGCGGCGGGTGCCTTCTCCTGGCTGGTCCACGACCCCGTCCCCGGCCGGCGGGGCAACGACGCGGCCGTGGCACCGGACGGCGCGCTCTGGGCGGGCACCATGCGCTACGACGAGGCGGAAGGGGGCGGCACCCTGTCCCGGATCGCCCCGGACGGCACGGTGAGCCGCGTGCTGGACTCGGTGACCGTCAGCAACGGCACCGGATGGAGCCCCGACGGCCGGCTCATGTACTACATCGACACCACCACACGGCGCATCGACGTCTTCGACGTGGACGGGGATCGTGTCCTGAACCGGCGTCCCTTCGCGGAGACCGAGCAGGGCGCCGGGTGGCCCGACGGGCTGACGGTCGACGCCGACGGCTGTGTGTGGACCGCCCTCTGGGACGGTGCGGCGATACGGCGCCACACCCCCGACGGCCGGGTGGACCGCGTCGTGGAGCTGCCGGTCCGCCGGCCCACGGCGTGCGCGTTCGGCGGGCCCGGCCTCCGCGACCTGTACGTCACCACCGCCCGGACGGGCCTGGACTCCCCGCACCCGCTGTCGGGCTCCCTGCTCGTGCTGCCGGACGTGGGGCAGGGACTGCCGGGGACGCCGTTCGCCGGATGAGCGGGGCGGGTGGACGGCGTGCGTATTTCTGCCGCCTCCGGGACCGGTGCGCGGGCGGGCTCCGGGGAACCTCCGTATAAAGGGGCCAGAGGGACGCAGTCGGAGGGAGGCCCCGGGATGCACTGGAGCGAGCGGCGGCGGCCCCGCCCGCCCGGCGAGGACCACGGCCCGGTCCGGTACGGACCACCCGCCCCCGACCCCGGCCTTCCCGTGCTGCCCGAGCTCGCCGGCGTACTGGCCGCGTCGGCCGCGCGGACCCGCCCCGAGCCGCCCGGTGGCGGAACGATTCTGCGCGAGGCGGCCTGCGCCTACTGGGAGCGCCGGGGCCTCCACGGCGGCCCCGAGGGCATCGCGGCGGCCCCGGGCGCTCAGCCGCTCCTCCTCGCGCTGATCGCCGCGCACGGCGGCGACGTGCTCATGCCCCGGCCCTGCCCCGCCACCTGGATGCCCCAGGCGCGGCTGCTGGGCAGGCCCGCGTACCACGTGCCGACGCCCGCCGAGTGCGGCGGAATCCCCGACCCGTACGCCCTGCTGGAGACCGTGCGCAGGGTGCGCGCCGAGGGCGGCAGGCCCCGGCTGCTCCTGATCTCCGTGGCCGACGACCCGACCGCGACCCTCGCCCCGCCGGAACTGGTCCGCGAGGCGTGCGAGGCCGCCGTCTCCGAAGGGCTGCACATCGTCAGCGACGAGACCTGGCGCGACACCCTGCACCGGCCCCACGACACCGTTCTCCTCAGCCCCGCCGAGATGTGCCCGGACGACGTCACCGTCCTCTCCGACCTGGCGGGAGCGCTCACCCCCTCCGCCTGGCCGGTGGCCGTCGCACGCTTCCCGCCCACCGCGCGCGCCGCCGCGCGCCGAGCCCGGGTCCTCGACATCCTCACCGCGCTCGGCGCCCTCGTCGCGGAGCCGGTCGCCCGGGCCGCCGCCCACGCGCTGGGCGAGCCCGAGGCCGTCACGGCAAGGATCCGGCAGGCGGCGCACCTCCAGTCCCACGTCGCCTCCGCCGCACACCGCGCGGTGCTCACCGTGGGCGCGCTCGCCAGGCCGCCGCAGGCCGGCCGCCACCTCTACGCCGATCTCGGACCGCTGCGCACCCGGCTGGCCGCCCGGGGCGTCACGGACTCCATGGAGCTGGAGGAATACCTTACGGAACGGCTCGGCGCCCCGGCTCCCGGCGGGCACCGGTTCGGGGACGAACTCGGAGCGCTGCGGGTGCGGCTGAGCACCGGACCGCTCCTCGGCTCAACCCCGGAGCAGCAGACGGAGTCCCTCACTGCGGTGGAGCCCTTGGAATTGCCCCATGTCGCCCGAGCACTGAGCATTTTCGCAGCAGCCCTCGATGAACTCCGATGACAGGAGCCTCTCGATGACGGAACAGACCGAGCGTCCGTTCGCCGGAGCCGGCCGCGCGCCCAGCCGTCCCCTCGACGCTCCACGCCGCCTCGGTGAGCCGCGGACCTGGCCCCGCAGCTTCGCCGACCGCCTCACCACGCCCCTCCCGGGTGTCAGGGGCATGACCCGTCTGGCCAGGGAGCGTGCCCTGCGGCCCAACGCGGAGGGACTCCGGGGCGTCCACCGGCTGCCGTACGCCCCCCAGCCGCTCCCGGTCACGGACGCCGGCACGACGGCCGTGACCTGGGCCGGACATGCCAGCTGGATCATCCGCATCGGGGGACTCACCGTCCTCACCGACCCCGTCTGGTCACGGCGCATCCTGGGCACCCCCGCCAGGATCACCCCCGTCGGCGTCCCCTGGGACGCACTGCCGCGCGTCGACGCCGTCCTCATCAGCCACAACCACTACGACCACCTGGACGCCCCCACGCTCCGCAGACTTCCGAGGGACACCCCGCTCCTCGTCCCCGCGGGTCTGGGCCGCTGGTGCCGGCGCCGCCGCTTCACCTGCGTCACCGAGCTCGACTGGTGGGAGTCGGTGGAGCTGGGCGGAGTCCGGTTCGACTTCGTGCCCTCCCACCACTGGTCCAAGCGCACCCTCCTGGACACCTGCCGTTCCCTGTGGGGAGGCTGGGTGCTCGGCGACGGGCAGGGGCGGCGGATCTACTTCGCGGGGGACACCGGCTACGGCCACTGGTTCAAGGAGATCGGCCTCCGCCACCCCGGCCTGGACCTCGCGATGCTGCCGATCGGGGCGTACGAACCGCGCTGGTGGCTCTCCGACGTCCACACCGACCCCGAGGAGGCCGTGCAGGCGTACGAGGACCTCGGGGCCCGCGCGATGGCCCCCATGCACTGGGCGACGTTCCTGCTCTCCGCCGAACCGGTCCTCGAACCGCTGACCCGGCTCCGTACCGCCTGGCAGCGGGCCGGGCATCCGCGCGCCGACCTCTGGGACCTGCCGGTCGGCGCCTCACGCGTCCTCGGTGACTGAGGCCGTGCCCGGTCGGCGCCCCGGACACTCAGTCGGCCGTACGCGCCCGCAGCCGCCTCCAGAGCGCCGGCGTCCCGCTGATCAACAGCGTCAGCACGACCGCCGCGAGCACACCCTCCCAGGGCTCGGCGAACAGCGAACCCCCGAGGATCCCGATCAGCTGGTACGTCGCCGCCCAGGCCAGACACGCGGGTACGTCGCCCCGGGCGAATTGCCGCAGCGGCATCTCACCGAGCAGGCAGGCCAGCATCACCGGTATGCGCCCGGCCGGCACCAGCCGGGACAGGACCAGCACCATCGTGTCGTGCTCGTCCAGCTTCCGCTGTGCCTGGGCGAGCCGTTCCGGAGCGGCCCTGCTGGTGATCGCCTCCAGCCACTTCGACCCGTGGCTGGACCGCACCCCGCGCTGCCCCAGCCAGTACAGGCAGATGTCCCCGAGAAACGCGGCGCCCGACGCCACGGCGAACACCACGAGCAGCGCGAACGGTGAGGTCTGGTGGAGCGTCACCACGGCCGCCGTACTCACCAGCGCTCCCGTGGGCACCACCGGCACCAGCGACCCCAGCGCCACGAGCAGGAACAGCGACGGATAGCCGACGGCCTGCTGCGTCGACTCCGTCGGCAGCTGCCCCAGCACTTCCTCTATCACCTACGGGCCTCCGGCCTCACATGCTCGCCGTGCCCCAGCCGGTGCACCGCCACCTCCGGTGCCACCCGCGCCGCCTGCCGCACGAACTCGTCGCCCGGCGCATGGAACTCGTGCGGCTTGACCCCGTCCATCCCGATCGGCCAGTACGTGCCGTAGTGCACCGGCACCGCGGAGCGCGGCTCCAGCATGGTCAGCACCTGCGCGGCGCGGGCCGCGTCCAGATGGTGGTGGCCCAGATTGGGTCCCCAGCCGCCCACCGGCAGCAGTGCCACGTCCACCGGCCCCACGGCGTCGGCCATGCCCTCGAAGAGCCCGGTGTCGCCCGCGAAATAGGTCCGGGCCTCGCCCTCGACGACGTAGCCGAGAGCGGGCACCCGGCGCGGACCGACCGGCAGCCGGCGCCCGTCGTGCAGAGCCGGAACCGCCCGGACCAGGACCTCTCCGATCCGTACCTCGTCCCCCGGCGCGACCTCGGAGATCCGCAGCCCGCGCGCCCGGCGCAGCAGCCGGAGGCCCGGGACGGCCCCTACGGCGCCGCGGGGCACGATCAGCAGGCTGCCGGGGGCGAGACGGGCCAGGGAGGGGAGATGCAGATGGTCGGAGTGCAGGTGGGAGATCAGGACCGCGTCGGCGACCGCGGCCTCCGGCGGCGGGACCTCGCCCCGGCGCCGGCGCAGATGTGCGAAGCGCCGTGCGAACAGCGGGTCGGTCAGCACCCGGACTCCGGTGTCCTCGATCGTGCAGGTGGCATGACCCCACCAGGTGACCTCCACCGCCCTGCCTCCTCGTTCCCGGCCCCGCCGACCGCGTACTCGTGTTCGTGCTCGTACGAGAGTAGGCGCTCGGCGCTCTTCCCACGCCGGAGTGCTCCTTCGCGCCCGGGCCGGTACGCCTGCGGGCGCTTACGGAGGGCTACCCCAGGGGTAGGGTCATGGCCGGCATCCGAGCCCTCGAAAGGGCCCGGGGCCTGGGAAGATCCCGAAACGGCTATGACAGGCTTGATGCGGGCCCATGACGGATACGGGGCCCGGACGTGAGGTGGAACGACGTGAGCGACGGGCGATGGCGCAGGGCGGGGGGAACCCTCATACGCGTGATCTCGGTGTGGGCCGTCTCCACGCTCACCATGCTGGCGCTGGCGGGGATCCTGCCCGATTTCCAGCTCCAGGCCGACGACGGTGACACCGTCACGAGGACCGCCTTCACCGCGGCATGGGGCGCGGGTGCCTTCGGTCTGCTGTCCGCCCTCGTGTGGCCGGTGCTCGTCAGAGCGCTGCTCATCGTGCCCGCCCTGGTGCTGGGCGCCCTGGTCTTCTTCCTCAACGGCTCGCTGCTGCTGATCGCCCTGCGGCTCATCCCGGACGGGCGCGGGGACGCGAACCCGGAGACAGCCGTCGTGGTGGCCGCCGTCATGTCGGCTGTCGCCTCCGCCACCTCCACGGCCCTCGCGGTCCGTGACGACGACGCCTACCGGCGCAGACTCTCCCGCCTCGCGGACCGGCGCCGCAGACGCAGCGGCACGCCGCAGACCGCCGACGGCGGCCGTGGGGGCCCGCCCGGGATCGTGTTCGTCCAGCTCGACGGCGTGGGCCACGACGTACTCGAACAGGCAGCGGCCGACGGACTCATGCCGACCGTGGCCGGTCTGCTCTCCGACGAGGCGGGCCACCGGCTCACCCCGTGGACCACGGACTGGTCCAGCCAGACCGGCGCCAGCCAGCTCGGCATCCTGCACGGCAGCAACTTCGACGTGCCGGCCTTCCGCTGGTTCGAGAAGGAGACGGGCACCGTCATGGTCTCCAGCAGACCGGCGAGCGCCCTCGAACTGCAGCGCAGGGCCATCGCCCGCACCCATGACGGCGGCCTGCTGACCGTCGACGGCGCCAGCCGCGGCAACCTCTTCAGCGGCGGCGCGGACCAGCTCGCCCTGGTCCTGTCGATGGCCGCCAGGCTCGGCAAGGGGCGCCGCTCGCGCGCCGGCTACTTCGCCTACTTCTCCGACCCGGCCAACGCCGTCCGCACAGCTCTGTCCTTCGTCGCCGAGGTGGGGCGCGAGATCGGCCAGTCCGTCCGGGCACGGGTGCGGAAGGAGGCCCCCCGGGTCAAGCGCGGCGGGCTGTACCCCTTCATCAGGGCCTTCGCGACCGTCGTCGAACGCGACGTGGTCGTCGCCGCGGTGATCGGCGACATGTTCGCGGGTCGCACCGCGGTCTACGCCGACCTGGTCGCCTACGACGAGGTTGCCCACCACTCCGGCCCGTTCAGCAGGGACGCGGAGAAGGTCCTGACACGGCTCGACCGGTCGCTGGGCCTCATCCTCAAGATCGCGGACCACACCCCGCGCGACTACCGGATCGTGCTGCTGTCCGACCACGGCCAGAGCCCCGGGGAGACGTTCGCGGGGCGGTACGGCCTCACACTCAAGGACCTCGTACGGGCCGGCTGCGGGCTGCCCGTACCCCGCAGGGCCCAGCGCACCCGCAGCGCGTCCGAGGCGCGCGACGCCGTGCGCATCGCGCTGCACAGGCCGGTCGACGGCGAGCAGGAGGCCGAGCACCCCGCCAAGTCCTCCGACCCGGTGGTGCTCGCCTCCGGCAATCTCGGGCTTCTGTCGTTCCCGGACATCGAGGGGCGGGCCACGCGCGAGCAGCTCGACCGGCGCTACCCCGCACTGCTCGGCACGCTCGCCGCCCATCCGGGGATCGGCTTCCTGCTCGTGGGGAGCCAGAAGCACGGGTCGGTGGTGCTCGGGCCGGGCGGGGCGGAGGTCCCGGTGGCGGAGCTGACGGACGGGGAAGGGCCGCTGGCCGTCTTCGGGGCCGGTGCGGCGGACGCGGTGCGGCGGACCGACGGCTTCCCGCACGTCGCGGACGTCATGGTCAATTCGGTGTACGACCCGGAGACCGGCCGCGTACACGCCTTCGAGGAGCAGATCGGATCGCACGGCGGACTGGGCGGTGCACAGTCCCGGCCGTTCCTGCTGTGGCCGCGGACACTGACGGACCCCCTCGACGCCGTGGCGGCGGACGCTCCCCGGGGTGCGTCTCCGGCCGGTCCCGCGGGCGTAGTTCCGGCCGGTCCGGTGGGGGCGGAGGCGGTGCACCGGGTGTTGGCACGCTGGCTGAGGGAGCTGTCCGGGCCCCAGGTGCCGCTTCGGCAGGAGGGTTTCACCGGGGCGGTGCGGGTGGACGAACCCTTCCCGGCCGGTCGACCGCTGCCGGCCGGAAAGCCCTTCCCGGCCTCACCGGTCCCGGACGGCCCGGCCGGCGCGGACGTGCCTGTCCCCGCCGATGTCCCGGACCCAGGCGACGCCGTCCCGGGCCCACGCGGCTGAGAGGCCCTCGGCGTCAGGCGGACTCGCGCCGCACCAGCGTCGGGTGGAAGACCACCGAAGGTGCGGGACCTGCGCCCGGTTCGCCGATCTGCTTCAGGAGGAGCCGGGCCATCTCGGAGGCCATCTCCTCCACCGGCTGACGCACGGTCGTCAGCGGCGGATCGCACGCCACCGCCGCGTTGCTGTCGTCGAAACCCACCACCGCCACATCTCCGGGGACATCCTTGCCCGCCCGGAGCAGCACGGGCAGCGCGCCCAGCGCCATCAGGTCCGAGGCGATGAACACCGCGTCCAGATCCGGCCGTTCACTCAGCAGCCGGCGCATCGCCGAAGCCCCGCCCGACTGGGTGAAGTCCCCCTCGGCGGTCACCACATCCCCGATGCCGTGCTGCTCCAGGGCGTCCAGGAAGCCGGTCAGACGCACCTGGCCCGCGGGCATGTCCTGCGGACCCGCCACCGTCCCGATACGACGGCGGCCCAGGGCCGCCAGATGGTCGGCCGCCATCCGGGCACCCGCCCGCTGGTCCGCCTCGACATAGGTGAGCGGCGAGGGCCGCCGGGGCCGCCCGGCCAGCACGGCCGGCAGCCGGGTGTCGTGGAGCAGGCCGGGCAGCGGGTCGTCGGCGTGCGAGGAGATCAGCACGACTCCGTCGACGTGCCCCTGGCGGAGGTACGACAGGAGCTGGTTGCGGGAGGCCTCGTCGTCGGAGAGCATCAGCACCATCTGGATCCCGGCGGGGCGCAGCACGTCCATCAGCCCGCCGACCACGCGCCCGAAGTGCGGGTCGGAGAACATCCGGCCGATGAACGGCTCGGAGACCGGGCGTCGTTCACGCTCGGACACCACCAGGGCGATCGAATCGGTGCGCCGGGTCACCAGCGAACGCGCCGCACGGTTGGGGACGTAGCCGGTGGCGGCCACCGCCTCCTCCACCACCCGCCGCAACGCCGGATCCACCGTGGTCGCGCCGTTGATCACACGGGACACGGTCGCCCGGGAGACGCCCGCCACCGCGGCCACGTCCTCCAGGGTGGCGGGGCGTACGGGCGGCGATACGTCGGCAGTCATGCAGTCTTTATACAAGGTGGCCGGACAGACATGCGAAGGATTCCGGCACGTCAGCGGTTGTGCGTGCCCGCGTGCAGCGCGGTCAGGGCGGACAGTTGCGTCACACGCGCGGTGACGAGCGCCCTGGCCCGTGCCCTGGCCTCCGCCCGGGTGCCCGCCGACACCTCCGAGCGCGAGACCTGCTGCGACTGGTGGAGGTGGTCGCGGATCTGCTCCACCAGCAGGCGGTCGAAGGCCGCCCCCTCGGCGGTACGGGCATCCTCGAGGTCCTCGACCGTCACCATGCCCGGCATGGCGTGTCCCTTGTGCGGGTCGGTGTCCGGCAGCCCCATCAGGTCCCGCAGCCTCCGCAGCGCCGCCAGTTCGGCGGTCTGGGCGGTCCGCAGGCGGGAGGCCCAGTCCCGCAGCCGGGAATCGGTGGCCTTCTCCGCCGCGAGGCCCAGCAGGACCACGGCCTGCTGGTCCATCGGGATCATCAACTGGACCCAGGCGGAGTCCGTCGGGTGCGCGGAGGAGGCCGCAGTGGCCGTGGTCCGCGACGGCACGGGGCGGGGTTCCGGGGCCCGTCGGTCATCCGTTGCGCACGAGGTCAGGACGGCGAGCAGGAGAAGCAGCGCCGCGGTGCGAAGAACCGGCATAGGCAGGTGTTCCTGGCGAGAGGGCGCCTGCCCGGGCCGCGGGGACCCGGACAGGCACCGGTGGACAGTGGAACCACGGCAGATCAGGGGGTGCCGTCGGCCCCGCACTTGATGATGGCGTTGATGCAGTCGCGTACCCGCTGTGCCATCTCGGCCTCGGGCCATACGTTGAAGAAGTCGCCGTGCATCGTGTAACCGCGCCCCGAGGCCAGCCGGAGCCGCGCCGGGTCACCGTTCACCGGATAGCGCAGGACCTGGCGCAGCTTGGGCACCGCGACCGGATGGGTCGACGGGCAGGCGCCGCCCACCGGGTAGGCCATGTGGCTCTTGTGGTCGGCCGAGTCGAGATCGGTGCCGTTCCAGCACTGGGGGAAGTCGAGGTAGCTCTCCAGCATCGAGCCCGCCGGACAGTTGACGAAGTCGTGGGACGGGTTGACCTCACCGTGGTGCAGACACGACCAGCGCGAGATGGTGTTGTCGTCGGGGCCGGTCGCCTTCGCGTTGCCCGCGACGATCCGCAGCCCCCGGGGGAGCGGCTGGATCGTACGGATGACGTCGTCCCGCACCCCCTCGCCGAGGTAGTAGAAGGTGGTGCCGGTCGGCTCCACCTCCTTGTCGCCGTCGTAGAGCGTGGGGACCCAGTACGAGGACAGGTCGGTCGTGGGCGAGCAGCTGGTCCGGCCCTTCTCCAGTGAGGCCAGGTCGGAATGCGCGTCGGTGGTGTCGTTGCCGAAGAAGCTGTGCATGTGCGAGGCGCCGGGCAGGTTGGGCAGCACGATCGGATCGTCGGGAGCGCGGTGCGTGTAGGGGCACTCCGCGAGGAACTCGGCGACCCGGACGACGTCGGCCGCGGCCTTCGCCCCGGGCTGTGCGGTCCGGTCACCGGCCGCGTTTCCCGCGTTGGCCTGGACGAGGGACAGGGCCAGGGCGGCGGCCGCCAGCCCCGCGATCCGGTAGCGCCAGGGTGGGAGGGTTCTGCTTCCACGCGGTCCCGGCTTACGTCTTCTGAGGAAGAGCACGGCACTCCTGTTCCGAGCAGTGGGGGGCCTTCGGGCGGTTGTCCGACCGAGGGAGAGAGCGCTCTCTCATGAAACGTAAAAGCGTGACGCACGCATGTCAATAATCCGCGCAGGGGTATCAATTGCCTGCCGTTTGAACAGAGTTGAGGTGATCAGCCTAGGGGGAGCGCTCTCCTGTCGAGGGGTCCGGATGATGGCTGGAGGGCATTGTCAGTGGGGGGCGGCAGGATGGTGGTCATGACGACGAACTCAGTCGGTGTGCTCGCCGACACCGCCGCCTACGCGGCCGCTGTGGAAGAAGCCGCGCGTGCCGCCGCCGCGTATTACGCCACAGGTGAGAGCACGCTCGACGACGATGCCTACGACCGCCTGGTGCGGGGGATCGCGGCCTACGAGGAGGAGCACCCGCAGGAGGTGCTGGACGCCTCGCCGACCGGGAAGGTCGCGGGCGGGGCGGCTTCGGGGGACGTGCCGCACACCGTGCCGATGCTCTCGCTGGACAATGTCTTCTCCGCCGAGCAGTTCGTCACCTGGACCGCCTCCGTGGAGCGGCGCATAGGCAGGTGTGTCGCCGCGTGGAGTGTGGAGCCGAAGCTCGACGGTCTCGCCGTCGCCGCACGCTATCGGCAGGGCCGCCTCGACCGGTTGATCACCCGGGGCGACGGGACGGCCGGGGAGGACGTCTCGCACGCGATCGGTACGGTGCTCGGCCTGCCCGAGCGGCTCGGCGCTCCCGTCACCCTGGAGGTGCGCGGCGAGATCCTCATGACCAACGAGCAGTTCGAGCAGGCCAACACCGTGCGCACGGAGCACGGAGCCGCTCCCTTCGCCAATCCGCGCAACGGGGCGGCGGGCACCCTGCGGGCCAAGGACCGTCCGTACCGGGTGGAGATGACCTTCTTCGCGTACGGCGCGCTCGCGTTGCCCGAATCCGGCGAGCTGACCGCCACCCTGGCCGAACTCCCGCACGGCGAGGTCCTGGAGTACGTCGCGGGGCTGGGCGTCCACACGGCCGCGGACACCGCCGTCGCCCCGCGCACCGTCACCACGGTCGACGAGGTGCAGGCCGGGGTCGAGGACATCGCGGCCCTGCGCGCGTCCCTGCCGTTCGGGATCGACGGCATCGTGATCAAGGCGGACCTGGCGGCCGACCAGCGCGACGCGGGATCGGGTACGCGGGCGCCGCGCTGGGCCATCGCCTACAAGCTCCCGGCGGTGGAGAAGGTCACCCGGTTGCTGGGCGTCGAATGGAACGTCGGCAGGACCGGCATCATCGCCCCCCGCGCCGTGCTGGAGCCCGTGGAGATCGACGGATCCACCGTCAGCTACGCCACCCTGCACAACCCGGCCGACATCACGCGCCGCGATCTGCGGCTGGGTGACCAGGTGATGGTCTACAAGGCGGGCGACATCATCCCGCGTATCGAAGCGCCGGTCGCGCATCTGCGGACGGGTGAGGAGAAGCCGGTCGAGTTCCCCGAGGTCTGCCCCCGGTGCGGGTCGGAGATCGACATGAGCGAGCAGCGCTGGCGCTGCGTCCGGGGCCGCGACTGCCGCGTCGTCGCCTCCATCTCCTACGCGGCCGGCCGTGACCAGCTCGACATCGAGGGACTCGGCGCGACCCGGGTCGTCCAGCTCGTCGACGCCGGTCTCGTCCGGGACTTCGCCGATCTCTTCACGCTCCAGCGGGAGCAACTGCTCTCGCTGGAGCGGATGGGGGAGACCTCCACCGACAATCTGCTGGCGGCCGTCGAGGCGGCCAGGACCCGTCCGCTCTCCCGCGTCTTCTGTGCCCTCGGCGTGCGGGGCACGGGCCGCTCCATGTCCCGCCGGATCGCCCGCTACTTCGCCTCGATGGACCGGATCGTCGCGGCGGACGCGGAGGCGTTGCAACAGGTCGACGGCATCGGCAAGGAGAAGGCGGCGGCGGTCGTCACCGAGCTTGCGGAGCTGGCGCCGCTGATCGGCAAGCTGGTGGCCGCGGACGTCAACATGACCGAGCCCGGTGCGACTCCGCCGCCGGAGCCGGGGGCCGAGCCGGAGCCCGGGGCCGAGCCGGAGGGCGGAGGCGAGGACCGGACGACGGCCGGGCTGCCGCTCGCAGGGATGACGGTCGTGGTCACCGGAGCCATGACCGGGTCTCTGGAGAAACTCTCGCGCAACCAGATGAACGAGCTGATCGAGCGGGCCGGCGGGAAGTCCTCCTCCAGCGTCTCCAAGCGCACGAGCCTGCTGGTCGCCGGCGAGAAGGCAGGGTCCAAGCGGGCCAAGGCCGAGGACCTCGGGGTCCGGATAGCCGCGCCCGAGGAGTTCGCCGCGCTGGTCGAGAGCTACCTCGCCGCCGAGGCGTGAAAGGTACACACCGGCATAAGCCTTGGAATTGGCAAGAGAGTGGCCTTTCCGTGCCGTGTATTGCATAGTGAGGGCTCGATCATGCCTCGCTATCAGCGGCCGGTGAGTCCGGGCGGCTGGGGCGGCAGACCTGAGGGTGAGGGCCCGATGCGTACTTCGCGTGACGGACGACGGCGCGGCCTGCCGGTCCTCCGGCAGCGGGTCGCACACGCGGGAGCGGCTCCATGTCCCGCTCCCGTCAGGGGACTGGCCATCGACCTGGGCAGCTCCGGGGCCCGTGCCTGGGTCCCGGGGCGGGGCCTTGTCACCGGCGGACCTGGTGGGTGGCAGGACCACACGGGCCGACCGGTCCGGCGGGGGCGCATCGTCGACGCGGCGTCCTGCGCCGGACTGCTGGGACGCCTCGCCGACACCGCGCTGGGCGACCACCGGCAGGACAGCGTGATCGTGCTGAGCCAGCCGGTCCTGGCCGGCCGGGAACACCGCGCCCTGGCGGGGGAGCTCCTCGCCGCTCTTGGCGCCTCCGGGGCGGTGGTGCTGAACAGCGCCAGTGCCGTGGCAGCGTCCGTCGGGCTGCTGGGCAGCGGTCCCGTGCTGGTCGTCGACATGGGCGCCGAGCTGACCGAAGTCGCCGTGCTCGTGGACGGAAGGGTCGTCGACGCCCGCCAGGCCGACGCGGGACTCAGCGATCTCGCACCGCGGACGCTGCCGGCGGAACTCGTCCGTAGCGTCCTGGATATGATCACGTCCATGTGGCGTGAGGACCAGCACGGAGCGGTGCGCGGAGCGTTGCGCCGCGGACCCGTGCTCACCGGCGGCGGCGCGCTCCGCCGCGACGTCACCGACCTGATCGCCGGCCGCCTCGGTGTGCCGGTGCGCGTCGCCCCCGACCCTTCGACCGCTGTCGTACGGGGCGCAGCACTGATCCTGGGCTCCGTGCCGACTCCCGCCGCCGGTTCCGGTGCCGTGGCCCTCCGCCCGGTCCGGCTGAGGTGAGCCCCCTCCCGGGGGCACCCCGGGGGAACGCGCCCCCGAGGGCGCCGCACGGCCCACGACCGCACGACACGCGGACGCGCGACACGCGGACCCTCGGCCCGGGGCCGCACGACACGCAGGCCCTCAGCCCACGACCGCAGGACAAGCGGACGCTCGGCCCGACGCCGCACACCACGCGGACGCCGGGCCCACGGCCGCACCGCAGGCGAGGGCAGAACACGCGACCGCACGGCGCGGCGCGCCACGAGGCGCGGCACCTCCTTGCCGCGCTGCTCCTCACCGTCCTGACCCTTCTCGGTGGCGCGCCGGCCGCCGCCGGAACCACCCTCCCCGCGCCCGGCCCCGGCGCCGCGCACGCCGTCACCGGCGCTGCTGACGCCGCGGTCCCCGCCGCGCAGGCCGCCGCCGAGGACATCGTCGATCCCGCCGTCGGCCTGGTGCCGCGTGCGGGTGCCGACCGCCCCCATGCTCCGCACCACGTCCCCCCGCCCGGCCACGGCGCCCTGACACCGCGCCCGCAGGGCCTCCCCCTGCCGCGGGGCATCGCGCCGGGAGCGGTGGGCGCGGGCCCCTTCGTCGTCGTGAGGGCAGGGGCGGCGCTTCCCGGTGTGCGGGGTCCTCCAGCCGGGACGGCCGGTCAGCCGGCCCTTCGCCGGTCCTGTTCCACAGACCCGTCGCCCCGCCCTTCCCTCTGAGGCCTGGGCGGACGACGCCCACTCAAGGGGACTCCCATGACTCGCGCCACCACGGTGCGAGCGGTTCTGGCTGCCGCCGTTCTGCTCGTCTCCGTGTTCATCACGCTGACCATGTCACCCAGACTCGGCCTCGATCTCCAGGGCGGCACCCGCATGGTGCTGCAGGCCAAGGACTCCGGCACCGCGAAGGCGGACCGGGAGAGTACGGACCGCACCCTGGAGGTACTGCGGCAGCGCATCGACTCACTCGGCGTCGCCGAACCGGTCCTGACCCGCTCGGGCGAGGACCGGATCATCGTCGAACTGCCCGACGTCCAGGACCCGCGCCAGGCCTCCGAGGTCATCGGCAGAACCGCCCAGCTCAGCTTCCACGCCGTCCAGGGGCCCGGGACCCAGGAGCAGAAGGACGCGAAGCCCGACGCCGCGGGGGACGGGCCGACGCTCCCCGACGAGCAGGGCGGACTCCTCGACCTCGGCCCCGCGCAGCTCTCCGGCGCCGGGGTGAAGGACGCCACCGCGGACTTCGACGCCCAGCAGGGCACCGGCTGGAGCGTCTCGCTCGACTTCCACAAGGACGCGGGCAGGAAGTGGACCGATCTCACCGGGGAAGCCGCGTGCAACCCGGCCCAGGACGAACGGCGCCGCGTCGCGATCGTCCTCGACGGGAAGGTCATCTCCTCGCCGCAGGTCGATCCGTCGGTCGGCTGCAAGACGGGGCTGCCCTCCGGGTCCACCCAGATCACCGGCTCGTTCAGCGCCGACGAGGCACGCGACCTCGCCCTGCTCATCAAGGGCGGCGCACTCCCCGTCCCCGTGGAGATCGTCGAGCAGCGGACCGTCGGCCCGACCCTCGGGGCCGCCGCCATCGACGCCAGCGCGCAGGCCGCTCTCATCGGCGCCGCGGCCACGGCGCTCTTCATCACCTTCATGTACCGGCTGTTCGGAGCGCTCGCCGCACTCGCCCTCGCCGCCTACGGAGTGATCTCGTACGCGGTGCTCGTCGTCCTCGGCGTCACCCTGACCCTGCCGGGACTCGCCGGCTTCGTCCTCGCCATCGGAATGGCGGTCGATGCCAATGTCCTTGTCTTCGAACGGGCCCGGGAGGAGTACGCGGAGCGGCGGAACGGTTCACTGCGCTCCGCGCTGAGCGCCGGATTCCGCAACGCCTGGAGTGCCGTCGCCGATTCCAACGTCACCACACTGATCGCCGCCGGCCTTCTCTTCTTCCTCGGCTCGGGGCCGGTCAAGGGCTTCGGAGTCACCCTCGCCATCGGTGTCCTGGTCTCCATGTTCTCGGCGCTCGTCATCGCCCGGGCGATGACTGAGATCGCGGCAGGATCCCGGTTCGTCGGTGACTACGCGGGCGTCAACGGCCTCGCACGGCCCGGCCGCGTACGCACCTGGCTGAACGCCCGCGACCCTCATCTGTTCCGCGCACCGCGCCGCTGGCTGATGGTGTCCGCCGCGCTCGTCCTCGTAGCCGTGACCGGCATCCTCGTGCGCGGAGTGGGCCTGGGGGTCGAATTCACCGGCGGGCGGCTGGTGGAGTACTCCACCAGCCGCCCCGTCGACGTCGAGTCCGCCCGGGACACGATCGCCGCCGCGGGATTCACCGACGCCGAGGTCACCACCGCGGGCGAGCACGACCTCTCCGTACGCACCGGGAAACTGGACAACGACGGGGAACACGCCCTGCGGGCCGCGCTCGCCGAGGAGGGCGGCGAGACCACGAAGGTGCGCGACGAGCTGATCGGCCCCAGTCTCGGGGACGAACTGCGGCGTAACGCCCTGATCGCCCTGGGCGTGGCCGTGCTCGTGCAACTCGCCTACCTGGCGGCCCGCTTCCGCTGGACGTTCGCCGTGGCGTCGGTCGGGGCCCTGGTCCACGACGTCGTCATCCTGGTCGGCGCCTTCGCCTGGCTCGGACGCCCCGTCGACGGCATCTTCCTGGCCGCCCTGCTCACCGTCATCGGTTACTCCGTCAACGACTCCGTGGTGGTGTTCGACCGGGTACGGGAACTCTGGGCCAGGGACCGGCGCACCCCGGTCGCCGACGTGGCCAACCGTGCCGTCCTGCAGACCGTCCCACGCACCGTCAACACGGGGATGGGCGCCCTGTTCATCCTGGTCGCCCTCGCGGTGCTGGGCGGCGACTCGCTGGCGGACTTCGCGCTCGCCCTTCTCATCGGCGTCTGCGTGGGGACGTACTCCTCGGTGATGACCGCCGTACCGGGAGCGCTCCTTCTGGAGCGGAGCAGCATGGCCCCGCCGCCCGCCCGCAAACGGACACCGCGGCGCGGGAAGACGGTCGGCAAGCCGCGCCGTGACCCCGCGGACAACGGGGCGCGCGTCTAGACGGTTCTGTCCGGCTCACCGAGCCCGTTCAGCGGTAATCCGCCAGGGTCCGGACGGCCTTGGCGCCACCGAGGCTCCTGTGCCGGTGGGCCGAGGCTTCGAACACCTCGCTCACCGGTGCGGGAGCCTCGTGCGTCATGGCCGCCGCCCTGGCAGGACCGCCGCCACATGTCGAATTCCGCCTATTCGGGAGGAGATGCCTACCCGTATGGATTGCGCCGATCATTGGCTGGATCGGGAGAATCATAAAGGACAAGTGCGGTGAGATCGCCTGACGGTTACTCGAAAGCTGGCAGGCATGCGAGTGACGATTGCCTTCGGTGCCTCCTCGGTGGCGTCGGCCGAGGTGACGGATTTCTGGCAGGACGTCCCGCTCACCAGCGACCTCGACGATGCCGCGTGGCTCCAGTGACGGCAGATCCGGTGCACAGCGAGCTGACCCTCCGCATCCGGTCGAACGTCGACAAGCTCCGGCAGCATGCCGTCCCGCCCGGCACGTACGGAGGGGTCGAGCGCCGGGCTGGGGCACAATCCTGACCACGTCGAGTGATCGGAGTGTGCCCCTCGTGCCCCTCGTGCTGCGTGAGGTCCGGGACACGCTCGTACCCGACATGGGCGGCCCGCAGGGGCCGCTGCCGCCGGTGCTGCTCGTCCTGACCGTGCTCACCGGGCTGGTCGACGCGTTCAGCTATCTGCTGCTCGGGCACGTGTTCGTCGCCAACATGACGGGCAACGTCGTCTTCATGGGCTTCGCCCTCGCGGGCGCGGCGGGCTTCTCGACGCTCGCCTCGATCGTGGCTCTCGTGTCGTTCGGGGCCGGGGCGCTGGCCGGCGGCATCACCGCCCACCGGGCGAGGGCGCACCGGGGCAGACAGCTGCAGCACGCGCTCCTCATCGAGACCGTCTTCGTCGCCGCCGCGCTGATCGTCACGCTGGTCTCCGGCCGGCCGTACACCGGGGGAGTACGGTTCGCCCTCATCGCGCTCCTCGCCCTCGGCCTCGGTGTGCAGAACGCCGCAGTGCGGGTGCTCGCCGTACCCGACCTCACCACCACCGTGCTGACCCGCACCCTCACCGGCGCCGTGGCCGACAGCCGGTTCGCCAAGGGCCCCGGCAGCCGGGCGGGGCGCAGGCTCCTCTCCGCCGCCGCCCTGTTGGCCGGTGCCTTCCTCGGCGCTCTGCTCCTGCTGAACGGGCACCCTGCGCTGCCGCTGGTCCTCGCCGTGGTCCTCCTGGCCGTGCTGAGCACGGTGGCGACCCTGCTGGCCCGGACCGACGCGCCCTGGACACGGCCACGCGACGAGGGATGAGGCGGGCCGGTCGGCGGTGGAGCCCCGCCCCGTGTCAGGCGCGACAGCCGGGGCACCCGGGCCGTAACGTCACAGGTACCGTCGACCGCACCCGTACGCCCAGGAGCCGCCGAATGCCCGCAGAACCGCTGTCCGCAGACGACATCGAGGCCGGCCTGCGCGAGTTGCCGGGCTGGCAGCTGGAGGGGGACCGGATCACCCGTACCTACCGGCTGCCCTCCCACTTCGCCGCCGCCGGGCTGACCGTCCACGTCGCCCAGATCCAGGACGAGCTCAACCACCACTCGGACCTGACACTCGGTTACAACACGGTGGCGCTCGCCGTGCACACGCATGACGCGGGTGGCGCCGTCACACGCAAGGACCTCGCGCTGGCGGCCCGGGTGGAGGCGGTCGCCGCCGGGCACGGCGCGGAGTAGGCGGGCCTCCTCACGGAGCGGGACCGAAGCGGGGGTGCGCGGCGAGCCAGTTCGCGTAGCTGTCGCTGCGCCGCGCGGCCTCCGCGTACGCCGCACGCGTGTGCCCGCCCACCGCGGCGGCCGCGGCGCTCGCGGCGGGGGACCGCGGATGCCGGCCCAGCAGATGACGCCAGCTCAGCGGCGAACCCACGAGGGGCCGGGTCACCAGGCCGGTGGTCGGGGGGAACGTGGCACGGCACAGCCCGATCGCCCGGCCCACCTGGACCAGATGCACCACGGACGCGGTGTCCGTCTCGTACACCGACGCCGGGGTGAATCCGGCCCGCGCGCACGCGGCGGTGAAGCAGTCGGCGAAGCACCCGTCGCCGGGTACGTCGGCCCAGCACTCGTCCGCCAGCGCCGAGAGTTCGAGCTCCTGCCGGTCCGCCAGGGGATGGCTCTCCGGGAGCATGACGAACACCGGGTCGACCCCGATGACCTGCCAGACCAGCCGGTCCGCCATCGGCGGAGGGCTCTCCCCGCAGGCGCCGATCAGGGCGAAGTCCAGCCTGCCGTCGATCAGCAGCGAGGCGATCTCCGCCACCGACCACGAGGTGTACGTGGACACGGGCGCCGCCGGGTGCGCGGCGGCCAGCCGGTCGACCAGGCCGCCGAGCAGCGGGCCGTGCGTGCCGCCGAGCCGGAAGCGCTCCACGGTGGCCGAGGCGTTGGCGAAGCGCACCGCCTCCTCCTGGAGCCCGCTCACCGCGGGCAGCACCACCCGGGCCCGCTCCAGCACCAGTTCACCGAGCATGGTGGGCCGCGCGCCTGTGTGGTCCCGGTCGAAGAGCGGGCCGCCGAGCGCCTTCTCGATCCGCCGCAACTGCGCGCTGAGCGCGGGCTGCGCGAGCCCGAGAGCCGCCGCGGCCTTGGTGAGGCTGCCGCTGTCGGCTATCGCCCGTACGGTGCGCAGATGACGTAACTCCAGCTCCATGCGCGCACGTTATGGCCGCTGGGACCCACCGGCAATACGTGGAGCGTGCTCCAGGCCGGTAATCGTGCAGCGGTGGCCCCGGTCCGTCAGCCGTTCCGGCTCGTGGAGCTCCGGAGCGCGTCCACGGCCAGGTCGAGGAGCTGACCGGTCCTCTCCGGCGAGTCGCTCGACGAGGCGACGGTCGCCGCGCTCGACGCGGTCCCGCCTCGCTCCGGGGCATCACGTTCGGATGGGGAAAGCCCGGACACGACCTGACGTGCACCGCCTAGGGTGGCGGCGTGCTGGACTACGACACGGAAGCCGCCCGCTACGACAGGACCCGCGGTGGGGAGCCCCGGGCCGAGGCCGCCGCGGGCGCCGTACTCGGACTGCTGCCACCGGCCGCCCGTACGCTGCTGGACATCGGCTGCGGGACGGGGCTGGTCACCCGGCGGATCGCCCACGGCCGGCCGACGCTCCGGGTGTTCGGCGTGGACGCCTCGTACGGCATGGCGCGGCTGGCCCGGCAGCGGATCGGGGCGGTCGCACTCGCCGACGTACGGCAACTGCCCCTGCTGTCCGCCTCGGTCGACGCCGTCAGCGCCGTCTGGCTGCTGCACCTGCTGCGGGGCGACGGCCTCGTCCGCGAGGTGGTGGCCGAGGCGGCCCGGGTGCTGCGGCCCGGCGGGGTGTTCGTCGCCACGGTCGACAAGGACGCCGGGCACGACGTCGGCAGCGACATCGACGCTGTGCTCACCCCCTACCGCAGCTCGCGAGCCGCCGACGCGGCGGACCTGGTCACCGGTTACGCGCGGTCCGGCGGCCTGCTGCCGGCGGGCGAGGCCGGCTTCACCGGGCACGGGCAGGGGCGCTCGCCCCTGCGCACCGCACGGGCGGTGCTGCGGGGCGACTACGCCTCGCGACTCGCGCTGCCCGGAACGGCGGCCACCCGGCTCGCGTCCCAACTCACCGCGCTGCCCCACCCGGACCGCCCACGGGCCGACCCCTCGTACCGGCTGCTGGGGTTCCGGGCGCCCGGCTGAGCCTGCCCGTCACCGAGCCGGCTCCGCTCCCGCTCCCGCCCCGTCCCCGCCGTCCCGCGCCGCCGCCGTGCTGCCCCGCTCGATCAGCCGGGGGAGCGGGACCTGCACGGCGCGGGCCGGGCCGCCGTCGAGCAGGACGGTCAACTCCCTCGCCGCGAGCCGGCCGAACGCGACCGGGTCGCGGGAGAGCGCCGTCAGCCACGGTGCGGTGAGCCGGCAGAGTGCCGAGTCCTCCCACGACACGACCGATACGTCGTCGGGGACCGTGAGTCCGAGGCCCGTGGCGACGGCGGACCCGGCCGCCGCCATCACGTCGTTGTCGTAGATCAGGGCCGTCGGCGGCATCGGCCGTTCCAGCACCTTCCTGGTGACCGCCGCCCCCTCGCTGTCGGAGTAGTCCGTCGTCACCGAGTGCGCCTCGGCCAGGCCGCGGCGGTCGGCCTCGGCCCGCAGGGACTCGATGCGCCGGTCGGTGTGGGCGAGGGTGGACAGACCCGCGATGTGCACGATGCGGCGATGCCCCAGCTCGTGCAGACGGCCGACGAGCGCCGCCATGGCGCCCGCGTCGTCCGCGCGGATCTGTGAGAGCCCCGGATGCGGGCCCGTGTCACCGCCCGGCAGCGTGCCGATGACGACGGCCCGCAGGCCCAGTTCGTCCAGCAGGTCCGCACGCGGATCGTCCGTACGTGGGTCGACCATCAGCACGCCGTCGACCCGGTGCTCGGCCCACCAGCGCCTGTAGACCGCGCACTCGGCCGCCACGTCCTCCACCACCTGGAAGAGCAGGCCGAGTTGGCGCTCGGCGAGCACCTCCTGGATTCCGGAGATCAGCTGCAGGAAGAAGGAGTCCACGCCCAGATTGGCCGCAGGGCGTGCCACGACCAGCCCCACGGTGGCCGACCCCTCCCCGGACAGTGCCCGCGCGGCCGTACTCGGCCGCCAGCCCAGCTGTTCGGCGACGCGGCGGATCCGGTCGCGGGTGATCTCCGAGACGCCCGGACGGCCGTTGAGCGCGAACGAGACGGCGCTCTCCGAGACACCGGCGCGTTGCGCGATGTCCTTCATGGTCGGCCGGCGTGCCGGTGTGCGTCTGGCCGGTGAGATGTCCCCGGCCGACGGCCCCTTCGGTATCACCCGGTGCCTCTTTCCCGCGTTCCCCGTGGTCCCCAAGTGAGGCCGGCGTCTTCGCCCGGCCCCGGGGCAGTGTAAGCCCTGCCGACGACCGGGTCGAGAGAAGACAACGGATGACTAATGCGCTTGAGTCGAGGTGCTCTAAAGCGCTTTAGTTCCGCATGGAGACTGAGGCTACACGATCGTCTGACCTGCATGTATCTCGCAAAGTTCGTTCAATTTTCGATGAATGTATTGACTTTCCCTCAGGTGCCTTGCAGTCTCAGCCGAGCGAAGGCGGCCGCCGGGTTCACCACTCGGCTTCCCTTCGCATGCCTGGTCCGAGCAAAGGAGCCGTTCACCGTGCGCATCTCCCGCAGAGCAGCCGCCGCTGCCGTCGTACTCGCCACAGTCCTGCCGTTGAGCGCCTGCGGGGGCGGCTCCGGAGCGGACTCCACCGACGCGTCGGGCAAGGTCGAAGGGAAGATCACCTTCCAGACCTGGAACCTGCAGGCGAACTTCAAGGACTACTTCAACGGCGTGATCGCCGACTTCGAGAAGAAGTACCCCGGCACCGAGGTCAAGTGGGTCGACCGCCCGGGCGAGGGCTACGCGGACAAGATCAGCGCCGACGCGGCCGGCGGCACCCTGCCGGACGTCGTGAACGTATCGCCCGACCTGGTGGCGCCGCTGGCCGAGGCGGGAATCGCCCTGGACCTCGACAAGGCGGCGCCGAAGTACCGCGAGGAGTACCTGCCGGAGGCGTGGGCGAGCCATCAGGTCCCGGGCGCGGAAGGCACGTTCGCCTTCCCCTGGTACCTCAACACCGGGCCGATGTTCTACAACAAGCGACTGCTCGAGAAGGCCGGGCTCGACGCGGCGAAGCCGCCGTCCACCTACGACGAGGTCTTCTCCGCCGGGCTGAAGCTGGCCGAGGCCAGTGACGGGAAGGTCGCGGCCCTCGCGAACGTGCCCACCATCGAGGACTTCGGCCGCTACGGCGGCGGCCTGATGAACGACGAGGGCACCGGCTTCACCTTCAACGACGCCAAGGGAGTCGAACTCCTCACGAAGTACAAGCAGTTGTACGACGCGAAGGCCCTCGATCCGCAGGCGCTGACCGCGACACCCGAGTCCTCGGGGCACAAGTTCCTCACCGAGTCCGTGGCGATGAACCCCGGCAGCGCCCTGGACCTGGCCAACTTCAAGAAGCAGGCCCCGGGGCTCTACGAGAACATCGGCATCACCGACCAGGTCAGCAACACCGGCAAGGCCAACATGTACGTCATGGGGCTCATGGTGAACGCGCAGAGCGAGCGGAAGCCCGCCTCCGTGGCCTTCGCCCACTACGTCACCGACGCGACCCGCCAGATGCGGTTCGCGAAGAAGGTCGCCATCTTCCCGAGCACCGCGGGTTCCCTCGACGACCCCTACTTCACCGAGGAGGACGGCACGGACGAGACCCGCGTCCGCATAGCCGCCGCCAAGTCGCTGAAGACCGCCGTCAACTACACGCCGGTGCTGTTCAGCGAACAGATGAAGACCGAACTCCGCAACCAGATCGCCAAGGCGCTCCAGGGCAAGCAGAGCCCCAAGGAAGCTCTTGACAACGCTGTCAAGGCCTGTGACCGGCTCCTGCAGCAGAGCTGAGACCTGATGAAGACCCCTGTCACCCCCTCCGCCGCCACGCGCGCGACGCCCGACGCGGTTCCCGGCCCCCGCACCGCCCCGAAGGGGAGCGGGTCCGCGGCCCCCGGCGGCGGGCGGCCGGTCCGCCGGATCAGCCGCCATCTCCCCCTGAGCCCCTGGCTGTTCGCGGCGCCCGGCCTGCTGGTCGTCGGCGCGTTCAGCCTGTACCCCTTCTTCAGCACCCTCGTCAACGCCTTCACCGACCGCCGGACGCTGGTGCCCGGCACGTTCGTCGGCCTGGACAACTTCCAGGAGCTGCTGCACGACGAGATGTTCTGGATCGGGCTCCGCAACAGCACGCTCTACGTCCTCGGCGTCGTGCCCGCGCTCGTGATCCTCCCGCTGCTGCTCGCGATGCTCGTCCAACGGCACATCCCCGGCATCACCTTCTTCCGCTCCGCCTTCTACACCCCCGTCGTGGCCTCCATCGTGGTCGTCGGCCTGATCTGGGTGTGGATGCTCGACGACCGCGGGCTGATCAACTCCCTGCTGGAGGCGGTCGGCATCGGCAAGGTCGGCTTCCTCAGCGACCAGTGGCTGCTGCTGCTGAGCGCGATGACGGTCACGGTCTGGAAGGGCCTCGGCTACTACATGATCATCTATCTCGCGGCCCTGGCGAACGTGCCACGGGAGCTGCACGAGGCCGCGTCCGTGGACGGTGCCGGGGCCGTGCGCCGCTTCTTCACCGTCACCGTCCCCGCCGTCCGCTCGACCATGGTGCTGGTCGCGGCGCTCGCCTCGGTCTCGGCCTTCAAGGTCTTCTCCGAGGTCTACCTGATGGCCGGCCCCTCCGGCGGCCCGGCCGGCGAGGACACCACGCTGGTGATGCTGGTCCAGCGGGTGGGCACAGGCCTGACCGGGCGCGTCGGCTACGCCTCCGCGATCTCGGTCGTCATCTTCGTCGTCACCGTCGGGCTGATGCTGCTGGTGCTCCGCGCCGACCGCAAGGAGGACGCGTGAGCATCCTGAGGACCACCGACGCCGAGGGCCGCCGCATCCCGGCCTGGCAACTCGTCCTGCGCTACGTCCTGCTGCTCCTCGTGCTGGCCCTGACCGTCGGGCCGTTCCTGTGGCAGCTCTCGACCTCGCTCAAGGGCCCCGGCGAGGACATCTTCAGCTCCCCGCCGAAGTTCTTCCCCAGCGACCCGACCCTGGACAACTACACCCGGGTCGCCGACACCATCCCGGTCTGGGAGTACGCGTTCAACTCCCTCAAGGTCGCCGCAGCCAACGTGGTCACCAACTGCGTGGGCGCCGCACTGGCCGGCTACGCACTGGCCAGGCTGCGCTACCGGGGACGCAGGGCCGCGACCCTGGCGTTCATCCTGGCCATGCTGGTGCCGGTGGAGGGCATCATCATCGCCCAGTTCACCACCATGCGTGATCTCGGCCTCAACAACACCCTGCTCGGAGTGCTCCTGCCGGGCTCCATCGGCGCGATGAACGTCCTGCTGATGCGCAACGCCTTCCTGAACCTCCCGCAGGAGGTGGAGGAGGCCGCGTACGTCGACGGGGCCAATGTCTGGCAGCGCTTCCTGCGGATCGCCCTGCCCTCGGTCAAGGGCACCCTCGCCGTCGTCGCGATCTTCGCCTTCATGGGCGCCTGGGACGACTTCCTGTGGCCGCTGATCGTGCTCAGCGACCCGGAGAACTTCACCCTGACCATCGGACTGAACTATCTGCACGGCACCTTCGCCAACGACGAACGGCTCGTCGCGGCGGGCACGATCATCGCCGTGGCCCCGCTCATCGCGCTCTTCGCCTGTCTGCAGCGCTTCTTCTTCCGGGGAGTCGGCGAAGGCGCCGTCAAGGGCTGACCGTCCACCGCCCCCCACCACAGAACCAGGATCACCCCCTCC
Organism: Streptomyces sp. NPDC023573; assembly: GCF_055559735.1. Classification (NCBI taxonomy): domain Bacteria; kingdom Bacillati; phylum Actinomycetota; class Actinomycetes; order Kitasatosporales; family Streptomycetaceae; genus Streptomyces; species Streptomyces sp. NPDC023573. Next base: position 629,474 of record NZ_JBVHKB010000003.1, read on the forward strand.
CATGAGCTCCACCGTGCCGCGCTTCGGCGCCAACTACACGCCCAGCCAAGGCTGGTTCCACCACTGGCTGGACTTCGACCTGGACGCAGTGCGCGCCGACCTGGACTCGATCGCCGGTCTCGGCCTCGACCACATCCGCGTCTTCCCGCTCTGGCCGCTCTTCCAGCCCAACCGCACGCTGATCCGCCCGCGCGCCGTCGAGCAACTCGTCCAGCTGGCCGACGCGGCGGCCGAACGCGGCCTCGACGTCAATGTGGACGGGCTGCAGGGCCACCTGTCGAGCTTCGACTTCCTGCCCGCCTGGACGCGGACATGGCACCGCCGCAACCTGTTCACCGATCCGGATGTCGTCACCGGCCAGGCCGCATACCTGCGTACACTCGCCGCCGCCCTCGCCGACCGGCCCAACTTCATCGGCATGACCCTGGGCAACGAGATCAACCAGTTCTCCGGGAGCCCGCATCCCGATCCCGACCCCGTCACACCGGGCCAGGCCGCCGACTGGCTGCGGACCCTGCTCGACGCGTGCGAGGAGGGCGCTCCCGGGAAGCTCCATCTGCACGCGGAGTACGACGCCTCCTGGTACCAGGACGACCACGCCTTCACCCCCGCGCACGCGGCCCGGATCGGCGCGGTCACCGCCGTCCACTCCTGGGTCTTCAACGGCACCGCCCAGCGTCACGGACAGGACGGCACGGCGACCGAGCACCACGCGGCGTATCTGATCGAACTCTCCAAGGCATGGGCGCACGACCCGCACCGGCCGGTGTGGCTCCAGGAGGTGGGCGCTCCGGCGCCCTTGATCCCGGCCGGGCACGCGGCCTCTTTCACGGAGGCGACCGTCACCAACGCTTTGGACTGCGAGGACGTCTGGGGCGTCACCTGGTGGTGCTCCCACGATGTCTCACGCTCCCTGGCCGACTTCCCCGAACTGGAATACGGCCTCGGGCTGCTGACCAACGACCGCCAGGTCAAACCCGCCGGGCAGGCCATCGCCAGGATGGTTCGGGAGCAGCGCGCGGCGGCCCACCGCCCCGCGCCCCGGACCACCGCGCTCGTCGTCGACACCGGGGACGACGACACGGCGCCCCACCGGTCGGTGTGCGCGCCCGGCGGCGCGGTCTTCGAGGCGTTCGCCATGCTCACCGCGGACGGCGCCCGCCCCACCACGGTCCTCGCGAGCCGTGCCGAGGACCGGCACCACCTGGCCGGCCGCGGTATCACCGAGGTCGTCACCCCCGGCCAGGTCCTGTGACCCGCTGACGCACACCGCCCCGCCCAGCACCGGAATCGCACCTCGCACGATACGGAGCAGACCATGACCCAGCCTCACCCACACGCCGCCGCCCCCACCCGGCGCACCGTCCTCCTCGCCGGCGCCGGGACCGCCGCCGCTCTTCTCAGCCCCGCGTTCCCCGGACGGGCCGCGGCCGCCACCGCCGCCCCGGACACGCTCCAGCCCTACGCCTCGTACTGGTTCCCCGACTCGTTGCCCACCGGCACCCCCGGGGACGGTGTCACCTGGCGGAGTCTGAAGAGCTGGCGTGCCGAGGACGACCGGGACCTCCCGTTCAACACCGCGACCGTCCCGCTCGCCGACCGCTTCACGCCCGTCCCGGTCAACACGACCGCCCGGACCGGGCAGGCGCGGAACACCTCACTGGTCGCTTTCGGGCACACCGCGGGCAACCCCGCCCAGGGCTCCGCCACCGCCGACCACTACGCACTGAGCCAGTGGGCCTACCTGGACGAGCTCGTCTTCTGGGGCGGATCGGCCGGTGAGGGACTGATCCTCGCGCCCAACGCGCCGGTCGTGGACGCCGCCCACCGCAACGGCGTCCCCGTACTCGGCACCGTCTTCCTCCCCCCGGTCCACCACGGCGGCGACCTCCGCTGGACCCGCGACCTCGTGCAGCGCGACGCCGCGGGACGCTTCCCCCTGGCGGCCAAGCTGGTCGAGGTCGCCACCGTGTACGGCTTCGACGGCTGGTTCCTCAACGCGGAGACCGAGGGCGGGGACGCCGCACTCGGGGCCGACATGCTGGCCTTCGTCACCGACCTGCGGGAACGCGGAGAGGCCGCCGGGCTCCGCACCACCTGGTACGACGCCATGACGGTGCGCGGCCAGGTCGGCTGGCAGGGCGCCCTCAACGAGGAGAACACCGCGCTGTTCCAGCAGGCGGACTCGATGTTCGTCGACTTCCGCTGGACCCCGGACACCCTCGCCGCGTCCGGTGAGCGGGCGGAGGCCATCGGGCGCAGCCGTTACGACCTGTGGGCCGGGGTGGACGTCGAGTCCACCGGGTGGAACAAGGCGGTCGACTGGGACGCGATCGTCCCCACCGACCGCCCGCACACCGTCTCGTACGGCTTCTACCGCCCCGAATGGACGCTGAACCACCTCCCCGAGGACCGGACGCCCGGCCAGTTCCACGCGGCCGACCAGCGATTCTGGACCGGCAGCTCGCTCGACCCCGCCAGGCCCGCGCCCAAGGAGGAATGGCGGGCCCCGGCAGCGGTGCTCGCCGACCGCTCGACGGTCGCCCGGCTTCCGTTCGCCACCACCTTCAACACCGGGCACGGCCTGCGGTGGTACGAGAACGGGCGGCCGGTCTCCGACGCCCCGTGGAACCACCTGGGGCTCCAGGACCGGCTCCCCGGACGCCGCTGGGTCGTGCGCACCGAGGGAGGCACGCCCTCCGTCACCTTCGACTTCGACGACGCCTGGCGTGGTGGAAGCAGTCTCCTGGTCGACGGCGACCTGAAGGCCCCGGCCACCGTCGACCTGTTCGCGACCCGGCTGCCGCTCTCCCGGCGTACGGTCGTCGAACTCACCCACCGCATCGATCCGGACTCCGGTCCGGTCACCGTGGAACTGGCCGTCGCCCCGCACCGACCGGACCGCGCGGGCGACCCGTTCGCCTACACCTACGTGCCGGCCGGAGAGCTGAGGCCCGGCGCGGCCGGCTGGACCACCACGACGCTGCGGCCGGGCTCACTCGGCGGCACCGCCCACGCACTGGGCATCCGGCTCACGGGCACGGGCGCCGGTAGGGCCTCGGTGCGGTGGCGACTCGGCGCACTGGCCGTACGCGATACCGTCAGGAAGCCGCACGCGCCGACCGCCCTGCGCATCACCGACGCCGCCGCCGACGGCTCGGAGCTGCGCCTGCGCTGGCACCCCGCCCCGGGCCCGGTGCGCCACTACGAACTGCACCGGATCCTCCCCGACGGCACCCTGCGCTTCCTCGGAGGCACCTGCCAGACCGCCTTCTGCCTGACCGGCATCCGCAGGGAGGCGGGCGAGAGGTCCGCGCGCTTCCAGGTCCGTGCCGTCGACGAGCTCTACGGCCTGTCCGGCGCCACAGCCGCCGCACACCGCTGGTAATCCGCCCCCACCCGCACCCACATCACAACGGAGTCACCCTCATGCACGACGACCGCAGCCTGGTGGAAGCCCGTCTGAAGCGTGTCCTGGACGAACGCATCCGCCCCGCCGTGTACCCGGAGTCCGTACCACTGGACGTCGCCGTCTGGAACGCCCCGGGCGAGCCCGTCCCCGTCGCCGAGGGCCTGGCCGGACCCGTCGAGCCCATCAGGGTCGGCGACCGGTGGGGCGCACCCTGGAGCACCTGCTGGTTCCGCGTCTCCGGCACGGTCCCCGCGCACTGGGCGGGCCGCACCGTCGAGGCGCTCCTCGACCTGGGCTTCGACGAGAACATGCCGGGCTTCCAGTGCGAGGGTCTGGTCTACCGCCCCGACGGCACCCCGGTGAAGGGCCTCAACCCGCGTAACCAGTGGGTGCGCGTAGGGGCTCCCGTCGAGGGCGGCGAAGAGGTACTGCTGCACGTCGAGGCCGCTTCCAACCCCGTCATCCTGGACTACCACCCCTTCCTGCCCACGCGGCTGGGTGACAAGGAGACCGCCGGCAGCGAGCTCCAGTACACCCTCGCCCGGATGGACCTCGCCGTCTTCGACGAGCACGTGTGGAACCTCGTACAGGACCTGGAGGTGCTGGGAGAGCTGATGGCGGAGCTGCCCGTCGAGGGAGCCCGCCGCTGGGACATCCTGCGCGCCGTCGGCCGGGCGCTCGACGCGGTCGACCTCCAGGACGTCAACGGAACCGCGGCGTCCGCCCGAGCCGAGCTGGCCGAGGTGCTCGCCACCCCCGCGCAGCCGTCCGCCCACCGCATCAGCGCGGTGGGGCACGCCCACATCGACTCCGCCTGGCTGTGGCCTCTGCGCGAGACCGTCCGCAAGGTGGCGCGGACCACGTCCAACATGACGGCCCTGCTGGAGGACGAGCCCGACTTCGTCTTCGCGATGTCCCAGGCACAGCAGTTCGCCTGGATCAAGGAACACCGCCCCGAGGTCTACGCCAAGGTCAAGAAGGCCGTCGAGGAAGGCAGGTTCGTGCCCTCCGGCGGCATGTGGGTCGAGTCGGACACCAACATGCCCGGCTCCGAGGCGATGGCCCGTCAGTTCGTGCACGGTAAACGCTTCTTCCTCGACGAGTTCGGCATCGAGAACGACGAGGCATGGCTCCCCGACACCTTCGGCTTCGCCGCCGGGCTGCCGCAGATCATCAAGGCAGCGGGCTCCAAGTGGCTGCTCACCCAGAAGATCTCGTGGAGCCAGACCAACAAGTTCCCCCACCACACCTTCCGCTGGGAAGGCATCGACGGCACGCGGATCTTCACCCACTTCCCGCCGGTCGACACGTACAACTGCTCCATGAAGGGCAGCGAGATCGCCCACGCGGCCGACAACTTCAAGGACAAGGGAGTCGCCCGCCACTCGCTCGCGCCCACCGGCTGGGGCGATGGCGGCGGCGGTACGACCCGCGAGATGATCGCCAAGGCCGGCCGCATGCGGAGCCTGGAGGGTTCGGCCACCGTCGAGTGGGAGAAGCCCGCCGACTTCTTCACCAAGGCCGAAGCCGAATACCCGGACGCACCGGTGTGGGTCGGCGAGCTGTACCTGGAGCTCCACCGCGCCACACTCACCAGCCAGGCCAAGACCAAGCAGGGCAACCGCCGGAGCGAACACCTGCTGCGGGAGGCCGAGCTGTGGGCCGCGACCGCCGCCGTGCAGACCGGATTCGCTTACCCCTACGAGCAGTTGGACCGGATCTGGAAGACGGTACTGCTCCACCAGTTCCACGACATCCTGCCGGGGTCGTCGATCGCCTGGGTGCACCGCGAGGCCGAGAAGACCTATGCGGCCGTCGCCGGGGAGCTGAACGGCATCGTGGACGCCGCCCAGCGCGCACTGGCGGGCGACCCCTCCGCGGGGCGCGCACTCGTCTTCAACTCCGCCCCGCACACCCGTGCCGGGGTGGAGGCGGGCGCGGCCGCTGCCGCCCGCCCCGGCAGCGACGGGCAGCTGGCCCCGCGTGAGGGCGGCGGCTTCGTGCTCGACAACGGGCTCCTCCAGGTGGAGATCGACGCGCGGGGCCTGGTCGTCTCCGCGTACGACATCGGTGCCGAGCGCGAGACCGTCGCGCCCGGGCAGGCGGCGAACCTCCTCCAGATCCACCCCGACTTCCCGAACATGTGGGACGCCTGGGACGTCGACGCGTTCTACCGGAACACCGTCACCGACCTCACCGACCTCGACGAGCTCACCCCTGTCGAGGGCGAAGGCACGGTCGGAGTCCGGGTCGTACGGAGCTTCGGCACCTCGAAGGTCACCCAGCTGCTGACCCTCACCTCCGGTGCCAAGCGCCTCGACATCGACACCGAGGTCGACTGGCACGAGACGGAGAAGTTCCTCAAGGCCTCGTTCCCGCTGGACGTGCACGCGGAGCGCTACGCCTCCGAGACCCAGTTCGGGCACTTCTACCGGGCCACCCACACCAACACCAGCTGGGAGGCGGCCAAATTCGAGGCGTGCAACCACCGGTTCGTCCACGTGGAGGAGCCCGGCTGGGGCGTGGCACTCGTCAACGACTCGACGTACGGGCACGATGTGACCCGCACGGTGCGCGCGTCCGACGCGGGCACGACCACCACGGTCCGTGTCTCGCTGCTGCGCGCCCCCCGGTTCCCCGACCCGGAGACCGACCAGGGAGTGCACCGCTTCCGGCACGCCCTCGCGCCGGGCGCGACGATCGGCGACGCGGTGCGTGAAGGCTTCCGCATCAATCTGCCCGAGCGCCGCGTCACCGGAGAGCGCGAGGTCGCACCGCTGGTGACCGTCGACAACGACGCCGTCGTCGTCAGCGCGGTCAAGCTGGCCGACGACGCGAGCGGCGACCTCGTCGTCCGCCTCTACGAGTCCACCGGCGGCCGGGCCCGGGTCCGCCTCGCCACGGGGTTCGACGCGGCAGGCGTCGCGGTCACCGACCTGCTGGAGCGGCCGCTGGACGACGTGCAGACGCCCGTACCCACCGACGAGGGCGTGAGCCTGTCACTGCGCCCGTTCGAGCTGGTCACGCTGCGGCTGGCCCGCCGCTGAACCGGAGCGTGGGGGCCGGCGCCCGGCCCCCACGCCGCTCCGGCCCGAGGCGGCAGGCTCAGGCGTCCTTGCCGGCCGCGGCGCGGCGCTGCCGTTTGCCCAGGGGCGCCTGCGAGAGGTCCTCGGCGCTGCTCCTGAGGTTCTTGTAGCCGTAGCCGCGTTCTTCCAGCCAGCCCCGCGCCGCGTTCTCGGCACGTTCGGTCGCCTCCAGGACGTCCTCTTCCTCATCGCCCGAGTCCTGGAAGCGGAACGTGAAGGCCGAGCGGGCGGCCAGGTCGTAGCTCAGGTGTCCCTCGGGGGTGAAGGCCGCGCGCAGGACGTCGTGCTCCGCGGCACGGGAGAGGAGCTCGGCCCGCTGGTCGGGGCCGAGACCGTCGAAGACGCCGCGGACCGTGATGCGGAAGGTTCGAGTACTCATCCGGCGACCTTAACCAGCCTGGCCGCCGCGGTTCCACCGTGTTTCCCGCGCACCGCACACCGTGCCCGCGCGGACACACCGGCGCCCCCACCGACGTACAGCGGTGGGGGCGCCGGGGGAGACGCGGGGATCAGGCGCCGACGTTCATCTCGGCCGGGTGGGATCCGGTGCGCTTGCCCTCGTCCAGCGCGGCGAACGCGGCCAGGTCGTCGGCGTCCAGTTCGAAGTCGAAGACGTCGATGTTCTCGGCGATCCGCGACGGCGTCACGGACTTGGGAATCACCACGTGGCCGGTCTGCAGGTGCCAGCGGAGCACCGCCTGCGCGGGGCTCCGGCCGTGCTTGTGCGCGACGGCGACCACCGTCGGGACCTCCAGGAGGCCCTTGCCCGAGCCCAGCGGCGACCAGGCCTCGGTGACGATGCCGTGCTCGGCGTGGACGGCGCGCGACTCGGCCTGCTGGAGCTGCGGGTGCAGCTCGATCTGGTTGACCGCGGGGACGACGGAGGTCTCGCCCATCAGGCGCTCCAGATGCTCCGGCAGGAAGTTGGACACGCCGATGGCCTTCGCGCGGCCGTCGGCGAGGATCCGCTCGAAGGCCTTGTACGTGTCGACGTACGCGTCCTTGGCCGGCGTCGGCCAGTGGATGAGGTAGAGGTCGACGTACTCAAGGCCCAGCTTCTCCAGCGACACGTCGAACGCGCGCAGCGTCGAGTCGTAGCCCTGCTCGCTGTTCCAGAGCTTGGTCGTGACGAACAGCTCCTCGCGGGCGACACCCGAGGCGGCGAGACCCTTGCCGGTGCCCGCCTCGTTCCCGTAGACCGCGGCGGTGTCGATGCTCCGGTACCCGGCCTCCAGGGCCGTGGCCACGGCCGTCGTGGCCTCGTCGTCAGGCACCTGCCAGACACCGAAGCCGAGCTGCGGCATCTCGAGGCCGTTGTTGAGCGTGATGGTGGGGACCTGGCTCACGAGCGGTCGATCCTTACGTTGTAGGTGGGTACTCCCAGAGGGAACGATCGGAAAAGCCTAACCATTCCCACCTGCCCCGATCCGGTGAACCGGAGAGGGAGTGCACCTCTGACGCCACGTCAGGAGCGGCACCGGCTCATCGGTAGAGAGCGTCGACCTCGGCCGCGTACGCCGTCTCGATCGCCTTGCGCTTCAGCTTGAGCGAGGGGGTCAGCAGGCCGTGTTCCTCGGTGAACTGGTGCGCCAGTATGCGGAAGGTGCGGATGGACTCGGCCTGGGACACCGCCGTGTTCGCCGCCACCACGGCTCTGCGCACCTCCATCTCCAGGTCGGGGTCCCGCACCAGATCTGCGGGGCGCATCGGCGTACGGCCCTGCATCGCGAGCCAGTGCTCCACCGACTCGTGGTCCACGGTGACCAGGGCCGCGATGTAGGGCCTGTCGTTGCCGACGACGATGCACTGCGCCACCAGCGGATGCGCGCGCACCCGCTCCTCCAGGCCGCTCGGGGCCACACTCTTGCCCCCGGAGGTCACCAGGATCTCCTTCTTACGCCCGGTGATGGTCAGATAACCGTCCTCGTCGAGCGCGCCCAGGTCGCCGGTGGCCAGCCACCCGTCGTGCAGGACGGCGTCCGTGGCCTTGGGGTCGCCCAGGTATCCGGAGAAGACGTTGGCGCCGTGCACCCACACCTCGCCGTCCCTCGCGATGTGCACCGAGGAACCGGGAATCGGCTGGCCGACGGTGCCGTAACGGGTGCGCTCGGGCGGATTCGCCGTGGCCGCGGCCGTCGTCTCGGTGAGCCCGTAACCCTCGTAGACCGTGACGCCCGCGCCCGCGAAGAACAGCCCGAGCTGCCGGTCCATCCCGGAGCCGCCCGACATGGCGTGCCGCACCCGGCCGCCCATCGCGTCACGGACCTTGCGGTAGACCACCTTGTCGAAGAACTGGTGCTGCATCCGCAGCCCGGCGGACGGTCCGGGTCCGGTGCCGAAGGCCCGCGCCTCCATCGCCTCGGCGTACTTCACCGCGATGTCCACGGCCTTGTCGAACGCCCCCGCGCGGCCCTCCGACTCCGCCTTGCGCCGTGCGCCGTTGAAGACCTTCTCGAAGATGTACGGCACCGCCAGGATGAAGGTGGGCCGGAAGGCCACCAGGTCCGGCATCAGCGCCTTCGCGGACAGCTCGGGCTGGTGCGCCAGCTTCACCCGGCCGCGCAGCGCCGCGATCTCCACCATGCGGCCGAAGACATGGGCGAGCGGCAGGAAGAGCAGCGTCGCCGCCTCCTCGCCGGGCTTGGAGAGGAACACCGGATGCCAGCGGCCGACCATGGTGTCGGCCTCGAACATGAAGTGGGAGTGCGTGATCACACAGCCCTTGGGGCGCCCCGTCGTGCCGGAGGTGTAGATCACGGTCGCCACGGAGTCGGGGGTCACCGCGCGGCGGTGCCGGTGGACGACCTCGTCGTCGACCAGCGCACCGGCCTCGTTGAGCTCGGTCACCACATCGGCGTCCAGCTGCCAGAGTCTGCGCAGGTTCGGCAGCCGGTCTATCACCGAGCCGATCGTCATCGCATGGTCCTCGTGCTCGACCATGACGGCCGCGACCTCGGCGTCGTGCAGCATCCACAGGACCTGCTCGGCCGACGACGTCGGATAGATCGGCACCGACTGGGCGCCCACCGTCCAGAGGGCGAAGTCGAAGAGGGTCCACTCGTAGCGCGTGCGCGACATCAGGGCGACCCGGTCGCCGAACCGGACGCCGTGCGCGATCAGGCCCTTGGCGAGAGCGAGCACCTCGTCGCGGAAGGTGGCCGCCGACACGTCGTGCCACCGGCCCTCCGCGTCCTTGCGGCCGAGGGCCGTCCGGTGGGGGTTCTCCTGCGCATAGTCGAAGACGGTATCGGCAAGACCGCCGACTTGAGGGGCAGCGGCCATGGGTGGGACAGTGAACTCGCGCAATGACCTGCTCCTTGTGGCGCTCCGCACGGCGCCGCGACGCTACCTCACCGTACGAGGCCGCGGGAGGGTCCGAAGTCTCCGGAAAACATGGCATCTGGCCATGCCAACCGTAGAAATCGGGCCAGATGGGCAAGGCTCGGGCGCAGTTCTGACCGCGGAGTAAGTAGCTCGGGCGGGAATCTCCACCGAATCTGTACGCCGTGCTTACGCCGATTCCGGGTGTGAAGGCATGACCGGACCCCGGTGGAGACGGTCGCCGCCCGCCAGGATCGCCGCCGCGAGGGCGTCCGCCGCCTCCTGGGCGGTGTCCCTGCGGCGCCCGTGCAGCAGGACGAAGTCCACGTCTCCGAGCTCCGGCAGACCTGCCCGGGCCGGGACGGGCACGAGCCCCGGCGGGATGAGCCCCCGGGTGTGCGCCATGACCCCCAGACCGGCACGGGCCGCCGCCACGAGTGCGCTCAGGCTCGCACTCGTACACGCGAAGCGCCAGGGCCTGCCGTGCTCCTCCAGCACTTCCAGGGCGCGCGCCCTGGTGATCCCGGGAGGCGGGAAGGCGATCAGGGGCAGCGGACGCTCGGGATCGATCCGCAGCTGCGGGGCGCCGATCCAGGCCAGGGTGTCCTGCCAGACCAGCTCCCCGTGGGTGTCCCCGATACGGCGCTTGGCCAGCACCAGGTCGAGCCGGCCGGCCGCGAGCTGCCGGTGCAGCGCGCCGGACAGCTCCACGGTGAGCTCCAGCTCGACCTCGGGGTGCTCCCGCCGGAAGGACTCCAGGATCTCCGGGAGCCGGGTCAGCACGAAGTCCTCGGAGGCCCCGAAGCGCAGCCGTCCGCGCAGCCTCGTGCCGGTGAAGAACGCCGCCGCACGCTCGTTGGCCTGCAGGATCGTCCGCGCGAAGCCCAGCATGGCCTCGCCGTCCTCGGTGAGATCGACCCGGTGCGTGTCCCGGTCGAACAGCTGGCGGCCGGCCTCGGACTCCAGCCGGCGCACGTGCTGGCTGACCGTGGACTGCCGGACGCCCAGCCGGCGTGCCGCCTGCGTGAAGCTCAGGGTCTGGGCGACGGCCAGGAAGGTGCGGAGCTGGACGGGGTCGTACATGGAGCGAGGCTATCGCGAATCATGATGACAGTCAGTGCGGTGTACGGGATTCCCGATCGCGGGGACGAGGAGCACGATGGTGAGGGCACGATTCCACCGAGAGAGCACGGAGCACATGAGCCGCCGCACCAGCCGCCGATTCCCCGCGCTGCCGTCCTGGCTTCCGGTCGACCCGTACATCCTGGCGCTGATCGGCACGGTGGTACTCGCGGCGCTGCTGCCCGTCTCCGGGACCGGCGCGGACGTGGCGGGCGGCGCGTCGACCGGAGCGGTGGCCCTCCTCTTCTTCCTCTACGGAGCGCGCCTCTCGACCGCCGAGGCGCTCGACGGCCTGAAGCACTGGCGACTCCACCTCACCGTTCTGGCCTGCACCTTCCTCCTGTTCCCACTGCTCGGCCTCGCCAGCCACGGCCTGGTGCCGTACGTCCTGACCCCACAGCTCCAGGACGGCTTCCTCTTCCTGTGCCTGGTGCCCTCGACCATCCAGTCGTCGATCGCCTTCACCTCGATCGCCCGCGGCAACGTGCCGGCCGCCATCTGCGCCGGCTCCTTCTCCAGCATCGCCGGGATCGTGCTCACGCCGCTCCTGGCGGCCGCGCTGCTCGGCGGGGCCGGAGGCGGATTCTCCGCGGACTCGCTGGTGAAGATCGTCCTCCAGCTGCTGGTGCCCTTCCTCGCCGGGCAGCTGCTGCGCCGCTGGGTCGGCGGATTCATCAGCCGCCACCGCAAGGTGCTGGGGTACGTCGACCGCGGCTCGATCCTGCTCGTCGTCTACACGGCCTTCAGCGAGGGGATGGTCGCCGGCATCTGGCACCAGGTCACCCCGCTCCGGCTCGGCGCCCTGCTCGGCGCCGAGGCCGTGCTGCTGGCCCTCATGCTCACGGTGAGCTGGTACGGGGCGAAGCGGCTGGGCTTCGGACGGGAGGACCGGATCGCCATCCAGTTCGCCGGGTCGAAGAAGAGCCTGGCGGCCGGCCTGCCGATGGCCAGCGTCCTGTTCGGCGCGCACGCGAGCCTCGCGGTGCTGCCGCTGATGCTCTTCCACCAGATGCAGCTGATGGTCTGCGCGGTGATCGCGAAGCGCCGTTCGCGTGACCCGCTGCCGGGCGATGGCCCGGTGAGGCATGCTCGGGCGGAGGCGCTGAACTGACGTCTCCAACGTCAGGGGGGCGATGCGCTGATGTCTGACCACATGGGAAACGGCCGCGCGGCGGAGGACGACGGGTGCCTCCGCCGGGTGATGGCCGTACCTCTTGGGCTTCTGCATCTGCTTGCTGCCGGTCTCTGCTACTCGGCATGGACGATCCGCCCGTCGGGACTCTGGGACAGGGACGCGTACGGCGCCATCACCTTGCTGTGTTTCCTTGCCCTCGCGGTCAGCGTCATCGCTCTGGTCATCACAGTTGCTCCTCCCACGGTGCGGCGTGCCATGGGTGCCTGGTGGGTGGCGCCGCCGCTGATCCTCAGCGCGATCGCGGTGGCCCGGTGGGTTTCGGGCGGTTGACTGCGTCGCGCTCCGCCTGGTCGGCGTGCGGGGCGCCCCGTATGTCGGCGAGTCCGAGGCCGGTGCGGCTCCGGGCGTTGGCCTCGGCGACGCGGGCGCTCAGCAACTCGGCCGGGCCGAGCGGTCGTAGGAGGGCCGGGTCCGCGTCCCATTCGCGGCCACCGCCGAGCGGGCGGAGTTGGAGGTAGGGGCCTTCGTGGCCCATCACCAGGCCCACCCGGCCGCTGTCGTTGTCGTGCACGACCGCCCCGACGCGGAGGGCGCCGTCATCGGTCACCTGCCGCTCCGCTCCTGATCACTGCGGCGAGAGCATGCGCCACGGGGGCGGAGCAGACGCCGAGGCGGACGAGGGCGTAGCGGGCCGGCCGTGCGGTGTCGCCGTCCTCGGTCTCCGTCCAAGGGGTACGCACATCCATCGCGGGCAGTTGGATGCCGGCGCTGCTCAGCGCGGCGGCGAGGGTGTCCCGCGCATCGACGGCCTCCTGGATCTTGGCCGTCCTGCGGGAGAGGGGCGGCTTCTGTGACGGCGGAGTCATGGGCGTCTTCCTTCGGTTGTTCTTTCGCGGAATCCTCTGCCTGGCCTCATGCGGCGGACTACGGTGCGTGAGGAGCTCATTACGAGAATGGCCTGGTCGGGGGTGTGACACACCGACGGCGGGGCGTGCTTCCCCAGCGGTGAGTCACGTTCCACACGTTCCACGGAGGATGCGATGCCGACGAGGCGGGCGGTCACGGGCCGCAGCAGGGAACCACGGGCGCGGTTCGCTGAAGAGCTGCGGAACCTGCGTACCGAACGCGGGGACAGTCTGCGGCAGCTCGGCGAGCGGCTGGGCTGGGACTGGTCGTTGTTCGGGAAGATGGAGAAGGGCGAGACCGTCGGCGGCCCGGAGGTGGTGCAGGCGCTGGATCAGTACTACGGGACGCCGGGGCTGCTGCTGGCGTTGTGGGAGCTGGCGATCAGCGACCAGTCGCAGTTCAAGGAGCGGTACCGGCGGTACATGGCGCTGGAGGCTGAGGCGACGAGTCTGTGGCACTTCGCGGTGGGTGTGCTGCCGGGGGTGCTTCAGACGGAGGGTTACGCACGGGAAGTGCTCGCGGCTGGACGGCTCAACGACCAAGAGCTTGATGAGCAGGTGAAGGCTCGACTGACGCGGCGGGACCTGCTGGAGGGGGAGAGCCCACCGCACTTCCGCTCGATCCTGTCCGAGACTGTGCTCTGCACGCCGCTGCGAGAGGTGAGCGCGTGGCGCCAGCAGTTGCAGCATCTTCTGGAGATGGCCGACAGGGCGCAGATCGTCGTGCAAGTCCTGCTGCACAGTGCCGGTGCACACAGTTTGTCGAGCACCGATGTGATGTTCCTACGTGTGGCCGAGGGGCGTACGGTGGCGTACGTGGAGAGCGCCAGTCACGGCAACCTGCTTGAGGCATCTCGGCAAGTCGAGGAGCTTCAGCAAATGTACGATTCTGTGCGCGACTTGGCACTGTCCCCGAGTGAGTCGCGTAAGCACATCTCGCGCTTGTTGGAGGAAGTTCCGTGCGATCCATCGACCTGAGTGTCACTGCCTGGCGGAAGAGCAGCCACAGCAACTCGGATGGCGGCCAGTGCGTAGAGGTCTCCGACGCCTTCACTGATGTCGTCCCCGTGCGAGACAGCAAGAAACCACACGGCCCGGTGCTTACATTCACGGCGGACCGCTGGGCATCGTTCGTCTCCGCAGTGAAGGACGGAGGAGTGGACGCCTGAACCGTCCACCGCGCCACAGAATGACAACGGCACAGAATTCCAAGACCTTGAAACCCCGGGCACAGTTGGTCATCGGCATCATCCGCCGAGGCGACGAGATCCTGCTCGTGCGCGAGAGTCTCGGCGCCGCTGGTGAGATCCTCTGGTCGCTGCCCGGTGGTGGGGTCGAGGACGGCGAGCTCATGCACGAAGCCCTCCGGCGCGAGCTGCGGGAGGAGACCGGACTGCTCGTGGGCGATCCGGTGCGGACCGCGTTCCTCATGCACATCGACTCGGAGCGTTACCCGTCCGCGCTGGCCGCCGCCTTCGAGATCGACGCGTGGTCGGGGGACATCGCGCCGCAGGACGACGACATCGAACAGGCCGCCTTCTTCCCCCTGCCCGACGCCCTGAAGCTGATCGGCGAGCTCGACAGCGCAACGCAGCGGGAGCCCATCGTCGGCTACCTGAACGGGGAGGTCGCGCCCGGGACCACCTGGCTGTACCGCAACCGAGGCGGGGACGAGACGCTGGTCGCACGCTGGTGACGCACGAGGGGGCCCGGCCGGCGCAGGGGGCGCTCCCCGTCGGCCGGACCCCTGCCCCGTGCAGCGGGCGGGCCGGATCAGCCTTGGCCCACCGTCGCCCCGAGGGCGATGCGGTGGTCACCCGCGTACACGTTCATGGACTGCCCCCGCAGGAAGCCGACGAGGGTCAGTCCGCTCTCGGCCGCCAGGTCCACGGCCAGCGACGACGGCGCCGAGACCGCCGCCAGTATCGGGATCCCCGCCATCACCGCCTTCTGCGCCAGTTCGAAGGAGGCCCGGCCCGACACCAGCAGGATCGCCTTCGAGAGCGGCAGGCGGTCGTCGGTGAGGGCGCGGCCCACGAGCTTGTCGACCGCGTTGTGGCGGCCGACGTCCTCCCTGATGTCCAGCAGCTCGCCCTCCGGGGAGAACAGCGCCGCCGCGTGCAGGCCCCCGGTCCGGTCGAACACCCGCTGTGCCCCGCGCAGCCGGTCGGGGAGGGCCGAGAGCAGCGCGGGCGTCACCCGGACCGGGGGAGTGTCGGAGACGGGATGGCGCGTCGTGGTGCGGACGGCGTCCAGGCTCGCCTTGCCGCAGAGCCCGCAGGACGAGGTCGTGTAGACGTTGCGCTCCAGCGTGATGTCGGGCACCACGACGCCGGGCGCGAGCTTCACGTCCACCACGTTGTACGTGTTCACCCCGTCGGCCGTCGCCCCCGCGCAGTACACGATCGACTGCACCTCGGAGCCCTCACCGATCACACCCTCGCTCACCAGGAAGCCCGCCGCGAGCGCGAAGTCGTCGCCGGGTGTGCGCATCGTGATGGCGAGCGGCTTGCCGTTCAGCCGGATCTCCAGCGGCTCCTCGGCGACGAGGGTGTCGGGGCGGGTCGTGACCGCCCCGTCCCGGATGCGGATGGTGCGGCGACGCTCGGTGACCCGTCCCATAGCCGTTAAACCCGATTCTGTACGTGCTGGTAGCCGAAACGGCCCTTGATACAGAGGTTGCCATGGGTCACCGGGTTGTCGTGCGGCGAGGTGACCTTGACGATCTCGTTCTCCTGTACGTGAAGGGTCACGTTGCACCCCACACCGCAGTAGGCGCAGACCGTCGTGGTCTGCGTCTGCGCGTCCTCGTCCCACGTCCCCGCCGCACGCATGCCGAACTCGGTGCTGAACGAGAGTGCGCCGGTCGGGCACACCTCGATGCAGTTCCCGCAGAAGACACAGGCCGAGTCGGGAAGCGCGGCATCGTGCTCGGTGGAGATACGGGCGTCGAAACCGCGCCCCGCCACGGCGATGGCGAACGTGTTCTGCCACTGCTCGCCGCAGGCGTCGACGCACTTGTAGCAGAGGATGCACTTGTCGTAGTCACGGACGTACAGCTCGTTGTCGATCTTCGGCTGTTCGTTCATCCGGGCGGCGTCCGCGCCGAAGCGCTCGGGCTTCGCCACGTACTCCTTGATCCACTCCTCGGCCCGTGGGGTCGTGGACAGATCCGTCGACGACGCCAGCAGCTCCAGGACCACCTTGCGGCTGTGCCGGGCACGCTCCGTGTCCGTGTGGACCGTCATGCCCGCCTCGGCGCGCCGGGAGCAGGCCGGGGCGAGTGTGCGGGAGCCCTCCACCTCGACCACACACACCCGGCAGGCGTTCTTCGGGGTGAGCGTGTCGCCCTGGCAGAGGGTCGGGATGTCCTTTCCCGCCGTCCGGCAGGCGTCCAGGATCGTGGATCCCTCCGGGACGCGGCTCTCCTCGCCGTCCAGCGTGAAGGAGACGAGACGGCGCGGTGGCTGAAGCGGCACAGTGGTCACTTGTAGACCCCCAGACGGTCGATGGCGGACTCCACGGCGTTCCACGCGGTCTGGCCGAGACCGCAGATCGAGGCGTCCCGCATGGTCTGCCCCACCTCTCTCATGAGCGCGATGTCCTCTGCGGCCTCGGCTCCCGTGCGGTCCGCGATCCGGTGCAGGGCCTCCTCCTGGCGGACCGTGCCCACCCGGCAGGGCACGCACTGGCCGCACGACTCGTCGCGGAAGAACTCCGCGATGCGCAGCAGCACCCGGGGGAGCTCCACCGAGTCGTCCAGGACCAGGACCACTCCCGAGCCGAGCGTCGTGCCCGCGGCCCGGGTGCCCTCGAAGGTCAGCGGGACGTCCAGCTCGTCGGGGCGTACGAAGCCGCCGGCGGCACCGCCGAGGAGCACGGCCCGCAGCCGCTCGGGCGGGCCCGCGAGGTCGAGCAGCTCGCGGAGATTCGCGCCGAAGGGCAGTTCGTAGACGCCGGGGCGGGCCACCTGGCCGGAGACGCAGAACAGCTTGGTCCCGGTGGACGTCTCCGTGCCGGTCGCGGCGTACGCGGCGGCGCCGTGCTCCAGGATCGGCAGCACGTTCACCAGTGTCTCGACGTTGTTGACCGCTGTCGGCTTACCGAAGAGACCCTTCTCCACCGGGAACGGCGGTTTGGAGCGCGGCTCGCCCCGCTGCCCCTCGATCGAGTTGAAGATCGCGGTCTCCTCGCCGCAGATGTACGCACCCGCGCCGCGCCGGATCTCGATGTCGAAGGCGTACCCCTGCCCGAGGACATCTGGGCCGAGCAGTCCGCGCGTGCGGGCGCTCGTCAGGGCGTGGCCCAGCCGTTCGTACGCGCGGGGGTACTCGCCGCGCAGGTAGATGTAGCCCTGGTGGGCCCCGACGGCGTAACCGGCGATCGTCATCGCTTCGACCAGGGCGTACGGATCGCCCTCCATCAGCACCCGGTCCTTGAAGGTGCCGGGCTCGCTCTCGTCCGCGTTGCACACCAGGTAGTGGGGGCCGTCGGCCTGCTGGGCGGTGGCCTGCCACTTGCGTCCGGTGGGGAAGGCGGCGCCGCCCCGGCCGACGAGTCCGGCGTCCAGCACCTCGCGGATCACCCCGGCGGGGTTGAGCGCGAACGCGCGGCGCAGCGCGGTGTAGCCGCCGGTGGAGCGGTAGTCGTCGAGTGAGGCGGGGTCCACGGTGCCGATCCGCTTGAGGAGCACGAGGGCGGGGTCGCCGGCCTGGGGGACGGCTGCGGAGGCCGGGGGCTCGGCGGGGGCCGACTCGGGGGCCCGGGCGGCTGCGGCGAGCGCGGGTGCGGTGGCGGGGGCGAGCACGCCGGAGCAGCGGGTGGCGCCGGCGGCGGGCTCTTCGGGGGCTCCGCCCCCGGGCCCCCGCTCCTCAATCGCCGGAGGGGCTGAATGTGCCCCAGCTGGAGGGAGCGTCGCCGAGGGTGGGTTCTCTCCTGCCGTGCGGGGGAGCGTCGCCTGGGGTGGATTTGCCGGCTCTGCCCCCGCCTGCAGCAGCAGCGCCGCCGGGGCTCGTTCGCACAGGCCCAGGCAGGGGCTCTCCTGCCAGACCGTGCCCTCGGCCGGGGTGCCCGGGGCACCCAGGCGCGCGGTGAGGTCCGCGCGGACGGCCGCCGAGCCGCGGGCCGCGCAGGCCAGGTCCGTGCAGACGTGGAGCACCTTCGCCGGGCGGGGCCGCACCGAGAACATGGCGTAGAAGGTCGCCACGCCGTAGGCCTCGGCCGGGGGGACCGTCAGCCGCCGGCAGATGTAGTCCAGCGCGCCCTCGCTGATCCAGCCCACGCGGTCGTTCACCGCGTGCAGCGCGGGCAGTAGCTGGTCGCGGCGGTCCTTGGCCGCGGCGGCACCGCCCCTCGCCCACCGGAGGTCCTCGTCCGTGCGCTCGGCGGCACCCTCCCAGCCGGACGGCGGGGGGCCCAACAGGGCGTCCACCGCCTCCCGTTCGGCGTCGGACGGGGCCGCGTCGGTGTATCTCAGGTCCATGCGGGCACCAGCTTCTCTATCCGTACGGCGGAGGCCTTGAATTCGGCGGTGCCGGCGATCGGGCAGTTCGCCTCGATGGTCAGCTGGTTGGTGTCGACCTCGTCGGGGAAGTGCATCGTCATGAAGGCCAGCCCCGGCCGCAGCCCGGGGTCGATCCAGACGGGCGCGGTGACACTGCCCCGCCGCGACGAGACCCGCACCTCCTCGCCCACGCGGACGCCGTACGACTCCGCGTCCTCGGGGCACAGCTCGATGTACTCGCCCCGGCGCAAGGGTGAGGCGTAACTCCCGCTCTGCACACCGGTGTTGTACGAGTCGAGGCGCCGCCCGGTCGTCAGCCGCAGCGGGTAGGACTCATCGGTGAGGTCGACCGGCGGGTCGTGCTGCACCAGCCCGAAGGGGGCCGCGGGGCCACGCCGCTCCGGATCGGTCTCCCAGAGCCGGGCGTGCAGGAAGCTCGACGGCAGCTTCTCCGTGTCGGGGCAGGGCCACTGCAGCCCCTGGTGCTCGGCCAGCCGTTCGTACGTCATCCCGAAGTGGTCGGGGGAGAGGGAGCGCAGCTCGTCCCAGACGGCCTCGGCGTCCTCGAACTTCCAGTCGTGGCCCAGCTGTCCGGCCATGGCGCAGATGATGTCGATGTCCTCGCGGGCCTCGCCCGGCGGCACCAGCGCGGCCCGGACCCGCTGCACACGCCGTTCGCTGTTGGTCGTGGTGCCGTCGGTCTCCGCCCAGGATGCGGTGGCGGGCAGGACCACGTCGGCCAGTTGGGCGGTCCTGGTCAGGAAGATGTCCTGCACCACCAGATGGTCGAGGGCCTCCAGCCGGCGCACCGCCTGGTCGCTGTCGGCCTCCGACTGTGCGGGGTTCTCCCCGATGCAGTACACCGCGCGCAGCTCACCGGTCTCCATGGCCTCGAACATCTGGGTGAGGGTCTTGCCGTACCGCGGCTGGATCACGGTGTCCCAGGACCGTTCGAACTTCTGCCGGACGGGCGGGTCCAGGATGTCCTGGAAGCCCGGGAGTTTGTTGGGGATGGCGCCCATGTCGCCGCCGCCCTGCACGTTGTTCTGGCCGCGCAGGGGCTGGACCCCGGAGCCGTACCGTCCGACGTGGCCGGTGAGCAGGGAGAGGTTGATCAGCGCGCGGACGTTGTCGGTGCCGTTGTGGTGTTCGGTGATGCCGAGGGTCCAGCAGAGCTGCGCCCGTTCGGCCGTGGCGTAGGCGTGGGCGAGGTCGCGGATCGCCTCGGCCGGGACGCCGGTCACCTTCTCGGCGGCGGTCAGGGTCCAGGGTTCGACCAGCGCGGCGTACTCCTCGTACCCGCTGGTCGCGCGGTCGACGAAGGCCCTGTTGACCAGGCCGGCGTGGATGATCTCGCGGCCGATGGCGTGGGCGAGCGGGATGTCCGTGCCGACGTTGAGACCGAGCCAGCTCTCGGCCCATTCGGCGGTCGAGGTGCGGCGCGGGTCGACGGCGTGCATCCGGGCGCCGTTACGGATGCCCTTGAGCACGTGGTGGAAGAAGATCGGGTGCGCGAAACGGGCGTTGGAGCCCCACATCACGATCAGGTCGGTGTGCTCCACCTCCTCGTACGAGGACGTGCCGCCGCCGGACCCGAAGGCGGCCGAGAGGCCCGCGACGCTCGGGGCGTGGCAGGTGCGGTTGCAGGAGTCGACGTTGTTGGTGCCGATCACGACGCGGGTGAACTTCTGGGCCACGTAGTTCATCTCGTTGGTGGCCCTCGCGCAGGACAGCATCGCGAAGGCGTCGGGGCCGTGTGCCTCGCGGGTCTGCCGGAATCCGGCAGCCGCGCGGGTCAGTGCCTCGTCCCAGCTCGCCCGCCGCAGCACACCGTCCTCCCCGCGGACGAGGGGGTGGGTGAGGCGTTCGTACGTCTTGGGCTGCCGGCCCTTCCGGCTCCGGCCGCCTGTGCGTTCGCTCTTCATGGTGCGCTCCCTGCCGGTGCCGAGGACGTGGTGGCGAGGAGATCCGCGAGCGCGTGCACGGCGCGCAGCGTCGGTACGGGCGTTCCGGCCAGCTCGGCCAGCTCGACGACGGCCGCGAGCAGCACGTCGAGTTCGAGGGGTTTGCCCTTCTCCAGGTCCTGGAGGGTGGATGTCTTGTGATCGCCGACGCGCTCCGCGCCCGCGATGCGCCGCTCCACGGAGATCTCGGGGCGGCAGCCCACGGCCGCCGCCACGTCGAGGGTTTCGCGCATCATCGACTCCACGAGTGCGCGGGTGTCCGGATGGCGGCAGATCTGGCCCATGGTGGCGCGGGCCAGCGCGCTGATCGGGTTGAAGGAGATGTTGCCGAGCAGTTTGATCCAGATGTCGTTGCGCAGGTCCGGCTCCACGGGGCACTTGAGTCCGCCCGCCACCATCGCCTCGCTGAAGTCCAGACAGCGCCTGGACACCGTCCGGTCCGGCTCACCTATGGAGAACCGGGTGCCTTCGAGGTGGCGTACGACGCCCGGTGCCTCGATCTCTGTGGCGGCGTAGACCACGCAGCCGATGGCCCGTTCGGGCGGCAGCGTGTCGCTCACCGAGCCCGCCGGGTCGACACTGTGGAGCCGACGCCCGGTGTACGGGCCTTCGAGACCGTGGAAGTACCACCAGGGGATGCCGTTCTGAGCGGCTATCACCGCGGTGTCCCGGTGCATCAGCGGGTGGACCAGCGGCCCCGACACCGCGTACGAGTGGGCCTTGAGGCCGAGGAACACATAGTCGACGGGCCCGACCTCCGAGGGGTCGTCGGTGGCGGCGGGCCGTGCGGTGAAGTCACCGCGCGGGCTGAGCACGCGTACTCCGTCACGGCGCATGGCCGCCAGGTGCGGGCCCCGGGCGATGAGATGGACGTCTGCGCCCGCGCGGTGGAGCGCGGCCCCGACATAGGCGCCGATGGCTCCGGCGCCGACAACTGCGACTTTCACGGGGCTCTCCGTTCGGTGAGAGGACCGAGCGAGGGTGTCAAGTCGACAGAATATTGTCTACAGTATGCCGTCAGGGAGGGTCAATAGTCGTGACAGCGGGTGCATGGCCTCTACGTGATTCCGGCGGGTACTCCGGAGCGTCCGCGAGAGTTCCCGGGGAGCTGTTCGAGACGCTCCAACCTCAGGCCTGTATTCCTGTGGGGTTAGGTGCCCTCGTACCGGTCGGTAGCAACCAAGACTGGATAGTTCCTGCCAAACGTAGCGAGGGGAACCCGTACATGACCGGCTCACGTGTCGTGGCGCTCGGCCACTACCAGCCTGCCAAGGTCCTCACCAATGACGATCTGGCGGCCATGGTCGACACCAGCGACGAGTGGATCACCAGTCGGGTCGGCATCAGGACCCGGCACGTGGGCGGGCCCGACGAACCCGTGGACGAACTCGCCGCCCACGCCGCGGCCAAGGCCCTCGCGTCGGCCGGACTCCAGCCGGCGGACATCGACATGGTCCTGGTCGCCACCTCCACGGCCATCGACCGGTCGCCGAGCATGTCCGCCCGGGTGGCAGCCCGTCTGGGCATGGGCTCACCGGCCGTGATGGACATCAACGTGGTCTGCTCCGGGTTCACCCACGCGCTCGCCACGGCCGACCACGCCATCCGGGCCGGAGCCGCCACCCGCGCTCTCGTCATCGGCGCCGACAAGATGGGGGACATCGTCGACTGGACGGACCGTTCCACCTGCGTCCTGATGGGCGACGGCGCGGGTGCGGCCGTCGTCACCGCCGACCCCGACGGGGGCGACAGGCCCGGGATCGGCCCCGTCCTGTGGGGTTCGGTGCCGGAGATGGGCAACGCCGTACGGATCGAGGGCACGCCCCCGCGGTTCGCGCAGGAGGGGCAGTCCGTCTACCGCTGGGCCACCACGCAGCTGCCGCCGATCGCCCGCAAGGTCTGCGAACGCGCCGGTGTCACGCCCGAGGACCTCGCCGCGGTGGTGCTGCACCAGGCCAACCTGAGGATCATCGAACCCGTCGCCCGCAAGATCGGGGCGGTCAACGCCGTCATCGCCCGGGACGTCGTGGATTCCGGTAACACTTCGGCCGCGTCGATCCCGATGGCCCTGTCCAAACTCGTCGAAAGGGGCGAGGTGGAGAGCGGTGCGCCGGCCCTGCTCTTCGGCTTCGGCGGGAATCTTTCGTACGCGGGTCAGGTGATCCGCTGCCCCTGAGGCCCCCGGCGTGGCATTGTGCTCGGTAGACTGTAGACGATAAGCAATGGCCCGGGCGCCCGGAGGGGGACCGCGATGTTGTCCGCAGGACTGCCGCAAGGAACGGTGCCGAAGTTGGAGCGGCCCGGCCCGTTGCGCGAGCGTGTCTACGAGGCGCTCCTCGAGCTGATCACCACGCGCGCCCTCAGCCCCGGCCAGCACCTGGTCGAGAGCGAACTCGCGGGCCATCTCGGGGTGTCACGCCAGCCGGTGCGCGAGGCGCTCCAGCGGCTGAACACCGAGGGCTGGGTCGATCTGCGTCCCGCCCAGGGCGCGTTCGTGCACGAGCCCACGGAGGAGGAGGCGGACCAGCTGCTCTCGGTCCGCACCCTTCTGGAGGCGGAGGCCGCCCGGCTGGCCGCGGCCCACTCGGGGCGGCCGGGGATCGAGGCCCTGGAGGAGCTGTGCTCGCAGGGGGAGCGGGCCGTCGCCGCCGATGACGTGGACCTCGCCGTCGCCACGAACGCCGCGTTCCACGCCAAGGTGATGGAGCTGGCGGGCAATGTCGTCCTCTCCGAGCTCGCCGCCCAGGTGGACCGCCGGGTCCGCTGGTACTACACGCCGGTCGCCCGCCAGCGAGGCACCCGGTCCTGGATCGAGCACCGGGAGCTGATCGCGGCGATCGCCTCCAGGGACGAACAGAGGGCCACCGAGATCATGCGGGCACACACCGAGCACACGCGTCAGACCTACCACCGGCGTGAACAGGCCTGATCGTCCGCCACACATGTGTACGGTCGCCTGACCGGAGGCCGGGGCATATCGCCCCGGCCTTCTTCGCGTTCCGGCGCCCGCGCGCCGCACCTTTGTCCTGAGTGTGGAGAAAGTTGGGACGGATTCACGCGCAACTTCTTCCCACTCCGGTAAACCGCTGCTACGTTCCCCTCGAAAGCCCGACGGACTGGCCGATGTGGCGGGGAGGGACGCGTGAGACGTATGACGGCACGACCCGCGAACACGCACCAGGCGCGACTGCTCCGGCTGTTGCGCGACGGGGGGCCCAACTCCCGTGCTCAGCTGGGCGATCAGGTCGATCTCTCACGCTCCAAGCTCGCCGTAGAGGTGGACCGTCTCCTGGAGACCGGACTCGTCGTGGCCGACGGGCTCGCCGCGTCGCGTGGTGGGCGCCGCTCCCACAACATCCGGCTCGCACCTGGACTGCGCTTCCTCGGCGTCGACATCGGTGCCACGTCCATCGATGTGGCCGTCACCAACGCCGAGCTGGAGGTCCTCGGGCACCTCAACCATCCGATGGACGTACGGGAAGGACCCGTCGCGATCTTCGACCAGGTGCTGACGATGGCGGCGAAGCTCCGGGCCTCCGGGCTCGCCGAAGGCTTCGACGGCGCCGGCATCGGTGTACCTGGACCCGTCCGCTTCCCCGAAGGCGTACCGGTCGCTCCGCCGATCATGCCGGGCTGGGACGGCTTCCCGGTCCGCGAGGCGCTCAGCCAGGAACTGGGCTGCCCCGTCATGGTGGACAACGACGTGAACCTGATGGCGCTGGGGGAGCAGCA
Source organism: Streptomyces sp. NPDC023573 (assembly GCF_055559735.1). Taxonomy (NCBI): domain Bacteria; kingdom Bacillati; phylum Actinomycetota; class Actinomycetes; order Kitasatosporales; family Streptomycetaceae; genus Streptomyces; species Streptomyces sp. NPDC023573. The sequence continues at coordinate 653,654 of NZ_JBVHKB010000003.1, forward strand.
CGCGGGCGTCGCCCGTTCGGTGGGCGACTTCCTCTGCGTCAAGATCGGTACGGGCATCGGCTGCGGCATCGTGGTGGGCGGAGAGGTCTACCGCGGTACGACGGGCAGCGCCGGCGACATCGGTCACATCCAGGTGGAACCGGACGGACGCGCCTGCGCCTGCGGCAACAAGGGCTGCCTGGAAGCCCACTTCAGCGGCGCGGCACTCGCCCGCGACGCCGAGGACGCGGCCCGCGCCGGACGGTCGCCGGAGCTGGCGGCCCGGCTGGAAGCGGCCGGAAAGCTCTCGGCCGTCGATGTGGCCGCCGCCGCCGCGGCCGGCGACCCCACGGCGCTCGACCTGATCCGCGAGGGCGGAAACCGGGTCGGTCAGGTCATCGCCGGACTCGTCAGCTTCTTCAACCCGGGCCTCGTCGTGATCGGCGGCGGGGTGACCGGGCTCGGCCACAACCTGCTGGCCAGTGTCCGCACCCAGGTCTACCGGCAGTCCCTGCCGCTGGCCACGGGCAACCTCCCCATCGTCCTCGGTGAGCTGGGGCCCGTCGCCGGAGTGACCGGCGCGGCCAGGCTCATCAGCGACCACCTGTTCTCGCCGGCCTGATGTCCGGGCCGGTGCGCCGTACGGCACACGTTCCAGCGTCACCTCCGTAAGCAGCCTGTTCCGAGTTCCGCCCGCAGGACCGCACAGAACGCGCACGCAGAACCGCACAGCAGTACCACCCCAGCAGTTCCGTCAGCAGTACGGCACCGCCGGCACTGCCCCCTGCCCGCTCACCGGCCTTCCCCGCGATCTCGGTCACGTCCGAGCAGGGGAGAACCCACCCGCCGAGGGGATTCGTCATGGCACCAGAACCACCTCTGCTCACGATGTCCGGCATCACCAAGTCGTTTCCCGGTGTGCGCGCCCTCGACGGTGTGGACCTGGAGGTGCTGGCCGGTGAAGTCCACTGCCTCCTCGGCCAGAACGGCGCCGGCAAGTCCACCCTCATCAAGGTGCTGGCCGGGGCGCACCAGCCAGACGGCGGCGCGATCACCTGGCGCGGCGAGCCCGTCCAGCTGTCCTCGCCGATCACCGCCATGCGACTGGGAATCGCCACCATCTACCAGGAACTCGACCTGGTGGAGGGCCTGTCGGTCGCGGAGAACGTCTTCCTCGGCCACGAACCGACCAGTGCGGGCTTCGTCGTCCGGACCCGGGAGGCCCGCACCACGGCCGCCGCACTCCTGAAACGCCTGGGGCACCCGGAGATCGACCCGGCCCGCCTGGTCGGCGACCTCTCCGCGGCCCACCAGCAGATCGTCTCCATGGCGCGGGCGCTCTCCCACGACGTGCGGCTCATCGTGATGGACGAGCCGTCCGCGGCGCTGGACCCCGACGAGGTCGACAACCTCTTCCGCATCGTCGACGGGCTCACCGCCGACGGGGTCGCCGTCGTCTACATCTCGCACCGGCTGGAGGAGATCCGCCGCATCGGCGACCGGGTGACGGTGCTCAAGGACGGCAGGGCCGTCGCCGTCGGGCTGCCCGCCCACTCCACCCCCACGAACGACATCGTTGCCATGATGACCGGCCGCAACGTCGAATACGTCTTCCCCGAGCGGCCCGCCGTCGGCGCCCGGGCCACGGCCGAACCCGTACTGCGGGTCGAAGGGCTCTGCCGCAAAGGGGAGTTCGAGCCCGTCGACCTGGAGCTCAGGCCCGGTGAGATCGTCGGTCTGGCCGGCCTCGTCGGCTCCGGGCGCTCCGAGATCCTGGAGACCGTCTACGGTGCCCGCAAACCGACCGCCGGCCGCGTCCTCGTCGACGGAACACCGCTGCGCGCCGGCAGTGTCCGGGCCGCCGTGGCCGCGGGCATCGGCCTGGCCCCCGAGGAACGCAAGGCCCAGGCCCTGCTGTTGACGGAATCGGTCACCCGCAACGTCTCGGTCTCCTCCCTCTCCCGCTTCGCCCGCGGAGGCTGGCTCGACCGGGGCGCCGAGCGCACCGCCGCCAGGACCGCGACCCGGGAACTCTCCCTGCGGCCCGACAACCCGGACGCCGCCGTCCGCACACTCTCCGGGGGCAACCAGCAGAAGGCGGTCCTGGCCCGCTGGCTGCTGCGCGGCTGCCGGGTCCTGCTGCTCGACGAACCGACCCGCGGCGTCGACGTCGGCGCCCGCGCAGAGCTCTACGCCGTGATCCGCCGGCTGGCCGACGAAGGCCTCGCCGTACTGCTCGTCTCCAGCGAAGTGCCCGAAGTGCTGGGCCTCGCCGACCGGGTGCTGGTGCTCCGGGAGGGCCGTGTCGTGCACACGGCCGATGCCAGGGAGCTCGACGAGCACCGTGTCCTCGACCTCGTCATGGAAGGGAGCCCGACGTCATGACACAGCCCGCACCGTCGGCGCAGCACCAAGGGCCCGACAAGGGGACCGCCACCGGCCCCGTGGCCGAGCCGCCCTCGAAACAGGGCGGTGGCCTGCGCGCACTCGGCCTGCGAGCCGATGTCCGCAACCTCTCGCTGCTCGGCGTCCTCGCCGTCCTGGCACTCGTCGGCGGTCTCACCGAACCCGACGCGTTCCTGGACACCGGGAACCTCCAGCTGATCCTGACGCAGGCCTCCGTCATCGGGGTCGTCACGGTCGGCGTGACCCTCGTCATCATCGGCGGCGGCATCGACCTCTCGGTCGGCGCGATGGTGGCCCTCGCCTCCGTCTGGGCGACGACGCTCGCCACCCAGGACTTCGGCTTCGCCGGGATCCTCTTCACCGCCGTGGTCGTCGGCCTCGCCGCCGGGCTCGTCAACGGGGTCCTCATCGCCTACGGGCGCATGGTCCCCTTCATCGCGACGCTCGCCATGCTCGCGTCGGCCCGTGGCCTCGCCCTCCTGATCACCGACGGCAAGACACAGATCGTCACCGTCCAGTCCGTCCTCGACCTGGGCCTGCCCGATTCCTACGTCCTGGGCATCCCGCCGCTGGTCCTCGTCTTCGCCGCGGTCACCGTCATCGGCTGGCTCATCCTGAACCGGACCACGTTCGGACGCCGTACGGTCGCCATCGGAGGCAACGCGGAGGCGGCCAGGCTCGCCGGCATCGACGTACGCCGCCAGCGGCTCTACCTCTATCTGCTCTCCGGCGTGTGCTGCGGGATCGCCGCCTTCATGCTGATCATCCTGTCCGGCTCGGGGCAGAACACCAACGGCAACCTGTACGAGCTCGACGCCATCGCCGCCGCGATCATCGGAGGCACCCTGCTGAGCGGTGGCCGGGGCACCATCGTCGGGTCCGTGCTCGGGGTCCTCGTCTTCACCACGATCACCAACATCTTCGCTCTGAACAATCTGCAGAGCGACGTCCAGCAGATCGCGAAGGGCGCCATCATCGTCGCCGCCGTACTCGTCCAGCACCGCACACTGCGCGGCGGCGACACCTGATCCTCGCCGGTCAGGGCGAGCACCTGGAGCACACCCACCCGCAGTTCCGTACGTATCGCACCGGATGAAGGGTTCGACAGCCATGCCAGAAACCAGCCGTAGAGGACTGCTCTTCGGCACCGCGGCCGTCTCCGCGGGAGCCTTCCTCACCGCCTGCACCAGCAACGAGCCCAAGGAGGCGGCGGCCGCGCAGAGCGACCAGCCCGCAGCCGACGACAAGCCCGGCAAGCCCGTCACCATCGGATTCGCCGGACCCCAGGCCGACCACGGATGGCTCAACGCCATCAACGTCCAGGCCAAGGGGCGGGCGGAGAAGTACTCCGAGGTGACCCTGGAGATCACCGAGGGCTCCAACGACACCGCCGCCCAGATCGGCCAGGTCAAGACCCTCATCAACAAGAAGGTCGACGTCCTCGTCGTCCTCCCCGCCGACGGCAAGGCACTCACCCAGGTCGGCCTGGAAGCGATGAAGGCCGGCATCCCGGTCGTCAACCTGGACCGCATCTTCGCCTCACCGCAGGCCTACCGCTGCTGGGTCGGCGGCGACAACTACGGCATGGGCCTCAACGCCGGGCACTACATCGGCGAACAGCTCAAGGACAAGGCGAACGCCAAGGTCGTCGAGCTCGCCGGGGTCGACAACCTGGAACTCACCAAGCAGCGCAGCCAGGGCTTCGCCGACGCGCTGAAGAACTACTCCAACATCAAGCTGGTGGCCCGTCAGGCCGCCGACTTCACCGTGGAGTCGGGACAGGCCAAGATGGCGCAGCTCCTCCAGGCGCAGAAGCAGTTCGACGCGCTGTGGAACCACGACGACGACCAGGGCGTGGGCGCGCTGCGGGCCATCCAGCAGGCCGGACGCGACGAGTTCATCATGGTCGGCGGCGCCGGCGCCAAGTCCGCGATGGACGCCATCAAGGCCGACGACGGCGTCCTGAAGGCCACCGTGCTCTACCCGCCCACGATGGCGGCCTCCGCGATCGACCTGGCGCGCGCACTCGGCCAGAACAAGGGCATCACCGGCCTCTCCGAGATGGAGATCCCGACCTCGCTGACCCTGTACTCGGCCGTGGTCACGAAGGACAACGTCGACCAGTACCTGCCGACGGGCTTCAGCTGATCCCGCACCGCCGCAGCCACCGAACCACCGACGAGGAGGAAGCCCGCATGGCCCGCAGGGAAGAAACGGAGCAGGAGACCGAGGGACCGCCGCCGACGGCGACGCTCGGTGTCGGCATGGTCGGATACGCGTTCATGGGCGCCGCCCACTCCCAGGGGTGGCGCACCGCGGGACACGTCTTCGACCTGCCGGTGAGACCCGCTCTCGCCGCGATCTGCGGGCGCGACCGGACGGCGGTCGAGGCCGCCGCCGCCCGGCACGGGTGGGCTGCGGCGGAGACCGACTGGCGCGCCCTGATCGCCCGGGACGACGTGCAGCTGGTCGACATCTGCACGCCCGGCGACAGCCACGCCGAGATCGCCATCGCCGCCCTGGAGGCCGGCAAGCACGTCCTCTGCGAGAAGCCGCTCGCCAACACGGTCGCCGAGGCGGAAGCCATGGCGCAGGCCGCCGAACGGGCGGCGGCCCGCGGCCAGGTGGCGATCGTGGGCTTCAACTACCGCAAGGTGCCGGCCCTCACCTACGCCCGCCGGATGATCGAGGAGGGCAGGCTGGGCGCCCTGCGGCACGTACGGGCCACCTACCTCCAGGACTGGCTCGTCGACCCGGAGTCACCGCTCACCTGGCGGCTGGACCGCGAGCGCGCCGGATCCGGCGCACTGGGCGACCTCGGGGCGCACATCGTCGACCTCGCCCAGTACCTGGCCGGGGAGACGCTGGTCGGGGTGTCGGCGATGAGCGAGACCTTCGTACGCGAGAGGCCCGTGCTCGCCGGAGCCGCCGCCGGGCTCTCCGGGGTCGGTGACAGTACCGCGCGGGGGGCGGTGACCGTCGACGACGCGACCCTCTTCACGGGGCGGCTCGCGTCGGGGGCCCTGGCCTCCTTCGAGGCGACCAGGATGGCCGCCGGGCGCAAGAACGCCCTGCGCCTGGAGATCAACGGAGAGCTCGGGTCGATCGCCTTCGACCTCGAACGGCTCAACGAGCTCTCCTTCCACGACCAGACGGAGCCCGCGACCAGCGCCGGCTTCCGCCGGATCCTCGTCACCGAACCCCAGCACCCCTACCTGGAGGCGTGGTGGCCGCCGGGCCACGGTCTGGGCTACGAGCACACCTTCGTCCACCAGGCCCACGACGTGGTGCGCACCATCACCGAAGGCCGCACCCCCGTGCCGTCGTTCGCCGACGGGCTCCAGGTGCAACGGGTGCTCGCCGCCGTCGAGGAGAGCGCCGCGAAGAACTCCGTCTACACCCCGGTCCCCTTCTAGGAGAGGTTGTGCGCATGCCCCGTCCCTTCACTCTCTTCACCGGCCAGTGGGCCGACCTGCCGCTGGAGGAGGTCTGCCGGCACGCCCGGGACTTCGGTTACGACGGGCTCGAACTCGCCTGCTGGGGCGATCACTTCGAGGTGGACAAGGCATTGTCGGACCCCGGCTACCTCGACGGCCGGCGACAGCTCCTCGACAAGTACGGCCTCAAGTGCTGGGCAATCTCGAACCACTTGGTGGGCCAGGCGGTCTGCGACGACCCGATCGACGAGCGCCACCAGGGAATCCTGCCCGCCCGCATCTGGGGGGACGGGGAGCCCGAGGGTGTCCGGCAGCGGGCCGCCGAGGAGATCAAGAACACCGCCCGTGCGGCGGCCGCCTTCGGCGTCGACACCGTCATCGGCTTCACGGGGTCCTCGATCTGGCACCTGGTGGCCATGTTCCCGCCGGTCCCGCCGCACATGATCGAACGTGGCTACGAGGACTTCGCGGAGCGGTGGAATCCGATCCTGGACGTCTTCGACGCCGAGGGTGTGCGCTTCGCCCACGAGGTGCACCCGAGCGAGATCGCGTACGACTACTGGACCACGCACCGTGCCCTGGAAGCCGTGGGCCACCGGCCCGCGTTCGGGCTGAACTTCGACCCGAGCCACTTCGTGTGGCAGGACCTCGACCCGGTCGGCTTCCTGTACGACTTCCGCGACCGGATCTACCACGTGGACTGCAAGGAGGCCCGCAAGCGCCTCGACGGCCGCAACGGGCGCCTCGGCTCCCACCTGCCCTGGGGCGATCCACGGCGTGGCTGGGACTTCGTCTCGGCGGGGCACGGGGACGTTCCGTGGGAGGACGTCTTCCGGATGATGCGGTCCATCGGCTACGAGGGGCCGGTCTCGGTGGAGTGGGAGGACGCCGGCATGGACCGGCTGACGGGGGCGCCTGAGGCGCTGGCGTCGCTGAAACGGTTCGACTTCGACCCGCCGAGCGCGTCGTTCGACGCGGCGTTCGGCGGGGGCGAGTAGCGGGGGCGGGGGCGGGGGCGGGGCGCCTTTCGGGGGCTCCGCCCCCTGACCCCGCGCCTTTCGGGGGCTCCGCCCCCTGACCCCGCGCCTCGAACGCCGGCCGGGCTTGGTCGCGGGGCTTCGCCCCGGGCCCGCGCCTCGAACGCCGGACAGGGGAACAGCCCCGCAGGGCCCAGGCCCGCGGGGGCGGTCCCGCCTGCCCTGACGGCCCTTTGTCCTGCCATGGGTAAAAGTTCGACCGAGCTCCTGCGCAAGGGCTTTCCGGCAGGGACGAACACAGCTACCGTCCCCTACGTGTACACGACATGACTCGCGTCACCGGGGCCCCGTACGGAGCCCCGGAGGCGAGCGCGGCAGTCCCCGCGCGGATCGGCACCACGCACCCGCCCGTACAACCGGCACACTCCGGAGGACGCACGTGCACAGAAGCAGCAGACGGCTCCGCGCCCGAAAATCACTCGCTCTCTTCACCGGCGGACTGCTCGCCGCCGCCACCCTCACCCTGGGCTCCTCGCCCGCCGCCACCGCCGACGTCCCGAAGGCCCCGGCCGCGCAGGCGGCCGCGGAGGACTTCCAGCAGGTCGCCCTTGCCAAGGGCGCGGCCGAGACCGGTGAACCCATCTCGCTGGCGGTGCTCCCCGACCGCAGCGTGCTGCACACCTCGCGCGGCGGCGAGCTGCGGATCACGGACAGCGCCGGCAACACCCGGGTCTCCGGCACCATCCCCGTCTACTCGCACGACGAGGAAGGCCTCCAGGGCGTCGGGATCGACCCGGACTTCGCGGAGAACCGCGCGATCTACCTCTACTACGCGCCCCCGCTGGACACCCCGGCCGGCGACGCCCCGGAGAACGGCACCGCCGCGGACTTCGCGAAGTTCGACGGCGTGAACCGGCTCTCCCGCTTCGTCCTCAACGAGGACGGCACCCTCGACAACGCCAGCGAGAAGAAGGTCCTCGACATCCCGACCACGCGCGGCATGTGCTGCCACGTGGGCGGCGACATCGACTTCGACGCGCAGGGCAACCTCTACCTCTCGACGGGCGACGACTCCAACCCCTTCGCGTCCGACGGCTTCTCCCCGCTGGACGACCGGGCCGACCGCAACCCCGCCTTCGACGCCCGACGCACGTCCGGCAACACCAACGACCTCCGCGGCAAGATCCTCCGCATCAAGGTCGCGGACGACGGCTCGTACACCGTCCCCGAGGGCAACCTCTTCGCCGCGGGCACGGACAAGACGCGCCCCGAGATCTACGCGATGGGCTTCCGCAACCCCTTCCGCTTCAGCGTGGACCAGGCCACCGGCATCCTGTACGTCGGTGACTACGGCCCCGACGCGGGCGCGGCGGACCCGAACCGCGGACCGGCCGGTCAGGTCGAGTTCGCCCGGGTGACGAAGCCCGGCAACTTCGGCTGGCCGTTCTGCACCGGCGACAACCAGCCCTACCGCGACTACGACTTCGCGACGCAGACCTCAGGACCGGCCTTCGACTGCGCCGCCCCGAAGAACGAGTCGCGGTACAACACGGGCCTGGTCGACCTGCCGCCCGCACAGGCGGCCTGGATCCCCTACGACGGCGCGTCCGTGCCCGAGTTCGGCACCGGCTCCGAGTCCCCGATGGGCGGCCCCGTCTACCACTACGACGCGGACCTCGACTCACCGGTGAAGTTCCCCGAGGAGTACGACGGTGACTTCTTCGCCGGGGAGTTCGGCCGGCAGTGGATCAAGCGCATCGAGCAGGACGCCGACGGCGCGGTCCAGTCCATCAACGACGTCCCGTGGACCGGCACCCAGATCATGGACATGGCCTTCGGCCCGGACGGCGCACTGTACGTCCTGGACTACGGCCTCTCCTGGTTCGGCGGCGACGAGCACTCGGCGCTGTACCGCATCGAGAACGCCACCGGCGGCCGATCGCCCATCGCCGAGGCATCCTCGAACAAGACCTCAGGCACCGCGCCCCTCAAGGTGAAGTTCTCCTCCGAGGGCACGGCCGACGGGGACGGCGACGCCCTCACCTACGCCTGGGACTTCGGCGACGGCGGGAAGTCGACGGCCGCCAACCCCACCTACACGTACAAGAAGAACGGCACCTACACCGCCACCGTGACGGCCAAGGACCCGACGGGCCGCACCGGTTCGGCGAGCGTGCACGTCACCGTCGGCAACACGGCGCCCACCGTCGTGCTGCAGGCCCCGGCCGACGGGCAGCCGTTCGAGTTCGGTGACGAGGTGCCCTTCAAGGTGACCGTCACCGACCCGGAGGACGGCACCATCGACTGCTCCAAGGTCGAGGTCAAGTTCACCCTGGGCCATGACAGTCACGGCCACGACATCACCACCGAACACGGCTGCGAAGGCACCATCAAGACCGCCATGGAAGGCGGCCACGACCCGAACGCCAACATCTACGGCGGCATCTCCGCGTCCTACACCGACGGCGGGGGCGGCGGACAGGCCGCGCTGACCGGCCGCGACGGGGCGAAGCTCCAGCCGCGTCACCGCCAGGCCGAGCACTTCGACAACTCCTCCGGTGTCACCACGCCGAACAAGACCAGCGCCCACGGCGGCAGGACCGTCGGTGACATCGACAACAACGACTGGATCTCCTTCACCCCGTACATCCTCGACGGCTCGACCAAGCTCACCGCCCGTACGTCCTCGGCCGGCGCGGGAGGCTTCCTCGAGGTGCGGGCCGGATCGCCCACCGGCAAGATCCTCGGCTCCGCGCCCGTCCCGGTGACCGGCAGCTGGGACACGTTCCAGGACATCGACGTGCCGCTGCGCGGCGCGCCCAAGAAGGCCACCCAGCTCTTCCTGGTCTTCAAGGGCGGGGCCGGAGCCCTGTACGACGTGGACGACTTCGAACTCTCGAACAGCCCGGTCGACCGGACCGCGAAGCGCGTCCTCGTCTTCTCCAAGACGGGCGGCTTCCGGCACGACTCGATCCCCGAGGGCATCGCCGCGCTGAAGGAACTGGGCAAGGACACCAACATCACGGTCGACTCCACGGAGGAGGCCGGTCAGTTCACTACCAGCAACCTGGCGCGCTACGACGCGGTCGTCTTCCTGTCGACCACCGGTGACGTCCTGAACGCCGACCAGAAGAAGGCGTTCGAGAACTTCGTCTCCACCGGCGGCGGTTACATGGGCGTCCACGCCGCGGCCGACACGGAGTACGACTGGGAGTTCTACGGAGGGCTCGTCGGGGCGTACTTCGACTCGCACCCGCAGATCCAGCCCGCGACCGTCCGTGTGGAGAACCACGACCACCCGGCGACCGCACACCTGGACGAGGCCTGGGACCGTACCGACGAGTGGTACAACTACCGCACCAACCCGCGGGACAAGGCCCAGGTCCTCGCCACCCTGGACGAGACGACCTACACCGGCGGCAACATGAAGGGTGACCACCCGATCGCCTGGTGCCAGGCGTACCAGGGCGGCCGCTCCTTCTACACCGGCCTCGGCCACACCAAGGAGTCCTACGCCGAGCCCGCCCTCCGGCAGCACCTGCTGGGCGGTCTGCGCTACGCGGCCGGGCAGGTGAAGGCCAACTGCAAGCCGGACACCGGCTACCGGTCGATCTTCAACGGGAAGACGCTCGAAGGGTGGAAGCAGGCCGGCCCCGGGAAGTTCGCCGTGGCCGACGGTGAGCTCCGCTCCGAGGGCGGCATGGGCCTGCTGACCTACCAGGCCAAGGAGCTGAAGTCCTACTCGCTGAAGCTCGACTGGAAGATGTCGGGGGACGACAACTCCGGAGTCTTCGTCGGCTTCCCCGAGTCGGACGATCCCTGGTCCGCGGTCAACAACGGCTACGAGGTCCAGATCGACGCCACCGACGCGGCGGACCGCACGACCGGCGCCGTCTACACCTTCAAATCCGCCAACATCAAGGCCCGCGACCAGGTTCTGCGGCCGCCCGGCCAGTGGAACAGCTACGAGATCAAGGTCCAGGGCGAGCGGCTCCAGGTCTTCCTCAACGGGGTGAAGATCAACGACTTCACCAACACCGACCCGGCCCGCAGCCTCAAGAACGGCTACATCGGCCTCCAGAACCACGGAGCCGACGACCAGGTGTCCTTCCGTGACATCCAGCTGAAGGAGCTGCCCTCCACGTAGGGCGGCGACCTCCTGCGCCGGTGGTGGGCGGGGAAGCGTTCCTCTTCCCCGCCCACCGTCCACCATCCCTCTTCAGCCCCCAGGGAGGCAGCCCGTGACCGCACGTGCCGTTCGTACCGGAGTCTGGTTCATCGGAGCACGCGGCTCCGTCGCCACCACCGCCACCGCCGGGTGCGCGGCCGTCGCGGCAGGGCTCCACCCGCCGACCGGCATGGTCACCGAGACACCACCCTTCACCGACAGCGGGCTGCCACCGCTGACCACCCTCGTCTTCGGCGGTCACGACACCCTCGACTGCCCCCTGCCCAAGCGGGCCGAGGCGCTCGCGGCCGGCGGAGTGCTCCCGCACGGGCTCCCCTCCGCCGTCGAGGCCGAACTGACCGCCGCCGACACGGAGATACGCCCCGGCGGACCGCTCCCGGGTGACACCCGCACCGACGAGGAGCTCATCTCCGCGTTCGCCGCCGACATCGAGGACTTCGCGCGCCGTAACCGGCTGGCCCGCACCGTCGTCGTCAACGTCGCCTCGACCGAACCCGCCCCCGGCGAGGACGACTCCCGCCTGCCCGCCAGCTCCCTCTACGCGGCGGCCGCGCTCCGCGCCGGCTGCCCGTACGCCAACTTCACCCCCTCCACCGGGCTGCGCAGCCCCCACCTCCAGGACGCCGTCGACTCCTGCGGACTTCCCCACGCCGGACGCGACGGCAAGACGGGCCAGACGCTGCTCCGTTCCGTGCTCGCACCGATGTTCGTCCAGCGCGCACTGCCGGTGCGGGCGTGGTCGGGCACGAACCTGCTGGGCGGCGGGGACGGGGCGGCGCTGGCCGACCCGGCCGCGGCGGCCGCAAAGAACGCCGGCAAGGAACGCGTGCTCGCCGACACGCTCGGGTCCGCACCCGAGGGCGAGGTCCACATCGACGACGTACCGGCGATGGGCGACTGGAAGACGGCGTGGGACCACATCGCCTTCGACGGCTTCCTCGGCTCGCGGATGATCCTGCAGACGATCTGGCAGGGCTGCGACTCCGCCCTCGCCGCACCGCTGGTCCTGGACCTCGCCCGGCTGCTGGCACGCTCCCACGAGGCGGGCCTGACCGGGCCACGGCCCGAACTGGGCTTCTACTTCAAGGACCCGGACGGCGGCCCGGCCGCACTGCCCGAGCAGTACGCCGAGCTGCTGGCCTTCGCCGGACGGCTGCGGGCCGCCCGGTGAAGGCGCTGCGGCTGCTCGCGGCGGTGACCGGCGCCCCGCGGCTGCTCGGCGCCCGGCCGGTGGCGCCCCCGTACAGCCTGTCCGGTGCGAGCGGGACTGCGCCCGCACCGGGCAGGCCCCCCGCCCGCGCGCGCCTGCGAGCCTGGGCGGAGCTGCTCCGGGTGTCGGCGCTGTTCACCGTGCCCGGTGACGCGCTCGCCGGGGCCGCTGCCGCGGGCCGGCGTCCCGGCCGGGGCACGGCACTCGCGGTCGGCGCCTCGCTGTGCCTCTACGAGGCGGGCATGGCACTCAACGACTGGGCCGACCGCGAGGAGGACGCCGTCGACCGTCCGCACCGGCCGATTCCTTCCGGCCGCGTCGCCCCGGGGGCCGCCCTGGCCGCCGCGGGCGCCCTGACGGCGGCGGGTCTGGCCCTGGCCGCACGGGCGGGCCGCCCCGCACTGGTGGTGGCATCCGGTCTGGCGGCGACCGTCTGGGCCTACGACCTGCGTCTCAAGCACACGAAGCTCGGGCCGGCCGCGATGGCCTCGGCCCGCGCCCTGGACCTGCTGCTCGGCGCGACCGCGACGGTGGCAACGATGTCGAGGGTGTCGACGGCGGCTGCGGTGTCGACGGCGACGACCGGGGCAAGAGTGCCGACGACGGCTGCGGGGGGAGGGACAGCCGCGGTCCCCCGGACCGCTCCCGGGCGCACGCCCGCCGCCGCGCTCCCCGCCGCCCTCCTGCTCGGCACGCACACCTACGCGGTGACCGCCGTCTCCCGCAACGAGGCGCACGGCGGCTCCACCGCCGCTCCACTGGCGGCGCTTGCCGGTGTCGCCGTCCTCGGGGCCACCGTCCTGCGCGGCCGGACAGCCCAGGGGGAGCCGCCGGCCCCTCCCGCCACCGCCGTACGGCTTCTGCTCCCGGTCTTCGCCGGCACCTATCTCCGTACCTCCGCGGTCCCCCTCCTGCACGCCGCGCTCAACCCGTCCCCGCCCCTCACCCAGCGCGCCGTCGGCGGCGGGATCCGGGCGATGATCCCGCTGCAGGCGGCGCTCGCGGCCAGGGCCGGGGCGCCCTTCAACGGTCTCGCGGTCATGGGGCTCGTCCCCCTCGCCCGCGCGCTCGCCCGGAAAGTGAGCCCGACATGACCCTGCGCCTCGGCTACGGCACCAACGGGCTGACCGACCTCCGGCTCGACGACGCCCTCGGCCTCCTCGCCGACCTGGGCTACGACGGGGTCGGCCTGACCCTCGACCACATGCACCTCGACCCGCTCGCGCCGGACCTCGCCGCCCGCACCCGCCAGGTGGCCCGCAGGCTCGCCGGACTCGGCCTCGGCGTCACCGTCGAGACCGGGGCGCGCTACGTCCTGGACCCCCGGCGCAAACACGGGCCGTCGCTCCTGGACCCCGACCCGGACGCCCGCGCGGCCCGCACCGCCCTGCTCGTCCGCGCCGTCGAGGTCGCCACGGACCTCGGTGCGCACGCCGTGCACTGCTTCAGCGGCATCACCCCGCCGGACACCTCCACGGACACCGCGTGGCAGCGGCTGACCGAGGCACTCGCTCCCGTACTGGAGGCCTCCGACCGTGCGGGCATCCCGCTCGCCGTCGAACCCGAACCCGGTCACCTCCTCGCCACGCTCGCCGATTTCCACCACCTCCGCGTCCTCCTCGGCGACCCCGGCCCGCTCGGGCTCACCCTCGACATCGGCCACTGCCAGTGCCTCGAGCCCGCCTCGCCCGTGGACTGCGTGAAGGAAGCCGGACCCTGGCTGCGCCACGTCCAGATCGAGGACATGCGACGCGGCGTGCACGAACACCTGCCGTTCGGCGACGGCGAGATCGACTTCCCGCCGGTGCTCGAAGCGCTCGCCTCCACCGGATACACCGGCCTCACCGTCGTCGAACTGCCCCGGCACTCCCACGCGGGCCCCGAACTCGCCCACAGCTCCATCGACTTCCTGCGCCGGGCCGCCCTGGCCGCGAACGGAGCCTGACCATGCTGAACAGCCGCGAGGAACTCGACGACCGACTGCCGGGAGCGGCCAGGGCCTGGCTGGACGAAGCGCTCGCCGAGGCCGCTCACGCCGCCGCACACCCCGGCGCCGACAGCGGCAACCCGCCCTGGGAGCTGCGGTTCGCGTCGGCGGGAAGACACTGCGGCCTGGAGCACGCCGATTCCGTGCGCGCACTGCTGCTGCTCGAAGCCCGCGCGGGGCTGCCCGCCGTGACCAGGCTCTACGAGCAGGGCACCGCCGCCGAACGCCGCGCGGTCCTCCTCACCCTGCACCGCCTCGACCTCGGCGCCACCGCCCTCCCGCTCGTCGAGGACGCCCTGCGCACCAACGACACCCGGCTGGTCGCCGCGGCCGTCGGCCCGTACGGCGCTGCCCACCTCGACGCGCACGGCTGGCGGCACGCCGTCCTCAAGTGCCTCTTCACCGAGGTCCCCGTCGAAGCCCTCGACCGGCTCGGCGAACGTGCCCGCGGAGACACCGAACTCGCCCGAATGCTCGGCGACTTCGCGACCGAACGCACTGCCGCGGGGCGCCCCGTACCCGCCGGTCTGCGGACCGTTCTCGACCTCACGGCCCCGGCTCCCGCCACCACCCCCACGTCCACGGAGGAAACCCGATGAGGATCTTCGACCCCCACATCCACATGACCTCCCGCACCACGGACGACTACCAGGCGATGTACGACGCCGGGGTCCGCGCCCTCGTCGAACCCTCCTTCTGGCTCGGCCAGCCCCGCACCTCGCCCGCCAGCTTCTTCGACTACTTCGACGCCCTCCTGGGCTGGGAGCCCTTCCGCGCCTCCCAGTACGGCATCGCCCACCACTGCACCCTCGCCCTCAACCCCAAGGAGGCGAACGACCCCCGCTGCACCCCCGTCCTGGACGCCCTGCCCCGCTACCTCGTCAAGGACTCCGTCGTCGCCGTCGGTGAGATCGGCTACGACTCGATGACACCCGCCGAGGACAAGGCACTCGCCACCCAGCTGCAGCTCGCCGCCGACCACGGTCTTCCCGCGCTCGTGCACACCCCGCACCGCGACAAGCTCGCCGGCCTGCACCGCACCATCGACGTCATCCGTGAGTCGGCCCTCGCCCCCGAGCTGGTCCTGCTCGACCACCTCAACGAGACGACCGTGAAGGACGCGCTCGACAGCGGCTGCTGGGCCGGGTTCTCCATCTACCCGGACACCAAGATGGACGAGGACCGCATGGTCACGGTCCTGCGGAATCACGGCACCGACAGGATCCTCGTCAACTCCGCCGCCGACTGGGGGAAGAGCGACCCGCTGAAGACCCGCAAGGTCGCCGACACCATGCTGAAGGCCGGCTTCGACGAGGACGACGTCGACAAGGTCCTCTGGCGCAACCCCGTCGCCTTCTACGGGCAGAGCGGCCGGCTCCAGCTCGACCTCGACGCACCGGGCCCGCTCCACGAAGGCAACTCCATCCTCCGTGGCGGGGAGTGAACGATGCGCTTCCGCCACCCCGACGGCTCGACGGTGCACCTCGCCTACTGCACCAACGTGCACCCCGCCGAGACCCTCGAAGGGGTCCGCGCCCAGCTGCGCGACCACTGCGAACCCGTACGCAAACGGCTCGGCCGGGACCGGCTCGGCATCGGGCTCTGGCTCGCCAGGGACGCCGCCCGCGCCCTCATCAACGACCCCGCCGCCCTGCGCTCCCTGCGCGGCGAACTCGAACACCGCGGCCTCGAAGTGGTCACCCTCAACGGCTTCCCCTACGAGGGCTTCGGGGCCCAGGAGGTCAAGTACCGCGTCTACACACCGGACTGGACCGACCCCGAACGGCTCTCCCACACCACCGACCTGGCCCGGCTGCTCGCCGCGCTGCTCCCCGACGACGTCACCGAAGGCACCATCTCCACCCTGCCGATCGCCTGGCGCACCCCGTTCGCCGACGACCCCACGGCGGCGGTCACCGCGCGGAAGGCGTTCACCACGCTCGCGCAGCGGCTCGACGCCCTCGACGAGCTGACCGGCAAGGCCGTCAGGATCGGCCTCGAACCCGAACCCGGCTGCACCGTGGAGACCACCGCCGACGCCATCGGCCCCCTCACCGCCGTGGGTCACGCACGCATCGGCATCTGCGTCGACACCTGCCACCTCGCCACCTCCTTCGAGGACCCGGACACCGCCCTCGACGCCCTGAACGCGGCCGGGATCACCATCGCGAAGGCCCAGCTCTCCGCGGCACTGCACGCCGAACACCCCCATCTGCCCGAGGTGCGCGCCGCCCTGGGAGCCTTCGCGGAACCCCGCTTCCTGCACCAGACCCGCACCCTCACCGGTGCGGGCCTCCGCGGGACCGACGACCTCGACGAGGCGGTCTCCGGCGGCGCCCTCCCCGACAGCACCCCCTGGCGCTCCCACTTCCACGTCCCCCTGCACGCGCCGCCCGCGCCCCCGCTCACCTCCACACTCCCCGTGCTCCAGTCCGTGCTGAACCGGCTCGTCGGAGGTCCCGCACCCCTCACCCGGCACCTGGAGGTCGAGACGTACACCTGGCAGGCGCTCCCGGCCGAGCTGCGGCCGCGCACCCGCACCCAGCTCGCCGACGGCATCGCCGCCGAGCTCACCCTCGCCCGCGACCTCCTCGTCGACCTCGGACTCAAGGAGCTCCCATGACCGCACCCGGCGCCGGAACGCGCCCCACCCCGCTCCTCGTCCTCGACGTCGTCGGCCTCACCCCCCAGCTGCTCCAGCACATGCCCAATCTCCAGGCCATGGCCGGTGCCGGCGCGCAGGCGCCCCTCTCCACCGTCCTGCCCGCCGTCACCTGCGCCGCCCAGTCCACCTTCCTCACCGGCACCACCCCCTCCGAACACGGGATCGTCGCCAACGGCTGGTACTTCCGCGAGCTCGGCGACGTCCTCCTGTGGCGCCAGCACAACGGGCTCGTCGAAGGCGACAAGCTCTGGGACGCCGCCCGGCGCGCCCACCCCGGCTACACCGTCGCCAACATCTGCTGGTGGTACGCGATGGGCGCCGACACCGACTGGACCGTCACCCCCCGCCCCGTGTACTACGCCGACGGCCGCAAGGAGCCCGACTGCTACACCCGGCCCCCGGCGCTCCACGACGAACTGACCGAGAAACTGGGCACCTTCCCCCTCTTCCATTTCTGGGGTCCCGGCGCCGACCTCGTCTCCTCGCAGTGGATCATCGATGCCACCCGGCACATCCTCACCACCCGCAGCCCCGACCTGGCCCTCTGCTACCTCCCGCACCTCGACTACGACCTCCAGCGCTACGGCCCCGACGACCCCCGCTCCCACCGGGCAGCGGCCGACCTCGACCGCGCCGTGGCACCCCTGCTGGACGACGCCAGGGCCGAGGGCCGCACGGTCGTCGCCCTCTCCGAGTACGGCATCACCCGCGTCGACCGGCCCGTCGACATCAACCGGGCTCTGCGCCGCGCCGGACTCCTGGAGGTGCACACCCAGGACGGCATGGAGTACCTCGACCCGATGGCCTCCCGCGCCTTCGCGGTCGCCGACCACCAGCTCGCCCACGTCTACGTACGCCGGCCCGAGGACCTCGACGCGACCCGGGAAGCCCTCGCGGACCTCCCCGGCATCGCCGAACTCCTCGACGACGAGGGCAAGAAGGCCCACCACCTGGACCACCCCCGATCCGGCGAGCTCGTCGCCGTGGCGGAGAAGGACGCCTGGTTCACGTACTACTACTGGCTCGACGACGACCGCGCGCCCGATTTCGCGCAGCTCGTCGAGATCCACCGCAAACCGGGCTACGACCCCGTGGAGCTCTTCATGGACCCCCAGGACCCTTACGTCCGGGTCAAGGCCGCCTCGGCGGTCGCCCGCAAGAAACTCGGGATGCGCTACCGCATGGCGGTCGTCCCCCTGGATCCCTCACCTATCCGCGGCAGCCACGGCCGCCTGCCCACGAGCGACGACGAAGGTCCGCTCATCCTCTGCTCCACCCCCCATGCGTTCGACGGCCGTGTCCAGGCCACCGAAGTGAAGTCCTTGCTCCTCCAGCTTGCCGGACTGCACTGACAATCCGTCCCGCCCGCACGTTCACAGGGAGAATCGTGATCATGAGCCGCACCCCGAAGGACCCCGAGCTCGCGCGCAGACTCAGCCGCCGCAACGTCCTGGGCGTCGCCGCCGGAGCCACCGCCGCGACCCTCCTCAGCGGCGCCGCCGCCCAGGCGGCCGGCCCCCAGAGCGGCCACGGCCACGGACATGGCCACGGGCACGGCAAGGGCCGCGCCGTCCTGCCTCCGGGCCGCCTCGGCATCCAGCTCTACAGCCTCCGCGACAAGGTCTCCACCCTCGGCTTCGCCCCCGTCTTCGCCGAACTCGAGAAGTACGGCTACGACGAGATCGAGTTCGCCGGCTACACCCAGGGCTCGGCCGGCGCCATCAGCCTCGCCCAGCTCAAGAGGCTGGCCAAGGACCACGGGCTCAACCCCATCGGCAGTCACGTCAACTACTACGACGACAACAACCCCGACGCCTACTCCTTCGCGCAGAACCTCACCAAGGTCCTCGACGAGGCGGAGGCCCTCGGCCTCAAGCACATAGGCACCGCCTCCGGTCCGTTCCGCTACGGCGACACGGTCGACGGATGGAAGCGGGCCGCCGAGGACTTCAACACCTACGGCGCCGCCGCCCGCAAGCGCGGCATGAAGTTCTACCAGCACAACCACGCGGAGGAGTTCTCCTTCGCCACCGACAAGCCGAAGGTGCGTCTCTACGACGTCCTGCTCGCCGAGACCGACCCCGACCTGGTCTACCTCGAGATGGACATCTACTGGGCGTTCTGCGCCCAGTTCCGCTTCGGCAAGCGCGTGGACGGCACACCGGCCCCCTTCAACCCCATCGACTACGTGCTCAAGCAGCCCGACCGCTACCCGCTCTTCCACGTCAAGGACGGCACCCGCAACGACGCCGCCCGCGACGGCTACGACATGACGGACGTCGGTGACGGGGACATCGACTACAAGAACTTCCTGAGCCGGGTCACCGCCCGTACACACCGGGGCCGTACCTACCACCACTGGCAGACCGAGCACGACAGCCCGGTCGACTCCCTCGCCTTCGCGCGCAAGTCCAGTGAGCACCTGCACTCCCTCCGCGAGAGCCGCTGCGGGGACTGACGCCGGACGGCTCACACGCCTGGGGCCCGGTTCCGGGGAACCGGGCCCCACGCGTGTGCCGCGGTGTGCGGTCAGTCGGTCTCCCGGATCACCGGCGACGGGTCGGCCTTCACCAGTGAGTTGCCCTTCCGGTCGCGGCCGGGCGCTGCGAGGAACAGGGCGAGGAATCCCGCGAAGAACGAGATGCTGCCCGCCAGGATGAACGCGCCGTTGAGCCCCCACGCGTCGACGACCAGGAAGCCCATCCCCGCTCCGAGTCCGGAGACGAGCTTGGAGCTGTAGACCATGCCGTAGTTGGTGGCGTTGTTGTTCTCGCCGAAGTAGTCCGCGGTCATGGCCGCGAACATCGGGAAGATCGCGCCGCCCCCGAAACCGGAGATCGCGGAGAAGAGCAGGAACAGCGGCAGGCTCTTCATGTCGGCCGCCCAGATGATGCCGAACTGGGCGAGCCCCAGGATGACGCAGACGTAGAGCAGGCACTTCTTGCGGCCGTAGAGGTCGGAGAGCCAGCCGATGACGCCGCGCCCGGTGCCGTTGACGATCGCCTTGAGCGACATGGCGGTGGCCACGATCCCGGCCGCGAAGCCGGCGTCCTGGCCGATGTCGACCTGGAAGGCGATACCGAAGATGTTCACGCCGGAGGTACAGGCGAGGCAGCACCACATCAGCGCCACACGGCCGGTCTTCCAGGCTTCACCGGGGGAGTACTGCTTGACGGCCGGCGGGTTCTTCTCCAGTGCACGGCGGGCCCGTGGGTCCTCCGGCGGATTGAGCGGGTCGACCTCGGAGGGCCACCAGTTCTTCGGCGGGTCCCGGAAGAAGAAGCCGGCGCAGGCCACGAGGGCGGCGAGGAAGACACCCACCGAGACCAGGACCCACCTGAAGTTGGTGATGTCCATGAATCCGGTGAAGATGAAGACGAAGGGCACCGAACCGTAGGCGAAACCGCCGTTGACGAAGCCCGTCTTGCCGCCCCTGCGCTCCGGGTACCACTTGCCGACCATGTTGACGCAGGTGGCGTACACCATCCCCGCGCCCATGCCGGAGAACACGCTGAAACCGAGGTACGCGAAGATCACGTGCGGCGCGTACGCCAGCGACAGATAGCCGAGGAGCGTGCCCGCCGCGCCGAGCATCATCGCCCAGCGGGCCGGCAGTCTGCCGGTCTCCCGCAGTCTGCCCGCGGGCATCGCGACCGCGGCCTGGAAGAACACCCAGACGGTCATCATCCAGTAGATGTGGCCGCTGTCCCAGTTGTGCGCGTGGTGGAGTGTGTCCTCCGCCGACGCGAAGGCGTACTCGGCCGAGCTGATGCCCATCATGCCGACCCACGGCAGGATGACCATCCACTTGCGCTTGCGGCCCATGATGTCGATGTCGCTCTCGCCAAGGCGGTAGGTCCTGCCGTTGGCGTCCGTCACCTCCCTGAAGGGGACGGATGTGGAGATGTCTGTAGCAGTCATGGTCGATCGAACCCCTTGCGTGGAAGAAGTCTGGCCAGCGCCCCCTGCCCGTTCTCACTTCGCGCGGGGGTCCGCGGCCGAGCGGTACGCCGCAGACCCCGTGGTTCGAGCCGTCGTCATCAGGTCATCGGGCACCGCCCGACAACCCGGCGGCCCTGGCCCACCTGTACTTCGCGCCGAGTACGGCGACCGGCCGCTCCGTGGTGTACGGATACGCCACGACGCCCCTCTCGAACAGGTAGGCGCATGCCTCCTCGACCTCCGTGTCACCCGCCAGCGACGCCACCACGGGCTTCTCGATCCCGCGCGCCCGGAACTCCTCCACCACCCGCGCCGTGAGCTCCGCGAAGACCATCGGCGGGGTCACGATCGTGTGCCAGTAGCCCAGGACCAGCGCGTGGATCCGCGGATCCTCCATCCCCAGCCGGATCGTCGCCTCGTACGTCGACGGCGGCTCACCGCCCGTGATGTCGATCGGGTTCCCCGCCGCGCCGAACGGTGGGATGAACGCCTTGAACGCCGTGTCCAGGTCCGGCGGAATCTCCATCAGCGAGAGCCCGTTGTCGACGATCGCGTCCGACAGGAGCACCCCCGAACCCCCCGCCCCCGTGATGATCACGATGTTGTCGCCCTTGGGGGCCGGCAGCACGGGCAGCGCCCGTGCGTACTCCAGCATGTCCAGCAGCCCCGGAGCCCGGATCACCCCCGCCTGCCGCAGGATGTCGTCGTACACGGCGTCGTCCCCGGCCAGCGCGCCCGTGTGGGAACCCGCCGCCCTGGCGCCCGCACTCGTACGGCCCGCCTTGAGGACCACGACGGGCTTCTTCGGCACGGTCGCCCGCGCCGCCTCCACGAACGCCCGCCCGTCCTTCAGGTCCTCCAGGTGCATCGCGATACACTCGGTGTTCGGGTCCTCGCCGAACCAGGTCAGCAGGTCGTCCTCGTCGATGTCCGACTTGTTGCCGAGTCCGACGATCGCCGACACCCCCGTCCTCGTCGACCGCGCGAAGCCCAGGATCGCCATGCCGATGCCACCCGACTGCGAGGTCAGAGCCACCGAACCCTTGACGTCGTACGGGGTGCAGAACGTGGCGCAGAGGTCCTGCCACGTCGAGTAGTAGCCGTAGATGTTCGGCCCGAGGAGCCGCACACCGAGCTCCTCGCCGATCGCCACGATCTCGTCCTGGAGGGCCTGTTCACCCGTCTCGGCGAAGCCGGACGGGATCAGCACCGCGTTGGGGATCCCCTTGCGGCCCACCTCCCGGAGCGCCGACGCGACGAACTTGGCGGGTATCGCGAAGACCGCCACATCCACCTCACCGGGAACGTCGGTGACACTCTTGTACGCCTTGCGGCCGAGAATGTCATCGGCCTTGGGGTTCACCGGATGGATCTCGCCCGCGAAACCGCCGTCGATGAGGTTGCGCATCACCGAATTGCCGATCTTGCCCTGCTCGTTGGACGCGCCGATGACCGCGACGGAACGCGGCTCCATCAGCCGGCGCATCGACACGAGGATCTCCTCCCGGCTGTAGCGCCGCCGCGCTTTCACCTCCTCGGTCGTCAGCAGGATCCGGATGTCGGCGGCGACAGCACCGTCCGGAGACGCGATGACGGGGTTGAGGTCGACCTCCGCGATCTCCGGGAAGTCCGTGACCAGCTGGGAGACCCGCCGGATCTGTTCCGCCAGCGCCCACCGGTCCACGGCCGGCGCTCCGCGCACCCCCTTGAGGATCTCCGCGGCGCCGATCGAGTCGAGCATCGACCGCGCCTCGTCCGCCGTCACCGGTGCCAGCCGGAAGGTGATGTCCTTGAGCACCTCGACCAGGACACCGCCCAGGCCGAACGCCACCACCTTCCCGAACGTGGGGTCGGTGACCGCCCCGACGATGACCTCCTGGCCGGGCGGCACGAGCTGCTGCACCTGTACGCCTTCGATCCGCGCGTCGGCCGCGTAGGCCTTCGCGTTCTTCACGACGGTGCAGAACGCCGCGCGCACCTCCTTGGCGCCCGACACACCGACCACGACGCCGCCCGCATCCGTCTTGTGCAGGATGTCGGGGGAGACGATCTTGAGGACCACCGGTCCGCCGAGCCGGTCGGCCAGCGCCACCGCCTCGTCCACGTCCCGGGCCAGGCCCTCGCCCGGCACCGCGATCCCGTACGCGTCGGCGACGACCTTCCCCTCCGGCGCGGTGAGCGCGCTGCGCCCCTCGCCCCGGACGCGGTCGAGAAGTGTCCTGACGCGCTCATGCTCCTGGTTCTCGACTGTTCCGGCCATGCTCAGATGACTCCGTTCGTCTTGAGAAGCCGCAGTTCCTCGTCACCCAGGCCCAGTTCGCCGACATAGACCTCCGCGTTGTGTTCACCGAGCAGCGGGGAGGTGACGATGTCGACGGGGGAGTCGGACAGCTTCAGCGGGCTGCCGACGGTGGTGAAGGTGCCCCGCTCGGGGTGCTCCACGCGGACCACCATCTCGTTCGCCGCGAGGGACTCGTCCTCGACGATCTCCTTCGTGGAGAGGATCGGACCGCACGGGATGTTGTGCGCGTTGAGCTGTTCCAGGACGTCCCACTTGGGGAGCGTCGCCGACCACTCCTCGATCAGCTGGAACATCTTGCCGAGCTTCGGCAGCCGGGACTCGGGCGTCGCCCACTCGGGGTCGTCCGCCAGCTCCGGCCGGCCGATCAGCGCGGACAGGGGCTTCCAGCCGACCGGCTGCACGATGACGTACACGTAGTCGTTGGGGCCGCCCGGCGCGCACTTGACCGCCCAGCCCGGCTGGCCGCCGCCGCTGGCGTTGCCGCTGCGCGGCACCTCGTCGGCGCCGGCGGTGTCCTGCGCGTTCGGGTACTCGGCGAGCGGCCCGTGCTCCAGCCGCTGCTGGTCGCGCAGCTTGACCCGGCACAGGTTGAGCACCGCGTGCTGCATCGCCACGTTCACCCGCTGGCCGCGCCCGGTGTTCTCGCGCTGGTAGAGGGCGGCGAGGATGCCGGCGACCGCGTGGATCCCCGTGCCCGAGTCACCGATCTGGGCGCCGGTGGCGAGCGGCGGGCCGTCCGCGAATCCGGTGGTGGACATCGAGCCGCCCATGGCCTGCGCGACGACCTCGTACGCCTTGAAGTTGGTGTACGGGCCCTCGCCGAAGCCCTTGATGGAGGCGTAGACGATCCGGGGGTTGATCTCCTGGATCCGCTCCCAGGTGAACCCCATGCGGTCCACGGCGCCCGGGCCGAAGTTCTCCACCATCACGTCGCTGCGGCGGATGAGCTCGGTGAGGATCTCCTTGCCGCGCTCGCTCTTGGTGTTGAGGGTGATGCTCCGCTTGTTGCAGTTGAGCATCGTGAAGTAGAGGGAGTCGACGTCGGGCAGATCGCGCAACTGCTTGCGGGTGATGTCGCCGCCCGGCGCCTCCAGCTTGACCACGTCCGCCCCGAGCCAGCCGAGCAGCTGGGTGGCGGAGGGACCGGACTGTACGTGCGTCATGTCGAGGACGCGCACGCCCTCAAGAGCCTTGGTCATGCCAACCGCTCCTCTGTCACTTGTACATGGTCTGGTTCATCGTTCCGGGGGCGTACGCGTCCGGGTCGACCCAGACGTTGATGAGCGAGGGCAGACCCGACTCGCGGGCCCTGCGCAGCGCGGGTGCGATGTCGGCGGGGTCGCGCACCTCTTCGCCGTAACCGCCCAGCATCTGCGCGAACTTGTCGTAGTGGACATCGCCGAGGGTGTTGCCGACCCGCTCGCGCTCGTCGCCGTACTTGGCTTTCTGGCCGTAGCGGATCTGGTTCATCGAGGAGTTGTTGCCCACGATGCCGACGAAGGGCAGGTTGTAGCGGACCAGCGTCTCGAAGTCCCATCCGGTGAGGGAGAACGCGCCGTCGCCGAACAGCGCCACGACCTCCTTGTCGGGCCTGGCCTGCTTGGCGGCGAGCACGAAGGGCACTCCGACCCCGAGCGTGCCGAGCGGGCCCGGGTCCATCCAGTGGCCCGGGGTGCGGGGCTGGACGACCTGCCCGGAGAAGGTGACGATGTCGCCGCCGTCCCCTATGTAGATGGAGTCCTCGGTCAGGAAGTCGTTGATCTCGCTCACCAGCCGGTAGGGGTGGATGGGTGAGGCGTCCGACTTCAGCTGGGGGAGCCGCTTCTCGATCGACACCTGCTCGGCGGCCCGCAGCTCGTCCAGCCACGCCTTGCGCAGAGCGGAACCGCCGTTGATCCGGCCGCTCGCGGCCTCCGTGACCGCCTTCAGGACGAGCGACGCGTCACCGACGATCCCGAGGTCGACGTCGCGGTTCTTGCCCACCGTGCGGTAGTCCAGGTCGATCTGGACGACGGTGGCGGCCGGGGAGAGCCGCTTGCCGTAGCCCATCCGGAAGTCGAAGGGGGTCCCCACGATCACGATCAGGTCGGCGTTGGAGAAGGCGTAACGGCGCGAGAGCTGGAAGTGGTGCGGATCGCCGGGCGGGAGGGTGCCGCGGCCCGCCCCGTTCATGTAGGCCGGGATGTTGAGCGTCCGGACGAGCTCGGTGGCGGAGTCCGTCGCGCGGGTCGTCCAGACCTGACTGCCCAGCAGGATGGCGGGCTTCTCGGCGTGGACGAGCAGATCGGCGAGTTTCTCGATGTCGGCCGGGTCACCCGCCCCCCGGGTGGACGCACGGTATCGCCCAGCCTCGGGGACCCGCGCCCGGTCCGCCGGGACCTTCGCGTCCAGAACGTCGCGCGGGATCTCCAGGAACGACGGTCCGGGCGCCCCGTGGTAGCACTCCCGGAACGCCATCGACACCATGTCCGCCGCCCGCGCGGTGTCCGGCACGGTGGCCGCGAACTTGGTGATCGGCGTCATCATGTCGACGTGCGGAAGGTCCTGGAGCGAGCCCATCTTGTGCTGGGTGTGGGCTCCCTGACCACCGATAAGCAGCATCGGTGACTCGGCGCGGAAGGCGTTGGCGACGCCCGTGACGGCGTCGGTCGTGCCGGGGCCGGCGGTGACGACTGCGCACCCCGGCTTCCCGGTGATCCGGGCGTAGCCGTCGGCCGCGTGGGCGGCCACCTGCTCGTGCCGCACGTCGACGACTTCGATGCCCTCGTCGACGCAGCCGTCGTAGATGTCGATGATGTGGCCGCCACAGAGGGTGTAGATGCGTTCCACCCCCTCCGCCTTGAGTGCCTTGGCGACCAAGTGCCCACCGGAGATGAGGTTCTGGCTGTCCTGGCTGTCCTCGGGCATGGCGATGTCCTGTCCCTTCGTAGGGGGGTGCGGGAGCCGTTCCGCCGCTCTCGCGGTACATTGCATACAGTCGACGAATACTGTATGAAGCTTGTTATCCCGCATCCGGTGGGTGGTGTCCAGGGGGCGAGCGGCACTTTCACAATCGGCACGATCGGGAGTGGCTATGGATCTGTACGAGCACCAGGCAAGGCAACTCTTCGCGGACCACGGCATCGCCGTACCGGACGCCGAGGTCGTGGACCACCCGTCCGCGGTGCACGCCGCGGCCGAACGGCTCGGCGGCCGTGTCGTCGTCAAAGCGCAGGTCAAAGTGGGGGGCCGGGGCAAGGCCGGCGGGGTGAAGGTCGCCGCCGACCCCGCGGCGGCCGTCGTCACCGCGCGCGGGATCCTCGGCATGGACATCAAGGGCCACCTCGTCCGGACCGTGATGCTCGCTCAGCCGGTCGACATCGAGGCGGAGTTCTACGTCAGCTACGTCCTGGACCGGGCCGCCGGAACCTTCATCGCCATCGCGTCGGCTGAGGGCGGCATGGACATCGAGGAGGTCGCCGCCACCCGTCCGGAGGCCGTGGCCCGGATCCCCGTGGACCCGGCCGAGGGGGTCACAGCGGCCGAGGCGGCTCGGATCGCGGAGGCCGCCTCGCTCCCGCCGGAGACCGCGCCCGTGCTCCAGGCGCTGTGGCGGGTGCTCACCCAGGAGGACGCCCTGCTCGTCGAGGTCAATCCGCTGGTCCGCACCACGGACGGCCGGATCCTCGCTCTGGACGGCAAGGTCACCCTGGACGACAACGCCGCCTTCCGGCAGAGCCGTCGGGGTGCGGACACCACCGACCCCCACGGGGACCCGCTGGAGGCCGCGGCCGCCGCCAAGGGGATCGACTACGTCAGGCTCGACGGTGAGGTCGGCATCATCGGCAACGGCGCCGGACTCGTCATGTCCACCCTTGACGTGGTCGCCGGCTGCGGCGCACGCCCGGCCAACTTCCTCGACATCGGGGGAGGGGCCTCGGCCCAGGTCATGGCCGACGGGCTGACGGTCATCCTCTCCGACCCGTCCGTGAAATCCGTCTTCGTGAACGTGTTCGGCGGCATCACCGCCTGCGACGCGGTCGCCGACGGGATCGTCCAGGCCCTCGACTCGGTCCACCTGACGAAACCGCTGGTCGTCCGCCTCGACGGCAACAGCGCGGCACGCGGCAGGGCGATCCTCGACGACCGTGCGCACCCGATGGTCCAGCAGGTCACCACGATGGACGGCGCGGCCGACCGAGCAGCCCGACTCGCCCTGGGAGGGCACTGATCATGGCCATCTTCCTCAGCAAGGAGAGCAAGGTCCTCGTCCAGGGCATGACCGGCGCCGAGGGCATGAAGCACACCAGGAGGATGCTCGCCGCGGGCACGCAGATCGTCGGCGGCGTCAATCCGCGCAAGGCCGGCCGCACCGTGGACCTCGACGACCGTACGGTCCCGGTCTTCGGCTCCGTACGCGACGGCATGGACGCCACCGGCGCCGACGTCACCGTCGTCTTCGTCCCGCCGCCCTTCGCCAGGGCGGCCGTCGTCGAGGCGGCGGACGCGGGCATCGGCCTGGCCGTGGTCATCACCGAGGGCATCCCCGTCCACGACGCCGTGGCCTTCCACGCCCACGCGAAGGCCCGCGGCACACGTGTCCTGGGACCCAACTGCCCCGGGCTGATCAGCCCGGGGCAGTCGAACGCAGGCATCATCCCCGCCGACATCGCGACGGAGCCCGGCCGCATCGGCCTGGTCTCCAAGTCGGGCACGCTCACCTACCAGCTGATGCACGAGCTGCGCGACACGGGCTTCTCGACGGCGGTGGGCATCGGCGGAGACCCGGTGATCGGGACGACGCACATCGACTGCCTGACGGCCTTCGAGAACGACCCGGACACCGAGCTGATCGTCCTGATCGGTGAGATCGGCGGCGACGCGGAGGAACGTGCCGCGGCCCACATCGCCCAGCACATCACCAAACCCGTGGTCGGCTACATCGCCGGCTTCACGGCGCCCGAGGGCAAGACCATGGGCCACGCCGGAGCGATCGTCTCCGGATCGAGCGGCACGGCCGCGGCGAAGAAGGAGGCGCTGGAAGCGGCGGGAGTCGCCGTGGGCGCCACGCCGACGGAAACGGCCCGCCTGGCAGAGATCAGGCTGCGCGCGTAAGCAAGCCCCTCGGGGGTCCCCCGGACGAAGTCCGGGGAAGATCGAGGACCGGGGTCCGGGGCGGAGCCCCGGTTACGGGGAGGGGCGGGCAGGGGAGCAGGCCCGCCGCAGGCGCCCCGCCCGCCCCGCGCCACCCGCACCCCCGTCACCGCCCGCGCCACCCGAACCCCGCACCCAGAGCGGAGACCCCATGCCACAGACGCCCGTACGGACCTCAGCCCCCGCCCCGCTCACCCTCAAACCAGGAACCGCCTGGCAGGACGCCTGGAACCGCTGCCTCACCACCGCCCCCGAGGCCTTCGAGGAGGACGGCGCCCGCAACCTCTGGGCCGCCACCTGGCACCGGGACGGCCGCACCCTCCCCGCCACCAGCCCCATCGACGGCACGCCCATCACAGGCCCGCCCCGCCTGGACGCGGACACCGCCCGACAGGCGGTACGAGCGGCTCTCGACGCCCACCGCGCCTGGCGCCACATCCCGCTCCCCGAACGCCGTGCCCGCGTGTCGGCCACCCTCGACGCCCTCACCGAGCACCGAGAGCTCCTCGCCCTCCTCCTGGTCTGGGAGATCGGCAAGCCCTGGCGCCTCGCCCAGGCCGACGTGGACCGCGCCATCGACGGCGTCCGGTGGTACGTCGACCACAGCGACCGCCTCCTGGCCGGCCGCACCCCGCTCGGGGGCCCGGTCTCCAACATCGCCAGCTGGAACTACCCCATGTCCGTCCTGGTCCACGCCATGCTCGTACAGGCGCTGGCCGGCAACGCCGTGATCGCCAAGACCCCCACCGACGGCGGCGTCTCCTGCCTCACCCTGGCGTGCGCGCTCGCCGCCCGTGAAGGCGTTCCGCTCACCCTCCTCAGCGGCAGCGGAAGCGACCTGTCGGAACCGCTCGTCCGGTCGGCCGAGATCGGCTGCGTCTCCTTCGTCGGCGGCCGGGACACCGGCGCCCGGATCGCCACGGCCGTCGCCGACCTCGGCAAGCGGCACATCCTGGAACAGGAGGGACTCAACACCTGGGGCATCTGGAACCACACGGACTGGCCGTCCCTCACCGCGGTCGTCCCGAAGCTCTTCGACTACGGCAAGCAGCGCTGCACGGCCTACCCCCGCTTCGTCGTCCAGCGCACGCTCTTCGCGGACTTCCTGGCGGCCTACCTCCCCGCCGTACGGTCTCTGCGCACCGGGCACCCCCTCGCCGTGGAGCACCCCTCCGACCCCCTTCCCGTACTGGACTTCGGCCCCCTGATCAACGCCACCAAGGCCAAGGAACTGCACGACCAGGTCACCGAGGCCATCGACCGCGGGGCCGTCCCCCTCCACCAGGGCTCCGCGGCGGACGCCCGCTTCCTCCCGGGCCAGGACACCAGCGCGTACCTCCACCCGGTCACGCTCCTCAACCCGCCCCCGGCCTCCCCGCTGCACCACGCGGAACCCTTCGGCCCGGTCGACACGATCGTCCTGGTCGACACCGAGGCCGAGCTCCTCGCCGCCATGAACGCGTCCAACGGCGCCCTGGTCGCCACCCTGTCCACCGACGACCCGGCGACGTACGAGCGACTCGCCCCGCAGATCCGCGCCTTCAAGACCGGTCACGGCACGCCCCGTTCCCGCGGCGACCGCGAGGAACTCTTCGGCGGCTTCGGAGGGTCCTGGCGAGGCGCCTTCGTGGGCGGCGAACTCCTCGTACGGGCCGTGACCGAGGGCCCGCCGGGGGAGCGGCTGCCGGGCAACTTCCCCGATTACCACCTCATGCCTTGACCGAGGGTGGTGGCCCCGCGCCGCGGGGCCACCACCTGCCGAGCCGCTACAGCACGCCCGCCTCCCGCGCCGTCCACACCGACGGGACCAGCGGGCGATAGCCCAGTTCATGACGGATACGGGCCGTCGACATCACCCCGTGCCAGGGATCAGGGACGTCCCTGTCGAGCGCGTCCCGCGGCACCGGCAGCCCGTGGAACTCGAAGAGGTCGACCATGGTGACCGGGGCGTCGTCGGCGATGTTGTAGGCGCCGTGCGCGCCTGGCGCGTACAGCAGCCGCCGCAGGCCCTGCGCCACGTCCACGTGGTGGCCCATGTGCAGGCGCTGCATGGCCGGCCACTTCGGCGCGTACTCCATCACGTCCGCGAGATGCGGGTCCCCATCGCCGTACACGAAGGGCAGACGTGCGATGCGGAGGTCGCTCAGGCCCTCCATGGATCCGAGCGCCTGCTCCGCCTCCCACTTGGACTCCGGGTAGGCGCCCCACATGTGGGCGCCGGGCACCGTCTCGTCGCTCTCCACCAGCGCCCTGCCCCGCCCCGCGCCGTACACGAGCCCGGTGCTGACCTGGACGAACCGCCGTACGCCGGAGGCCACCGAGGCCCGGCCGAGCTCGACGGCCGCGTCGCGGTTCACCGCCCGCGCCTCCTCGTCCGGCACCCCGCGGAACGCGGCGGCGACGTTCACCACCGTGTCCACACCGGCCGTCGCCCTGCCGAGCACCTCCTCGTCGCGCAGATCGCCGACCAGCACCTGCGCGCCCAGCTCGGCGAACCGCTCGCCACGTGCCGCGTCGCGCACCAGGACCCGCACCTCGTCGCCGGCCGCCGCGCCCTGAAGCAGCCGCGGCACGAACCGTCGCCCGACCTGGCCCGTCGCCCCTGTCACCAAAGTCAGCATGGCCGCCTCCTCGTTTTCGTAGCCATGGGTCCACCGTGCGGGAGCCGCGGCGGTGGCGGGAGAGACGCGTCTGTCCAGGGACCGGCACTCCCTGGATACGGTTCCGGATCCGAGGGATCCTGAACGGCGTGGACAGAACAGAACTCGCCGACTTCCTCCGTCGCGCCCGTGCCCGCCTGGCCCCCGGCGACGTGGGCCTGAGCGCGGGCGCACGGCGCCGCACCCCGGGTCTGCGCCGCGAGGAGGTGGCGCAGCTCGCCGGGATGTCCACGGACTACTACACACGGCTGGAACAGCGCCGCGGCTCCCACCCCTCGCGCCAGCTGCTCACCGCCCTCGCCCGCGCCCTGCGGCTCACGGACACGGAGCGCGACCACCTGTTCCACCTGGCCGGGGAGGAGCCGCCCCGGCCGGGAGGCTCCTCCGGCCACGTCCGCCCGGGACTGCTGCTGATCCTGGACCGGCTGCACGACCTCGCCGCGATGGTGGTGAGCGACTGGGGCGAGGTGCTCGCGCAGAACACCTTGGCGGTGGCCCTGGGCGGCGGTGACCACACCGGGTCGAATCTGATCCGCCGCTGGTTCACGGTGCCGGGTGCACGGGAGCTGTCCCCGCCCGAATACCAGGAGCAGCACTCCCGCGCGCACGCGGCGAGCCTGCGGGCCGTCGTCGGGGCCCGCCCCGACGACCCGGGCCCGGCCGCGCTCGTGGCTGAACTCCGTGCCGTGTCGGAGGAGTTCGAAGCGCTGTGGAAGTCGCACGATCTCGTGGCGCGCCGTCCGTCGCCGAAGCGGTTCCTGCACCCGGTGGTCGGCCTCCTCGACCTCGACTGCGAAGTGCTGCTGAGTGACGGCCACAGTCAGCAGCTCGTGGTGCATTCGGCGCAGCCGGGCACACCGACGTACGAGCGCCTCGAACTGCTGCGGGTCATAGGCCTCCAGGACCTGAGTCCCAGCTCGCAGGAGTAGTCCCCGGGCCGGTCACCCGATGCCCTGGCGGTCCGGGCGCAGCGCGAACGCCCGCCCGGCCGCCTCGGGCACCGTGCGTTCCACCGCTTCGACGAGGAGTACGCGGTGCCTGAGCAGCGGCGGTCTCCGCTCCTCGGAGGCGAGCAGCAACAGGTCGTCGAACCCGGCCAGCATCCGCCGCGTGACCTGGGGGCTCGCGGCGGCGCACCACCGGATCTCCTCGAAGGCGAGGTCGACGAGGTCCGTCCACCCCGGCACGTGCTGGACGAGCCGTACGTGCCCCTGCCGGTCCCGGTGGTGCAGCGGGGTGAGCGGCAGACGCACGGCGACGGCCAGGTACTCCACGATCCGGTCGAGACACTGCACGGCGGTGGTCGGATCGTTCACCGAGGACGACAGGGCACGCAGCGCGATGTCGGACAGCTGCCGCAGACCGAACGCGGGGTCCTGGAACAGGGCGCGTTCGACCCCGACGGAGACCGTGTGGCGCAAGGCGTGCCGGGACGGAGCCGTCCCGCCGTGCACGGCCAGCACCGGTGTCCCCGGCACCAGGAAGTCGCCGGTCCGGGGCACCAGCCGCAGCACGACTCCGTGCCGACGCGCGGCCCTCACCAGCCGTGCCACCGCCACACCTCGCAGCACCCCCGCGCGCTCCAGGTGCGCCACGCGCGCGGTGACGGGCCCGAGGGACGGCTCGTCCACCACCCCTTCCGGCTGCCGGGCGAGCGCGCGGAGCGATTCACGGGCGATGTGGTCCAGGACGGGCCCGACCTGCATCAGCCTCAGGGTGGAGGAGACGTAGGCGACGAACAGCAGCAGGCTCAGTCCGACCAGCCCGAGCGTCACCAGGCTCTGGAGCAGAGGTGCCGACGTCACCCGGCGGGGATCGGGTTCCGGCCCGCCCTCGTAAGAGGTCAGCACCAGGAGCGAGAACGCGAAGGTCGCGAGGAACACCGTCAGCGTGAGCTTGCTGATCCTGCTCCGTACGAAGATCCGGACGACGCGCGGGGTGAGCTGTCCGCTCGCCATCTGCACCGCCACCAGCGAGATGCTGAACACGACACCGATGAACGTCATCATCGCGGAGCTGACCGTGGTGACGATCGTGCGGGCGTCCCCGGCGAACGTGAGAAGGTCCCCGAGCTCCTCGTAAGCTCCCTCCTCCTTGAGATAGGCGACGATCCAGGTGTCCAGCTCGGAGAGGGCCAGCCACAGAACGAAGGCACCGACGAGCCCCGCCGCCGGCGCGCACCAGAAGGTGTCCCGCAGCCGCTCCCGCACGGAGGCCAGGGCGCGGGGTGGCCGCGGGACGGATGCACTCGGGCCGCTCTTGCTGCTCCTGCCGCTCTTGCCGCTCATGCCCGCGAAGGTAGCCCGGCAGCACGCGGCGTACACGGTGCGCCACGGAGTGTGCGCATCGTGACGACAGGGGTGCCGGGTGCGGGCCCGTACCGCACTGACCACCTGAAACGCAGGTGAGAGGCACCCCGAACCCCTGGTATTGTTTCCTTTGTCGCCACGGGGAGGACCCCGGAACGACAGACACCTTGTCCGGGTGGCGGAATGGCAGACGCGCTAGCTTGAGGTGCTAGTGCCCTTTATCGGGCGTGGGGGTTCAAGTCCCCCCTCGGACACCAGCGAAGACCCCAGTTCATCTGGGGTCTTTTTGCGTTCTGCGACCTGCGGCTCCGCGTTCCGGTCCGGAGCCCCGGTCCGTGTGTCCGCTGCGCGGGGGTCGCGCATCACGATCCGGTCACGTCCACCGTCTATGGGGTTGTTTTCCGCCATGTAATCGATTCCAATCTTCCGTGTAATCGATTCCACGGCTGGTTCCGCTGGTTTCGAGGCTACGGAAACCACAAGGAGGTGGTCCCGGAAATGGCGAGCATCAAGGACGTCGCGGCCCAGGCAGGAGTCTCTGTCGCCACGGTCTCCCGCGTCCTCAACAGCCATCCCTCCGTCAGCCCGGACGCACGCAGACGCGTCCTCGCCGCCGTCGACGCCCTCGGCTACCGGCCCAACGCCGTGGCCCGCTCGCTGCGCACCGACCAGACCCGCACGCTCGGCCTCGTCATCAGCGACGTGCTCAATCCGTACTTCACCGCGCTGGCCCGCTCCGTCGAGGAGGAGGCGCGCGGACTCGGCTACAGCGTGATCATCGGCAACGCCGACGAGCGGCTCGAACAGCAGGACCACCACGTCCGTACGCTCCTGGACCGCAGGATCGACGGGCTCCTGGTCTCACCCGCCGACGGCGAGTCCCCACTGCTGCTGGACGTGGCGCGCACCGGCACCCCGATGGTCTTCGTCGACCGCTGGATCCCCGGGGTGGACATCCCCGTCGTGCGCGCGGACGGGCACCGGGCCATCCAGGACCTGGTCGCCCACCTGTACGCCCTCGGCCACAGCAGGCTCGCCATCATCGCGGGCCCGGCCGCCACCACCACCGGCGACGAACGCGTCGGGGCCTTCCGGGAAGCGATGCGGGCCCACGGACTCGCCCTGCCTGACGCCTACATCGGGCAGGGCGACTTCCAGGCCGAGAGCGGCCGGCGGGCCACCGAGAACTTCCTGTCGCTGCCCGAACCGCCCGAGATCGTGTTCGCCGCCGATAACCTCATGGCGCTCGGCGCCCTGGACGCGATCCGCGCACGCGGCCTGCGTGTCCCCGAGGACATCGGGATCGCGGCCTTCGACGACATCCCGTGGTTCCTCCACACCGCCCCGCCGATCACCGCGATCGCCCAGCCGACCGGCGACCTCGGCCGGGCCGCCGTGCGCGCGCTGATCGACATCGTCGAGGGCCGCCCCCCGCAGTCCGTGACCTTGCCCGCCCGCCTCGTCGTACGCGGCTCCTGCGGCGAGCGACCCTTCACCTCCGGGAGCAACGAGTGAGCGAATCAGTCGAGTTGCTGCGCATCGAAGGCGTACGCAAGACCTTCCCCGGTGTGGTCGCCCTGGACAGCGTCGACTTCGACCTGCGCAGCGGCGAAGTGCACGTCCTCCTCGGTGAGAACGGCGCGGGCAAGAGCACCCTCATCAAGATGCTCTCCGGCGCCTACCGCCCGGACCGCGGCCGGATCTTCGCCGGCGGCCAGGAGGTGCGCATCCACGGAGCGCAGGACGCCGAGAAGCTCGGGATCGCCACGATCTACCAGGAGTTCAACCTGGTCCCCGATCTCACCGTCGCCGAGAACATCTTCCTGGGCCGCCAGCCGCGCCGCTTCGGCATGATCGACCGCGGGCGCATGGAGGCCGACGCCGA
Source organism: Streptomyces sp. NPDC023573 (assembly GCF_055559735.1). Taxonomy (NCBI): domain Bacteria; kingdom Bacillati; phylum Actinomycetota; class Actinomycetes; order Kitasatosporales; family Streptomycetaceae; genus Streptomyces; species Streptomyces sp. NPDC023573. Next base: position 688,735 of record NZ_JBVHKB010000003.1, read on the forward strand.
GGTGCTCCTGCGCCGCGTCGGCCTGCACGTCTCGCCCAGGGCAAGGGTCCGTGAACTGGGCATCGCCCGGCTGCAGATGGTCGAGATCGCGAAGGCGCTCAGCCTGGACGCACGTGTCCTGATCATGGACGAGCCGACGGCGGTCCTCACCTCCGAGGAGGTCGACAAGCTCTTCGCGATCGTGCGGCAGCTGCGCGCGGACGGCGTCGGCGTCGTCTTCATCACCCACCACCTCGACGAGATCGCCGCACTCGGCGACCGCGTCACCGTCCTGCGCGACGGCCGCAGCATCGACCAGGTGCCCGCCTCGACACCGGAGGCGGAGCTCGTCCAGCTCATGGTGGGGCGCAGCATCGACCAGCAGTACCCGCGCGAACGCCCGGAAACGGGGACGTCGTTGCTCTCCGTACGCGGGCTCACCCGGGACGGGGTGTTCCACGACATCAGCTTCGACGTCAAGGCAGGTGAGGTCGTCGGCCTCGCCGGGCTCGTCGGAGCGGGCCGCACCGAGGTCGCACGCGCCGTCTTCGGCGCGGACCCCTACGACGCAGGCACCGTCGACGTACGCGGCGAGCGCCTCGCCAAGCACGATGTGACCGCCGCCATGGGCGCCGGGATCGGCCTCGTGCCCGAGGACCGCAAGGGCCAGGGCCTCGTGCTCGACGCCTCGGTCCAGGAGAACCTCGGCCTGGTCACCCTCCGCTCGGCGACCCGCTCCGGCATCGTCGACGTCAAGGGCCAGCGCACCGCCGCGGCCCGGATCGCCGAGCAGCTCGGCGTACGCATGGCGGGCCTCGGCCAGCACGTCCGTACCCTCTCCGGCGGCAACCAGCAGAAGGTCGTCATCGGGAAGTGGCTCCTGGCCGACACCCGGGTGCTGATCCTCGACGAGCCGACCCGTGGCATCGACGTCGGCGCGAAGGTCGAGATCTACCAGCTCATCAACGAGCTGACGGCCTCCGGCCACGCCGTCCTGATGATCTCCAGCGATCTTCCCGAGGTCCTCGGCATGAGCGACCGGGTCCTGGTCATGGCCCAGGGCCGTATCGCCGGAGAACTCCCCGCCCATGAAGCCACCCAGGACGCGGTGATGGCCCTCGCCGTCAGCGCCGCGCCGGTGATCGCCCCCGACAAGCACGCAGAGCACACAGAGAACGCAGAGGAGAGCCCCCGTGGCCACTGACACGCATCCGAGCAAGACGGGCGCGGGCGGCGCCGGACACACCCTCCGCCGCCTCCTGCTCGACAACGGCGCACTCAGCGCGCTGGTCGTCCTCCTGGTGGCGATGTCGCTGCTCTCCGGCGACTTCCTCACCACCCAGAACCTGCTGAACGTCGGTGTCCAGGCCGCGGTGACCGCGATCCTCGCGTTCGGTGTCACCTTCGTCATCGTCTCGGCGGGCATCGACCTCTCCGTCGGTTCGGTCGCGGCGCTCTCCGCCACCGTCCTCGCCTGGTCGGCGACGTCCGCGGGTGTTCCCGTCTGGCTCGCGGTCATCATCGCCGTGGCCACCGGCATCGCCTGCGGCTTCGTCAGCGGCGCCCTCGTCGCCTACGGCAAGCTGCCGTCGTTCATCGCGACGCTGGCCATGCTGTCGGTGGCCCGCGGTCTCTCCCTGGTGATCTCCCAGGGACGGCCGATCCCCTTCCCCGACTCCGTCTCCGTCCTCGGTGACACGCTCGGCGGCTGGCTGCCCGTACCCGTCCTCGTGATGATCGCGATGGGCCTGATAGCGGCACTCATCCTGGCCCGCACCTACATCGGCCGTTCCATGTACGCCATCGGCGGCAACGAGGAAGCGGCCCGGCTGTCCGGACTGCGCGTCAAGAAGCAGAAGCTGGCCATCTACGCCCTCTCCGGCCTCTTCGCCGCCGTGGCCGGTATCGTCCTCGCCTCCCGCCTGGTCTCCGCACAGCCGCAGGCGGCCCAGGGGTACGAACTCGACGCGATCGCCGCGGTCGTCATCGGCGGCGCCAGCCTCGCGGGCGGCGTCGGCAAGGCGTCCGGCACCCTGATCGGCGCACTGATCCTCGCGGTGCTGCGCAACGGCCTCAACCTCCTGTCCGTGTCCGCCTTCTGGCAGCAGGTCGTCATCGGCGTCGTCATCGCCCTCGCGGTGCTGCTGGACACGCTGCGCCGCAAGGCCGGGTCCGGCGCGTCCGGAGGCGGCGCGTCCGCCGCGCCGGGATCACCCGGAAAGGGCCGCAAGGGCGCGATGCGGCTGGGCGTCGCGGTGGTCTGCCTGGCCGCCGTCATCGCCGCCGTGACCTTCTTCAAGTCCGGTTCCTCCGGCACCACCACCAAGGTGGGCATGTCGCTCTCCACCCTGAACAACCCCTTCTTCGTCCAGATGAAGGAAGGCGCGCAGCAGGAGGCCGAGAAGGCGGGGATCGACCTCACCGTCACCGACGCCCAGAACGACGCCTCGCAGCAGGCCAACCAGCTGGAGAACTTCACCAGCTCCGGGGTGGACTCCGTCATCGTCAACCCGGTGGACTCCGACGCGGTCGGCCCCGGTGTCCGCAACGCCAACAAGGCGGACATCCCGGTCGTCGCAGCGGACCGGGGGGTCAACAAGGCGGAGACGGCGACACTCGTCGCCTCCGACAACGTCGCGGGCGGCAAGCTCGCCGCGAAGACGCTCGCCGACCGACTCGGCGGCAAGGGCGGCATCATCGTTCTCCAGGGCACCGCCGGCACCTCCGCCAGCCGTGAGCGCGGCGCGGGCTTCGCCGCCGGCATGAAGGCGTACCCCGACATCAAGGTCGTGGCGACCCAGCCGGCCGACTTCGACCGCACCAAGGGCCTGGACGTCATGACCAACCTGCTCCAGTCCCACCCGGGCGTCAACGGCGTCTTCGCCGAGAACGACGAGATGGCGCTCGGCGCGGTCAAGGCACTGGGCAGCAAGGCCGGGAAGTCCGTCCCGGTCGTCGGCTTCGACGGAACCCCGGACGGCCTGAAGGCGGTCGAGGCGGGCACGCTGTACGCCTCCGTGGCCCAGCAGCCCGGCGAACTGGGAAAGATCGCCGTACAGAACGCGATCAAGGCGGCCGACGGCAAGAAGATCGCCGACATGGTGAAGGTGCCGGTCAAGGTCGTCACCCGGCAGAACGTCGCCGACTTCTCCTGATCACGAAAGGCACTGCCCTGATGCACGCGACCGATGTCTCCCCGGCCTCCCGGTACGACCTCCTGGTCGTCGGGTCCGCCAACGCCGACCTGGTCGTCGGCGTCGACCGCCGCCCCGGGCCGGGGGAGACGGTGCTGGGCTCCGACCTCGTCGTCCACCCCGGCGGCAAGGGCGCCAACCAGGCGGTCGCCGCCGCCCGGCTCGGTGCCCGTACGGCGCTCCTGGCCCGGGTCGGCGACGACGCCCACGGGCGGCTGCTGCGCGCCTCGCAGCAGGAGGCGGGTGTCGACACCGGAGGAGTCCTCGTCGGAGGGGCACCCACCGGCGTGGCCCTCATCACCGTCGACCCCTCGGGCGACAACAGCATCGTCGTCTCCCCGGGCGCCAACGCCCGGCTGACGCCCGAGGACATCAGGGCCGCAGGCCCGCTCCTCGCGTCGGCCCGCGTGGTCTCCGTACAGCTGGAGATCCCGCTGGACACCGTCGCGGAGACGGCCCGCGCCCTCGCCCCGGGTGCGCGGCTGGTCCTCAACCCGTCCCCTCCCGCGCCGCTCCCCGTCGAGGTGCTGGCCGTCTGTGACCCGCTGGTGGTCAACGAGCACGAGGCGCGCTCCATCCTGGGGGAGGGGGCGGGAGGCACCCCGGAGTCCTGGGCGCGCGGGCTGACCGCCCTCGGCCCGCGATCGGTGGTGATCACCCTGGGCGCCGAAGGAGCGCTGGTCGCCGACACCCGGGGCGGTGACCCCGTCCGCGTACCGAGCCCCCGGGTCGTCGCCGTGGACACTACGGGCGCGGGCGACGCGTTCACCGCGGCCCTGGCCTGGCGGCTCGGGCTGGGCGAGGACCTCACCGAGGCCGCCGCGTTCGCCGTGCGGGTCGGCGCGGCAGCCGTCACCAAGGAGGGCGCGCAGGTGTCCTTCCCGACGGCGGAGGAGGTCGCCGCGCTGTGAAGAAAACAGGGGTCCTGAACCGCCACCTGGCGGGCGCACTGGCCGAACTGGGCCACGGCGACGGCGTGCTGATCTGCGACGTGGGCATGCCCATCCCGCCGGGGCCCCGCGTGGTCGACCTCGCCTTCCGGGCGGGCGTCCCGTCCTTCGCCGAGGTCCTGGACGGCCTGCTGGACGAGCTGGCCGTGGAGGGCGCGACGGCGGCCGAGGAGATACGGGAGGCGAACCCTGAAGCCGCCCGCCTCCTGGCCGCCCGCCTTCCGGACCTCACCCACGTGTCCCACGAACAGCTGAAGGCGCTCACCGCGTCCGCCCGGCTGGTGGTGAGGTCGGGGGAGGCCCGGCCGTACGCCAACGTGCTGCTGAGGTGCGGCGTCTTCTTCTGACACCGGCCCCCGGCAGATCCCTGCTCCGGCGCGGCCAACCGGTCGAGGATCTCGAGGTGGGCGGGTGTCGGACGGACACTCCCCGCCGCGGCGTTCTCCTCCAGGTGACCGATCCGGGCCGTGCCCGGGATCGGAAGGACGACCGGCGAGTGGGCGAGCAGCCAGGCCAGCGCGACCTGCGTGGGGGTGGCCTCCAGCTCGGCCGCCACGGCGAGGATCTCGGCGTTCTGCCCGGAGTCGCCCCAGGCCACCGGGCGCCACGGCAGGAACGCGATCCCTGCCGCCTCGCAGGCGGTGAGGACGGACTCGTGCTCCCGGTCGAGCAGGTTGTAGCGGTTCTGGACACTCGCGATCTCGACGGTCTCCCGTGCCTGGGCGAGTTCGTCGGCGGTGACCTCGGACAGACCGATCCGGCCGATCTTGCCCTCGTCCCGGAGATCCCGGAGCGTGCCGAGCTGGTCGGCGAGAGGCGTCTCCGGATCGATGCGGTGCAGCTGGAGGAGCTCGATCCGCTCGACACGCAGGCGGCGCAGCCCCTGCTCCACCTGCTCGCGCAGGGAGGTCGGCCGGCCGTCGAGCTTCCAGTCGGCCGAGACGTCCGGCCGGGTGATGCCGACCTTCGTGGTGATCAGGAGGTTCTCGGGGTAGGAGGTACAGCGCTTCGACGAGAAGTTCCTCGTTGGCCTTGCCGCCGTACATGTGCGCGGTGTCGATCAGGGTGATGCCCAACTCGACCGCGCGCCGGGCGACCGAGAGACCGGTCTCGCGGGCGGTCCCCGGTTCGGTCGGCAAGCGCATGGCCCCGAATCCGAGCCGTTGCACCTCTGGATCACCACCGATGCGGAAAGCTGTCGCTGTCATAGGCCGCCTGAATCCCTTCGGGTCAACGGGGCACGGTAACAACCGAGTTGATCAGGACAGCTGGGCGGCCGGCGCGCTCGCCGTACGCGCCCGAGGCCGTCGCGGTCCTACGTCCGGACCAGGTGGCCGCCGCCGTCACCCGTCCATGAGCCCGTCGACCAGCGTGGCCAGCGCGGTGGCGAGCGCGTCGAGCCCCGGGCCGGCCGGGCCGCCCGGCTCGGTCATGTACAGGTCGCGCCGGATCTCGATCATCAGCGCGCCGACCCGCCGGTCCGTCCCGTAGTGCTTCAGCGGCACATACGTACCGGGGAAGGGGCTGTTCACCCCCGTGCCGCCGAATCCCACGAACGCCGCCTCGGCCCGGGCCAGAAGCCCGGGTGAAGTGTGGAAGCCGTCGGTGCCCAGACAGACCGGCGGCCGCGGGCCGGCGCCGCGCAGTTCGTACGGGAGCGCGGTGGCCGGGTAGGAGTGGACGTCGATGACGACGGCATGCCCCGTGGAGGCCAGCCTTTCGTCGACGGCGGCGGTCATCGCCCGGGCGTACGGGTGGAAGTAGCGGTCGAGCAGCGGCTCCGGATCCGCACCGTCCGGGCGGAGCCGCTCCCGGTGCGTGGTGCGGGTGTAGACCGCGCCCATGCCGACGGCCAGCATCTTCTCCCGGTCGTCGGGAAACCGCTCCGGGTCGACGACCAGCCGCGACAGACCGTTGACGAAGCGCCAGGGGGCCACCGCGCAGCCCGCGGAGGCCCTTGCGGCCAGGTCGGCCGTGTGGGAGTCCGTGATGTGGTCGAGTTCGGCGTCGAGGGCCACGTCGTCGAGCACGATGCCGTCGCGCACGCCCTCCGGGACGACCCGGGAGGAGTGCGGGACGTGCAGCAGTACCGGAGACCCGCCGGCGCCGGGGAGAAGCTGGAAGGGGGACGGCTCGTCGCTCAAGAGTCGCTCCTCGTGCGTGCGGCCTCGGGGTGAGGGGCGGTCGCGTAGCCACCGAGGGCCGGCTCCAGCAAGTCGAAGGCGGTGGCGGCCTCCTCCCCGATGACCGCGGCGATCTCGGGGTTGCCCCTGCCCGCCAGTGTCAGTTCCTGGATGCGCCGGAACAGGACACGGTGCACCCCGCCGAGCAGGGCGGCCGCCGTGCAGGGGGTGATGTCGTCGCGAGAGGTGCCGGTCGCCTCGGCGAGCACCTCCGCCAGAGCGTCCTCGCGCCGGTCGTGCAGACCCCGCAGGCACGTCGAGAGCGTCGGGCTGTCGGCGATCATCCGGGAGAACCGGGGTCCTGCGAAACCCGCCACCGGGTCCTGTGCCGCGGCGGAGGCCAGGAAACCGCGACGGAGCGCGGCGAGAGCCGATTCACCGGCGGCGCGGCCGGCGACCGTGCGCGCCAGGCTCTCCGCGAACTCGTCCTGGTGATCCAGCGCCAGGTCCTCCTTGCGCGCGAAGTAGTTGGTCACCGTCTTCTTCGCGACCCGGGCCGCGGTGGCGATCTCGGCGATCGTCGTCCGCTCGAAGCCCTGCTCGGCGAAGAGCCTCGTCGCGTGGTCGGAGATCAACTGCCGCGTCTCGCGCTTCTTCGACTCGCGGAGTCCGACGGTCTCGGTGCTCGCCTGGATGCTCATGAGTGAAGTTTATACTCGTCGTAATTTTTTGCGCCGACCGGGCGAGAGCCGGCCCGTCCCGCCCGCCCGCCGGCCGCAGCCGGCGGGCGGGCCGGATGACGGGGAGGTCAGTTCGCCCAGACCTCGGCGTCGTCGGCCGGGACGGTGGTGGCGAGCTTCAACTCCTTGCGGGCGGCGACCGTCTCGTTCGGGTCGATGCCGGTGAAGGCGAGATCGTAGGCGATGTAGAAGTCGTCGATGCTTCCGGCCGAGGCCGCCTCCTCCCATGCGTCCGCGGTCTCCTCCAGCCGGGTGCGGAGCTTGGTGGTCTCCGGCTGCTCCATGCTCTTCAGGTCGGTCACGTGGGCGTTCAGCGCTGCGGACACGGCCTCGGCCTGCTCCTTGTAACCGGCGAGGTCGTCCTCGATCTGGTCCGCCTCGGGCTGGTTGTTCCAGAACGCGTCGTAGACGGCGTTGGAGCCCTTCAGGTACGCCAACTGGCCGGCGTTCAGGGACTTGCTCTCGAGCGATCCGGAGAACGTGCCCGACTCCTTGGCGTACGTGCAGCTCACCGCCCGGTCGCCGGTCTTCCAGGTGTCGCTGGTGGGAAGGTAGTAGAAGAGGCCGACGCCCGCCGGGACCGCCCAGGTGTCGGGCATGAACTTCTGCGACTCCACAGGGCACTGCTTGTCCGCGATCTTCGTCGCCCCGTCGTCGCCGGGGTAGGCCGACTCCCCCTCGATGGAGAACTCGCCGACTACCTGGCCCTTGTGCGCTTCCCCGCACGGGACGATCTCGACACTGAATTCCTGGCTCGCGGTCGCCCCGCTGTTGGGGTTGTAGCAGTCGCCCGGGGTGAGGGAGAAGACCGAGCTCGTACGGATCGCCTTCTTGGCGCCGGCCTTGGCGCTGTCGATGGCGTCGGCGCAGCCCACCGCGCCGATCGCGAGAAGGGCGACGGCGGCGGATATGCCGCGCGCTGAACGGGACGTGACACCGGAAAACATGACGTGGGCATCCTCAAGCGGAAGAGCTGTGAACAGGTGTGCGCATCGTATGGCATATGTGTGACGGCTCTGTGTGCAGATGAAACCTACCCCCGTAGTATTTTTACGTTGACACTCTACGTTGGGCGCGCATAAAGTTACGTCGAGAGTAAAAATGCTTCCGCGCGAAAACTGACGATCGGTCATATAGGCGTCGGCGCGCACGAATTCAGCTCAGGAGCCCGTATGCGGATCACCACATCCACCGTCTCGCTCACCGTCGACGACGTCGCCGCGTCGAAGGCCTTCTTCACCACCCACCTCGGGTACGGCGTGACCTCCGCCACCGAGGACTTCGCTTCTCTCGCACGTGAGGACGCCGCGGTCGATATCGTTCTCCTGCGCCGCGGCATCGACGTCCTGCCCGCCGCTCAGCGCGACCAGCACGCCTCCGGACTGATCCTCGCCTTCACCCTCACCGGTCTGGAGGACGAGGAGAAGCGGCTGCGCGCGGAGGGCGTCGATATCACGATGCCCCTGCGCGAAGAACCGTGGGGCGAGCGCCTGTTCCAGATCACCGACCCCAACGGGGTCGTCGTCCAGTTCGTCGAGTGGGCCGCAGCGCCGGATTCGGAGCACGCATGAGAACACTGCAGACCGTGGCACTTCTCGCCTCGGCCGGGGGAGCGGCTCTGATGGCGGGGCTGTTCTGCGCCTTCTCCTACGCCGTCATGCCGGGCCTGTCCCGTGGCGACGACCGGGCTTTCGTCCAGAGCATGCAGCACATCAACCGGACGATCCTCAACGGCTGGTTCCTCACCCCCTTCCTGCTGCCACTCCCGCTGCTGGTGCTGGCGACGGTCCTCGCCGCGAAGGGGCACAGCGGCGGAGCCCTGCCGTGGATCGTCGCCGCCCTGGTGCTGTACGGGGCCGCGTTCCTCGTCACCGGCACGCAGAACGTCCCGCTCAACGACACACTCGACAAGGTGCCGCTCGACACGGCCCCCGACCGGCTCAGGGAAGCCCGCGCCGCGTTCGAGGGCCGCTGGGTCACATGGAACACCGTCCGCGCCGTTCTGCACACCGCGTCCCTCGGTGCCCTGCTGTGGGCGCTCTGCGTCCATGGCACGGCCGTACGGGAGTTGGGCGCGTAGGGCATCCTCGTGAGCCCGGGGATCAGGCCGCGATCACGACCGCCGGCCTGGTCAGGGCGGGAGCGTCCGACGGTGCTCGGGACGGGGCGAAGACGATCACCCGCAGCAGCGCGAACCGCCCGACACCGGCCGCCGCGGACGCGGACAGATAGACGGTCTGCTCGACCAGCACGGAGGGAGCGGACTGCACGGCGTGCAGCACGAGCAGCGCGCCCGTGGTGAACGCGTAACTCACCACGACCGTCAGCCCTGACTGCAGGTGGACCCGCCACCCCCTGCGATCACTCCGGAAGGAGATCCGGCTGTGCAGCTCCGTCGCGATCACCGTGGAGACGACGGTGATCACGGCGTTGGCGAGGGCCAGCGGTATCCGCTCGCCCAGCAGCACCAGCGCACCACTGGCGGCCAGTCCGACTCCGCCCCCGCAGACGACGAAGCGCACGAACGCCGCGACCAGCGGATGGGCGGTGCGCTTCGTCGGCAGGTGCGCTCGGGCGGTCACGGGGTTCCTCCGGGAGGGATGCGGGGACGGTCCTCTGATTCCACCCCACAACCTAGGGACGGCGCGTCCCCCCAGCGATGCAGCCAGGCCCCCACTTATATGGGGGGCATCCCCCAGGGGAACTGGGGGACATCCCGCCCCGTCCCGGCCATGGCGCACAGCACCGGCCGCCGGTCAGGGAGCACCGCCCCGCGTGACTCCCGGCGTACCTCTCTCGTTGACCAAGGCCGCGCACCTCCGTCCTGCGGCCCCGGTGAGGAGAGAGGAGCGGTCATGTACGAATGTCCGCCGCTGAGTCCGTCACGGAGGACGCCGGCCGCTCGGCCGAGCCTGCGGCCGTCGGGCCCGCTGCCGTGGCTGGCAGCGGTCGTGTCGGTCTTCGCCGTGGTGCAACTCGCTTTCGTCGTCCCGGGTTCAGGGCTGGCGTGGGACGAGACGGTCTACGTCAGCCAGGTCGGCGGCAACGCCCCTCCCGCCTTCTTCAGCGCCCCCCGCGCCCGGGGAATCTCCTACCTGGTCGCTCCCGCCGCCGCGCTCACCTCATCCACCACCGCGCTCCGGATCTACCTCGCCCTGCTGTCCGCCGCCGCCCTGCTCCTCGCCCTGTGGATCTGGCGGAAGGTGCTGCCGACGCCCGTGCTCGTAGGCGCGGGCGCTCTGTTCGCAGGCCTCTGGCCGACCCTGTTCTACGGCCCCGCGGCCATGCCCAACCTGTGGTGCGCCCTGGGCGCGCTGGCCGCGACCGGCTGGGTGGTGAGGGCCCTGCGCGGTACGGCCGGACCGGCGGAGACGGCAGGCGCAGGGGCGGCTGTGGCACTGGTCGCGCTGATGCGGCCGGCCGACGGCTTCTGGCTCGCGCTGCCGCTGGCCCTCGCCGTCTCCGTGGTACCCGGCCGACGCCTGCCGCGCCTGTGCGCCGCGCTCGTCGGCGGGCTCGTGGCCGGCTGCGCGCCCTGGGCCGCCGAGGCGTACGCCCACTACGGCGGCCTCCGCTCCCGACTGCACCGGGCCGGCGAGATCCAGGGCGGACTCGGGTGGAACTTCGCGGTCGACGACCACCTGCGATCGCTCGCCGGCCGGACCCTGTGCCGCCCCTGCGACATCGGCTGGGAGAACCCGGCCACGGCCGTGTGGTGGGTGGCACTGCCGCTCCTCGCGGCCGGCGGGATCGTGGCGGCCCGGCGTGCGGGCCGCGGCGCGACGGCACTGCTCGCGACGGCGACGGGCGTCTCCCTGGCTGTTCCGTATCTGTTCCTGGTCGAATACGCCGCTCCCCGATTCCTGCTCCCCGCCTACGCGTTGCTGGCCGTACCCGTGGCGGAGAACGTGGCGCACCTCTGCGCCCGGGCACGGCGCTCGCGCCACCCCGCTGGAGCCGCCGCGCTGACGCTCGCCCTGGCCGCTCATCTCACCGTCCAGCTCTCCGTGCTCAGCCATGTCGTCCGCACGAGCCACGCCACGACCGCGGAATTCGCCGCAGTCGCCCGGGCGCTGAACCGGCTGGGCGTGCGACCGCCGTGTGTGGTCAGCGGGGACCACGCCGTGCCGATCGCCTACTACGCCGGCTGTTCTTCGCGCCAGACCGATGGGCATGACGCGAGCATCACCCCCGAAACCCTCAGGGACCTCGCGCGACGCGTACCGACGGCCGTCCTGGTGCCCGAAGGCGGCGTCCCGCCCCCGGGCGCCGGCGGCACGCGGGTGGTCCCCCTGCCGGCGGGCCGTGGCCCCGGCCCCCACGGGACCCATCTGCTGCCGGGCCCCGCCACCGGCCGGACGGCGGCCGCCGAGTGACCCAAGCGCGCAAGGTATCCCCCGCGGTAATCGGGCACGCGGCCCGGGGGCGGCAAGGGGACATCCCCGCAATGGCCAGCTGTCGCCCCTATGAGGCTGTCGCCTCCGGCTGCTTCGCGACGATCGGGTGGATCCGCGCCTCCACGCGAAGGAGATGGTCCCGGTAGTCCCGCGTGTCCAGGGCCAGGGAACGGTCGAGCCGCGCGGCGTTGAAGAAGATCTCCTCATGCTCCAGCACCCCGGGATCCACGACGAGTTCCAGATCCGGGTGGAAGCTGAACGGCAGAATGGTGCCGCTGACGCTCCCGGACAGCGCCTCGGCCCTGTCCGGCGAGGCGAACGACACGTAACTGCCCTCGGCCAGGGCCTTCAGGCCCGGCAGGTCGACCCGCGCGTCGCCGGGGACGACCGCGAGGAAGTACCGCTTGGTGCGCTTGCCCGTCTTGACCATGACGACCAGGCACTTGGCTCCCTGCGCCACCGGGTGCCCCCGGTACCGGCTGACCTCCTCGGTGCGCCCTTCCGGGACGTGGTCGATGACGCGGTACCGGGCGCCGCTCTCGTCGAGCAGCGAGATCAGCCGCCGATATGCGGCGTCGCCGCCGGGGTCCTCCGCCGGCTCCTGCGGGACGGAAGCGAACTGTTCGGACATGTGCACCAATCCTTCGTCGAACACGCGCTTTATCTCGATGACCATGCGCTGCCACGTCGGCAGCTCAGGATGTCGCCCTACCGGAGGACGTGAAGGCCGTGAGACCCTTCGGGCCCACGACGTACACGAGGCCGTCTCCCGCGAAGAGAGGCAGCTGGCCGTAGGTCACGGCGGAGTTCAGTTCGGCCTTCCAACGGGCCTTGCCGTCACCGGCGTCGAGAGCCCACAGCCAGTCGCCCGTGCAGAGGTACACCGTGTCGTCGGCGCACTGCAGATGCGGGAGCCCGGAGGACTCGTCGAAGAGGGAGCCCGCCCAGCGCACGTCGCCGCTGTGGGCGTCCAGCGCGTAGACGACCATCGCGACACCCGTGCCGGCGGCCGCGTAGACCGTCTTCCCGTCCGGGCTCGCGACCACGGCCTTGAACGCGACCTCCGGTGATTTCCAGGCCACTTGACCGTTGGCCGGGTCGATGGCGTAGAGCCGGTCGGTCACATGGAGGAAGAAGCCGCCGGCCCAGGAGTGCGTCCCGTCCCGCCACGGCCCGTAAACCCCCTGGGACAGTACGTCCATGGTGCTCGCCCCGCCACCGGGCGACGGTTGCTCCCATACGACCTTGCCCTTGGCGTCCGCGTCGAGGCCCGCGATGGTGGGCGCGCTCCCGTCGGTGTTGGCGCTCGCCCACAGCAGACGCGACCCTGAGGACGGCAGGAACAGGTCGCCCTTGTTCGCCTGCGTCTCGGTGCTCCTGAGCACCATCTGCCAGTCGACCTTCCGCTTCTTGGGATCGACGGCACACACGAATGTCCCGTTCCTGGCGATGTCCTTCGGATCGAGGGAGGGGTCGAGAGTGAGGGACAGCCAGTTGCCGGTGACGTAGACCTGCCCGTCGACGATGCCGGGCACGGTCACGCCGGAGGCCGACTGATGCGTCAGCTGCAGTTTCCAGGCGACGGCCCCCGTGTCCAGACGGACGGCCCGCAAGGTCCTTTTCTGCTCGCCGGCTCCGTCGCGTACGACGCTGTACACGAAGCCGCCGCCGACGGCGGCCACCAGGCCGCCGAACGTCGTGTTCACCTCGTCGGGCAGGTTGGCCAGCGGACCCCACAGGCGCTTGCCCGCCCGGTCGAACGCCCAGGCCCGCTTGGCGCTGAGGCCGACGACGGTTCCGCCCTCGCCGGAGATCTGGACAAGAGGTTCGGACACCGCGGCCGTCCACAGCGGGGAGGCGGAGACGTCGGTGTCGAGAGGGCGGTCGGCGGCGGCGGGGGTGGGTGCACCGGGCTTCGCGTCCGCCGGGGGAGCGGGGGAGTCGTCGCCTCCCAGCCAGAGTCCCAGGGCCGTGCCGCCCCCCGCCAGGGCCACCGCTCCCGCCGCGAGCCCCACGATCAGTCCTCGACGGCTGGGTCCGGTGGCCGGCCCCGGCGGGGAGGGCGGCGGGTAGCCGGGCGGGCCCGGCGGCGGGGCCAGGACGAACGGCGCGGGGGCGTCCTGCGGGCCCGGGGGCACGGACGGCCCGGCGGCGTCCTGCCGGCGCGCGGTCACGGACGGCGCCATCACCGCCGTCGCCTCCTCGATCGCGTTCATCACGGCGGGCGGCAGCCACGGCCCCTCCGTGCGCGGGGCCGCGCTCCCCTCCACGTACTCGACGATCTGACGCGGGGCGGGCCGGTCGGCCGGGTCCTTCGCCAGGCAGGCGGCCACCAGCAGCCTGAGACTGTCCGGCACACCCGTGAGATCCGGCTCCCCCCGCACCACCCGCCGGAGCACCTCCACGGGCTGCCCGCCGTCGAACAGGCCTCTGCCCAGAGCGGCGAACGCCAGCGTCGCACCGAGCGAGAACACGTCGCTCGGCGGGCCCACCTCACCGTCCGTGGCCTGCTCGGGCGACATGTACGCCGGTGTGCCGAGGACGGTGCCCGTGGCCGTCAGGGCCGTACCGTCGGCGGCCCGCGCGATGCCGAAGTCGATGACGTGCGGGCCGTCGAGGGCCAGCAGCACATTGCCCGGTTTCAGGTCGCGGTGGGTCAGACCCGCGGCGTGGACCGACGTCAGGGCCTCGGCGACGCCTGCCGCAAGTGCCCCCAGCGCGGGCGCGGGCAGCGGTCCCGTGGAAGCCACCGCGGCGCCCAGCGAGATACCCGGTACGAAGGCTGTCGCCAGCCAGGGCACCAGGGCGTCGGGATCCGCGTCGACCACCGGAGCGGTGAAGGCACCGGAGACCCTGCGGGCCGCCGTCACCTCGGCGCCGAAGCGCGCCCGGAAACCCGCGTCGGTGGCCAGTTCCGGCCGTACGGTCTTCACGGCGACGGTCCGGCCGCCGGCGGAGCGCCCGAGATACACGGTGCCCATGCCGCCGGAGCCGAGTCTGCCGAGCAGTGTGTACGGGCCGGTCCGACGCGGATCCGACGGTTCCAGTGGCTCCAACGCTGCCATGTCAGGCTCCGTTCGCGTTCAGGGCGGCGACCGTCGAGGTGTTCGGTTTGGACACGCACAGCCGGCCGTCACCGGCGCTCCAGGCGAGATCCATCGGATTGGTCCCCTTCCAGCCGGAGTACTTCCACCGGGGCTTGCCGTCCGCCGCGCTGAAGGCCCACACCACTCCGTCCGCCCCCATCCGGTACACGTTCCCGTCCGCGTGCAACAGCCGTGCGCCCAGGTAGGACGAGCCCTTGGCGTCGGCGGGGACCGGCGCCTTCCACCTGACCTCACCCGTCGCACAGTCGAGGGCCCGGAGCGAAAGACCGCCGTTGTCGTCATCGATCCACAACGCGTACAGGACCGTGCCCTTCGCGTCGGTGGCGATGCCGTCACCCCGGACGGAGGCGCCGACGATGCCCTCCGCCTTCCACACCTGCCGCCCTGTCTCCGGTTCCCGGGCGGACAACGCCCCCTTGCTGTCGATCAGCACGAGACAGGGCCCGGCCGCGGTCAGGCCGCCCGTCGCCATCTCCTTCGACCAGGCGACCGTGCCCCTCTCGCCGAGCGCGACCACTCGGTCCGTACCGGCGTACACCACGCCTCCTCCTGTCGCGGGCAGCGCCCAGTAGGCAGGGGTCGTCCGCGCCGACTCGTACCACGCGGTCCGGCGGGAGGCGAGGTCGACGGCCCATACGCCGAACCCCGACGCCCCTGTGCCCTGGTTCGCCATGGCGATGACGTGAGCACGGCCGTCACGTACGCCGCAGAAGGCGGCGATCCCCATGCCGCCCGTCTCGGTCAGCGTGGCCAGGCGCGGGTCCTTGCCGTCGGACACCCGGAAGCCGAGCAGGGCCGTCCGGGTGGCGGCCTGCGGGTCGGACGGCGTGGCATCGGGCATCACGCTCAGACCCACGTAGAGGCGGCCGTCGTGAAGTCCCGCGACCGGCCTGGGCGTGGTGCCGGCCGCGGAGAAGGCGAGCCCGTGGTCCTGTGCCTTCACCGTCCACTTCGTGCTGCCGTTCCCGTCGATCCCCGTGACCTGGTTCAGGGACACGCAGGCGACGACACCGGTCGAGGAGAGCACCTGGGTGCCGGCCATGGACTGGCGTACCTGCCAGGCCAGCTTCGCGTCCATGACATCGTCCGCCGCCGGGCGTGAGGACGTGCCCTTCCCCTTCCCGGACGTGCCGCCCTTGCCCTCGCCGGTGGTCTCCCTGTCCCGGAGGAGCGCCCATGCCGTTCCGCCTCCGGCGGCGGCGACCGTGGCGCCGGCCAGCCCGAGCAGCAGCGTGCGCCTGCCCGAAGGCCGGCCGGGGGAGCCGAGGCCGTCGGGTCCGCCGGGGACGGCTGCGGGCGGGCCGGCCAGCGGCACAGTGGGGGCCGGTGTGGGAAGCGCGGTGAGGACCGCCCGTACCGCGAGCACGTCGGCTGCCACCGGTTCGGGGAGCCAGCCCGCCCAGCCCTCCGACGGGCGGGCGCGCTCGGCCAGTTCGGCGTAGGTGATCACCTCGCGCGGGCCCGGCCGCTCGCGGGGGTTCTTGGAGAGGCAGCGCCGGATCAGCGGACGCAGGCTGTCCGGGACGAAGGACAGGTCAGGCTCGGTGTGGACGACCCGGAAGAGGACGGCTGCCCCCGCACCGTCCCCGAAGGGGCTGGCGCCTCCCGCGGCGAAGGCGACCGTCGAGGCGAGGGAGAACACATCGCTCGCCGGGGTGAGCTGCTGCCCGACCGCCTGCTCGGGCGACATGTACGGCGCCGACCCGATGACCGAGCCGGTCGAGGTGAGGACCGTCCCGTCGGCCGCCCGCGCGATGCCGAAGTCGATGACGTGCGGGCCGTCGAGGGCCAGCAGGACGTTCGCCGGCTTCAGGTCCCGGTGGATCACACCGGCGCCGTGCACGGAGAGCAGGGCCTCCGCGAGGCCGGCCGTCAGCATCCGGAGCGCGTCCTCGGGCAGCGGTCCGTGCTCGGCCACCACGGAGTGCAGCGAGAGTCCCACGACGAACGCCGTGGCCATCCAGGGGATCTCGGCCTCCGTGTCGGCGTCCACGACGGGAGCCGTGAAGGCCCCTGACACCTGCCGTGCCGCCGAGACCTCACGCTGGAACCTGACCCGGAAAGCGGGGTCGTGCGCCAGGTCCGCGCGTACCACCTTGACCGCCACGGTCCGGCCCCCGGCCGACCGCCCCAGATACACCTCACCCATCCCGCCCGCACCGAGCTTCCCGGCCAGCGCGTACGGCCCGATCCGTACCGGATCGGCAGCACCAAGTGGCTTCATGAGACGGTCTCCTCCCCCGTGGCCCCACAGATTAGTGGTGGGACCACGGGGGCGGCCCCGATCTTCGTCTCTTCCGCCCGGAACAGCGCACGAATTCCGCCGCGACACACGCCACGGCCGGTCCGCACTCGGACATGTGCGCGAACGGAGTGATCGGCGCCGGGGGAACCGGCGTTACGCCTTGCGGGCGACCCTGCCCCCCCATGGGCAGGGTGCACTACGCCTGTGTCACGGCTTGCGGGCCAGACCTCCGTGCTCACCGATCGGCCGGGGTGTGGGCGCGGAAGGGTCCGGGCGCCAGAAGGGCACCGACACGACTCCCGGGTCCAGGAGTTCGAGGCCGTCGAAGAAGGCCGTGATCCGGTCGACGGGGCGAAGGAAGTACGGGATGGCCCCGGTGTCGTTGTAGGCGTCCTGCGCCTGCTCGTAATCGGCGTCGACACCCCGGGAACCGTCGTTGATGGACAGGTAACTGCCGGACGGCAGCCCGTCCATCAGGCGGGAGACGATCGAGCGCGCCTGTTCGTAGTCGGCGATGTGACCCAGGATGTTGCTGAGGATCAGGGCGGTGGGACGGCTCAGGTCCAGCGTCCCGGCGGCGGCCGACAGGATGCGGTCGGGGTCGGCCAGGTCGGCGTCGATGTAGGCGGTCGCGCCCTCGGGGGTCGAGGTGAGCAGGGCGCGGGCGTGCGCGAGGACCAGCGGATCGTGGTCGACGTAGACGATCTTCGCTTCCGGGGCGAGGCGCTGGGCGACCTCGTGGGTGTTGTCCTCGGTCGGCAGCCCCGTTCCGACGTCCAGGAACTGACGGATGCCGGCCTCGGTGACCAGGTGGGCGATGTTGCGGCCCAGGAACGCGCGGCTGCTGCGGGCCACGGTGACGATGCCGGGGAAGACGGCGCTGTACGCGTCACCGGCCTGCTCGTCGACGGGGTAGTTGTCCTTCCCGCCCAGCCAGTAGTTCCAGATCCGGGCCGAGTGCGGCACCGAGGTATCGATCCCCTGCTGCGTGGAGCCGGGCACTGTCGCGTCGTCGGTCATGAGTACTGTTCCGTCTTTCAACCGGGGCGTGAATCGTTCCTCGCACAACTTACGCCCCATGGCTCACGGACAGCAGGCGAGTTCGATCAGCCGTTCGCGTGGCCGTCCAGCACCGCCGTTGTGCAGCGGGCCAGATCCTGCCTCATCCGATCCGGCGTCACATGCCGTCCAGCCGCGAGGTGTTCGATCAGGTCGGCACGCGTCGCGGCCAGGAGGGCGTGTGCGGTGAACTCGGCAGCGGGGCGGGTCCGATCTGTTCCAGCGCCTCCTTGAGCGTGCGGTGCCACCACGCGTAGTGCTCCGCCCCGTAAGGGCTGCCACTGCCCGCGTCCTCCAGGGCCGAGGCCAGGTGGCGGTTGTCCAATTTGAAGCGGAGCACCGCGTCCAGCAGGGCCGGGACGCGTTCGCGGCGCCCGGCGTGGTCCGACGAGCCGGTGCTGTGCCAGGCAGGCCACTGCGAGCGTGGCACCGAGCACCGGCCAGGCCCACGGACCCGCGCTCACGGCGGCCCCGACGACCAGGGGGCCGAGGCTGCGCTGCGCGGACCGGGCCAGGCCGTGGACACCGAGGTGGGCGCCCTGAGCCGCGCCGGGGGCGACGGAGAGTTCCCAGGACGCCGGTTCACAGGGACGACGTGCGCACCGGTTCGGTGACGTACGCCCTGGACTGCGTCGCCAGGCTGCTGTCCACCGAGCTCAAGCCCGGTGACGCCGTGGCCGTGGAGGACCCCGGCTTCCACCATCTCCTCGACCTCGTACCGGCCTTGGGCCTGCGCATGCTGCCGGTGGCCGTCGACGACGAGGGAATCCGCCCGGAGTCGCTTCGCACCGCACTGTGGACGGGAGCCCGGGCCCTGGTGTGCAGCCCTCGCGGGCAGAGCCCGCTCGGCGGGCGCTTCACCCCGGCCGCCGCGACGCACTCGGTGCGGCGCTCGCGGAGCACGGCACCGCCTCCCACGGGGTCAGCGGACTCAACGTCTGGGTGCCCGTCCGGGACGAGTCCGCCGTCGTCAACGCCCTGCGCACCCGCGGCTGGTGGACCGCGGCGGGCACCCGCTTCCGCATCGCCTCCCCGCCCGGGGTACGCGTCACCACCGCCACCCTCACCCCGGCCGAAGCCGCGCGCCTCGCAGGCGACTTCGCGGACGCGCTCGGTGAGTCACAGGTGGTCCACGGCGGATAGACGCGGCCCGGCGGTCCGGTCGGCCGGAACGACGCGCCGGATGAGCAGCGACAGCAGCGCCGCCCCGGCGCACAGCGCCCCGAGCGTCAACCAGACAGGAGTGTAGGAACCGATGGCGTCGCGGGCGGCTCCTCCTCCGTACGCGGCCACGGCGGCCCCCACCTGGTGCGCCGCGCCGGCCCAGCCGAAGACCACGGCGCCGTCGTCCCCGTAGGACTCCCGGCACAGCGCGATGACCGGCGGGACGGTCGCGAGGTCGAGCAGGCCGAAGGTGACGGCGAAGACCATCATCGACGGCTGCACCGTGGCGCTCATCAGCAGGGGCAGGCACATCAGGAGCAGGCCGCGCAGGGCGAAGAACACCGCGAGCAGCCGTCGTGGGTCGCGCCGGTCCGTGGCCCAGCCGGACGCGACGGTGCCGATCACGTTGAAGACCCCGATCGCCGCGAGCAGGGAGGACGCGGTGGTGGCGGGCATGCCGTGGTCATGGGCGGCCGGCGTGAAGTGGGTCCACATGATGCCGTTGGTGGAGGCCCCGCAGATGGCGTACGCGCCGGCCATCAGCCGGAAGGGGGCGGTGCGTGCCGCGTCGCGCAGTACGGCGACCGCCCTGCGGCCGGCGCCTTCGACGGGCAGGGGCTTCGGTACGTGCCGCTCGGCGCCGTAGGGGGCGCCGCCCACATCGGCGGGGTGGTCCCGCAGCACGAGCCACATCAGCGGCGCCGTGGCGCACGCCGCGAGCACGAGGGTGACGAGGGACGGACGCCAGCCGTGGTGGACCACGGTCCAGGACAGGGCGGGGAGAAACACCATCTGCCCGAAGACGCTGCCGGAGGCGAGCACCCCGGTGACCAGCCCGCGCCGCTGTACGAACCAGCGCTGGGTGACGGTGGCGCCGAAGGCGGTCGCCATGGAGCCGGTGCCCAGGCCGACGAGCACGCCCCAGTACAGGGTGAACTGCCAGGCCGTGGTCATGACGGTGGTGAGTCCGGCGCCCGACGCGATCACCAGGAGGGCGACGACCACCACGCGGCGGATGCCGAAGCGGTCCATGAGCGCGGCTGCGAACGGGGCGGTGAGACCGTAGAGCACCATGTTCACCGAGGCCGCCAGGCCGATCGAGCCCCGGGACCAGCCGAACTCCCGGTGCAGGGGCCTGGTGAGCAGGCCGGGCAGGGTCGAGAAGGCGCCGGCCACCACGATGGCGAGCAGCGCGGCGGCCGCCACCCACCAGGCGCGGTGCCCGAGGCGGCTGCGGTGCGAGAGGCCCTTGACTGCATCCATGCGTTCGATCGTCGACGTGTCCACGGGGACCGACCACTGGCGAGACGGACGGCTTCTGCAAGAATCTGGCCATGACGGCTACGGCACTCCCCACCCGGAAGAAACACCGGGTGGTTGTGCTCGTGCGCCCCGGACTGCTCCCGATGGAGCTCGGCATCGTGCACCGGCTGTTCGGTCAGGCGGTCTCCAGCTCCGGCGAACCCCTGTACGAAGTCGTCACGTGTACGCCCCGGCCGGGCGTCGTCCCGACGGACACCGACTTCACCCTCAACGTGGCCACCGGCCCCGAGGCGCTGGAGGACGCGGACACGGTCGTCGTACCGGCCGCCGAGGAGGACTACGAGCCGCAGGAACGCGGCCGGATCGGCATCGATGTGGAGCGGGCGCTGGCCCGGGTCCCCAGGGAGGCACGGGTGGCGTCCATCTGCACCGGCTCGTTCGTCCTGGCGGCGGCGGGACTGCTGGCAGGGCGACGGGCCACGACGCACTGGAAGTCGTGCGAGGAGTTCCGGACGCTCTACCCGGAGATCGAGGTGGACGCCGACGTGCTGTACACCGACGATCGTGGCGTCCTGACCTCGGCCGGTGTGGCCTCGGGCATCGACCTCTGTCTCCACATGATCCGTACCGACCACGGTGCGGAGGTCGCCAACCGGGTTGCCCGGGGGACCGTCGTACCACCGCACCGGGAGGGCGGTCAGGCCCAGTACATCGACCGCCCGGTCACACCGCCCGAGCAGTGCTCGACGGGCCCGGCCCGGGAGTACGCGCTGCGCAACCTGGAACACCCCCTGAAGCTGCAGGAGTTGGCCGACCAGGCGTCGATGAGTGTGCGTACGTTCAACCGGCGCTTCCGGCAGGAGGCGGGGCTCACGCCCATGCAGTGGCTCACCCAGCAACGCGTCGACAGGGCCCGGCGCCTGCTGGAACGGACCGACCTGCCGGTGGACCGGATCGCCGCCGACGCCGGCTTCGGGACCGGCACCGCCCTGCGGCAGCACTTCCACGCGGCGCTGGGCGTGTCGCCGCGCGCCTACCGCCGCACGTTCAGGGGGGAGGCCGGTGGCCCGGCCGGCTGAAGAGGGTCAGCCGGCCGAAGGGGTGCGGATGGCGGCGATGTCGAACTGCAGGCGGAGCCTTTCGCTGACCATGGCGCCGCCCTCCGCCAGACGGGCGTTGTAGGTGAGACCCCAGTCGGAACGGTTGATGGTCGTGGTCCCGTCGAACCCGACGCGCTCGTAACCGAACGGGTCGGTGACGTAACCGATGTACGTGAGGTCCAGGACCACGGGGTTGGTGATGCCCCGGATGGTGAGGTCGCCGGTCATGCGGTAGACGTCCTTGCCGATGAGCTGCACGGCGGTGCTCACGAAGCTGATGCGCGGGTACTTCGCCGCGTTCAGGAAGTCTCGGCCGACGAGGTGCGCGTCGCGCTGCTCGACACCGGTGTCGACGCTCGCGGTGGCCAGTGAGATCTCGGCGCGGGAACGCGCCGGGTCACGTCCGTCGAAGTAGAGGCGGCTCTCGTACTCCAGGAACGCGCCGCGCACCGTGGTCACCATGGCGTGGCGTACGGAGAAACCGATCCTGCTGTGCGCGGGGTCGATCATCCACTCTCCGGTGAGAGCCGCCAGACGGCGATCGGGATGAACCGAAGTACCCGCGGCCGCCGGCGCGGAGACGGGCTCCTCCGTACGGGGCTCCGGGCGGCGGAGCAGGGAGCTGCGGCTGAAGAGGTTCATGAACCAGTTAGTTACTCCGAGGTAAGTGGCGCCCGCAAGAGCTGATCAAGGAACCCGAACATTCATGGTCAGACCTTCACAGGGTGACGTCCCGCTCGCGCGGTCCGCTACGGGGTGTGGGACTCCCGTGGCCGTGTACGTTCACTCATTGCCCGTTCGATCAGTCACTCTGCCCGTCAGTGCCTGGCTCCGGCGCCCCGTGATGGCGTACGCAGGAGGGATTGCATTCCTGTCTGGGGTGGGGAGCTTCGGTGCACGCGCATGAAGACCGTCGGACCGAGGCCGCGAGTCGCCGGGTGCCTGTGCGGAGGCCGGCCGGGAGTGCGGCACCGCTCCCGGGGATCCTGGGCCTCCAGCAGGCGGCGGGCAACACCGCCGTCACGAAGATGCTCCACCAGGGCGGGCGCCCGTCGGTCCAGAGGACAGCGGCCGGAACCGATACGGCACCGCCCGGTGCGCGGAAGAGCGGGGACGTGGGTGAAAGCAACTCCGAGGCCCTCGTCAACCCCAAGGTCCTCGTCCAGCCCCACTATGCCTCGGGGGACCAGTTCGCTATCGCGGCGACGCTGATGCATGACACGACCAGGCACGTCTACATCAGCTACACCTCGGACGAGGACAAGAAGAAGGCGGCCGGTCTCCAGGCCTTCTACCTGGAGTCCGGAATCGCCCCCCAGCGCATCCGCCTGGTCGAGCAGAACGACAAGGAGGACGTGTACAGAAGGCAATTCGGGCGAGAGCCCTCCGACAGTGACTTCGAATTCCCCACCAACGCAACCGACTACGTGGCCGCGAATTTCAGTGAGACCATGCGTGGGAACATCCGGCAGGGCTGGGGGCTCGATGAGAAGCGGGACCTGAAGCACGACAGGGACGCGGCTGTGGCGGAATGGCTGAACACAAAGGGTGTGCGGCCCGAAGGGCAGAAGATCGCGATCCTCTGGTCCAGGTTCAGCGGAAAGAACAACGAAGTCCACATCGAGCACGATTCGAGCTATTTCGGGATGGGGCAGATCCTGGCCGGTCTCAACGGGATCGACACGGCGATGATCGTGGGCGACGCCAAGCCGAAGCGGAAGAAGCAGGACGACTCGAACGGCAAGTACGCCACCATGGCCAGGAGCTTCGGCCCCGAGGTCGACGAGGGGGAGCCTGAACAGCCGCAATACCGTACGGGTTTCGACTTCAGGACGGTCGACCTGACCGAGTTCTGGAAAGGGTCGGACGTCACGTCGTGGGGTGGTGACACCCGCACCGGTCAGTTCCTCGTCTTCGACTACCTGCATCGGCATGCGACAGTCCGTCACCTGGGCTTCCGCAGCGGAAACCTCGAAGCCATGGCCCTGCTGGGCTTCAACGTCATGTACATGGAGGAGCCCGGCAGCGACGGCGGGAACCGTATGGCGAAGTGGCACGACAAGGGGGACGGCAAGACGGAATCCGGTGGTGACGCGCCGGGATACGAACGCCTCATGGTCAAGGCACCGCCGACCCGCTCGGGCAAGTTCCAGAAGTCCCTCGCGGGAAGGGAGAAGCGGGACAACAAGCATGCCGAGTGGCGGAACGGCGAGGAGGGTCACAGTCACTTCAAGAGGGAAGGACGGGACCCGGAAAGGGAGTCGCTGCCCAAGGGCTTCGAGCCGGAGGACCTGGGAAACATCGATGCCTACCTGCACTCGGGGAACGTGACGGAAGGGCTCGAGGGTGAACTGGTCGAGGGTGTGAAGGGAATCGTAAGGACGATCACCGGGGCCGAGGACGGGCTGTCCAAGGTCCGGAAGGAGATCAAGAAACTGGGGAAGAACATCGAGGAGAGCTCGAACCGGAATCAGCAGGCCAAGGACGCCCTCAAGACGAGAGAGCAGCTTGCACAGCAGAAGGAGAACGAGCTTCAGCAGGAGATCGACGGTCAGGTGACACTCTTCCGTGAGATGGCGGAGCAGTTCGGACGGACGAAAGCCCTGAGAGCCCGCATCCTGTACGCCCGGCCCATCGCCGACCGTCTCACACTCTGAGGGCCACCCCCGCGTGTGCTGATGCCCGGACGAGGGCAGGAATTTCTCATACGTCGTCCGCGGAGGCCGGCAACTCCTCGGAGACGAGGAACGTCAGCGCGGAGACCGAGAGGGCACCCACCGCGTGACCCTCGGAGATCAGTGTGCCGAGGACGCGGTGAACGCTCGCCTCGGGCACGCCCGAGGGCTGGGCGATCTCTCCGAGCGGGTGCGGGGCCTCCGGCTGCGCCGGCGCGTCCAGCACCCGCGGTGTCTTGGCCACGGAGTCGCCGACGGCCGGCCGGCGGACGGGCGCCCCGCGACCGCTGCGGACGCCGCACCGACGCGGCACGACATCAAATCGCGTTGCCGTGTCCCATGACCAGTTGATAGCTCTCTGCTCATGGACATCACACGCATACCCGCCGAGCCCGACCCCACCACAGCCGCCGACGCGGTCATGTCCGAGCTGGCCGGCCTCGGGGGCCGGTCCTACGCGCTCCCGGCCGACGCCGGACTGGACCCGGTGCTGCCCGGGAGCGCAGGTGTGACCGCGGTCTGGGTGAGGGCGGGCGGGGCGTCCGTCGAGGAGGGCGTGGTGCTCTACGTCCACGGGGGCGGATTCGAGCACCGTATGCCGGAGCTGATGAACCTGACGGCCCACCGGATCTCGGAGGCGACCGCCCGCCCCGTGCTCGTCGTTCACTACCGCCTGGCCCCGGCCCACCCCTACCCGGCTCCGCTCGACGACGTCGTCACCGTCTACCGGAGCCTGCTCGACCAGGGGGTGCCCGCCGCGAAGATCGTCGTCTTCTCGGAGTCCTCCGGGGCCACGCTGGCGTTGTCCGCCCTGCTCGCCCTCAAGGAGTCGGATACCGCCCTCCCGGCAGCCGTCATCGCCAACTCCGCGATCACCGACCTCACCCTGTCCAGTCCGTCCATCGAGGCCAACGCCCCGTACGACTCAGGGGTCGACCGCTCCCTGCTCACCCGGCTCATCGGCCAGTACCTGGGCGGTGCCCGGCCGGACCAGGCCCCGCAGTCACCGATCCACGGCGACCTGGACGGCCTTCCGCCGCTGCTGTTCACGGTCGGGGCCGCGGAGGCGCTCCTGGACGACACCCTGCGCTTCGCGCAGGCGGCCTCCGACGCCGGAACCCGGGTGTCCGTCGAGGTGTACGAGGCGATGCCGCACGTCTTCCAGGTCATGATCCTGTCCGAGCGGAACCCGACGGGCAGGCGCCTGCTGGAACGCTTCACGGAGTGGGTCGCCGACGCCCAGCGGTGAAGGCGCCGCAGGCCGGAACCGGCCCGGTGTTCACGGCGACGCGGGCAGGAGTGGGGAGCGGAGCACGAGCAGGGTGATCTCGCTGGGGGCGAAGACGCGGAACGGCGGACCCCAGAAACCGGTACCGCGGCTGGTGTAGAGAAGAGTGCGGGTGCCGTGCCGGCTGAGGCCGGCGAGAGCGGGCTGGTCGATGCGGACCAGGTGGTGGAAGGGCCAGATCTGGCCGCCGTGGGTATGGCCGGAGAGCTGGAGGTCGATGCCCTCGGCTGCGGCCCGGTCGACGAACTTGGGCTGGTGGGCCAGGAGCAGGACGGGCAGGTCCGGATCGGCGCCGTCCAGGGCTCCGGCGAGGTGGGCACGATGGCCGGCCAGGCCGGAGGACTCGGCGGTGACGTCGTCGACGCCGGCGACCACAAGGGTGTCACCGCCGCGTTCGAGCAGCAGGTGACGGTTGCGCAGCGGCTCCCAGCCCAGCTCGTCCATCAGGTCGACCCAGCCCTGGGCCTCGCTGTAGTACTCGTGGTTCCCGGTCACGTAGACCCGGGCCCGAGTGGCCCGCACGGTGCCGAGCGGAGCGGCCTGGGCGCGGCGGCGTCGTGCCGTGCCGTCCGCGATGTCGCCGGTGTGGCAGACCAGGTCGGCCTCCAGCGAGTTGACCTTCGCGCAGACCCGCGCCGACCAGCGGGCGCGGTCGAGCGGGCCGTAATGGGTGTCGGTGATCAGGACGACCCGGGTACCGTC
Organism: Streptomyces sp. NPDC023573; assembly: GCF_055559735.1. Classification (NCBI taxonomy): domain Bacteria; kingdom Bacillati; phylum Actinomycetota; class Actinomycetes; order Kitasatosporales; family Streptomycetaceae; genus Streptomyces; species Streptomyces sp. NPDC023573. The sequence continues at coordinate 714,721 of NZ_JBVHKB010000003.1, forward strand.
CAAGCCGGCTCCGAGGCGGGGGAGCCGTACGTCGAGCCGCCGCACCCGGGGAACCCGGCGGGCCTCGGCGTACCCCCAGGCGAGCAGCACGGCGGCTACGCCGAGGACCGCCCAGGTGACGACCCGGGCCCGGTGCTGCCCGTCGCCCACGCCGGTCACGGTGAGGGCGAGGCGCAGCAGGACGCCGAGCAGGACGGACCAGGTGAACAGGACCCAGCCGACCCCGAGGAGGGTGTCCCCGACGATCGCCGCCCGGTCCTGCTGCCGCCGGCCGTGACCGCGCGCCATCGTCAGCGGCATGGCGACCAGACCCAGGACGAACAGGGCGGTGCCGCCCAGCGTCACGGGGAGCGGCCAGTGCTGGCCGGCGTGCAGCAGCACCCAGCAGGGCACAGCCCACAGCAGGACCGGGGCGATCAGAGGGATGTAACGCATCAGGCGGTTCAGTCGGCTCCGCCGGGGCGCACGCGCCGTCCCGTCGGCTGACCGGGCCTCGTCGGTGTCCGTCACGCTTCCCCTCCTCAAGGAACCAGGCTGCCGGCGCGCACTGTACCGGGTCGTCCGGACCACCCGAGCCGGAGACCCCGGTGGCTTCCGGAGATGCGGGCCCGTACTACGGGCGGAGGTACCCGAACTGATTGTCACTGGTGGCGCCTAGAGTTTCCTCCACTCGTCACGGTGCGTTGCCGCCGACGGGTTTCATCAGCGTGCCGCCGGCCCGGCGGCCGTCCGGGAAAACGGGGAGAACAGCGCATGGGGTGGGTTACGGCGGGCGACTACGAAGTCGCCCTGGAGGCGGGCAAGGTGGTCTGCCGCAACGGGAAGGGCCGACGGCTGAAGTCCGTCCCGGCCAAGTTGAAGGACGACCCGGCGGTCGTCGGGCTCCGGCAGTTGACCGAGTGGCTCGAGCGGCACGAACGGCGGTGCCTGACCGACGTCGAGCAGTGGATGGTGCGTTCGTTGCCCGTTCCCACGGCCGTGCTGGCCCGGGTCTGGCCCGACCCGGCGTGGCAGGCGGCCCTGCGGGACGCGGTGGTCACCGGCGCGGACGGCGGGGTGGCCGGGTTCCTGCGCGATGTCGATCCCGACCGCGGCCTGGGTCTCGTCGACCTGGACGGCGACACGGTCCGCATCACCCCGGACGTCGTCAGCGTGTCCCACCCCGTCCTCCTCGACGACCTCGACGACCTGCGGGAGTTCGCGGTCGAACTGGGCGTGAGGCAGAACGTGGAGCAGTTGTTCCGCGAGGTGTGGCGCCGCCCGCCGGGCCTCGCCCCGGAGACCACCTCCGTCGACACCTACGCCGGCGGTGTGTTCAAGGAACTGCGCTTCCTGCACGGGCGGGTCACCCAGCTCGGGTACCGGTCGCGCGGCGGATACGCGGTCTGCCCGGTCGTCGAGGACGGCGCCACCGTCGAGGCGCGCATCTGGATCGGCGAGCACGACGGATACGACGAGTACGACACCGAGACGGGCCCCCTGGGCTGGACCGACCCTGCGGGACGCGCGCTGACGGCGGCAGAGGTCGGCCCCGTCGCATGGTCCGAGGGCATGCGCATGGCGGCGGCGCTCTACGCCGGCCGCGACGTGGCGGACGAGGAGCGGGCGGCATGAGCATCACGACGACGGACACCGGCACGAACACGGCGGCGGGCACTGCGTCCCTCCCCGCCCAGACCCGGGGCGAGGGCACATACGCCGCCGGCGCGGCGGCCCTGCTGGACGCGGGTGCGATCCTTCCGGCCGGCACCACCGACCGGGACGACGCCGACGCGCTGACCGCCCGCACGTACACGCACACCGCCCTCGGCGACCGCTCCGTGGTCCGGCTCGTGCCCGGCACCCTCGGTGAAGCAGAGGACCTGGCCCTGGAGTTCCTCGGGCTGGCCCGGGCCGCCGAGGCCCCTGTCGTGGGCCAGGTGCGCCGCGAGACGCTGGGCTTTCCGGCCTGGGCGCTGGTCAACGACCCGGCCAACGGGCATCACGCCCTGGCCCTGGTCAAGGACATCGAGCGGCTGGGCCGGCAGGCCAGGACCCGCGCGGGGGCGGCCAAGGAGGGCTTCGACGCGCTCGGCACCCGGCTCGGCCGGGCCGTGCCCCACTTCCTCCCCACCTACTACGAGCAGGTGGCGCGCCTCTTCCTCCAGGCCGAGAACACCACCTACGCCGCGTCATTCTTCGGCAAGGCCCGCGAGGCCGAGCGGGTGCACGGGCTGGTCGTGGACGAGGACCGGCAGCGGGCCGTCTTCCTCGAGTTCGCCCTCGCCGGCGCGCTGACGGTCAAGGCGCTGCGACAGTACGTGCGGGACCTGGTCGCCCGGCTGGCACCGGCGGACGCCTGGGCGCAGTTCCGCCGCCTGCTGGTCGAGCGCTGCGCGGCCGGCATGCCGCCGTACGCGGCGCTCCCACAGGACGTGCGTACGCTGGTCAAGGCCGCCGGGCTGGACCGGGAGGCCGCCGAAGGCGAGCTGGTGGCCGATCTGATCGGCTCCCCCGGAGTCGTCCGCGCTCCCGCCTCGTTCTGGACGGCCTACCGCTCCGCGCTCGTCGCTCTTGCCCGACGGGACGGTGACGTGCGGGTCCGGCTCCTCGGCCTGTTCCCGGAGACCTTCACGGAGAGCGGCCGGGACACGGACGGCGACTCCGAGTGGCTCGCCCTGCTGGCCGAATCCGGTGCCGAGGACCTGCTGACAGCCCTCCCGGACGCCTCCGCCCCCTTCGGCGCCCCCGCCGTCTCCCCGGCGGACTGGCTCGCCCGCTGGGAGGCCCACCGCCGGCGCAACCGGGCCACCTCGGGCCGCAGCCCGCAGACCCTCGGCCTCGCCGCCCGGATGGCGGACCGGCTGCGCGCCGACGGGCACCCCGTCGAGCTGTTCCAGGGCCGCTGGCAGCGCACCGCCGATCTGGACCTCCTCGACCTCTGCCTGGCCTCCGGCGTGCCCGTCGCCGAGCCGGCCGAACAGGACGCGGGCGCACGGTCGCTCGGCGTCTCCTGCGGCCCCTGGCTCACCGACACCACGCCCGGTGCGCGGGATCTCACCGCCGTCGCCGCACGGCCGGTGTTCCGCGCCCTGCTGAGCCGGGACGTCGGTGGCCTCGGCGACCGGCACGGTCAGCGGCTGGGCGACGCGGGCATGGCGAAGCTGGCCGGGCACCCGGTGCTCTCCGAGATCCTGCGGGAGTGGATGACCGCCCGCGCCGAGGAGTACACGGCCGCGCGAGGACTCCCCGGGCTGCACACCGCCCTCAACAGGCTCTCCTCGTTCCGCGCCGTGGTCGCGGACGTCGCTCCGGAGGCCGTGCGGCTCCTCGAGGGCCACGACGTGGTGCCACTGCTGGCTTCCACGTTGCGTACCGGCGTTCTCGACGAACTCGGCTGGTCCGCATTGGACGAGGCCTACACGGAGCTGGCCGCCGAGGCAGCCAAGGCCGCCGCGGGCCCGCGGCACCGGCGCTCGGAGGGCGTCGGCGTCACCGGTGCCTGGCCCGCGCTGATCCTCAACACGCGCGAACGGGCCGTCGTCATCGGCCCGGACGGCGTTCTCCTGCGGCACACCCTGCGGGTGCCCGCCACCGTCGACCACTGGCGGACGCTCGCCTTCCGGTACGTCGACGGCGAGTTGCTGGTCATCTGGTGGGAGGACGGCAAGCAGCGCGGCTACTGGTCGCACCGCCCCGCCGAGGTGTTCGGCGTCGGCGGCGAGCAGATCCCCCGCTGGGGCGGCTCCGGCCCGTCGGACCAGGTCTGCCTGCCGCTGCCCCACGGTGGCCGCGCCACCGGAGGCAAGGCCCTGCACGCGGGTGACACCTCGCTCCCGCCCCAGCGCGCCGTCATCTCCGACGGCACCGGCCACTGGCGGGAAGGCCACCAGGGCACGCAGCGGGTGTGGCTGGAGTACGACCCGGCGGCTGGCACGCACGGCCGGGCGTCCCTCCCCGCGTTTCTTCGCTCCGGGGTGCGGGACGGCAGCCGGCTGCTCGCCGAACACTGCCAGGTGCTGCCCGTCCAGCCCGGTCTGGAGAGCACCCCGTTCGGTACGGACGGCACGGTCCTCGGCCGTTGGGTCCGCCGTACCGTGGCCGAGCCCGGCACGGCCGCCCCCGCCGACGGGCACCGGACCGTCGCCGGCACCCCCGACGGCCACACGGTGACCCTGCCGCACCCGCTGCCCGACGGCAGCTCTCCGGTGCCGCTCGGCGCCCTCACCCTGCCCGGCGGGTCCCGGCCGGTCATGGTCCTGCGTCACCGCTCCGTCGAGGCGTACCCGGAGGACACGGACGGCATCGGCGGCAGCCTGTGGTCCGTCACCCCCGGCTCCTCCGGCGGGAACAACGCGGCCGGCACCCCCTACCTGCCTCCCGTCGCCTACTGGCACGCTCTGCGCCCAAGGGACGAGCGGGGCTCCGCCGCCCTGCGCGACATGACGGACTCCCGCGCGAGCGAGCTGTTCAAGAAGGTCGTCGATGCGGTCGCCCAGCACACGGAGGCATTCCGGGCCGTCGAGGAGTACACCGGGCCGTCGGCGTGGGAACTGAGCCAGGAGGCTGTCGCCCGGGCGCTGCCCGAGGTGTCCGACGCAAGGCTTCTCGCAGGCGTCACCGCAATCGTCCGGAACGCCGTGGACCGGGCTGTCGCGGTCCTCCGGTATGTGGAACCACCTCAGCCCGCCCAGCCGGTCACTCCCCGGAACCCCGCCCACGTCCAGGGCATGTTCTTCGAGCACGAGCCCGAGCACGCCGACGACCTGACCGTGCGTCATGCGACCGCCTGGGCATCCGAGCGGATGCACGGCAGCTGGTGGGGAGGCGGGCTCCGGTGGACCGTGATCCGGCAGATCCTCGCCGTCAACCACGTGTTCGGCGGCGAGCCCGCGTTCGGTCCGCCCACGCCGTCCAAGATTCCGTTCACCCCCGTGGACGGTTGGCAGCGGGACGAGTACACCGTGCCCAGCGACGCCTCGGACTGGACCTCCCTCCTCGACAAGCTGCCCGAACTGGCCTACCGGGCCGCCTCGGCGACCACCTCCCCCGAGCACCGCACCGGTCTCCTCGTACTGCTGGAGACTCTCGCCGCAGGCCCGATGGCAGACCCGGCCGGCACGGTCCGGCAGGTGGAGCTCGTCGAGCCGTTCGTCGAAGGGGCACCCGGATCCGGCCGCCCCGAGGCCGTGCACCGCCTCGGCCAGGTGTTGCGCAAGGGCGCCCGCACCGTCGTGGTCATCGCGAGCCGCGGCCGGAACTCCCGGAACGACGCGGCACGCTGGCTCGCCCTGGACCACGACCCGACCGGCACCTTCGGCCCTGTCGCCGGCTTCACCATGGACCACGAGCACGTTCACCGGGAGGGCATCCCCCGGGACCGGCTCACCCGGCTCACCGCACTGGTACGGGAACAGGGCCCGGCACCCTGGCGTCCGGAGGCCGCAGAGGCGTTCCACACGGCCACCGGGATCGGTCCCCTCCAGTCCGCCGCCCTGCTGTCGGCAGCCGTCGAGGAGCCCGGCCCCGAGGCACTCGCGCTGCTCGGGGCGAAGACGCGTGCCTTCGAGGCGACCCAGGCAAGGCTGGCCGCCCTGCCCCGTGACGACCGGCACGCCCTTCTGAAGGCGCTGCTGCCCGCGGACCCGGCCGAGCTGTGGTCCACGGGTCCCGACGTCCGAACCGCTGCCGAGGTCTGGCAGAAGCGCCTGGCCTCCCTCGTCCGTGTCCCCGAGGAACTGGACCTCGACCTGTCCGGTACGACCCCGGGCGCCGTCGACCTGGTCCTCAACGCCGGCCACCGGAGCTGGCTCTCCCACGGCACCGAAATCCCGGGCGGCACCGGCCGCCCCGCCCTGCGCCGGGTGGGCGCACGAGGTGCGGTCCACGCAGCCCTGACCGCCCTGCGTACCCTCGCCTACACGCTGCCGTACGGGCACCCCCTGCGGGCGCACCTGCCCGTCGGGCTGGCGGCCCTGCGCGGTCGCCTCGCCGACCAGGGTCTGGTGCTGGACCTCGGTCTGGACTGGAGCGACTCGGGGGGCTCCATCGGCCCCGCGGTCCGCGCCGCCCACGGGCTCCCCGAGTCCGGCGGGGCGGACGCCGACGGTCTGGTCCGGGCCGGCACGGCGCTGCTTCTCGCCCCCGGCCACGGAAGCAGCGAGAAGCTGCTGATTCGCCCGGCCGGCCTGACAGGCCCCGACGACCCGGCGTTCGGCCTTGTCGAAGGCATCGTCAGCCCTCACAGCACCGGCGATGTGCTCGCGCTGCGCGCACTGCTGGGAGAGGAGACGGACGCGTTGGTCTCGGGGGGTGCCCCCGACGGCTCCCCGCACCACCCGGCCCAGGACCCGACGCGCGCGGTGCCCGACCTGGTGGCCGAGGCCGCCGCAGCCTTGAGCCTGAGCGCGGACACCGCCGCCCTCTACCTGATGCTGCTGGCCCTGCCCGACCCCACGGACCGCAACTGCGTCCGCTGGACCGGGTGGAAGCCGGCACGGGCCAAGAAGGCCAGGGCGGAGCTCGCCGCCACCGGCCTCGTGGTGGAGGCGAAGCGCTCCCGCGCCGGACGCACCCTGTTCCTCCCCTGCGGCTGGATCGAACGCGGCGCCCCCGGGCTGCCGCTGGAGACCTGGAAGGAACGCCTGTATCCCGTCGCGGGGCCCGCCCGGACCCTGCCCGACCTCCCCGTGCCCGCGCTGTTCGCAGCAGCCTGGGCACGGGTCCGCGGCGGCGACGCCCCGGCCTTCGAAGAACTGGACACCCGCGCAACCCGGAAGGGCCGCCGCTGATGACGAACGACACCACGACCACCAAGGACAGCACCACGGGCGGCGTCCCCGGCCAGGCGACGCCGCCCGGCCTGCAGCACCGCCAGATCACACCACCCGAGGACCGGTACGCCACCGAACTGGCCTTCCTCGCCGCCCACGACTCCGGCCCCCGGCCGCCCGGCTGGCTGCTCACCCCGCGCGCCGTCGTCACCTTCGTGATGGGCAGCGCGGGCGAGGCACTGGGTCTGCCGAAGGACGCCCGGCCCGGAGACGGGGTGCCGCGCCGCCTGGTGATCGAGCAGAAGTTCGTCGGCGAGCGCGCCCTGGTCGAACGGTGCGTGGTCACCCTGGCAGGAGAGCGCGGACTCCTCCTCGTGGGCGAGCCGGGCACCGCCAAGTCCATGCTCTCCGAACTGCTGTCGGCGGCCGTCTGCGGGACCAGCGCGCTCACCGTGCAGGGCACCGCCGGCACCACCGAGGACCAGCTCAAGTACGGCTGGAACTACGCGCTGCTGCTCGCCCAGGGCCCCACCGAGCAGGCCCTGGTGCCCTCCCCGGTACTCGCCGCCATGACCCGGGGGGCCGTCGCCCGCGTCGAGGAGGTCACCCGCTGCCTGCCGGAGGTCCAGGACGCTCTCGTGTCCCTGCTCTCCGAGCGGCGGATCGCCGTCCCCGAGCTCGCCGGCGGCGAGGGGTCCCAGGTGCATGCGGCCCCAGGGTTCACGCTCATCGCCACCGCCAACCTGCGGGACAAGGGCGTCTCCGAGATGTCCGCGGCACTGAAGCGGCGCTTCAATTTCGAGACCGTGGGGCCCATCGGGGACGTGGACGCCGAGACCGCGCTCGTCCGGCGTCAGTCGCGGGCAGCCGTCGAACGCGTGGGCGCCTCCTACCAGGTGGACGACGCTGTACTCGAAGCGCTTGTCACCGCCTTCCGGGACCTGCGCGAGGGCCGCTCCGCGGAGGGCTGGGAGGTCGAGCGCCCCTCCACGGTCATGAGCACGGCGGAGGCGGTCTCCGTCGCGGGCTCCCTGGGCCTGGCCGCCGCGTACTTCCCCGGTGACCGGGACGTGCTCTCCCTCGTGCCCGGCCATCTGCTCGGCGTCGTACGGAAGGACGACCCCGCCGACGCGGCGCGGCTCCTGGGCTACTGGGACGGGCCGGTGCGCAGACGCGCGGAGCAGGGGTCGGCCACCTGGCGTGCCCTGTGGGACCTGCGCGCGGTGCTGGAGAACTGACGGATGAGCGAGCCGACCAACCCCGAGACGCGGTCCACCGCAGAGGTGTCGCCGCCCGCCGGCGCGCCGGCCGCTTTCCTGGCCCAGGGCCCGGCAGCCGGGCCCGGCAGGCCCGCGGCCGGACCGGTCACCCCGGAGGCCGCGGCGGCGGCCCTCGCGGCGACCGGACCCGGGCTCCCGTTCTTGATCGGGGTGCGGCACCACGCCCCCTCTCTTGCGGCCGCCCTCCCGGCACTGCTGGACGCGGCAGCCCCCGACGTCCTCCTCGTCGAGCTGCCCGCCGAGTTCCAGTCCTGGCTGGGCTGGCTCGCCCACGAGGAGACCGAGGCCCCGGTGGCTCTGGCCGCCGTGCCCGCCGACAGACCGGGGCCCGCCCCGGCGGGCGAACGAGGACCGGCCTTCTACCCGTTCGCGGACTTCTCGCCCGAACTGGCCGCTCTGCGCTGGGCGGCCAGGAACGGGGTCCCGGCTGTGGCCTGCGATCTGCCGCTGGCCGACCGGGCGTGGGCGGGGGCCGGTCCGGACATCCCGGCCCCGGTCCCGGGCCCCGACTCCGCACCCCTGCCGGGGGAGGGGCACGGACTGTCCGTCGCGCTCCGGTCGCGGCTCACCGGCCGGGACGGCGACGACCTGTGGGACCGGCTGGTGGAAGCCCTGGCGCCCGGTTCGACACCGGAGGCGCTCCGCCGTGCCGCCCTGCTCACCGGCTGGGCGCTGCGACAGGAGGCCGAGGCGGGGAGCGGGGTGCACGGCACGGACCTGGCGCGCGAGGCCTGTATGCGCGGGCATGTCGCCGAGGCCCTGGCGAGCGGTCGGCGGCCGGCCGTGGTGGTGGGAGCCTTCCACGCCCCGGCGCTGCTGCCGCCCGCCGCCGGGGGCCTCGCACCGGACACGCCGGGCGTGTCGGGTGCCGCGTCCGAGCCGGCCGCGGACGGCCACGCGACCGCCGCTGCCGAGCCGGCCGCGTGCACGGTCTCCCTCGTTCCGTACACGTACCCACTGCTCGACTCACGGTCCGGTTACCCGGCGGGCATCCGGGACCCGGAGTGGCAGCACACCGTACTGGACGCCGCCGGAGACCCGGCCGCGCTGCACGAGGCACTGATCCGCACCGCGGTCCGCGTCTGCGCCGCCCTGCGCGAACAGGGCCACCCCTACGGCCCGGCGGACGGCCGGGAGGTCGTGCGGGTGGCCGGAGACCTGGCCCGTCTGCGCGACCTGCCCGCCCCCGGCCGCGGTGAACTCCTGGAAGCCGTGCAGACGGTGCTGGGGCGCGGCGAGACCTATGGCACGGGCCGCGCCGTCGCCCAGGCCCTCGAACGCGTACTCGTCGGGACCCGTACCGGACGGCCCGCGCCCGCCGCTCCACGCGGCGGACTGGGCCCCGCCGTCGAGGCCGAGACCGCGGCGCTCTCCCTCCCCGGCCCGGAGGACGCGCACGGGAGGACACCGCGCGATCTCCGGCTCGACCCGGCGCGCTCCTCCCTGGACCTGCGCCGCGAACTGCTGCTGCGCAGGCTGACGGTGTGCGGCATCCCTTACGCCCAGGAGCAGGGGGTGACCGGCGCGGCGGGGACGGAAGGGCTCACGACGCGCTGGCAGGTGCGGTGGACTCCGGCGACAGCCGCGATGCTCACCGCGGCCGGGGTCCGCGGCGTCACCCCGGCCCAGGCGGCCGAGGGCGTGCTGCGGCAGCGGCACGCGGCCGAGCGCGCGGAGGGCGGCCCGACGGCAGCCCAGGTCGTCCGGGGCCTCACGGATGCCGCCGCGTGCGGGCTCCCGGCCCTGGCCGGCGAACGGCTGACGGAAGTGGCGGCCGTACTCCCCGCGAGCGGCACCCTTCCCGAACTCCTCGCAGGGCTCGACCTGCTGGATCGCATCGATGCCGGCCACCTCCCGGGCCTGACCGTGCCCGATGACCCCTCAACCCTGTCGGCGATCCCCACCGACCGTGCTTCCAGCACCGCGCGCGCGGCGGAACTCCTGACCTCGGCCGCGGTCCGCCAGGTCCACGGCCTGACCGGCTCCGAGGAGCCCGAGGACGCCCGCGCGCTGCTCGAACTGGCCCAGCGGGCCGACCGGGTGGGCGGCATCCGGCTCACCGACGCCCTCGCCCGGCTGGCCGCCGACGGCACGCCGATGATCGCCGCAGCCGCCGGGGGAGTCAGGGTGCTCACGGGCCACGAAGAGGCCGAGACCTTCGGGAGGCGTGTCGCCTCCTGGGTGGACGGCGCCGTGGACAGCACCTCCCGGAGCGCGCTCACCGCCCGACTCACCGGCGTCCTGACGGTGGCGGGCCCGCTCCTGACCGTCGGCGCCGAAGCCCTCGACCCGTTGCTGCACCGGATCGTCGCATTGGACGACACCGCGTTCCTGGCCCGGCTGCCGGCCTTGCGCGGTGGCTTCGACACCCTGAGCCCGGCCGCCCGGGACCGGCTGCTGGACACCGTCGAAGAGCGGCTGGGCGAACGGGTGGACACCCTCGACGCCGACGACCCGGCCGAGCAGGCCCGCCGGACGGCCGCCGACCTCGCGGCCCGTGAACTCCTGGCCGGCCTCGGTCTGCCCGTTCCGCCACCAGGACACGACGACCGGCTCCCGCCGCCGTCCGGCCACCCCGTCACGACGCGCCCGACCGACGCACCCACCACCGAACCCTCCACCGCGGCCGTTCCCGAGGCCACCCCCGCGCGGACCGTCGCGCCCGCCGACCGGTGGCGGCTCGTGCTCGGCCGGCGCCCCGATCAACTGCCGTCCGGCGCCGCCCGCCTGGCGACAGCTCTGGACGAGCTCTACGGCGCGGGACACGGCGAGGGTTCCCGCAGCGGGCTGCCCGGCCCCGGCCGCGGTGGCGGCGGCCGGGAACCGTCGTTCCCCGGCGTCCGCGAGTGGTCCGAGGAACTTGCCGCGCTGTTCGGCCCCGGCGTCCGGGAGGAGGTCCTCGCCGCCGCAGCCATGACAGGGCGGCAGGACGTCCTCACCGCACTCGACCCGGCGGCCGCCACGCCCTCCGTAGAACTGCTCCGGACGATCCTGCGGTACGCCGGCGGCCTCCCCGAAGCCCGCCTTGCCGCGCTCCGGCCCCTGGTCCGCCGCCTGGTCGACGAACTGACCCGGCAGCTCGCCACCCGGCTGCGGCCCGCCCTCACCGGCACGATGACGGTCCGGCCCACCCGCCGCCCCGGGGGCCGCCTGGACCTGCCGCGCACGCTGCGCGCCAACCTCGCCACCGCACGCCGGACAGCCGACGGAACGGTCCAGGTGATACCCGAGAAGCCGGTGTTCCGCAGTCGCGCCCGCCGGTCGGCCGACTGGCGCCTGATCCTGGTCACCGACGTCTCAGGATCCATGGAGGCGTCCACGATCTGGTCCGCGCTGACCGCCTCCGTGCTCGCCGGGGTGCCGACCCTGAGCACTCATTTCCTGGCCTTCTCGACGGAGGTCGTCGACCTCACCGGCCATGTGCACGACCCCCTCTCCCTCCTGCTGGAGGTGAGCGTGGGCGGGGGCACGCACATCGCCGCCGGGCTGCGGCACGCCCGCAGTCTGATCGAGGTGCCCACCCGCACGCTCGTCGTCGTCATCAGCGACTTCGAGGAGGGCGCGCCGCTCGGCGGGCTGCTGGCCGAGGTGCGGGCCCTGGTGAACACCGGCTGCCACGTCCTCGGGTGCGCGAGCCTCGACGACGCCGGCCGGCCCCGCTACTCGACGGGCGTGGCCGGTCAGCTAGTGGCCGCCGGCATGCCCGTGGCAGCCCTCAGTCCGCTCGAACTGGCCCGCTGGATAGGGGAGAAGACCGCATGAACGCCGACCGGTTGCCACGCGTCGCACCGGAGGTCACGGCCACGCTCGTGGAAGACCTCTCACCCCGGCTGCGCAAGCGGCTGGACGCTGCGGTCACCAAGCTCGGAGCCCGCCCGGCGCATCGCGACGGGGACACGGTGACGATCGCGGTCGACGACGACACCGAGTTGCGCCTGCACGCCCCGGGCGGCGTGGTGGCGACGGCGGACGCCATCACCTGCGGTTGTCTCCTCGCTCCGGCATGTGTCCACCGCGCGGCCGCCGCCTGCGCCGCCCCCACGGCGGACCTGGCACCGGAGCCCGTCGACGAACCCACCGGGGCGTCACCCGGACCGGCCTCCGCGACGGACCCCGCGCCCACCCCCGGCGCCCGCACCCCCGGCGCCCCCACCCCGGACGCCCCCGGCTCCGTCTCCTCGCCCGAGGTGGCGAGCCCGGCCCAGCGTGGAGCAGCCGGCGCCCTGTGGTCGGCGGCCGCCGCCGTGCTGGAGGCCGGCGTCGACGGGGCCGGCGCCGTCACCCAGTCGGCCCTCCTCCGTGCCGCGCACACCGCCCGGCTCCAGCACCTGCCGCGCGCCGCCGGTGCAGCGCTGTCCGTCGTCACGCTGCTGCGCGCGGCCCGCGCCGGAGACCCGTCCTACCGCACCTCCGCCCTCGTCACGGCCCTGGCCGAACTCCTGGGCACCGCACACCGGGTGGGGGCGGCGTCCGGGGCGGAGCTGGCCGCCGTCAGCGGACGCGTACGCCGCCCGTACAGCCCGGACGGCTCGCTGCGCCTGTACGGCCTGTTCACCGAACCCGTGGTCACCGGCTCGGGGCACGGCGGCGTCCGCACCTGGGTCGCCGGGGCCGGCGGCCGTCTCTTCACGGTCGGTGACGTGGCCCCGGGGGGTGCCGGGCGTGCGCTGGGTGTGGCCGACCGGGCCGTGCGGCTGGGGGACAGCGCGCTCACCCACCGGGAGCTGGGCCGGGCCGGTCTGGCGGTCTCGGGGGCGACGGTCTCACCGGACGGCAGGCTGGGCGCCGGCAAGGGAGTCAAGGCCGTTACCGCCGGGGGCGCGGCGTGGACGGAGCCGCCGCTCGCCGCCCTGTGGGAGACACCGGTGTCCGAACAGGCCGCCCGAGCCCTGCGGTCCACCTCCCGCTACGCGGATCCGGCCGACGGCGGCAGCGACCTGCTCTTCCTGGATGTGGAACTCCTCGGCGCGGTGAGGGAGCCGGGCGGCACCTGCCTGCTCGCGCTGGGCGAGGGAGGCATCCACGTCCGGCTCACCGTCGCCGACGACGACCCCGCGCTCGCCCACCGCGACAATCTGATGCTGCTGGCCACGGCACCGGGGACACGGCTGAGGACCATCGGCCGTCTGGTGCCCGCCCTCCACCCCCGGCTCACCCTCCTCGCCTGCTCGCATCCCACCGGGGAGGGCACGATCGACCTCGGCCTCGACCGCCTGCGCCGAGCCGACCTCCCGGACCCGGCTGCCCCCGTGCACCACGCACCGCCCCAGCCCGGGGGGAGCGCAGGACAATCCCCCCTGTACCTCCTGGAGCGCCGGGTCGAGCAGACCGTCCCGGCGGGCCGTGCCGCCCTCGGCCTGCTGGGCGACGTAACCGCCGAGGCCCGCCGGATCCGCCGCGCGGGCCTCCCCACGGCCGCCGGCCTCCTCATCGCCCTGTGCGCCTCGGCGGCCCGACGTGAGCGCGACCTCTTCGGTCGCCTCCTGCCTGCCGACACCGACGGCTTCGCCACCCACTGGCTCGCCGCCGCCCGGTACACGGCCGCCGTGGCCGAGTCCCTGTGCGCGGCGGCCTGGGAGCCGGCACAGGGCCCGGTACCGGCCCCCGGGCTCGGCTGAGGCCGGTGACAGGAACGCGAGGACGGGCTGCCGTGAGCGCCTCGTCTTGGCGGTCACGCGGCGTGGGCCCCTTCCCCGGCCGGCCGCGCCCGAGATGCGGCCCCTGCCGGGAGTCGGTATCGCTGGGTATCCGGATCCGTGTGACGCGGAGCGATGTGGAAGGACCACGGCCATGGACGACTATCCGCTGCTGAATCTGTTCCTCACGATGCTGTACTTCTTCCTGTGGGTGATGTGGTTCTTCCTGCTCTTCAAGGTGATCACGGACCTGTTCCGGGACCACTCGTTGAGCGGATGGGGCAAGGCGGGCTGGCTGATCGCCGTCCTGGTCCTGCCCTACCTCGGGGTTCTTCTCTACCTTGTCCTGCGGGGGCGGAGCATGCGGGACCGTGACATCACGGAGGCGAAGGAGCAGGAGAAGGCGTTCCGTTCGTACGTGAGGAAGGCCGCCGGGCCGGGCGGCAGCGAGCACGTGGAGGAGCTGGCCAAGCTCGCCGAGATGAAGCGGAACGGCGATCTGAACCCGGAGGAGTACGAGAGAGCGAAGGCGAAGGTCCTCGCCTGAGCCCCTGCCTGTAGAGGCGGCGAAGGCCCCCCGGGCCCATGGCCCGGGGGGCCTGTCCACCACCGAGCCGCACCGCTACGCGGCGGCGGACCGCGCGAGCACGTGGGTGGCGCTGACCGCGCTCCTCGGCGGCCCGGTCCAAATGGCGAGCCGTCGACGGGTCCACACTGAACGGCTGCCCACCCTCCCGGCGGGACGGGGATTCGTATCGACACGCCTCCACTGCGAGGGATTCCAGCGACAAAACGGGCAGTCTGGTCGAATGACTTCGACGCCGAAACCGGCCCAGCCGTTCATCGCTCAGCAGCAGGCGGAACTGCGCCGGCGCCTCCCGTTCTCCGACGCACAGGACTTCGACGACGCGACACGAGGGTTCATCGGGCGGCGTGAACCGCACGCCGTCACGGCCGAGGACGGCACCACCGTGTGGGACAACGACACCTACGCGTTCCTCGACGGCGATGCTCCCGACACCGTGAACCCGAGTCTGTGGCGCCAGTCCCGCCTGGTGGCCACAGAAGGGCTGTTCGAGGTGGTCGAGGGGATCTATCAGGTTCGCGGTTTCGACCTCTCGAACGTGACCTTCGTCGAGGGCGACGCGGGTGTCGTCGTGATCGACCCGTTGCTGTCCAAGGAGACGGCCGCCGCGGCCATCGCGCTCTACCGCGAGCACCGTGGCGACCGGCAGGTGACCGGCGTCGTCTACACCCATTCGCACGTCGATCACTTCGGCGGCGTCAAGGGGGTCACCACGCAGGATGACGTCGATGCCGGGCGGGTGCCCGTCCTGGCCCCCGCGGGCTTCACCCACCACGCCGTGGCCGAGAACGTCTACGCCGGCACCGCGATGGGGCGCCGGGCCGCCTACATGTACGGGGCGGCACTCGCCCGAGGTCCGCAGGGACAGGTCGGTGCCGGACTGGGACAGACGACGTCGACGGGCACCATCACCCTCATCCCACCGACCGTGGACATCACGCGGACGGGTCAGGAAGAGGTCGTCGACGGCGTCCGCATGGTCTTCCAGATGGCCCCGGACACGGAGGCGCCGTCGGAGATGCTCATCTATTTTCCCGACTTCAAGGCCCTGTGCGCGGCCGAGGACGCCACGCACACCCTCCACAACCTGCTGACATTGCGCGGCGCGGTGGTCCGGGACCCGCACTCGTGGTCGCACTACCTCACCGAGTCGATCGACCTGTTCGGCGACGGAACGGACGTCGTATTCGCCTCGCACCACTGGCCCACCTGGGGCCAGGACCGTGCGGTGCACTACCTCAGCGTCCAGCGGGACCTTTACGGCTACCTGCACGACCAGTCACTGCGCCTGATCAACAAGGGGTGGACGGGCACCGAGATCGCCGAGCACCTCCAGCTGCCGCCGGCGCTGGAGAACGCGTGGAGCACCCATGGGTACTACGGCTCGGTGAGCCACAACCTCAAGGCCGTCTACCAGCGTTACATGGGATGGTTCGACGGCAACCCGGCGCACCTGTGGCAGCACACTCCTGTCGAGGCAGGCAAGCGGTACGTGGACTTCATGGGGGGCGCGGACGCGGTCGTCGACAAGGCGCGCGGCTCCTTCGAGCAGGGCGACCTCCGGTGGGCCGCCGAAGTGCTGAGCCATGTCGTGTTCGCCCAGCCGGACCACACCGCGGCGCGCGAACTGCTCGCCGACACCTACGAGCAGCTCGGTTACGGCTCGGAGAACGGCACGTGGCGCAACTTCTACCTGTCCGGCGCCACCGAGCTGCGTCAGGGACAGTTCGGCACCCCCACGGTCGCGGCGTCGCCGGACGTCATCGCGAATCTCACGCCGCCCATGCTGTTCGACGCGATCGCCATCCAGATCGACGGCCCCAGGGCGTGGGAGGAGACTCTCAGCATCGACGTCCACATCACCGACTCCGGCGAGCGGTACCGGCTCCGTCTGGCCAACGGCGTACTCACCTACTCCGCGGCGGAACAGAAGGGTACCGCGGACGTCACCCTGAGGACTGCCGCCCGCGCCCTGCCGGCGCTCGCCCTCGGCGGCCTGTCCCCGGAGCGGCTCGCCGACGCGGGCATCCAGGTCGACGGCGACGCCTCCGTCCTCGGCCGGCTCGCCGCCGTGCTCGACGGGGGCGACCAGGACTTCCCGATCGTCACTCCCTGACCCGAGGTCTCCGGGAGCGGTTTCGCGCCGGCTCGACGGAGACCGACTCACTGAGAGGGGACCGGCCATGGCGTCAGTCGATGTGACCGCGGTCCACCGCATGACGGAGACCCTGTTCATCGACCGGTCGCTGCGGAGCCCGAGCTCGACACGGTTCTGGGGACTGCTCGCGCTGGCTTCGGTCATCGCGAGCGCCGGAGTGGTCGGGGACTCGACGGCCACGGTCATCGGCGCGATGATCGTGGCTCCGTTGATGACCCCCATTCTCGGCAGCGCGCTCGCGCTCGTTCTCGCCGACCGGCCGCAGGTCGTACGGTGCGTGCTGCTGGTGCTCGGAGGGGCGCTGGCGGTGGTGGTGATCGGCATGCTGCTCGGCTGGATCGTCTCCCCGCCGGACGCCTTCTCCTCCAACAGCCAGGTGTCCTCGCGGATCAGCCCCCGCCTCATCGACCTGCTCGCCGCTCTGGCCACGGGGACGGTCGGCGCCTTCGCGCTCGTCCGCGCCGACATCTCCGACACCCTGCCCGGAGTGGCGATCGCCATCTCGCTGGTTCCGCCCCTCGCGGTGACCGGACTGCTGATCACGGTCGGCCGGTACCACGACGCCGCCGAGGCCGCCCTGCTGTTCGGGACCAACGTGGCCGCCATCGTGGCGACCGGAACAGTCGTCTTCCTGCTCTACGGAATCCGGGGCGCGGCTCAGGAATCGGGGCTGCGAGTCGGCCGGTTCCGCGGATGGACCCTGGTGGCCGTCGCGATCGTCGTCCTGCTGGTCTCGGTGCCCCTGACGAGCGGCACGGTGAGCGTCGCGCGGGATCGCACGCTCGCCGCTGACGCCAGGCCTGTCGCCGAAAGGTGGGCGGCGGCGGGAAAATGGCAGCTCGCCTCGGTCGAGGCCCGGAACGGCACCGTCGTCATCGGTGTCCTTGGGCTCCCGCCGCAGCCCGCTCCCAGCGCGTTGCGCTCCGCCCTCGACCGCGACGGAATGGCGGACGCCGACCTCGAACTGCACCTGGTGGGGGGCCGGACACACTGGTGCCCGGCCGACACGGACAGCTGTACGGTACGGGACGCCAGGCACCGCTGACCTCGCGGGGAGGCGTGGCATGCCGGATGCCTCGTCGTGACTGTCGACGCAGCATTCCGGCATCCCGGCGCTTCGCCGACAGGGACGGGCCGGCGCTTGCTGCGACGCGCTCAGCGATGCCGCGTCTCGTCCATCAGACTCCTCGCCCACATCGCCCGGCGCGTCCCGGCCGGATACGGCAGTGCTCCGGCCAGCGACTCGGCCCGTGTCAGCTCCGTGGCGCCCTCCGGCGCCGGCGCGAGCCAGGACAGGGACGTTCCGAGCACGATCCGCGCCTCCACCTCCGCGAGGCGCTCCCCGGTGCGCTCGGCCCGCGCCACCTCGGCGCGCGCGAGCCGTACCGCGGCGCCGGTGCGCCCCGACAGGAGCTCCGCCCAGGCCATCAGTACCGGAGCGTCGTCGGCGTGCCCGTCCAGGGCGCGCAGCGCGTCGTCGGGACGGCGGGCGTACAGCGCCAGTTCGGCACGCGCCGTGCGTACCTCGTGCTCCGCCTGCCGGTCTCCGTGCGCCGCCGCGACCCGTTCGGCGCGGTCCAGGAGGGCCACGCCTTGCGCCGTCTCTCCCGAGAAGAGCCGTACGCGTGCCATCGTCGCGAGCGTGTAGGGGAAGCACCACGCGTCGTACGCCTCCGCGCCCGCGACCGCCTGCTCGGCGAGGACACCGGCCGGCTCGGGCTCCTCCAGCAGGAGCCGCAGCTCGGCCAGGTTCGTCCGCTCGAACGCCGCCGCGGTCGGATCACCGGACTGTTCGGCCAGCCCGAGCGCACGGGCACCGATCTCGACGGCCTGGCGCAGCCTGCCCGACCGCCGCGCGTTCTCACGCAGCGTCGACAGGACCGAGCCGAGCAAGGTGGGGTCCCCGTACGCCTCGGCCGGTGCCAGTGCCTCGTCACCCGCCTCGCGCGCCTGGTCGAAGCGGCCGGCCAGCCCCAGGTTGGCGGCCTGCAGCGCGAACGCGCGGGCCACGAGCCCCTGACCGCGTGCTCCCGGTACGCCGCGCGCGGCCGCCAGAGCTCTCCGGGCAGCCTCTGCTCCGGCCGCGTACCGTCCCTGGACGCACCGGACGACGGACAGGGCCAGGAAGTGGCCGGCGGCCGGTTCGGGGGCGGTGTACTCGGTCACCGGGTGTTCGCGCAGAGCCCTGCGGCCGGACCGGGGGGCGCTCGCCTTGACGAGTGTCTCGGCGAGCAGCGCCGCCGCGAGAACCGCGTCGTCGTGCTCGCCGCGTCGCTCGAACTCCGCCAGGGCGAGACGCACGGTGTCGGCCGCCTGGACGAAGTGGCCCATCCGCCGCAGGACATGGGCATGAGCGAGCCGGGCCCGGGCCGCGTCGATGTCCAGCCGGTCCACGAGATCCCGGTAGTAGCGGTCGGCGGTGTCGTTGGCGTACAGGGCCGCGGCCCGCTCGGCCGCCCGGCGCAGGTACTCCGCGGCGCGCGGATCGTCGGCGCGGGCGAAGTGCGAGGCCAGGGTGTCCACGGCGTCGGGGCGGCGTCGTTGGACGGCCTGCGCGAACGCGGCGTGCAGCTGCCTGCGGCGGACCACGGTCAGCTGTTCGTAACACGTCAGCCGGACCAGCGGATGGCGGAAGGCCACCCCGGCCACGGGGCGCCCGGCCACCACGATCTGCCGTTCCTCGACGAGCGAGGCGGCGATGGCCCGCTCCAGGGCGTCGGCCGCCGCGGCGCCGGACACCGGCGGCCGGAGCCCGTGTTCGGCGACATCGAGCAGTTCCGACAGCGCGGCCTCGCCCCCGGCCACGGAGAGCGCCTCGACGACGCGGCGGGCGTCCGCGTCGATCCGTACGAGCCGGTCGGAAACCAGTTCCCGCACCCCCTCGGGGGCGAGGTCGCCGGTGCCGCCGGCAGACAGGTCACGGGCGAGCTCGACGGCGAACAACGGGTTGCCGACGGAGAGTTCCCAGACGCGACGGACGTGTTCCGCGCGCGCCGGTCCCGGGGCGGCGTCGCGGACCACCGCCAGACACGCCTCCTCGTCGAGCCGGCCCAGCTCCTCGCGGACGCACAGACGCTGGCGGAGCAGCGACGCCACGACCGAGCGGCGCCTGTCACCCTCGGGGAGTTCCTCCTCGCGGTACGTCACCAGGAACCGCAGCGCCGTCCCCCGCTCCACGGACCGCCGGGCCAGATGGCCGAGCAGCTGGTACGACCCGCTGTCGGCGGCGTGCAGATCGTCGAGGACCACCAGGACCGGGCGCACCGCGGCAAGGTCGCCGAGCAGCGCCGTGCTTGCCCGGAACAGCCGGTCCCGCTCCTCCTCCGGGCTGCGTTCACCGGTCGCCCCCACCTGCCCGAGTGAAGGGAGGAACGCGGCCAGTTCGGGGTATTCGGCACCGACCCGCGCGCGCTCGGCAGCGGTGTGCCCGGCGAGCCAGCCCTCGAGCGCCTCCGCGAAAGCCCCGTACGGCGTCTGCCCCTCCGCGTCCTGGCCGCCGCCCCACAGCACGGCCGTCCCGGCCGCGACGGCCCGCCGCGCCACCTCACCCACCAGGCGGGTCTTTCCTACACCAGCCTCGCCGGTGAGCAGCGTGACCGGAGGACCGGTCTCCGCGAGGAGCCGGTCGAGCACAGCATCGCGGCCACGCAACGGCGGCGCGGAGCCCCCGGCCCGGAGCGGGGCCGGGAGAAGAGGGGCGGCAGGGCCGGGGGCGGGAGCGGAGGCGAGGGCGGCCCTGTGCAACCGCTCCGTCTCCGGCCCCGGCCGGACCCCCAGCTCCGTGTCGAGGGCCTCGCGGCACACGTGGTACTGCTGCACGGCACGCCGGCGCAGTCCCTGGCGCAGCCAGGCGTCGATGAGGATGCGGTGGGCCAGCTCCTCGGCAGGACTGGCCGCGAGGACCTGCTCGGCGACGGCGACCGCGTCGGCCGCGGCCCCCCGGTCCAGGTGCTCCCTGCCGAGGCGGAGCAGCAACTGCTCGCGCAGCAGGGCGAGCCGGCCGCGCCGGTCGTCGGCCCAGCGTGCGTAGCGGTCCTCCGGCAGCAACTCACCGGTGAACCGTCCGAGGGCGGCCGTCAGTTCGTTCGGTCCGCCGTCGGCGAGTGCCGCCCGTGCCGACGACTCGGCCTCGTCCGCGTCTATACGCACGGTCGCGGGGTCGAGTCGGAGGAACGCGCCGTCGGAGATCAGGTACGAGGAGGCGGCGCGGGGGAGGAGTTCCGGTTCCAGGGTGTGGCGAGCGCTGTGCAGAGCCACGCGCAGACTGCCCGCGGCGGTCCGCCGATCGGCGTCGGGCCAGCAGGTGGCGATGACCTGTTCGCGGTGGAGGCGGTGTCCTGGGACGACGGCGAGGAGCTTCACCAGGGCGCTCGCACCGGGTCGCGGCCACCGCTCGGCGAGCGCGGGGCCGCCGTCGCGGGTCGCCCGGAACCCACCGAAGAGGCGCAGACGCAGCACCGGCGCTGCTGGGCTGGTGCCTTCGGGTCCTCGCGCGTTCATCAAGGCGCACTGTAATGGAACGCGTGGTGAACCCACGGGTGGGACCAAGGGGCGGAAGCCGCTGACCGGACCGGTTCCACGCGGCGGCTCCGGGACGGGCCCCGACCGGTCGCGGAGCCGGTCAACGACGCCCGGTGCGCCGGAGCCACGCGCAGCCGCCGGGCACCATCGATCTGTCCGGCAGAACGCCGAGCTGTTCAACCACTACCGCAGCGTGCTGGGCCGGCATCTGTCCGGCCGGCCACGGAGGCGGATCGTCGACGGTCGCCGGCCTCCCGGCGGCTTCTGCCACCCGGCCGGAGTGCCAGGTCAACTCGACGCTTCGTCCCGTCGGCGGTTGTGGCCGACTGTGGCGGGGATGGCGCTGTCGATGAGGACGGCGGCGATCGCGGCGGCGGTGGGGAAGGCGTCGGCGTCGAGGACCCGGGTGCGGGCCGCGGCGCCGTCGATGAGCAGTGCGAGCTGCTCGCCGAGCTGTTCGGGGTCGGCGGCTCCGGCTTCGCGGGCGGTGTCGGCGAGCCGCGCGGCGACGGCCTTCTTGTAGTCGCGCGCGTACCGGGACGCGGGGTGCTGGGGGTCGTGGAGCTCGACGGCGGCGGCGATGTAGGGGCACAGGGGTGTCGTGGGCGGGATGTCGAATGCGGCGAGGAGTCGTTCGCGGGGTGTGAGGTCGGTGCGGTCGAACACCTCGGACAGAACGGAGGGGTCGAACCGGCGCAGGTATTCGGCGACGAGTTCGTCCTTGCCGGTGAAGTGCTGGTAGGCCGTGCGCTTGGACACCTCGGCCGCCGCGCAGAGCTCGTTCATGCCGGTGCGGTTGATGCCCTGCTCGCGGAACAGCTGCTGGGACGCGCCGAGGATGCGCTCGCGGGCGCCCCGGCCGCGGCGGCGGCCCGTGGGGCCCTTCTCCATCTCCGTCATGGGTTCATCCTACCGCAGGCAGGTAACGGTCGGTGTACATAGTTGCGCCCCGGCTACCCGCCCCGTACCGTAAGCACACAGGGCGGTTTACATAACCCCGTCACGCCAGGACCACAGGGCACCACCGACCCGAGGAAACGACTATGGGAAAGCTCGACGGCAAGGTCGCGGTCATCACCGGCGGCACCACCGGCATGGCGCTGGCCGGTGCGAAGCTGTTCGTCGACGAGGGAGCACACGTCTTCATCACCGGCCGCCGCCAGGAGGCCCTGGACGAGGCCGTGGAGCAGATCGGCCGCAACGTCACCGGTGTCCGGGGCGACGCCGCCGACCTGGACGACCTGGACCGCCTGTACGACACCGTCAAGCGGGAGAAGGGAAGCCTCGACGTGCTGTGGGCCAGCGCCGGCGGCGGCGAGCCCGCCCCGCTCGGCGAGATCACCGAGGCCCAGTTCGACACCTGGTTCGGGCTCAACGCCCGCGGCACCCTGTTCACCGTGCAGAAGGCCCTCCCGCTCTTCAACGACGGCGGTTCCATCCTCATGACCGGCTCCAACGCCTCTCTCGGCGCCTTCCCCGGCTGGAGCGTCTACGCCGGCAGCAAGGCCGTCCAGCAGGCCTGGGCCCGCGTCTGGCTCAACGAACTCAAGGACCGACGCATCCGCGTCAACGTCCTGACCCCCGGCCAGGTCGCCACCGCCAAGCAGGCAGAACTCTTCGACGAGGCCACCAAGCGCCAGTTCGAGTCCCTCATCCCCCGCGGCCGGATGGGCAGCCCCGACGAAATCGCCACCGCCGCCCTCTTCCTCGCCTCCGACGACTCCAGCTACGTCAACGGCATGGAACTCGTCGCCGACGGCGGCACCACCGCCCTCTGAACCGGGCTACCCACACCCAAGACCAGGGACAGGACACCTCATGAGCAACATCAGCATCATCGGCACCGGGAACATGGCCCGCACCATCGGAGCACGGGCGATAACGGGCGGCTACACCGTCGAGATCATGGGCCGCGATCGGTCCAAGGCGACCGACCTGGCCAGAACTCTCGGCGGCGGCACCACGACGGGAGAATGGGGCTCCGCCCCGGCCGGGGACATCGTCATCGTGGCCCTGTTGCACGACGGCGTCGTGCCGGCCGTCGCCCACTACGGAGCCGCTCTCGCGGGCAAGGTCATCGTCGACATCAGCAATCCCTTCAACTCCACGTTCGACGGGCTGGCCCACCGCGGGGAGACCTCGATCGCGCAGGAAGTCGCCAAGGCGGCCCCCGCGAGCGCCGGCGTGGTGAAGGCGTTCAACACCGTCTTCCGCCACGTCCTGGAGAAGGGCGGGCCCGACGTCTTCCTCGCCGGCGACGACGCGCAGGCCAAGGCACGGGTGGAAGCGTTCGTCGAGAGCCTCGGGATGCGCCCGCTGGACGTCGGCGGCCTGACGATGGCGCACTGGCTGGAAGGAGCGGGCGTGGTCACCGTCGGCCTCGCCAACCACGGGGTGGGCAACCTGGACTTCGCCCTCGGCGTCATCGAGCTTCCCGTCTGACCGAACGGTTCACGGAACACCGAAGGGGCTTGCCACGAAGCTCGGTTTCACACTTGGACCTTGGCCACGACACGCTGGGGGGCGGTGATCGCCTGGTCCAGCCGGTCGACACGCACAGCACCTATCCGGGCAGGGAGCAGCCCTACCCACCGCAGATGAAGCGCTACCTCGACCCGGTGCTGCTGTGGACCGTCGCCGCGACGGCTACCAGCCGGGTGCGGCTGAACGCCGGCACCCTCAGCACCTTCTACTGGGAGCCCCCGCATCCGGCCCGGATGCTGACCACGCTCGACGTGCTCAGCGACGGCCGTCTCCAAGCCGGAGTGGGACTCGGGTGGATGAAGGACGAGCACGACATCTCCCGCAGCGCGGACCGGCACCGGCGCGGCGTTGGGCTCGTCACGTCACTTCAGGAAGGTGAAGGTGTATGCGTGAACCTCCCGGGCCCAGGCTCCCGCCGTCCTGTCCCCGGGCGGCCCGGATCAACGGCCCGTGACCGCAGGCGGCTTGTTCGACATCGCTGAGCCGTCGAAGTTCCTCCATGCTCCCGACGTACCGAGCGGTCCCGGGAACTGGTTGCCCGGAGCGCGACAACGCCCCAGGCAACCGGCTTCCGGCCCTAGAAGAACCCGAGCTTCCTGGGGCTGTAGGAGACCAGGAGGTTCTTCGTCTGCTGATAGTGCTCCAGCATCATCTTGTGGTTCTCCCGGCCGATGCCCGACTGCTTGTATCCGCCGAAGGCGGCGTGCGCCGGGTAGGCGTGGTAGCAGTTCGTCCAGACCCTGCCTGCCTTGATGGCCCGGCCCGCACGGTAGGCGGTGTTCGTGTCGCGGGTCCACACGCCCGCGCCGAGCCCGTACAGCGTGTCGTTCGCCGTCCTGATGCCCTCGTCGAAGTCCGAGAACGACGTCACGGCGACCACCGGGCCGAAGATCTCCTCCTGGAAGATCCGCATACGGTTGTCGCCCTCGAAGATCGTGGGCTGGACGTAGTAGCCGCCCGCCAGCTCGCCCCCGTACTCCACGAGTTGACCGCCCGTCAGGACCTTCGCGCCTTCCTGCTGTCCGATCTCGATGTACGAGAGGATCTTCTTCAGCTGCTCGGTGGAGGCCTGCGCGCCGATCATGGTGTCGGTGTCCAAGGGGTGCCCCGGCACGATCTTCTCGGTACGGGCGATGCCCGCCTCCAGGAACTCGCCGTAGTGTCCGCGCTGGATCAGCGCCCGTGACGGACAGGTGCACACCTCGCCCTGGTTGAGGGCGAACATGGTGAAGCCCTCCAGCGCCTTGTCGCGGAAGTCGTCGTCCAGCGCCCACACGTCGTCGAAGAACAGGTTCGGCGACTTGCCGCCCAGCTCCAGCGTGACCGGCTTGAGGTTCTCCGAGGCGTACTGCATGATCAGGCGCCCCGTAGTCGTCTCCCCGGTGAAGGCGATCTTCGCGACCCGCGGGCTGGAGGCGAGGGGCTTCCCCGCCTCCGCGCCGAAGCCGTTGAGGATGTTGACGACGCCGGGGGGAAGCAGATCCGCGACCAGGCTCATCCACACATGGATCGACGCGGGGGTCTGCTCCGCCGGCTTGAGGACCACCGCGTTCCCGGCTGCCAGCGCGGGGGCGAGCTTCCAGACGGCCATCAGGACGGGGAAGTTCCACGGAATGATCTGAGCCACCACACCGAGCGGCTCGTGGAAGTGGTACGCGACCGTGTCGTCGTCGATCTCGCTGAGTGAGCCCTCCTGCGCGCGCAGCGCACCCGCGAAGTACCGGAAGTGGTCGATGGCCAGCGGAATGTCCGCGGCCAGCGTCTCGCGCACCGGCTTGCCGTTCTCCCAGCTCTCGGCGACCGCCAGCTCCTCCAGATGTTCTTCCATCCGGTCGGCGATCCGGTTCAGGACGACCGCACGGTCACCCGCGGACGTGGCACCCCAGGCGGGGGCCGCCGCATGGGCCGCGTCCAGGGCACGCTCCACGTCCGCCTCGGTGCCACGGGCGATCTCCGTGAAGGGGCGGCCGTTGACGGGGCTCGGGTTCTCGAAGTACTGGCCACGGGCCGGCGGGACATAGGCGCCGCCGATCCAGTGGTCGTAACGGGACTCGTACGAGACGATGGCGCCCTCGGTGCCCGGCGCAGCGTAACGGGTCATCTCTGTGGCCTCCCGGATCCGGTGCCGCCCGCCGTTGGACGGCCCTCGGGTCGTGAGGCTAGGCAGCGCGACGTTGCAACCCCGTTGCACGGCCTGCCCGCCCCGGTGAACCACCCTATGAGCGCTGCTCCGCGTCGATTTCCTGCGCCCTCGCCAGTAGTGCGGCCCGCCGCTCCGGGGGCGCCGCCGCGGCGAGGGCCCGCCAGACAGGGAGGTCCTGCGAGCCCCACGGGCTGTACGCCCAGTCGGCGAGGAGCCCGGGGTCGCCCCGCGCGATCAGCGCGGCCCGCAGCTGCCCGGCGATCCGGCGTCGGAGGCGGACGACAGCCGGTGCCTGCGAACGCGGCAGCAGAGGGCCCGCGTACGCGCCGAGCGCAGCCGCCATCGCCCCGGACTCCAGCCTGCGCGTGACGGTGTCGAAGTCGGTATCCACCGGCACGCCCAGCCGGTACGGACGCGAGTGCAGCAGCTCGGGCCCGAGAAGCCGCCGCAGCCGCGCGAGTTCGGCCCGCAGTGTCACCGGGGGGACGGACTCGTTCTCGTACAGCTCGATCAGCAGGGCGTCACCGCCGAGCCCCTCCGGATGGAGGGCCAGCGTCACCAGGATCTCGCTGTGCCGCCTGCTCAGCCGGATCCGCCGCCCGCCCAGCACCAAAAGAGCCTCGTCGCCGCCGAGCGCGGAGAGCCGCGCCGGTCCGTCGGCGGGCCGCGGGGCGACGAGAGCCAGCTGGGACTCGGCGGCACGCGCCACAGCCTGTACGAACGCCAGGCTGTGAGGATGCGCGAGCCCGTCCCCGCCGGTGATGTCGACGGCACCGAGCACCCGGCCCGTGTGCGGGTCGTGGAGCGGGGCGGCCGCGCAGGTCCACTGCTGGACCGGCCGGAGGAAGTGCTCGGCGGCGAACACCTGGACGGGGCGGTCGATCGCGAGTGCCGTGCCGGGTGCGTTCGTCCCGGCCTCCGACTCGGCCCAGCGGGCGCCTTCCACGAAGTTCATCCGCTCCGCGCGCCGACGCGCCCGCGCATGCCCCTCGACCCAGAGGAGCCTGCCGTGAGCGTCGCAGACCGCGAGCAGATGTTCGCCGTCCATGGCGTAGGCGCCCATGAGTTCACGAATCACGGGCATGACGTGAGCCAGGGGATGTGTGTCCCGGTACGGCCCGAGTTCGTCGGCGCCGAGCTCGACCAGCGCCGCGCCGTCAGGGCTGACCCGCGCCCGGGCGGAGCGACGCCACGACTGGCCGACCACGGAGCGCACCGGCGTCACCAGCCGCCCGTCGGAGGTGAACACCTCGTGCGCGCGACGCAGCTCACCGAGCCGGACGCCGGGGCGCGCGTCCGCGTCGGCGGCCGGAGCCACCCAGGGATCCGTCAACTCACCCCTCCCGTCAGTGTGGCGGCATGCCTTCCCATGGTCGGGGCAACGGTCGCCTGCGACAACCCGCTGGGCTGAGCCACCAGTAGGCCCTTCAGCGCCGATGTCCTCTTGCCCGGCGTGTGATGTCGGCCGGGATTTCTCGTATCGAGTCAGCTTTCCAGTCGGGTTGCCCGAGCTCGCAGCTCTTCCGCGGCTTCGTCCCAGTCGGGACCGAAGGAGAGCAGGTCGGCTGCTGCTTCGCGTAGCAGTTCGGCATCGTCCGGGCGCTGCAAGCAGACGAGCCGGTAAGCGAGATTCCGGGCCCAGACCGGCATCGCCATCCAATCCTCCGCCAGCACCTCACGTAGGGCGGTGAGAATCTCCTCGGGTGCGGCGAAGGTGACGCTTTCGATGAAATATCGCACTGCATCAGGGGTCTTCGAGGTGCTTTCCTCGTGCGTCGATTCGACCAATGTGTGAGTCAATCGAGTCAGGTCGGACATGTGCCTACTTCTTCAGGGGTTGAGCCAGGTCATTCGGCATGCCATTTGTATGGGCGCGAGCAATCCACGGCCGATTGAACTGTTGGCATGGCCGCGGTGTCTAACGCAGGACATGCGCGCTTGGCCAGCGTCTCCGCTCCGGCTCCCGTGAGCGTGACCTTGCCCGAGTGGAACACCATGCCCAGCCGTGCAGTGGTGCCAGGGGAAACGGACGGGGGAGCGGGTGCGGGGCGGAAGGGGAGGGGCAGAGCGGCGGCGACCCGTCCGGGTGCCCCCGCCCTGCCGCCGCTCCCGGTTCTGATTCTCAGCCCTTCAGCTGGGTGAAGCGGAGGTGGTTGCCGAAGGGATCCCGCAGGCCGCAGTCGATGCCGTACGGGCGCTCCGTCGGCTCGTCGGTGAACTCCACGCCCTGGGCCAACAGCGTCTCGTACGTCTTGCGGCAGTCGTCCGTGGTGAGGATGAGCGCACTGCCCAGCGCGCCCTTCGTCAGCAGGTCGCGGATCTGTTCGGCCGTCTCCTCGGACATCGCGGGAGGGCCCGGCTTCTCCAGCAGCACCTGGCGGTCGGGGTGACCGGGGACGCTGACGGTGAGCCAGCGCATGAATCCCATGTCGACGTCGGCGTTGACCTCCATGCCCAGCTTGCCGACGTAGAAGTCGAGGGCCTCGTCCTGGTCGAGGACGTAGATCTGTGAGTGTGTGATCGCGTTGAACATGTGCATCACGCTAGTCAGGGGGACCGGCGAAAACTTATCCAAAGCTGCTCAGCTGTGGGAGGGGCGGCCCGGGAGGCGGTTCAGGCGCTCGGCCTCGTCCACGCCTTCGTGAAGCACGTCGGCACGTCCACGGCCGCAGCCTCCTTGCGGTACGTCCTGGGCGAGCGGCCGACGATGTCGCGGAACGTGCGGCTGAACGTGCCGGTGCTGCCGAAGCCGACCTCGTAACAGATGTCCGTGACACTGCGGTCGCTCTCCCGCAGCAGGAACATCGCACGCTCGACACGGCGCCGCTGCAGATAGCGGTGCGGCGTCTCACCGAAGGTGGCGCGGAACGTACGGGCGAAGTGGGCAGGGGAGACGTGCGCGATCCGCGCCAGTGCCGGCACGTCCAGCGGCTGGGCGTACGCACGGTCCATCGCGTCCCGCGCCCGGAGCATACGGCGGTTGGTCTCTTCCACGGTGCGGCTCACGGCACCATCCCACCACAGGCACCACGGGGCGGTCCGTGCCGGACGGCGCTGTCACACCCCGTCGGTACGCTCGGGCCATGAGCGTCTCCCTCTACTACCGCGCGAGCCGGGCCACGCCGCTGACGGATGCCGAAACGGTGGCTGTCGAGCGCGTCGTCGCCGCCCACATGGCGTCCTTCCCGTACGAGGACCAGGAAAGCCTGTACCTCTACGACCGCGACGACAGCCGGCCCGACGAGGTGGTCGCCGGGTCCACCAAGATGCCGTCGGATCCCGGCAAGCTGCTGCCCGTGCTCGACCACGTGCTGGGCTCGGTCACCGAGTTGCGCCGTGCGCTGTCCGGATCGGAGTGGCGCGTGCACATGGATGACCTCGACGTCCCGTGGGACGAGGCCGAGGGATACGCCTTCCCCGGCATGCGCGATCCGGACCTCGCGGCCGAGCTGGACGGCCACCGAGGCTGATGTGGTGGTCCGCCTGAGCGATGCCTCAGACCGCGACGGAGAGCAGGTCCACCACGAAGACGAGTGTCGAGCCCGCCGGGATCAACGGCGAGGGCGACTGGTTCCCGTAACCGAGGCGCGGGGGAACGATGATCTCGCGTCGGCCGCCGACCTTCATCCCCCTGACCCCCCGGTCCCAGCCCTTGATGACCTTGCCCCCGCCCACGGCGAACTTGAACGTCCGGTCCCGGTCCCAGGAGGCATCGAATTCCTTCCCGGACGCGAAGGTGACCCCGACGTAATGAACCTGGACGACCCTGCCCGGCTTCGCCTCGGGCCCGTCACCGACGACGAGGTCGCGGATGGTCAGCTCGGTGGGGGCGTCACCCTCCGGAAGGTCGATCTCCGGCTTCGTCGGTTCACTCATCGCGGCCTCACTCGCTCGGCGCCGGGAGCCCTCGGACGGACCTGCCGGGCGCATGGTCACTCCATGCAGTAGATCATCCGCCGTGGGCGCATCGGAGCCACCGTGGCCGGCCTCAGGCCGGCTTGCGCCACACGGAGATGTGCTGCGCGGAATTTTCGGTGAACGGCGTCCCGCCCCAGTCCGCGACACGGCGTTCCCTCTCGAGCCCGGCGATCCGTGCCATCAGGTCGAGCTCTGCCGGCCAGGCGTAGCGCTGCCGGGAGGCGCCTCGGCGGTAGCGGCCGTCGTCGCCGTCGCGGGTGAAGTGATGAGACACGAGGATCTGCTCGACGAGGTCGAAGGTGTCGAAGCCGAGGTGCTGCTCGGAGACGTCGAACGGCACCGCGACCTGGCCGGGCGGCAGGAACCGCAGCGGCGGCACGACGAGTTCGATGACGAATCGGCCGCCGGGCTCCAGATGACGTGCGGCGTTGCGGAAGCACTCGACCTGCTCGTCCTGCGTGAGCAGGTTCGAGATGGTGTTGTAGACGAGATAGACCAGGGCGAACCCGCCGGGAACGACGGTGGTGGCCATGTCCCCGATGACCACCGGGAGCGTGTCCTCGTCGACTTTGCGTCGCAACACCGCTGCCATGTGCTCGGACAGCTCGATGCCCACGACCGGCACGCCGCGCTCTCGCAGCGGGACGCCCACCCGGCCGGTCCCGATGGCGAACTCCAGCGCCCGTCCGTCGCCGGCGAGGTCGGCGAGGAAGTCGAGAGCGGGTCCGAGGAAGGCGGCCGAGGACCTCTCGGCCTCCTCGGCGTCGTAGCGGTCGGCGGTCGCACGGGTCCACAGCTCACTGCTCGTCACGGACGGCCACTCTGCCGGGTCCCGGGGGTGCTGTCGACGCGTTTACGGCGCAGCGTGCGCCGCCGACAGCTCGGCATCGACCACCGCCCGGGTGTACGGCCCCGTTATCGGCCGGGCCCCCGGTCGCCGGGAGGTGGGCGACAGGCATCACGCCCCTTTCCGGCGCGGATTCGTCCGCAACCTCGCAACGGCCCTAGCGCCGGTCCGTCGCTGCCCCGGTGTGCTCCAGGATCGCGGTGGCGAGCGGGCCGAGGACCTGCTGGGGCAGAGCGTGGCCCATGCCCGGGATCTCGACCGTGCGCGCCCCCCGGATCACCTGGGCGAGATGCTGCGGGTGCGGGGGAGGGAAGACCGGTTCCGCCGGCGCCGAGATCACGAGCGTAGGAACGTCGGTCTTCGCCAGTGCCTCGGTGCGCAGCATGCCGGAGGTGTCCGCACGGCCGTGCGCGGTGCCGGCGGCGTGGTGGCCCGTGTGCTCGATGATTCTGCGCTCCAGCTCGCGGGCGCTGTCCGCGTCGAACGGGAGCTGGTCGCCCGCCAGGGCCCGCCAGTGCGCGACGCGGGCGTCGAGCTCGCCCTCCGGGCCGCGTTCCTCGGCCGGCCGGGACCAGATCTCCAGGACGTGGGGTGCGATGCCTGGGAGCTCCTCCGGCGGGACGTGCGTTCCGTCCGGCCGCACGTACGGGCTGGTGCTGAGCGCGGACGTTCCGATCAGGGTCGCGCTGAGCAGGCGGTCCGGGTGGTCGGCGACGAGCAGCTGCGTGAGCATCCCGCCGAGGGACATGCCCACGACGTGGGCCCGGTCGACGCCCAGGCCGTCCAGCACCGTGACCGCGTCTTCGGCGAGGTCGGTGACGGCGTACGGCTGCTGGTCGAAGGCCCAGGTGGACCGGCCTGTGTCCCGGTGGTCGTAGCGGATCACCCGGTGGTGCGCGGCGAGTGCCTCCACCAGGTCCTCCGGCCAGCCGAGGCCGGACGTCTGCGCACCCATGACCAACAGGAGCGGAGGGGCGTCGGCGGGGCCTCGCTCCTCCGCCCAGAGACGCACACCGGGGGCCGCGTCGATGAAGTGGTGGTGGTTCATGGTGCTCCTCCTGCCATGGACGGCGTTCAGGTAAGCCGAGACGTATCGTCTCGTTTTCACTGTAGCGCAGCCGCGGCCTTGCCGGGGGGCTGTTCAGGGCGTGGGTTCTCCCGCGTCCGGGCCTGTGCCGACGGGCCGACGCGAGCACGAGCTCCACCGCCGGCCGGCGCGCAGCCATCTGCGCTCCTCCTGGCCGCCGCCGAGCCCCCCGTGCTCCCGCGCCCTGGCTGAACGGCAAGTGCGTCTGACGCGCACTCCGCCTGCGCGGGGGTGGGCAGCGCCGCACACCCCCACCTTCGCTGGACCGGCGTGTGCCCGCCACTACTGCGCGGCGGTCATCCACAGTTCGACGTCCGAGACGATCAGACGCCCCGGCCGCTGGGTGGCGCTGTCGGGGACGACGGCTCGCACCAGCGGCCGGGCGCCCTTCTCCACGGTCACCTTCGTGCCGTCGAACTTCGGCGACTCGGCGCTGACTACCGCCCGCAGCTCGGACTCCAGCCTGTCGGCCGCCGCGTCGTCCTTGACGACGAAGCACAGGACCTCGGTGTTCTCGGCCGCGGAGGTCGCCTGCTGGCCCAGAGCGGCCAGGCGCACCGGGTTGGAGGAGCTGAGCGGGTTGAAGTCCGCGCGGTAGACATCGCCCAGGCACTCGGCGGCCCGGCGGAACTCCTTGTCGTCCGCCAGGGAGGACCCCTCCTCGGGGTCGACCGCGGCCATGGGGTCGGAGTCCCGGGTCGAGTAGGAGATCTCGTCCTCCGAGACATCGAGTGCCGCTCCCGTGTCGCCGGGGTGTGCCCAGACCTCACGGCCGTCCTTCTCGCTCCGCGTATAGCCGTTGGACTTCAGCGACTCGGTGATCGCCGACGCGTCGAACGACCCCGACCAGTGCCCGGCCTCGCTGGTGTCTATCGCGGTGTCGATCCGGCTGACCTCGAACTGCTGCCCCAGAAGGCCGGGCTGGTACGGATTGAGCAGGGGGCCGGCCGGCTGCGAGACGTGGGTGAACCGCTTGGCGTCGTCCTTGCTCAACTCCCTCACGCGGGAGGTGTCGAGGAAGGTCACCTCCTTCGTGCCGATGTCGCCGGCGAGGCTTCCGAGTGCTGTGAGCAGCTCGGAGCCGTCGTCGTCGGAGGGGCCGGAGGAGGAGCAGCCAGTGATCGCTGCGAGAAGGACGGTGACGAGAGCGGTGGCGCCGGCGGCCGGTCCGCGTGCTGGTATACGC
The DNA here is from genome assembly GCF_055559735.1 of Streptomyces sp. NPDC023573. Classification (NCBI taxonomy): domain Bacteria; kingdom Bacillati; phylum Actinomycetota; class Actinomycetes; order Kitasatosporales; family Streptomycetaceae; genus Streptomyces; species Streptomyces sp. NPDC023573. The sequence goes on from NZ_JBVHKB010000003.1 coordinate 747,319, forward strand.
ATGATCAGGCAGCGTACCGATGCCCGGCGGGGGCACACGTGCGACGAGACGGGCCTGCGGCCAGCGGTCCGGCGGGACGGGAGCCGTCCCCGCCGGTACGGAATCCCGCAGGAGGCACGGTGACCGACCGGGCCGCGACTACGCGCGAAGGAGTCCGATCATGGCCCTGGTGCAGCTCGACCTTCCCGAGCCGATGGCGTTGCGGGGGCGCTGGGCGGCTCTCGCCGCCGTACAGGCCGCCTCGGGACACGGCGAGCGGTGCAGGGCGCTCTGGCCGCTGTGGCACTATGACGACGGGCACGGCAGCTGGGCCGACCTGCACCACCTCGACGAGGGCCGTGCGGTGTTGCTCGGCCAGGACCGGAACGACTCCCAGACCTTCTACGCCGAGGCGTCCGACTTCTTCGAGGAGAAGGAGACCGATCTGCTGGCCGGTGCGCCCGAGTGGTGGGAGCCGCCCGTCCGCCGGGCCCGGGACGCGGAGCTCTTCCTCGGCTTCGTGTACGGATACGACGGCAGCGCCTGGTACCGCGCCCCGTACGAACTCGACGACGGGTTCAGGAGCGTGGGGCTGCCCGTGCTGGCCGCAGCCCTGACCCGGGGGAAGATCGTCGCCACCGGCCGGCGCATGCCTGACGCCGAAGAGGGCCGGCCGCCGTACGAGGCGATCGACGCGCTGATCGCCGCCGACGGGGAGGTCGACGCCGGCCTGGTGGCCGCTGTGGTCCCGTCCACGGACCAGGACGCCGAGGCCGGGGCGGCGGCGGCGCGGGCGTTCCTCGCGGTCTGACCGGCCGGGCGCGCCTGCCGGCGTACGCGTGATGCCACGGCCGGCCCTGTGGCCTCCTGCGAGAGGGGCGCAAGACGCTCCGCCGGCAGCGGGTGGTCAGCAGTGGTCCTCGTCGACGGTGATGCGTAGAGCCACCTCGACGCTCGCCAGGACGGAGTCCGGCTCGTGGGGCGACACGCTCAGGCAGTAGACCGTGCCGACGTCCTCGACGGTGACCTCGAACCGGTCGACCTCAGCGGGCGCGTCCCGGTCGTAGCGGTCGTACGCCGGCGAGACGCTCACTCCTCCGTAGGAGGGGCCCTCGCCGCTTTCCCGGACCGCGTCCCGGATCAGCTCCTTGTAGCCGCCCTGCCACGAACCGACCGTCTGCTCCCTGCCCTCCAGGGTCCGGACGGCGGAGTGCACGGCGTCCTGAAGCTCGCCCTCGCTCCACGTACCGCTGTCGTGAAGGGTGTACGCCATCCCGCCGGCGAACAGCAGCGAGCCGAGGATGAGGGCGAGACCGACCGGACCGGCCGGGTTGTACACGTACCGGGTCGTCCCCCACTCCGAGCGTATGAGGGCGGGCTCGTCATCGCTGTCTCTGCTCACGGAACGAGCCTATTCGTTCGCGGAGCGGGCGTGCCCGTGAGCCGGACCGGCAGCGGGCCCCGCGATCGCTCCCCAAAGCTTCACCCAACCTCCTTATAGTGGTGCCGCGTTGATCGTATGGCCGCAACGCGCGAAGCCGTCTCCCAGGAGTCCGTACGATGACGACCCCCTCCTTATCCGCCGCGTCCGCTCCCGGCTGCCCCGCCCGCCCCGCCGACGCCCCCGTGCCGCTCAGCGGGCCCGAGTTCCACACCGAGCCGCAGGCCCTGTACCGGACCATGCGCCACTCCTACGGGCCCGTCGTGCCGGTCGAGCTCCCCGGCGGGTTTCCGGCCTGGCTCGTCGTCGGATACCGCGAGCTCCACCAGGTCACCAGCGACGGGGAACTCTTCCCGAGGGACGTCGGGCTGTGGAACCAGTGGGAGCACATACCCGAGGACTGGCCCCTGCTCCCGATGGTCGGACGACCCATGCCCTCCATCTACTTCACCGCGGGCGCCGAGCACCGGCGCCACTCCGAGATGGTCGTTCCCGCGCTGGAGGCCGCGGACCCGTTCGAGATCAGGGGCCACTGCGAGCAGTTGGCCGACCGCCTCGTCGACGGCATCAGCGCCCGCGGCACCGCCGACCTCGTCGCCGACTTCGCCGAGCCGCTCCCGGTTCTCGTCCTCGCCCGCCTCGTCGGCTTCCCCGACGACGAGGGGACGGACATCGCCCGGGTCCTGAAGGACCTCGCCGACGGAGGACCCGGAGCCCAGGAGGCGTACGGCCGCTTCGGAGAGCACATGCGGCGGCTGGTGGAGGCCAAGCGGGCCCTGCCCGGCGACGACATCACCTCGCGGATGCTCGCCGACCCGGCGCCCTTCACGGACGAGGAGTACGCCCTCGACCTGATGGCCGTCACCGCAGCCGGGCACCTCACCACCGCCGACTGGATCAGCAACTCCCTGAGGCTGATGCTCACCGAGGACCAGTTCGCCGAGTCCCTCGCCGGCGGACGGCGCAGTGTCGCGGACGCGATGAACGAAGTCCTCTGGGAGGAGAGCCCGACCCAGATCCTCGCCGGCCGCTGGGCCGCACGCGACACCCGGCTCGGCGGCCGGTCCATCCGGGCCGGGGACTTGCTCCTGCTCGGCCTGGGGGCGGCCAACACCGACCCGCTGATACGCCAGGAGGCGTTCTCCCGGGGCGCGGGGCACCACGCGGCCAACGGGGCGCACCTGGCGTTCAGCCACGGGGAGTACCGCTGCCCCTTTCCGGCGCAGGAGATCGCGGAGACCATCGCCCGTACCGCGATCGAGGTCCTCCTCGACCGGCTGCCCGACCTCGAACTCGCCGTGCCCGCCCGGGAGCTCGTCAGGCGGCCGTCCGCCTTCCTGCGGGGCATGAACGCGCTGCCCGTCCGGTTCGCTCCCGTACACACGACAGGAGACCCGCTGTGAACTGCCCGCACGCGACCGTGGTGATCGACCCCATGGTCCAGGACCTCGACGGTGAGACGGAGACGCTGCGGGCTTCCGCCCCGCTCGCGCGCATCGAGCTCCTCGGCGTCCCCGCATGGACCGTCACCCGGCACGCCGAAGCGCGCCAACTCCTCGTCGACAACCGCCTGGTGAAGGACCTGGACGCCTGGCGGCTCTGGCGGAGCGGGGAGGTGACGCATGCCTGGCCGCTGATCGGCATGATCGACGCCGGACGTTCCATGTTCACCGTGGACGGTGCGGCGCACCGCCGGCTGCGGACGAAGACCTCCCAGGCACTCACCCCGCGCCGGCTGGAGGCGATCCGCCCCGCCATCGAGAAGTTCACCGAGGAGCTGCTGGACGCGCTCGCCGCGCAGGGCGAGGACGGGGTCGTCGACCTCAAGGCCGTGTACGCCCAGCCGCTCCCGATGAAGGTCGTCGGTCTGCTGATGGGGGTCGACGAGGCGCTGCACCCCATGCTGACCCGGCAGTACAAGGCCTTCTTCTCGATGCTCACCCCGCAGGAGGACCGACTGGCGCTGATCGCCGAGCTCGATGTCTTCTACGCCGAACTGGTGCGGCAGAAGAGCGCCCACCCCACGGACGACCTCACGAGCGCGCTGATCCTCGCCGACGAGGGCGGGGAGCCGCTCACCGAGGAGGAGGTCGTCGGCAACCTCAAGGCGATGGTGGCCGCCGGGCACGAGACCACGATCGGGCTCATCCTCAACGCCGTACGCGCGCTGCTCGCCCACCCGGACCAGCTCCGCAAGGTGCTGGACGGGGAGATCCCGTGGGACACGGTCGTCGAGGAGACCCTGCGCTGGGACACGCCCACCACCCACCTGCTGATGCGGTTCGCCACCGAGGACATCCGGGTCGGCGACCAGGTGATAGCCGAGGGAGAGGGCGTGGTGATCTCCTACCGGGCCATCGGCCGGGACGTCGCCCACCACGGCGCCGACGCCGACGCCTTCGACATCACCCGGCCGACGCCGATCCGGCACATGACCTTCGGCCACGGGCCCCACATCTGCCCCGGTGCCGCGCTGTCCCGGGTCGAGGCCGGCATCGCGCTGCCCGCGCTGTTCGGGCGGTTCCCGGAGCTGAAGCTCGCGATCGCCGACGACGAGATCCGCAAGCTGCCCGTCATGACGCAGAACGACATGGAGGCCTTTCCCGTCCTGCTCCACGGCTGACGGCTCACGGCCGGCGGGGGAGAGCCCCGGGCCGGACACCCGCCCGTCCGGGTGTGTGTCCGGCCGTGTGACTCCCGCGGCGTACAGCCGTTCGGTGAACCGGACGCCGTCCGGTTCACCGAAGAAAGGGGGCGAGGCGCGGCAACCGATGCGGTGCGGGCGGCGACTGCGGGATGCACACCCACCACGACCCCCGAAGGAGTCTCCCCGTGAGCCGCACTCTGACGAGAAGCCTCGCAGTGCTCCCAGCCGCGCTCCTGCTCGCCCTCGTGCCGGGCAGCGCCTCCGCCTATCCCGACCCGGGCGCCGTCAACGGTGACATCGTCGTCCACGACCCCAGCATGATCCGCAGCTCGTCCGGCCAGTACCTGCTCTACTCGACCGGTGAGGGCCTCCAGCTCCGCACCTCGACCGACCGCACCGCCTTCGGCCGCTCCGGGAACGCCTTCACCACCAAGCCGGGCTGGTGGAAGAACTACTCCTCGGCATCCGACCCCTGGGCCCCGGACATCTCGTACCAGGGCGGCAAGTACCTGATGTACTACGCCGTCTCGTCCTTCGGCTCCAACACCTCCGCCATCGGACTCGCCGCCTCCACCACCGGCCAGGCCGGCAGCTGGAGCGACTACGGGATCGTCTACACCTCGAACTCGTCGAGCGACTACAACGCCATCGACCCCAACCTCTTCGTCGACGACGACGGCAGGTGGTGGCTGTCCTTCGGCTCCTGGTGGACCGGGATCAAGATGATCCGGATCGACCCGTCGACGGGCAAGCAGTACGCCGGGGACACCGCCCGCCGGTCGCTCGCCTCCCGGCCCACCGGCACCAAGGCCGTCGAGGCGCCCACCGTCGTCAAGCGCAACGGCTACTACTACCTCTTCGCCTCGTACGACACCTGCTGCGCAGGCACCAGCTCCACGTACAAGATCAAGGTGGGCCGGGCCACCAGCGTGACCGGCCCGTACAAGGACAAGAACGGCGTCAGCATGCTCAGCAACGGCGGCACTCCCGTCATGGAGTCGCACGGGCGCCACATCGGCCCCGGCGGTCAGTCGGTCATGGCGGACTCCGACGGTGACCTGCTCGTCTACCACTACTACGACGGCCAGGACAACGGCACGCCGAAGCTCGGCGTCAACCTTCTGAACTGGAGCAGCGGGTGGCCCGTCGCCTACTGACCCCGGCAGCCGGCCGACGACGCACCGCCCACCGCCTCGGCGAGCGGCGACCGGTTGCGGCTCACCGACTCCCAGGCCGCGGAGCCGGAGACCGCCGACTGACCGGCAGGCTGGACACCTCCGGCGTACTGAGCCACGGTGGGGCGGCGAACCGCTGCCGCCCACGCGGTCGAAGCGCTTCGACTCCTACTCTGGACAGTCCCTGTGAGCGAGTCTAGGCTCCACGGTGTCTGTGCATGTCAGAGTGTGAAGGGGAGCACAGTGCGGCGCTGTCGAAGCGCTTCACCCGCTCTCCCCTCCGGTCGCCGTCTGTAGGGGAGAAGCCGAATGGTCACGCTTGCCGAGGTCGCCCAGCACGCCGGAGTCTCCGCGAGCACGGTGAGCTACGTCCTCAGCGGCAAGCGCTCGATCTCGGCCTCCACCCGGGAACGGGTGGAACAGAGTATCCAGCAGCTGGGGTACCACCCCAACGCGGGTGCGCGCGCCCTCGCCAGCAGCAGGTCCAACATCGTCGCGCTGATGGTGCCCCTGCGTACGGACATGTATGTGCCGGTGATGATGGAGATCGCCATCGCCGTCGCCACCAGCGCCCGTACGCACGGTTACGACGTCCTCCTGCTCACCGGGGAGGAGGGCCCGGCGGCCGTCCGGCGGATCGCGGGCAGTTCGCTGGCCGACGCGATGATCCTGATGGACGTCGAACTGCACGACGAACGGCTGCCGCTGCTCCGTGACTCGGGCCGGACCGCCGTCCTCATCGGCCTGCCCGCGGACACCTCCGGGCTGACCTGTGTGGACCTCGACTTCGAGGCCACCGGGGCGCTCTGCGTGGACCACCTCGCCGGCCTCGGCCACCGCGAGGTGGCGGTGATCGGCGAAGCGGCCGCCGTCTACGAGCGGCACACCGGTTTCGCCGAACGCACCGTGGACGGCATACGGGCCAAGGCGCAGGAGACCGGGATGCGGATCCTGCACCGCCCCTGCGAGGGCGGTTACGCCGCGATGGCCGGCACCCTGGGCCGGATCTTCGACGAGCGGCCGGGGACGACCGGCTTCATCGTCCAGAACGAGGCCGCGGTCGAGCCGCTGCTCAACCTGCTCCAGCAGCAGGGGCGGGCCGTGCCGGAAGACGTGTCCGTCGTGGCGATCTGCCCGGAACAGGTCGCCACGCAGGCGTCGGTGCGACTCACGTCCGTGGCCATCCCGGCCCAGGAGATGGGACGCCGGGCGGTGGAACAGGTGGTCGCGAAGCTCGCGGGCCGGGGTACGGACGAAGTGGAGCTTCTGGAGCCGGTTCTGACGGTGCGCGCGAGCTCGGGGCCCGCGCCGGTGTGACCGGCACGCCACCGCTCTCACTCGTCCGGGTGACGTGTCGTCACGCGTTCCGCGGTGGCTCGGCCCGGTTCCGCGGGCATGTGTCACAGGTGGTCAACAGGGCTTGAAGTGCCGCTGGTTGCTGAAGATCTCACATGGTAACTTCGCGATCTGTCATGAAGGCGTTACCGGCTCGACGGGGGTGGTCGGTGGTGGTGAACACGCTGTCCGCAGCGGATGACCCGGGCAACGCCTGGGCCCAGCTCATCGTCGCGCTGGTCGACTTCCTGTGCGATCAGGACTTCGTGACCGACCGCGACCAGTGCGGACAGTTCATCGGCTTCGCCGCGGATCAGGTCGGGGCGGAGATCGTCTACCGACGCCAGAACCCGCGGGCCGACATGCTGTCCTTCCTCCGGGTCCTGCTGCCGCACGAGAAGGGCCTCGAAGCGCTGAGGTCCGCCGTGCGCGCTCTCGGTGGTCCAGAGAGTCTGGCCGAGCTGACGCGGACCGTCGACGCGGCCAAGCCGGACGAGGGCGACTTCACCCCCGGTGTGGTGCGGGAGGCCCATCGGCTGCTCGGAGAGGTGTGCCACGTCGACGAGGCCCGGCTGCACACGGTTCTGCATCACGAGCTCGGGGCTGACGTGCCGTACGGCCGGACGCCTGTCGAGCTCTTCGACCACCTGTGCACGGTGAACACGCAGGTCGATGGTCTGCCCCCGGCGCTGGTGCTCGTCGAGGCCACCGCGTCCCTGGCTCAGCCGGTGCAGTGCGAGGAGCTCAGGGGCTGGTCGGACGCGTGGGCCCAGGAAGCCGGACCGGACGTCGTACGGGCACTGGAGGAGCGGAGGCGCGCGATCGCTGCCCGGCCGCCGGCCGACCCGTATGTCTCACGTTGTCTCGTCGTGATGGTGGAGCCGGCCGACGACAGTTCGGCTGATGTCTACGTACGTCATTGGGTCAACGCCGCGCCGGGCTACTGGGAACCCGTGGCGGGAGACATCGAGCGCACGAACTTCGACGCGCTGGCCGGTGCGGTCGAACGGGCGGTCATCCAGGGGGCGTCACGCTGGGCTGATGCCTCGGAGGGCGAAGGTGACCCTCCCGTTCAGATCGAATTCGTCCTCCCTCTCGAATTCCTGAATCACGACATGGCAGGCATCCGACTGGGTACGAGGTCTCGTGTCGCGGCACCGATCGGCCTTGACTACCATGTGCACCTGCGGAGCCTCGAGCGCATGAGGGCCCGTGACACGCGGGAGCACGGCCGGTGGCGGGCCCGGTGGACGCAGCTGAAGAAGGCCGGCGTGGCGGAGGCCCATCGATGGCACGGGCAACAGGACGACCGACTGGAACGCTGGCGTGCCAGGCTTGTGAAGGACCCCGGGCTGACCGCGGTCATACTCGACGTTCCCGCCCTGCCCGGCCACGGTGTGGACGCGCTCAGCATCGCCATCGAGCAGGGGATCGGCCTGGCGGCCTGGGACCGCCGGCCGGACAGCCCGGATCTGTCCGGCCAGGTACTGACCCTTCTGCTCGCTCATCCGCCGGCGCAAATACCGTCGAAAGTAAGTCAGATCCGCCAGGAGGCTGAGGACTTGGGGCGTGACAGCCTTTCCGTGGGTAAGTACATGGCGTTCTTCTGGGACGACCCGTACCGCCTGGTCGACTGCGAGGAGTTGACAGCATGACCGAGCAGGCCTCGGCAGCGCAGTCCGTCACGCCACCCTCATGGAGGGTGTTCCACGCAACGGGGCAGCCTCCGGCAGGCGACCCGCCCCAGCTCCCGCAGCCTCCGCCCTGGCGGGTGTTCGCCGGGAGCCCGCTGCAGCAGAACCCTCCCGACGACGCGCAGTCCGCGCTGCGCCGGCTCGGCACCGTGCAGGAAGGCCCGCAGTTGCGCGAGGAGGAGATCAACGCGGTCAACGCCGCACTCCTCCTGCGCCGCCCCCTGCTGATCACCGGGCCGCCCGGGGTCGGCAAGTCCACCCTGGCGTATCTGATCGCGCAGGAGATGGGCCTCGGCAGAGTGCTGCCGTGGAGCATCGTCAGCCGCACCACCCTGCGCGGCGGGCTGTACGAGTACGACGCCATCGGGCGCGCCCAGGCCATCGCCGCATGGCGTGCCGGGTCCACCCCGGAGGCGGAGAGCGGAACGGGCGGCGCACCCGACCTCGGGGACTTCGTGACCCTCGGCCCGCTGGGGACGGCTCTGCTCGCCTTCGGCCGCCCCAGGGTGCTGCTCGTCGACGAGTTGGACAAGAGCGACATCGACCTGCCCAACGACCTGCTCCACGTCCTGGAGAACGGCAGCTACGAGATTCCGGAACTGGTTCGGGCGGGTGTGGCCGAGGTGTCCGTCTTCACGGACGATCCCGAGGCCAGGGCCGTCGTCGAGGCGGGCCGGGTCGAGTGCGCGGAGTTTCCCGTCGTCGTGATCACGAGCAACGGTGAACGCGAGTTCCCCGCCGCCTTCCGACGCCGGTGCCTGCCGCTGGAGATGCGCCCGCCCAGCCGCGAACACCTCGTGTCCATCGTCGTCAGTCACCTGGGCCGGCGTCCGGAAGGCGTCGAGGGCCTGGTGGACGACTTCGTCAGGCGGGTGGAAGGCGGAGGTACCCAGTCCGTCGATCAGCTGCTGAACGCCGTCCAACTCACCACGGCCCATGGATTCCGGGACGACAGCGACGGGCGTAAGCTCATCGAGATGCTTCTCCGCGACCTCTCGAAGGGCCGCTGATGAACGGCTCGCCGCGGGAACGCGCCCCGGACACGTCGCCCGGCACGATGAGCGGCGGCCTCCACGAAACCGACGGCGAGGCGAGCTGGCAGGACCTCGCCGACGCCGTCTGGCTCGCGGCGGCCTGGCACCGGGCGGGCCGCGGAGCGGGGGAGGGGAGCGGACAGGCGGACGCGCCGTTACCCGACCGCACGGAGAACGCCCTTCCCGACGCCGAGGCTCCCGCGTTCGAGGACGGCGCGCAGGAGACGGTGCCCGCCGCGAGTCACCTGGACGCCGATCCACAGGACGTGGAACTCCTCGACGCCCTCCCCATGCGGCATGGCCGGCCCGACACCGCCCTGCCCGACCCGGCACGCCCCGCGCGGCGCGTTCTGCCGCTGCCTCTGGCCAAGGCCCTGCGCGGCCTGGGCCGGCGTGTGCCGTCACGTCACGAAAGCAGGCTCGACGAGGCCCGCACCGCCGAGAACGGTGTGATCGACGGACTGTGGATCCCCTACCTCGATCCGGTCCAGGAACGCGCCTTCGACCTGATGCTGCTCGTGGACAGGGCGCCCACGATGCCCGTCTGGGACAGCGACGTACGTCAGCTTGCCGACGAGGCGGTGCGCAGCGGCGCCTTCCGGGACGTCCGTACGGTCGACGTCTCGCTGCCCGACGCCGCCCCGCCCGAGCTGCGCTGGCCCGGCAACCGGCGGGCCGACCCCGCCGAACTCCTGGACGGCAGGGGGACACGGCTGTTCCTCGTCGTGACCGACGGACTGGCGCCGGGATGGGCCGGGAGCGGCGCCGACGAGCTGCTGGGGCGGCTCTCCGCGGCCGGTCCGACGGCACTCGTCCATCTGCTGCCGCAGTACCTGCGCCACCGCTCCTCCGTCTACCCGTTCCGGGCACGGCTGGACGCCGCGGGGTTCGGGGCGCTCAACCGCCACTTCATCTGCCACCCACCGCACGGAGTACCCGAGCACGCGCGCGCACTGCCCGATACGGGTGACGGTTCCGTGGCCGTACCGGTGCTCAGTCTGCGCCCCGGCTCGTTCCGTGCCTGGGCTGATCTCGTCACCGGCGAACGCGGCGTGCGGCGGACGCTGCCCGTGATCCTGGCCGGGGCGATGGCCAAGGGGGTGTCCGCTCCGGGACTGCGGGCCTCCCGAATCGACGGGCCCCGCGCGGCGGCGGACGCGGTGCGCAGGTTCTTCTCGCTCGCCAGCCCCCTCGCACGCCATCTCGCGGTCCTGCTGGCCGTGGCCCCCTTGCGTTTCGACGTGATCGAGGAGCTGCGTGCCCGCGCCTTTCCCGCGTCCCGCCCCGAGCACCTGGCCGAGGTGATGATGGGTGGCCTCATCGACTGGGAGCGGGACGGCGAGGACGGGCCCGACTTCGCCGACGGCATCCGCGAGGCATTGCTGGCCACCGGCAACCGCACCCAACTCGCCCGTGCCGTGGGCCTGCTGGCCGAGGCGCGGGCCAGCCGGGCGCAGGGCATCCGGCTACGCGCCGCACTGCGTGACCCGGCCCGGGCGGCGCTCCCGGACGGCGGGGGCGGACCGGCGTGGCTGCGCATCGAGCTGGCCGTACTCCGCGCTCTCGGAGGGATGCCGTACCGGCGGAGGGTGGCGCGGCTCAACGACGTGCTGCAGAACGGTGTGGCCGTCGCGGCAGGGCCGACAATTGATGATAAAGAGGCATCTGATGTGAATGAGAACGGCCCCGCTTCCCCGTCGCTTCCGACGGTTCCACCAGGAGGATCTGTGTCGCCGACGACACCACCCGTAGACACCGAGCAGGATCGGGTCGACGAGCGCACGCCTGCCCCCGCATCCGAGCTCCGGTTCGTCCGCACCGGCCAGCCGAAGATCATGGGCAACGTGCCACCGAAGAACCCGAACTTCACCGGGCGGGAAAGTCTTCTGGCGGCGGTGGAACAGCAGTTGCGGGAGGACGAGACCGCGGCGGTCCTCCCGCACGCACTGCACGGCATGGGCGGTGTCGGCAAGTCACAGATCGCCGTCGAGTACGTGTACCGCCACAGCGGCGAGTTCAACGTGATCTGGTGGATTCCCGCGGAGCAGGAGAACCTGCTTCTGGGTGCTCTCGCCGACCTGGCCCGCAGCCTCGGGCTGGAGGTGGGACCGCAGGCCAACGCCGCGGTGCCCGCCGTGCGTGAGGCGCTCCGCACGGGCAAGCCGTTCGACAACTGGCTGCTGGTCTTCGACAACGCCGAGGACATCGAAGCGGTGCGCTCCTACTTCCCCAACGGCGGGCCCGGGAAGATCATCGTCACCTCCCGCAACCGCGAGTGGGAACGGGTCGCCACCCCCCTGAGCGTCGATGTCTTCGACCGGGAGGAGAGCATCGCACTCCTGCAGCGCCGCGCCCGCGGCCTCGCCTCCGGCGACGCGGACCGACTCGCCGCCGCCCTGGGCGACCTGCCCCTCGCCGTGGAACAGGCAGGTGCATGGCACGCCGCCACGGGGATGCCGGTGAACGAATACCTCACCCTGCTCGACGAACGCCGGCCCGAGATCCTCGAGCTCGCCCCGTCCCCCGACTACCCGCTGCCGGTCGCGGCGGTCTGGGACATTTCCCTCGGGCGCCTCTCGCAGGACAACCCGGCCGCACGTCAACTCCTGGAGATCTGCGCCTGCATGGCGCCTGAGCCCATCCCGCTCAACCTCTTCAGGGGCGGACGCAACATCGAGGTCACACCCGAGCTCGATCCGGTCCTGCGCGACCCGCTGCTCCTCGCGCGTGCCACGCGGGACCTCAGCAAGCTGTCGCTGGTGAGGCTCGACCACAAGACCGCCACCCTGCAGATGCACCGGCTCATGCAGAACGTGATCGTGGCCAGGATGGATCCCGAGGAACGCGCGCGGATGACGCGGGCGGCCCACCTCCTGCTGACGACGGCCAAGCCGGGCGCGCCCGCGTCCCCGGACCAGTGGCCCGCCTACCAGGCCATCCTCCCGCATGTGATCGCGTCCGGTGCGGTGGAGAGCTCCGACGGGTGGGTCCGCGACCTCGTCTACGACATCGTCTTCTTCCTCTACTACTGGGGTGCGCACGAATCGGGCGCCGCCCAGGCCCGGCTGGCGTGGGCCGCATGGCGTGACCAGTCAGGTGACGAGGACCTGCACGTCATCAGGATCACCAAGCTCCTCGGCTTCTACCTGCGGCTGCTCGGGCGCCCCGCGGAGGGCGTCGTGCACAACGAGCGCGCGCTGGCGATCTCCCGGGGCGCGGACATCCCGGACGAGGAACTCGTCGACTCCATGTGGCAGATGGCGGGGGCACTGCGGCACCGGGGTGAGTTCGGCCAGGCGCGTGAACTGGCCGCGGAGGCGTTCACCCGGGCAAGCGACCTCTTCGGGCCCGAGGACCCCACGACGCTGAGCGCCGCGCACGACTACGGTGTGACGCTGCGGCTGAACGGCAACTTCGCCCTCGCGCGGGAGATCGACGAGGAGACCGCGCGCCAGAGGGAACTGCTGTACGGGCCGGTGAACGGGCTCACCCTCAACACGCTGAACGGACTGGCCATCGACCTGCGTGAGGCAGGTGACTACCTGGGCGCCCGCGCACTCCAGGAGTCCAACTACCTGCCCTACGTCGCCCATTTCGGTGAGACGAACGCGGCGACCATCCGGGCGGCGCTGAACCTCGCGGTGTGCCGGCGCAGGGCGGGTGTGGTCGAGGGAGCGTCCGCTCTCGCCGAACAGACCCTCGAGCGCTTCACCAGCCGTTACGGGCTGAACAACACCGATGCGCTCTGCGCGGCGAACCACGCCATGGTGGAGCGCCGGCTGAACGGTGACCTCGGCGGCTCCCGGGAGCTCGGGGAGCAGACGCTCACCGCCTACCGCAAGGTGCTCGGCGACCACCACCCCTTCACCCAGTTCGCCAAGGTGAATCTCGCGGCGACTCTGCGGGCCCAGGGCGACACGGACCGGGCGGAAGGGCTGGACACCGAGGCGCTCGAGAACCTGGAGAACGCACTCGGGGCGAAGCACGTCAGTACGCTGACCGCGGGGATGTGCCGGGCCAACGACCATTACGCGCGGCTGGACTTCGCGCAGGCGATGGCCGTCGACTCGGACCTGCTCCCCAAGCTCACCGACACCGCCGGTGCCGAGCACCCGCTGACGCTCGTCTGCACGGCCAATCTCGCGCTCGACCGGCGCGGACTCGGTGAGTCGGCGGAGGCCGACCGGCTCAACCACGTGGCCGTACAGGGCCTTTCGCGACTGCTCGGGGCGAACCACCCCTGGCACACCGCGGCCAGGCTCCACCAGCGCATCGAATGCGACCTCACGCCGCTGCCGATGTGACGCCGGCGCGTACCGGCTGGACCGCCGGCCCCGTCCGCCGCCCCACGGCGGCGGACGGGGCCGCACCGAAGAGGCGACGGGGGACGGACACATGACCACGGTGGTCTTCACTCACGGCACAGGTGTGCGCGAACCACACCTCGGCGGACTGGTCGCGAAGATCACCTCAGGGCTGGCCGCGACAGCTCCGGACGTGCGCCTCGTCGCGTACGACTGGGGCGGGCCGTACGGGGCCAGGCTCGCCGCGGACGGTGCCAGCATCCCGGCCGCACCGGGTGCGGGAACCGGCAGGAGCACCGCGGACCCCGACGGGCGCGATGACGTGGAGGAGTGGGCCCGGCTGTACGACGATCCGACGGCCGAGCTGGCGGCGGCGGCCGCCGCGGGGTCCGGACGCGCGACGCCGCCCGGAGCCGCTTTCCCGGACGAACGCCCGAGGGCACTCCTCCTGGACATCGCGGCCGGGGGCGAACCCGGAGCGGAAGCACTCGCCCCGTGGCTTCGGGAAGCGGCGGCCGAGCTCGCGCGCAGTCCCCTTCTCGGCCCCGCCGCCGAAGCCCTGGACCCGGAAAGCCTGGCCTCGGTGCTGGCCAGGGCCTTGACCGCCACGGCCGTCGGTGCGGAGATCGCGGCGGACAGCCCCGTCCAGACCGGAGGTGACGGCAGGGACGCGGCCGTCGCCGCCCTGGCGGAACGCCTGGGTGCCTCACCGGCGGGCACCGGCCGAGGCCCCCTGCTCCGGATGGCGGGAAGGCCGCTCGTACGCCTCGGTTCCCGTTACGCCGTGCGGCGCCGTCGCGCGCTCACGGACGCCGCGCACCCGGCCGCCGGGGACATCCTCAGATACCTCGCCAGGGGTGAGGACATGCGCAGGGGGCTGCGGGACCTCGTCGGCACACTGGAGCCGCCCGTCGTCCTGCTCGGGCACAGTCTCGGCGGCATCATCTCGCTCGACACGCTCATATCCGGCCCGCTGCCGGGCGTCGAACTCCTGATAACCGTCGGCTCGCAGGGCTCCTTCCTGTACGAGACGGGTGCACTGCCCATGCTCGCCCACCCGGATCCGCTGCCCGGCCACGTTCCGCCGTGGCTGAACATCTACGATCGCCGCGACCTCCTCGGGTACGCCGCCGAACCGCTCTTCCCCGGCCGGGCCCAGGACGTCGCCACCGACAGCCGGCAGCCCTTTCCCGTGGCGCACAGCGCCTACTGGACCGATCCCGCCGTCTACGGAGCGATCGGGGAACGGCTGTCATGACCCGCCGCCCCATCCCGGCGGACCGCGTGTTCGCCCTCGTCGTCGGCATCGAGAAGTACGCGGCCGGGCCGGCCTGGGACCTGCCGGGACCTGCCCGGGACGCCCTCCGCTTCCGTGACTGGCTGCTGGCGCGCGGGGTGCGCGACAGCCATGTGCAGCTCCATCTCGCGCCGCTGCCGGGGAGCGTGCCCGAGGTTCCCTTCCGCCCGGCCGACCATGAGTCGCTGAGACGCGCCTTCATCACGGACCTTCCGGAGCGCGGGGACGAAGCGCTGTGGGTGTGGTGGGGCGGCCACGGGGTGCTGGACACGGACGACAACACCCGGCTCTACACCGCCGACGCGACCCTGAGCGACCGGCGCAACATCCATGTCGAGTCGGCACTCGCCCGGCTCAGAAGCGACGTGACCCCCGGCCTGGGCGTGCAGATGTGGATGGTCGACGCGTGCCGCACCTTCGACGAGTTGCACCGCTTCCCGCAGCCTCCGCCCACGGAGCGTCTTCCGGCCGGAGGGCGGATCGCCGCGCACGAGCAGGTCCTGATGTTCGCCGCAGGCCGTGGGCAGCGGGCGGCCAACGATCCGGACCGCCGGCTCGGCGTGTTCTCGGACATCGTTCTGAGCGCTCTCCCCGACGAACCGGTGCCGGACGCCCCGGCCCTCTTCGAGGCGGTGAAGGCCCGGATGGACGCTCTCAGGACAGCCGGCCCCGCCCGGCAGACCATCGACTTCCGGCTGGAGAGGCCAGGACACGCGCACATCGAGCAGTCGGACCCGCCCTCTCCCGGCATGACGCCGCTGGGCCGGCTCATCGAGGCGCTGATGGCGTATCCGCTGATGAGCGACCGTGACGAGCGGCAGACCCTGGTCAACGAACTGCCCGCCGCCGCCGTCGCCCGCATGCCCAGGCACCTGGTGCCGCGCACGGACGTGATCGGCATCGTACGCACCCTCAGAAAGCGTCCCGACGGCCTGTGCGCGCTGTACGACGCTGTGAGACTGCTCGACGACGACGCCGACCGGTCCGCCGAACTCAAGGCTTCGGTGCGGGACTTCATGGCGGAGTCCGGGCCAGGAATGTGATCCGCTGGCGTGATCACACGGGTTTCGGGAAGGGGTCCCATTCGTCATGATGGAGTAAACGGTGGCATCCTGTGCCACCGCTCGCGAAGGGGGAGCGCGCCTTGTACCAGCCGGTGCCCGCCGAAGACACACCCGATCACATCGAGTCCGACCTGATGGACCTGACCTCCGTAGGCGTCGCCGACCTGAGACGTCTGCCCGCCCCGAGCGGGGCGGCACGGCTGCTCGCCGAGATCCGGCGCGCGCGCACCAACGCGATGGGAACTGGTGAACCCGGCCGGGCCGAGTAGAAGGCCACCGGGCCACCGCGATGAAACCGTCCACGACAGGGAGCGACGTGTACGCCCCGATCCGCATGCCGGGACCGCTGTTCGACGAGATCGCCGCGGGCGGCGGCTCGCCCGAGGCCGTCGCGTTCCTGGTCCGGGGCGAGCGTACGCGCCGGCTCCTGCTCCTGCGTGAGCTCTTCGACCTCTTCGACGCGGACCCCCGCATTCTCGGTCCGCTCGACGCGCGGACGGTCTGGCCCGCGCTGGAAGCCGCCGCAGACCGTGCCCCCGAGCCGGTCGAGACGCTCCTGCTGACCCCCCAGGTCGGCAGCTGGCTCGCCCACACGCTCCGCCGGCTGCACGGCACGGCCTCCGGGCCGCCCCTGTGGGCCGACGCCGGGCAGATCGCCGCGGTGGCCGCGGCTGCGGCCGTCCACGCCGGCACGGACGCCGAACTCCTCCTGCCCGCGCGGGGCCGGACCGTAGGACTGCCCGGCCTGGGTACGGTCCGGCTGCCCGGTCCGGACGAGGACGACTTTCACCCGGTGCGGGTCGCGGTGGCCGGCGGATCCCTCACCGTGCGCACCGGGCACGGGCCGGACATCGTCGTACGCCCGCTCACCGAGCCGGAATCTCCGCACTGGCTTCCGGTGCACCGGCTGGACACCGGTCCGGGGACGCGCACCGTCCAGCTGGACGATCTCGACCCCTACCGCGACCTGGACGAGCCGATAGCCCCCTGCCGGCTCGAACCGGATGAACTCCGTTCCTGGCAGCGGCTGTTCGCGGATGCCGTCGACATACTGGGCCGGGGCGGTACGGGCGGCCCCGGCGGGCTGCGCCCCGAGGAGATCAGCCGCATCGTGCCCTGGACCGCCAAGGACGGCGACGCGGGGCTCCCCGTGCCGGCCGAAGGGCTCAGCGCCTCCACCGGTGACGCCTTCGCGTCCATGGTGATCGCCCGGCCGTCGGACGGCCTCGCCCTCGCGGAGACCCTCGTCCACGAATTCCAGCACAGTAAACTCGCCGCCCTGCTCCACCTCTTCCCGCTCCTCGACGACGACCGGGCCGAGCGCCACTACGCGCCCTGGCGTGCCGATCCCCGCCATCTGCCCGGCCTCCTCCACGGTGCGTACGCCTTCGCCGGCGTCACCGGATTCTGGCGGGCACGGATCGGGGACGCCATGGCGGACCCGGACGGGCGGGCGCCATACCTCTTCGCCATGCGCCGGCTCCAGACCCGCATGGTCCTGCGCACCCTGGCGACACAGGCCCGGCTCACCGCACCGGGTCTGCGGCTCGTCACCCGGCTGTCCGAAACCGTCGACGGCTGGCTGAGGGAACCCCTGGATTCCGCGACCGTGGCCAGGGCGCGGGCCTCCGCCGTCAGCCACCGGGTGGAGTGGCGGCTGCGCAACCTGCGGTGCGGTGAGGACGACCGGGGGACACTCCTCAAGGCGCTGCGCTCGGGTGCTGCCCCCGGGCCCGGTGGTCCGGCGGTGGTCGCGGCGGATCCGGGCCGTGGTCACTGGCAGGACGGCCGTGCACGCCTCTACCGGCTACCGGAGTGGGAGGCCGGCCCGTCACCGTCGGCCGACGAGCTGCTCGTCGCGGGAGACCCCGGAGCGGCCCGTGCGGCGTACACCGCGCAGCTGAGTGGCCCCGGCCCGCTCGATCCGCACGCGCTCTCCGGCTGGCTGCTGGCGCACACGGCACTGCACCCGCGCGACCGCCGGCTGCTGGCCCGCCCCGAGCGGTTCGCGGCGCTTGTGGCGGGAACGCCGTCCGACGACTGGCCACGGTCCGCCCGCTGGCTGGCAGGCGGCCCCGACGCGCGCTGACACCCTGCGTTCCACCTGAGGGAGAGGCGGGCGCCCCGTCTCATCCGCGTTCGCTGAGGTAGGCGTCCAGCTCCGCCGCCCCCGCCAGCATCGCCCGTCCCCTCGCGGACAGCCGCCCGTGCCAGTCGCGCAGCGCGGCCTCCAGCGGCTCCGCGCCTCCGGCCGCCCGCACCTGGGCGATCAGTGGGGCGATCTGCTCCAGCAGGTAGCCGCCGCGCCTGAGCTGGTGGGTCATTCCGGCGTCCCGCACGGCGGCCTCGTCGTACACGCGGTACCCGGTCCGCTGGTCGCGGCGCGGGTGTACCAGCCCGGCGCTCTCCCACTTGCGGAGCGTTGCGGGCCGGATGCCGAGCTTCCCCGCCAACGGACCGATGAACGTCCCGTCGGCCCCGGACACCACGGTCGGCCCGGGCCCGGCGACGGGCTCCAGGTCGCGGAGGGCGGTCTCCACGGCCCGGAGCGTCCGCCGGTCGTCGAGGAGCTGGGCGTGGCTCTCGTCGATGAGGCGGAACGCCTCCTCGGCCGCGCCCTCGTTCACCGCCCGCATGATCGACGTCGCCGTGCGGTGGCCGTGGGCCGGCACCAGGGCGAGGAACGCACGCAGGGCCCCCGCGTGCAACGGCGTGTAGGTGCGGTAGCCGTGAGGTGTGCGGTCGGCTGCCGGAAGGATGCCGGCCTCCTCGTAGTTCCTCACCGCCTGCGTGGACAGACCGTGCCCCCGCGCCAGATCGACCGGCCTGAGCCACACGCCTGTTTGAAGGTTTTTGCCCATGACGCCGACGTTAGCGCGTCAAAGTCTCAACCGGAGGTTCAAAGATACCGTTGAGGGCATGGCCACCACTGACATCAAGGACACCGTTCATGCCGTCGACGCCGCCGCCGTGATGAGGCTGCTCCCCGTCCGGCCCCGGCTCCTCGCCCTGGGCGAGCCCACCCACGGGGAGGAGACCTTGCTCGACCTCCGGAACGAGCTCTTCCGGCAGCTCGCCGAGCAGGAGGGCTACCGGACGATCGCGATCGAGAGCGACTGCATGGCGGGTCTGCTCGTCGACGACTACGTCACCTCGGGCACCGGCACGCTCGACGAGGTCGTGGAGGACGGGATCAGCCACGGCTGGGGCGCCTCCGCCGCCAACCGCGAACTGGTGCGCTGGATGCGTGCCCACAACGACGGCCGGCCCGCTTCCGAGCAGCTCCGCTTCGCAGGGTTCGACGGCCCGCTGGAGATCACCGCCGCCGCGAGCCCACGCCGGGCCCTCACCGCGCTCCACGGATACCTCGCCGACCACGTGGCCCCGGAACTGCTCCCGTGCACCGTGGAGTCGCTCGACCGTCTGCTCGGGGCCGACGGCCGCTGGACCGATCCTGCCGCGATGACGGACCCGGCACGGTCCGTGGGGCAGTCCGCCGACGCCGGCCGGCTGCGACTGCTCGCCGACGACCTGGTGGCCCTGCTCGACACGCAGACGCCGCACCTGCTCACGGCGACCCCGCGCGACGGCCTGGACCGGGCGCGCCTCTACGGCCGGACCGCCACCGGCCTGCTGCGCTACCACCACTGGATGGCCGACACCTCACCGGCCCGCATGACCCGGCTGTGCGCGCTGCGGGATCAGATGATGGCCGACAACCTCCTCGCCGTAGCCGCCCGCGGCCCGGCGTTCGTCCACGCCCACAACTCCCATCTCCAGCGGGAGAAGAGCTCGATGCGGATGTGGCAGGGGCCGGTCGAGTGGTGGAGCGCCGGCGCGCTGGCGAGCGCCCGGCTCGGCGAGGAGTACGCCTTCGTGGCCACGGCGCTCGGCACGATCCGGCACCAGGGGGTGGGCACCCCGCCCCCGGACACCGTCGAAGGGATGCTGTACGGGCTCCCCGAGGAGCGCTGCCTCGTCGCCCCCTCGCGGCTGGCCCGCGCCCTCGTCGGCACATCGCCGGCGCGCCGCGAATCCCCCTGGTTCGGCTACGCCCCGCTCGACCCCGCCCACCTCGCGGCGAGCGACGGCCTCGTGTACGTCAAGGACGTCCCGCAGCGCCGGTGACTCCGGCGCGGGAACGGGCCGGGGGAGGCCCCCGGCCCGCCACGGCCGCAATCAGCTCGACGAGACGCCGAACCCGTTGGTCACGAAGTCCAGCCCGCCGGACGACGACGTGATCTCGTAGCCGAACTGGACGTCACCGATGGTCTCGTCGCCCCACCAGCCCTTCGTGTCCTTGATCCACTTCAGGATCGGCAGGATGTCCACGGTGCCCGCGGACGAGTCCGAGGTCCGCAGGAACGAGAAGACCTCGTTGGCGCCGTTGTCGCCCTTGTAGACCGCCCAGGTGTGACCGCCGAGGCTGACGGTCCCCTGGGAGGTGCCGAGCGGGCCTACGGCACCGTTGTGGTTGACCCAGAGCATGACCTCGTAGTCGTAGTCCGTGTCCCAGATGTCGTACGACGTGTTGTACGCGCCGGACGACGGCACGGTCACGTTGTAGCCGCTGGTCAGCGACGAGAGCGACGAGAGCGGCTTGTTCACGATCTTTTTGGCGTTCGGGTACGACTTGATGCCACCGGTGTCCGGGTGGTCCGCCGTCACGCCCCAGTTGCTCGACGAGTTGGCCCAGATGGTCTGGGTGCCCGCTCCGGAGCCCCAGATGTTGTTGTAGAGGATGTAGCCGTCGGACGTGGTGTAGTTGCCCCACTGCTCCGACGAGGTCCAGATCGCGGCGTGCGCCGGAGCCGCCGCGAAGCCGATCAGCGCGGCCACGGCCGCCGTCGGCGCCAGGAGCCTCCTGGTCAGGGTGGATCGTGCCATGGGGTGTTCCTTCCATGTGGGGATGGAGGACTGCTACCGCGCCCCCAGGGTGAGGACGTGGTCCACGCCGGCCGTCAGCTCCAGCGGAGCCGGCGGGTTCCCGGCGGAGGTCTCGGTGAGGGCGAAGCCGTCGCCCGTACGCAGATCGACGCGGGCGTCGCGGGTGGGGCGCAGCCGGGCGGTGGCGCCGTGCTCCGACCACCGCAGGTCAAGATGTGCGCCGAACCGCGTGCGCACACACCGGAGTTCACCGGCCGGGTACGCCGCGGGGAGGGCCGGCAGCAGCACCAGGCGGCCGGGTGCCGACTGGACGAGCGACTCGATCACGGCGGCGGGCAGGGTATGGGCCGCGTCCGCGTTGTAGACGTTCCGGGACGGGTAGTGCGCGCTCATCAGCGAGTCGTGGAAGAAGTCGCCGCCCAGCACCGCGTCCAGGGCGGCCGAGACCCGGGACGGGTCCCGCAGCCGGGCCGCGATCAGTGCGTGGTGCAGATGGCCGTGGGCGGAGTCGTTCTCCGAACCGCGCAGCTCAAGGGCGCGGTGTGCGGCAGAGGCCGTCTCCGGGGTGTCGTACGGATTGATCGCGTCCAGCGGCCACACCGGGTAGAGGTGGCTCAGGTGGCGGTGGTCGTACGTCTCGCGCAGACCCGGCCACGCCCACTCCGCGAGGGCCCCGTCCTCGTTCACCAGGTACGCCGGGAGCCTCGCCGCGAGCGAACGCCAGAGTCCGGCAGACGGATGACCGGGGGCGTGCTCGGCGGCCGTCGTCAGGGCGTGTCGGGCGGCCGCGATGTCCATGGTGGCGTTGACCGTGCCCCAGCTCGCGTTGGCCGGCCGGTTCTCCGGGGAGTACGAGGGCACGACGGCCAGATTCCCGTCCGGGTCCTCGCGGCTCAGGAAGTCCTCGTAGAACAACGCCACTTCGACGAGAGCACCGGTCAGTGCGGCGTCCGGGGCGCCTGTCGTCACCTCGGCGTGCTCCAGCAGCGGCTGCAGGAGCCAGTCCGCACCGGCCGTCCACAGATGCAGCGGATAGGCGCGCTGGAAATGCCGGGTGTGGCCCGAGGTCCCGTCCGTGTGGGAGGGCGCGACGATACCCCGGGCGCCGAAGAGCGCCCGGGCGTTGTCCCGCCAGTCCGCCAACTGCCCCTGGACGAAGGTGGCGTGGGCCTCGGTGACCTCCGGGAGGGCGGCTGCCGCCGCGGAGGCGAGCTGCAGGTTGAGGTTGGCGTTCGTGGTGAAGGCTCCGGACCAGGCGGTGTCCCAGTCGCCGGTCCACAGACCGGTCAGCCGGGGCGGCAGCACCCCTGAGGAGGAGAGGAGGTGGTAGCGGCCCGCCGCGAAGAGCCGTTCCAGCAGCGCCGGGGACTCCGGGGCGCGCAGCAGCTCGCTTCCGGACAGCCCCCGCTCCGGCGCCGCGTCCCGCAGCACGAGGGAGGCCCGGCCGTACGCGGTCCGGTGCAGCGGCCGGTGGCGGTCCAGGAGCGTGGCGTAGTCCTCGCTGGGCAGCGCGGCCCACAGCTCCCCGAGGTCCGGGCGTCCGGGCCCCCTGACGACCCGGGTCGTCAGGGTCAGGCTCTGTGCCCCCTCGATCCGGATCCCCTCGCCGGCCACCGACACCCGGCCGCCGTCCACGCGCGCCACCGTGACGCCCGTGTACCCGAGCTCGCTGCCCGGATAGCCCACCCGCAGGGCCAGGCGCGCGCCCCCGGGGGTCAGCACGGTGGAACGGCCGACCGCCAGATGCGCCGGGGCGCCCGGCAGCGAGTGGTCCAGGACGAGGTCGGCGGTCAGCCCGGGGTCGGTGACGTGCTGCACGATCACGTCGTCGGCCCGCGACACGAACACGCTGCTGCGCCACGCCTCGTACGACGCGGTCACCTCACCCGTGGTGAAGTCGACCTCACGCCTGTATCCGGCGACCGCCTCGTGCAGCCCGCGGGCCCGCCGCACACACGACCGGAACGCCGGGTGGAACGGCTGCACCCACACCAGCGGCCGGCCCGCGCCGAAGTCCTCGGACGCGGTCGTGTCCCCGGCCAGAAGTGCGTCCTGGAGGCGGCCCAGCCCGTCCGCGAGCTCCGGCGGCCGCAGGTCTTCGCTGCCGTTGGGCCGCACGAGGCTGTGGTGGTTCACGATCACCCGGTCGTCCGCGGGGTCGCCGTACACCATCGCCCCGTGACGCCCGTTGCCGCTGAGGAACGCGTCCTCCCAGCGGGTGGCGGGCCAGGGCTCCCACGTGCCGTCGATCATGCGGACACGTCTCCGAGCACCGCTACGCCGTAGCGCTCCAGCTCGACGACGCCGTCGGACTCGGCGCCCGTGAGCAGATCGACGTGGCGGCCCGGAAGCTCCACCCCGGCCGGGGAGCGGCCGTGGTTCAGGAGGAAGAGCAGCTTGCCGCGGCGCACCGCCTCGACACCGGCCGGGAGCCCTTCCAGCACGGGGTGTACTCCGGCTCCGGCCGCCACCCGGCCGAGCAGACCGCGCAGCGCCCCGGGCTCGGGCAGCGTGGAGACGTACCACGCGGTGCCCTTGCGGAGCACGGCCGGAAGTCCGTCCAGCTCCCCGCCGCGATACGCGGCCACCGTCTCCGCGCTGCCGTCGGCTTCCAGCTCCTCCGACCACACGGTGCCCCGGAAGCCGTCGCACTCCACCGTCGCGCCCTCGTCCAGAGGCCACCACTCGTGCACCGTGCGGAGGCCGAACAGCTCACGCAGCCTGCTGTCCATGCCGCCCGGCCGGATCCGGTCGTCCACGTCCGCGACGCCGGTGAAGAACCCGCACACCAGGGTGCCGCCACCCCGCACATAGGCGACGAGGTTGTCGGTCGCCGCGTCGGACAGGAGCTGCAGCTGTGGGACGAGCACCATGCGGTACGCGCTCAGGTCGGCGTCGGGCCGGGCGAACTCCGTGCTGATCCCGCCCTCCCACAGGCCTCGGTGCCACGCCTGCACCAGCTCCGTGTACGAGACGAGGGAGGACGGCCGCCCTTCCTGGGTGCTGGACCACCAGGCGTCCCAGTCGTGCAGCACGGCGACCTCGGCCGGGACGTCGGTTCCGCTCACCTCCCCGCCGATCAGGGCGAGTTCGGCGCCGATGCGCTTGATCTCCCGGAAGGTGCGGCCGTCCTCACCGGCATGACTCAGCATCCCGGAGTGGAACTTCTCGGCGCCCTGCCGGGACTGCCGCCACTGGAAGTAGCAGAGGGCGTCCGCCCCCCTGGCCACCGACTGCATCGACCAGAGCCGGTTGAGGCCGGCCGGTTTCGGATGGTTGACGGGGCGCCAGTTGACCGGCCCGGCCGCCTGCTCCATCACCATCCACGGCCCGCCGGCCTGCGAACGCGTCATGTCGGCGAGCATGGCGTTGTACTGTCCGCCCCGCGGGTCCGTCGGATCCGGGTAGACGTCGACGGAGACGATGTCCTCCTGCTCCGCCCAGGCCCAGGCGTCCTGGCCCGACCACAGCGGCATGAAGTTGGTCGTCACCGGGATGTGCGGGGTGTGCCGTGCGACGATGTCCCGCTCGGCGGTGTAGCACTCCATCAGGGCGTCGGAGGTGAACCGCTTGAAGTCCAGCTCCTGCGCGGGATTGCGCATGTACTGCGCCCGGCGCGGCGGCAGGATCTCGGTCCAGGAGTCGTAGCGCTGACTCCAGAAGGCCGTGCCCCAAACCTCGTTGAGTGCCTCCAGGGTGGTGTACCGGGAGGCCAGCCAGCGGCGGAAGTGCGCGCCCGTCTCGTCGCACCAGCAGTGCGTGCAGTACTCGTTGTTGATGTGCCAGACGGTGAGCGCCGGATGGTCGGCGTACCGCGCCGCGAGGTCCTCGGTGAGGGCGGCCGCATACCTCCGGTACACCGGTGAGCTCGGACAGAAGTGCTGCCGTGAGCCGTAGTTGACGACCGCGCCGTCCTCGGTGCGCGGCAGTGTCTCGGGGTGGAGCGCTCCCATCCACGGCGGCGGTGAGGACGTCGGGGTGGCGAGCACGACGCCGACGCCGTTGGTGTGCAGCAGGTCCAGCAGCCGGTCGAGCCAGCCGAACTCACGGGCCCCCGGGCGCGGTTCCATCGTCGCCCAGGAGAAGACGCCGACGGTGACCGAGTTGACCCCGGCCTCCCTCATCAGCCGTACGTCTTCGGCCCACACCTCCTCGGGCCACTGTTCGGGGTTGTAGTCGCCTCCGAAGAGGACGCGGCCACGGGTGGCGTCGTGCAGGGATGGCATGGACGTCTCGTTCCTCTACTGGTGTTCCGGGGTCTCTACCGGGGGTCTGCGTACTGGATGCCGCGGCCGTTCGTGCCCAGATAGACACGGCCGTGGACGCGCGGGTCGCCGGTGATGACCTCACCGGTCCACCCCCAGCGGTGGTCGTCGTCGTTGATGCGGATCCAGGTCGCGCCCGCGTCGTCCGAGCGCAGCACCGCCACGCCGTCGTACGTCGCGGAGACCCGCCCCGTCTGGAAGACCGCCGGACAGCCGGCGCGCCCCTTCCCCGGGGCGGCCTTCCCGAATCCGAGGGCGTACGAGGCCTGGCAGCCCGCCACCGCGGCGAACGTGCGACCGCCGTCCGTGGAGCGCAGCAGGCCGCTCTCCTTGGCGGACAGCCACAGGTCACCGGAGCGCCCCGGCGCCGCGGCGATGCGGAACTGCACATCTCCGGAGGGAAGGCCCGTCGCGCCCTCGGTGAAGGTGGCTCCCTTGTCGGTGGACAGGAAGACGGTGCCCGTGTCCGTGTCGTAGACGTAGAAGCGGGCCGGGTCGAGCGGGTCGGCGACCGGGGCGCCGCCCTTGGGGAACGTGGTCACCTCGGCCCAGGTCGCGCCGCCGTCCGTGGAGCGGTGCGCGGCGTACTTCGTGCCGTCCCAGTGGACGAACGACCACAGCAGCGTCGCCCCGTCGGCGGAGACCGCCACCGGGCCGGGGGCCGACGGGGCGATCGCCGGCTGGGAGGCGAACGGCTGCCAGCTCGCACCGCCGTCGTGGGAGTACGCCCCGGCCGAGTCGGAGCCCGAGGGCCAGCCCGTCCGCACGACGTACGACGGCTTCAGCGTGGCCAGGGCCAGCCCGGTCGCCGTGCCGAAGACCGGGTTCGACGCCATGCCGCGCGAGGGGGAGGCCGTCAGGGAGTCGTGGTACATGACCCCGATGTCACCCAGGCCGCTGAGCAGCCGGGCCCCCGAGGGCGGCGCGACGAGCTGGCGTACCGACGCCTCCTCCAGGCCGCGGATCTCGGGAGCCCAGTGCACCAGGTCGCGTGTGCCGTAGATCGTGGCCCCGGTGCCGTACACGATGTGCCGCGAGTCGTACGGGTCGACGGCCACGGCCTGGATCCACCAGCCGAACTTGGGCTCCCCGCCCCACTTCAGATACGGCGTCTCGGAGACGTCCAGGACCGCCGTGTCCTTGAGCGAGGTCCAGCTCGCCCCGCCGTCCGTGGAACGGAACAGGGTGTCCACGGGGCCCCAGCGGTTGTTCGTGGAGACCACGACGGTGCCGGTACGGGACGCGTCCACCGCCACCCCGCCGTACCCGAACGCGTCACCGTCGCCGGGAGCGACCGGGGTCACCTCGGTCCAGGTCCCCCGCACGGTGTCCAGGCGGTGCACCGAGCCGTCGGACTGGTTGTTCGGGCCCGGTCCGTCCGCGTAGGTCACGTACAGCGCACGGCTGCCCGCGTCGTACGCCGCGCGCACAGGCACCTTCGTCGACGCTCCGGCGGACGGCTGTCCGGGGACGGCTTCCCAGCCGCCGGAACTGTTCGTCCGGTAGAGGGCGCTGCCGCCGTCGCCCCAGCCCGCGTACACGGTCCGGCCGGCCGCCACCAGCAGGGTGACGCCCTGGCCGCCCGCCGACGGGGCGGCGGGGAAGGAGGCGTCGGCGGCCCAGGTGGCGCCACGGTCAGTGGAGCGCAGCAGCCCGTCGTGGCGCGTGCCGAGCCAGAGGGTTCCGCTGTCCCGGGGATCGACGAGCAGCCGCTCGCCGCAGCCCCGGCCGTCCTCGTTGGCCCCCAGCCGCACGGTGAGATCCGTACGCGCCCAGGTCGCTCCCCGGTCGTCGGACCTGAGCACGGCGCCCGGGGAGGCGTACGCCTGGGTGTATGTCCCGAGGGCCAGGTACAGCCGGTCGGGGTGCGCCGGGTCGACGGCCATCGCCTCGACGCCCATCAGGTTCCAGTCGTCCCAGCCGATGTGGTCGGTGAGCGCGGTCCACCGGGACTTCCGGCCGTCCCACCGGTAGGCGCCGCCGATGTCGGTGCGGGCGTAGGCGAGACCGCGCACGGCCGGATGGAAGAGGACGCCCGTGACGAAGCCGGTCCCGCCGATCGCCGCGGTGCGCCAGCGGTGCGGCTGGGTCCTCGCCGGCCGCCGGGCGGCCTCGGCGGCGCCCGCCGCCGGCAGCACGGTGGCAGCGGCAGCGGCGACCGCGGCACCGGCCAGGACGGTCCGGCGCCGGGGGTGTGGTGCGGACTCTGACTGCGGGACGGACGAAGCGCGCATGACGAAGACCCTCCGGTGGGGAGTGACATGGATGGACGGGGACGGACGTCAGCCCTTGACGGCGCCGGTGAGCATGCCTTCCTTGAAGTGCTTCTGGACGAAGGGCGACAGGAAGGCGACCGGGATCAGCGCCAGCACCATGACCGCCATCTGGATGGCGAGCGGTGACAGCTGGCCGGTGTTGATGACCTGCGCGAGACCGGTGGGACGCTCCTGCTTGAGGACCAGTTGGTTCATCACGTTCTGCAGCGGCAGCATCTGCGGGTCGCTGATGTAGATCGAGGCGTTGAACCAGGCGCTCCAGTAGCCGACCGCGTAGAACAGCGTGATCACGGCGATGACCGCGCGGGACAGCGGCATGACGATCTGCCACAGGATGCGTACGTCACCGGCCCCGTCGATCCGGGCGCTCTCGATGAGCTCCTGGGCCGTGCTCATGAAGAAGGCGCGCAGCACGAGGATGTTGAAGACGTTCAGCGCGCTGGGCAGGATCAGCGCCAGATAGGAGTCGGTGAGGCCGAGCCCCTGGACCACCAGGTAGGTGGGGATGAGACCCGCGCCGAAGAACATCGTGGCGAGCATGAACACCAGCAGCGGCCGGTGCAGCACGGACCCGGTACGCGAGAGGCCGTACGCGCACATGACGGACACCGTCATGCTGAAGAGCGTCCCGACCACGGTCACACAGAGGCTGATCAGGGTGGCCCGGGTGACCTGGCCGCCGCCGAGGAGCTCCTGATAGGCGACGAAGGTGATGCCGCGCGGGATCACCACGAGACCGCCGGCCTCGGTGATGGTCCTCACCGAGGACAGACTGGTGACGACCACGACCCAGAGCGGGAAGAGGACCGCCAGACAGATGAGGACCAGGACCACGCCCTTGGAGGCGAGACCCGTCCTCGACGGCTCCTCCTCCCACACCGGGCGCAGCCGGCCGCGTGTGCCCGGCTTCACACCGGCCAAGCCGGTCAGTCCGGAGAGCAGGCTGCTCACTTCTTGTACACCCCCTGCTCACCCATGAGATGGGCGACCTTGTTGGCCCCGAGGACCAGCAGCAGACCGAAGATTCCCTTGACGATCCCGACGGCCGCCGCGTAGCTGAATCCGCCGTTGGTGATACCGACGTTCCAGACGTAGGTGTCGAGCACCTCCGAGGCGCCCGGTCCCACCGCCGTGCGCTGGAGCAGGATCTGCTCGAAGCCGACGGTCAGCGCGTTGCCGACCTGGAGCACCAGCAGCAGGGCCACGACGGGGCGCAGCGCGGGCAGGGTGATGTGCCACATCCGGCGCCAGCGGTTCGCGCCGTCCATGGCGCTCGCCTCGTAGAGGTCGGGGCTGACCGCCGCCAGGGCGGCGAGGAAGACGATGACACCCCAGCCGGCGTCCTTCCAGATCATCTCGAAGGTGATCAGGAACTTGAACAGACCGGGGTCGGTCATCAGGTCGAAGCCCTCGTGACCGTTCTCCCGCAGCGTCTGTGCGATCAGTCCGGCGCCGCCGAACATCTGCTGGAACACGGTCACGACCAGGACCCAGGAGAAGAAGTGCGGCAGATAGAGGATGGCCTGGGCCACCGCCCGGACCCGGGGCCGCACGAAGCTGTTGATGAACAGCGCGAGCAGGATCGGCACCGGGAAGAACAGGGTCAGCTGCAGGAGGAAGATCGCCAGCGTGTTCCGCAGCGCCGACCAGAACAGCCGGTCGTTCACCATCTGCTGGAACCACTCGAACCCGACCCAGGGGCTCTGCGCGATCGCCTGGAACGCGTTGTCCGCGACGTACGGGTCGTAGTCCTGGAAGGCGACGACGTTGCCCGCGAGCGGGACATAGGCGAAGACCGCCAGCAGCAGCATCGCCGGCAGGGTCATCAGCAGCAGTGTGCGGTCCCTGCGCAGCCGGTGCCGCAGGGGCACCTTCGTGGCGACGGGCCCGTCGGCGGCCGCCCTTGTCTTGACCGGCGGCGTCCGTGACTCCTGCGCGCGCCGGTCCTCTGTGCTCAGTGACATGTCAGGAAGCCGACTCGCCGGTCTCGTCGAGCAGCTTCTTGTACCAGTCGCGAAGCTTGTCGCCGCCCTTGGACTTCCAGTCCGAGACCTGCTGCTGCATGTCGCTGACCTTCTTGCGGCCGCGCACGATGTCCTTCTCGACGTCCTCGAACTGCGCGTTGAGCTCGGTGTAGCGGGTCGGCTCCTGGATCTGCATGCCGTGGAAGAGCGGCTTCTTCAGGTGTGCGCCCTGACGCTGCTGCCACTCGATGACGCCCTTCACCACGTCGGGGTGGTCCGGGTAGGCCCGGAACGGGGCCGAGGTGGCGACGTACTCGTAGGTGGCGAAGACCTGGTTGTTGCCCTTCTCCGTCTTGGTGAGGACGCCGTCCTTGAGGGTGTGGTGGGTGCCCTCCAGGCCGTACGCCTTCAGGCGCTGCTCCTTGGTGCCGTAGGGAGCGGAGGTGAAGTTGGCGAGGGCGAGGATGTCCTCGATCGTCTTCTTGTCCGCGTCCTTGTTGACGAAGCACCAGATGTTGGAGGGTGCGGCCTCGTAGATGACCGGGTCGCCGCCGTCGTGGGCGAAGAAGTCCATCGCCCCCATGCGGAAGTCCGGCTTGTCCAGCCGCTGGATCGCGGTGGCGGCGTACCAGTCGGAGATGTCCGCGTTGTACATGAGGGCGTTGCCCGACGAGAAGGTCGTACGCATGTCCCCCGTCTCGGCCTTGGCGTCGGGGTGCACGAAGCCCGCCGAGTACAGCGAGCGCGACCATTCCAGCGCCTCGAGGTACTCGTCGGTCTCGTAGCGGTTGACCAGCTTGCCGTCGACGAGCTTCCAGTAGTACGGCTTCTCCGGCAGCACCCCGAAGAAGACGAACGCCGACCATGTCATGTCACTGCACGCCCACACCTTGCTCTTCGGGGCGTTGATCTCCTTGCAGAGGTCGTAGAACTCCTGCGTGGTGGTCGGGACCTCGTAGCCCTTCTCCTCGAAGATGTCCGCGCGGTAGAAGGGGGTGATGTTCGGGGTCGCCTCGGCCGGCATGGGCAGGCCGCGGAGCTTCTCGGCGAAGACCCCGCGCTGCCAGGCGCCGGTCGGGATGGCGGCGAGGTTCGGGTAGGCCTTGACCTTGTCACCCGAGAGATACGGGCCGAGGTCGGCGAACTTGTTGGCGATGGCGCTCGGTATCTTGCCGCCCAGCTCCCAGCCGGGGACGACGACGGCGTCGGGGATGCTGCTGGAGGCGAGCACGGCGCCGAGCTTCTGCCCGTAGACGTTGCCGTCCTGGTTCTGCCACTTGACCTTGACGCCGACGGCCTCGTCCATGGCCGTCCAGTACGGATTGCCCTCACCCGGCGAGGTGCCCCACAGCGGTGCCATGATCGTGAGCTCGCTGCCCTTGCCGAGCTTCTTCGGCACCGACACCGCCAGCTGGTCGGCCGGGAGCGCGGTGGTGAATCCGACCGCGGAGCCGTTCTTGCCGGGGATGTCCGGGGTGACCGCCTTCGACGGCACATAGGCGGGAAGCAGGTCCTTCAGCTTCTTGCCCGTGGTGGTGCCCTCGTTCTTCGAACCGCCGGAACCGCCGCCGCAGGCGGCGAGGAGCGGCATCCCGCCGCCCACGGCTGCCGCGACAACCACGGAGGAGGCGAGGAATCGTCTCCGGCTGGGAGCGGAGGGGGAGTTCGGCGTCATGGGGTCAACCCTTCGTGGTGCAACAGGACGGCCCGCGGCGGCGGTTGCCGCTCGGCCCTGTGTCTGAGGTAGGGGGCGTTACCGGCCGAGCCGGTGGCATTGCACCGGCTGAGCTGAAGCGGTCAACGGACTGCCTCGTCGAAGCGCTTCGATGTTGCAGCGAGATTAAGTGAAGGGTCACGGCCGCACAAGAGTTCGTTTCGATATTCCTCCGACGTGTTTCCGAACCGTTTCCCGGCGACGCGCGGCTCCGGTGTGCCCGGAGGAGCTCTTCATTGCGGCGACACCCTTGACACCTGCGGGGTCGGCCGCAGAGCATCGAAGCGCTTCGAAAGATCTTCTCCTCGCGTCGAAGGACCCATCGACGCCCGCAGAGACCGAAAACCTCCCACCTCTCCAAGGGGACCCGCACGTGACGGACCATCCGTTTCCCTTCCGCGACCCGCAGCTGTCCTTCTCCCGCCGCACCGACGACCTGCTCGGACGGCTCACGCTCGACGAGCGGATCGCGATGCTGCACCAGTTCGCCCCCGCGGTGGAGCGGCTGGGCCTCGGCCCGTTCCGTACCGGGCAGGAGGCCCTGCACGGGGTCGCCTGGATGGGGCCCGCCACCGTCTTCCCGCAGGCCGTCGGTCTCGGCGCCACCTGGAACGACGACCTGGTCCGCCGGATCGGCGAAGCCGTCGGCGACGAGGTGCGTACCAAGCGCGCCCAGGACGACCGCGTCGGACTCAACGTCTGGGCGCCGACGGTCAATCTGCTGCGCCACCCGCTGTGGGGCCGCGGCGAGGAGGGGTACTCCGAGGACCCGGCACTGACCTCCGCCATCGCCGTCGCCTACACCCGGGGGCTGCGCGGTGACGACCCCCGCTACTGGCGTACCGCCCCCGTGCTCAAGCACTGGCTCGCGCACAACAACGAGACCGACCGCGACACGGCCTCCTCCTCGGTCCGCCCGCGCGTCCTGCACGAGTACGACCTGCGCGCCTTCCGCGACGCCGTGCGCGCCGGGGCCGTGGCCGGGGTCATGCCGGCCTACAACCTCGTCAACGGCCGCCCCAACCACGTCTCGCCGCTCCTCGGTCAGCACCTGCGACGCTGGACCGAGCAGCCGCTCGTCGTCTGCTCGGACGCGGGCGCGCCCTCCAACCTGGTCGACTCCGAGCACTACTTCGACACCCACGAGGAGGCCACCGCGGCCTCCCTGAAGGCGGGCGTCGACAGCTTCACCGACCACGGCACGGACTCCACCGTCATGACCGGCCGCATCCGCGGCGCGCTCGCCAAGGGCCTTATCGACGAGAGCGACATCGACACGGCGGTCCGCCGGCTGCTCACCATGCGCTTCGCGCTCGGCGAGTTCGACCCGGAGCTCGATCCGTACGCGAAGGTGGACGCCCTGGACACCGAGGAGCACCGGGCGCTCGCCCTGGAAGCCGCGGAACAGGCCGTCGTCCTGCTCAAGAACGACGGCCTGCTGCCCCTGGAGCCGGAGCAGGGCCGGACCGTCGCGGTGGTCGGGCTGCTCGCGGACGCGTGCAAGCTGGACTGGTACAGCGGCACGCTCATGCACCGCTCGTCGCCGCTCGACGGGATCCGCGAGCGGTACGGCGCCGAGAACGTCCTCTTCGCCGAGGGCGTGGACCGGATCCGGCTGAAGTGCTCCGAGGGCTGGCTCCAGGTGCCCGCGGCCGAAGGCTCGGCGGAAGGGGAAGCGCGGGGTTCCGAAGGCGCCCTCGACCCGGCCCTCCTCGCCGGACGTACCGACCTGCCCCCGCTGACCTGCGGCGAGGAGGCGACCGAACTGGCCCTCGTCGACTGGGGCGACGGCGTTCTCACCCTGCGCACCGACGAAGGGCTGTACCTCTCCGTCGCCGACGACGGGTACGTCAGGGCGTCCGCGGACGAGCCGGGCGGCTGGGTCGTCCAGGAGACGTTCCGCCTGGAAGCGGTGGAGGGGCACGACGGCGGGCACCGCCTTCTGCACATCGGGACCGGTGGGTACGTGTCTGTCGCCGCCGGCGGAGCGAAGGTTGCCGAGTCCGGCGAGAAGATTTCGCGGGACGCCGCCACGGTCTTCGAGCGGGAGACCGTCGAGCACGGCGCCGACGCCGTGGCACGGGCCGCCGCGGCGGCCGACACCGTCATCGTCGTCGCGGGCAACGACCCCCACATCAACGGCCGCGAGACCGAGGACCGCACGACGCTCGCCCTGCCCGCCCAGCAGGACCGGCTGTGGCGTGCCGCGCACGCCGCCAATCCGCGTACGGTCCTCGTGCTGGCCTCCGCCTACCCGTACGCGGTCGGCGACGCGGCCGAGGAGCTTCCGGCCCTGCTCTGGACTGCGCACGGTGGCCAGGCCGCGGGCACCGCGCTCGCCCGCGTCCTCGCCGGCGACGTGTCCCCGGCAGGACGGCTCCCGCAGACCTGGTACGCGAGCGACGACGACCTGCCCGGACTGCTCGACTACGACATCATCGGCTCCCGCCAGACGTACCTCTACTTCGACGGCACCCCGCTCTACCCCTTCGGACACGGCCTCGGCTACGCCGGCTTCACCTACTCCGCGCTCCGGGCGGAAGCCGACGGTGAGCGGCTGCGCGTGTCGCTGACCGTCACCAACGACGGTGGACGCGCAGCCGACGAGGTGGCCCAGGTCTATGTCCGCGCGTCCGGGCCGGGGGGGACGGACCTGCCCCTGCGCAAGCTGGTCGGTCACCGCAGGCTGCACCTCGCGCCGGGCGCGGGGGAACGGGTCGACTTCGACGTGCCCTTGGAGGAGCTGGGCAACTGGAGCGTGGCGCACGGCCGGTGGACCGTCGAGCCAGGCGCGTACGAGATCCTCGCGGGCGCGTCGAGCGCCGACATCCGGCTCACCGCCACGTTGACTGTGGACGGTGAGGCGCAGGGCCCCCGCCCGGTGGCGGCGCGCGGTCTGGAGGCCGCGGACTACGACTGGCAGCGCGGCACGGAGATCGTCGACCGCGCGAAGACGGAGGGCGACGCCGTCGTGCCCGCCTCCGGCAGCGAGGCGGGGCGGCTCATCTACCGGGCGTGCGACTTCGGTGAGGGCGTGAGCGGACTGAGGCTCCTGGTCTCGGGGGAAGGACGCGTCGACGTGTCCGGGGGCGGGCTCGGCATCGCGCTCCAGTTCCCGGACACCGGCGGCCCCTACGACTACCGGGCCATCGAGGTCGAGGCCGACCTCCGTGGGGTGGTGCGCGAGCTGTGTATCGACCTCACCGGGCCCGTGCGTCTCGCCCGCATCGACGTCATCCACGCCGAGGAGACCGCATGAGGTTCACCGACGGCTTCTGGCTGATGCGTGAGGGCGTCCGCGCCTCGTACGCCACCGAGATCCGTGATCTACGGGTCGAACCCGACCGGTTCACCGCGTACGCGTCCGTCAAGCGGGTCGCCGCACGCGGAGACACGCTCAACACTCCGCTGATCACGGTCGAATGCTTCTCGCCGGCGGAGGGTGTCATCGGCGTACGCGCCACCCATCACGCCGGCAAGGCCCGGCGCGGACCGGACTTCGCCCTCCTGACCGACGACACCACGGCGTCCGCCGCACGCACCCACCGGGACGGCGCGGTCACCGAACTCACCAGCGGTCCGCTGACGTTGCGCATGGACGGTGACGGACCCTGGGGGATCACCTTCCTCGACGGCGACGGGCGACGCCTCACCGGAGTGGACCCCAAGGGGACCGCCTTCGCGACCACACCGGACGGCATCCACCACATGATCGCCCAACTCGCCCTGGAGGTAGGCGAGAACGTCTACGGCCTCGGCGAGCGCTTCACCCCGTACGTCAAGAACGGCCAGACCGTCGACATCTGGCAGGCGGACGGCGGCACCAGCAGTGAACTCGCTTACAAGAACATCCCGTTCTACCTCTCCTCCCGTGGCTACGGCGTCTTCGTCAATCACCCCGGGAAGGTCTCGTTCGAGATCGGCTCGGAGTCCGTCGGGCAGGTGCAGTTCAGCGTCGAGGACCAGTCGCTGGAGTACTACGTCGTCGCCGGCCCCACCCCGAAGGACGTCCTGTCCCGCTACACGGCCCTGACGGGCAGACCCGCGCTGCCACCGGCATGGTCGTTCGGCCTCTGGCTGACCACGTCCTTCTGCACGTCCTACGACGAGGAGACCGTCACCTCCTTCGTCGACGGCATGGCCGAGCGCGGAATCCCACTGAGCGTCTTCCACTTCGACTGCTTCTGGATGCGCGAGTACCAGTGGTCGGACTTCCTCTGGGACCCCGAGGTCTTCCCCGACCCGGAGGGGATGCTGGCCCGCCTGAAGGAGCGCGGGCTACGCGTCAGCATGTGGATCAACCCCTACATCGCCCAGAAGTCGGCCCTGTTCGCGGAGGGCGCCGAACAGGGCTATCTGGTGCGGCGGGCCGACGGCGACATCTGGCAGTGGGACCTGTGGCAGCCCGGCATGGCACTGGTCGACTTCACCAACCCGGCCGCCCGCGCCTGGTACAACGACAAACTGCGTCTGCTGCTCGACCAGGGTGTCGACTGCTTCAAGACGGACTTCGGCGAGCGCGTCCCCACGGACGTCGTCTGGCACGACGGCTCCGACCCGGAGCGGATGCACAACTACTACGCGCAGATCTACAACCGCACCGTGTTCGAACTCCTGGAGGAGGAGCGCGGAACGGGGGAGGCGGTGCTCTTCGCCCGGTCGGCGACGGCGGGCGGGCAGCAGTTCCCGGTGCACTGGGGTGGCGACTGCTTCGCCTCGTTCACGGCGATGGCGGAGTCTTTGCGGGGCGGTCTCTCCCTGTCGCTGTCCGGATTCGGCTTCTGGAGCCACGACATCGGCGGCTTCGAGGGGACCCCCGACCCGGCGGTCTTCAAGCGCTGGCTCGCCTTCGGCCTGCTGTCCTCGCACAGCCGGCTCCACGGCAATGTCTCCTACCGGGTGCCGTGGGCGTTCGGCGAGGAAGCCGTCGACGTGACACGGAAGTTCACCCTGCTCAAGCACCGGCTCATGCCCTACCTCTACCAAGCAGCCGCGGAGGCGCACCGTACGGGTGTCCCGATGATGCGGCCGATGCTGGCGGAGTTCCCCGGCGACCCCGCCTCCCGCACCCTGGACCGGCAGTACATGCTCGGCCCGGACCTGCTGGTCGCCCCGGTCTTCACGGAGGACGGCGAGGTCGAGTACTACGTCCCCGAGGGCACCTGGACCTCGCTGCTCACCGGTGAGCGGGTGACCGGCCCCGGGTGGCGGCACGAGACGCACGGCTTCGACAGCCTGCCCCTGCTGGTGAGGGACGGCGCCGTACTCCCGTGGGGCGCCGACGACCAGCGCCCGGACGGGGACTGGCTCGAAGGCCTGACCCTGCGGGTCTTCGGCTCCGGAACCGGCGGGAGCACGGTCACCGTGCCGGACCTGTCCGGCGCCACGGCGGCGTCGTTCCGGGTCGTACGGGACGGCACCGGTGTGCGGGTCACGGCGGAGGGAACGGAGCGCCCGTACCGCGTGGTCGTCGAGGAGTCCGGGGCGACGGGGGAGGGGACGGGGACGGTGTCCGTCGCCTGACCACCCCCCGGCGGGGATAGGCAGTGCCACCAGAGGCCCGGTGCGGACGCACCGGGCCTCCGGTGCGCCGGCAGGCCACGGAAACCCGAGCCCAACAGGCGAAATCCGGCCCGTCCGATGGCAAGATCGATGCAACTCACTGAAGAAGTGGGGTCGTTGACCGGCCGAACTCTGGAGACGTCGTGTCCGCTCGCTCCGCACTGCCTGTTGTGGTCACCGCCACCCTCACCGCCGTCGCCGTGCTCACAGGCTGCACCAGCACCAAGCCCTCCGCGTCCGACGGAACGGAAGTGGAACTGGTGCAGTCCGGCAAGCTCACCACCTGCACACACCTGCCGTACGAACCCTTCCAGATCCGCAAGGGCGACGCCGTCGTCGGCTTCGACGTGGACCTCGTGGATCTGGTGGCCAAGAAGCTCGAGGTCACCCAGGAGATCGTGGACACGCCCTTCGAAGGCATCCAGAGCGGCGAGGACCTCAACGCCCGCAAGTGCGATCTGGCCGCGGCGGGCATGACGATCACCCCGGTGCGCGCGAAGAACCTGGACTTCTCCGTCGGCTATTTCGACGCCACCCAGGCTCTGATCGCCAAGAAGGGGTCCCCCTTCACCTCGCTGGCGAGCCTCAAGGGAAAGAAGCTCGGCGTCCAGCAGGGCACCACGGGAGAGACGTACGCGCAGAAGAACGCCCAGGGCGTGACGACCGTGCAGTTCGAGGACCTGGCCCTGCTGCTCACGGCCGTGAAGACCGGACAGGTCGATGCCGCGGTGAACGACAACGGCGTGCTCTTCGAATACGTGCGGAAGAACCCGGACACCCAGGTCACCGCCGAGTTCGACACGGGGGAGGAGTACGGCATCGGGGTGCGCACCGGGAACGACGCCCTGCGCGAGGAGATCGACGCGGTGATCGCCGGCGCCAAATCCGACGGCAGCTACGACCGGATCTACAAGAAGTGGTTCCCCGCCGCCCCCAAGAAGTGAGGAAACCACCACCGATGTCCATATCCCGCAGGCAGCGCGCCCGCACCATCCGGGGTGCTCAATACGCTGTCCTCGCCGCCGTGCTGCTCGTCGTCGCCCTGGCCGCCGACTGGGGTGAGATCCGACGGGCGTTCTTCGATGTCGATGTCGCCAAGGCGCAGTTCCCCGACATCATCACCACCGCCCTGCT
The DNA here is from genome assembly GCF_055559735.1 of Streptomyces sp. NPDC023573. Taxonomy (NCBI): domain Bacteria; kingdom Bacillati; phylum Actinomycetota; class Actinomycetes; order Kitasatosporales; family Streptomycetaceae; genus Streptomyces; species Streptomyces sp. NPDC023573. The sequence continues at coordinate 785,091 of NZ_JBVHKB010000003.1, forward strand.
CAACACCGTGGTCTACACCCTGCTCGGCTTCGGGTTCGGACTGGCCGCGGGGCTTCTGCTCGCCCTGATGAGGCTGTCGCGCGTCCCGCCGTACCGCTGGCTGGCCATCGCGTACATCGAGTTCTTCCGCGGAGTTCCCGCCCTGCTGGTCTTCATCGCGCTCGGATTCGGCGTACCGCTCGCCTTCCAGGTGGCGCTCAACCAGTACGTGACCGTCATGCTGGCGCTCGGCCTGGTCGGTGCGGCCTACATGGCGGAGACGATACGGGCGGGAATCCAGGCGGTACCCAAGGGGCAGATGGAGGCGGCGCGATCGCTGGGGATGTCGCAGACCCGGGCCATGGTGTCCATCATCATCCCGCAGGCTCTGCGCATCGTTCTGCCGCCGCTCACCAATGAACTGATCCTGCTGACGAAGGACTCGTCCCTGGTGTACTTGCTGGGCCTGTCTCTCTCCCAGTACGAACTGGCCAAGTTCGGCCGGGACGCCCTGAACCAGAACCGCAGCCTGACGCCGATCCTCATCGCCGGCCTGTGCTACCTGATCATCACTCTGCCGCTCGGCCACCTGGTCCGGCGGCTCGAAGCGCGTACGGCGAAGGCGAGGTGACCGCGGTGAAGGCGGTATCGACGGCAGACGGCGCGGCAGCGGTGAGCGGGCCGGCGATCGACGTGCGGGGTCTGCGCAAGTCGTTCGGCACGCTGGAAGTACTCGCGGGCATCGACTTCTCGGTCGCCCGGGGCGAGGTGGTGTGTGTCATCGGCCCGTCCGGTTCGGGCAAGTCCACGCTGCTGCGGTGCGTGAACCTGTTGGAGGAGCCCACGTCGGGGACGGTCACGGTGGCCGGCGCGGAAGTCACCGACCCGGATGTGGACATCGACAAGGTGCGCCGGCGGATCGGCATGGTCTTCCAGTCGTTCAACCTGTTCCCGCACCTCACGGCACTGGAGAACCTGACGCTCCCCCAGCGGCGGGTACTCGGGCGCGACAAGGCGGAGGCCGCGAGGATCGCTCGCGAACGGCTGGCCCGGGTGGGCCTGACCGACAAGGAGTCCGCCTATCCGGCGCAGTTGTCCGGCGGTCAGCAGCAGCGGGTGGCCATCGCGCGGGCTCTGGCCATGGATCCGGAACTGATGCTCTTCGACGAGCCCACCTCCGCTCTCGACCCGGAACTGGTGGGAGACGTCCTGGCCGTCATGCGCTCACTCGCCGACGAGGGGATGACGATGCTCGTCGTCACCCATGAGATGAGTTTCGCCAAGGAGGTCGCGGACCGCGTCGTCTTCATGGACGGCGGGGTCATCGTGGAGGAGGGGACCCCGGAGCGGGTGATCGGCGCGCCCCGTCACGCCCGTACCCGGTCCTTCCTCGCGCGCCTGCTGACCCCGGCCACCGCGGCCCTGTCGGAGGCGGCCGGGGCCGCCGACGGGGCGGGGGAGCGGTCCGACCCGGTGTAGCCGGCCGGTAATCGACCGACGCCGCCGACCGGGGCTCGTCGCGATCACGGTCCGTGTGACGGTGTGCGCAGTCTGCGACCTTCGGGTTGTCCCTCCGGCAGGGACCGGCCCGGGCGGCCGTCCTCCCGTCACCGCCCTGTCACCGGCCGACGGACGCCGCAAGTGAGTCGCATCACTCAGAGTGAATATCTCGGCATACATCTCGCCGGACCGGGGAGGGTCCCAGGCTGCTGGTGCCGCACCCCGGTCCACCGGCGCACAAGTGCTCGGCCGGACCGGTGCGGAGCAATCAGGCACGGAAGGCAGATCGCTACATGTCGGCTCCCACCTCGTCGGACCGCCCCACGGCCGCCCTGGAGACCCTCCACATCGACGGCACCTGGCGGGCCGCCCGATCCGGCGCGACGCGCGAGATCCTCGACCCCGCGGACGCCACCGTCCTGGCTCTCGTCTCCGAGGCCGGCGCCGAGGACACCGACGCCGCCGTGGCCGCCGCCCGCCGCGCCTTCGACGACGGCCCCTGGCCCCACCGGCCCGTCGCCGAGCGCGCCGAGCTGCTGCGCCGGGTCGCCGGGCTCCTCCAGCGGGACCGCGAGGAGATCGCGATCACCGAGAGCCGCGACACCGGCAAGACCCTGGAGGAGGGCCGCGTCGACGTCGACGACGTCACCAACGCCTTCCGCTACTTCGCCGACCTCGTCATGAACGAGAGCGGCGGCCGGGTCGTCGACGCCGGTGACCCCGACGTCCACAGCGTCGTCGTGCACGAACCGGTCGGCGTCTGCGCGCTGATCGCACCGTGGAACTACCCGCTGCTCCAGGCCAGCTGGAAGATCGCCCCGGCCCTCGCCGCCGGCAACACCTTCGTGCTCAAGCCCAGCGAGGTCACCCCGCTCTCCACCGTCCACCTGATCCGCCTGCTCGCCGAGGCCGGACTGCCCGACGGCACCGCCAACCTCGTCACCGGCGCGGGCGACCCCGTCGGCGCCCGGCTCTCCGAACACCCGGACGTCGACCTGGTCTCCTTCACCGGAGGGCTCGCCAGCGGTACGAAGGTCGCCCAGGCCGCCGCGCCCACGGTCAAGAAGGTAGCCCTGGAGCTCGGCGGCAAGAACCCCAACGTCGTGTTCGCCGACGCCTGCGCCACCGACGAAGGCTTCGACACCACCGTCGACCAGGCGCTCAACGCCGCGTTCTTCCACAGCGGCCAGGTCTGCTCAGCCGGAGCCCGCCTCATCATCGAGGAATCAGTCCGCGACCGCTTCGTCACCGAACTCGCCCGCCGCGCCGACGCGATCCGGCTCGGCCGGGGCACCGTCGACGGCGTCGAGTGCGGCCCCCTGGTCTCCGCGCAGCAACTCGCCAAGACCGAGGCGTACGTGGCGTCAGCCCGCGAGGAGGGCGCGGTCGTCCGCTCCGGCGGAGCGCGCCCCGAACCCTCCGACATCCGGCCCGCGAGCGGCTACTTCTACCGGCCGACCGTCCTGGACGGCTGCCACCGAGAGATGAAGGTGGTCCGCGAGGAGACCTTCGGCCCGATCCTCACCGTCGAGACCTTCCGCACCGAGGAAGAGGCCGTCACTCTGGCCAACGACACCGACTACGGCCTCGCGGGCGCCGTGTGGACCACCGACGCGGGCCGCGCCCGGCGCGTCGCCGGCCGGCTGCGCCACGGCACCGTCTGGATCAACGACTACCACCCCTACCTCCCGCAGGCCGAGTGGGGCGGCTTCGGCAAGTCCGGCACAGGCCGGGAGCTCGGCCCCACGGGCCTCGCCGAGTACCGCGAGTCCAAGCACATCTACCAGAACCTCAACCCGCGTCCGCAGCGCTGGTTCGCCGGCTGAACAGGCCGGTCCTCTCCCCGCCCCGCTGTTCGCAGCACCACGCACACGCCAGCACCTTGCAGAAGGAGCAACCGATGCCCCCGTCCCCCAGCACCGCACGCCCCGAACCTGTCGACTACGTGATCGTCGGAGGCGGCACCGCCGGCTCGGTCATAGCCTCCCGCCTCACCGAGGACCCCGACGTCACGGTCACCGTCATCGAGGGCGGCCCCACCGACATCGACCGCGAGGACGTCCTCACCCTCCGCCGCTGGCTCGGCCTTCTCGGCGGCGACCTCGACTACGACTACCCCACCACCGAACAGCCCCGCGGCAACTCCCACATACGGCACAGCCGCGCCCGCGTCCTCGGCGGCTGCTCCTCGCACAACACGCTGATCAGCTTCAAGCCGCTGCCCGGAGACTGGGACGAGTGGGCCGAGGCCGGTGCCGACGGCTGGGACGCCGCCGCGATGGACCCCTACTTCGCCCGGCTGCGCAACAACATCGTGCCCGTCGACGAGAAGGACCGGAACGCCATCGCCCGCGACTTCGTCGACGCCGCTCAGGCGGCGGCCGGTGTCCCGCGCGTGGACAGCTTCAACAAGAAGCCCTTCCACGAGGGCGCCGGCTTCTTCGACCTGGCCTACCACCCGGAGAACAACAAGCGTTCCTCCGCATCCGTCGCCTACCTCCACCCGCACATCGAGGCCGGTGACCGCCCCAACCTCTCGATCCTGCTGGAGACATGGGCGTACCGCCTGGAGTTCGACGGCAACCGGGCCACCGGAGTGCACGTACGCACCAAGGACGGCGAGGAGAGGCTGCTGCGCGCCGCCCGTGAAGTCATCGTCTGCGCGGGCGCGGTGGACACGCCCCGGCTGCTGATGCACTCCGGGATCGGCCCGGCGAAGGACCTCACCGCGCTCGGTATCCCCGTCCTCCACGACGCACCGGGAGTCGGCGAGAACCTGCTCGACCACCCCGAGTCGGTCATCGTCTGGGAGACCGACGGGCCCATCCCGGAGAACTCCGCCATGGACTCCGACGCGGGCCTGTTCGTGCGGCGCGACCCCGGGTCCCGGGGCCCCGACCTGATGTTCCACTTCTACCAGATCCCCTTCACCGACAACCCGGAGCGCCTCGGCTACGAGAGGCCCGAGCACGGTGTGTCGATGACCCCGAACATCCCCAAGCCGCGCAGCCGCGGCCGCCTCTACCTCACCAGCGCCGACCCCGAGGTCAAACCGGCCCTGGACTTCCGCTACTTCACCGACGAGGACGACTACGACGGCCGCACCCTGGTCGACGGCATCAAGCTCGCCCGCGAGATAGCGAAGACCGAACCGCTGGCCCACTGGCTCAAGCGCGAGGTGTGCCCGGGTCCGGAGGTCACGTCCGACGAGGACATCAGCGAATACGCCCGCAAGGTCGCGCACACCGTCTACCACCCGGCCGGCACCTGCCGGATCGGCGCCGAGGGCGACCCGGCGGCCGTCGTCGACCCCCAGTTGCGGATCCAGGGCCTGGAGGGCATCCGGATCGCCGACGCGTCCGTCTTCCCCGCCATGCCCGCGGTGAACCCCATGATCGGCGTGCTGATGGTGGGCGAGAAGTGCGCCGAGCTGATCCGAGCGACCCCGACCACCGGAGGCGATGTCCGATGACCGAAGCCAGTACCCCTGTGTTCAGCGTCAAGGACCTCTGGAAGGTCTTCGGTCCCAAGGCCGACCGCATCCCCGGCAGTGAGTACGCCGCTCTGCCCCCCGCCGAACTGCGCGAGCGCACCGGCTGCACCGCCGCCGTGCGCGACGTCTCCTTCGACGTCCGGAAGGGCGAGGTCTTCGTCGTCATGGGCCTGTCGGGCTCCGGCAAGTCCACCCTCGTACGCTGTCTGACCAGGCTCATCGAGCCCACCAGCGGTTCCCTCGCCATCGACGGCGAGGACGTCCTGGCCATGGACACCACCCGGCTGCGCGAACTGCGCCGCCACCGCGCCGCGATGGTCTTCCAGCACTTCGGACTGCTCCCGCACCGCACCGTCCTCGACAACGTCGCCTACGGGCTGGAGATCCAGGGCCTCGGCAAGGCCGAACGCCGGGCCAAGGCCGCCGGACTGGTCGAGAAGGTCGGCCTCGCGGGCCTCGAGGACCGCCGCCCCGCCCAGCTCTCCGGCGGTCAGCAGCAGCGCGTCGGCCTCGCCCGCGCACTCGCCGTCGACCCGTCCGTCCTCCTCTTCGACGAACCGTTCAGCGCGCTCGACCCGCTGATCCGGCGCGAGATGCAGGACGAGGTCGTCCGGCTGCACCGCGAGGAGGGCCGCACGATGGTCTTCATCACGCACGACCTCAGCGAGGCGCTCCGCCTGGGTACCCGCATCGCGCTGATGCGCGACGGCGGCATCGTCCAGCTCGGTACCCCCGAGGAGATCGTCGGCTCGCCCGCCGACGACTACGTACGCGAATTCGTCCGGGACGTCCCGCGCGAACAGGTCCTCACCGTCAGCACCGCCATGCGCCCGCCGACCGCCGGCGAGGGCGACACCGGTCCCGCCGTCCGGCCGGGCGCCACCGTCTCCGAAGCCATCGAGGCCGTCGCCCGCTCCGGCGACCCGGTAGCCCGCGTCATGGAGGGCGGCAGGCTGCTCGGAGTCGTCGACCACGCGTGCCTGCTCGACGTGGTCGCGGGTTCGGAGCCCCGCGAGGTGGCTGTCTGATGGCCACCGCCCAAGCCACCACCCGTACCGCGTCCGGACCCCCGGGGAGCGGCCCCCTCGCCGCCCTGCGCGCCAGGCCCGCCCTCGGCAAGATCCTCCTGCTGCTGGTGATCGCCGCCGTCGCCGTACCCTTCGCGCACGCCCGCTGGGGCGGCGGACTCTGGCCCGGCGCCCTGACCGTCGACCTGAGCGGTCCGCTCGGCGAGGTCAACGACTGGATCATCGGCAACCGTGACAGCCACCCGCTGTTCCTCTACTTCTTCGGCCACATCAGCAACGCCGTCGTCCTGTCGGTGCGCGGGGTCTACCTGGCACTGCTCGCACTCGGCTGGGCCGGCGTCACCGCCGTCGCCGCGCTCGTCGCCTGGCGTACGGCGGGATGGCGCCTCGCGCTGACCGCCGGCGCCTCCTTCCTCGTCTGCGGGCTGCTCGGCATGTGGGTGCCGACCATGCAGACCCTCGCCCTGATGACCGTCGCGGTCCTGACCTCCGTGGTGCTGGGGCTCCTCCTGGGACTCGCCGCCGGCCTCTCGGACCGTACGTTCCGTGTCCTGCGCCCCGTCCTGGACACCATGCAGGTGCTGCCCGCCTTCGCCTATCTGCTGCCCGTCGTGCTGGTCTTCGGCATCGGCGTGCCCGGCGCGGTCCTCGCGACCGTCGTCTACGCGGCTCCGCCGATGGCCCGGCTCACCGCACTCGGACTGCGCGGCGCCGACGCGGGCGTCATGGAGGCCGTCGCCTCGCTCGGCGCGACCGGCAGGCAGCGCCTGCTCAGCGCGCGCCTGCCGCTGGCCCGCAAGGAACTGCTCCTCGGCCTCAACCAGACCATCATGATGGCGCTGTCCATGGCCGTCATCGCTTCCGTGATCGGAGCCGGCGGCCTCGGCGACCGCGTCTACCAGGCGCTCTCCTCCGTCGACGTCGGCGCCGCGCTCGCGGCGGGCATCCCCATCGTGCTGCTGGCCGTCGTGCTGGACCGCACGACCGAGGCGGCCGGCCGGAAGATCGGTACGGAACCCACCGGTCCACAGGCGCTGCGCGGGGCACGCGGCTGGGGGCTCGCCGCCCTCGCCGCCGCCGCCGTAGCCGTCGTGGGCCGCTTCACGGGTGGCCGCATCTGGCCCGAAGGCGGCATCGTCGCCATCGCGGAACCGGTCAACACGGCCAAGGACTGGATGGTCGACCACCTCTACACCGGCATCCCCGTCATCGGCGGCACCGCCGACTGGGCCGCGCACTTCACCAACTGGATCCTCAACCCGCTCCGCAGCGGACTGCAGGGCCTGCCCTGGTGGGGCGTACTGCTGATCGTCGCCGCCCTCGCCTGGACCATCGGCACCTGGCGGACCGCACTCACCGCCGTGCTGGCCATGGCCGCCATCGGGGTCCTCGGCGTGTGGGACCTGTCGATGGACACCCTCAGCCAGGTCATCGCCGCCGTCGCCGTCACCCTGGTCCTGGGCTTCGGCATCGCCGTCGGCGCCGCGCGCAGCAGGCGCCTCGAAACGCTGCTGCGACCCGTCCTGGACGTCTTCCAGACGATGCCGCAGTTCGTCTACCTCATCCCGGTCGTCGCCCTCTTCGGCGTCGGCCGCGCCCCCGCCGCCGCGGCGGCCGTCGTCTACGCGCTCCCCGCCGTCGTCCGCATCACCACCCAGGGACTGCGGGGCGTCGACCCCGCCGCGATGGAGTGCGCCCGCTCGCTCGGCGCCACCAGCGGCCAGCAACTGCGCCAGGTCCAGATCCCGCTGGCCAGGCCCGCCCTGCTGCTGGCCGTCAACCAGGGCGTCGTCCTGGTCCTCGCGGTCGTCATCATCGGCGGTCTCGTCGGCTCCGGAGCACTCGGCTACGAGGTCGTGTTCGGCCTCGCCCAGGGCGACCTGGCCACCGGCCTCGTCGCGGGCGCCGCCATCGTCTGCCTGGGGCTGATGCTGGACCGCGTCACCCAGCCCACCGCCCGCCGCCAGCGGAAGGAGAGCTGACATGGCTCGCACCCGTACCCGCGCCCGCCTCCGTACATCCGCGATCGTCGCCTCCGCCGGCGCGCTGCTGGCCGTCACCGGCTGCGGAGCGGCCGACATGACCAAGCAGGCCTCACCGTTCGCGGCCCCCGCCGACATCAAGACGGTGACCCTCTCCGTCCAGTCCTGGGTCGGCGCGCAGGCCAACGTCGCCGTCGCGCAGAAGATCCTGGAGGACGAACTCGGCTACCGCGTCGACCTCGTCCAGACCGACGAGGTCCCCGCCTGGGACGCCCTCAGCCAGGGCCGGGTGGACGCCATCCTGGAGGACTGGGGCCACCCCGACCAGGAACAGCTGTACGTCAAGGACAAGAAGACCATCGTCTCCGGGGGAGACCTCGGAGTCACGGGCCACATCGGCTGGTACGTCCCCAAGTACTGGGCGGACGAGCACCCTGACGTCACGGACTGGAAGAACCTCGACAAGTACGCCGACGAGCTGCGCACCGCGGAGAGCGGCGACAAGGGCCAGCTGATGGACGGTTCACCGTCCTACGTCACCAACGACAAGGCGCTGGTGAAGAACCTCGGCCTGGACTACAAGGTCGTCTTCGCCGGCTCCGAGGCCGCGCAGATCACGCAGATGCAGCAGTTCGCCAAGGAGAAGAAGCCCTTCCTCAGCTACTGGTACCAGCCGCAGTGGCTGTTCAACGAGGTGCCGATGGTCGAGGTCGAGCTCCCGGAGTACTCCGACGCCTGCGCGGCCAAGGACCCCGCGGACATCGACTGCGCCTACCCGACGACACCGCTCCAGAAGTACCTCAACGCGGACTTCTCGAAGCGTGGCGGGGACGCCGCCGCCTTCCTGAAGAAGTTCACGTGGTCGGAGAAGGACCAGAACGAGGTCTCCGAACTGATCGCCTCCGAACGCCTGACCCCCGACGAGGCGGCAGCCCGCTGGATCGAGAAGCACCCGGCCACCTGGAAGAAGTGGCTGGAAGAGTGATCTGAGCCGGGACACCTTCCGCCCCCGTCAGCCGCCGCGGCACCTGCCGCGGCGGCTGACAGGCGTCGGGGAACCTCGGCCCGCGTGCGGGCCGTGCTCTTCCTAGGATCCCTCGCTCGCGAGACCCGCCCCGCCGCGCGCACGCGCCGCCACCATCAGCGTCGCGGCGACCAGCGCGGCGGCCAGGAGACCGGTGGTGAGCACCGGGAGCGGGGTGAACGTCATGGCCAGTACGGCGAGGACGGCCACCGGGTGGATGAGGTCGTTACGGCTGCGGAGTTCGTCCGCGCGGTGGTGCAGCAGCCACACCAGGGTCACGAAGACGGCCACGGGGATGGTGAAGGTGGCCGCGGCGGCGTGGTCGGAGAGGTGGCCGTGGCCGGTGGCGTGGGCGACGTTGACCGCGAGACCGGCGCCGACCGCGGCGGCCGAGGCGAAGACGGCGTAGTGGCCGTAACCCCAGAGGATCGCGGACCGGAGGCCGGTGAGCTTCCGGGGGGCGTTCTGGGAGAAGTAGAGCCACCACAGGGCGAACACGGTCACGACGCCGCCGACGACCAGGGTCGCGATGTCACCGAGCGCCGCCTCGTCGTCGAGGGCGGTCCGGACGGCGAGGGTGGCCGCGGTGATGGTCTCGCCGAGCACGATGAGGGTGAACAGACCGTACCGCTCGGCGATGTGATGAGGGTGCCAGGTGGTCATGGCCGCCTTCTCGGCCCACACGGGGACGGCGATCTCGGCCAGGACCAGGACGGCGAACGACGGCAGACCCCAGTCCTCCGGCAGCGCCAGGCGGCCGACCCAGCCGACCTGCACGATCAGGATGCCGACCGCGTAGCGCACACAGGACCGCCGCCGTTCGGTGTCCGAGCGGGCGGCCCGCAGCCACTGGGTGACCATGGCCAGCCGCATGACCACGTAGCCCCATGTGATGACGGCGAAGTCGTTGTTCTGGAGGGCGTCGGCCGCACCGGCCGCCAGGATGAGCGCACCGGTGATCTGAACGAGTGTCAGCAGCCGGTACGGGACGTCGTCGGTGTCGTAGGCGGAGGCGAACCAGGTGAAGTTCATCCACGCCCACCAGATGGCGAAGAACACCATGGCGTAGCCGAGGACCCCGTCGCCGAAGTGGCCTTCGGCGAGTTCGTGCTCGAAGGCCAGCGAGGCCTGGGCTACAGCGGCGACGAAGCACAGGTCGAAGAACAGCTCGAGCGTGGTGGCCGTGCGGTGTTCCTCACCGGTGTGGCGGGCGACCATCGGCCGGTGCCATGCGCCCTTGGCGGGGTGTGACTGACTCATTCTTACCCGGTTCTCAGCGGTGGGGGAGACGTTTCAGGTCCGGCCGGTCCCCGGGCGGCCGGGCCTGTCGACGCCGACCGCGCAGGCCACCGGCCTGGTCGGTCGGCTCGACGGACACCGGCAACGTTACGAGCGGGCGCCGCGAGCACGCAACGCAGGGGGGCGACCGGCGGGTCCGTGTCCGGACTCCCGTCAGCGCACGGCGTGGTCCTCCGTGGCCCCCGGCCGTTCGAACTGCGTGCGGTGCAGCTCCTCGTACCGCCCGCCGGCGGCCAGCAGTTCCTCGTGCGTGCCGCGTTCGACGACCCGGCCTTCCTCGACGACCAGGATCAGATCCGCTGCCCGCACCGTCGACAGCCGGTGCGCGATGACCACGGCCGTACGGCCCTCCAGCGCCTCGGCCAGTGCCTCCTGGACGGCCGCCTCCGAGGTGGAGTCCAGGTGGGCGGTCGCCTCGTCGAGGATCACCACCCGCTGACGGGCCAGCAGCAGCCTGGCGATGGTGAGCCGCTGGCGTTCGCCTCCGGAGAGGCGGTAGCCACGCTCGCCGACGACGGTGTCCAGTCCCTCGGGCAGCGACGCCACCAGGCCGTCCAGGCGGGAGCGCCGCAATGCGTCCCAGATCTCCTCCTCGGTGGCCTCCGGCCGGGCGAGCAGCAGATTGGCGCGCACCGACTCGTGGAAGAGGTGCCCGTCCTGGGTGACCATGCCGAGCGTCTCCCGGATCGAGTCGGCCGTCAGATCGCGTACGTCCACCCCGTTCAGCCGCACGGCGCCCGCGTCGGCGTCGTAAAGCCGGGGGAGGAGCTGCGCGATCGTCGACTTCCCGGCTCCGGAGGAGCCCACGAGTGCGACCATCCGGCCCGGACCGGCTGTGAAGGAGACGTCGTGCAGCACCTGTGCGCCGCCCCCGGAGTCCAGCGTGGCGACCTCTTCGAGCGAGGCGAGGGAGACCTTGTCGGCGGTGGGGTAGCCGAAGGAGACCCCGTCGAACTCCACGGAGACCGGCCCGTCCGGCACCCGGCGGGCGTCGGGCTTCTCGGTGATCAACGGCTTCAGGTCGAGGATCTCGAAGACCCGCTCGAAGCTGACCAGGGCGCTCATCACCTCGACCCGGGCCCCTGCCAGTGCCGTGAGGGGGGCGTAGAGCCGGGTGAGGAGCAGGGCCAGCGCGACGATCGCCCCGGGCTCCAGGCTGCCGCGCAGCGCGTAGTAGCCGCCGAGCCCGTAGACCAGTGCGAGGGCCAGCGCCGAGACCAGGGTGAGCGCCGTGATGAAGGTGGACTGGAGCATCGCCGTGCGGATGCCGATGTCACGCACCCGGCCCGCGCGGGCGGCGAATTCGGCGGACTCCTCGGCAGGCCGTCCGAAGAGCTTGATGAGGGTCGCGCCCGGCGCCGAGAAGCGCTCGGTCATCTGGGTTCCCATGGTGGCGTTGTGGCCGGCGGCCTCCCGCTGGAGACCGGCCATGCGCGAACCCATCCGGCGGGCGGGGACGACGAACACCGGCAGCAGTACCAGGGCGAGCAGGGTGATCTGCCAGGAGATCGTGAGCATCACGGCCAGGGTCAGCAGCAGGGTGACGAGATTGGAGACGACGCCGGAGAGCGTGTTGCTGAACGCCCGCTGGGCGCCGATCACGTCGTTGTTGAGCCGGCTGACCAGCGCACCGGTCCTGGTGCGGGTGAAGAAGGCGACGGGCATGCGCTGCACATGGTCGAAGACGGCGGTACGCAGATCGAGGATCAGCCCCTCGCCGAGGGTGGCCGAGAGCCACCGGGTGAGAAGCCCGAGCCCCGCCTCGGCGACGGCGATCAGGGCGATCAGCAGGGCGAGCCGGGTGACCGTCCCGCCCTCCTCGCCCCGCACGATCGCGTCGACGACCCGTCCGGCGAGCACCGGTGTGGCCACCGCCAGCAGAGCGGTGACCACGCTGAGGAGCAGGAAGCGGAGAATCCTGTCCCGGTGCGGCCGGGCGAAACGTCCGATGCGGCGCAGCGTGGCGCGGGAGAGGGGTCTGCGGTCCTGCTGCGCGTTCACGGTGCTGTGCAGTGAATGCCACGCGGTGACTTCCATGTCCATGCGGTGCCTCCGGGAAAGTCGGTCGGTATGCGTGGCACGCTAGGACCTCAAGTAAACCTGAGGTCAAGTGTTCCCGGCCGGCTTCACCCGTCGGCGCGTTCAGCGCGCCCGTACGGTCGCCATGACCTCCCGGTCGGGCTGCAGGGTCAGCGTCGGCACGGGAGCGACGGGGCCCGGGTCCACCTCCAGCCGGAACCGGCGCGCCAGGACGGCGAGGATCAGCACCGACTCCACCATCGCGAAGCGCGTACCGAGGCAGACCCGGGGCCCGCCGCCGAACGGGAACCAGGCGTACTCCGGGATGTCGTCCCCGGCCTTCGCGTCCCAGCGCTCCGGGCGGAACGCCTCGGGCTCCGGGAACCACCGTTCGTCCCGGTGCGTGGCCCACTGGCTGCTCCACACCCGCGTGCCTTCCGGCATCGGCACGCCGCCGATCCGGGCCCCCTCCTTGGCGATCCCGGTGACCAGCCAGATCGTCGGATACAGCCGGAGCGTCTCCTTCACCACCGCCTGGGCGTACGGCAGCCGGGCGTAGTCGTCGATCCCCGGCTCCCGGTCGCCGAGGACCCGGTCCAGCTCCTCGGTGAGCGCCGCCAGGGCGTGCGGAGTGCGGGAGAGGAGGTACCAGGCCCACACCAGCGTGGAACTGGTCGTCTCGTGGCCGCCGATGTAGAGCGTGACGGTCTCGTCGCGGATCTCCTGGTCGGAGAGGTGGGCCCCGGTCTCGTCCACCGCGGTCAGCAGCCGGCTGAGCAGGTCGGGTCGCTCCCCGTCCCCGTCGCGGTGCCGGGCCACCACGCGGGCCACCTCGGCGTCGATCACCGCCGCGGCCTTCCTGATCCTGGCCCGCCCGGGTGTGGGCACCCAGTCGGGCAGGACGGCGCCGAGGCCGCTGAACTCCTTGCCGATCTCCTGCTGGGCGATGTCCATCGCGCGGCCCATCGACTCAGCGTCGGCCGGGGTGTCCACCCCGAAGATGGTGCGGACCGCGATCCTCTGCGTCAGCGCCGCCATCTCCCGCTTGATGTCGACGCGTTCACCGCCCGACCAGGTGTCGGCCAGCTCCACCGCGCACGCCGCCATCGTGGAGGCGTACGACTTCACCTGCTTGGGCCGCACCGAGGGCTGGACCAGCGACCGCTTGCGCCGCCAGTCGGTGCCGCGCGCGACGACGACGCCGTTGCCCATGACCGTACGGAAGGCGATGCCCAGCAGCGGCTGGTCGAAGGTGCGTTCCGTCTCGGTGAGCAGTTCCCCGACGCACCCGGGATCGGCGACGAAGACGCAGTCGTTGCGGCCGAAGCGCCAGCGGACCATGTCCCCGTATCCGCGCAGCCGCTCGAAGAAGGCCAGGGGGTCCTTGCCGAACTGAGGCAGGCTCCCGAGCAGAGGGAGGCCCCTCGGCCCCTGGACGATCCGGTGGCCGCGCGGCTGGGCGTCGAGGGCCGCACCGGTTTCCGTGGACATGAGGGTCTCCCGTCATCTGCCGTGCGCAGTACGTGAGTTGCAGAGCCTAACGGCAGTCGGCCATGGGTTCGAGCGGGATCCTGGTGTGCCCGAGGGCCGCAGGCGGTGTCGCCTGCGGCCCTCGGATCCGGCGCTGCGCGATCAGACCCCCGGCGGGACCCGCGAAGGACGTCCGCCGCCGCGGGTGAGCCCGTGACCGAACACCGCGGCCAGCGCCGCGAGTACACCTCCGCCGACGGTCCACAGCCAGCGGTCGGTCCACCATCCGGAGGACCAGCCGTCCTCCGGCTCGCCGGCGGCCGGGACGCCGCCCTGTGCGGAGGTGACGGAGATGCCCGGCACCAGGGGTTCGGCGAGGGAGCCGCCCACGTCATGGGCGCCGCCCTGGCCGTCGGAGGCGACCTCGGTCTCGACGTGTACGGGAAGACCGAGGTCCTCCTCGGCCAGGCCGACCACCGTCAGACGCACGTAGTAGGTGCCGGGCAGCGGGTCGGACGCCCACGGCTCGGACCAGGCGCGGACCGTACGCAGGACGCAGGACAGCTCGACGGTGCCCGCGTCCGGTGCCGCCTTCCTGGTCTGGTGGCCGTACATGCAGGCCTGCCGGCGGCGGAGCCCGTCGTAGACGTCGACCTGCCAGGTCGACGCGCCGTGCCGGGTGGCGCTCTCCGGAAGGCTCACCTTCGCCCGGACGGTGGGGCGCTCGCCGGAGTCCGCGGGGAACGACCAGTAGAGGTAGTCCCCCGTGGAGGCGTCGGCGGTGGCCGTCTGCTCCTGGCGCATCGCCGTGGCGGTGCGGAACGTGGTGCCGGCCTCGGTCGGTCCCGCCGTCCCGTCCTCCGCGGGGCTCGCGCTCGCGGACGGATCGTCGGCGGCGGCGGCGCCCGCCGAGGTGAGCAGGGTGACGGCGGCCAGGAGAGCGCCCGCGCACGCGCGTCCGAAGGTGGTTCTGCGGGTGGTACGCATCAGTTGGTCCTCCATACGGCAACGCGCCAGCGCGAGATCCAGCCGAACAGCAGACCCGCGATCAGTCCGGTCAGCACCATGACGCCCAGCAGCCACCAGCCACGGCCCAGGCCGAAGGCGGCGACGTCGGAAGGGTCGTCGGGAGCGTCCACGACGTCGATGGTGAGCTCGACGGGCATGCCGGGGGTGGTCTTCACGGACGGGGGCGCCGAGAAGGAGTTGCTGAGCTGGAGACAGACGGCCTCGGCGGCGGGCTTCACATCGGAGTCCGCGTCGTCCTGTTCGGGCTTCGGGTAACGCAGCCCGGTGGAGACGGCGTCCGTACGCCCCGTGCCGGACTCCGAGCCCCGGACGATCTCGCGTCCGTGGGCGGTCACCGCGCGCAGCAGGATCCCGTAGTCGTCGTTCACGGCGCGGTCCGCCGCCACGCTCACCGAGGCGCGCAACTCCTGGCCGGGCAGGACGTCCACCCGGTACCAGCGGTGCTTGCCGATCTCCTGGCGGTCGGTGTAGAGCCCGGCCTTCAGCTCCGGGGCCGCGGAGCAGCTGCCCGCTCCCTCGGTCGCCACGGGGGTGATGACGGGCTCCGCGGCACGGTCCACCAACTGCTTGACGCGCCCCGAGAGTTCGTCGGTGTGCTGGACCGCCGTGTAGGTGCCGCCGGTGGCCTCGGCGATGCAGGTCAGCTGCTGGCGGATCTTGGCGTTCGGCACCAGGCCCAGCGTGTCGATGACCAGGTGGATCCCCCGGGCGGCGATGTCGCGCGCGACCTCGCACGGGTCGAGCGGGCCGCAGGTGTCCTCGCCGTCGGTGATCAGGACGATCCGCCGGGTGGCGTCGCCGCCCTCGAGGTCGTCGGCGGCACCGAGCAGGGCGGGACCGATCGGTGTCCAGCCGGTCGGCGTCAGGGTGGCGACGGCGGTCTTGGCCTCGGTACGGTCCAGCGGACCGACGGGGTAGAGCTGCTTGGTGTCCTTGCAGCCGACCTTCCGGTCGTCACCGGGGTAGTCGGCGCCGAGTGTACGGATGCCGAGCTCCACCTCCTCGGGCACCGCGTCCAGGACGTCGTTGAACGCCTGCTTGGCGGCGGATATACGGGACTCGCCGTCGATGTCGCGGGCGCGCATGGAGCCGCTGACGTCAAGGACCAGTTCCACCTTGGGTGACGCGGCGGTGGAGGGTTCGTCTGCGGCGGCCGGAAGGGCGGTGCCGAGCCCGGCGGCCAGGGTGGCGAGCAGGACGCACACCCCGGCCGTCAGCCGTTTTCTTATGATCATCGCCGGATCCTATTGAAGATCCGCGGCCATCCCCAAAACGCGTGCGCCGGACGCGATTTCGGGGTCCGGCCTCATCCGCCGAGCAGAGGCTCCGCGGCCTTGTCCAGCACCGAACCGACGCGCTCCCAGGTCTCGGTGTCCCGTTCCGAGGGCGGGAGTTCGGCGTCGTCCGACGTGGCGTTCCAGCGCGTGGCGATGGCGACCGGGTCGCCGCCGCCCGCCGCGGAGGCGGCCAGGGCTGCCGCGCCCAGTGCGACCAGTTCGCCGCTGCCCGGCACGATCAGGGGCCGGCCGGAGAGCCGGCGTACGGTCTCCACCCAGGTGCGGCCCTGGGCGCCGCCGCCGATAAGCCGCAGTGGCCGGCCCGCGACCTCGGGGTCGGCCGGGTCGAGGCCGCAGGCCAGCAGAAGCTCGTCGAGCGCCCGCAGGATGGTGAAGGCAGCGCCCTCGTACGCCGCGCCCAGCAGCTGCTGCGGTGTGGTGTCGTGCCGGAGCCCGGTGAGGAGCCCGGAGGAGGTGGGCAGGTCAGGGGTGCGCTCCCCGTCGAGGTACGGGAGGAGGACGGCCTCACCGCCCGGCGTCGCGTCGTCGCGGTGCAGCCCCAGCAGGGAGGCCACCTTGTCGACGGCCAGGGTGCAGTTGAGGGTGCAGGCCAGCGGGAGGTACGTACCGTCGGCGGCGGCGAAGCCGGAGAGGGCCGTGGACGCCGGACGGGTCCGGGAGGCGGCGAAGACCGTGCCGGAGGTGCCGAGGCTCAGGACCGGATGGTCAAGCAGCCCCTCCCCGCCCAGGCCGAGACCCACCGCGGCGCTCATGTTGTCGCCGGTGCCGGCCGCGACCGCGATCCCGGCCGGCAGGCCGAGCGCCTGCGCAGCGGACTCTGTGAGGGAGCCGATCCGGGTCCCGCCTGTCGCCGCGACCTCGGGCAGCATGGAGAGGTCCAGGCCGAGCCGGTCCAGCAGTTCCGGGTCGTAGGCGCCCGTGGCG
The DNA here is from genome assembly GCF_055559735.1 of Streptomyces sp. NPDC023573. Classification (NCBI taxonomy): domain Bacteria; kingdom Bacillati; phylum Actinomycetota; class Actinomycetes; order Kitasatosporales; family Streptomycetaceae; genus Streptomyces; species Streptomyces sp. NPDC023573. The sequence continues at coordinate 802,136 of NZ_JBVHKB010000003.1, forward strand.
GTGGAGTACCAGCAGGTGCCCGACGCGTCGCCCGGGTCCGTCGCGGCGACGCCCGCGAGCCGCTCCGTGAGGAAGTCGTGGGGCAGCCGCACGGAGGCCGTCGCGTCGGCGTTCGCCGGCTCGTTCTCGCGCAGCCACCGCCACTTCGTCGCGGTCATGGAGGCGACGGGCACCGTGCCCGTGCGCGCGGTCCACGCCTCGGGACCGCTCAGCTCGGCGACGAGCGCGGCGGCCTGGGGCGCGGAACGCGTGTCGTTCCACAGGAGCGCGGGGCGCAGCGGGCGGCCGGCCCGGTCGAGGGCCACGAGTCCGTGCTGCTGACCCGCGACGGCGATCCCGATGACGCAGGACGCGGAGAGACCGGACTCCTTCAGCCCGGCCGCCACGGCGTCGCACAGCGCCCGCCACCAGACCTCGGGGTCGGTCTCGCGTGCCCCGCCCTCACCGGTGACGACGTGCTGGGCGCGGCCGACGGCCAGCAGCTCACCGGTCTCGGTGTCCGTGACTGCGGCCTTCGTGGACTGGGTGGAGCTGTCCACGCCGATGACGACGGTACGCGGCGGCATGGGCTACCTCTTCTCGTGCGGTTTCCGGCGGTGCGGGTTTTGGGAGTGCGACAAACAAATTACGTGATCGGTGGCGTCCGGAACAGAGGCGGCCCCCGTTTCACCTCCGGGGGGTTACGTCCACGCGGTGCCGTGTGCATAATTAATCATGTCAGTGAACAAATAGGTTCGGGTACTGGCGACGGCTCCGGACCCCAGGCAGGCGAAGGCGGACACATCATGACGGATCGCTTCACCCCCACTCCCGCGGACAGGTTCACCTTCGGTCTCTGGACCGTGGGCTGGCGTGGCAACGACCCGTTCGGTGACGCGACGCGTCCCGCGCTGGACCCGGTCGA
>NZ_JBVHKB010000004.1:0-667996 GCF_055559735.1 Streptomyces sp. NPDC023573
CCCCCCCCCCCCCACCCCCCCCCCCCCCCCCCCCCCCCCCCCCCCCCCCCCCCCCACCCCCCGCCCCCCCCCCCCCCCCCCCCCCCCCCCCACGGCCCTGGCCCGCGCTGCGTGCGCACCCAGCTCCTCAACCGAACCGGTACCGGACACGACTGGACGTCACCCCCTCTGCCCCCGCGACGGTGTTGGTCACTCCCCCACTGTGGCACCCGTCACCGACATCGCAATGCCGGTGGGCCAAGTGCCCGAACGCTTGCGCCGCACCCTAGTTGGGGCCTCGGCGGGCGTCATCCGGATGGCCGAGCCGTCACCCGATGGAATGGCTTTGGGTAAAGCTGCTGACGTGCCGCTGCCCGGGCGTCCGGTGATACGGCGGCCTCTCCGGGAGCCCTTGACACGCCTGTGCCCGGCGCCTCCGTGAAGGGCCGGGCACAGGTACGAAGGTGCCTCAGGCCTCTTCGGCGGCCTTACGGGCGATGTCCGTGCGGTGCTGGGAGCCGTCGAGCCGGATGCGGCCCACGGCGGCGTAGGCACGCTCTCGTGCCTGCGTGAGGTCCTTGCCGGTCGCCGTCACGGACAGCACGCGCCCTCCGGCGCTGACGACCGTGTCGGCTTCCTGCCGGGTGCCGGCGTGCAGGACGAACGCGTGCGGCGCATCCTTCGCCACCACGTCGGCGAGGCCCTCGATGGGGTCTCCCGTGCGGGGCGTGCCCGGGTAGTTGTGCGAGGCGATGACCACGGTGACGGCGGCGTCGTCGTGCCACTTCAGCGCGGGTACGACGTCCAGGGTGCCGTTGGCCGAACCGAGCAGGAGCCCCGCGAGCGGCGTCTTCAGGCGGGCCAGGACCACCTGGGTCTCCGGGTCGCCGAAGCGGGCGTTGAACTCGATGACCCGCACACCGCGCGAGGTGATCGCGAGGCCCGCGTACAGCAGCCCCGAGAAGGGCGTACCGCGGCGGCGCAGCTCGTCGACGGTCGGCTGCAGGACGGTCTGCATGACCTCGTCGACCAGCTTCGGGTCGGCCCACGGAAGCGGGGAGTACGCCCCCATGCCGCCGGTGTTCGGGCCCTCGTCGCCGTCCAGGGCGCGCTTGAAGTCCTGGGCCGGCTGGAGCGGCAGCACCGTGGTGCCGTCGGTGATCGCGAAGAGGCTGACCTCCGGGCCGTCGAGGAACTCCTCGATGACCACACGGTCGCAGGCCAGGGCGTGCGCCCGCGCGGCTTCGACGTCGTCCGTGACGACCACGCCCTTGCCGGCCGCGAGACCGTCGTCCTTGACGACGTACGGGGCTCCGAAGGCGTCCAGGGCCTCGTCGATCTCGGCGGGTGTGGTGCAGACGTAGCTGCGGGCGGTCGGGACGTTGGCCCCGGCCATGACGTCCTTGGCGAACGCCTTGGAGCCCTCCAGCCGGGCAGCCTCGCCCGAGGGGCCGAAGCAGGGGATGCCGGCCGCGCGCACGGCGTCGGCGACACCGGCGACAAGCGGTGCCTCCGGACCGACGACCACCAGCTCGGCGCCCAGCTCGGTGGCGAGGCGCGCGACGGCGTCGCCGTCGAGTGCGTCGACCGGGTGCAGTTCGGCCACCTCTGCGATTCCGGCGTTGCCGGGGGCGCAGTACAGCGCGGTGACATCGGGGTCGAGGGAGAGAGAGCGGCACAGGGCGTGTTCGCGGGCGCCGCCGCCGATGACGAGGACCTTCACGGGGTGCAGCCTAGCCGCCGGGGACCGGCCGCCTCGACGGGCGCCGCTCCGTGGACGGACCGGGGGCCGAACCGTGGACGGACCGGGTGCCGACCCGTGGGGTACGCACCGGGCCGTGGGGCCGGTTACTCGTTGGTGAACTCCTCGACGACCGTGGCGCCCAGCTCGCGGACGATCAGGTCGTGCCCGGAGAGCGCCGAGTCGACCAGGTCGGGATCATCCGCCTCGGCGGTGTCGTCCTCGGGCGCGACCGACCGCGGCGGCTCGGGGGCCCCGCGGTCGTAGGAGGACTGCTCGGGGCGCCCTTGCTGCTGCGCCGGGGGCTGCTGGGCGGGCGGCGGGGCCTGCTGGACGGGTGCGGCCGGCCGGGACTCGTACGACGGAGCCGGCGGCGCGGGCGGGGGCTGGTACGGGGCGGCCGGAGGCCTGCCGCCGCCACCACCGCTCTGCGCGGGCTGGCCGCCGCCGCCCGACGGGTCGACGACCGCGTCCACCTTCCACTTGGCGTTGAACTGCTCGGCGAGCGCCTGCTTGAGCACCTCTTCGCTGCCGCTGCTCGAAAAGGTGTCGCGGGCTCCGGCGTTGAGGAAGCCGATCTGCAGGGTGGCGCCGTCGAAGCCGGTGACCTGGGCGTTCTGGCTGAGCAGGATCCAGGTGAAGCGGCGGCGGTTCTTCACGGCCTCCAGGATGTCCGGCCACATGTTCCGCACCTGGGCCGCGCCCTGCGCCATGTCCTGACCGCCGCCGGACGCGGGCGCCTGGGCCGCCGGGGCCTGGGCCGGCGCCGCGGGCGGCTGGACGGGTGCCGGGGCCTGCGTCTGCGGGACGCCGCTTCCGGGCGCGGAGGCGGTCGGCCAGCCGCCGGGCCGACGCGCCGCTTCCGCGCCTGCCCCGCCGCCGGCTCCCGCTGCCGCGGGCCAGGCGCCGGGACGCTGGCCGGGCGCGGGGGCCGGAGGCTGCTGGGCCACGGGCTGGTGGACGGGATTCTGGTGGACGGGACTCCGGGGGCCCGCAGGTGCTTCCTGCGGGGGCGCCGGAGGGGCCACGGGCGCGGCGGGCGCGGGTGCGGCCTGGGGCACCTCGACGGGGACCCCCGGAGCCTCGCCCCGGGCCGCCGCGCGGGCTGCGGCGGGGCCTCCCGCTGCGGGCATCCCGACACCGCCCCCATGGGCCTCAGGACCCGGTACGTACCCCATGGCCGGACCGGCCCCGGCCGAGGCGAAGGACGCGCCGCGCTCCAGCTTGTCCAGCCGCGCCTGGAGCGAACGCTCGTCGTCGAAGGCGGCGGGCAGCAGCACCCGGGCGCAGATCAGCTCCACCTGGAGCCGGGGCGAGGTCGCCCCGCGCATCTCGGTGAGCCCTTCGTTGACCAGGTCGGCGGCGCGGCTCAGCTCGGCGGCGCCGAAGACGGACGCCTGGGCCTGCATCCGCTCCACCACGTCGGCGGGAGCGTCGATGAGCCCCTTGTCCCCGGCATCCGGCACGGCGGCCAGGATCACCAGGTCGCGCAGCCGCTCCAGCAGGTCGGCGACGAAGCGCCGGGGGTCGTTGCCGCCCTCGATCACCTGGTCCACGACCTCGAAGGCCGCCGCCCCGTCGCCTGCGGCGAAGGCGTCCACGATCGAGTCGAGCAGGGTCCCGTCCGTGTAGCCGAGGAGTGAGGTCGCCATGGCGTATGTCACACCGTCGTCGGCGGCGGAGGCCAGCAGCTGGTCCATGACGGACATCGAGTCACGCACGGATCCCGCGCCGGCCCGCACCACGAGCGGCAGCACACCGTCCTCGACGGAGCTGTTCTCCTTGCCGCACACCTCCGCGAGGTAGCCGCGCAGCGTCCCGGGCGGCACGAGCCGGAAGGGATAGTGATGCGTACGCGACCTGATCGTGCCGATGACCTTCTCGGGCTCGGTGGTCGCGAAGATGAACTTGAGGTGCTCCGGCGGCTCCTCGACCACCTTCAGCAGGGCGTTGAACCCGGCCGGGGTGACCATGTGCGCCTCGTCGATGATGTAGATCTTGTACCGGCTCGACGCGGGCCCGAAGAACGCCTTCTCCCGCAGGTCACGGGCGTCGTCCACGCCACCGTGCGATGCGGCGTCGATCTCGATGACGTCGATCGAACCCGGCCCGTTGCGCGCGAGGTCCCGGCAGGACTGGCACTCCCCGCAGGGAGTCGGCGTAGGTCCCTGTTCGCAGTTCAGACAGCGGGCCAGGATGCGCGCGCTGGTCGTCTTCCCGCAGCCGCGCGGCCCGCTGAACAGATACGCGTGATTGACCCGGTTGTTCCTCAGGGCCTGCTGCAACGGGTCAGTGACATGCTCCTGACCGATGACCTCGGCGAAGGACTCGGGGCGATAGCGGCGGTACAGCGCAAGGGACGACACACATACGAGGTTAAGGGGACGGACCGACAACCGGTCCCGCCCTGACCGAGCGCCCGGCGGACATCACACACCCGGACACGCAAGGGCCCCCCACGCACCCGCCAGAGCCAACCTACCCTTGCTGCCTTCCGGCCCTGGGGGAGTTCAGTCAGATAGCGCCACGTGAGGGGCTGACGCCCACCTTAACCGATCCCGACCCCCCGCCGTCCACCCGCTCCCCGGCCCCACCCCTCCCGACGGACCTCCTGAGGACCGTCCGGAACGATCTCCGGGGAACGTGTTCGCGAGCACCCTCCAACGTCTTGTATTGTTTGCCGCGGAGGATTCGCCTAGTGGCCTAGGGCGCACGCTTGGAAAGCGTGTTGGGGGCAACCCCTCACGAGTTCGAATCTCGTATCCTCCGCCATTGCTCTCACCGGGCAATACGTCGAAGGGCCCCACCGCTTGCGGTGGGGCCCTTCGACGTTGGCTCAGCCCTCGTTGTTCTGGTCTTTGTCCACAGGGGCGCTCGATGCGGGCCCCCAGATGGCATCCGCGAGCTTCTGCGCCACGTCCTTCAGCATGGCGTCAGGCACGTGCAGGTACCGCGCGCGCATCCGTGAGGACGTACCCGCCTCCCATCCCATGATCTGGTCGATCACACGGTCCGGGATGCCGAGCAGCATGAGGACCGTGGCAGCGGTGTGCCGGGCGTCATGCAGGCGCCCGTCCCGTACGCCCGCGTCATCGAGCAACTTCTTCCAGTCGTGGTAGTCCGTGTTCGGGCTGAGCGGCCCCCCGAGCGGCTTCGTGAACACATAGTCCGACTCGGTCCACAGGTTGCCGGCGGTCTTGCGCTCCCGGGCCTGGGCATCCCTGTGCTTCCGCAGCATCACGACCAGGGGGCCCGGCAGGGGCACCGCACGACGGCCGGCGCGCGACTTGGTGTTCTTCGTCTCGCGCCGCACCTGCTTGCGGTCCGGGCAGTATCCAGCCTTCCGGCCGCAGGGGGCTGCTTCCTTGCACCCATGCTCGTACTTGGGGCGCAGCCGATTCCGGCGCAGCTTCAGGTACTCGTGGTCCAGGTCCACATCGACCCAGCGCAGGCCCAGCGTCTCCCCCTGCCGCAGACCGAGGGCCAAGGCCAGCATCCAACGGGCGCTGTTCCGGCGCTCGTTCACCTTGATCAGCAGGCTCTGCACCTCGTCGACGGAGTAGGGCTCGATCTCCTCCTCCGGCTCCTCCATCCGCGGCGGCTTGGCCAGGGCGGCGGCGTTCTTCGCTGCGTGGCCACGGCGCACCGCCTCGCTGAGGGCGGTACGGGCGGTGCGGTGGGCTTGGTGGGCAGTGGCCGCCTTGCTGCCGTTCTTCTGCATCCGGCGGTACAGGCTCTCCAGGTGTTCCGGCTCAAGGCGGTCGATGCGGTGCTTGCCGATGCCGGGCACGAGGTGCACACGAACCGCCACCTCGTAGCCGTCGTATGTGTTCTCGCTGACGACGTCCTTGGCGATGTTCTCGACCCAGTGCCACAGCCACTTCTCAACCGTCCACAGCTTGCCGGGCTGCTGTGCGGTTCCCTGGTCGCGCTGCTTCTCCAGTCGCTTGACCTCTGCGGCCAGAGCGTCCTCGGTCGGGCGGGTGATGTGCCTGCGGTAGGGCTCGCCGTTGTCCTTGTAGCCCATCGGTACCCGGGCGTGCCAACGGCCGTCCTTACCGAAGTAGACGGCTGTTTCACCGTTTGCCCGGCGGGTGCGCTTCTTCTCCGCCACGGGCGGACTCCTTCGAGTTCAGGTGTGAATGCGGGACGCCGCCCGGCTGGGGCGGCGTCCCGCATGTGAGGTGGTTCAGGCGGCGTGCCGCTCGGCGCGACGGCGTGCGAGGTACGCAGCCGGGGCATCGGCGGGGACACGGCGAAGGCTGCCGATCGTCAGCGACTCCAGAGCGCCCGAGCGGATCAGGGCGAAGCAGGTGGTCCGGCCAACTCGGAGACGGCGGGCGGCCTCCTCCACGGTGAGCAGGATCAGCGTCGAGTCGTCCGCCGCATGGGGTACGGCTGCATGGATCTGGTACACGGGCTCGCTCCTTGGCGGTGAGATAGCACGAGATGTGTCCGAGGCTGTGATTTCTGCGTCACCACGTCATCCGCGTCACTCGTGACCTCTGACCTGCGGTTACGTGATGACGCAGCCGGTTGGGAGTGCGTCATCGATGACGCAGGCGTGCGTCATGAGGTGGTGTGGGGTGACGCAGGTGACGCGGGGTGACGCAGCCGAAGCCGTCCTGCGTCACCCCGATCGCAGCAGTTCAGGGGCTGTTTCGGGCCTTGTGGTGACGCGGGTGACGCAGCCTTCCCTTTCTTAGGAAAAAAGAGAGGTGGTGTCTGTTGTGGTGTGGTGCTGCTCAAGGCGTGAAGTGGGGAGCCGCTTCGCGGCGCGACCCCCGGGCGGCGTTCCGCCGAACAGCAAGAGGAGCACCCACCTCGCCATGGCGCGTGGTGCTCCTCTTGCTTGTCCGAACCCGGTCGCCGGTGCGGGTCAGAGCGACTGCTGCTCGTGGGGCGGCAGGGCGGGGCGTCGGGTCATTTCGACGTACCGGCCCGCTTTGGTGCGGCCCCAGTCGACGAGAACGCCTCGGGCGGCGAGGGTGGGCTGAAGACGCTTGAGACGGTCGGAGAGGACTTTCCCGGTTGTGGGCCACCCTTTGGGCAGCGGACGGCAGTCGTCGCCGCCGTAGAGGCCGCTGAGGAGGTGCAGCCACTCCGAGGACGTCATCCGCGTCTCGGTGCCGGGGTCGAGGTCGGCGGCGTGCTTGAGGACGGTCTGCGCGAGCAGGTCCCCTTCGATGACGTCGTCGTTCAGCTCGTCCAGGCTGCTGCGGTAGGCAGGGAGCGTGCCGAACCCTGTGGCGGCGTCGATCTGTGCGCAGAGGTGGGCGAAGTCCGCCATCCTCAGGTCACTCGGGATGTCCGCCTCAGTCGCCCGGACCTTGACCGTCAGGTCGAGGAGAGAGCCGAGGATCACGGGCAGGGCTTCTTCGAACTCCCGCCACAGCTCCGCTTCGGTCCGCCGCACGCTCGGGCGTTCCAGACGCAGCGGCAGGAGACGTTCGGCGAGGTCGGGGCGGATCACGCCGACGTCGATCCCGGTCAGCAGGAGAGGGCGGCGGTAGCGGGAGCGGACGACGTCGCCGTCGCTGAACAGGGCCCTTTTGATGCTCTCGGCTCCGGTGACGATGCAGCACATGAGGTCGGAGAGGTCCGGGGCCAGGTGCGAGAGGTTGTCCAGCGCGGTGACCCATCCTGCGGCGACGGCCGTGATCAGGTTCTCTTCATCCTTCGGGGCCCGGCGCAGGTCGCCGGTCATGCCCTCGATGATCCGCACCAGCATCCGGCCGGCCGTCGACTTCCCCGCACCCTGCGGGCCGGTGAGGAACGGGGCCGGGACGGGGACGGACGGGCCCAGGCAGCCGATGAGCCAGGCCAGGGCCAGGCTCTCGGTGTCGGCGGTGGCGAAGTTCGTCAGCCGCAACAGCTGGTCGATGCCCTTGCCCTCGGTGTCCCGTGCGGGCATCGGGAGTTCTCCGGTGAGCTGGGTGCGCCGCCAGCACACCTCACGCGGGTCCGGAACCTTGACCTCCCACCCGTTGGGGTGGATGCGGACGGACTGCCCGTCGTCGCGGCCCAGGTCCAGCCACGTCGCCCCGTCGAACCCGGGGGCGACACGGATGTGCGTGGGCTGCACGTCCTGACTCAGCGCGAGTGCTTCGATCAAGTCCAACGCCTCCTTGAGCGACGTCCCGTTGAAGACGCCGACCCCGTCGTTGAAGAGGTCGACCATGAGTTCCTGCCGGTGGCTGCCGGTCGTGCCCTGGGAGCGGATCGGGCGGGCCACGGGGTGGCCGAGCCGCTGGGCGTAGACGGTGCCCTCCGTAGTGCGGAAGTACCGGAAGTGCGCCTGCGCGTACTCGGTGATCACCTCACGCGCCGGAGTCTTCTCGTCCTCGGACATGACTCACATCCCCAATGCCGTGCGTGCGTTGGACCACGCATCCGAGCAGTGCCGGACGGTCTCACCCTTGGCCTGCGCGGCAGCGAACAGCCGAGCGGCGTGGGCCTCGGTGAGGCACCCGCACCAACCGTGGGCGGACAGGACGGCGAGGAACGTCCGGTACACCGTCGCGTGCACCCCGCCGGGCGCCCCGGTGATCCGCTGCTCCGCCATCGCGATGCCCCGCTCCAGATAGGCGGGGGTGCGGTGGCGGCACTCCCCGCCCCCGGTAGGTACGGGCACGGTGACGGGCCGGACCGGCGACGGCTTCTTGACGACCAGGGCCCGCACGGCATCGGGAAGGTCGGTCATGGTGCCGGTGCCGGGGCCGAGCCACCGGGCGTAGACCATGGTCGACTTGATGTCGACGCCGTCGCGCACCGCGTTCGCGGACTGCATCGCACCCTGGTAGATCCAGTGCTCGCCCCGCGTGGTGGGCACGGTGCGGGTGGCGGGGAGCGTGCGGCGGGCCCAGGTGACGGCGTCGGCGTGGTCGAGGTCAACGACGGTCAGGCCGATGCCGCCGGGGTGGTAGGCCACGGCGGCCGCGTGCTTCCAGGCCGGTGCCCATGCGGGACCGGTGAGGGTGGCGGGGTCGGTGGTGGCGGCGGCCCACGCGTGGCAGGGGTGAGGGCAGTGGCAGGGGCCGGGGGTCTTCATGTTCGGCCGGCCGCCGCAGGTGTTGTCACGACAGGCGGGGCAGTTCCCGAACGGGACCTTCCCTGCCCGCAGGGGCAGCACGGGGATCGTGCGGGCGGCCAGGTCGAGGGCGGTAGCGAGCAGAGGCCCGTCAGGTGCTCGCCGGATCGGGACAGGTTGAGTCATGCTGGGTGTCTCCAGTTCTGTGATGAGTGCTGGCAGACGACGGCGGCCCCGGACTTTGGCGAGACGGGGGCCGCCGTCGGCGTAGCTAGCCGTGGAAGTGGTTGCGCTTGAAGACGGCCTTACGGATGTTGACCGTCGTAGTGCCACGCTCCCTTCCGGCGGTGAGGACCTGGACGGCGATCCAGCCGCCGAAGATGACGGCGGCCAGGATGATGAGCTGCTGGACCAGAGCGGCGAGTGCGGCAATGAACGTGGTCAACAGGACCAGCCCACCGCAGACCGCGGCGAACCCGATCCCACCGAGCGCGATGTTCACCGCCGTACGCGACACGAGCGGCTTGGCCCTGACCGGCTCAGGCCGGGTGTGGTCGATGGCGTATCCGGTAATGACCCGCCCGTCCGGCAGCACGATCGACGTCACCGACGGCACGCCGCCGGGCTGCACCGGGACGACCGGAGCGGCCGGGTACGGCGCGAGGGGGGTGGGCTGGTAGATGGTCACGGCCCGTTCGGCGGGGCGGTGGCCGGTGTTCTCGGGGAACATGCGGAATCCCTTCCTCTGCTGGGCCAGGGAGGCGGAAGCACCCCCTGCGGGGGGCGCCGCGAGGGGGCTTTGGGGGTGTTGAGCTGGGGTGACTCCCTGCCTCCCTGAACATCATTTGTGCAGGTCAGGTCCAGGGAGGCGGGTCAGGGAGGCGTTCAGGGAGTTCTCCCTGCCTCCCTGACCCGTCCCGGGCCGGCTCCCTGTGATCAGGAAGCGGAAGCGGAACCGTCGGTGTCCCGGTTCGCGAGTGCGCGGGCGATGCGCTCACGGCCCACGACCATCCGGCCGTCCGACTTGTACGGCTCGGCGGCGGTGCCGTCGAGGACCCGCTTGAGGTCGGCGTGCGTCCAGCTCCCGTAGCTGTCCTCGGACAGCACCGCGAGGCGCTGCAGCACGTCCTGGGTCAGGACCCGGTTCGTGTCCCCGATGACTGTGGCGATGTCGGCGAGCGGGTCCCGCTCCTCGTCGCGCTCGATGACGTGAAGGGTGGTGACCCCGTCCCGCATGGCTCGGGCGCGGGCGGTGATGAGGGCGGCTTCGTCGGTGTCGATGAAGTGGGTCCGCACCGTGATGGACGCCTGGCCGGCCGGGATCGCGATGCCATCGGAAGCGACGACCAGCGTGCCCTTGTCCAGCCCCGGGCGGAGCAGGTTCGGGGCGGCCCCGCCATCGACAGCCTTGTCACCCAGGGCCATGCGAGCCTGCGACTCGGTGCCCAGCGCGAGCGAGGCACGGGTGTGGGCACCCTCGCGGACCAGCTTGGGAAGGTTCTGGTCCGTGGGGTCCTGCGTGCCCTGCCACAGCGTCACGTTCACGGCCCGGCCCTGGTTGTGAATCTTCCGGGCTGCCATGAAGTAGCGGGAGGTGGCCTTGGACCCGCCGTAGGGGCGCTTCTCGCTGTCGACGACCGGGCACATGAACGCCACCTGCGCCTCGTCGACCAGCAGCACGAGCGGCGGGAACACGGTCCCGGGCGCGGCCTGCAACCGGCGCTCCATCTCGCTCACGCCGCCTTCCAGCATCTCGGTTGCCTGGACGACGTGGTCGTCGGTCGGGCCCTGGATGAGCACGGTGGCCAGGCCGTCGAACATGGCCCAGTCCCCGGCGCCCTTGAGGTCGGCGAGCCGGAACTCCACCGTCTTGTCGAGCGCGAGCCACAACGCGAGGGCGCGGAGTGCGGCGGTCTTGCCTTGGTTGGACAGGCCGGTGATGAGGAGGTGGCGCTGGTAGAGGCTGAGGGCGGCTGCGTCGCCGCGCAGGTCCTGGCCCCACGGGGCGCGGCCGGTCTTGTAGTTCGCGGTGAGGTCCTGGTCGGTGGTCAGCGGGGACGGGCCGATCGGCTCGTCCAGCGCACCACTGTCCGCGACCCAGAGCCGGACGGTGCGCGCGGCCTGCGGGATGGTGATGAACACTTCGTGCTCGTGCCGGGACAGGTTCTCGGCGAGCTTGCGGCGCCGGTTCTGTACTTCGTTGGTGGAGACACCGGAGGGCAGGGTGACATCCACTTCGACCCCGCATCCGGCGATCCGGATCGGGCCCAGCATGGATGCGCCGGCGTCGCCCATCTCCTTGATGGCGGTCCGCAGCGGAGCGACACCGAGGTTCCGGAGCGCGAGGACGACGATGGACGGGGTGATCGGCTCACCGTCACCGGAGCGGACGTTCGCGGGGAGGGCCCATTGGGGTGCTGCCTGCTGGTTCTTGCCCACGGCCCAGAGGCCGAGCAGGACGGCCCACGGGCCGATGGTAACGAGGGGGCCCCAGGTCACGGTGATGATGAAGACGATCCAGCGGACCAGCTCGATGAGCGCCATGGTGGGGGCGCCGATGTCGGTCCAGTCCTTGTTGGCGACGGCGAGCATGATGCCGAGGAGCAAGAGGCCACCGGCCCCGATGCCAGCACCGGCCGCGATGCCCTTGGCGGCATCCATGGGGGCGGTGAGCAGGTCCATGCGGCGCCGGTGGCGTTCCTGGCGGAAGCGCTGCCCGCGCTCTTCCCACTCGGTGGCGGCCTCCATGTTCCCTGCGGCTTCCGCCGCACGGAGCATCCGCTCATACCTCGAGGCGGTGCGGCCCTCCCACGTGCGGCGGGCCACGATCCTGGTTCCGCCCAGCACGTAGAGCCCATGGCGGGCGGTGGCCCGGCACGCGGTCTTGGTGGTCTCGTGGGTGGCCACCGTGCGGATACCGCGTGCGGAGCGCACCCACAGGGGCACAGACGGCTTTTCAGCGCCCGGAGTTGCTACAGCAGCCGTCTCGGCCGGAGCGGGCGCCACGGGGGCGGGGGTGGTCTTTTCGAAGAGGGGAACGACGTTGTCGCTCATGACGGAACGACTCCTGACTGCCCGGGGATGCCAGGGCGAGGAAGGTGGAAGGTGCTGGGGGTGGGGGTCAGGCTGCGGCGGCGGGGACGAGGCGGCCGGCGAGGTACTCGGAGCCGTACGCCTCCTTCTCGTCGGCTTCCAACGCCCGGTCGATCTCACGGCTCTGCCGGCGCGACAGGCGCTCGACACCGAGGTCGTGCCGCAGACCGGCAACGAGCCGGTCACGGACGCCCTTGCGGCTGGTCTGCATCGCGTGGACCAGTTCGTGCACGAGGGTGATGGCGAACGTGGCTTCGTTGGGATGCTGGTCGACGTTGATGACGACCAGGACCCCGCCGTCGGCGAGCGGGATGGACCGCCCGGCGATGTCACGGGCGTACCGCTTCGCGTCCCGCAGCGCCCTGGCCTGCATCCTCTTGTCGGTGCATCCGGCGGTCTCCCACTCGGCAGCCGTGCTCACCTCGGCCAAGTTCCGCTCCGAGGTGAGGACGACCTGCACGTCGGGCATCCGGCCGGCAACCGCCCGGCCCACGATCCGCACGGCCTCTTCGCTCAGGCGCTTGGCGGTGCGCAGGGTGGATCCGTAGCCGAAGAGCTTGTGTGTGCTGACGTCCAGCTTCACTGCAACTCCGTCTCTTGCCGCAGTTCAGGCGGCGGATTCGATGTCTGAGCAGGGCACGCACATGCCGAGCGAGAGCGGGATGCAGTACCCGGCGTCACGTCGGCAGTTCGGGCATGTCCGCCGGGCCGTCATCGCCTTGGCGAGAGCGGCCCGGCGGCCCGGGGTCATCGGCCGGACGGGCTTGGCCCGGTCGACGCGGTAGAGGTAGGCGACCAGCGGGCCCCGACGGCGGCGGGGCCGCTCCAGCTGCGCGGCCACGTCCTGCCCGCCGGGCCGCAGTCCGAGGGCGCGGAGCTGTCGGCGGGTGGCGTAGCCGTCCGGGGCCAGGCGCCACCGATAGACCGGCAGCGTTGCCATCACGCCGCCACGCGCTTCCACGCGGCCCGCAGCCGGACCTCTGAGGCAGAGTGACCGGCGGTCCGGAAACGTGACGCCATCTCCCGGTAGGACAGGGCCGGGGTCTCGCTGTGGCGGATCTGGTCGACGAGCTTGTCCAGAGCGTCATCGGTGAGGGCGCCGGCCGACTCCAGCGCGAACGCCGAAACAGGCTCCGTGGGGCCCCAGACGGGGAGTTCCCATCGGGGCGTGACGCCAGGTGTGACGCGAGTCGTCACGCTGGTCAGCGCCCGTCCGGTGTCCTCACCCTCCCGCGCCGACTCCAGCGTCGACCATGCCCGGGACAGGGTGTCAGCGGTCTTGGCCTGTACGTGTGCGACGCGGGCACCGGCCTGCGTCACGGCCGTCAGCCGCGTCTCCTCCGTCGCTGCTTCGGCCCGGAGGCGGGCGCGGGCAACCGCGGCTTCGTCGCGCGCTTCCTGCTGGATGCCCTGGATCGCGTCCAGGGCCTCACCGGTGAGCGCGGTGCGCTCCCACAGTCCGTGCACCAGCCAGAGTGCTTTGGCGGCGATGGGGAGCCAGGCGACGGCCAGCCACGCGCCAGCCGATACCTCGGTGAGAGCGTGGGCGACCAGGACCCCGGTCGCGATCAGCCCGAACGACCAGCCCACCGCAGTGACCGGGGTGGAGTGGTCGCCCTGTGCTGCGAGGCGGCGTTCGTAGGCGAGGGTGGCGAGCCATCCGCCGTCGATCCCGAGACCGACGACCAGCGCGACCGGCCACGGCATTGCCGTACCCAGCCACATCACCACCACGGCCAAGGTGAGGACCATGGATACTGCCGTCATGCCGACGGCGGGCAGTACGGTCTTGGCGTTCATGCCGCACTCCCGTCCAGCGACCGGACCTTGACCGCGCCCAGCAGCGCGACGCGCACCGGGTGCGGGTGGTACTCCGGCCCGGTGTCCTCCGTCCACTCCCATTCAGCGCCCTCGGCGAGGGCGAACCCGAGTTCCGACAGCGCTTCCAGGCGCTGGTCAGGGGTCGGGACGTCGCTGGACGTCGGCCACGTGTAGGCGGGCCACTCACTGACCCGTCCGGACATGGCCACGAACACCTGCCAGCACGGACCGGCCGTCACTTCCGGCGTGGCGGTCCCGCAGCAGCGCAACGACATCTGCGCTCCGAAGATCTGCTTGCTCATGCCGCGCCCCCGGACGCCGCCGTGCCGGAAACGCGGTTGGCGAGGTCCCGCCGCACCACCAGGACCCGGTTACGGGCCCGGCGGACCCGGCGGGTGTCCAGCTCGTTCGCCGGGCGGTCGATGGTCATGATCTGCGCATCCAGCAGCTCGACCTCCGCCCGAATGAGCGGCATCTCCTGCTCGATGGCGTCCAGCTCAGCGGCCGACGGCTCGATGTCGAGCGAGGCGGCCGTAACAAGGGTCTGAAGTGCAGCGATGGTCTTCATGGGTCGTTTTTCTCCTCGCGGTGGAACGGCCCGAACAGCGGCCCCGGTGTTCCAGCACCGGGGCCGCGCGCCGTTCTGGTGGAAGCCGCCCGTATGGGGTGGCAGTGCCCCGGGCCCGATTCGATCGGGCGCCCTCGCGGCTGAGTACCGGGGCTGTGGGTGGCGCAGGTGACTACTTCGGCGTGACCGTGATGTCTTCGGTCGGCTCATAGCCCCTGGACCGCAGGCTGGTCTCGACCGTCTTCCTGGCGGCTTCCGGCGAGGGTGCGCTCAGCGTGCCGCGAGCGCTGGTGGTCTCCCCGGGGGACAGGGTGTCGGTGGCTTCGGCGATGAAGCTGTACTTCGGCATGAAGCTCTCCCAGTGGTCATGGGTCCGGACAGTCCGGCTCCCCTCTGCCCTGCCCGTACGACCGGAAGGCCGGACGGGCAGGGGAGGCAACCGGCCGCAGCGGTCATGGGCGCTGCGAAGCGGTGAGCGGTACAGGTTCGGTTCTCCTGATCTCGCACGGCGCTGCTCGTTCCGGGGAGATCCGAGATCCCGGAAGTCGTCGCAGTTTCGAAGGTGTGACGTGCGGTTCTTAAGAGCCGATGGCGTTCCCCGGCCAGGGGGCGTGGGCCCCGGTGTGAAGGGGGCCGGTTCTCGGTCGGCTGGTCTCCACTCGCCTCGGCCGGAACGGTCACGGCCGTACTGACGCGGTGGATCACGCTATGGAGTTGTCTGGTCATGCAGATCGAGGAACCCCAAAACAGATGCCTCGTACCGCTTCCGCCTCACGACTGATGCGATACCTGTATTACAGGTCCTGCATTGAGCTCCGTCAAGCTGACTGTCGGAACTTCTTGACTTTGCGCCGTGGACTTCTTGGCGCACCATCAGCATCGGTGCAGGCCAGGGGCGTTCGTTACCCCGTCCGTGGACAGCTCAGATTCATCTCGCTACCTTCAAGAGGTCCCAAGACGTCCCACCGGGGGTTGCGATGTCCAACGAGCGCTTACGGTCGGCCCTGCTCGCGCAGGGCATGACTGTGCAGGACCTAGCCGACTCGATCGAGGTCAACCCGAAGACGGTCGAACGCTGGATTACTCAGGGCAAGGTTCCGTATCGGCGCCATCAGTACGCCACGGCCTCATTGCTCAAAGTGGATGTGACAACCCTGTGGGACGACTCCCGAGCAGTCGACACCGCAGCTGACCTGAGCAAGGCAGAGATCGTCACGATCTACCCGCACCGCCACATGGTGCCAAACACCTTGTGGCGTGACATCTACGAACGGGCAGAGTCACGCATCGATGTTCTCGTCTACTCCGGCCTGTGGCTGTCGGAGGACCCGCTCTTCCACGATCTGCTGAAGAGGAAGGTGCAGGGGACGACTCAGGTCAGGATTCTGCTGGGAGATCCTGGCTGTGCGGCTGTGCGACAACGCGGCATAGATGAGGGGCACCGCATCATGGACGGCAAGATTCGCAACGCTCTCGTGAACTACCGCCCGCTCTTCGCCAGCCATCCTGACATCGGCTTCCGCCTGCACGATGGGACGCTGTACAACTCCCTCTTCCGGTCCGATGACGAGATACTCGTGAACACTCACGTCTACGGGATTGGGGCGTACATGGCGCCGGTCCTGCACTTGCGACGGCTCCCCGGAGGCGGGCTCTTCGACACCTACGCCAATAGCATCGAACAGACCTGGGGCAGTGCACGCCCGGTCGAGGATCACGACATCACGGGAGCTTGAGCATGGGACGCATCGACTACCTTCACGATCCTGCCGCCCCGCCGGCCAACTCGGTCGTTCCCTCCGTCGTGGCCTTTGTGCAGAACGATGTCGGTGCCATCCTGCTGATCCAGCGTTCAGACAACGGCCGTTGGGCTTTGCCGGGAGGCGGCCACGATGTGGGCGAGTCCATCAGCGACACCGTCGTGCGTGAGGTATGGGAAGAAACAGGGATCAAAGCCGAGGTCGTCAACATGTCGGGGATCTACACCGATCCTGGACACGTGATGCTGTACGACGACGGCGAGGCTCGGCAGCAATTCAGCATCTGCTTCCGCGCACGGCCGGTCGGTGGCGATGTCCGTACGAGCGACGAAACGACTCAGGTCCGCTGGGTCCCCCCAGCGGACCTGAACGATTTTGATGTCCATCCCACCATGCGTCTTAGGATCGAGCACGCGATGGATCAGGGGCGGACAGCGCCCTACATCGGTTGACGCTTGGCCGTGGCAAGCCGCTCGATGACCCGCGCGGTACTGGCGAGGATCTCCGGCTCGGCACGACGAATGAATGTACCGATCAGACTGTCCGGCCCGTAGCGCCCGGCGATCTCGTTCACCCGGTCCACCGGATTCGTCGGGGTGCCGTCTGGGGTTGTGTTCATGTCGCAGTAGCAGAGCGCATCTGCAAGGTGGGAGTGCGTCCGCGGGAACTCTTCTTCCAGTTCCTCGCGTAGCCCACGAGCCTCAGCTTCCATCCACGCGCATGAGTGGTGAGCAACGAGACGCACCACCCGTTCGTCGGCGTGGGCCACGCCCCGGAGGTACCGCGCGCCGTCC
Source organism: Streptomyces sp. NPDC023573 (assembly GCF_055559735.1). Taxonomy (NCBI): domain Bacteria; kingdom Bacillati; phylum Actinomycetota; class Actinomycetes; order Kitasatosporales; family Streptomycetaceae; genus Streptomyces; species Streptomyces sp. NPDC023573. Next base: position 16,787 of record NZ_JBVHKB010000004.1, read on the forward strand.
AGGGGATGAAAACCGGTCTTGGCCAGGTCAGGCGCGTAGCCAACGTCGTGCAGCACCGCCGCGGCCTCCATCAGGTCAGCATCCTTCCCCAGGATCGAGGCGATCGTGCGTGCCCTCTCTGCGACCCCCTGGGAGTGGGCCCAGCGGCGAGGCAAGGGCTCGGCAAGCAATGACTCCGCGAGGGGGTAGGCCCACTCGGTCAGTTCCGTAGTGCTCAAGGCTTGGAACCCTCCTCTTGGTTCGGCAGGGCCAACACGGTCCGTTGCTTCCCCTGCTTCCCTTCCGAAAGCAATCCAACGGCTTGCAGCTTGTCGAGCGCCTTGCTGATGGTCGGCCGCGAAACATCGAAGCGCGCGCTCAGCGTTGCCGCACTCGGGAAGGCTTCCCCGACGGAAAGTTCGTCGTCCGCGATCACGTCAGCGAGGCGTTCGGCCAACGGCCGGCGGTCGATCGACTCGCCCCGCCGAATCACCCGCCAACGCCCACCAGGCACCGGCTCCGCGATGCCCTCCTCCTGGAGTACGCCGAACACACGGAGCGCGACGCCACGGGAGACCCCGTGGTCGCGCATAACCTCCGCAGCCGACGGCAGCTCGGTCATTTCGTGGTCGGCTTCGATCTGCCCCCGAACAACATCAGCGATCTTCAGGAAGGTTCCCCGAGGGCTGGCCTGCTGCGACACCCGCACTCCCTCTCTCCGTCGTAGTGGCCTCAAGCCTGCCATGCTCCTCTCGTCGGCGGCCCTGCCCGCCAGATTTGCAGTCGGTCCTCGCATGGGCCAAAAGCGCGGGCAGGTGGGCCATACGCGGGTCAGCAGCGCGCGATCGGCGGCCAAACCCCGCTCCTCCGACCATCGCCAGCAGGCCGGAAACCGTAGGCGTCCGACGACATGGCCTGCCATCATGTAGCCCTGGCGATCTGGGACTCGCGAACGGAACTAACGTGGCTGACACATCCCTACGGAACATGGATACACGCAAGGCCGCTGAAAAAGCACTCTCCATCCCACTGGATGGGCTTCCGATACTCATTTCAGACCGTGCGCTGGAAAACTCAAAGAGTGCTCTCTCTCGCTTGGCAGATCTGACCGCGAGACCGTCTCAAAAGATTTCGTTCGAGACTATCACAATGCCGAAAAGCAAGTTCGGACATCGACCAATTCTGATTCCGGACGCGCCGGCCAGAGTCTTTTATTCTGCCTTGGTAGAGTCAATCGAGAAAGACCTAGAACCCGACAGCAGGGGCCCTTGGGCATGGGCAGCGCATGTAAACTTCGCCACGAATTCGCCGAGCGAGTACATTGTCGATATTGATATTGCCGCCTGCTACGAGTTCATTGACCATGAGCGTCTTCATGAAGAGCTCCTGATGCGAACCATGGACGCCAGCAAAGCAGATGCTATCGCTTCTTTCCTCGGTCGATGCTCGTTCAAGGGACGTGGAATACCACAGCTCTCATCGCCAAGCGATAGGCTGGCAGACCTTTACTTGAGCATCCTCCAGCGGCAGTTGATGCGACACGCTCTAGAGGTATCTCGGTATGCCGACGACTTTCAGGTCCGGGCGAACGACTGGGATTCAGCTAACGAGGTGATCGAGTTCGCTGCAGAGTACGCGCGAGAGCTCGGCCTCATCCTCTCCTCCGATAAAACAAAGATTACTCGGACCGAAAATTATCGAGCCCAGGTTCAGGCGCAAAAGAATCTGCGCGACAAATATCTCGACAGTGCTAGGGCGAGCCTCACCGTAGTCGAGTTGGTAAGTCGCAAATACGACGATCTCGGCGTTGTCGAGATTCCTCCCGATGATCACGAGGCTGACGCCGCCTCTATGCGGCAGATAATCACGGATTGGCATGGGATTGCGGCAGGCGCATCTCCGGAGTCTGAGAGCGGCTCGGAGGTCGTGCTGCGGAAAATGGTGCCCACAGCGATCGCACTCCTGAAGAAGGAGAAGGAGCGGATAGCGGAGGGTGTCTTCACCTATCTTGTATACCGTGAACCGATTCGTCTCGCAAGCGTGTGCAATTACATTCTAGGGCGGCTGAGCTCGTTCGATGAGGCGAAGGAGAATTGGTCACTACTGCGGAAGATTATCGAATCCGGCCGCATCGGCCCTTGGGCGCGAATCTGGCTCCTGCATGTGGTGGGTGCACTTGAGGATCTTCCTTCAGATGACGCAAATTGGGTAATAACCTGGGCAGGCAATCAGTGCAACGATCGTCACGAGACAGTGAGGGCGGAAGCAGCCTGGGCGTGCGCGAAATTCGGCAGGCTTACCAATGAAATGGTGACAACACTCCTCAAAGCATCGACCACCCTAACTCAGCACGGAATTTCGGCGGCCATGGGTCGACAAGGTAACCTCAATGCGGCTCTTGTGAAATCCGTGGTACAAGAACGCGCACCCATCAACCGTGAAGCCCACGATTGGGGGACAGTCAATTGAGCAAGTGGAACATCACTGCGGCCGGAGAGGGAGCAATGCGCCGCATTAGCATTATGGGGGCCCGGAGATATGATGAAAAGGATACCGGCGGGATAGGGGCTGTAGTCATTTCATGCGCCACATTGATAGAGGCGCACGTCGACAGAGTGATCAAGACCCTCTTCGCTCTCGACCCGGCAATGCAGCATCCATTGACCAGAGCTCTCCATGAGGAAGTTGAGGACTCTGTCTATCGATCCTGGGATTCGAGGCGAAAGTGGCTCGTGTCGGCATTCGACATTCGAATTGCTGGGGATAAGCCATCACAAGACTTCGAGGCTGTTGTTGCGCTCAGGAATGCATTGGTTCACGGAGATGGGCGCTTGACTGATTTGCAGACATCGAAACCCAAGGATCTGTTCGCGCTATCTGAAAAGCTGACGCGAGTCCTTGGTGTGCAGATGGATGGACGGATGGTGCATCTTTCTAGTGGGGTTGCGTTGAAGTCGGCGGCCGTATCCAGGGATTACCTACTTCACTTTGATGGCGCTTTACTTGGTGCGCACCCCGATTTTACGGCCGCGCACAGTTGATTGCGCTGGCCGTCTCCGGGCTAAGTGTGCCCGATCGGGCAGATAATGGAACTTCCGGGCGTGACATCCACCGGTGTGATCGATCTGCCAGCTAAGCGTAAGGGGCAGTCGGTGGCCGCCGTATCGGCATGGGTGCTCTACACGCAGACCATGCCCACCGCCACGGACTGGGGTTGAGCGCAGCAGCCTTGTGATGCAGCGGGACGGAACCGAGCTGCCGACTGCTGCGTTGTCCTGTTCTTTGTTCAGTTCGCTTCTGCCCGCCGTGGTTCAACGCCGTTCGCCGACCCGCGCTGAGCTGCCGAGTGGCCGCACATGAACGCTCACGAACGGGCACTCGCACAGTTGGAAAGCGTGTTGGGGGCAACCCCTCACGAGTTCGAATCTCGTATCCTCCGCCATTGCTCTCACCGGGCAATACGTCGAAGGCCCCCGCAGCTTGCTGCGGGGGCCTTCGACGTTGATGGTCTCAGTTCTGGTCTCATCCATTTCCGACATAAGAGACATTTCATTCCGCCGACTTGCCGTCGCCGGGTCGAGTCACAGGACATCGCCTTCACTCAGAAGCGGGTTTCTGCCGACTCAGGACGCAAGCGTCCCCCGCAATCCGCCATTCTGGGTCTGTGCAGGACCGATTCCGGTCGGAGACCACCGGCACTCGTCTTTGTGAGGTGTCACCATCGGCAAGCCCAGTGGATCAACTCTGGCCGCGTGGCTGAGTGATCTGGAAGTCGACCGGCTTGAGCGGGTCCTTGCAGCTCGCCCGGATGCCGTGTCCCCGCCGGAACCACGATCGTTCGGCGAACTCGCGGACCGCCTTCAGCGCCCCGCGTCGGTGGCCCCGGTGCTGACCGGACTCTCGCTGCCACACCTGCAGGTAGCCGAGACACTGGCGGCATTGGGGCCCGTTCCATGTGCCGCCCTGGCCGATCTGGTGGATGTGACCGGAACGGAGAGCGCTCGCGGGCTGGGCGTGGCTTTGGAGGCGCTGGCCGACCGCGCACTCGTCTGGCCGGACGGCGAAGGGCTGCTGCGCATGGCGGCGCCGTTGCAGCAGGCGTGGGACTCGCCGCTGGGGCTGGACGCCCCGCTCACCCGGCTACTGGCGGACACGACCTCCGAGGAACTGCGCCGCATGCTGGTGGCCCTGGGCATCCCGTCACCCGGCACCACCAAGAAGCATCGGCTGACGGCCCTCCTGGAACACCACAGCGATCCGGAGCGGGTGGTCGCGGTGATCGCTTCGGCACCTTCGTCCACCCGGGATCTGCTTGAGCGGCGAGCCTCTCACCGGGGTGAACAGGCTCAATCACAGGCGCATTTCCTCATGTTCAGGACCCCGCCGACCGACTCCGAGCCGAATGTGCGATGGGCACTGGAGCGGGGACTGCTGGTCCAGGACCGGCACTCCGGGTACGGATCCACACGCATGCCCGCCGAGGTGGCGCTCGCACTGCGCGGAGCCGGCTGGCGGGCCCCCTTCGAGCCCGTCCCGCCCGTCGTGCGGACGGTGTCCGTCACCTCGGCGGAAGTGGACCGGGAGGCGGCGGCCGCCGCCACGGCGTTCGCCGCACATGCCGCGTCGGTTCTGGCGACGTGCTCCGCGGCTCCGCCGGTCCTGCTGAAGTCCGGCGGGGTCGGAGCACGTGAGTTGTCCCGGATCAGCAAGGCGGCACAGTGCGACGACATCGTCGTACGCCTTGTTCTGGAGACGGCGTACGACGCCGGGCTGCTGGCCCGGGACGGCGACCAGGTCGCGGCAACGGACGGATACGACACCTGGGCGGAACGAGAACCGGCGGAGCAGTTCACCGCGCTTCTCCACGCCTGGCGGACGCTTCCGCTGACTCCGGCCCAGGCGCGCGGCGAGGATGGCAAGGCGCTGCCCGCGCTCGCCGGAACACCGCCCTGCGGCGGCTGTCTACAGGCCCGGGAGGGGCTCCTCGCCGCCGCGGCGCAGCTCCCGCCGGACCGGGGAGTGCACAGCCCCGCGGAACTGGGGCCGCTGGTCGCCTGGCATCGCTCGCTCGCCGAGCAGCTCCCCCAGGACACCACGCCTTTCGCGACCGCGATCCGGGAAGCGGAACTGCTCGGGGTCGTCGCCCGCGGCGCCCTGTCCCCCATCGGTGCCGCTCTGCGGACCGACGCCGAAGCGCTGTCCGCCGCCTGTGAGCGGCTGCTGCCGACGGCCACCAGGGCAGCCCGTTTCGGCGCGGACCTCACCGCCGTCGTCACCGGCACACCGTCCGCCCACCTCGCCGCACTACTGGACACCGTCGCTGACAAGGAAGCCGGTGGCACGGCATCGGTGTGGCGGTTCAGCCCCACAACCGTTCGCCGTGCCCTGGACACGGGCCGCACGGCGGATGCCATCGCGGCAGACCTGAGCGCCGTCGCGGTCGGCGCCCTCCCCCAGTCTCTGTCGTACCTGATCAACGACTCCGCACGCACTCACGGCCGTGTGCGCATCACCCCCGCTGCCTGTGTGATCCACAGCGAAGAACCCTCTCTCCTCGCCGAGCTCGTCACGCACAGAAAGCTCGCCGCCCTCGGCCTGCGATTGCTGGCACCGACCGTGCTGGTCAGCCGAACCCCACTCGACAAGACCCTCGCCACGCTCCGGGCCGCCGGCTACGCCCCCGTTGCCGAGAGGGCCGACGGAACCGTACGCGTCGAAAAGACCCGGCGCCGACGTGCCGCCGCACCGGTCCCGCCCCCTCCCCCGCTCCCAGGCCAGCGGCGGCGTTCCGTGCCGACGGTGACTCCGGTGACAGTCGACCTGAGCACGCTGGCCGCCAGGCTGCGGGCCGCCCCGCCGATACTTCCGGCTCCCGACCCGTTCGGCACCGGGGTCCCGTACGGCACGGACACCGAGGAGATCGTCGCCGGATGCGCGAAGAACCTGGCGTACAGCGATGTCCGCCAGCTCGCCCATGCCATCGACGCCGGCACAGCCATCACGGTCGAGTACGTCGCCGCCTCGGGCAACCGGACCGTACGTACCCTCAGCGAGCTCGTGCTCGACCCGCCCTACTTGTATGCGTGGTGCCACCTGCGCGACGACGAACGGGTCTTCACCCTCTCCCGCATCCACGGCGTCATGCCCGGGTAGCCGGGATCCGCGTCGTGGCTCGGTGTTCGGCCGGCCACTGCGGCGATGCCCCACGACCAAGCGCTGCGACGAGCCGCCACTACGATCGCCGACCATGGACTGGGTCGAGCGCACCGCACAGTTGAGGCAGTGGACGAGGAGCGGGACGCGGGCTCCGCACAAGCCGTTGCTGTTCCTGTACGCGCTCAGCCGGTTCCAGCAGGACGCCGATGACGAGCTGCGGTACAGCGCCGTGGAGGAGGACCTGCGGGGGCTGCTCGCCGAATACGGTCCTGGTAACCGGACGACGCCCGCCTATCCCTTCCATCACTTGGTGGGTGACGGCGTGTGGGAGGTGCGCACCGAGCGCGGGCCGGGCAGCCCCGGGACCGGGGTCAGGGAACTGCGCGCAACCGGCGCCGCTGGGCGGCTGACGCCGGAGCTGAGGGCGGCGCTGCGGCGGGAGCCGTCTCTTCTCGGCCGGATGACACGGGTGCTGCTCGATCTGAACTTCCCGCCCTCCCTCCACGGCGAGCTGTGCGAAGCCGTCGGCCTGGAGCTGGAGGAGGCCGAGACCGCACTGCTCTCGGCCGCGCGCAGGCAGCGGGACCGGCGGATGCGGGAGATCATCCTGACGGCGTACGAGTACCAGTGCGCCTTCTGCGGATACGACGACAGGATCGGCGCCGTGCCGGTCGGGCTCGAGGCCGCCCATGTGCGCTGGTGGGCGTTCGAGGGACCGGACGACGTCGAGAACGGGCTGTGCCTGTGCTCGCTGCACCACAAGCTGTTCGACAAAGGCGTACTCGGTCTCGGCGAAGGCCATGGCAAGGGCCACCGCATCCTGGTCTCGCAGAGCTTCGTCGGCCACAGCACCGCCGCCCGCCAGCACGTCATCACGCTCGCCGGCCGTCCGCTCATCGGCCCCCAGCCGGGCATCCGCTCCGTCGCCGCCGCCCACCGTTCCTGGCATACCAGCCAGGTCTTCCACGGCAGCCCACGTCTCGGCACGACCGCTTGACCGACGACCGCGGGTTGGGAGCAGCCACTCGCGAGTCCGAATCTCGCATCCTCCGCAGCTGGAAGGCCCGGACCGCGCCAGCGGTCCGGGTTTCTGCTTTCACCGGCCGAGCTTCACCGGTCCCCGGCGAGCGTGTCGGCGACCAGAGCGTTGGCGTGGCCGTGGCCCAGGCCGTGTTCCGTCCTGAGCCAGGTGACCAGTTCCATGTGCTTGGTCAGGGGCGAGGCGCGGATGAGGTCCTTCCACTCCGCGATCGGTCGGCCGTACTTCTTCTCGATCGAGGGGAAGTAGCTCGCGGGGCCCTTCACGGGTTCGGTCATGGCTGCGTTTCCGTTCGTCTGCGGCGTGGTGGTGCTGCCTGTACGACCCGGACCGAGGCGCTAACGCATCGGCCGGGAAGCGTGACCCACGCCACATTAAAGATCGAACGTCCGTCCATGCCCGTCGTTAGAATCCACTCGCCCCAAGAGCCCTCGTGAGCACCACAGGGCCGGGGCCCGCGCTTTCCAGGGGGGAACGCATGCTTCCACCGTCCATCAGGGAACAACACCGAAGACGACACGCCTCCATGGGGGCCGCTTCGCTTCTCGCGCTGATCGTCGCCGTCCTGGCCTCGTTCACCGCACAGACCGGCACGGCTTCCGCCGTGGCCGTGCCGACCCCGAAGACCACGGCCGCGGCCTCCGGGCCCGCGACACCGGAGTCGCCCAAGTCGCCGAAGTCCACGGAGAAGAAGGCGGCCGCCGAGGCGCTGCACGCCACCGCCGCGCGCGAGATCGGCCGTAGCGACGCGGCCGACACCTGCTCCGGGGCGATCGAGTCGGGAACGGTCTACACCTGCTCCGCCGGGCCCGAGGGCGGCGCGAGCTTCACCTTCGCCCTGCCGAACCCCGACGACCTGGTGTTCCTCCAGGTCGTCTCCACGGACGACCAGCCCCAGTATCCGACGCTCACCGCACCGGACGGTTCGACGGTCACCTGCGACCGGCCCGACGGCGCGTACGGGGCGGCACGGTGTCCGACGAGCCAGGCCGGTACGTACACCGTGCGGGCCGGGGCCACGTCGAGTGGCTTCTCGGTGTCGCACACGGCTCTGCTGTCCGGTACTTCCTGCATCGCGGTCTCCAAGGACGACACCGCCCTCGGGGCGCCGAAGTCCCTCGCCGACACGCTTGCCGCCGGGTCCGCCGGCCACTGCTTCGGCCTGCCGTCCGCCGCCGGGGACGTTCTGCGCAGCCATCTGTCCGCGTGGCAGGTGACCGGGACCGTCTACGACGCCACCGGCACGGAGGTCTGCACGACCCGTGAGAACAACGCCACGGACTTCGACTGCACTCTCAAGGGCAACGCACCGTTCCGTGTGCTGACGAACCAGTCGTACGCGGCGAGCATGGACTACAGCCTCACGTCGGCCCGCCTCTCCGCTCCCGCCGGCTGCCCCACCGTCCAGCCGCTGGCCTACGGCACGGTCCCGGACGCCACGTCCACCGCGCGCTGCCGCGTCCTGCGCGTACCCGCCTCCGGGCCCTATCTCTTCGACACCGTCGGCGACAGCGTCTCCGGGAGCCTCTACGCCACCGACGGCACGTCCCGCTGCACCCCCACGCTGCTCGCCCCCTGCACCCTGACCGCAGGTGATTACACCTGGGCGCGCGACGGGCGCAGCAGCGAGCCGGCCGCCTTCGGGGTCCGGCTGTACGCGACGAACCTGACGCAGGGCTGCACCGCTGTACGCGACGACGGCTTCGCCTCCGGCACGGTGAAGGGCACATTCGGCGGACCGGGCGAGCAGCAGTGCCTGTCCCTCCCGACGGCCACCGGCCACGGCCTCTACCTGATCGACCGGACACCGGACGGCGGGGTCCACCCGAGCTACCGGGTGTTCGACGCCAAGGGCGTCGCGCAGTGCGACGACGACGACTCCCCGGTGGTCTGCAAGCTGACCGGGACCGCCCCGTTCCACGCCGTACTCTCGGGCTCCGCCGCAGGTGCGTACCAGCTCGCCGTCCAGGACACCGGGAAGACCGCGGGCTGCACGGCCTGGCCGCAGTCGGCGTTCGACGGCACCTGGGGCGTGTCGGTTCCGCTCACCGCCACGACCCAGGCCGTGTGTCTGGGCATCGCCCCCGGCCAGCACTCCACCGCCGAGATGTTCGACTACACGAACAACACCAACAGGGTCAACGCCGCGGTGCGGGTGTTCGACGGCGCCGGCAACGAGCTGTGCACCACTGTTGGCGGCTCCACGACCACCTGCCGGTTCACGGCCGGTGTCGGCTACACGGCCCTGTTGACGGGCACCGGCGCCTCGGACACGTACAAGCTGGTCCGCCGGGACATCTCTTCGACGGCGAAGTGCGCCGCTCCGGCCTCGCTCACCGTCGGTGGAGTCTCCACGTCCTTCACCCTCGACTCCGCACTGGACAGCCGGTGTCTGCGGGTCACGGCGGCGGCCACGGACAAGCTCTGGATGTCCGCGCGGACCCCGACGGCCGCCCGGAACACGGGCGCGGTGTTGAAGGTGGTCGACGCCTCGGGCACGACCGTGTGCCGGCAGGGGGGCGTCTCCTGCCGCGTCACCGGCTCGACCTCGTACGTCGTCATCGTCCTGGCCTCGGGGTACGACGAGACCCCCATTTCCGCACACGTCGACACCTGGCGCGTCGGCACGGCCTCGGGCTGGGCCCCGGAGTGCACGGCGAACGAGGTGTCCCCGCAGGGCTTCCCCGTGCGCAGCGGCACGTTCACCGAGTCCGCGACCGCGTACTGCGCCGTGATCCCCATGCAGCCGTCGCAGCGCTTCCACGTGTACGGCACCCAGAGCAGCAGCACGGGCACCCCGTGGGTGAGCCTGCTGAGCACCACCCGCTTCGCCGGCACGAGCACCGACTACGCCTACCAGTGCTTCGGTGACAACGCCGGTGACTTCGGCTACTCCTGCCTCACCACGTCCAGCGCCCCCGCGGGCGACTACCTGCTGCTGGTGAGCCCCCACCAGGCGGACACTCCGGTCGAGTACTCCATGCAGGGTGTCTGCGACAGCGGCTGCACCACTCAGCCGAAGTCGGCCGACGTCACCTCGCTGGGCCCGACGAGCGGACCTGCCGGGACGTCCAACCAGGTTGTGCTGCACGGCACGAACCTGACCCTCGGCACCCAGGTGGTACTCCGGTCCGACAACCACGAATCCCGCACGGCCGGGCCGGTCTCCGTCAGCGCCGACGGCACCACGCTCACCGTGCGGCTCAGTACGCACGACCTCCCTCCGGGCGCGTACGACCTGGTGATCGGCAGCGTCGGGTACACATCCGGCATTCCGTCACCCGGCTACCTGCCGGGCGCCTACACCGTCACCGCCGCACCGGCGGCGACCCACAACCGCCTCGTCCCGGTCTCGCCGACGCGCTTCCTGGACACCCGTAACGGCACCGGGGCCCCCAAGGCACGGGTCGGCGCGGGCGGAACCGTCAAGCTCAAGGTCGCCGGGACGCACGGCATCCCCGCCACCGGGGTCACCGCCGTCGTCATGAACGTCACCGCCGTCCGGCCCACCGGCAACGGCCACGTCGACGTGTACCCCGACGGTCAGCCGCTGCCGACCGTCTCCAGCGTCAACTACACGGCGCCGCAGACCATCGCCAACCTGGTGACGGTTCCCGTACGGAACGGATCGGTGAACCTGCGCAACAGCGTGGGCTCCGTCGACCTCCTCGCCGACGTCACGGGCTACTACTCGGAGGCGAGTTCAGGTTCGGCCTTGACGCCGGTCCCGCCGACGCGCTTCCTGGACACCCGCAACGGCACCGGGGCCCCCAAGGCACGGGTCGGCGCGGGCGGAACCGTCAAGCTCAAGGTCGCCGGGACGCACGGTATCCCCGCCACCGGGGTCACCGCCGTCGCCATGAACGTCACCGCCGTCCGGCCCACCACCGGGGGCTACATCACCGTGTACCCCGACGGCCAGTCGCTGCCGTCCGTGTCCAACATCAACTTCGCCGCCGGCCGTACGATCCCCAACATGGTCGTCGTCCCGGTCGTGAACGGATCGGTGAACCTGCGCAACAGCGCGGGCTCCGTCGACCTCCTCGCCGATGTCACGGGGTACTTCTCCGCCACCGGTTCGACGTTCACCCCGGCGGGCCCGCTGCGGCTGCTGGACACACGCAGCGGGCTGGGTGCCCGGTCCGGAGCCGTCGCCCCGGGCGGTCTGGTCAGCCTCCCGGTCACCGGTACGGCCGGCGTCCCCTCCTCCGGGGTCACGGCAGTGGTCCTCAACGTGACGGTCACGGCGCCCTCGGCCGGGGGATATCTGACGGTCCACCCGCACGGTCTGCCGGAGCCCGGGGTCTCGAACCTCAACTTCGGTGCTGGGCAGACCATTTCCAACATGGTCGTGGTTCCGGTGGTTGACGGACGGGTCACCTTCGCCAACCACACCGGCTCGGTCCAGGTCATCGCCGACCTGGCCGGGTACTACAGCAGCTGACCACCAGGTCGGGGGCGGGCTCGCACCGCCCCCGACCGCGCCCCGTACACACCGCGCCCTGTACACGCCCGGCCGCGGAGCGCCCGGGCGGCGCCCTGACGCCTTCCTACGCGTCGGAGAGCAGCGGGTCGTAGGGGGTCGAGCGTCGGCGGCCTGACATGAAGGACAGGAAGTCCCGCACGAACGCGCTCCGGGAGTAGCGTCCCTCGGCATCCACGACCGTTCGCCCGAAGCCTCTCCTGAACAGGGCCCGGTACTCCTCCGCGTCGACGAACTGATCGCCGTCCGCGTCCGTGACGTCGAACAGGACCTCCGCCACCCTGATCAGCGCCGGTCCTGCCAAGGACGGGGACGCGGCCGTGTACTCCTCCTGGCTCACCCGGCCGTCCCCGTCGCTGTCCAGGGCCGCCTGGAGCTCCCTCCACCACGCGGCGAACGCGTCGTACAGGCGGGTCTCCTCCGGCTCGTCCAGGTCGAGACGGGAGCAGAGCTCCCTCGCCATGGCGGCGAGATCGGGCCAGTCCAGGATCCCGTCCCCGGTCTGGTCCAGTACCTCGCTGAAGAACTCGCGGGCATCGCGCCGGTTCTCGTCCCCGCCCGGGCCCTGCGGAGCGCCCGGTTGTGCCGGGACCGGTGTGATCAGCCGGAGCAGTGCGCCGGCCCGTTTCGTCCGGGTGCGCAGCGTGGTGAGCGTCTCGGCCCAGGGGCCGTCGCTGTCGGGCGACAGGTTGAGCAGGCTGACGACGTTCTCCGTCTGGACCCAGTTGTCGGGCAGCGCGCGGGCCAGACGGGCAGCCATGTACGCGCTCTGCATGAGAGTCTGCGCGCCGGGGACTTCCGGCAGCCCCGCCCGCCGACGGAAGACCTCGGGGAGGGACGCCACGGTGACGGTGCCGATGACCGGTCCCGCCAGCGCACGACCGGTCGCCCAGAGCGTGGGCACTCCCGCGAACAGCGGTGGTGCCGGCAGATGCTCGAAGAGCCGGTAGAGGATGATGCGCAGCGCCTCCGTGTTCTGCAGCTCCTCCGCGACCATCCGGTCGTAGTACTGCCAGAACGCGGGCAGCGTGGGCGGAAGGTGGCCCGCCTCGTCCCCCAGGGCCGCCAGGAAGGCCTGGAATTCGGCGTAGAGCCGTTCCATCGTGTCCTGGTCCAGAGGCTGTCCGCTCAGCCGGCACATGGTGACGGAGCTCTCGAAGAGCGTCGCGACCACCCACGCCCGCACCTCGGGGTCCATCGCGTCGTAGGGCTGGTTCCTGGCATCCGTGCCGCTCAGCCGTGTGTGCAGACGGTTGAGCCGCGCCGCCTCCCGCTGCCTGGTGTGTTCGTCGGCTCCGAACATGCGCTGCAGGCTCACGAGGGTGTTGCGCAGCCGTCGCCAGGGGTGCACCACGAAGGACGAGTTGTCGGCCAGTGCCGCGCCGATCTGCGGGTGGGCGGCTTCCAGCACCGTCGCTCTGACGACGGCCAGAGCCCAGCGAGGATCGTTGAAGAAGCGGTGGAACTGCGACCCGGGGCCGAACAGGGAGTCGTCCGGTGACCCGTTGGCCTCCCGGACCGGGCCCTCGTACGGTTCACCGGCGCCGGGCGGCGCGAAGTGGCTGCTGTCCGTGTCCTTCACCGTTCAGATCCTCCATTCGCTTGCGGCGCCACGCCCCCGAAGCGGCGGTCGCGTCGCCGGTATTCGTGCAGGCACTCCAGAAGGTGCGGCGCACGGAAGTCGGGCCAGAGCACCGGAGGGAAGACCCACTCGGCGTAGGCCACCTGCCAGAGCATGAAGTTGGAGATGCGCTGTTCGCCGGAGGTACGGATGACGAGGTCCACGTCCGGCATGTCGGGGACAGGCAGATGGGCGGCGAAGCGGGCCTGGTCGACGGCATCGGCGGGCACCCCGGCGCGGATGAGTGACCGCGCCGCGGCGACGATGTCCTGGCGCCCGCCGTGATCGAACGCCACGGTCAGCGTCATGCCCCGGTTGCCCTCGGTGAGTGTCATCAGGTCGGCGAAGTCCTGGGTCAGAGGGGCGGGAATCCTCGGATCCTCGGATCCCAGGACCCGGCACCGGATGCCGCGCGCGTGCAGCAGCAGCGCGTGTTTGCGCACCACGCGGCGTACCAGGCGCATGAGGAAGTCGACCTCCTCGCCCGGGCGCCGCCAGTTCTCGGTGGAGAAGGCGTACAGGCTGAGCCATTCGACGCCCGCCGAGCGCGCCGCCTCGATCACGTCGATCACCGTCGCCTCGGCGGCCCTGTGCCCGGACGTACGCGGCAGGGAGCGCTGCTGCGCCCACCGGCCGTTCCCGTCCATCACGCACGCCACGTGGCGAGGCACGGGGCGCCGGCGTTCCTCGCCCGGCGGGCCGCACGGCTGCACCGGAACCGCCGGCACCGCGGAGGCCTCCGGCCGCACACCGACACCCTCGGCCGGCCCGCCCGCGCCACGCGCTCCGCCGGGTGGTGGCCCTGCTGCGCCGAACGTCACTGAAGCGCCCCCTTCGACTCGCGTACGCCGGGCTTCGCCGGGACCGTCATGCCGTTCCGGAGGGCGGAGACAGCGGCCACCGGCCTGCGTGTCCCCCGCCTCTCCGCACTCAGCAGAGTGCCGGTGCCCGGCCCCCGGCGTACGGCGATGCCCGCATGTTCACCCGTAGCACGTCAGTCGGAGGGCGCTACGGATTCCCTGCCCGCGCGGGTGTCACGGCGCCGCCCCGTCCCCTGCGGTTACGGTGCCTCTCACGCACCGCGGTGGCACGTCGGCCGATGAGTTCTCCCGGTGTGTGCGGTCTCATCACTGACACCCGACTCAGGAGGAAGCACGTGGGACAGCTGCTGCGGGTCCAGAACTTCACCGTCTCGAGCGACGGATTCGGTGCCGGTGAGCACCAGAGCCTCGACAAGCCGTTCGGTGACGCCGATCCCGGGGCCCTGATGTCCTGGGCGGGCGCCACGGCGAGCTGGCCCAATCGCACCGACCCCGGGGGCAGTCGGGGCCTGGACGACTACTTCACCCGGGACTTCGCGCACGGCATCGGCGCCGAGATCATGGGCCGCAACAAGTTCGGGCCTCAGCGCGGGCCCTGGGAGAACGAGGAGTGGCGTGGCTGGTGGGGTGACGAACCCCCCTTCCACACCCCGGTGTTCGTCATGACCCACCACCCGCGGCCCTCGTTCACCCTCTCCGACACCACGTTCCACTTCGTCGACGGCGACCCCGCCCACGTCCTCGAACAGGCGCGGGAGGCCGCGCGGGGCCAGGACGTCCGGCTCGGCGGCGGGGCCACCACCGTCAGGCAGTTCCTCGACGCGGGCCTCGTCGACACCCTGCACGTGGTGGTCGCCCCGGTGAAGATCGGTGCCGGGGTACGCCTCTGGGAGTCACCCGACGAGCTGGTCGACCGGTACCACCTCGAGGTCGTCCCGAGCCCGAGCGGTGTGACGCACCACCTCTTCTGGCGGAGGTGACACGAGGCGGTCACCGCTGCGGGCAGCCGGGGATCAGCGCACTTCCTGGATGCGGATCTGGTTGCCCGCGGGGTCACGGAAGGCGCAGTCGCGGACGCCGTACGGCTGCTCGGTCGGCTCCTGGATGACCTCGGCGTCGCCGGCCTGCAGCTTCTCGAAGGTGGCGTCGAGGTCCTCGGTGGCCAGAAGGATCCAGCCGTAGGTGCCCTTGGCCATCATCTCGGCGACGGTGCGGCGCTCGTCCTCCGTGATACCCGGGTCGGCGGCCGGAGGTGCCAGCAGGACGGACGTGTCGGGCCGGCCGACGGGGCCTACGGTGATCCAGCGCATCGTGCCGGTCCCGACATCGCTGCGCACCTCGAAACCGAGGGTGTCGCGGTAGAAGGCCAGGGCAGCCTCCGGGTCGTCGTGCGGGAGGACGCTCGTGCGAATGGTGATGTCCATGGCAGTCACGCTAGCGGGGGCCCGGGGATGCGGGCTTCTCGATTCCTGACCGGTTCCTGATCGGCCTGGTCACCTGCTTCGCCACGCACGGCGGCACTCCCGCCGCGTCGCTCTCCGCCTGGCGGCGGTAGACGCTGGGCGGCATGCCGACCAGTTCCGTGAAGCGCGTGCTGAAGGTGCCCAGCGACGAGCAGCCGACCTCGAAGCAGACCTCGGTGACGCTGAGGTCCCCGCGACGCAGCAGCGCCATCGCCCGCTCGATACGCCGCGTCATCAGATAGCCGTACGGCGATTCGCCGTACGCCCGCCGGAACTGACGGCTGAGGTGACCGGCCGACATGTTCACACCCCGGGCGAGCGCCTCGACGTCCAGCGGCTGCGCGTACTCCCGGTCCATCCGGTCGCGGACCCGGCGCAGCAGTGCCAGGTCACGCAGGTACTGCGCCTCGGTGGGTCTGCTCGTCACGTATGTGATCGTGCCACGCCCGGCCGCCGCCGCGCATCGCGTTCGGCGCGACAGGCGGGCGGGGCCCGGTGGCCGGACCTGGCTCAGTGGGACTCCTTCTCCCACTCGAAGCCGTCCGGGTCGGTGAAGGGGCCGAGGTCACCGCCGAGCGCGAGCCGGTGCGATCCGGTGCCGTCCGGCGTGACGCCGGCGTCCTTGGCCAGGGCCCGGCGCCCGTAGAGGGCAAGCGTGACGGGGCTCGTGGGGGTGTCGAACTCGACGTACTTGCGGCCGAAGCTCTTTCCCACGGTGAGGCCGTGGCCGGCGTAGAACCGTTTGCTCGCGAGCACGTCCTCGGCTCCCAGCAGCAGTACGAAGCGGTCGATCTGCCGGGTGGCCGGGCCCTTGTCCTTCTTCGCGGAGGTGGCGACCTTCCAGAGCGTCCCGTCGGGTGCCCGTACGACGCCGCCGTAGCCCCAGAGAGACTTCGTGGCCGGCTTCACCACGGAGGCGCCGGCGTCGAGTGCGGAGCCGACCAGGCTGTCGACGGTGGAGGGCTGGGAGACCGTGAGCGACAGCGTGAAGCCGCGGAAGCCGGCGGTCGGCGCCTCGGAGGACCGCAGGCGCAGCTCAGGGCCGAGGCCGAAGGCGGCGGAGTAGAAGTGTCCGGCGGCGGTGGGGTCGGCCACCTCGAGGGTGACGGATGCGATGGAAGCCATGGAACGAAGCTATGGCCGCTCCCGCGCCGCGCGCTTCTCGATTCCTGACCGGTCCGGACGGGGGCCGGCGGGGGTCCGGGGGCCGCTGCACAGCTCTCCTTCGGCCTCCGCGCCGCCGTGGGAGAGATCACAGAGCAGAACTCTTCCGTCGCGCAACTTTTCGACGGTGCTACTGATCACATACGTGTACACCCGCACGGCCGGCCGTCCGCCCCGCATCGGACGGCGACGCGCCGCGTTCCGACGAAGGGGTCTCATGAAGCAGTTCCACCGCGCCCTGGCCATCGCAGCCGTGACGGCTGTCATCGGCCCAGTAGCACTGTTCACAGCGCAGGGCGCGTACGCGACCGGGGAGGGCCCGGCAGACGCCTCCCCCTCCGTGTCGTCCTCTCCCACCACGGAGCCGGAACCGTCCGCCTCCGCCACCGCCACCGCCTCCGCCACCGCCAGTGCGAGTGCGAGTGTCGCCGAGCAGCCGACCGCCGGCACGATGGCGGATCCGACCGCCACCACGTCGGCCACGCCGGGCGCTGCCGCCCCGTCGCCGTCGTACACGCGTCCGGCTTTCTGCTCGGGCATCCCGGACGAGGAGCGCGGCAAGACGTCGCTGCGAGGACTCCCGAGCAAGATCGTCGCCGGGTCCGGCTGGCACGACTTCACGTACCGCGTGACCAACGTGTCCACCACCAAGGTCATGGAGACCGACGTCTCGCTCTACCTCGGTACCGCCGACCCGGACCTCGATGACATCGCCGAACTGGCGGTCACGGTCGAGTGGTTCGACCCGGCCACCGACGCGTGGAAGCCCATCGAGGGTGAGGGCGCCGGTGTCCTCGACAACGACGAGTTCGCCACCGTGAAGACCCTCGGTCCCGGCGAGTACGCGGACGCCAGGATGCGCATCAAGGTCGGGGAGACCGCCAAGGCGGGGACCGGCTACTTCTTCACCATCGGCCACTCGTACGGCGAGGACGGCCAGTGCGGGTTCGACGACATCAGCCAGTTCGACTTCACGGTCCTCGCCCCCGGCAGTGAGCCCGGCGCGGTGGAGGACTCCGAGGCCGGGCCCGGCCCGGTGGATGGCGCCGGAACCGGGGTGCCCGCCGGTACGCACGGCGGGAACAAGCCCGCGGCCCAGGGCGAGCTGAGCGAGATACCGGTCAGCGGCAAGCTCGCTGAGACCGGCTCGTCGAGCGCGGTGCCGGTCACCGCCGCTCTCGGTGCGGCCGCTGTCGCCCTGGGTGCCGGTGCCGTCTTCGTCGTACGCCGGCGCAGGACGGCCGGGTCCGCCTCCTAGGGATGCGCTGCGGCGCCCGTGCGGGAGCGGGCGCCGCAAGCAGGTGGCTGCCGGAGCGTGGAGCGGGGGCGCAACGCGAGGGCTTCGACCGACATCGGCGCGCAGCCGACGGCAGTCACTGCCATCGCGTAGGATCGGCCCATGGGCAGATGGGAGCCGAACGCGCGCGGGCGCCTGGCGGAAGCGGCGTTGGAGCTCTACAGCGAGCGAGGCTTCGAGCAGACCACGGTGGCGGAGATCGCCAAGCGGGCCGGCCTCACGGAGCGGACCTACTTCAGGCACTACGCCGACAAGCGCGAGGTGCTGTTCGGTGGTACGGAGCTGCGCGACATGCTGGTCGAGGTGGTCTCCGGCGTTCCGGAGTCCACGGCGCCGATCGGCGTGCTGAGCGTGGTCCTCGACACGTTCTCGGAGGTCTTCGACGACCGCCGCGAGCACGCGCGGAAGCGGCAGGCCGTGATCGCGGCGAACGCGGAACTCCAGGAGCGCGAGCTGATCAAGCTCGCCTCGCTGTCGGCGGCGCTCGCCGACGCCCTGCGCGGACGCGGCGTCCCGGAGCCGGCCGCGAGCCTGACCGCCGAGGCGGGGATCGCCGTGTTCAAGGTCGGCTTCGAGCGGTGGATCGCGGCTTCCGAGGACCGTGCCATGGCACCGGTGATGCGGGAGCTGCTGGACGAGTTCAAGGCCGTCGCGGCGGGCGGACACGGCTCGTAGGAAGGCCGCAGCGATGGATCAGGCGCCGAAGGTGACGTCCCGGGTCACCCGGTCCGCCGACGCCAGCAGGCTCTGGCGGACCTGACTGGTGCGGTACATCCGGTCCGCCCGGAAGGAGACGCCGAGCGAGCCGACCGTGCCGCCGCCGTACACCGGTACCGCGATGCACACCGTGCCGAGGTCGTACTCCTCCCGGTCCATCACCGCCGGTGCGGAACGCGACGTTTCGAGCTGCCGGATCAGCTCCTCCCGGTGCGTGATCGTGCGGGGAGTGAGGTCGGCGAGCGTGTGCCGCGTGAGGTATTCGACCCGGGCCTCGGCGTCCAGCTCACGCAGGACGCACTTGCCGAGTGCCGTGGCGTGCCCGGCGTCCTGGAAGCCCACCCAGAGGTTGACCCTGGGGGTCTGCGGGCTGTCGACGATCTCGGCGATCCTGATCTCGCCCTCCTCGTAGAAGGTGAGATAGGCGGCGGCCGACAGATCGTCCCGCAACGAGGCGAGGGCGGGGCGGACCAGGCCGGCCAGGTCGTGCGCGAAGTGGTCACCGTGGGGCATGTCGCCCAGGACGAAGGAGCCGTCGCCGAGCCTGCGGAGGTAACCGTCCTGCGTGAGGTCCCGCAGCAGCTCCAGGGCGGTGTCCGGGGCGATCTCCGCCCGCCGCGCCAGCTCGTTCGCGGGCGCCCCGCCGTCGTGTGCCGCCACGGCTTCCATCAAGCGGAACGCGCGCTGGACAGAAACGATCGGTGTGTGGCCCGCTCGGTCACCCATCCCCCCAGCGTGGACCCGCGGACGGGAGGCAGCAAGGCAGGACGTGGCTCGCCGGCCGGGGGTGACCCACCGGCCGGTGGGCCGCTCAGGCTCGCCGGCCGGTGGGCCGCTCAGTCCTCACCCTCCAGGTCGCCCTCGGTCTCCAGGAACACCTGGCGCAGCGCTTCGAGGACCGCCGGGTCGGGCTTCGCCCACATGCCGCGGGACTCCGCCTCCAGAAGACGCTCCGCGATCCCGTGGAGCGCCCACGGGTTGGCCTGCTGGAGGAACTCGCGGTTCGTCTGGTCCAGGACGTACGTCTCGGTCAGCTTGTCGTACATCCAGTCCGCGACCACGCCCGTCGTGGCGTCGTAGCCGAAGAGGTAGTCGACCGTCGCGGCGAGCTCGAAGGCGCCCTTGTAGCCGTGACGGCGCATCGCCTCGATCCACTTCGGGTTGACCACCCGGGCGCGGAACACCCGGGACGTCTCCTCGACCAGCGTGCGGGTGCGGACCGTCTCGGGGCGGGTCGAGTCGCCGATGTACGCCTCGGGGGCGGTGCCCTTCAGCGCGCGTACGGTCGCGACCATGCCGCCGTGGTACTGGAAGTAGTCGTCCGAGTCCGCGATGTCGTGCTCACGGGTGTCGGTGTTCTTCGCGGCGACGGCGATCCGCTTGTACGCGGTCTCCATTTCGTCCCGGGCCGGGCGTCCGTCCAGCTCACGGCCGTAGGCGTAGCCGCCCCACACCGTGTAGACCTCGGCGAGGTCGGCGTCCGTACGCCAGTCCCGGGAGTCGATGAGCTGGAGCAGCCCGGCGCCGTACGTCCCCGGCCGGGAGCCGAAGATACGGGTGGTGGCCCGCCGCTCGTCGCCGTGTTCGGCCAGGTCGGACTGGGTGTGGGCGCGTACGAAGTTCTGCTCGGCGGGCTCGTCGAGGGAGGCGGCCAGGCGCACGGCGTCGTCGAGGAGGCCGATGGTGTGCGGGAACGCGTCGCGGAAGAAGCCGGAGATGCGCAGCGTGACGTCGATGCGCGGGCGGCCCAGCTCCTCGTACGGGATCGGCTCCAGGCCGGTCACGCGGCGTGAGGCGTCGTCCCAGACGGGGCGGACGCCGAGCAGGGCGAACGCCTCCGCGATGTCGTCGCCCGCAGTGCGCATCGCGCTGGTGCCCCACAGGGAGAGGCCGACCGAGGTGGGCCAGTCGCCGTTGTCGGCGCGGTAGCGCTCCAGGAGGGAGTCGGCGAGGGCCTGGCCGGTCTCCCAGGCGAGGCGGGAGGGGACGGCCTTCGGGTCGACGGAGTAGAAGTTGCGGCCGGTCGGCAGGACGTTGACCAGGCCCCGGAGCGGGGAGCCCGACGGGCCGGCGGGGACGAAGCCGCCGTTCAGCGCGTGCACCGCGTGGTCGAGCTCGTCGGTCGTCGCGGCGAGGCGGGGCACGACCTCCCGGGCGGCGAAGTCCAGGATGTCGGCGACGGCCTGGGGATGCCCGGCGGCCACACCGGCGACGGCGGCCGGGTCCCAGTCCGCGTCGTCCATGGCCTGGACGAGCGCGCGGGCCTGCTCCTCGGTCTCGTCGGCGGCGGTGCGGGTGGCCGCCGACTCGTCCAGGCCGAGCGCCTCGCGCAGGCCGGGCAGGGACGCCGTACCGCCCCAGATCTGGCGGGCGCGCAGGACGGCGAGCACGAGGTTGACGCGGTCCTTGCCGGCCGGGGCGGCGCCCAGGACGTGCAGGCCGTCGCGGATCTGGACGTCCTTGATCTCACAGAGCCAGCCGTCGAGATGCATGATGAACTCGTCGAAGCCCTCGTCCTCGGGCCGGTCCTCCAGGCCCAGGTCGTGGTCGAGCTTCGCGGCCTGGATGAGGGTCCAGATCTGGGCGCGGACGGCCGGCAGCTTGGCCGGGTCCATCGCGGCGATCTGGGCGTGCTCGTCCAGGAGCTGTTCGAGGCGGGCGATGTCGCCGTAGCTGTCGGCGCGGGCCATCGGCGGCACGAGGTGGTCGACCAGGGTGGCGTGCACGCGGCGCTTGGCCTGGGTGCCCTCGCCGGGGTCGTTGACCAGGAACGGGTAGACCAGCGGAAGATCGCCCAGCGCGGCGTCGGGGCCGCAGGCGGCGGACAGGCCGGCGTTCTTGCCGGGCAGCCACTCCAGGTTGCCGTGCTTGCCGAGGTGGATCATCGCGTCGGCGCCGAAGCCGTTGTCGTCGGCGGCCGCGGCGATCCAGCGGTACGCGGCCAGGTAGTGGTGCGAGGGCGGAAGATCGGGGTCGTGGTAGATCGCGATCGGGTTCTCGCCGAAGCCGCGCGGCGGCTGGATGAGGATCAGCAGATTGCCGCGGCGCAGGGCCGCGAGCACGATGTCGCCCTCGGGGTTGCGGGACCGGTCGAGGAACATCTCGCCGGGCGCCGGGCCCCAGTGCTCCTCCACCGCCTCGCGGAGCTCGGCGGGCAGCGTGGCGAACCAGCGGCGGTAGTCGGCGGCGGGGATCCGGACCGGGTTGCGGGCCAGCTGCTCCTCGGTGAGCCACTCCTGGTCGTGGCCGCCGGCCTCGATGAGCGCGTAGATCAGCTCGTCGCCGTCGCCGGACACCAGGCCCGGGATCTCCTCCTCGGGGCCGAAGTCGTAGCCCTCGGCGCGCAGCCGGCGCAGCAGGGCGACGGCGCTCGCGGGGGTGTCGAGGCCGACGGCGTTGCCGATGCGGGAGTGCTTCGTCGGGTACGCGGACAGGACGAGCGCGATCCGCTTCTCGGCGGCCGGGATGTGCCGGAGCCTGGCGTGCCGTACGGCGATCCCGGCGACGCGGGCGGCACGCTCGGGGTCGGCGACGTAGGCGGGCAGACCGTCCTCGTCGATCTCCTTGAAGGAGAACGGCACGGTGATCAGGCGGCCGTCGAACTCGGGCACCGCGATCTGGGTCGCGGCGTCCAGCGGGGAGACGCCCTCGTCGTTCTCCTCCCAGGCCGCACGCGGGCTGGTGAGGCAGAGCGCCTGGAGGACGGGTACGTCGAGGCCGGTGAGGGCGCCCGCGTCCCAGGACTCGTCGTCGCCGCCCGCCGAAGCGGTCGCCGGCTTGGTGCCGCCCGCGGCGAGAACCGTCGTCACGATGGCGTCGGCGGCGCGGAGTTCGTCGATGAGCTCGGGCTCCGGCGTGCGCAGCGAGGCGACGTACAGCGGGAGGGGGCGGGCGCCCGCGTCCTCCACGGCGGTGCAGAGCGCCTCGATGAACGCGGTGTTCCCGCTCATGTGGTGGGCGCGGTAGTAGAGCACCGCGACGGTCGGTCCCGTGACGTCCCGGGCGGTCCGCTCCAGCGGGCCCCACGCGGGTGCCGGGGCGGGCGGCTCGAAGCCGTGACCGGTGAGCAGCACGGTGTCGGAGAGGAAGCGGGCCAGCTGCTCCAGGTTGGCGGGGCCGCCGTGCGCGAGGTAGGCGTGCGCCTCGGCGGCGATGCCGATGGGCACGGTGGAGGCGGCCATCAGCTGGGCGTCGGGGGCCTGTTCACCGGTCAGCACGACGACGGGGCGGCCGGTGGCGAGCACCTGGTCGAGCCCGTCCTGCCAGGCGCGTACGCCGCCGAGGAGGCGTACGACGACGAGGTCGGTGCCCTCCAGCAGCTGCGGCAGGTCGTCGACGGAGAGCCGGGAAGGGTTGGCGTAGCGGTAGCTGACCGGGCCCTGGGAGGCGCGGGCGCTCAGCAGGTCGGTGTCGGACGTCGACAGGAGCAGGATCATGCGGCGTCAGCCCTTCCTCGGGGTGTCCACGCCCCGGGCGGTGTCGGACGGCAGGAGTTCCTGACTCGCGCGGCCGGGGCCGGGCTCACAGTGGCGGGACCGCGCCGGAATCTCACCGGGCTTCCTCCGTGTCGCCGTCTGGCGATGGCGGGCCGAACGGACCGCCGCTAGGCATAGTAGGCGGCGGGTGGGGGGTCCTGACCAGACGGCCCCCATCCTCACCAGGACCGTGGCGGGTGTCCCGTAGGTCACAGTGACCGTAGGGGTGCGTCACGGTCACGGTCGGTATGCTCGCCGCCATGTCCGCCTCCCCCCCTACGACCTCGTCCCCGGGCGACGCCTGCCCCGGCGCGCTGCGTCTGCACCGGGCGGACGACGGTGCGCTGGCGCGGATCCGGATACCCGGCGGGGTGCTGACACCCCGCCAGGCGGAGGCGCTGGGGCAGGCCGCCGAGCGCTTCGGCGACGGTGAGCTGCATCTCACCTCCCGCGGAAACGTCCAGCTGCGCGGGCTCGCCCCGGACTGCGGCGCGGAGCTGGCCGGGCTGCTGGACGCGGCCGGACTGCTGCCCTCCGCACGCCACGAGCGCGTGCGCAATGTGGTCGCCTCCCCGCTCTCCGGGCTCGACGGCCTCGGTGTCGCCGACGTACGCCCCTGGCTGACCGGGCTCGACCACCTTCTGTGCGGGAGCGACCGCGCGACGGCGCTCTCCGGACGATTCCTGTTCGCGCTCGACGACGGCCGCGGCGACGTGGACGCCCTCGGCGCGGACCTGACCCTGCGGGCCCACGACGACGGCAGCGCGCTGCTGCGCGTCGGGGACGGTGACGCCGTCCTCCGCGTGCCCTCCGCCGACGGCCCCCGGGCCGCGCTGACCGCGGCCGAGGCCTTCCTCGACTCCGCCCGGGCCGGCGGTGCCTGGCGGATCAAGGACCTGCCGGACGCCACGGCCGCCGCGCTGCCCGCCGAGGTCGTACGACGGCTCGGGGCGGCCGGCATCGCCGTCACCCCGGGGGCCTTTCCCCGCCCCCTCGAAGCCCTGCCCCCGGCCCCCGGCCCGGTCCCGGGTGACCGCCCCGAGGCCGCGCTCTCCGTCGGCGTACCGCTGGGGCGGCTGGGCCTGGACCGGTGGCGGCTGCTGTCGAGCGCCGGGGAACTGCGCCTCACCCCGTGGCGCGGGGCCGTCGTCACCGGCATCGCCCCCGGCCGCGCCGACAGCCTGCGGGAGGGTCTCGCCGGGGCCGGTCTGATCACCGGGCCCGGTTCCCCGTGGGCCGGTGTCGGGGCCTGTATCGGGCAGCCCGGCTGCGCGAAGTCGCTGGCCGACGTGCGGGCCGACGCGGGGGCCGCCGTCGGAGCGCCCGGGCGGCTCCCTGTGTACTGGTCCGGGTGCGAACGCCGCTGCGGCCATCCGCGGGGGGAGTGGATCGACGTGGTCGCCACCCCCGGCGGACACCGGATCTCCCATGTGCGGGGGGACCGGGCCACCGAGGCGGCGACGGTGCGGGACGACCCGGACGCGCTCGCCGACGCCGTGGCGGCGGCCCGGGGCACGCACACCTGATCACCAGCCCCTGTTTTTCGACCTGTTCGACCTGTTCGATGAAGAAAGCGACAGCACTGTGCATCAGTACGAGAAGGACGGACCGGCGATCTACCGCCAGTCCTTCGCCACCATCCGCTCGGAGGCGGATCTGGCAGGGCTGCCCGCCGATGTGAGCCAGGTCGCCGTCCGGATGATCCACGCGTGCGGCATGGTCGACCTCGTACGCGACATCGCCTTCTCACCGAACGCGGTGGCCGACGCCCGCGCGGCCCTGCGCTCAGGGGCGCCGATCCTGTGCGACGTGGCCATGGTCGCCAGCGGTGTCACCCGCAAGCGCCTGCCCGCGGACAACGAGGTCATCTGCACCTTGTCCGACCCCGCCGTCCCCGCGTTGGCCGCGAAGCTCGGCACCACGCGCAGCGCCGCCGCCCTGGAGCTGTGGCGGGACCGGATGGAGGGCGCGGTCGTCGCCGTCGGCAACGCGCCCACCGCGCTCTTCCGGCTGCTGGAGATGATCGAGGAGGGCGCCCCGCGCCCCGCCGCCGTCATCGGTGTGCCCGTCGGATTCATCGGGGCAGCCGAGTCCAAGGAGGCCCTGGCCGCCCACCCCTCGCGCCTCGAGCACCTCGTCGTGCGCGGCAGGCGTGGTGGCAGCGCCATCGCCGCCGCCGCCCTCAACGCGATCGCCAGCGAGGAGGAGTGACCGTGCCCGAGCAGCAGCGGACGGCCGGCACAGGGCGGCTCTACGGCGTCGGGCTCGGCCCGGGCGACCCGGCCCTGATGACCGTGAAGGCCGTGCAGATCATCGGCGCGGCCGACGTCGTCGCGTACCACTCCGCCCGGCACGGCCGGTCCATCGCCCGCTCGATCGCGGCGCAGCACATCCGCGCCGACCACATCGAGGAGGCGCTGGTCTACCCCGTCACGACGGAGACCACGGACCACCCGGGCGGCTACCGGGGCGCGTTGGACGAGTTCTACACCGAGGCCGCGGCCCGCCTCGCGGCGCATCTGGACGCCGGGCGCACCGTGGCCGTGCTCGCCGAGGGCGACCCGCTCTTCTACGGCTCGTACCAGCACATGCACAAGCGGCTCGCGGACCGTTACGACACCGAGGTCATCCCGGGCGTCACCTCGGTCAGCGCAGCCGCCGCCCGTCTCGGCACCCCGCTCGTGGAGGCCGAGGAGGTGCTGACGATCCTGCCGGGCACCCTGCCCGAGGAGGAGCTGACGGCACGTCTGGCCGCCACGGACTCCGCCGTGGTGATGAAGCTCGGCCGGACGTTCCCCGCCGTGCGCCGCGCCTTCGAGGCGTCCGGCCGGCTGCCCGAGGCGCGGTACGTCGAGCGCGCCACCATGGCCGGGGAGCGGACCGGTGACCTGGCGGACACCGACGCGGACTCCGTGCCGTACTTCGCCGTCGCCGTGCTGCCCAGCCGGATCGACGCGCCCCGGCCCTCACCGGCAGCGGGCCCGGACAGCGGCGAGGTCGTCGTCGTGGGCACCGGGCCGGCCGGACCGCTGTGGCTGACGCCCGAGACGCGCGGCGCGCTGGCCGCCGCCGACGACCTGGTCGGCTACACCACGTATCTGGACAGGGTGCCGGTGCGGCCGGGCCAGCAGCGCCACGGCTCCGACAACAAGGTCGAGTCCGAGCGGGCCGAATTCGCCCTGGACCTGGCCCGCCGCGGGCGCCGCGTCGCGGTGGTCTCCGGGGGCGACCCGGGGGTCTTCGCCATGGCGACGGCCGTACTGGAAGTGGCCTCGCAGGACGCGTACACGGACATCGCCGTGCGGGTGCTCCCCGGGGTGACCGCGGCCAACGCCGCCGCCGCCAGGGCGGGCGCGCCGCTGGGCCACGACTACGCCACCATCTCCCTCTCGGACCGGCTCAAGCCGTGGGAGGTCATCGCCGGACGACTGCGCGCGGCGGCCACGGCCGACCTCGTCATGGCGCTGTACAACCCCGGCTCCCGCAGCCGGACATGGCAGGTCGGCAAGGCCCGGGACCTGTTGCTGGAGCACCGCTCCCCGGACACACCCGTCGTGCTCGGCCGCGATGTCGGGGGCCCGGCGGAGAGCGTACGGACGGTGCGGCTGGCCGATCTGGACCCGGACGAGGTGGACATGCGGACGATCCTCATCGTCGGTTCCTCGCAGACGCGCTGGGTGCGCCGGGGCGACGGGCGGCAGATCGTCTGGACGCCGCGCCGCTACCCGGAGGACTGACCGGGCAGACGCCTCGGACCCCTGGGCCCGCGAGCTGCCGCAGCAGGGCGAGCGCCTCCTCGGGTGTCCCGGCCACCGGCACACCCGGGGGGACCGGCGGCCGTCCCACGACCACCACCGGAATTCCGGCCTCGCGGGCGGCGGCGAGCTTGGGAGCGGTGGCGTCACCGCCGCTGTCCTTGGTGACGAGGACGTCGACGCGATGGCGCCGGATCAGCTCCCGCTCGCCCTCCAGGGTGAACGGCCCCCGGTCCAGCAGCACCTCCATCCGCGCCGGGTACGGAGGGTCGGGGGCGTCCACCGAGCGCATCAGGAACCACAGCGCGTCCAGCCCCGCGAAAGCGGCAAGGCCCATGCGGCCCGTGGTGAGGAATACGCGTGACCCGAGGTCCGGCAGCAGCTCGGCCGCGCCCGCGAGGGAGTCGGTGACATGCCATCGGTCGCCCTCCACCGGCACCCAGCCGGGCCGCCGGAGTGCCAGCAGGGGAACATGGACAGCGGCGGCGGCCGAGGCCGCGTTGAAACTGATCGTGCCTGCGAAGGGATGGGTGGCGTCGATGACCGCATCCACATGGTGTGCCCGGAGCCACTCCGCCAGGCCTTCGGCCCCGCCGAAACCGCCGACGCGTACCTCACCGGGCGGCAGCCTCGGCCGGGCGACCCGCCCCGCGAGTGAGCTTGTCACCCGGATCCCGTCCGCCGCCACCAGGGACTCCGCGAGCCGGCGGGCCTCCGTGGTGCCGCCGAGTACGAGTACGTGCAAGGGCATCGGATCGGTCCGTCCATGAGCAGTGAGGCGCACGTCATTCATGAGCAGTGAGGCGCAGGGCGGGCGCACCGCCCAACTCAAGCACACCGGTCTCCGGCCCGGATGGACGACCGGGGCCTGCGCCACGGCGGCGGCCACGGCCGCGTACACGGCCCTGCTGACCGGCGAGTTCCCCGACCCGGTGACCATCACCCTGCCCAGGGGCCAGAACCCCGCCTTCGCGCTCGCGGTGGAGGAACTCGCCGACGGGCAGGCCACGGCAGGCGTGGTGAAGGACGCGGGCGACGACCCGGACGTCACCCACGGCGCGCTGGTGCGGTCCACCGTCCGGCTGCTGCCCGCCGGGTCCGGAGTGGTGTTCCGGGCCGGGCCTGGCGTGGGGACGGTGACCCTCCCCGGGCTGCCGCTCGACGTCGGGGAGCCCGCGATCAACCCCGTCCCCCGCCAGATGATGCGCGACCACGTCGCGCGGGTGGCGGCGGAGCACGGGGGCACCGGCGACGTCGAGATCACGGTGTCGGTGGACGACGGCGAGGAGATCGCACGTTTCACGTGGAACATTCGCCTGGGCATCCTGGGCGGGATCTCGATCCTGGGCACGACCGGCATCGTGGTGCCCTACTCCTGCTCGGCCTGGATCGACTCGATCCGCCGCGGGGTGGACGTGGCACGCGCGGCCGGCCTCCGGCACGTCGCGGGGTGCACGGGCTCGACCTCGGAGAAGACGGTGGTGGCCGAGTACGGGCTGCCGGAGATCGCCCTGCTGGACATGGGGGACTTCGCGGGCGCGGTGCTGAAGTACGTACGCCGGCATCCGGTGGAGCGGCTGACCATCTGCGGCGGGTTCGCCAAGCTCTCCAAGCTCGCCGCCGGGCATCTGGACCTCCACTCGGGCCGCTCGCAGGTCGACAAGCCCTTCCTGGCGCGGCTGGCGCGGCAGGGCGGAGCGAGCGAGGAGCTGGCGGCGGAGATCGAGACCGCCAACACCGGCCTCGCGGCGCTCCAGCTGTGCACGGCCGCCGGGGTGCCGCTGGGCGACCTGGTCGCGGTGGCCGCCCGTGACGAGGCGCTGTCGGTGCTCCGGGGAGCGCCGGTGGCGGTGGACGTGATCTGCATCGACCGGGCCGGGGCCGTCGTGGGGCGCAGCGAGGGCCGGTGAGCGGAGGACGGGGACGTCCGCCGCCCCCGCCCGCGCGTCAGCAGGTGTGGCGGTCCCGCGCAGGGGAGTACAGGTGGCTGTCGCGGAACTGCTCCGCGCCCAGGGTCCGGCCGACCATGATCACTGCTGTACGGATCACTCCGGCCTCCTTCACCTGCTCCGCGATGGAGTCCAGTGTGCCGCGCAGGATGATCTCGTCCGGGCGCGAGGCCATGGCGACCACGGCTGTGGGGCAGTCCGCGCCGTAGTGCGGCAGCAGTTCGTCGACCACCCGGTCCACGTACCGCGCCGCGAGATGCAGCACGATCAGCGCGCCGCTGCGGCCCAGTGTGGCCAGGTCCTCGCCCTCGGGCATCGCGGTCGCCCGCTGGGCGATCCGGGTGAGGATCACGGTCTGGCCGACCGTGGGCACCGTGAGCTCCCGCTTGAGCGCCGCCGCGGCCGCGGCGAACGCGGGCACGCCGGGCACCACCTCGTACGGCACGCCCGCCTCGTCCAGCCGTCGCATCTGCTCGTTCACGGCGCTGAAGACCGACGGGTCCCCGGAGTGCAGCCGGGCCACGTCGTGGCCCTCCTCGTGGGCCCGCACCAGCTCGGCGGTGATCTGGTCGATGTCGAGCTGGGCGGTGTCCACCAGCCGGGCGTCCGCCGGGCATTCGGCGAGGAGTTCACGCGGCACCAGGCTGCCGGCGTACAGGCAGACCGGGCTCGCGGCGAGGACACGGGCGCCGCGCACCGTGATCAGGTCGGCGGCGCCGGGGCCCGCTCCGATGAAGTACACGGTCATCTGTCGTCTCCTGGGGCGTGCGAGGTTTTCTGTACGGACCACTGCGTGACGGGCATGGCCTGACGCCAGCCGGTGAACCCGCCGACCGGTACGGCATGGGCCACCGCGAGCCGGACCAGGTCGCCGCCGAGCCGCCGGTACCACTCGGCGAGCAGCGCCTCCGACTCCAGCGTGACCGTGTTGGCGACCAGCCGGCCGCCCGTGGGCAGCGCGTCCCAGCAGGCGTCGAGCAGCCCCGGCGCGGTGAGCCCGCCGCCGATGAACACGGCGTGGGGTGCGGGCAGTCCGGCCAGGGCGTCCGGCGCGCGGCCGGTGACCACGCGCAGCCCGGGGACGCCGAGCCGGTCGGCGTTACGGGCGATGCGCCCCGCCCGGACCGGGTCGCGTTCCACGGTGACGGCACGGCAGGACGGATGGGTGCGCATCCACTCCGCGGCGATCGAGCCCGAGCCGCCGCCGATGTCCCACAGGAGCTCACCGGGGGCGGGCGCGAGGACGCCGAGGGTGGCCGCCCGCACATGGCGCTTGGTGAGCTGGCCGTCGTGCTCGTACGCCTCGTCGGGCAGCCCGGGCACGGCGCCGAGGCGCAGCGTGTCCGGGGTGCTCCGGCACTCCACCGCGATCACGTTGAGCGGGTCCCCGGGCGGGTGCTCCCACATGTCGGCGACGCCGTCCAGGCAGTCCTCGGCGGGGGAGCCGAGCTGTTCGAGCACCCTCATGCGGCTGGGTCCGAAGCCGTGGTCCCGCAGCAGGGCGGCCACGGCGGCGGGCGTGGCCGCGTCCGCGGAGAGCACCAGCAGCCGGCGCCCGTCGTACAGCGCACCGGCCAGCCGGGCCGCGGGGCGGCCGACGAGAGTGACCGTCTCGGTGTCCTCCACGGGCCAGCCGAGCCGGGCACAGGCGTACGACACGGAGGACGGGTGCGGCAGCACCCGGAGCGACCCGGCGCCCAGCTCCTCGGTGAGGGCCCGGCCGATGCCGTAGAACATGGGGTCGCCGCTGGCGAGGACGGCTGTCCTGCTCCCCGTGTGCGCGGCGAGCAGACCCCGCACGGCGGGCCGCAGAGGCGACGGCCAGACCACCCTCCGGCCCCCGCACTCCGGCGGGAGCAGACCCAGTTGGCGCTCACCGCCGATCAGCACCTCCGCGTCCAGGAGCACCGCGCGGGCGCTCTCCGGAAGGCCGGTCCAGCCGTCGGCGCCGATCCCCACGACGCTCACGGCGGACGCGGGGGCCTGGACGGCGGGCGGGGGCGACACGGGTGACACAGCCGGTACCTCGGAGTTGGTGGGACGACGCAGCCGAACTCTACGGGGGCGGCTTCCGGACCCGCGCGGCGGAGTGATTCCGGAAAAACTTCCCGCGTGGTGTCGAGAACCGGTCGCCGGCCCCGACGTCCCCTGTGAGAGTTGCCCACAAGGGGCGGCGACCGAGAAGCCGAGGAGCGACACCATGAAGTACCTCGTGATGGTTCAGGGCTCGCAGGCCGACTACGACGCCATGAACGGCAAGCCGTCGGCCGTGAGCCCGGCCTGGAGCAAGGAGGACATGCAGGCGATGTTCGCCTTCATGGGAAACCTCAACAACGACCTGGCCGAGTCCGGCGAGATGGTCGACGGCCAGGGCCTGACCGAACCCGCCAGGACCCGCGCCGTGCTGCCGGGCGCGGACGGCCGGCCGGTGATCACGGACGGCCCCTACGGGGAGACGAAGGAGCAGCTCGCCGGGTACTGGGTGCTCGACTGCGCGAGCCTGGACAGGGTCACCGAGATCGCCGCGCGCATCCAGGAGTGCCCACAGCCGGAGGGCGCGCCCGTCTACCCGGTGCTGATCCGTCCCATCGACGAAGGCGGGGACCCGGGCCCTGCTGAGTAGGACGCCCGTGCCCCGGGCGGGAGCCGTGTGAACGAGAGGCCGACCGGCGTCGAGGACCTGCTGCGCCACCACGCGCCGCAGGTCCTCGGCGCGCTCGTACGCCGCTACGGCCACTTCGACACGGCGGAGGACGCCGTGCAGGAAGCGATGTTCGCCGCCTCCCGGCAGTGGCCGGCCCACGGGCTGCCCGACAATCCGCGCGGCTGGCTGATCAGGGTCGCCGCACGGCGGCTGACGGACCAGCTGCGGGCGGACTCCGCGCGGCAGCGACGTGAGGAGAGGGCCGCCGCGCTCACCCCCCGCGACGCGTTCACGGCCCCGCCGCCCGGGGAGAGCCGCGCTCCGGCCGCCGACGACACCCTCACCCTGCTGTTCCTCTGCTGCCACCCCGAGCTGTCCCCCGCCGCCCAGATCGCGCTGACCCTGCGCGCCGTGGGCGGCCTGACGACGGCCGAGATCGCCCGGGCGCATCTGGTGCCCGAGGCGACCATGGCCCAGAGGATCAGCCGGGCCAAGCAGAAGGTGCGGGGGGTGCCGTTCCGGCAGCCGGGCCCCGCCGACCACGACCTCCGCCTGGCCGCCGTGCTCCAGGTGCTCTACCTGATCTTCAACGAGGGGTACACGGCGACGTCCGGCCGCGAGCTCCACCGCCCCGACCTGGCGCGGGAGGCGATCCGGCTGACCCGTGCCGTGCGCGGGCTGCTGCCCCACGACGGACGGGTGACCGGACTGCTGGCCCTGATGCTGCTCACCGAGGCCCGCAGCGCCGCCCGCACCGGGCCCCACGGTGAGCTGATCCCGCTCGACGAGCAGGACCGCACCCGCTGGGACGGAGAGGCCGTCGGCGAGGGCACCGCCCTGGTGGAGGAGGCCCTGTCCCAGGCCCCGGCCGGGGCGTACCAGCTGCAGGCGGCGATCGCGGCGCTGCACGACGAGGCGACCCGTGCCGCGGACACCGACTGGCCCCAGATCCTCGCCCTGTACGACCTGCTCGTGCAGGGCGCCCCCGACCCGATGGCGGAGCTCGGCCGGGCGGTGGCGCTCGCCATGGTCAGGGGACCCCGGGCCGGACTGGCGGCTCTGACCGCCCTGGAGGACCGGTTGGCGGGCCACCACCGGCTGGACGCCGTACGGGCGCACCTGCTGGAGAGGGCCGGTGACCCGGAGGCGGCACGCGCCGCCTACCTGAGGGCGGCCGACCGCACGCTCAGCGCACCCGAGGCCCGCTATCTCCGGCTGCGGGCGGCCCGGCTCCTGCCGCCGGCCGACGGTGGTGCCGGTTAGGAACCACCGCACCGAGTCGCCGATCCCGGTCACTCTCGCGATCATCGGATACATGACCAAGAGCGACAGCGGCAACGCCCGCACCGTGCGGATCGCCCAGGAGCCCGAGGCGGACGAGCTGTTGGGCCGCAGTCCGCTGGCCGCCCTGGTGGGCATGCTGCTGGACCAGCAGGTACCGATGGAATGGGCGTTCACCGGCCCGTTCACGCTGGCCCGGCGCATGGGGTCGGACGATCTGGACGCCCGGACGATCGCCGCGTACGACCCGGACGCCTTCACCGAGCTGTTCACCTCGAAACCCGCGCTGCACCGCTATCCGGGCTCCATGGCCAAGCGGGTCCAGCAGCTCTGCCAGTACCTGGTGACCGAGTACGACGGACGGGCGGACGCGGTCTGGACGGACGCCGCCACCGGCGCCGAGCTGCTGAAACGGCTCAACGCGCTGCCCGGGTTCGGCACCCAGAAGGCGCAGATCTTCCTGGCGCTGCTGGGCAAGCAGTTCGACGTACGTCCGACGGGCTGGCGGGAGGCCGCCGGGGCGTACGGCGAGGAGGGCTCGCACCGCTCGGTGGCCGACATCACCGGCCCCGAATCGCTCGCCGAGGTGCGGGCGCACAAGCAGCAGGCGAAGGCGGCGGCCAGGGCGGGCCGGTCCCGGTGACCGCGGAAGCCCGCCCCACGACCGTCCACCCCGGAAGGACTCCCGTGCGCACCACACGTCGCAGAGCCATGGCGGCCGTGGCCGCCGCCGCCCTGACCACACCGCTTCTCCTGGCCGCGTCACCGGACCACGGGCAGACGGCCCGGCCCTCCGCGTCCGCGTCGCGGGACCCGGCCGAGGAGGCGGCGGAGCTCTCGCGGCGGCTGGTCCGGGACGCGTCCGCCGACGACGCCCACCGCCACCTGGAGCGCTTCCAGGCCGTGGCCGACGCGACGGACGGCCACCGCGCCGCCGGCTCCCCCGGTTACGACGCCTCCGCCGCCTACGTCCACCGACTGCTCCGGAAGGCCGGCTACGAGGTCGGCTACCAGGCGTTCGACTTCGTCTACACCGAGACGCTCGCCGAGAAGCTCTCCGTGGTCTCCCCCACACCGCGTGACCTCTCGGTCAGCGCGATGACGTACACCGCCTCCACCGCGGAGGGCGGCATCACGGCGGCCCTCGCCACCGTCCCCACCGACGCCACCACCGGCTGCGAGGCGGCCGACTACGCGTCGGGGGGCTTCGACGGCAGGATCGCCCTCATCGAGCGGGGCGGCTGCTCCTTCGCGGAGAAGCAGGCGGCGGCCGCGGCGGCGGGCGCGGCCGGCGCGGTGATCTACAACAACACCGAAGGCGCCCTCTCCGGCACCCTGGGCGGTGCGGAGGCGGGGAAGATCCCCACCGGCGGAATCACCCAGGCCGAGGGGAAGAAGCTGGTCGCGGAGGTCGCGAAGGGCGAGGTGAAGGTCTCCCTGGAGATCCGCGAGTTCCGGGAGGACCGGGTCACCCGCAACGTCGTCGCCGAGACCCCCGGCGGGAACGCGTCGAAGACGGTCATGCTCGGCGCCCACCTCGACTCGGTCACCGACGGCCCCGGCATCAACGACAACGCGTCCGGATCGGCGGGACTCCTCGAAGTCGCCCTGACACTGGCCCAGTCGCACCGGCCGCCCGCCAACAAGGTGCGGTTCGCCTGGTGGTCGGCGGAGGAAAACGGCCTGCTGGGCTCGGAGGCTTACGTCGCGGAGCTCTCCGAGGCACAGCGCGACAAGATCGCGCTCTACCTCAACTTCGACATGATCGCCTCGCCCAACGGCGCGCAGTTCGTCTTCGACGGCGACGACTCCGACGGGGCGGGCGCCGGACCGGGCCCCGAGGGTTCCGCCCAACTGGAGCGCGACATCAACGCGTTCCTGGACAGCGAGGGCAAGCCGCACACCGGCACGGACTTCAGCGGGCGCTCCGACTACGGGCCGTTCATCGAGGTCGGCATCCCGTCCGGCGGTACGGACACGGGCGCCGAGGGCATCAAGACGGCCGCCCAGGCCGAGACGTACGGCGGTGAGGCAGGCGTCGCGTACGACCCCTGCTACCACAAGGCCTGCGACGGCCTGGGGAACATCGACATGAAGCACTTCGACACCAACATCGATGTGATCGCCCACGCGGTCGGCACCTACGCCCACGATCTGAGCTCCCTGGACCGCCCGGCCCCGGCCGCGTCCGCCACCGGAGAGGAGCGCGGCGGTGGCGGCCTGCGTAAGGGACACGCCCACGGCGTCACCGAGTAGCGCGCCACACGCCCCCGCCCGCCCCGGTGCGTCATCAGGCCGTCACCGCCCGGCCACCGGGGCACGCTCACGAACATGCCCCGCAAACATCACAGGCACCGCGCCGCTATGCCGTCCTTCCTCCCGCTTTGACCGGCATTGCAGTCCCGTTCCCCGGCTGCGCCCGGAGCCCCTTGCCCGGTAGGCTTTCCGTGTGATCTTCAAGCGCATCGGAAATGGGCGGCCATATCCCGACCACGGCCGGGAAACAACCCGACAGTGGGCGGATGTCGCGCCGCGCCCGGTCCGCCTGGACCAGCTGGTCACCACCAAGGGCCAGCTGGACCTCGAGACCCTGCTCGCCGAGGACTCCACGTTCTACGGCGACCTGTTCGCCCACGTAGTGAAGTGGCAGGGCGACCTCTACCTCGAGGACGGGCTGCACCGCGCCGTGCGCGCCGCCCTGCAGCAGCGCCAGGTGCTCCACGCCCGCGTGCTCGAAATGGGCTGATCCCGCCACTCCCACCCATGGCGCATTTCGGGCCTTTCGGGTGCTTTTATGCTCGTACGGGTGCCATAGGTTGATCGTTTAGTAGGCATCATCACCAGGTCGCACTACGCTGCGCCCATGAGCATGCTGACCCCTCCCGGCATGGGCGGAAAGTACCGCATCACGGGTAACACCTACCCCCGCATGCGCCGCCCCCGTCATCGCCGCAAGCTGGTCCTCTCGGTGACCGCCGCCGTGGTGGCCCTCGGCCTCGCCGGCTGGGGAACGCTCCAGGTCATCGACGTCTTCACCGGCGGCGACGGACAGGCCAACGCCGCCGCCCCGCCGAAGACCTGCCCCACCCC
The DNA here is from genome assembly GCF_055559735.1 of Streptomyces sp. NPDC023573. Classification (NCBI taxonomy): domain Bacteria; kingdom Bacillati; phylum Actinomycetota; class Actinomycetes; order Kitasatosporales; family Streptomycetaceae; genus Streptomyces; species Streptomyces sp. NPDC023573. The sequence continues at coordinate 52,721 of NZ_JBVHKB010000004.1, forward strand.
CAGCGCTTCGACGTCCGCGAGGGTGCTCCCGAAGCCGGCCGCCATCAAGGTCAACATCTACAACGCGACGCCCCGCAGCGGACTGGCCAAGGCCGCCGCCGACGAGCTCAAGAAGCGCGGCTTCGCCATCGGCAAGGTGGACAACGCACCGGCCGCGTACGACAAGAAGGTGCCCGGCACCGGAATGCTGCTCGGCGGCCCGAAGGCGATGAACGACTCGTTCCCGGTGCTCGCCACACAGCTGCCCGGGGCCGAGCGGAAGACCGACACCCGCACGACGGCGGACATCGACCTGATCATCGGCACGAAGTTCAAGGCGTTCAGCACGCCCGCGGCGGCGGCGACGGCCCTCACGGCCCTCACCGCGCCGTCCCCGGCGCCGTCCTCCTGCTGAGGCGTCCGGGACCGGCCGCCGGGGCCGGCAGGGTCAGCCGGCGGTGCCGTACATCCGGTCCCCGGCGTCGCCGAGGCCGGGCACGATGTAGCCGTGCTCGTTGAGCCGCTCGTCGACCGAGGCCGTGACCACGGTGACCGGCGTGCCGGCCAGCTCGCGCTCCATCACCTCGACGCCCTCGGGCGCCGCGAGCAGCACGACGGCGGTGACGTCGTCCGCACCGCGCTTGATCAGCTCCCGGATGGCCGCGACGAGGGTGCCGCCGGTGGCCAGCATCGGGTCCAGGACGTAGACCTGACGGCCGGAGAGGTCCTCGGGCATCCGCGTGGCGTACGTCTCCGCCTGGAGCGTCTCCTCGTTGCGGATCATGCCCAGGAAGCCGACCTCGGCCGTCGGGAGCAGCCGCACCATGCCGTCCAGCATGCCGAGACCGGCACGCAGGATCGGGACGACCAGGGGGCGCGGATGCGACAGCTTCACACCGGTCGTGGGCGTCACCGGGGTCTCGATGTCGACCTGCTCGGTCCGCACATCCCTGGTGGCCTCGTACGCGAGGAGGGTGACCAGCTCGTCGGCGAGCCGCCGGAAGGTCGGGGAGTCGGTGCGCTTGTCGCGCAGCGTGGTGAGTTTGTGCGCCACCAGCGGGTGGTCGACGACGTGGATCCGCATGCCGTCAACAGTAACCGGGCCCCGCAGCGGCTTCTCGCCAGTCCGCGCTGGCATCAAGCACCTGTTCGGGGGGAAGGTGGGGGCATACGGACCCAGGCTTGGGGTGGTGTGTCGATTGCCCGACGGGGAGCAGCGGAATCAGCGGCAGGCCGGACGCGACGCGCGCGACCTGCCCGACGCGCGGGAGAACGTGCCGGACGCGCAGGAGAGTGACGCGGCACGCCGGAGGCGCAGGGCGCAGTTCCTCCGCGAGCTCCACGAGGCGAAGCAGCTCCGCGACCGGGTCCAGCCGCGCCGCGCCCGTGCGGCCCGTATGCGCCAACAGATGCGGATGCGTACGTTCCGCTGGTGAGGGCGGCCGCCGGAGCAGCCGGACCGTCCCCGCAGGAGCCCCGGGAGCACGGCCGGCGGGCGCGCACCCGGAACAACTGATGGCCGACGCAACGGTCGAAGAGGTCTCGCATCGCGCTCGTTTCTGCCACGATGCCGATTGGGCGGGGCCCAGAGCAGCCGGATGACCGTCTGCCCTCCCGTCGGACCGATTCACCTATGACCAGTGGGAGAGTCACGGTGTACTTCGCCGCACTGCTCGCGCGCACCGAAGACGGGTGGGAAGCGAGCGATACAGAGCTCGACGATGTGGAAACCCTGTCCGACCTGACGGATCTGGCCCGGGAGGCCTCGGTGGACGAGGACACGGTCCTGGTCTACATCGAGCAGGAGGACGCCTGGTTCGGCGTCGTCCGGGTGGACGGTGAGGAGGACCCCCGAATCTACGTCTCGGACGCGTCCGCCGCCGCCCGCTCCTCGTACGGGGAGATCCTGCTCACCGATGAACTGCTCGGCCGCGAACCGGGGGCCGAGGACGAGATCGCCGCACTCGAGGAGCTCGTCGACCTCGACGGTACGGAGGACGGCGAGCCGGATGACCCCCTGCCCGACGCCGGCGGCGCCGCCGTCACCGGACCCGACCTGGACCAGGAGGACCCCGACGCCGTACCGGCGGGGCCGCTCGGCGAGCTCGGGGTCCTCGCCGACCTCGGCATGTCCGAGAAGGATCTGCTGACCCTGCGCACCGACGCGCTGGCGGAGATCGCCGACGCGCTGGGAGCGGCCGACGTCCTGGAGGCCGTCCGTTAGGGTCCGCGGGTGAACGCACCACCATCCACCCCCTCCTCACCGCCTCCCACCGATCCCGTGAGGGACCCGTGGCAGGCACCCATGCGACAGGCCCTGGACGAGGCCGCGCAGGCGGCGTCGGCCGGCGATGTGCCGGTCGGCGCCGTTCTTCTGGGTCCGGACGGCGCACTGCTCGCCACCGGCCACAACGAGCGCGAGGTGACCGGCGACCCGACGGCGCACGCCGAGGTGCTCGCCTTGCGCCGGGGCGCCGCCGCTCTCGGCTCCTGGCGGCTGACCGGCTGCACGCTGGTCGTCACGCTGGAGCCCTGCACGATGTGCGCGGGCGCACTCGTCCAGTCCAGGATCGCCCGGCTGGTCTACGGGGCGCGGGACGAGAAGGCCGGTGCCGTGGGTTCGCTCTGGGACGTCGTACGCGACCGCAGGCTCAACCACCGCCCCGAGGTGATCCACGGGGTCCTGGAGGACCGCTGCGCGGACCTGCTGACGGCGTTCTTCCGGGAGCGCTGAGGCCGCCTCCCGGGCGCCGCGGACCGTCGCCGGGAATCCGATTTCGAACCAGGCCCCGGCATGGTCTAAGCTCTCTCTCGGTAGCGTGTCCGAGCGGCCGAAGGAGCTCGCCTCGAAAGCGAGTGTGGGGAAACTCACCGAGGGTTCAAATCCCTCCGCTACCGCAGCGAGATGAAGGGACCGACCCGTCAGGGTCGGTCCCTTCACTGCGTTCCGTCCCGGTTCTCGCTCCGGTCGGCCGCGCGTCCTGACCCCGCCCGCCTCGAAGTCGTAGACGTCCTGGTTGACGCGGAGGCCGTCGACCGCGGCGATCCACATGTGGTCGCGCCCCCTCGAAGTCACGCCCCGTCAAATAATTTTGCAGGATGTGCATCTTTGCCTACTATGCACGTTGTGCCGAAAACGACGACCTCCGGCCCCGGGCTGCGGGAGCGCAAGAAGCAGGCCACGCGCAGGGCCATCGCCGAGGCGGCCGTGCGGCTCGCCGCGGAACACGGCGTCGAGCACGTCACCGTCGAGGCCATCAGTGAGGCCGCAGGCGTCTCACCCAGGACGTTCTTCAACTACTTCCCCAGCCACGACGACGCGTTCGTCCTGGTCGACGACGAGGTGGGCGAGCGCATCAGGGAGTCCGTACGCCGCGCCCCCGCCGAACGCCCCCCGCTCGACGTCGTACGCGACGCCCTCCTCGCCGAACTCGACGGATTCGAGGCGCGCCAGGAGTTGTGGGCCCTCCAGTCCAAGGTGCTCCAGCGGTCGCCCCACCTCGTCCACCGCGGGCTGAAGGCACACGTGGCGGAGGAGAAGGCCCTCGCCGTCGCCATCGCGGACTGGCTCGACGCCACCCGGGGCGGCACGGACGGGCCGTCCGGTGCCGCCGTCTTCCCCCGGCTCCTCGCGGCCGCCTCCCAGACCGCCTTGCGGGTCGCCGTCGAGCACTGGTGCGACCACCCCGGCGAGACCCCACTCGTGGAGATCTTCCAGGACGTCTTCGGCCAGCTGGCGCAGGGCCTCCCGCGGCCCTCTGCGTAACTCCGCCCGCCACGCCCGGAGTCCCGCACACCACCGACCTGTTCTGCTCAAGTACCGAAGAAGGACACCGTGACCGCAACCGAGGCGCCCGAGCAGGCGCCCACCTCCATGACCAACAAACAGATACTGCAGGCGATGTCCGGCCTGATGGCAGGCATGTTCGTCGCCATCCTCGCGGGCACGGTAGTCGCCAACGCCCTGCCTCGGATCATCGCCGACCTCGGTGCGAGCCAGTCCTCGTACACCTGGGTCGTGACCTCCGAGCTGCTCGCCATGACGGCCACCGTGCCGCTGTGGGGCAAGCTCGCCGACCTGTTCAACCAGAAGCTGCTGCTCCAGCTCTCGCTGGGCCTCTTCGTGGTCGGTTCCCTCGTGGCCGGCTTCTCCCAGGACGTCGTCACTCTGATCGTCAGCCGTGTCATCCAGGGCATCGGCGCCGGTGGTCTGACGGCGCTGGCCCAGATCGTCATGGCCGCCGTCATCCCGCCGCGCCGGCTCGGCAAGTACGCGGGCATCTTCGGCGCGGTCTTCGCCGTGGGCACCGTCGCCGGTCCGCTGATCGGTGGCGTCCTGGTGGACACCTCCTGGCTCGGCTGGCGCTGGTGCTTCTTCATCGGTGTGCCGTTCGCACTGGCCGGGATCGTGCTGCTCCAGCGCACCCTCAAGCTGCCGACCGTACGACGCAAGGTCAGGATCGACTGGCTGGGCGCCTTCCTGATCGTGGCCGGTGTCTGCGCGCTGCTCATCTGGACCTCGCTCGCGGGCAACAGCTTCGACTGGGCGTCCTGGCAGACGGCCGCACTGGTGACCACCGGCGTGGTGCTCCTGGTGGCGGCGGTCTTCGTCGAGCGCAGGGCCGCCGAGCCCGTCATCCCGCTGGACATCTTCCGCAACCGCACGGTGTCGCTCACGACCCTGGCGAGCTTCTTCGTCGGTGTCGCGATGTTCGCCGGGACCGTCTTCCTGTCCCAGTACTTCCAGATCTCGCTGGGCAAGTCCCCGACCGTGGCGGGGCTCATGAGCCTCCCGATGATCGGTGGTCTGCTGGTGTCCTCGACCGTCGCCGGGCAGATCATCTCCGCGACCGGCAAGTGGAAGGTCTACCTCGTCTCGGGCGCCGTCGTCATGATGGCCGGCCTCGGACTGCTCTCGACCATCGACGCCGACACGCACTTCGGCCTGCTCAGCCTCTACATGGCGCTCATGGGCATCGGCGTCGGCATGCTGATGCAGAACCTGGTGCTCGCCGCGCAGAACGACGTGCCCGCGCACGAGCTGGGCGCCGCGACCTCCGTGCTGTCCTTCTTCCGCAGCCTCGGCGGCACCATCGGCACCAGTGTGCTCGGCGCGATCCTCGCCAACCGGGTGGCCAGCGAGATGACCAAGGGCCTCGCGGACAGCGGGCTCCCGACCGCCGGTGGCGGACACAGCAGCGCCGTGCCCGACATGACCACGCTGCCCGAGCCGCTCAAGCAGATCGTCGAGCACGCGTACGGCGTCGCGACCGGCGACCTCTTCCTCATCGCCACCCCGTTCGCCTTCCTCGCCCTGCTCTCGGTGATCTTCATCAAGGAGAAGCCCCTCAAGACGACGAGCGGCATGGAACGCCTCGCCGAGGAGGCCGCTGTGGTCACCGCGGCCTCCGTCCCGGCTCCCCGGGACGGTGCGGACTCCGGCGTCCAGGACGCCGCCTCCGGCCCGGTCGGTCTGAAGAAGGACTGACCCGTACGGACGACGACGCGAAGGGCCCGGCGCGGTGCGCCGGGCCCTTCGGGCGTCAGGTCGGGGGAAGCGGCATCGGGGGGACAAGCCGCTTCCCCCGGTGAGAACGGGGACCGTAGGCCCTCGCCGCGGTCGGGGGGAAGTCACGCGGTGGGGACCTCGTGGAGGTCCCGTTCCTCGGCCCGCGCATTCCTGCGGGGTGCTGCGGGCCCACCCCCCATCCTCCTCCCTGCCGTAAGCCGCGCCCGCCGACAAAGGGCCCGAATCGACGGGTCCTTCGACCCTAAAAGCCTCATCAGTGATCGGAAACGGCCAGCGGATTCGGCCGGACGTGCGGCTAGAATCACGCGACTGCACAGGTGATCGAAGGGGAGGGGCGGGGCTGTGGTGCAAGCGAGGAAGATCGCGCTCTACATGATTGTGGTCTTCGTGCTGTACACGATCATCACCTCTCCCGAGCGGAGCGCCGACCTCGTTCAAATAGGGTTCGAGGGTGTTTCGAGCGCCGCGCAGGGCGTCGGAGACTTCATGTCCGAGCTCGTGAAGTAGGAGATCCACCATGATCCGCCACCTGGTCCTGTTCAAGCTGAACGACGGCGTCGAGCGGGACGACCCGCGGGTCGTCGCGGGGGCGGAGGCCTTCCGGGAGCTGGGCGGAAAGATCCCCGAGCTGCAGTTCTGGGAGTGCGCCTGGAACATCACCGACCGGCCGATCGCGTACGACTTCGCCATCAATTCGGCGGTCGCCGACGAGGACGCGCTCCTGCGGTACGTCGAGCACCCCGAGCACCAGGCCGCGGCCGGCCAGTGGCGCGCTTTCGCCACTTGGGTGATCGCCGACTACCCCTTCTGACCCCTTCGGATCCGCGGTCCCGCCGGCCCCTCCCCTACAGGAGAGGGGCTTTTCGGCATGTTTAAACCAAAACACCCTCAACACGACTCTATGCGGTGCTTGCACACAGTGGACATGTCTTGTGATGCTATGACCGCTTTTGACGGATGAGTTGACCGTAGTTGACCGCAAAGGGGTGGCGACACCGTGCCGGCCAGTACAGCGCCTCAAGTCCCGCCCCAGAACGTCCAGACGGACGACATCCAGACCGAGACCCCGGACCCCACCGCGCCGGCGAGAAGCCGGGGCGCGGACACCAGGGCGCTGACCCAGGTGCTGTTCGGGCGCCTCAAGGACCTCGAACCCGGCACCCCGGAGCACCACAGGGTGCGCACCGCGCTGATCGAGGCGAACCTGCCTCTCGTGCGCTACGCGGCGGCCCGCTTCCGCAGCCGGAACGAGCCGATGGAGGACGTCGTCCAGGTCGGCACCATCGGCCTGATCAACGCCATCGACCGTTTCGACCCGGAACGCGGCGTCCAGTTCCCCACGTTCGCCATGCCCACCGTGGTCGGCGAGATCAAGCGCTACTTCAGGGACAACGTGCGGACCGTGCACGTGCCCCGGCGGCTGCACGAGCTCTGGGTCCAGGTCACCGGTGCGACGGAGGACCTGACGACCGCTCACGGCCGCTCACCGACCACCGCGGAGATCGCCGAGCGCCTGAAGATCTCCGAGGACGAGGTCCTCGCCTGCATCGAGGCGGGACGCTCCTACCACGCGACCTCGCTGGAGGCCGCCCAGGAAGGTGACGGGCTGCCCGGGCTCCTGGACCGCCTCGGCTACGAGGACCCGGCGCTGGCCGGGGTCGAACACCGGGACCTGGTCCGGCATCTGCTCGTCCAGCTGCCCGAGCGCGAACAGCGGATCCTGCTGCTGCGCTACTACAACAACCTGACGCAGTCACAGATCAGTGCCGAACTGGGCGTCTCCCAGATGCATGTGTCAAGGCTTCTGGCCAGAAGTTTCGCCCGACTGAGATCCGCAAACAGGATCGAAGCGTAACCGGAACGGGTAGACCCCTGAAGGGCCGTATCCGGGGGCGTAAAAGCCGCACACCCCCTGTTTCCTGCGCAGTTTCGGCGCTGACTTGTCGACAAGTCACTACAGCGCGTTGCCGACATGTGACATTCTGCTTGAACCGCGTTTGCCGCAGCCCTACCTCCGGTATTCAGGTGGAGGCTGCGTTCCTCCGATGGTCGTGGCCACCGCGACCGTCCGCGACCTCAAGGGGGTGGCATGTCCGCAGAACAGGGCAGCTCGAAGGTGCTCACGCTCACGAAGAGCGTGCCGGCACCAGCCGTGCTCACCAGCTCGCCGGAAGCCATCGACACCCGCACGCTGTCCCGCTCCCTGTTCCTGCGGCTCGCCGCGCTGGGGCCCCCTTCGGGCCCCGACGGAACGGACAGCCCCGAGCGGGCCTATGTGCGGGACACACTCATCGAGCTCAACCTCCCGCTCGTGCGGTACGCGGCGGCACGGTTCCGGAGCCGTAACGAACCCATGGAGGACATCGTCCAGGTCGGGACGATCGGCCTGATCAAGGCGATCGACCGGTTCGACTGCGAACGGGGCGTGGAGTTCCCCACGTTCGCGATGCCCACCGTCGTGGGGGAGATCAAGCGCTTCTTCCGCGACACCTCCTGGTCGGTGCGGGTGCCGCGCCGGCTCCAGGAGCTGCGGCTCGCCCTCACCAAGACCAGCGACGAGCTCGCCCAGAAGCTCGACCGCTCGCCGACGGTGCCGGAGCTGGCCAAGGCGCTCGGGGTCTCCGAGGAGGACGTGGTCGACGGCCTGGCCGTGGGCAACGCCTACACGGCCTCGTCCCTGGACTCACCGTCCCCCGAGGACGACGGCGGCGAGGGATCGCTGGCGGACCGCCTCGGCTACGAGGACGCGGCACTGGAGGGCGTCGAGTACCGCGAGTCCCTGAAGCCGCTGCTGGCCAAGCTCGCCCCTCGCGAGCGGCAGATCATCATGCTGCGCTTCTTCGCCAACATGACCCAGTCGCAGATCGGCGAGGAGGTCGGCATCTCGCAGATGCACGTCTCCCGGCTGCTGACCCGGACGCTCACCCAGCTCAGGGAAGGGCTCATCGCCGACTGACCCGTGACGGGTCCGTACGGAGCGGCTCACCGGCCGCCGGGGCACACGAGCACGCCGCCCCGGCGGCCTCGCCGTGTCCGGGCCTGCCGCGCGGCACAGAACCGCGTCCCGCCTCGAACGCCGGCCGCTCCCGCGCCGATGTGCGGTGCGGGAGCGGATGACAAGGCCGGCGTACACGCTCACGTGCGCGCCTGGCCGGTCTCCGGGCCCCCGGAGGGGGCGACGGGCCGGCCGTGAAGGGGACGGGCGGTGGTCAGCCGAGCGCGAGCCAGGCGACCGCGCCGAGGACGACGATGACCGCGACGACGGCCACGATCACCCCGGTCTTCGAGCCGGACGAGGCCGCGGCGGGCTGCTGCCTGCCCTGCGGCTCGCCGTCGTCGACGAAGGCGCGGAACATCTGCGTGCTGCCCGCCGGGTCGTGAGTGCCCTCGGGGCCCGGCTGCGGGGCGTGGGGGTTGTGTGCCATGGGCCAGGACACTAGCGAACACGAGCCCTCCGCCCAACCCCCGGGTCCACAGGGGCCGATGCCCTTCCTCCGCGTACACGGCTTCTTCACCCGCCCGCCGGAGCGCACCGCACCCTCTCCACGCGCCCCCTCGCACCGCCCTGACCTGTGGCGAGGAACACATCCGGCGGCGGCGCACCCCTGTGGTCTGCACGCTTGACCCGGCGCCTACGCAGGCTTTTGGGTTCCTTTACTTCTGCAAGCCTCATTTCGTTTGCCTGCGGCAACCAACCGCTTCTATCGTTGCCCTAAGCAACAAGATGACCTCGCGAGATGTCTGGAGGGTCAGTGGCAGCACGGAGCCAGTACGAAGAACTGGCCCGGCAGCTCAGCGCCGTCGGAGCCGTCAAGCGGGGACTCGCCCGCATCCTGCCCGCTGAGTGTCCCGGTGGCTCGGCCACCGTGCTGACGCTGCTGGCCAAGTACGGGGAGATGCGGATCTCCCGCCTCGCCGAGCTTTTGGCCGTGAACATGTCGGTGACCAGCCGTCATGTGACTCACGCGGTCGAGAGCGGCTGGATCGAACGGTCCCCGGACCCGGCGGACAAGCGGTCCCGCATCCTGCGGCTGACCCCCGCGGGTGACGAACTGATCGACGAGCTGAGCCGGCGGACGACGGAGATGTTCGCCGACCACCTCACCGACTGGTCCGACGAGGAAGTCGGTCAGCTCAACACGTTGTTGTCCCGGCTGCGCGACAGCTTCAACTGCCGCGGCTCCGGGGGGTGCGCCCCCGGAAGGCACAGCGGCGACTGCCGCACCGGGCACTCCGACGACTTTCACACCCGTACACCCGTGTAACAGAAGCAAAGAGAAGGAATTAAATGGCTACGACCACACCACCCGGTGTGCGGGGCGGCCACGCCAAGCACGGGGCTGCCGAAGCCCCCGCAGGCACGCCGATGACACACCGGCAGATCATGGAAGCGCTGACCGGGCTGCTGCTCGGCATGTTCGTCGCGATTCTGTCGTCGACGGTCGTCTCCAACGCCCTGCCCGAGATCATTTCCGACCTCGGCGGCGGCCAGAGCGCCTACACCTGGGTCGTGACGGCCTCGCTGCTGGCCATGACGGCCACCACCCCGCTGTGGGGCAAGCTCGCGGACCTGTTCAGCAAGAAGCTGCTGGTCCAGATCGCCCTGCTCATCTACGTGGGCGGCTCCATAGTCGCCGGTCTCTCGACCAGCAGCGGCATGCTCATCATCTGCCGCGTGGTGCAGGGCATCGGCGTCGGCGGTCTCTCCGCCCTCGCCCAGATCGTGATGGCCGCGATGATCTCCCCGCGCGAGCGCGGGCGCTACAGCGGCTACCTCGGCGCTGTCTTCGCCGTCGCCACCGTGGGCGGCCCGCTCCTCGGCGGTGTCATCACCGACACCAGCTGGATGGGCTGGCGCTGGTGCTTCTACGTGGGTGTGCCGTTCGCGGTCATCGCCCTGATCGTGCTCCAGAAGACCCTGAAGCTCCCCGTGATCAAGCGCGAGGGCGTCAAGATCGACTGGTCCGGCGCGTTCTTCATCAGCGCAGCGGTCTCCCTGCTGCTGCTCTGGGTGACCTTCGCGGGCGACAAGTACGACTGGATCTCCTGGCAGACCTGGACGATGCTGGGCGGCACCGTCGTCCTCGGCGCGCTGTTCCTGTTCATCGAGTCCAAGGCCCGCGAGCCGATCATCCCGCTGCGCCTCTTCCGTAACCGCACCATCACGCTGGCCTCCGCGGCCTCGCTGTTCGTCGGTATCGGGATGTTCGCGGGCACCGTCTTCTTCAGCCAGTACTTCCAGCTGGCGCGGGACAAGTCGCCGACGATGTCCGGCGTCATGACGATCCCGATGATCGCCGGGCTCTTCCTCTCCTCGACCCTGTCGGGCCAGATCATCACCAAGACCGGCCGCTGGAAGGCCTGGCTGGTCACCGGTGGCTTCCTGCTCACCGCGGGTCTCGGGATGCTCGGCACCATCCGCTACGACACCGACTACTGGCAGATCGCGATCTTCATGTTCGTGATGGGCCTCGGTATCGGCATGATGATGCAGAACCTGGTGCTCGCCACGCAGAACCAGGTGGCTCCCGCCGACCTGGGCGCGGCCAGCTCCGTGGTGACGTTCTTCCGTTCCCTCGGTGGTGCGATCGGCGTCTCGGCGCTGGGTGCCGTCCTGGGCAACCGCGTCACCAGCTACGTCAAGGACGGCCTCGCCGACCTCGGCCCCGAGGGCGCCGCGCTGGGCCACGGCGGTACGGGCGGCGGAGGCATCCCCGACCTGGACGCGCTCCCCGGCCCGCTGCGTACGGTCATGGAGGTCGCCTACGGCCACGGTGTCGCCGACGTCTTCCTGTTCGCCGCGCCGGCCGCGCTGCTCGCCTTCCTGCTGACGATCTTCATCAAGGAGGTCGCCCTGAAGACCCGTGCGGGCAACGACACCCCCGCCGAGGCGGCCGCCGCGACGGAGACCGCCGGGCCGGCCACCACCGACACCGCGCTGCTCGCCGAGGGAACGGCCGGGGCCACCTCGGTCGACGTCCTGGAGGAGACGGCTGCCACGAAGGAGCTGACCATTCAGGGAACACCCGTACGCGGTGTGGTGCGGGGCGCCGAGGGCGCACCCGTGGCCCGCGCCGCCGTCACACTGATCTCGCTGGGCGGCCGGCAGCTGGGGCGTTCCGTCGCCCAGGCCGACGGCGGTTACGTCCTGGACGCTCCGGGCTCCGGCAGTTACGTCCTGATCGCGTCCGCCGACGGCTTCCAGCCGCAGGCGTCCACCGTGGTCGTCGGCGACGAGCCGCTGGCCTTCGACATCCTGCTCGCCGGTACGAGCGGCCTCTCCGGGACCGTACGGACCGCCGAGGGCGGCAACCCGGTCGACGGAGCGATGGTCGTCGTGACCGACGTGCGCGGCGACGTGCTGGCCACGGGCGTCTCGGGCGACGCGGGTGACTTCACCTTCGGTGAGCTGATCCCCGGCTCGGTGACCGTCGCCGTCACAGCCGCGGGCTACCGTCCGCTGGCCCTGCCGGTGGAGGTCGGCGGCCAGGGTGTCACCCGGGTCGACGTGGCCCTTCGCTCCGGCGCGCTGGTGCGGGGTGTCGTCAAGGCCGGCTCCCGCCGGGCTCCTCTGAACGACGCCCGGGTCACGCTGGTCGACGCCGCCGGCAACGTGGTCGCCACCTCGACGACCGGGGAGGACGGCGTGTACGCCTTCACCGACCTGGACGCCGGTGAGTACTCCGTGATCGCGACCGGCTACCCGCCGGTGGCGGGCTCGCTGACCGTGAGCGGCAGCGGAGTCGACGGTCACGACATCGAGCTGGCCCACCCGGGCGAGTAAGAAGAAGGATCCACAAAGACCCCTGGCGGGACAGCACTTCGAGCGGAGAGGCTGTAGCCGCCGGTGGAAATGGGCCCCGTGGCGGGATCGGCAGGCAGGGGACGGCCTGCCGAACCCGCCCCGGGGCCCGACTCATGGAGACCGCACCCCATGTGCCGGTCGGTCCGAGTCGCCGCTTCACGAGTGATTTGAGCAAGGAGAGAACACGGGATGGGACTTCGCGCACAGGTACGCACGCGGGACGGCTGGGCTGTCCAGCACGCGGTCGTGACGGTGACCGACATGACGGGCACCCAGGTGCTCCGGGCCGCCGCCGACGAGAACGGGGCCGTCCGCACCGAGGACCTCCTGCCGGCCGGCGCGTACACGGTGATCGTCACGGCGGTGGGTTACGCCCCCGCCGCGTCCACCGCGCTCGTCACGGCCAGCGGCCGGGTGGAGGCCGGGACCGTGGTGCTGGCCCGGCAGGGCGGCGTGGAACTGCCCCCTCCGGGCATCTGGTCGCTGGACCCGGTGCACTCCTCGGTGGCCGCGGTCGCCCAGCACCTGGGTATCTCCAGCGTGCACGGCCGGTTCACCGAGTTCGGCGGCCGTATCGAGATCACCGAGGACGTCCAGAACAGCCGGGTGGAGGCCTCCATCGCCTCCAGCAGCATCGACACGGGCAACGCCATGCGGGACAAGCACCTGCGCTCGGCGGACTTCCTGGACGTGGAGGCGTTCCCGGAGCTCACCTACCGCTCCCGCGCACTGACCCCGGCCGGGCCGGACCGCTGGACGGTGCACGGCCTGCTCACGATGCACGGCATCGCACGGGACGTGGACCTCGACCTCAGCTACCTCGGCACCGGCCCCGACCCGTGGGGCGGGGTGCGGGCGGCCTTCCACGCCACGGCGGAGCTGCGCCGCGACGACTTCGCCATGAACTACAACCAGGTGCTGCAGGCGGGCATCTCCGCGATCGGCACGACTCTGCGCGTCGAGCTCGACATCCAGGCGGTCCAGGGCGACTCCGTCCCGGGATGAGCTGGGCCGAAGGGCCTAGGGTTGGCCGTATGGCACCCAACATCGCGACCAACACCGCCGTGGAGCTCGGGGAACTGCTGGACTTCGTGCGGCCCCGGCACCGGGCGATCCTGCTGACCACCCGGTCCGACGGCCGCCCCCAGGGGTCCCCGCTCACCTGCGGCGTGGACGACGCGGGGCGGATCGTCGTGTCGACCTACCCCGAACGGGCCAAGACCCGTAACGCCAAGCGGGACGAGCGGGTCAGCGTGATCGTCCTGTCGGACGAGTGGAACGGGCCCTGGGTCCAGGTCGACGGCTCGGCCGAGGTGATCGACTCACCGGACTCGGTCGAGCCCCTCGTCGAGTACTTCCGCACCATCTCCGGCGAGCACCCCGACTGGGACGAGTACCGGGCGGCGATGATCAAGCAGGGGAAGTCCATCATCCGGATCACTCCGGAGCGCTGGAGCCCGGTCGCCACCGGCGGCTTCCCCGCCCACCTGGCCGGCGGCTGATCATGGTGTCCCCGCCCCACCCCGACCCGCTCGCGCGGGCCCGCCTGCTGACCTCCCCGTCCGTCGGGCCGGCCGTGGTCGGCGAGCTGGAACGGATCACCGGCCGGCCCGCCGTGCCGGTGTACGCCACCGCGCCCGACGTCCCCTTCGTGTTCGTGGGGGACGTGCTGCCCGAAGCGCTGCGGGTCCCCGGCCTGTTGTGGTTCCACAGCGTCTACGCCGGGACGGACGCGCTGCTCGCCGCCGGGGCCTGGCCCGAAGGGGCCCTGCTGACGCGGACCGTGGGACGGATGGGCGAGCGGATCGCCCAGTACACGCTGGCCTGGGTCCTCGCCGAGTGCCAGTCCGTCCCGGAGCACACCGCGCAGCACTCCAGGTCCGAGTGGCGCCGCCTCCCGTCCGAGCTCGCCGCCGGACAGACCGCCGTGGTCCACGGCACCGGTCGCATCGGCTCCGCCGTCGCCGGCCTGCTGCGTGCCTGTTCCGTGCGCACGGTGGGCGTGAGCCGCACTCCCCGCGCCACATCCCCGGGCTTCGACCGGGTGGTCCTGGCCGGCTCGGAGGAGGAGACGGCGGCGCTGGCGGAGGCCAGATGGGTCGTCTCGGCCCTGCCCCTGACCGGTGCCACGGAGCGCTTCTTCGACGCCGCCAGATTCGCGGCGATGCGGGGCGCCACCTTCCTCAACGTGGGCCGGGGCGCGACCGTGGACATGGCGGCGCTGGAGGCCGCGCTGCACGGCGGGACGGTCCGCCGCGCCGTGCTCGACGTGCTGCCCGACGAGCCCGCCGCTCCCGGCGACCGCGTCTGGCGGCTGCCCCGCACGGTGATCACGTCGCACTCGGCCGGCATCACGGCCGACGAGGACGTCGTCGCCGACTTCGAGTCCTGCTGGCAGGCGGTCGCCGAGGGCCGCACACCGGCCCTGGCCGTGGACCTCCGCCGCGGTTACTGAGAGGCCCTAGGGGTGGCGCGCCGCCCGCTCGCACGTCGCCTCGATGCCCGCGATCAGCAGGTCCAGCGCGAACGTGAAGTCCCGCTCGCGCGTCTCCTCCACCGTCCCCCGGCCGCGCGCGTCCATGAGGTTCTCCGAGGACCGCATGGCCCGGTGGATCTCCGGGTCCGCGCGGATCGTTCCCATCGCCCGCTCGACATACTCGTCCTGGGTGAGCCCGGCTTCCGCCGTGCGCTGCACGAAGTGCCCCTCGGTGGTGCCGAATCCGTAGACGAACTGGAAGACGGCCGCCATCGCGCCCGTCTGCCGCTCCAGGGGCAGCCCGGTGGCGCGGACGACGTCCTGGACGGCGTACGAGAACAGCATGGAGCGCGGGCCGATGTTCAGGAATCTGCCGATGAGGGCCGAGACCCAGGGGTGCCGGACGAACATCTTCCGGTAGCTGGTGGCCAGTTCACGCATGCGGTCGCGCCAGTCGGCGTCCTCCGCCGTGGCCGGGATCTCGCCGAACACGGTGTCCAGGGCGAGTTCCAGCAGGTCGTCCTTGGTGTCGACGTACCAGTAGAGGGACATCGCCGTGACGTCGAGCTCGGCGGCGAGGCGCCGCATGGAGAACTTCGCGAGGCCGTCGGCGTCCAGCAGCCGGACGCTCGCCGCCGTGATCCTGTCCCGGTCGAGGCCGGCCGGCTGATCCGCCCTGCGGGTGCGCGCCGGTGTCCGCCGGTCCAGCCACACACTGACCCTGGAAGGGCTCTTCGCACGGTCTGCCGCGGACCCCATGGCGCACACTCCTCGTCTCGCGGTGGCTCTCCTGCGTACCGGCGCCCCCGTCCGATGCTATGCCCGTCACCTGGGGCTCCCAGTCGCCTCCGCACGCTCCGCCCGCAGCGGCGGGACCGCGGCCGGCGGACCACCGGCCAGGACCGCCGCCGCTGCGACCGGTTGACCGGTCTCCAGGCCCGGGGCGAAGGCGTCCGTGACGCGACAGGGCGGTGGCCCCGGAGCCTGTGCTCCGGGGCCACCGCCCTGTCACCGGGGTCTCAGCTCTTCGGCTGGGTGAGGTCGTAGAAGGTCGCGCTTCCCGCGGTGACCTCCTTGAAGTTCTCCTCCACCCACGTCGTGATCTGCGAGGAGGTGCCTTCGCCGCCGCCCGTGCCACCGCCGCCCGAGCCGCTGGAGATCAAGTAGTGGATCCTGCCGTCCTCCACGTACTTCTTGAACTGCGCGAGCGTCGGCGACGGGTCGCTCCCGTTGAAGCCGCCGATCGCCATCACCGGTTCGCCGGTGGCGAGTTGGTAGCTCGCGGCGTTCTGCGAGCCGACGGCCGCGGCGGTCCAGGTGTAGGCGTCGGCGTTCTGCTTCAGGAGCGTCTTGGCCTCGGAGTCGACGGAGGCGCCGTTGAGCAGACCGCCCATGCCTCCTCCGCCGCCCGCGCCGCCTTCGCCCATGCCGCCGCCGGGCATCCCGCCCTGCTGACCACCGGGAGCCTGACCCTGGCCCTGGCTCCGACCGGGGGTGCCGCCGCCGGGCATGCCGCCCGCCGGCGCGTTGCCGGGAGCCTGGCCGTCCTGCGCGTTGCCCTGTGCCCGGCCGCCCGGCTGGGTGCCCTGCCGGGGCGGCTGCATCCCGCCGCCCTCGCCGCCACCGGGACCGCCGCCCCGGCCGCCACCGGGGCCGCCCATGCTCGCGCCCGAGGGACCCGCCGTGACGATCGAGCCCTGGTGCCCCGTGTCGAGCGTGCTGATCGTGTACGCCGTCGGCCCGGCCAGCGACGCCGCCAGACCCAGACCCGCCACGCCCAGCACGAGCGTCCGGCCCAGCCGTGCGGCGCACAGCAGCCCCACGGCGGCCACGAGGCCACCGGTCAGGACGGCCCAGCGCAGCCACGGGAGGTAGTCCGGGGTCCGCCCCAGCAGGACGTACGCCCAGACGGCCGTCGCCGCGACGGTCACGCCGAGCGCTGCGCCCGCCCACCACTTGCTCCGCTCCTCCCAGAGGACCGTGGCGCCCATGCCGACGAGCGCCGCGATGTAGGGGGCCAGGGCGACCGTGTAGTACTGGTGGAAGATGCCGGCCATGAAGCTGAAGACGAGGGCCGTCATCAGCAGCGAGCCGCCCCAGGCGAGGAACGCCGCGCGGGCCGTGTCGGTCCGCTTCGCCCGCCAGGTCAGCCAGACACCGGCGGCCAGCAGGAGCAGCGCGGCGGGCAGCAGCCAGGAGATCTGGCCGCCGATCTCGGAGTTGAACATGCGGCCGATGCCGGTTTCGCCCCAGCCACCGCCCTGCCCGCCACCGCCGCCACCACCGACGCTGCCGGTCTCCTCGCCGTTGATGCGGCCGAGTCCGTTGTAGCCGAAGGTGAGTTCGAGGAAGGAGTTGTTCTGCGAGCCACCGATGTACGGGCGTGAGGAGGCCGGCCACAGCTCGACGATCGCCACCCACCAGCCGCCGGACACGATCGTCGCCAGCGCCGCCAGACCGAGCTGCCCGAACCGCTTCCGGACGGACACCGGCGCGAACACCGCGTACAGCACGGCGAGCGGCGGCAGGATCAGGAAGGCCTGCAGCGTCTTCGACAGGAACGCCACACCCACAGCGACGCCCGCCCAGACCAGCCACGTCGTCCGGCCGCCCTCCATCGCGCGCAGCACGCAGTAGACGGTGACGGTCATCAGGAGCGCGAGCAGCGCGTCCGGGTTGTTGAAGCGGAACATCAGCGCGGCGACCGGCGTCAGCGCGAAGACCACCATGGTGATCAGCCCGGCGGCGGCGCTGAAGCGGCGGCGCACGGCCCCGTGGAGGACACCGGCGGTGGCGACGGCCATCAGCACCTGGGGCGCGAGGACCGCCCAGGAGCTCAGCCCGAAGATCCGGACCGAGAGGGCCATCGGCCAGAGCGTGGCCGGGGGCTTGTCGACGGTGATCGCGTTAGCCGAGTCCAGCGAGCCGAAGAAGAAGGCCTTCCAGCTCTGGCTGCCGGCCTGCACGGCCGCGGAGTAGAAGGAGTTGGCGTAACCGGACGCGCTCAGGTTCCACAGGTACGCGAGCCCGACGGCCAGCAGCAGTCCGAGGAAGGCGGGCCTCGCCCAGCGCGGGTCCTCGGGCCTGCCCCGGAGGACGCGCCGCGACAGCGGATCCCGCCCGCCCGCGGCGTGCGCGGGCGCCCCTGGGGTGCCGGGCGGGGCCTGGAGGCGGTCGGAGTGGGTGGCGGCGGTCATCGGACGTTCCTCGGTTCGTGTGCGGCACCCTGGCGGGCGTCCTGGTGGTCGGTGCGCCGGTCGGGGAAGACCCAGGCGCGGAAGAGCAGAAACCGCAGCACCGTCGCCGCGAGGTTGGCCGCGATCAGCACCGCGAGCTCCGTGCCGTGCGAAGCCGATCCGGAGGCCGTGCCCAGGGCGGCGAGCGAACCGCTGGTGAGGGCGAGCCCGATCGCGAAGACGACGAGCCCCTGCGCCTGGTGGCGCACGGCGCCGCCCCGGCCGCGCACACCGAAGGTGAGCCTCCGGTTCGCCGCCGTGTTCGCGACGGCGGACACCAGGAGGGCCGCCGCGTTGGCGAACTGCGGGCCGACGCCCAGCCGGAAGAGGGAGTACAGGGCGAGGTAGACGAGGGTGGAGAGCGCGCCCACGACGCAGAACCCGACCAGCTGCCTGGCGAGTCCGCGCGGCACCCCCGGCACGGCCCGGTCGCGCGGGTCGTCCCCGAAGGGCCGCGCCAGACGGTCCAGCGGGAGCGCCCCGGTGGCCAGGGCCCGGCCCACCCGCCAGACCCCCTTGAGGTCGTCGGTCGCCGTCCTCACGATGTGCACGGTGGAGTCGGGGTCGTCGACCCAGTCGACCGGCACCTCGTGGATGCGCAGCCCGGCCCGCTCGGCGAGGACCAGCATCTCGGTGTCGAAGAACCATCCGGTGTCCTCGACCATCGGCAGCAGCCGCTGCGCGACCTCGCGCCGTATGGCCTTGAAGCCGCACTGGGCGTCGCTGAACCTGGCGGCCAGCGAGGAGCGCAGGATGAGGTTGTAGGCCCGCGAGATGAACTCACGCTTCGAGCCGCGCACCACCCGCGAGCTGCGGGCGAGGCGCGAGCCGATGGCCAGGTCCGAGTGGCCGGAGATCAGCGGGGCGACCAGCGGCAGCAGGGCGTTGAGGTCGGTCGAGAGGTCGACGTCCATGTAGGCGAGGACCGGGGAGTCCGAGTGGGACCAGACGGTCCGCAGCGCCCGGCCCCGCCCCTTCTCCTCCAGCCGGTACGACCGCACCTCGGGGATGAGGGCCGCGAGCCGGGCCGCCACCTCGGGCGTACGGTCGGTGCTCGCGTTGTCCGCCACGGTGATCCGGAATCCGTACGGGAACGTCCGCGCCAGATGGTCGTGGAGGCGCAGCACGCACGTTTCCAGGTCCTTCTCCTCGTTGTACACGGGGATCACTACGTCGAGTACGGGAGCGCCGACCGCTGCGGCCAGGAGATGTTCCCGGGCCGGCAGGGTGCTCCAAGGAGTGTCGGTTCGCATGAGACAGACACTCGCCAACCGCGCTGTCACATCCGTGTGCTGAGCCTGTGGTCCGTCTGTGAGTGCGCCACGGGAACACCGGCCGTGCTGTTGTCCCAGGCCGGAGCGGTGCCGCCGAAACCGTCCAGCCGGGCTGCGGAGGCGTGGACGGGGCTGTCCGTGCCGTCCCCGTACACCGCGTCGGCCGGCAGACGGACCGCGAACACCGTGTCGCCCGGCACCGACCGCACCTCTGCCAGCCCGCCGTGCGCGGTGACGACGGCCTGCACGATGGCGAGGCCGAGACCCGTCGACCCGGCGTGCCGGGAGCGCGAGGCGTCGCCGCGCGCGAACCGTTCGAAGACACGCGGCCGCAGCTCGGCGGGGATGCCCGGCCCGTTGTCCTGGACCTCCAGGGTCACCCAGGGCAGCTCCCTGCGCGCCGGCCGCAGACGGACCGTGACCGTGGTCCCGGGCGGGGTGTGCGTGCGCGCGTTCGCGAGCAGGTTGACCAGCACCTGCTGGATCCTGGTCGGGTCGGCCGACACCGTCGCCGGCACCTCGGGCAGGTCGAGCCGCCAGTGGTGGGTCGCGCCGGAGGAGCCGTCAGGTGCCCGGTCGGCGACGCGGGCGTCGCTCACCGCGTCGATGACGAGCGGCGAGAGATCGGTGCTCTCGTACGAGAGCGGCCGTCCGGCGTCGAGACGGGCCAGGAGCAGCAGGTCCTCGACCATGCCCGTCATCCGTTCCGCCTCGGACTCGATCCGTCCCAGGGCGTGCCGGGTGTCGGGTCCGGTGTTCTCCCGTCCCCGGCGCGTCAGTTCGGCGTACCCGCGGATCGAGGCGAGCGGTGTGCGCAGCTCGTGGCTGGCGTCCGCGACGAACTGGCGCACCCGCGTCTCGCTCTTCTGCCGGGCCTCCAGGGCCGAACCGACGTGCCCCAGCATCCTGTTGAGGGCGGCGCCGACCTGACCCACCTCGGTGCGCGGATCGGCCTCCGCGCCCGGCACCCGTTCGAGGAGGGCGACCTCCCCGCTGTGCAGCGGGAGTTCGGAGACCCGGGTCGCCGTGGCGGCCACCCTGCGCAGCGGGCGCAGGGCGACACCCACCATCGCGGCGCCGGCGATACCGGCGGCGATGAGCCCGGCACCGGTGACACAGACCTCGACGACGATCAGGGTGTTGACGGCCTTGTCCACCTCGGCCGTGGGGATGCCGACCAGGACGGAGGAACCGCCGCCCGACGGGACGACCTGCACGCGGTAGCCGCCGAGCCCGGGGAGCTCGACGTCATGGGCCTCGCCGTCCGGAGCCACCCCCGAGGCTTCGAGGGCGTTCTGCTGCGCCTCGTCCAGCTCCCCCGTGCTCTGCGTGGCGTCCGGCCCGTTCATCACCTTGGAGAGGGTGACGGAACCGTCGGTGACCACGGCGCCTATCGTGTCGGGGCCGCCCCTGCCGACGAACTCCAGCGGATCCTCACCCTCCGGACCGCCCGGCATGAGCTTGCCGCCGTCCAGCGGACGCGTCGCGGCCAGCCGGGTGATGTCGTGGAGCTGGTCGTCCAGCTTCCCGTACATGTAGCTCCGGAATGCGATGGCGGTGACCGAACCGATCACGGTGGCGACCACCGCGATGAGCGTCACCGCGTACACGACGAGCCGGGTGCGGAGCGTCCAGGGCCGGCGCGTGCTCTGCCCGCTCACAGGGTCAGTCACCCGGCTTGATGAGGTATCCAGCCCCACGCCGGGTGTGGATCATCGGGGTGCGCCCCGCGTCGATCTTCTTGCGCAAGTAGGAGATGTACAGCTCGACGACGTTGGCCTGGCCGCCGAAGTCGTAGTTCCAGACCCGGTCCAGGATCTGCGCCTTGCTCAGCACCCGGCGCGGATTGCGCATCAGGAAACGCAGCAGCTCGAACTCGGTCGCCGTGAGATGGATCGAGTCGTCGCCCCGGCTCACCTCGTGACTGTCCTCGTCCAGCACCAGGTCACCCACGACGAGCGTCGAGTCGCTGCGGACCGAGGCCGTACCGGAGCGGCGGATCAGGCCGCGCAGCCGTGCCACGACCTCCTCCAGGCTGAACGGCTTGGTGACGTAGTCGTCGCCTCCCGCCGTGAGCCCCGCGATCCGGTCCTCCACCGAGTCCCGTGCGGTCAGGAACAGCACGGGCACGTCGGAGAGCTCGCGCCGCAGCCGGCCGAGCACCGCCAGCCCGTCCATGTCGGGAAGCATCACGTCGAGGATCACCGCGTCGGGGCGGAAGTCGCGCGCCGTACGGACGGCGCCCGCACCGTCACCGGCGCTGCGCACCTCCCAGCCCTCGTAACGCAGGGCCATGGAGAGCAGCTCGGCGAGCGGGGCCTCGTCGTCCACGACCAGTACGCGGATGGGATTGCGGTCGGGCCTGAGCAGTTCTGTACGCCCCTGGGGCGAGGTCGTCGTCATGGCTCAAGCCTGTGAGACGGCCGTGAGAGAGACCTTTCGCCTACCTGTGAATTTCCTGAGAAACGCCGCGCCGGGCCGCCCCGCGCTACCCGAACAGCTCGCTCGCGTTCCCGTGGCAGACCGCCCGCAGCCAGGCGTCGCCCAGCCCCAGCCGCTCCAGGGCGTGCAGCTGGTGGGCGTACGGGTACGGGATGTTCGGGAAGTCCGTGCCGAGCAGGATCCGGTCCCCCAGATCCGCGAGGCGGCCGCGCTCCGAGGGCGGGAACGGCGTGAAGTCCTCGGTGAAGTCCGTGAACGCCATGGTCGTGTCGAGCCGCACCCCTGGGTAGGCCGCCGCCAGCGCCAGGAACTCCGCGTACTCCGGCATCCCCATGTGCGCCACCACCAGCTTCAGCCGGGGGTGGCGGGACAGCAGCCGGCCGATCGGCCCGGGGCCCGTGTACGCGCCGGGCGCCGGCCCGGAGCCGCAGTGCGTCACCACCGGGATCCCGGCCTCGGCCAGCAGCCCCCACACGGGCTCCAGCAGCGGATCGTTCGGATCGTAGGCCCCGACCTGGAGGTGCGACTTGAAGACGCGCGCCCCCGCCTCGACCGCCTCGCGCACATAGGCTCCCGCGTCGTCCTCCGGGAAGAACGTGGCAGTGTGCAGACAGTCCGGCACCCGCGCGGCGAAGTCCGCCGCCCAGCCGTTCAGCCAGGACGCCATGCCGGCCTTGTGCGGGTAGAGCATCGAGGTGAACCGGAGCACCCCGAACGAGCGCAGCAGCGCGAGGCGTTCGTCCTCGTCCCGCCGATAGGTGATCGGCCACTCGAGACCGGTCAGCGGACCCGCCGAGTCGAAGTAGGCCCACACCTTGCTGAGCACCCGCTCCGGCATGAAGTGCGTGTGGACGTCGATGATCCCGGGCAGCCCGAGCCGCTGCCGGAACCGCACGACGTCCTCACGGTCGCGGTCGTCGCCGCTCATCCGCCCCACCTGCCTCGACACATCGCCGGGAAAGATCTCCGGCGACGATCTCAGAACAGCCCGTCCTGCACACCACCGCCCCCCAGGGCCACGGTCGGCACACCGGTCCCCGCCCGCACGTCGGCGCCCACCAGGTCCCAGCCGGTGACGAGCCGCGTGTCCAGCACGACGATCCCCTCGTCCACCGTCTCCAGGTGCAGATCGGGCCCGGCCGCGGCCACCAGCCGGCCGGCCACCACCGCGCCGTCCACCAGCCCGGTCACCACCCGCGTCGCCGCCGCCGCACCGTCGAGCCCGAACACCCGGGCGTGGTCGACGGCCACGCACGGCAGCCGCTCCAGCGCCTCCGGCCAGCCGGCGCCGTCCAGGGCGGCGGCCCGCCCGTACAGCTCCTCGATCTCGGCGGCCCGTTCCGCCGCCCCCGGCAGCCCGCCCCGCACCGCACGCTTGCGCGCGTACGGGATCCGGTCGGGCACC
The DNA here is from genome assembly GCF_055559735.1 of Streptomyces sp. NPDC023573. NCBI lineage: Bacteria > Bacillati > Actinomycetota > Actinomycetes > Kitasatosporales > Streptomycetaceae > Streptomyces > Streptomyces sp. NPDC023573. The sequence goes on from NZ_JBVHKB010000004.1 coordinate 75,868, forward strand.
CCGAGCGCCGAACGCAGCAACTCCTCCGTCCGCCGCGCGGCCATCAGCGGCCCGCGTCCCAGCCAGCTGAACACCACGGCCCCCTGCTCGCGCAGCCGCGCGGCGTCCCGCGACTCCCCCGTGATCCCCACCTTGACCATGCCGGGCCCGAACCAGGCCAGATAGACGCGGTACGTGCGCGGGTCGTCGGCGATCGTGTCCGCCGCCACCGAGTGCGCCCGGTCCAGCCGTGCGCACTCCGCGCACCGCGCCCCCGTGCTCCGTACGGGCACCACGGCGCCGACCGGGCACGGGTTGCCGCGCGCCCCCACGCAGTGCCGCTCCCCCTCGGCACGGAAGGCGAGCTCCTTCCCGTACGCCAGGACGCTCTCCCGCCCCCGCCCGGACCCGTCGCTCCGCGCCCAGCCGAGCACGGGCCCGCCGTGGGGCCAGCGCAGACCCGTGCACCGCCAGCCGCTCATGGGCCCCTCCCGGACAGGTGGTGAAAGCCTCCCGGGGCGGGGCTCTCGTCGAGGTGTGTACCGCCAGAGTAATTTCACGCGCACGGCCCACCGGCCACACGCGCGCACTCACGCACGCACGCCCGGACCGTTGCCGCGCTTCGCCTGTGTACGGGCTGTACGGCCCGTCACGGGGCTAGGATCCGAGCCATGGATCTGACCGTGGAGGACGTGGACCGGTTCAGGGCCTTCATGCCCCGGCTCGAAGCCATCGCCTACCGCCTCCTCGGCTCCGCGAGCGACGCCGAGGACGCCGTGCAGGACACGTTCCTGCGCTGGCAGGCCGCCGACACGGACCGCATCGAGGTCCCCGAGGCCTGGCTGACGAAGGTCCTCACCAACCTGTGCCTCAACCAACTCACCTCTGCGCGCGCCCGGCGCGAGACCTATGTGGGCCAGTGGCTGCCGGAGCCGCTGCTCCCGGGGGACCCGATGCTCGGCCCCGCCGAGACCGCCGAGCAGCGCGAGTCCGTCTCGTACGCCGTCCTCGCCCTCATGGAGCGTCTCTCGCCCAACGAACGGGTGGTGTACGTGCTGCGGGAGGCCTTCGGCTATCCGCACCGGAAGATCGCGGAGCTCCTCGACATCACCGAGTCCGCGGCCCAGCAGATCCTCCACCGCGCCAGGAAGCACATCGCGGAGGGCAGGACCCGCGCCGAGGTCGACGAGGCCGCCGCCCGGCGGATCGTCGAGGAGTTCATCGAGGCCGCCACCAGTGGCCGGACCGAGCCGCTCGTACGGCTGCTCACCGCGGACGCCGTCTCGGTCGGCGACGGCGGCGGGAAGGTCCCGGCCCGCACCAGGCCGTTCGAGGGCGCCGTCGCGGTCGCGAAGTTCCTGCGGGGCCTGTTCACGCCCGGCAAGGCCAAGCGCGACCTGGCCGGCGGCTCACCCGGGGTCTACGTCACGACCGCCAACAACGGCCCGGCCCTGGTCGCGGTCGTCGACGGCCGGGTCATCGGCGTCATGTGCCTGGAGGTCACTCCCGAGGGCATCGCCGCGATCCGCGCCCAGGCCAACCCCGACAAGCTCGAACGCGCGACCCGGCGATGGGCGGCCTCCGACCACGGAGAACCCCTGCTCCACCTCTACTGATCGGGCTGTGACCTGCTTCACACCGCACTCCTGTCAGGAAACGGCGGGCTGCCCGGTTCAAGGGGCAGACCCGCGCGAGACAGGAGCAGGGAAATGAAGCACCGCATCATCGTTCTCGGAGCCGGATACACCGGTGCCGTCGCCGCCGGCCGCCTCGCCAGGCGACTGCGCCGCGAGGACGTCGCCATCACCCTCGTCACCACCGAGCCCGACTTCGTCGAGCGCGTCCGGATGCACCAGCTGGCGGTCGGCCAGGAGCTCAGGCCCCGGCCCTTCAGCCGGATGTTCGCGGGCACCGGCGTCGAGCTGAAGCTCGCGAAGGTCACCGGCCTCGACGTCGACCGGAGGACGGTGGCCGTCGTCGACGCGAACGGCGCCGGGGAGCTGGAGTACGACAGCCTCGTGTACGCCCTCGGCAGCGGCTGGAACACCCAGGGCGTCCCCGGCACCGCCGAACACGCCCACGACATCGCGGGCCGCCCCGGAGCGCTCCGGCTGCGTGAGCGCCTGGCCGGCCTGGCCGCCGGGCAGCCCGTGGTCGTCATCGGAGGCGGGCTCACCGGCCTGGAGGCCGCGACCGAGATCGCCGAGGCCCGCCCGGACCTCGATGTCGCGCTCGCCGCCCGGGGCGGACTCGGCGACACCCTCTCCGCCAAGGGCAGGCAGCACCTGCGGAAGGTCTTCGACAAGCTCGGCATCACGGTGCACGAACACACCGCCGTCACCGGCGTGGAGGCCGATCACGTCACCACCGCCGACGGCACGTCCGTCCCGGCCGCGGTCACCGTGTGGACCGCCGGCTTCGCGGTCCACCCGATCGCGCAGGCCACCGCTCTGGAGGTCTCCGACTCCGGTCAGATCGTGGTCGACGGGGCCATGCGCTCGGTCTCCCACCCTGACGTGTACGCCATCGGGGACGCGGCCCTGGTGAAGGGCCCCGGCGACGCCCCGCTGCGGATGTCGTGCGCCTCGGGCGTCCCCACGGCGTGGCAGGCCGCCGACACGATCGCCGCACGCCTCACCGGCGGGAAGCTCCCGACCACGGCGCCCCGCTACTTCAACCAGTGCATCTCCCTGGGCCGCAGGGAAGGCCTGATCCAGTACGTCACCGCTGACGACCGGGCGGTCCGGGCAGCCCTGACCGGCCGGCTCGCCGCGTTCTACAAGGAACTGGTCTGCAAGGGCGCGGCCTGGGGCGTCGCCAACCCGACCCTCGGACTGCCGACCCGTCGCCGCCCGGTGGTACGCAACGGGGCCCGGTCAGCGGCACCCGTCACGGAATCGGCCTGACCGGCCGCCCCCTCCCGAGCCCGGCCGCCGTCGAGCGCAGCTGACCGGGCCGGGCCGGAGGGGGCGTTCGGCGGTGCGGGCCCGCACTGGGCGTACAGGCGCGTCGGCAGGACAGTCAGGCCTGCTGAGGGCTCTGGAGACTCACCGATCGATACGCCCACGGCGGGCCCCGGTGAACTCGTACAACAGCACCTCGTCCACGAGCCGGTTCGTGTAGAGACGGCGAGTGTCCCTCTCGCCGAGGTTCTCCAGGGCGGCGAGCACCAGACCCGGGTCCGTCGCGGCGGCCGAACGTAACCGAACGACCTCTCCACGCGTCAGCCCGCCGATGCCGTCAACCGGCACCACGCCGTCGGCAGACTCGGCGAACGACTCCCGCACCTCGGTCACAGCGCGCCGAAACACCTCCGGCGGCTCGGTGCCCCCGTGCCTCACGGGCACCTCACGGTCCCGCACCAGGACTGCGGTGATCCAGGCCGCCGGCCGGCTCGGCCGCCACCCGGCGGCCGAGCCGCAGAGCTCCGCCGCGATGTCGCGGGCGTCGAGGCCCCGGTCGATGAGCGGGCGCAACGCGTACGCGAGGCGGCGCAGCCCCTCGTGCTGGGTCCAGCCGACGAGCGGTCGCACCTGCCGGGCGACGGCGATGTCACGGGCGACCTGGAGCGGGGACCGCCGCCGCCCGTGATCCGCTGTCGCGCGTCTGCGCGAGGTGTAGTTCAACCTCCCACTCACATCAGCTGTGCGCAGGTCGTGGTGGGGCCCGGAAGAATGGGGCGCACACTCGCCTGAACTGCGCTTTCCTCCCGCCGAGTTATCCACAGAACCAGCCCTCGTCCGCGCGGCTCCCACCGCACGGTCCCGGCCCGCATCCGTCACCCCGCACACCCGCGCCCCGTATCCGGCGCCTTCCAGACGGTGGCCCATCGCCACGTCGTACACGGCCGGGATCGTCGCGGCGTAGATCGTCGCCATGCCCGCGTACCGGCGCCCGGGCAGGTGCAGGTTCCGCTTGGTCCCGTGCCGCCGCCACACCAGGGCACCCAGCTCCCGCAACACCCGTACGTGCCGCTTCAGCGTCGCCGCCGACACCCCGCACCGGGCAGCCGTGCCCTCCAGGTCGTACAACACGAAGCCCAGCCGGTAGTCCATCCGCCCGGCCAGATCACGCGCGACGGCCAGCGTCGTCGCCCCGGCCCTTCGGTGCGGGCCCGCCTCGACGAGCCACACCACCGCCCGCAGCCACGCGCCCGGCTGGGCGTGCCGGGAGGCCGTCGCGTCGAGCTCTTGCAGGGGACGGGGGACGGGGTTCCATGCCGAATCCGGGCATGCCGAAGAAGCGCAGCGCGAAGCCGCGCCGGTGGGGTGGCGCATCACAGTCCGTGGGGTGTGGGGCGGCCGGTTCTGGGCCGCGAGGCTTGCGGAAGCGGGGCCGTTATGGACGGCTCGCGGGCACGGGAGCGGTCACCATGCGGGTACTGCCCGTCCTACGATCGAACGCGAATCCTTCTCTTCCTATGGGTGGATTCCGGATCGGCGGGGTGATGACCCGCTGGTCACTCCGGCCGGGCGGTGGTCTCCACACCGCCCGGCCGTCTTCATCCGGCGGCAGGCCCTTGTGCTTCCCGGTCGGCCCTGCGCCGTTGCGCTCCGCTCTGGCCCTTGCCGATCTGCTGGGCGCGAGCGGCGGAGATGCCTCCGAGGAGCTGCCCGATCTCCTTCCATGTCCTGCCTTGTTCTTTCAGAGCATTGACGCGCTGCTGCCGCAGTTGTCGGAGTTTCGTCTGGTAGCTGGGCCAGTCCTCCAACACCCGCGACACAGCCACGGCGCAAGCCTCGTCGTCCTCGATGTCCCTGAATGCCGCGATGGCTTCCACGAGGCGTTTCACCTCCTGGGTGTGCTCAGGGTCATTCGTCATTCCCGCGCTCCCTCCAGCGGCGCGGCCAACACGACTGTAAACCCCGGGCTTGACGCGATTCAAGCCCGGGGTTTAACTTCGTTCTCGCGAGGCCGACCAACGGTCCCGTAGCAACAGAACGGCCCCGGGCTCGGAGTTCGCACCTCCACATGGCCGGGGCCAGTCAGAACCCTGAGATCACCAGGAGACCGACCATGCGCCATCCTTCCACCCCGGACTCCCCGCCCGACAGGCGGCTCGTCGCGCTGCCGCCGATCGCGGAGCTGTCCGCACAGCAGCAGCGGGGCGTGCACTGCGTCTTCTGCGGTACGACCCTGCACACCGGGGCGGTCCGCGACCTCGGCCCGCAACTGACCGAGGCACACGGATCGGAGGTCCGCTGGTTTCCCCGTAGCTGTCTGGCCTGCCCGAAGGGCCAGACGTGCCGCTGACCCTCGTCACCCGACTCCGAATCTGATCGAGTCACGAGAAAGCGCGCCAGCGGTCCCAGACCAGCCACTTCGTGTGGCGGGGCAGGTGATGGAGCCAGAGCCAGAGAGGCAGACGCCGGCGCCGGACGAACGTCCAGAGATCGTCGTCCGCTTCGTTGCCCCTGGGGCGCGCCCGCAAGAGGGACAGGCACTCGGTATCGACCGTGTGGTGAAGGCGTGCGACGTGCGCCAGGGCGACCGTGCCCTGGCGACGCAGTTCCTCCGAGTCCGATCGAAGAGCACGGGCGATCCGAGGAAGGATGACCACGGGATCGGGATGGCTGAGCGCAAGACCGATCACAGCCACACCGACGTGCGGCTCTCCGCGCTCGAAAGCCCCGTCGACTTCTTCCGGCTGGTCCATCCCGAGCAGACCCGTACCGTCTGCCCAGTTGTGGGCCCCGTCAGGAGCACCCATGTCCGCATCCGCGTAGGTCACGCGCTGACCTTACGACTGCCCGGACGGCTTGCGAGATCCGTTCTCGCTGTACGGGCAACGCGAGAGGCCCCAGGATTTCTCCTGGGGCCTCTGGCCTGCTGTGCACTCGGCAGGATTCGAACCTGCAACCTTCTGATCCGTAGTCAGATGCTCTATCCGTTAAGCTACGAGTGCGTTTCCTCGGCCTGAGCCTCGGTCCCGCCTCCCGGGCTTTTCTGCCCCGTCGGCGTTGCGAGAACAACATTACATGACCTGCGCCGGGACGCGAAATCCATTAGCCGTACCGCCCCTGACCTGCAGAAACGATCTCCTGGGGCAGGTTTCCCAGGCCCCGGAACGACCGAAGCCCCACGCCTGGGGCGTGGGGCTTCGGGTTCCTGCGGAGGCGGAGGGATTTGAACCCTCGATGGGCTTTAAGACCCAAACCGCATTAGCAGTGCGGCGCCATAGACCGGACTAGGCGACGCCTCCAGCACACCCCGCGCGAGCGCGGGTGGTGCGTGCAGATGATGACACAGTCGAGCGCGCTGTCACCAATCGCCGCCCACGGTACTAGGCAGGTGGGCGGCGAGGCAAAGCGCCCTGCGGCGGGTGCGCCGGTCCGGCGTTCCCGCCGTATGCCCGGCCCGCACGGCCGGTCGGGTGTTCGAGTGCGCGCGGCTGTTCCGGTCGGCCCCCCATGAGTTGCGCAACGTACGGGCGTAAGGAGCGTTAGAGAGGACGAGGGCTCCGCCCTCCGTCCGTCACCCCCGTGTGCCCTGGCGCGCGCCTCGATCATCCGGCGTGCACCGGAGCAGGCCGGCGCGCTCCTGGGCGCGCCAGAACAACAGGAGCCCCGCATGCTGCGCCGTCTCACCCTCACCGCCGTCGCGTCCCTCGCCGTACTGTCCGCCGCCGCACCCGCCGCCACGGCGGTGTCCCCCCTCGTACCGCTCCCTCCCCTCCCCGTGCTCCAGGGCGACTGGCCGACGGCGCAGGACACGGACACCCGGCTCACCGTGACCGTCTCCGAGTCCGGCAACCCGGCTGCCGACGGGGTCTTCGAGCTGGAGTGCGGCCCGGCGGGCGGCAGTCACCCCGAGGCACAGCGCGCTTGCGACCTGCTGGAGGAGGCCGCCGAGTCGGGGGACAACCCCTTCGTCGCCACGGACCGCAACGCCATGTGCACCCAGCAGGCCGGTGGGCCGGCCGCCGCACGCGTCCAGGGCACCTGGCAGGGCGAGGACGTCGACGCGCGCTTCACCCGGGCCAACGGCTGCGAGATCTCCCGTTGGAACAACCTCGTGCCGGTGCTCCCCTCCGCGAGGTAGCTGGTTCGGCGGGGCGTGCGCCGGGGACTTCAGCCGGCCGGACGGCGCACACCGGGGCGCGCACAGGCCGCCCCGGACGCCGTGAAGGCCGGGTTCCGGGGGCGTTCCAGGGGGCCTCCGGGCGCACACCGGAACCCATAGGCGCACGTCAGAGGGGGCGCTCGCCGTCACGCCCCGGGCCACCGGCGTACACCGCGTGCACAGAACCTTGGTGAGAGCTCCCCCTCATCCGCCGCCCGCCATGCGCTCCCTGCCTTTAGACTCCTCAAGTGACAGCCTGAGGCCCGAGGGGCAGGATGGGGCCCGCTGTCGGCAAGGTGCGGTATTCAGGGAGGAAGCGTCTCGTGAGCAGCAGGCCATCCCGAGGCGCTGCTCGCCTCGCAGCCATACTCGACGCCCTCCCGGACGGGCTCCTGCTCGTCAACTGCAACGGCACGGTCGTCAACGCCAACACCATCGCCCTCGAAATGTTCGAGACCCCGGGCACCGCGCTCGTGGGCCGCGGACTGCTCGATCTGCTTCCGGAGTTCGACTCCAGGCTGATCCCGGGGTCGATGCGCAGGCCGGACGCTGCGGACGAGCAGGGCAGGACGAAGCCGACGCGGATGACCGCGCGCCGGACCGACGGCACCGAGTACCCGGTCGAGGTCACCAGCGCCTCCCTGGACAGCGGCCAGGCCGGATACAACGACATCCACTCCAACTTCACCGGCGACGAGCTGCTCATGCTCGTCGTGCGGGACCTCTCCGGCACCGTCGACACCGAGGCCGAGCTGGCCCGTTCGCAGCGCCAGACCGAGATGATCCTGCGGGCCGCCTCCGAGGGCGTCGTCGGCACGGACACGGACGGCCGGGTCGTCCTCGTCAACCCCGCCGCCGCCCAGATCCTCGGCTTCAGGGCCAGCGACCTCGGCGGCCAGGAGCTCCACCCGCTGATCCTGCACTCACGGGCGGAGGGCGGCCCGTTCCCGTACGAGGAGTCGCCGCTCGCCGACACCCTGCGGTCCGGTCGCAAGCACCGCGTACGCGGGCAGGTGCTCTGGTCCAAGAGCGGTGACCAGGTCCCGGTGGACCTGACGACCGCCCCGGTCCGCGACGGGGACCAGCTCGTCGGCGCCGTGATGACGTTCACCGACCGCAGGCCCTACGAGGAACTGTCGCAGCAGCACACCGACGAGGTCTCCGGGCTGACCGCCCGGCACGCGGCCGAGATCGCCCGGCTGACCGAGAGCCACCGGGCCGAGATCGCCGAACTCACCGAACGGCACGCGGCGGAGTCCGCCGACCGGACCGAGCGGTACGCCTCCGAGCTGGAGGAGCAGGCGGAGCGTCTCACCGGACTCGAAGCGCGGCACACCCAGCTGACCGCCGTGCTGGGCGAGTCCCTGCGGGGCCCGCTGGAGGAGCTGCGCGGCGAGCTCTCGGCCCTCGCCGCCGATCCGGCCGGCCAGCTATGGCCCGAGGCCAACCAGATCCTGCACCACCTCGCGGCGGGCTACGCGCGCATGACGACGCTCGTCGACAACGTGCTGAGCTATCAGCGCCTGGACACCGGCTCCGAGGAGCTCGTCAAGCAGACGGTGCTGCTCGACGCCGTGGTGACCGCGGGCATCGACGGCGCCGTCGAGCTGATCGGTCCCGGGCGCGCCCAGTTCGCCGTGCACGCCCCGCCGATCGAGGCCGAGGTCGACGCCGGCCGGCTGATCACGGCGCTCGCCCATCTCGTCGCCGACGTGGCCGGTGTCGACTCGACCGGCAAGGCCCGGCCGGTGCCGGGCGGCGGCTACGTCGACTCGACGGTGGTCGTGGCCGCGGCGCAGCGCGGTGAGGTCGTACGGATCGAGGTGCGCGGGCCGTTCGCCGGCGGAGACCCGGTGCACGTGCCGATCGTGCGCGGGATCGTGCGTGCGCACGGCGGTGTGCTCCAGACGCACGAGATGGCCGGGATGAGCGGCAGCGCGTACGTCCTGGAGGTTCCGCTCGGCACGGGCGCCGGGACCGTCGTGCCCGAGCCGCTCCCGGTGCCCGAGGCGGCCGCCGTGCCGGAACAGGGCCCGGAGCCCGCCCCGCAGGGCGGTCGGCGCCGGGCGCGCAGGGGGTCGACGGACGCGTTCCTGGACAGCCCCGTGGACGCGGGTCCGGCCGGTGCGGAGTCCGGTGACACCGCGGCGGCGGAGCCTACCGGCCGACGCAGGGCCCGCCGCGACTCCCCGGCCGCGCAGGAGCCGCAGCGGGAACAGGACATGACCCTGCCTCAGCGGAACGAGGGCTCCGGGCGCAGGCGCGGCCGCCCCAGCCCCGCGGAGACGGGTGGCGAGCCCCGGCAGGCGCTGGCCCTCCCCGCGGCGGCCTCCGCCCCCTCGGAGGGGTCCGTGGTCACGGCCGCCGAGGGCGCGCAGGGCGGTGGCGGCCGCCCGCAGCGGGGGCAGACGGTGCCGCCCCAGGGAGTGCCGCAGAACGCCTCCGGACGCCAGGGCGGCGGCCGGGCGGCGCTGCCCGCCATCGCCTCGCCCGAGGCCCCTGCACAGCAGGACCGGTCGCGGCAGGAACAGCCGGCCCAGCAGCCCGGAGGGCGACGGGCCCGCCGGGCTCTCGCCGCGGCACAGGAACGCGCCGCCGCGGCCGAACCCTCGGGTCCGCGCACCGCGTTCGCCCTGCCGCCCGCCGATGCGGACCGCGTCCCGCCCGTGGCTCCTGGCTCACCGGTCGTGGCACCGCCGGCTCCCGCCCCGGTCTCGCCCGCCCCGCAAGCAGCCCCGGTCTCGCCCACCCCGCAACCAGCCCCGGTCTCGCCCACCCCGCAACCAGCCCCGGCCCCGCCCGCCCCTGCCCCTGTCCCCGCCCCTGCTCAGCCGGTCCCCGCCGGGGACGGCCCGCTGCCCGAGCGTCACGACGCCGTACGGCACGCCCCCGACGCGGACCACACCCCTCCGCAGCCCCACCCCGTCCCGTCCGGCCGCCGGAGGGCACGGCCCGCCGAGGCGCCGGAGCCACAGGCACGGCCGGGCCATCCCGTTCCGGGGCAGCCGCTGCCCGCCGTTCCTCCGCAGCCCGACTGGGCGCAGAGCGGTGCCACGGTGCAGGGTCCGGTCACGTCGGCGCACGAGGACGACGTGAACCCGGACGGGGAGGAGGCCTGGACGGGCCCCGGCAGCACCACCCACACCACGGGTACCGCCGCCGCCCCGGCCGCCCCCGCTGCGGAACCCGCGCCCGAGACCGGGCCGCACCCGGCGGACAGCGACGCGCCGGCCCCCGTACCGGACGCGCGGCGCCAGCCGCTGCCCGCCGAGGCGCCCATGCCGGCGTCCTCGGACTCGACCCAGGGCCGTGCCTTCAGCGTGCGGACGCTGGGGCAGGGCGTGCCCTTCGCGCAGCACCTCGCGCACCAGCAGAACCAGACGCTGGGCGGGGCCGGGCGACGCCGCAAGCTCGCCGCCCCGCCGGAGGCGGAGCGCCCCGCCCCGCCCGCCGTGGCTCCCGTACCGCCGCAGCCCGCCCCGGCCCCCGTACCGCCGCAGCCCGGCGGCGCGCAGGGCAGCACCGTGCAGGGCTCCGGCTCCGGCCGGCTGCTGTCCACACCGGCGTCCGAGGGGCGCGCGTACGCGATAGGGGCCCCCGACGCGGGAGCCGAGGGGCCGGAGCCGCTGGACGGCCCCGGCGGTGCCGTCGAGGTGGCGAACCGCCCGCAGCCGCAGCCCGTCGACGACGAACTGCCCCCGGAGCCGCTGGACAACCCGCGGCGCCTGCTCGTCTGGCCCGCCCCGGACGTCTCCACCCAGCAGGCCCTCAGCGACCGTGGCTACCGGCCGGTGATCGTGCACTCCCGCGAGGAGGTGGACGCCCAGATCGCGGCGTTCCCCGCCGCACTGTTCGTCGACCCGCTGACCGGCCCGATCACCCGCACGGCCCTGCAGTCGCTGCGTCAGGCGGCCGTCGCGGCGGAGGTCCCGGTGCTGGTGACGGCCGGCCTGGGGCAGGCGACCAGGGAAGCGGCGTACGGCGCCGACCCGGCCGTCCTCCTCAAGGCGCTCGCCCCGCGCGACAGCGACCAGCATCCGCCGAGGGTCCTGGTGATCGAGGAGCACGAGGAGATCGCGCTGGCGCTGACGGAGACGCTGGAGCGGCGCGGCATGCAGGTCGCCCGGGCCTCGGGCGACAGCGAGGCGGTCGACATCGCCACCCGGATGCGGCCGAACCTGGTGGTGATGGACCTGATGCAGGTGCGCCGCCGACGCGCCGGGATCATCGACTGGCTCCGCGCGAACGGCTCGCTGAACCACACCCCGCTGGTCGTCTACACCTCGGCCGGTATGGAGGAGGCGGACCTGCCGCGGCTCGCCTCAGGTGAGACGGTGCTCTTCCTCGCCGAGCGCTCCACGAGCGACGAGGTGCAGTCCAGGATCGTGGATCTGCTGGCGAAGATAGGGACGAACTGACGCCCGGAGGTCACCGGGTGCGTACGAAGAGGGCGGTTACGACGAGGGCGGTACGGGAAGACCCGTACCGCCCTCGTCGTACGCCGTGCTCCGGGCGGCCGGCCCGGATCAGAGCTGCGTGATGTCCAGCTCGCCGTCCGCGTACTGCCTGCGGATCACCTTCTTGTCGAACTTGCCCACGCTCGTCTTCGGCACCGCCGGGACGATCGTCCAGCGCTCGGGCAGCTGCCACTTGGCGACGGACTGGGCGAGGAAGGTCCTGAGCTCCGCGTAGTCGACGGTGGCGCCCTCCTTGAGAACGACGGTCGCGAGGGGACGCTCGCCCCACTTCTCGTCGGGCACGGCGACGACCGCCGCCTCAGCCACATCCGGGTGCGCCATGATCGCGTTCTCCAGGTCGACGCTGGAGATCCACTCCCCGCCGGACTTGATGACGTCCTTGGCCCGGTCGGTCAGCGTGAGGTAGCCCTCGTCGCTGATCACGCCGACGTCTCCGGTCTTCAGCCAGCCGTCCTCGCTGAACTTGTCCTCGGGGCGCAGCGCCCCGCCGTCCGTGCCGCCGTAGTACGCGGCCGCGATCCAGGGGCCGCGCACCTCCAGCTCACCCGCGGACTCCCCGTCCCACGGCAGGTGTTCGCCTCCGGGGCCGGTCAGCCGCGCCTCGACCCCGGCCGGGAACCGGCCCTGGGTGATGCGGTACGGCCACTCCTGCGCCTCGGTCAGACCGGCGGGCGGGTTGGACATGGTTCCGAGCGGCGAGGTCTCCGTCATGCCCCAGGCGTGGCAGAGGCGGACACCGAGCTTGTCGTACGCCTCCATCAGGGAAGGCGGACACGCGGCGCCGCCGATGGTGACGCGGGCCATGGAGGAGAGGTCGCGCGGCTTGGCGGTGACCTCGGCCAGCAGCCCCTGCCAGATGGTGGGGACGGCCGCCGCGTGCGACGGACGCTCCTGCTCGATCATCTCGGCGAGCGGAGCCGGCTGGAGGAAGCGGTCGGGCATGAGCATGTTGACGCCGGTCATGAACGTCGCGTGCGGGAGCCCCCAGGCGTTCACGTGGAACTGCGGCACCACGACGAGCGTCGTGTCCTTGTCGGTCAGCCCCATCGACTCGGCCATGTTGATCTGCATGGAGTGCAGGTAGATGGAGCGGTGGGAGTAGACGACGCCCTTGGGGTCCCCCGTGGTGCCGGAGGTGTAGCACATGGCGGCGGCCTGGCGTTCGTCGAGCTCTGGCCAGTCGTAGGAGACCGGGCGGCCGGCGATCAGCTCCTCGTACTCGTGCACCCGGGCCGTGGCACCGTCGAGCACGGAGCGGTCGCCGGGCCCCGACACCACGACGTGTTCGACGGAGGGCAGGTGGGGGAGCAGCGGTGCGAGCAGCGGCAGCAGCGAACCGTTGACGAGGACCACCTTGTCGTCGGCGTGGCCGACGACCCAGATCAGCTGCTCGGCCGGGAGCCGCAGGTTGAGCGTGTGGAGCACGGCGCCCATCGAGGGGATCGCCAGATATGCCTCGACATGCTCGGAGTTGTTCCACATCAGGGTCGCGACGCGCTGGTCGCCGTCGACCCCCAGCTCGTCACGCAGGGCGTGCGCCAGTTGCGCGGCCCGCCTGCCGATCTCGGCGAAACTCCGCCGGTGCGGCTCCGGGTCGCCGGTCCAGGTCGTCACCTGCGACTTCCCGTGGATGGTCATCCCGTGGGTCAGGATGCGGGTCACAGTCAGCGGTACGTCCTGCATGGTGCTCAGCACGGCGTCCTCCCGGTGGGCGCTACGCGGCGGTAAGAGTGCGCTGATTCTGCTCACATACCACGCGGTATGTCACTACTTCCGGGAGTACGAATCGGTGTCGGCCCGCAGAAGAGGGCTGCGCGAGGGCCTGCGCGAGTGCCTGCGCGAGGGGCGCGGACCGCCGGTGCGGGGTTGCCGGGTCAGCGGACCGGGGTGAGCTCCGGATCCTCACGGAGCTTTCCGAGGGCCCGCGACACGGCGCTCTTGACCGTGCCGACGGACACGCCGAGCACCTCCGCCGTCTGGACCTCGCTGAGGTCCTCGTAATACCTGAGGACGACCATGGCACGCTGGCGGTCCGGCAGCTTGAGCACGGCTCGCCACATCGCGTCGTGCAGCGACTGCTGCTCCGCGGGGTCCGGCGCGGGCGCGGTCTCCTTCTCGGGCAGTTCCTCGCAGGCGAACTCGTCGACCTTGCGCTTGCGCCACTGCGAGGTCCGGGTGTTCACCAGGGCCCGACGGACGTATCCGTCGAGGGCCCGGTGGTCCTCGATCCGCTCCCAGGCGACGTACGTCTTGGTGAGCGCGGTCTGCAGCAGGTCCTCGGCATCGCTCGGGTTGGCGGTGAGGGAACGTGCGGTGCGCAGCAGCACGGGGCCTCTGGCCCGTACGTACGAGGAGAACGACGGATATCGGCGGTGTCCGGCGGAGGCGGCGACCGCCCTGGAGGCCCCGGTGCAGACTGGCGTGGTCATGACTCCACGCTAGGAGCGGGCACGGTCGAGGGGATCGGCCCCAGGTCCCGAAGCCACGTCCGCCTCAGGTTGTAGGGGCTGGACGGGCTCCACCTCCTGAAGGTGGAGGGTGGGGCCGCCCGTGTCAGGGTCCCCACCACCGGGCACGCCCCCCGCCATCGGCCGAAAGTCCCGTGCGGCAGCGGCGGCGACGCCGCCGCACGGGCACTCGGTCAGTCCGTCCAGAGCGGCGGGAAGATCACGTAGAAGTTGTACGTGGACTGGTCGATGTACGTGAAGGGCGATTGGCTGACCTGCACCGTATTGCTGTGGTTGGAGGCACCGGCGCCGACGGCCTGCTGCTGCGACGTGGACGAGTTGCCGGAGTTGTCCCCGCCGACGCCTCCGTTCCCGACGGTCGCCACCCCCGCGTTCGATCCGTCACTCGCGAACGCACCGTTGTCGGCCGTCGCCACCCCGCCGAACAGGGCGGCGGCGAGAGGCAGGGCGGCGACCGCGGCAAGGGCGCGAGCGGTACGGATACGTGCCATGTCAATTCCTCCAGGAACCGGGAACGCTGCTTGAAAGCGGCTGTCTCCGAAGCAGTTGGCCGACCGCCTCGGTGTTGGTCACGACGTCGCGGGAGCAGAACTGCCCACCACGTCCCCGGCGAACCGCCCATGACGCGCGATTCCCCCGCACGTATGACGAACACCCGATAAACCTCCCGCACGGGGAAAGTCGTTCCGCCCCGGGCGGACCTGCCCCTCTTCCCTTCTTCGAACGCTTGTACGAAAATAGTTCCATGGCCACCACCGACCGGCAGACCGCCACCCTGGCCCTGTCCCACGCGCTCTCCGCCGCCGAGCGCGGGCTACCCGTCTTCCCGCTGTCCGCCACCAAGCTCCCCGCACTGCGCTCACCGCACCGCGACGAAGACCCTCCCGTGCACTGCCGGGGCGCCTGCGGGCTGCCCGGACACGGGGTGCACGACGCCACCACCGACCCGGCCGCCGTCCGCGCCCTCTTCGCTGCGGCGCCCAGAGCCACCGGGTACGGCATCGCCTGCGGTCGGATGCCGCACCGCCTCATCGGTATCGACCTCGACATCGACGCCACCCACGGCAACGACTCGGTCGCCGCGCTCCAGCACCTGGCCCTCCAGCACCTGTTCACCATCCCGGCCACCGTCACGGTGCTCACGCCCAGCGGTGGCCGGCACCTCTGGCTCACGGGCCCGTCCGGCGTCTGCGTACCCAACTCCGCGGGCCGCCTCGCTCCCGGCATCGACGTACGCGGAGCGGGCGGCTACCTGGTCGGCCCGGGCTCGGTCACGACCCACGGCAGATACCGGCTCGCCCCCGGCACCGCCCACCTCGCGCCCGCTCCCTGCCCCCGCGCCCTCCTCCGCCTGCTCACGCCCCCACCACGCCCCCACCGCACCACCGGCCGGACCTCACCCGGCCGACAGGGGGAAGGCCTGGTCCAGTTCGTACGCGCCGCCCACGAGGGCCAGCGCAACACCCGGCTGTTCTGGGCGGCCTGCCGCGCGTACGAACACGGCTTCGGCGACGCCCTCGCGGACGCCCTCACCGACGCGGCGACCAGCACCGGCCTCACCGAACACGAGGCCCGCGCCGCAATCGCCTCGGCCGCACGCCTGACGTCTCCACGGCGGAAACTGTGGCCATGAGCCAGGCGAATCCCGTGACAGCACGCCCGGCGGCGGATACGTCGCCGGCGGGGTGGACGGGGCAGTCCTCGGGGGCCGGGCACGTCGGTCGGCCTGCCCGGACCGGTCGGGGACGCGGTCGGGTCCGGCCCTGTTTCGTCACCGCCACCACCGATGTCGGTGGACTCCGGCCGGAAGACTGAGAGCACCGGACGGCCGCGGGCGGGAAAGCAGAACCGGCCGGCTTCGAACCGGCGTCCTCACGGTTTTGGAGACCGCGCGCGACAACCTCTGCGCTACGACTCTGCCCGCCGTCATCCTACGAACTGACCCTGCGTCTTGAGCGATGTGAGCGAGAAGCGCTCAGCACAGGGCCAGTCCGTCGAACTGCGGCGCCAGACCGCGCTTGGTCTTGAACTTCTGGCCGGGCTTGAGGGTGTTGCAGTCGGAATCGGGGGCGAAGGACCACACGACCTTGACCCGCTTCGTCGTGGAGCACTTGTTCGTCACGTAGGCCGTCTTCGAGATGGTTCCCGTGTCGACGTTGACCTTGACGCACGTGGGGGCGGCAGCACTCGTCTGGACGCCGCCGGCGGACGCGGCGTGGGCCGTACCGCTCATGGCCAGCAGGGCGGCACCGGTGACTCCGACCGCTATGAACCGCTTCGCACGCGAGGCATTTCGCACTCGACATCTCCTGTTCGTTACTGGTGGGACTGTTGTGCACAGTAGGGCAGCTACGAGGCGGTCCTCCATCGCTGTTGCAAGGCTCTGACATCCATGCAGCGAGTCCGTAATCCGACTGCCTAGCGGCGGACTTGGGACGTCCCTTCACTCGCGCCCGAGATGTCAATGACTGACGAGGACCGCATGACACTGACGATTCAGGCCGACGAATGGCAGTTCCAGTGCTGCGGGCAGAGCTTCGCGCCAGAGGGCGTCGTCTCATGGGGGCTGCTGCAGGTCGGTCCGGAGAATCACGCCGCCGTCGCCGGCCGCGACCAGGAGGACATACCCGCACCTGCCTCGGTGCAGGTGGTGTCGATCGCCGAGGTGCGCTGTCGTTACGCGGTACCCCCGGGCGCTACGGACAGAATTCACCACCCCGTGCCCGGCACGCCCGTGCTGGTTCCGGCCGCCGGGCAGTGCACTGCCTGATCGTTCAGGAGAACAAGAAGCCCACCAGTATCGTGCCGTAGTGCACGCATTGGTGCCGCCGCTTGCAGTAACGCTTCGCCCGCCACAACGAACGCCGCGTGAATTGCTTCTCGCACCAAACACACTTGCGAGTCTTCCCGTCCCCCATGGCCACGACCCTATCGGCCGACGTCGTTGCCCTGGACAGGAACCAGCCCGACCGTGTTCGCGAGGCTGCTACGGGCACGGACAGGCGTTGGCCGACGTGCTTGGGTCGCTCCACCATCTCCGCGTCCCCGGTCGCCTTCCAGCCGTCGATCTCTACGGAGACACGGTGATGAACGAGCCGGACGCCAGAGCAGCGCTCGTCGAAGTGCCCCGCCGTATCCCGGCCGCCCGCGATCCCCTTCCGTGGGGACCCCCTCGCAGGTCAAACGGGTGGAAGCCGCCCCGCTGGAACCATTGCCGTCGCCATCGTGCCCGCTGCGTGCCGCTCAGCTTGTGAGCGCGCCAAGACTGGTCAGGGCGTCAGCGCATCGGCACCTGAGTTCCTGGCCGTGGCTCGATCTCGGGGCGCTGCCCGTTCAATCGCGGTTTGGGGTCTGTTTCCTGGACCAGGCGGTGGCGTCGACTCCGTATCGAGTCAGGAGCCGTGCGAACTGGGTTCGCTCCTCCGGTGACCAGGCGGCAGTGATCTCCAGGAACGCTTCCCGCTGTTCGACGGCGAAGCGGTTGCGTTCGGCCTCGCCGTGCTCGGTGAGTTCGAGCACGGTGCGGCGCCCGTCGGACTGGGACGCCGCCCGCCGCAGCAGCCCGTCCGCTATGCAGGCGGCGACGGTCCGGCTGGCGACCGGCTGCGCGACGCCCATCTCGGCGGCAAGCCCGCCGACGGTCGTCTCGCCCGGCGCGTCGGCGATGACGTTGAGCACGAGGTTGCGGGAGAGGTCCTTGCTCGTTGCGGGTGCGCGTCGCCGCAGACGGGACAGCGCCGGACCGATCTGATCCAGCGTCCGGTCGTCGGAGGGCTGCTCGGAGGAGGAGGTGCTGCTCATGTGCCGAGTCTAGGCCCGGTCGGCACATTTGCATACCATTCGATAAGTCCATAGCATCAGGTATGTAAATCTTGAACGAGCCAGGAAAAGAGGCGGACCGCCATGGCGCTCACCGCGATCACCAACGCGCAGATCTTCGACGGGGAGAAGGCGGTCGGCGTGCGGACCGTGGTCATCGACGGCGGGAGGATCGCCCGCGTCGGTGGCGACGCTCCCGAGGGCAGCGAGATCATCGACGGCAGCGGTGCCACCCTGCTGCCGGGACTCATCGACGCCCACGTCCACTCCGCCCCGGGCTCCCTCGCGCTCGCCCTGCGGTTCGGGGTGACGACCGAACTGGAGATGCAGGGGATGAACACCCGGGAGAACCGAGGGGACATCACCGACGACGACACACAGGCTGACGTGCGCTCCTCCGGCTTCGCCATCACACCGCCCGGTGGTCACCCGAGCGAGCTGATGCCCGAAGGGTTTCGACCCAAGTGGGACCTTCCCCCGGTAATGCCCCTGATGCCGTTCTCCACCACACCCGAGGAGGCCGCCGCCTTCGTGCCGCAGCTCCTCGCCCGGGGGTCCGACTTCATCAAGTTCATGATCGACGACGGCAGCGTGGAGGGACACCCCGGGCTGCCCATGCTCGACCGGGCCACCGTGCACGCCGGTGTCGCCGAAGCCAAGAAGTACGGCGCCCTGACCGTGGCCCACGCGCTGACCGTGGAGGCCACCAGGACGGCCGCCGAAGCCGGCATCGACGGCGTGACCCACGTGTTCATGGACCAGCCGCACACCGCCGAGATCATCAGCCTGATCAAGGACGCGGGCATGTTCGTCATCCCCTGCGTCACTCTCAACGCCTCGATGATGGGGATCACCGGTAGCGAACTCGCCGACGACCCCCGGGTCGCCGCACGCCTCGACGCCGACTGGGACCGGACCCTGCGCTCCAGCTATGACCGCTACCCGCAGGGCAAGCTCCACGACGTTTACGACACCGTGCGCGCACTGGACGCTGCCGGTGTCGACGTGCTCGCCGGAACCGACGTCTCCATGCCCGAGACGTTCTTCGGGGGCCTGGCACACGGAGCGAGCCTGCACCACGAACTGCAGTACCTGGTGACAGCTGGCCTCACACCCGCCCGGGCGCTGCGCGCGGCCACGGCGACCACGGCCCGCCGCTTCCGCCTGAGCGACCGGGGCCGCATCGCCGAGGGCCTCCGCGCCGACCTCCTACTGGTCGACGGCGACCCGACCAGCAACATCAGCGACACCCTCAACACCCGTGCCGTCTGGCGCCGCGGAACTCGGGTGGCGGCATAACCACAGGCTCTGGGACGCGATCCTTTCGGCGACAACTCAGGCAACGGGATCAGTCTCGTCATCGCCGCTGAGCCAAATATCCGCAGCCGTCGCCACCTGATCACCCCGACCGGCAATCGGCCGGGCGTAGTGCAGTGAGTCCGGCAGCCGCCACGGCGGGGTCGAAGTATGCCTTGCGTCACCGGGTGTAGCGCAGAGGCCTTCCGCCGGGCGTGACGAAGGGAAGAGCATCCTCCCCTCCCCGCCGGGCAGCGTCTCCAGGTGCCGACCGATCCGCCCCGCGAGTGACGGCCCGATCCGCAGGACCCGCTTCTGAGGGGACTTGGGAGTTCCGAAGGCCAGGGTGCCGTGGCACGACGCCTGTGCAGCTACCCCGGGCAGCTACGGTTTGCGGACGACTGAGGTGCCAGGTGCTGGCTGGTGTCTGTCTCCGTACCCCCTGCGCGCCCCCTTCCGTGCCCGGCGGGGAACAGGCATGGCAGAGGCCCCCGACCATACGTACTGGTCAGGGGCCTCTTACCTGCGGTGGGTGTGGGATTTGAACCCACGGTGACATCGCTGCCACGACGGTTTTCAAGACCGTTCCCTTAGGCCGCTCGGGCAACCCACCCCGCGTCGTCGCCGGTCCCGGTGGTCAGGGGCCGGCTCGATGCGTGGAACAGCCTAGCCGGTCAGCTGTCGCCCTTGCGCTCGCCCAGGGTGACTTCGGCCGTGGACGTCTTGCCGTCGCGCTCGTAGGTGAGCGTGACCTTGTCGCCCGGCTTGTGCGTCCAGATCTCGCCGATCAGCGTCGGGCCGCTCTCGACCGTCGTGCCGTTGAACTTGGTGATCACGTCGCCGGCCTTCAGACCCGCCTGGGCCGCCGGTCCGTTCGGAGTGACGGCGGGGGTGCCGCCCGCGCCCTCGTCCGAGATGACGGCGCCGCCGGTCTTCTCCTCCATCGTCACCGTCGCGCCGATCACCGGGTAGACCGGCTGGCCCGTCTTGATCAGCTGTTCGGCGACGTTCTTGGCCTGGTTGACCGGGATGGCGAAGCCGAGGCCGATGGAGCCCGCCTGGGACTGGCCGACGCCGCCGCCGCTGGTGGACTGGATGGCCGAGTTGATGCCGATGACCGCGCCACCCGCGTCCAGGAGCGGCCCGCCCGAGTTGCCGGGGTTGATCGAGGCGTCCGTCTGAAGGGCGCTCATGTACGAGTTCTTGTTGCTGGAACCGTCACCGGAGGCGACCGGGCGGTTCTTCGCGCTGATGATGCCCGTGGTGACCGTGTTGGAGAGGCCGAAGGGCGCGCCGATCGCGATGGTGGAATCGCCCACCGCGACCTTGTCGGAGTCTCCCAGGGCGAGCGGGGTCAGTCCGTCCGGGGCGTTCTTCAGCTTGAGCACGGCCACGTCGTAGCCCTGGGCCCGGCCGACGACCTCGGCGTCGTACTTCTTGCCGTTGGAGAACGTGGCGGTCAGCTGGCCGCTGTCCGCCGCGGAGGCCACCACGTGGTTGTTCGTGAGGATGTGGCCCTCCTTGTCGTACACGAAGCCGGTACCCGTGCCGCCCTCGCCGTCGCCGGACTGCGCGTCGATGGTGACGACGCTGGGCAGCGCGCCCGCGGCGACGCCCGCGATCGTCCCCGGGTCGCGCTTGAAGTCCTTCGGGCTGTTGGAGGCGGCGACCGTGGTCGAGCCGGAGGAGGAGCCGGAGTCGTTGCTGTCCGCGGCCCAGTAGCCGAGGGCTCCGCCGACGCCGCCGGCGACCAGCGCGGCCACCGCCACGGCGGCGACCAGGCCGCTCGCACGGCGCTTACGCGGGCGCTCGGGCTCCGAGGGCTCCGGCGCTCCCCAGACCGGGGGGCTGCCGCCGTCGGCGTACGAGGGGATGGCGGGAGGGGGCGGCGGCCAGGCGGCCGAGCCGGCCGGAGGCTGCTGCGGTGACGGCGGCGCGTACGGGTACTGCTCGTGCCCGGCTGCGGGCGGCTCGGCGCCTGCCTGGTGCGTCGCGGCCGGAACAGGGCCCGTCGGCGCGTCCGAAGGAGCGGCAGGCGGGGCCTCCGGGGCGGGGGGAGTGCCCTGCGGGGTGCCCTCAGGAGCGGCAGCCGGCACGGGAGGTGCGGACGGAACAGACGGTACGGACGGAACCCCGTTGCCCTCGTTGCCCTCGTTCTCGGTGCTCACAGCTCTTTACTCCTCGGTTCCACTCGGCATTCGGCAAGAGATCCGCTGTGCACGTGTCTGCAGTCAGCTTTTCCCACAGCACGTCAGGCCACTGTAAGCAGGACCTGTGCATCCGCACACCAATCTTTACATCAGGCAAAACGGTCCTACGCAACAAGGTGTCAGCACCTGACGCGTCTCGGTGACACCATGACGCGGTGACCCACGCACGCCTACCCTCACGACAGCCTCCCATCCAGGTCATCGCTCACCGCGGGGCCTCGGACGACGCCCCTGAGCACACCCTGGCCGCGTACCGGAAGGCCGTCGAGGACGGGGCGGACGCGCTGGAGTGCGATGTCCGTCTCACCGCGGACGGACAGCTCGTCTGTGTGCACGACCGCAGGGTGAACCGCACGTCGAACGGCAGGGGTGCCGTCTCCGCCCTGGAACTGGCCGATCTCGCCGCTCTCGACTTCGGCTCCTGGAAGGACCACGAGGAGTCCCCGGACTGGGACCCGGTGCCGGGCGAGCTCACCTCCGTGCTCACCCTGGAACGGCTCCTCGAGCTGGCCCACGACGTCCGGGCGGGCGGCCGTCCGCTCCAGCTGGCCATCGAGACCAAGCACCCCACGCGCTGGGCAGGACAGGTCGAGGAGCGGCTGCTCCATCTGCTCAAGCGGTTCGGCCTGGACGCCCCGCCGGCCGACGGGCCGTCCCCGGTACGCGTCATGAGCTTCTCCGCACGGTCCCTGTACCGCGTCCGGGCCGCGGCCCCCACCCTGCCCACCGTCTTCCTGATGCAGTTCGTCTCACCGAGGCTGCGTGACGGGCGGCTCCCCGCAGGAGCCCGGATCGCCGGCCCGGGGATGCGGATCGTACGCAATCACCCCGGGTACATCGAACGGCTGCACAGGGCGGGACACCGGGTGCACGTGTGGACCGTGAACGAGCCGGAGGACGTCGAGCTCTGCGTGCGCCTGGGGGTGGAGGCAATCATCACGAACCGCCCGAAGCAGGTTCTTTCGCAACTTGGCCGCTCTTAACATCAGTTACCCGGGGTGCACCGGCGCATTCGCTCCGCAATCGATCGTTACGAGTGCATCACTGACAGGGCTTTGGCCGGTTTCCGGCGCAGCCCAGGGGGGCATCCAATCCGTGGCGTGGGGCAAAGGAGGTCTCGGGGGTGGCGTTTGTGGTGGCACAGGAAGTGCCCGCGTCGTCGAGCATGGCCGTACCCCATGGCCCTGCGGGCGTGGGGCGGGCGAGGCACTGTATGCGCGAGCAGCTGCGCAGCAACGGGGTCTCGGACACCGTGGTCGACGACGCTGTACTGATCCTTTCCGAACTCCTCAGCAACGCCTGCCGGCACGGCAGGCCGCTGGGGCGACACTCAGAGGTGGGAGACGGCGACATCCGCGCCGCGTGGCGCGTGGAGAGGACGGGTGACCTGACCGTCGAGGTCACGGACGGCGGCGGGCCGACCAGGCCGGTCCCGGCCACACCGTCGGTCACCGCGCGCGGTGGGCGCGGGCTCAACATCATCAGCGCCCTCGCCCAGGAGTGGGGCGTACGGGACGACACGGCCGGCGAGGTCACCGTCTGGGCACTCGTCTCCGCGGGCCCCGGCACGGGCGGCTTCACGACGGCGTCCCCGGGCCCCGGGAAGTCCGCACGCCGCGGGCGGTCCGGTCTCGACGGACTGGGCGGACTGGGCTCGATGAGTGGATTCGGCTCGCTGGACGGGCTGGAACTCGCCGACGTCCTCGAAGCCTTCGACGACGCGGGCTGAGAGCGGATCGGCGCGCGGCCCGGTGGAGCAGTCCGCGAGGGGCCACGTCGGATGTGCCACGGCGGGTGCGCCCGGCGGGTGTGACCCGGTCCTCACCGGGACGGCTAGGCTCGCGCCCGAGACCGCACTGTCGCAATCGGGAGATCGCCCACCATGGCCAAGAAGCGCCCTCAGTCCAAGGCCGGGAAGCCGCAGCTCAAGGACGGTGAAATCCCGGTCGTAGGGGCTCGTGAGCCCTGCCCGTGCGGTTCGGGCCGCCGTTACAAGGCGTGTCACGGACGCGCCGCCGCCCACGCCGTGACCGAGCTGGTCCAGCGCCCCTTCGAGGGAATCTCCGGGGAGTGCGACTGGATCGCCCTGCGCGAGCTGGTCCCGGCCGCCACCGTCGAGCTGACGCTGAAGGGCGGGCTCCCCGAGGGCGTACCGTCCGTGTCGCTCGCGACCGTGCTGCCGATGGCCTGGCCGGCACTGCGCCGCGACGACGGCTCCGTCCTTCTCGCCCTGCAGAACGACACCTCGTCCGGTGACCTCAGCCGCGATCTCGCGGACACCCTGCAGCGCGCGCTGGAGGCCGAGCCCGGCTCCCCGGTCACCGCCCGCCGGGTTCCTGCCGACGGCCCGCGCCTGCAGGACGTCCTCGACCCCGACGCCGCGTTCGAGCCGGTCGTGCACTCCGGCTTCGAATTCTGGGTCCCGGACGCCGAGAACGCCACGGCGGAGGTGTCGGCTTCGCTGGAGCGTGCCAACGCGGCCGCCATCCCCACCACCCGGCTCTCCGGCGTGGACGCGGCCTACTGGTGCGAGACGCCGGACAAGAACCACCTGCGCTGGGTCATGCCGCACCCCGAGGAGCAGCTCCTCGACGCCCTCGCCCGGCTGCACGCGGCGGGCGCCTCCTCGCTCGGCGAGGAGACCCGTCTGGTGGGCTCCTTCCGTGCGCACGGGCTCATGGTCCCGGTCTGGGACCTGCCGAGCGCGATGGGGGCCGAGGACTGCGAGAAGCCCGCGGCCGAGTTCGCGGAGCGGCTCGCCGGAGCGCTCGCCTCGGACGCCCCGCTGACGGCCGATGAGCGCCGCGCACGCGGGGGGCTCACCAACCGCCAAGTGACGCTCAGCTGACAGTGACGAGAGCGGGGACGCGGCGGTGACTCCCGTCACAACTCCCCGTACCCGTCGGTAAATCGGTGTCCGAATAGGCGAGATCGAATTTGCTAACGGCAGATCTCTTGTTACGGTTCTGGAAGTCCGGTCGCTGGTGCATCCCCCGTCGCCAGCGGCCGGGCGTCCTCGTTTCCAGGCCCGTACGCCCGGGGCGCACGCCGGAGCACTCGGCTCACCGGCGGCCTGCGGCGACTGACCGGCCCCACCTGCCGCCCGCCTCGGCGGAGCACCTGGCCGACAGGCTCGTGCCCGTCAACTCCCCTGTACGGGGCGGGGCCCGGCGCAGCGCCGGAGCGGCGCGCACCCCAGGGCCCCCGGCACACCGGGCGTTCGCTTTCAGACAGAAAGCCACGATGCCGCGGGCACCGCGAAAGGGCCCGGCACGCGGGAAACATTCACACCGGCCTCACCGCGCGCACCGTTTCCGCAATCCGCGAAAAGGCCGCCAGAAAGCCTGCGGGCACCGGCTTTTGCGCGGATGCAATTGCATCTTCCTGGCGTGGGCCGGCCGTGGCGCACGGAAACCGGGCGGGCCCACACCCCTGAAGGGGTGAGCCGCCCGCTGTTCCCGCGTCGGTCGGTCTACCGCCGCCCGCTCAGTAGGCGAGCCGGCTCCCGCCGTCCGGAGCGCTGTTGCTCGCCTCGACGAGCGCGTCCAGGACGGACTCCACATCCGGGAGCCACGGCGCGGCGTTCCCCGCCTCCGGCGCGCGTTCCCAGCGCACCTGCCCCGTGCCCACCTCGGACGGGGGCAGGATGAGATAGCCGCCCTCCCCGTGGAACCGCAGAGAGCTGGGCACCCGGTCCTTGGCGTGCAGCAGCTCGCCGAGCCGTTCCAGGGTGTAGGGCTCGACCAGCAACGACCACCTGGTGGGTGTCGCCACCACAGGGCCGAGCCGCACCCCCATGCCGTCGAGCGCGGTCAGGGCCCGGGCGCCGGCGACTGCCGGCAGGCTCAGCGCGCAGGGCGCCTGGCCACCGGTGGCCAGGACGACGGGCGCGGTGGGCCGGTTGGTCCACCACCAGCGCACCATGCGCGCGTCGGTGGTCGCCGCGAGCAGGCCCGGATCGAAGGGATGTGCGCCCGGTACGGCGCACTCGGGATCAGGACAGGCACAGCCGCGGCCGCGTTCACCGCGTACGGCTCCCGTCGCAAGGCCTGCTCCGGGGAGCACGGGCCACTTCCGGACGGTGGCACAGGCCAGTGCCGCGTCGAGCTGGGCGGAACTTGCCTTGCGCCGGGGCCGGTGCCTGCGTCGCCTTCCGAGGATCTCGCGCATGAGCGCTCGTTCCTTTCCGTTGAACGCCGAGGTCCACATCGCACCACGTACTCGTTACACCACGTGGGCGTCTCTTCGCTGTGCGTGCTTGCTCATCGGGTCTGCGGTACGGACGTCAGTCGGTGCCGAGCGTGAGCCGAGCCGAGCAGAGTGGAACCGAACAGAATGGAGCTGAGCCGAGTCGAACCGAGTTGAACCGAGCCGAGTCCAGCCAAAACATCGCGCGGCCGGCGTGCGCATCGCGCGTGCCGTCCCTTGTGCAATCCCGCCACTCGGGGCGGTGGGCGGGCGGCCGTCACCTGTAAGGACGCCCGGGCTCGCTGTCGGGTTCCGGGGCGGTCACAACTGCCCTCGGCCATCCACGATTACGTACCCCGCATGACCGGGATGACGCTCCCTCCGGCATTTCACCCCGAGGGCTCTCCCTGTCGAGCACGCCCAGTCGATCGCAAAAAACCGCCCGGGGGTGCATTTTTCGGCCAAGTTGACTGCCTCATGGACACCATAAATACCGTAAGGACAATGCTGGACATCACCTCAGTTGTGCGTGTAGATGTGGGTGCGTGTACATGTGGTTGCACCGATAGCGGCGCAGAACGACATGGGGGTTTGCGATGCTATTCGACAAAACGCACCAGTCGGAAAGCCGATTGCCATGAGCGCCCCCCACCTTCCGAAAGTGGCTGGAATCGATCCCATGGTTCCCGTTTCAACGCACACTGCCGCACCCATGGAAGCCGTGCCCGCCGCGCCGGTCGCCTTCATCCAGGACCGGCTGGCCGGCTGGGTGTCCGACCTCACCACCCTGCACGAACTCACCGAGCGGCTGGCCGGGACCAGCACCCTGGACAGCGCTCTCGACGAGCTCCTGACCGCCGGGGCGGCACTCGTCGGCGCGGGCCGTGGGCTCCTCGTCCTCGAACCCGCCGACGGCCGCGGGCCGTCCCGCACGATCGGGCTCGGCCTCGCCCGAGCCGACCTCGGGCATATCGAGACTGTGCCGCGCGACGCCACCGCGTACGGCCGGTTCCTCGACGGCCTCCCTGATACCGACGGCCCCCTGGCCAGTCCCGACATCCTCGGCGACACCGGCCTCGATCCACGCTGCCGCGAGGTCGCCGCCCGGCTCGGCTACGCCGCCAGCTACGCGCAGCCCCTCGCCACCGAAACCGCCGGCCGGCTCGGCGCGGCCGTCTGGCTGTACGACGAACCGGCGGAACCCCTGGAACGCCAGTGCCATCTCGTAGGGTCGTACGCCCGCTACGCCTCGGAACACGTCGCCCGCCTCCTCGAACTCGAACGCGCCAGGGCGGACGCCGCGGTCGTCACCGAGGAGCTCCTCCCCAGCAGGCTGCCCCGGGTCCCCGGAGTACGGCTGGCCGCCCGCCGCCGTGCCGCTCCCGCGGGCGGCGGTGACTGGTACGACGCGCTGCCGCTCCCGGACAACGCCCTCGGCCTGGCCGTCGGCTCGGTCGGCGGCTCGGGGCCTGCCGCCCTGGCCGCGATGGGCCGGCTCCGCGCAGGGCTGCGGGCCTACGCCGTGATGGAGGGCGAGGACCCCGTCGCCGTACTCGCCGACCTCGAACTGCTGCTGCGGCTGACCGAACCGGCCTCCGCGGCGACCGCCCTCTACGCGTACTGCGAACCCGACCGGCGCACGATCGTGTTCGCCGGCGCGGGGCACACACCGCCGCTGGTGACCGGCGAGCGACGCACCGAATTCGTGGAGACGAGCCTCTCCGCACCGCTGGGCATGCTGTCCTGCTGGGAGGCGCCGAGCGTGGAATTCACGCCCCGGGCCGGCGAGACGGTGCTGTTCTACACCGACGCGCTGCTGCGCCGTACCGGTGAGACCAGGGACCGGGCGTTCGCACGGCTGCACTCGGCGGCGGCCGGGGTGCCGAAGGTCCTGCGCCAGGATCCCGGGGCCGTGGCGGACCACGTCCTGCGGACCCTCCTGCCCGACGGCGCGAACGCGAACGACGGCGCCGAGGACGTCGCCCTGCTGGCCGCGCGCTTCGACTGAGACCCCGGCCGCCGGACCCACGAGGACCGGCGGTCGCGGCTCCGGACGTGTAAGAGGTCTTCCGGCACTGGGCCCCCTTCCGTACGCCCGTACGATGGAGAAGGCCCAGTGTCGTACAAGGAGGACAAAACGTGTCTGAGGAGCTCGCCCCGGAGACCCCGGAAACAGCGGAAGCAGAGCCGATCAAGCAGCGGAAGAACGGCCTGTACCCGGGCATTTCCGATGAGCTCGCCGAGAACATGAAGTCCGGCTGGGCCGACACGGAGCTGCACGGCCTGGAGCGGATCGCCCAGGCCTCCTACACCGCCGCCCGCCGCGCCGCGCTCTCCGCGCGCTTCCCCGGCGAGCGGCTCGTCATCCCCGCGGGCAACCTGAAGACCCGCTCCAACGACACCGAGTACGCCTTCCGCGCCTCCACCGAGTACGCGTACCTCACCGGTGACCTGACCCAGGACGGCGTCCTGGTCCTCGAACCCTCCGAGGGCGGGCACGCGGCGACGGTCTACCTCCTGCCCCGCTCCGACCGTGAGAACGGCGAGTTCTGGCTCGACGGCCAGGGTGAGCTGTGGGTCGGCCGCCGCAACTCCCTCACCGAGGCCGAGCAGCTGCTCGGCATCCCGGCGAAGGACGTCCGCGAGCTCCCGGCCGCGCTGGCCGAGGCCACCGGCCCGGTGCGCAACGTCCGCGGGCACGACGCGGGTATCGACGCCGCCCTCACCGACAAGGTCACCGCTGAGCGCGACGAGGAGCTGCGCGTCTTCCTCTCCGAGGCCCGTCTGGTCAAGGACGCCTTCGAGATCGCCGAGCTGCAGAAGGCCTGCGACGCGACGGCGCGCGGCTTCGAGGACGTCGTCAAGGTCCTCGACAGGGCCGAGGCGACGAGCGAGCGCTACATCGAGGGCACCTTCTTCCTGCGCGCCCGCGTCGACGGCAACGACATCGGCTACGGATCGATCTGCGCGGCCGGCCCCCACGCCACCACGCTGCACTGGGTCCGCAACGACGGCGCGGTCCGCTCCGGCGAGCTCCTGCTGCTCGACGCGGGCGTGGAGACCGACGAGCTCTACACCGCCGACGTGACCCGCACACTGCCGATCAACGGCACGTTCTCGCCGCTGCAGCGGAAGATATACGACGCGGTGTACGAGGCCCAGGAGGCCGGCATCGCGGCCGTGAAGCCCGGCGCCGCCTTCCGCGACTTCCACGACGCCGCGCAGCGGGTCCTGGCACAGAAGCTGGTCGAGTGGGGCCTGCTGGGCGACCTGTCCGTGGACAAGGTCCTGGAGCTGGGCCTCCAGCGCCGCTGGACGCTGCACGGCACCGGCCACATGCTCGGCATGGACGTCCACGACTGCGCCGTCGCGCGCACGGAGTCGTACGTCGACGGCATCTTGGAGCCCGGGGTCTGCCTCACGGTCGAGCCTGGACTCTACTTCCAGGCCGACGACCTGACCGTGCCCGAGGAGTACCGGGGGATCGGCGTCCGGATCGAGGACGACATCCTCGTGACCGAGGACGGCAACCGCAACCTGTCCGCGGCGCTTCCCCGTCGGGCCGACGAGGTCGAGGCGTGGATGGCCCGGCTCAAGGGCTGACACGGCCGGCGCGGAAGGCCGCGTCCCGCGCCACGGAGGGCGCGCTGCTCAGGACACCATGAGCAGCGCGCCCTCCCGCCATTTCAGGACCTTGTCGAAGCTCACCACCGCGCCGTGACCCGGCCGGTTGCCGAAGTGGACGTGATCGGCGAGCTCCTCGATCAGGCAGAGCCCGCGCCCGCTCTCGGCCATGGCAGGAGGGTGCACCGCCGTACGCGAGTGCGCGGGGTCGCCCGCAGGTCGCGAGGCGGAGGGTTCCGCGGCGGTACGAAGCGGGCGCCGGGAGGGGAAGCCTGGCCCCGAGTCGGCGACTTCGATACGGCACTTCTCGCCGTCCAGATACGCGGTGACCCGGTACTGCCCGCAGGCGCGCCCGGGCTGCCCACCACCGACGGGGGCCGGGCCGGCGTCTCCGGCCTCACCCGCGTCCCGCAGGCCGCCGCCGTGCTCGACGGCGTTCGCACAGGCTTCGCTGAGCGCGACGGAGAGGTCGTAGGAGATGTCGGGATCCACCCCTGCGGTCTCCATGGTGCCGAGCAGAAAACGACGGGCGAGCGGAACGCTCGCAGCTTCGCGCCGCAAATGGAGTGACCACCACATGCTCATGCTCCAGCCTCCTGGCTGCGGCTCGACATACCGATACGTATTGCCGCGATCGGTGCTCCGTAAGCACGGACCGGCCACGACAGCCCTCATTCGGCGGATGCGGATATTCCGTCCACCGGTGTATGCCCGGTGCCGACCGGGGCCGCGGGGCGGCATCGATCCGCCCATGAACAGGTGCAACACACCCTGATCACTCCCTGATGGGGACGGATGCAAACCTTCCGGACCTGCCGTACGGAGACGGGGGGCTCAGTGGGATGATGACCCGGCCATGTCTATGCCTGTCGCACGCGCCGGAGCCGGTATGCGGCTTTTGAGGACCGCGGTGTTCACCGCGGTCTGCGTCGTGCTCGCCGCCGCCGGACACGGCTTCGCCGCAGGCGTGGGTGTGCCCGGCTGGAGTCTGCTGGCAGGGTTCGCCGGAGTCTTCGCCGTCGCGACGGCGCTCGCCGGACGTGAGCGGACCCTCCTCTCGATCACCGCCGCCCTCGCGGCCGGACAGCTCGCCCTGCACATCGTCTTCGGGCTCGGACGGCACGCGCCGGCCACCGCGGCGGGGTCCGGGGACGACTCGCTGATCCGCTTCGCCGCGGGGCTGGTGTGCGGTGCGGGACCGGCGCAGCTGAGCGCCGGGGAGGCCCACCGCATCGTGACCACCGCGGGCCTGGACCCCGCGACCGTGGCCCAGGGGCACACACACCTGGCGTCCGGAGCGGCAGCCGCCCCGGATGCCGCTCCGACGCTCCTGGACACCCTGATGTCCGGCCTGCCCAGCCTCCCCATGCTCCTGGGGCACCTCCTCGCCGCACTCGCCACGGGCTGGCTGCTGCGCCGCGGCGAGATCGCTCTCTTCCGGCTGGCCAGGCTCTCGGCGCACGGCGGCCGGCAGCTCGCGGCCGCGGCCCGGCTGCGCGCGCTGCGGGCGGCGATGGCGCTCGTACGCGCACTGCGTGCGGGGCTCCCGGGCCGGCCCACGACCGGGCCGCGCCCCCTCCGCAGCGCCGTCGACGCTCCCGCGCCGGCCACCGGAGACCCTCTGCAGCACATGGTGATCAGGCGCGGGCCGCCGCCCGCATACGTACGCGCAGCCTGACGCGACCCCTCGGCCGGGACTCCGGTGAAGAGGTGGTCGTGATGCCGTCGCGCCTCCGCGCGCCGGACCACCTTTTCCTCATGACCTGTGGAGTGATCCCTGCCATGAACGTTTCCCGCATCGCCCTCGCCGGCGGCGTCGCCGCGTCCACCGTCCTGCTGCTCGCCGGCACCGCCTCGGCTCACGTCAGCGTGCAGCCGCAGGGTGAGGCCGCCAAGGGCGGTTACGCCACCGTCAACTTCAAGGTGCCCAACGAGCGCGACAACGCCTCCACAGTCAAGCTCGAAATCAACTTCCCGACGGACCATCCGCTGGCGTCCGTCAGCCCGCAGCCGGTGGCCGGCTGGAAGATCGAGGTCACCAAGAGCAAGCTGGCCGAGCCGCTCGAGGTGCACGGCAAGAAGATCAACGAGGCGGTCTCCAAGGTCACCTGGACCGCGGACGACAGCGGTATCGAGCCCGGCTTCTTCCAGCAGTTCCCGCTCTCGGTCGGGCAGCTCCCCGAGGACGCCGACCAGCTCGTCTTCAAGGCCCTCCAGACGTACAGCAACAAGGAAGTCGTCCGCTGGATCGAGGAGCCCACCGAGGGCGGCGAAGAGCCCGAGAGCCCTGCTCCGGTGCTCGCGCTGACCGCCCCGGCGGCCGACGCCCACGGTGCCGCCGCCGCCGATGACAAGAGCGGCGGGACGGACGAGGCGAAGGAGACGACCGCGTCGTCGGAGGACGCGTCCTCGTCGGGCACCGACAGCACCGCCCGCGTCCTGGGCATCGTCGGCATCGTCGTCGGCGTCGCGGGGGTCGCCTTCGGCGTCCTCGCCGGCCGCCGCCGCAGCGCCTGATCCACCTGCCCCACCACACGTATTCACAGATCAGGAAACAGCTCTCCATGCACAGCAAGAAGACGGTGCTGGCCGCGGCGTTCGCCGCCGCGGCCGCACTGACCCTGTCGGCCTGCGGCAGCGAAGGGGACTCGGCGGACAACTCCGTCGCCGACGTCTCCTCCTCGGCCGCGTCCGGGCCCGCGACCGTGCTCGACCAGCCGTTCACCAAGCCCGACCTCGTACTCACCGACACGCACGGCAAGAAGTACGACCTGCGTGAGAAGACCAAGGGCAAGCCGACCCTCATCTACTTCGGCTACACCAACTGTCCCGACGTGTGCCCGCTGACCATGAGCAACATCGCCGTCGCCAAGCGGGCCCTGCCCGAGGCCGAACAGGACAAGCTCCAGGTCGTCTTCGTCACGACGGACCCCGAGCGGGACACCCCGGCGTCCCTGGGCAGCTGGCTCAAGGCCCAGGACCCCGACTTCACCGGTCTCACCGGCGACTTCGCGGCCATCCAGGCGGGAGCGCGGCAGATCGGCATCGGCATCGACCCGCCGAAGAAGGAGAAGGACGGCACGGTCGTCTCGATGCACGGCGCCCAGGTCATCGCGTTCTCCCCGAAGACCGACAAGGGGTACGTGCTCTACAGCGAGGACACCACGGCCGAGGACTACACCGAGGACCTCCCGGAACTGGTCAAGGGGGAGACCCCGTGAACCGCCGCACTGCCGTCGTCGGCGCACTGGCCCTCACCACCGGGCTCGCGCTGACGGCGTGTTCCTCCGACAGCGTGCCGCGGCTGGAGGTGACCGGGGCCTTCATGCCCCAGCCCGTCAGCGACATGGCGGCCGGCTTCCTCCTCGTGAAGAACAGCGGCGACGCCACCGACCGGCTCACCTCGGTGACGAGCTCCCTCTCGGACCACGTCTCCATCCACGAGACGAAGAACCGGACGATGCGGATGGTCACGTCCTTCGAGGTGCCCGCCGGCGGGGAGCTCGATCTCGAACGCGGCGGGAACCACCTCATGTTCACCGAGCTGAAGCAGCAGCCCAAGCGGGGAGAGACGGTCTCCGTGGAACTGCACTTCGAGAAGGCCGACCCCATCAAGGTCGACATCCCCGTGCGGGAGACCACCTACGACCCGAAGAAGCAGTGAGGTACTGACACCCCATGACGGCTACCGCCCCGCGCCTCGGTCCCTCCCCGATACGACGGCCGCTCGTCGCGGCCGCGCTCCTCGCCACGCTGATCAGTCTGCTGCTCGGACTGGTGCTGGCCGGCGCGAGCCCCGCGTCCGCGCACGCCGCTCTCACGGGAAGCGACCCGCAGGACGGGGCGGTGGTCGCCACCGCGCCCGATGAAGTGACGCTCACGTTCTCCGAGCAGATCGCCATGGACGACGACTCGATCCGGGTCCTCGACCCCAGCGGTGAGCGCGCCGACGAGGGCGCACCCCGCGATCTGACGAGCGGCGGCGCCGTGCGGTACGCCGTCCAGCTCCACAGCGGCCTGCCCGACGGCACGTACACCGTGGCCTGGCAGGCCGTCTCCGCGGACAGCCATCCGGTCTCGGGAGCCTTCACCTTCTCCGTCGGCGCCCCTTCGGAGACCACCGTGTCGCTGCCCTCGGGCGGAGCCGGCGGCGGGCTCGTGGGTGCGCTCTACGGCATCGCGCGCTACGCGGCGTACGCGGGATTCATCCTGCTCGCGGGCGGTTCGGCCTTCGTGCTCGCCTGCTGGCAGCGCGGGGCGGGCGCGCGTCCGCTGCAGCGGCTCGTCGTACGCGGCTGGGTCACGCTCACCGCATCCACCCTCGCCATGCTGCTCCTGCGCAATCCGTACACCGGATCGGGCAAGCTCGCGGACGCCTTCGACCTCGACGGCCTCCAGTCCGTCCTCGACACCAAGCCGGGGGCCGCGCTGGTCTCCCGGCTGCTGCTCCTGGGCGCCTCCGCACTCTTCATCGCCGTCCTCTTCGGGGCGTACGCCAAGCGCGAGGACGAGAAGGAGAGGCAGGACCTCACCTTCGGACTCGCGACGGGCGGCGCGGTCATCGCCATCGGGATCGCCGGTACGTGGGCCCTGGCCGAGCACGCGTCGACGGGGATCCAGCCCGGCATCGCCATGCCGGTCGACGTGCTGCACCTCCTCGCCGTCGCAGCCTGGCTGGGCGGACTCACCGCGCTGCTGGTCGCCCTGTACCGGACGCCGGACATCACGAGTGTCGCGGTAAGCCGGTTCTCGCGCGTGGCGTTCGGCAGTGTGATCGTCCTCGCCGCGACCGGCCTCTATCAGTCCTGGCGCCAGGTCGGATCGTGGTCGGCGCTGACCGGCACCCGCTACGGGCAGCTGTTGCTCATAAAGGTGGCACTCGTCGCCCTGCTCCTCGGGGTCGCGTGGATATCCCGGCGGTGGACGGGGCGGCTGAGCGAGCGCACCGGATCCGCGTCCGCCACCCCTGACACCGATGACGCCGATGACGCTGATGACACCCCTGGCACTCCTGACACCGATGCGGCCGCTGACACCGCTGGGACCGCTCCGCCGGAATCACCGGAACCTGGTCCCGCGTCCGACGGGGAGGCGGATCCGGAGCGCGCCGCCCAGCTCTCCCGGCAGCGGGCCGCCCTGACGGCGACGAAGGAGAAGCGCGCCCGCGACGCCGATCCGGACCGCTCCGGGCTGCGGCGCTCTGTGATGGTCGAGACGGGCATCGCCGTCGTGCTGCTCGTCGTCACGACGATCCTCACGTCCACCGAGCCCGGCCGCACCGAGGAGGAGGCCGCGCGCGGCACCACCACGACGGCTCCGGCGCCGGTCTCCGGCGGGCAGCTGAACCTGAGCATGCCCTTCGACACCGGTGGCGAGAACGGCAAGGGGACGGTGCGCCTGGACATCTCGCCCGGCGGGACCGGATCGAACAGCGTGCACCTCTGGGTCGACGCACCCGACGGCCGCCCGATGGACGTCCCCGAGGTGAAGCTCGCCTTCACCCTGGAGTCCAAGGACATCGGCCCGCTGCCGGTCGTCCCCGACCGCCTCACCGAGGGGCACTGGACCGCGAGCGGGGTGCAGATCCCGATGGCGGGCGACTGGGAGGTCGCCGTGACGGTGCGTACCTCGGACATCGACCAGACGACCATCGACAAGAACGTGAAGATCGGCTGAGCAGGGTGAGCAAGAAGAAGGACAACCCCACGGAGCGTTCCGGTGACGCGGGCGTCGTCTCCCGGCGTCGGCTGCTCGGCGGTGCGGGCGCGGCCGGCGCGGCGGGTCTCGTCCTGGGCGCGGCAGGCGGTGCGGGCGGCTATGCGGTGACGCGAGGGGACGGGCCGACGCCGCTGACCACGGTCGGCTCGACCGAGGCGATGTTTCACGGGAAACATCAAGCGGGGATCACCACTCCGCTTCAGGCCCGCGGACACCTGGTCGCCTTCGATCTGGCACCCGCCGCGGGGCGCAAGGAGGCGGCCGCCCTGATGCGCCGCTGGTCGGCCGTGGCGGAACGCCTGATGGCCGGTGAGCCGGCGGATCACGGCCGTGCCCACGACACCGGGGTGTCCCTGGATGCCGGTCCGTCCTCCCTGACCGTCACCTTCGGGTTCGGCCGGACCTTCTTCGACCGCACCGGTCTGACCGACCGCCGCCCCGCCGCCCTGGATCCGCTGCCCGCCTTCTCCTCCGACCGCCTCGACGCCAAGCGGTCGGAGGGCGACCTCTGGGTGCAGATCGGCGCCGACGACGGGCTCGTCGCCTTCCACGCGCTGCGCGCCCTCCAGAAGGAGGCCGGCTCGACGGCCCGGGTGCGCTGGCAGATGAACGGCTTCAACCGCACCCCGGGCGCCACGGACCGTCCGATGACCACGCGCAATCTGATGGGTCAGGTCGACGGCACCAACAACCCGAAACCGGCCGAGAGCGACTTCGAGAAGCGGATCTTCGTGCCCTCCGGCGGCTCGGCGGCGTACGCCTGGATGGCAGGCGGCTCGTACGCCGTCGTCCGCCGGATCAGGATGCTCCTGGACGACTGGGAGGAGCTCACGGTCAAGCGTCAGGAACGGGTCATCGGGCGGCGCAAGGCGGACGGCGCCCCGCTCAGCGGCGGCTCGGAGGACACCGAGATGGACCTGGACAAGGCGGGGGCGGACGGCAAGCTGCTGATCCCCGACAACGCGCACGCCCGGATCTCCTCCCCCGAGAAGAACGGGGGCGCCGCCATGCTGCGCCGCCCGTTCTCGTACCACGACGGCATCTCCGACGACGGCACCCCGGACGCCGGTCTGCTCTTCATCTGCTGGCAGGCCGATCCGTACAAGGGGTTCATCCCGGTCCAGCGCAAGCTCGACCGCGGGGACGCGCTCTCACCGTTCATCCGGCACGAGGCGAGCGGTCTCTTCGCCGTGCCGGGGGGCGCCGCGTCCGGGGAGTACGTGGGGCAGCGGCTGCTGGAGGCGTGAGGCCGCGCGCCTTTCGCCCGAGTCCCGAGGCGGGTTCCACGGCCCCGGGCGCCCGCAGGCGCGAGGCGCACGGCACCGTGCGGCGGCACATTAGGGTGACCGTATGTCAGCCACGCGCTACGCCTACCTCGGCCCCGAAGGCACCTTCACCGAGGTGGCCCTCCGTACGCTCCCCGAAGCCGCCACCCGCGAACTCGTCCCGATGGTCTCGGTGCCGGCGGCACTGGACGCGGTGCGGAAGGGGGAGGCAGCGGCGGCACTCGTCCCCATCGAGAACTCCGTGGAGGGCGGGATCACCACGACTCTCGACCAGCTGACCACGGGCGATCCGCTGATGATCTACCGCGAAGTGCTGCTCTCCATCACGTTCGCCCTGCTGGTGCGCCCCGGGACGAAGCTCTCGGACATCAAGACCGTCAGCGCCCACCCGGCCGCTCAGCCTCAGGTGCGGAACTGGATGGCGGCCCATCTTCCGAACGCGGTGTGGGAGTCGGCGGCCTCGAACGCCGACGGCGCGCGGCTGGTCCAGGAGGGGCGCTACGACGCCGCCTTCGCCGGTGAGTTCGCCGCGGCGACCTACGGTCTGGAAGCCCTGGTCACGGAGATCCACGACGCCGAGAACGCCCAGACCCGCTTCGTCCTGGTGGGGCGCCCCGCCCGGCCCTCCGCGCCCACGGGGGCCGACAAGACCTCCGTGGTCATCTGGCT
Organism: Streptomyces sp. NPDC023573; assembly: GCF_055559735.1. NCBI lineage: Bacteria > Bacillati > Actinomycetota > Actinomycetes > Kitasatosporales > Streptomycetaceae > Streptomyces > Streptomyces sp. NPDC023573. Next base: position 112,665 of record NZ_JBVHKB010000004.1, read on the forward strand.
CGGTGACGACCGGCCGGGCGCCCTCCTCGAACTGCTCCAGGAGTTCACCGTCCGGGGCGTCAACCTGATGCTGATCCAGTCCCGGCCCACCGGGGCGGGCATCGGGAACTACTGCTTCGCCGTGGACGCCGAGGGGCACATCGCGGACCGGCGCGTCGGCGAGGCCCTGATGGGACTGAAGCGGATCTGCCCGAAGGTGCGGTTCCTGGGTTCGTATCCGCGCGCGGGAGTGACGCCCGACGAGGTGAGCCCCTTGCGGATCGGGACGTCGGACACCGATTTCACCGAGGCCTCCGACTGGCTGGCCCGCAGCCAGGACGGCCGTGTCTGAAGCCTGTGGGAAGGGCCCGGCCCGAACCTCGCCGGTCCTACCTGCAGATTTTCGTTCCACGCACAAAGTTATCCACAGGCCACCTCTGCGACCTGGGGACAAGTCGACACCGCAACACGACATGGTCGACAAATCGCCCCAGCATTCCTGGATCCCCCATGGGGTCACAGCTCCCCCCGTGTCCCTCCAATTCCGTTGATCAACTCATTGGAACGAGGAATACCCACCCGAATGAGTGCGCGGGCGAGGTTTGAGTTGCGGTTTCCTGTCCCGTCATGCCGCTTTCGGAACGATCCCCTCCGGCATCCACAGATCTTCTTCACAGCCTGTGGATAACTAATGGGATCGACGGCACCCTGTGGACAACACGCCCGCCCGAAGCCGCCAACTCCCCGCCCACGCACCGGTGATGCGTCAAGCGACAGGCCGCCTTGTTCCCTTTTCGCGGCAGTGCGACCCTTTAATTGACGATCTTCACCCCACTGTCGGCTCGCGGCTCCCCCAAGATTATTGATTCCGGCAATTCGGGCAAAGCGCCACGCTCGTCGATATCGGTTCGAGCGGTGGATCCCCGCACCGGTAGCCTTGAGGGGTGATTGACCTTCGCCTGCTCCGTGAGGACCCCGACCGTGTTCGCGCCTCCCAGCGCGCCCGTGGAGAGGACGTCGCACTCGTCGACGCCCTGCTCTCCGCCGACGAGCTGCGCAGGTCGTCCGGCATCCGCTTCGACGAACTCCGCTCCGAGCAGAAGTCGCTCGGGAAGCTGATCCCCAAGGCCACCCCCGAGGAGCGTGCCGAGCTCCTCAAGAAGGCCGATCAGCTGAAGTCCGAGGTGAAGGCGGCCGACGCCGCACAGGACGAGGCGGACGCCGAGGCCAAGCGGCTGCTCCTGCTGCTCGGCAACATCGTCCACGAGGACGTGCCGGTCGGCGGCGAGGAGGACTTCGTCGTCCTGGAGACGCACGGCACGATCCGCGACTTCGGCGCGGAGGGCTTCGAGCCCAAGGACCACCTGGAGCTCGGCGAGGCGCTGGGCGCCATCGACATGGAGCGCGGCGCCAAGGTGTCCGGCTCACGCTTCTACTACCTGACCGGCGTCGGCGCGTTGCTCGAGCTGGCCCTGGTCAACGCGGCGATCGCCCAGGCCACCGAGGCCGGCTTCGTCCCCATGCTGACCCCCGCGCTGGTCCGCCCGCGCGCCATGGAGGGCACGGGCTTCCTCGGCCAGGCCGCGGAGAACGTGTACCACCTGGAGAAGGACGACTTCTACCTGGTCGGCACGTCGGAGGTCCCCCTCGCGGCCTACCACATGGACGAGATCCTCGACGCCGACAAGCTGCCGCTGCGGTACGCGGGCTTCTCGCCCTGCTTCCGCCGCGAGGCGGGCACGTACGGCAAGGACACCCGGGGCATCTTCCGCGTCCACCAGTTCGACAAGGTCGAGATGTTCTCGTACGTCGACCCGGCGGACGCCGAGGCCGAGCACCGCAGGCTCCTGGACTGGGAGAAGCAGTGGCTCACCGGTCTCGAGCTGCCGTTCCAGGTGATCGACGTCGCGACCGGCGACCTGGGGTCCTCGGCCTCGCGGAAGTTCGACTGCGAGGCCTGGATCCCGACCCAGGGCAAGTACCGCGAGCTGACCTCCGCGTCGAACTGCGACGGCTTCCAGGCACGCCGGCTCTCCGTCCGTATGCGCGACGGGAAGAAGGTCCAGCCGCTGGCCACGCTGAACGGCACGCTCTGCGCCGTACCGCGCACGATCGTGGCGCTCCTGGAGAACCACCAGCTGCCCGACGGTTCGGTGCGGGTACCGGAGGTCCTCCGTCCGTACCTGGGCGGGCGCGAGCTTCTGGAGCCGGTCTCCAAGTGACCTTCGCGTACAAGCTCGTAGCGACCGATCTCGACGGCACCCTGCTGCGCGACGACCACACCGTCTCCGACCGCACCCGGGAGGCGCTGGCCGCGGTGACCGCGGCCGGCGCCGCGCACATCGTCGTCACCGGACGCGCGGTGCCGTGGACCCGGCACATCCTGGACGACCTGGGCTACGAGGGCCTGGCGGTGTGCGGTCAGGGGGCACAGGTCTACCACGCGGGTGAGCGCAAGCTGCTGACCTCCCTCACCCTGGACCGGCAGCTCGCGGGCCTCGCGCTGTCCAAGATCGAGGCGGAGGTCGGCCCGCTCGCGCTGGCTGCGAGCCGTGACGGCCTGGAGGGCGAGGTGCTGGTCGGGCCCGGTTATCAGGTGCAGGAGGGTCCGCTGCCCGCCGTCTTCATGGCCGACCCCGCCGAGATGTGGACCGCTCCGCTGAACAAGGTCTACATACAGCACCCCGAGCTCGACGACGACGCACTGGCAGAAGTCGCCCGGCAGGCCGTCGGCAGCCTGGTGAACGTCGTCATGGCGGGCCCGGGGGTCGTGGAGATCCTGCCCCTGGGGCTGAGCAAGGCGACCGGCCTCTCGCTCGCCGCCCGCCGGCTGGGACTCAAGGCGGCGGACACCGTGGCGTTCGGTGACATGCCGAACGACATCCCGATGTTCGGCTGGGCGCAGCACGGTGTGGCCATGGCCAACGCGCACGACGAACTGAAGGCCGTGGCACACGAGATCACCGCGTCGAACGAGGACGACGGGATCGCGGTGGTGCTGGAGGAGCTGCTCCGGACGACCACACGCGCGTAGGCGGGGCTCTTCTTCAGGCTCCGGTCTTCGGACTTCGGTCTTCCAGCTCCGGCGGAGGATGCGCGGATCGAACGCGCGCGGGGGTCGCGCCCCGACGACGGCTTAGCAAGCCGCTGCCTTACCACTCGGCCAATCCTCCGGGGGGTGGCCACGCGCGCGACGCGCGGCGGAGGCCACCCGGGGGTCCTGCCGCGGGCGACCGCGGGCAGCTGATGAGGCTACCGCGGTGCCGGCTGCGGACCGCCCTGTCGGGAACACGACGGACTCGGACTCCTGGTCATCGCCGCGCTCCTCTCCCGGTCCTCGTGAACGGCGCCTTCCCGCGCCGTCCCCCTCACTGTGCCGGATACCGGACTCCGGGGGCCAGCCATTTTCCGGTGGCCCCCGGACGTACGTCAGCCGCTCGTACGGCGGCCCAGATCCCTCAGCCGGTGCCCGAGGTCGTCCATGCGGGCATCCAGGCGGATGACGTCGTGCGAGACGTCGGTGAGCCGGATGCTGATCGCACCGACGACCTGGTGCGTGACATCGAGCTTCCGGTCGAGCGAGTCGAGCCGCTGCGACATCCGGCCGAGCACGGGGCCGAGCTCTTGGAGCGCGCTGCCCACGTCGGCGAGGCAGCCCTCGATGCGGGTGACGCGCCGGTCGAGCGAGACGTAGGAGGTCCTGAGGCCCTCCTCCGCGTCCAGCAGGTGCGTCCGGACGCTGCGCGCGATGTCGCTGTCGCGAAGAAGCATGGCGACGTTGAGCACGGTCCTGCGGGTGTAAAGCGTGAGCTGGGTGGGCGCCTGTGGATAACTTTCCGGCCCCTCACCCTTCCATAGGGACATCATGTCCCTATGGAAGGCGCGCAGCTCAGCGCCGCGCACCAGCCTGAGGCCGTTCTCCTCCACCTCGGCGCGGTGGCGCTGGGTCAGCTTCCTGATGACCTCTGTGGATACTTCGAAGTACCGGGCCACCTCCTCTGTGCGAAGGTGAATTCCGTCCGGAAGCATGACAAGGCTCTTGACCTTGTCGAGGACTTCGACGCGCCCCATCTGCTCGACCCGGAGGGCTTTGGATTCGAGCAGGGCGACTTCCGTGGACATGGGTATGCCTCTCGTGCGTGGGAACGACAAGGACAGCCCTGTCCCCGGGCCGAGAGGGCGGAGGTCGCTCATGGTTGCCACTCACTCGATGACCGGCCGGGTGGGCGCTGCCTCACCGCTGCCGGCATTCCCCGAATTCACGAAAGCTCGACGCCACAGATTCCAGTTGCCTCCACGCATCCTGTACAACGAGCCGACAAGCGTACAGTCACGCGACCCGACCGCCCCCGCGCATGGAACAACCCCCGCCCGGTGGGCGGGGGTTGCAGAGGGTGCGGGGCGGTCTCACTCCTCGCCGGCGAGCTTCAGCGCCCGCAGCTTCTGACCCGCGTACCACGTCGCCACGACCGTCACGCCGACCAGCAGGAGGGTCGCGAGCGGCAGGCCGACGTCCGAGGTGATCACGCCCTCCCCGGCGACCTTCTCGGCGACCGAGAGGGACCACTGCTGCACACTGAGCGTCCTGGCCCCCGGCACCAGACTGCCGAAGAGCGCCTCCCACACCAGCGCGTACACGAGTCCGAAGACGACCGCGTGCCGGCTGACCGTGCCGAGCAGCAGGAAGAGCGCGCTGTACGCGATCGAGGCGACCAGCGCCGCGATCGTGTAGGCCACGGCGATCTGACCCCCGTTGCCGTTGAGGATCAGGCCCGCGACGAAGGTGGGCAGCGCCGAGAAGAGCATCGTCACGGCGATGGCGACGATGAGCTTGGTGAAGACGATCGTGGGCCGCTTCACCGGCTTGGCGAGCAGATAGACGATCGAGCCGTCGTCGATCTCCGGCCCGATGGCACCGGTGCCGGCGATGACACCGATGAGGGGGACCATCGTGGCGATGGCGAAACCGCCCAGCACCCCGGAGGCCACACCGTCATCGGCACCGGCGAACGCCCGTACCGCCACGGCGATGGCCACCAGCAGGACCGGCAGGACGAACAGGATGGCGGCCCGGCGCCGGCCGAGCAGGGCCCGGTAGGTGAGCCGGGCGACTGTGGGGTCGTACATGACGCTTCACAGCTCCTTTCAGGCCACTACTCAGGCCGCTACGAGATAGGAAAAGACCGATTCGAGGGACTCGTCGGACGGGGAGACGGTGAGCAGCCGGATGCCGTGTTCGCGCGCGACCTTCGGCAGCAGCGTCGTGAACCGCCCGAAGTCGACCGCTTGGATGCGCAGGGCCTTCTCCGTGACGTCGACCTCGATCCCCGCCGTCGAGGGGTCCGCGATCAGTGCGGCGGCGAGGGCCCGGTCGTCACTGGACCGGACGAGATAGCGGTGCGGCCGGTCCGTCATCAGCCGGCGGATCTTCCGGAAGTCGCCCGACGCCGCATGGCGGCCGGCCACGATCACCTCGATGTGCGAGGCGAGCTGCTCGACCTCCTCGAGGATGTGGGAGGAGAAGAGCACCGTGCGCCCCTCCGCCCCCATCCGGCGCAGCAGCTCCATGAGCTGCATCCGCTGACGCGGGTCCATTCCGTTGAACGGCTCGTCGAGGAGCAGCACCGAGGGGTCGTGGACCAGCGCGGACGCCATCTTCACGCGCTGGCGCATGCCCTTGCTGTACGTCGAGATCTTGCGGTCCTGGGCGTACTCCATCTCGACGGTGGCCAGCGCCTTGTGCGCGGCGGCGTCGCCCAGCCCGTGAAGCTCGGCATTGGCGACGACGAACTCGCGGCCGGTCAGGAAGTCGTACATGCCCTCCCGCTCCGGCACGATCCCGATCGCCTTGTAGACCGCCTCGTTGCGCCAGATCTGTGTGCCGTCGAGCGTCACCTTGCCGGTCGACGGCGCGAGGAACCCGGCCATCATGTTGATCAGCGTGGACTTCCCGGCCCCGTTGGGCCCGAGCAGCCCGGTGACTCCGGGGCCCACGGTCATGCTCACGTCGTTGACGGCGACCACGTTGCCGAACCAGCGGGAGGTGTGGTCGATCTCTATGGTGGTCACAGGCCGACCCTCCGGTAGCGGCGCATCAGTACGGCGTACGAGCCGGCGACGAGCGCGAGAACAACGATCAGATAGACCACACCGGCGGCGGCTCCGGGCCCTTCACCGCCCGGGAAGGCGGAGGAGGCCCCGAGGAACGCGGTCTGCACCCCGTCGATCAGCGTGATGGGCGAGAACAGCCCGAGCCAGGTGACGGCACCGGCCGAACCCGTCTCCCAGGCGATCGCCTGGACCGTGGAGACCGCGCCGTAGGTGATGGTCAGTACGGCGATGACGGCGGCGACACCGAAGCCCCTGCGCGGCGTCAGCGCGGCGACCACCAGCCCGAGCCCGGCGAACAGCACGGAGAGCAGTGCCACCGAGACCATCCCCTGCCCGAAGCCCTTGGTCTGATCCGCCAGGTCGAACTCGGCCAGCAGCGCGCCCACATAGAGGATGACGAGGGGCAGCCCGGTGAGGATGAGCAGGGCGGAGGCCATGGCGGCGAACTTGGCGACGACGTAGTCGACGCGCTCGATCGGCCGCGAGAAGTACAACGGCACGCTCTTGAAGCGGAGGTCCCTCGACACGGACTGCGGTGCCTGGGAGGCGATGAAGAGTCCGATCACGGCCTGCAGGTAGACCGCGAAGTCCGTGTAGTCGATGGGAAGCTTCGTCATGCCGGGCGCGTAGATGGCGACCGCGACGAGGATCAGCGCCACCAGGCACATCACCCCGCACAGAAGCATCGGCAGCACCTTGGACTTGGCGGACCTGCCCAGTCCGAACGAGCCCCGCAGGGACTGCGAGTACAGCGAGCGGCGGGCGTAGGCCCGGCCGAGCCGTGCGCCGTCGTAGGAGCGGTATCCGATGTTGTGGATCCGGGAGGTGTCGCTCCCGGCCGCGGTCCCGGTCTCAGTGCTCATCGCGACCGCTCCCCTTCTGCTGTCCGGCACCCGCTGTCGCGGCCACGGCCGCCCGCAGTGCCTCTTCGGTGCGGAAGACCTCGGCGATGTGATGGCGCCGCTGTTCCATCCGGATGAGACCCAGCCCGAGGCCGGCGACGCTGTCGCGGACCACGTCGTACGTCTCCTCGCCCGTCGCCTCCACCAGGAGGATGTGCCCCGCACCCGGCAGGCCCTCGGCGTCGAGACCGTCGTGTCCGACGAGCTTGATCCCGGCCCCGGTGAGGGCCCGGCGCAACGCGTCCGTACCGTCGGGGTGGGCGTCGCTGTCGGTGACCTCGACGGCCAGCGTCGTGGTCGACTGGGTGAAGTCGCTGGTGGAGCTGGAGCGCAGCAGCGCACCGCCGTCGATGACGACGACGTGGTCGCAGGTCCTCTCGAGCTCTCCGAGGAGGTGCGAGGTGACCAGCACCGAGATGCCGAAGTCGGTGTGGACACGGCGGATCAGACCGAGCATCTCGTCCCGGCCGACGGGGTCGAGGCCGTTGGTCGGCTCGTCGAGGAGGACCAGCTTCGGGTCGTGGACCAGTGCCTGGGCCAGCTTCACCCGCTGCTTCATACCGGTCGAGTAGCCGCCGATGGGGCGGTAGCGCTCCTCGTACAGCCCGACGTGGCGCAGGGTGTCCGCGGTGCGTTCGCGAGCCGCGGTGGGCGGGAGCCCGGACATCCGCGCCATGTGCACGACGAACTCGGTCGCCGAGACGTCGGGGGGCAGGCAGTCGTGCTCGGGCATGTATCCGACCCGCTCCCGGATGGCGCCGCCCTCGGTGGCGACGTCGAGCCCGAGCACCGCGGCCCGGCCTTCGGTGGCGGGGGACAGACCCAGCAGGATCTTGATCAGTGTGGACTTGCCGGCCCCGTTGGAACCCACCAGTCCGGTTACGCCCGGTCCGATGTCCAAGGAGAGCCGGTCAAGCGCGGTCACCCTCGGGAACCGCTTGCTCAGGCTTTCGGTTGCGATCACAGTCACGTCATCGACCGTAGTGGCGCCCGCCACAGGAGTCGTCAGACCAGGCGGCTGGATCCGCGTCAGACTCCAGGAGTACGGACCCGTAGGGGCACGGTACGCGAGGCCCCCTCCGAGGCCGGTACATCCGCACGGCGTTGTCCACAGGTTCGGGGCATCCCTTGACGCGGCCGTCCGTCGGTTGCCACATTCAGCGGTGTCACGTTACGGGCGCGTACCGCAACGCCGGCACTGGACGAGGAGGCGGCGTGGATCTGCGAGGCGCGCGTGAGCGCTGGGTGCGTACGGGCGGGATCGAGCTGTGTGTGGCCGAGCTGGGCGACCCCGCGCTGCCGACGATCGTGCTGGTGCACGGCTATCCGGACAGCAAGGAGGTCTGGTCCGAGGTCGCGGGACGGCTGGCGGAGCGGTGGCACGTGGTGCTCTACGACGTGCGGGGCCACGGCAGGTCGACGGCGCCCGAACCGCTGCGCGGCGGATTCACGCTGGAGAAGCTGACCGACGACTTCCTGGCCGTCGTGGACGCCGTGAGCCCGGACGGGCCGGTCCATGTCGTCGGTCACGACTGGGGTTCGGTCCAGTCCTGGGAATTCGCCACGGTGGAGCGGACCAAGGGCCGCATCGCCTCGTTCACCTCGATGTCCGGGCCTTCCCTCGACCACTTCGGGCACTGGATCAAGCGGCGTGTGTCCCACCCGGACCCCCGCGGCGTGGGGCAGTTGCTCGGCCAGGGCGCCAAGTCCTGGTACGTGTACGCGCTGCACACACCGGTTCTCCCCGAAATGGCCTGGCGCGGGACGCTGGGCAGGCAGTGGCCGCGGATTCTGCGGCGGATGGAGAAGGTGCCCGCGGACGGCTATCCGACGGCATCGCTGCCACGGGACGCGGCGCACGGGGCCTGGCTCTACCGTGACAACATCCGGGCCCGCCTGCGCCGGCCACGCCCGGACGCGTACGCGCACGTGCCCGTGCAGCTGATCACGCCCACTGGGGACGCCTTCCTCTCACCGTCGCTCTACGACGAACTGGACGCGTGGGTGCCCCGGTTGGTCCGGCGCACACTCCCCGCGAAGCACTGGGTGCCGCGCACCAGGCCGGACCAGCTGGCCTACTGGATCAGCGACTTCGTCGGCCAGGAGTCCGGGCGGGAGCCCGCAGGAGAGTTGGCCGGGGAGTCCGGCGGCCAGGGCGCTCCCGCCGGGACCGGGCCGGCGAGGACGCCGACGGCGGGCGCCCATGCGGACCGCTTCTCCGGGCAGTTGGTCCTGGTGACGGGTGCCGCGTCGGGCATCGGGCGGGCCACAGCACTGTCCTTCGCCGAGGCGGGGGCGCGGGTGGTCGCCGTGGACCGGGACGCGGAGGGCGTCGCACGGACGGCGGAGGCGGCTCGGCGAATCGGCGCGACCGCCGCATGGGGCGAGGTGGTGGACGTCGGGGACGAGCAGGCGATGGAGGACCTCGCGGCGAAGGTCGGAGCCGAACTCGGCGTCGTGGACGTCCTGGTGAACAACGCGGGCATCGGCCTGTCCGGATCTTTCCTCGACACGACGAGCGAGGAGTGGAAGAAGGTTCTCGACGTCAATCTGTGGGGAGTCATCCACGGCTGCCGGATCTTCGGCAGGCAGATGGCCGACCGGGGACAGGGTGGCCACATCGTCAACGTCGCCTCGGCGGCGGCCTATCAGCCGTCCCGGGCGCTGCCCGCATACAGCACGTCCAAGGCGGCGGTGCTGATGCTCAGCGAGTGCCTTCGCGCCGAACTGGCCGAGCGGTCGATCGGAGTCAGCGCGATCTGCCCGGGCTTCGTGGACACCGGCATCACCGGAGCGGCACGCTTCGCAGGAGCCGACGAGGGCGAGGAGGCGCGCCTACGGAAGCGAACCGCTCGGCTGTATTCGATCCGCAACTACCCGGCGGAGAAGGTGGCGCAAGCCATTCTCCGGGCCGTGGTGCACAACCGGGCCGTGGTGCCGGTGACGCCTGAGGCGCGTGTCGCGCGACTGCTGTCACGGTTCAGCCCTCGCGTAGTGCGAGGCGTCGCCCGACTGAAGCCTCCCTTGTGATCCGGCGCGCGACTCGTGCCCCCGACTGCCGCGACTCCGCTCTGTGGACGGATTGTTGATCGCGCCCGCGCGCTGCGGTGTCCAACGTCGCCGCTGTCGAAGCTGGTTGCTCATGTGAGGCTTTCTGCACTTCACTTGTCGAGCACCGAACACTCGAATGCTACCAAAGGGCGCCGGTGACAACTTAGTTGACCAAAGCGCTTATAACGTCCGGCATTTGTCCACAGAAGCGCCAAAGACCCTGTGGATAACCGGTGTTGGCTGTGGATCAAACCTGGTTGCGCCCATGGGTGCTGCGAACGCCGGGAGAAATCGACGTGCGCCCGAGGAGATGGCGCGGGCACTCTGTCGGCATGGACGAACGACGCACCGTCAAGGTGTCCAAGTACCTCTCGAAGCACCTGCGGCATGAGCCGGACCGGATCGGGATCAGCCTCGATCCCAACGGCTGGGTGGCCGTGGACGAGCTGCTGCCGGCCTGTGCCGATCACGGATTCCCCCTCACCCGCGACGACCTCGATCACGTCGTGGCAGTCAATGACAAGCGGCGGTTCACCGTGGAGGGCGACCGCATCCGCGCGAATCAGGGCCACTCCGTCCCGGTCGATCTCGGCCTGCCTCCGGCCGAACCGCCGGCGTACCTCTATCACGGCACCGTTGCACGGGTGCTCGGCACGATCCGCGCCGAGGGACTCCGGCCCATGAACCGCCACCACGTCCATCTGTCGCCCGACCGCGAGACGGCGGTCCGTGTCGGCGCCCGGCGCGGCACCCCGGTCGTCCTCACGGTGGACGCCGGCGTCATGTACCGCGCGGGTCACCTCTTCCACGTCAGCGCCAACGGGGTCTGGCTCACCGACTCCGTACCGCCGGCCTACCTGCGCCTGCGTGGATGAAGCGGGTCAGCGTTCCATGCCGCCCAGGCCCGCACGCAGATCACCGAGATTCATGACGGGCTGCAGCGCGACCTTGGAACCCGCGCTGAACAAGGGCTCCATGAGCGGCGGCATCTGGGCGGAGTCCTGCATGTCGAAGACGATCAGGCAGGTGCGCTGACCGTTCTGGATGGTGAAGTACGCCGCTTCGGGCCTGAGCTGCTCGACGACCTCCTCGATGATTTTCGGCATGGTTCCGTCGGCCACCGAGCGGTTCGCGGTCTCGGTGTCCATCTGCGCGGTGAGCAGCATCCTCATGACGACTCAGTCCTTCCGGCGGACCGCACCCGGTGCCGTGGCACACGCGCGGGCAGGCCGACTGCGGATTCCTCTCCAGCGTCGCCCCCACCCGGCAGCCCGGCAACCACTGCCACCCGCCCGGGACAGTGTTCCTCCCCGGCACCGTCCGGCTCCGGGCCGATCAGGCCAACTGCCCCAGGCCCTCGGTGGCGATCGTCTCGAATACGTCGAAGTCCGCGGCGAAGTCCGAGTCCGGGATCGGCCAGTGGAGCACGATCTCGGTGAAGCCCAGCTCCTGGTGGCGACCGGCGAAGTCGACGAAGGCGCCGACAGATTCCAGGGGCCGGCCACGGTCCGGGGTGAACCCGGTGAGCAGCACCTTGTCCAGCTCGGCCACATCCCTGCCGGCGTCGGCACATGCTGCGCCGAGCTTGTCGATCTGGCCGCGTACGGCCTCCACCGACTGCTCCGGAGTGCCCTCCTCGTACAGCTTCGGGTCCCCCGTGGTCACCCACGCCTGCCCGTACCGCGCGGCAAGCCTCAAGCCGCGCGGGCCGGTTGCGGCGACGGCGAAGGGCAGTCGGGGGCGCTGGACACAGCCCGGGAGGTTACGCGCCTCCTCGGCGGAGTAGTGCGTGCCCCGCTCGCTCACCGCGTCCTCGGTGAGCAGCCGGTCGAGCAGCGGGACGAACTCCCCGAACCGGTCCGCACGCTCCTTCGGCGTCCACGGCTCCTGCCCCAGGGCGGTCGCGTCGAAGCCGTTGCCTCCTGCCCCGATGCCGAGCGTGATCCGGCCGCCCGAGATGTCGTCGAGCGAGATCAGCTCCTTGGCCAGCGTCACCGGATGCCTGAAGTTCGGTGATGTGACGAGGGTGCCCAGACGCAGCCGCTCGGTCGCCGTGGCCGCCGCGGTGAGGGTGGGCAGGGCCCCGAACCACGGTCCGTCGCGGAAGGTGCGCCACGACAGATGGTCATAGGTGTAGGCCGCGTGGAAGCCGAGCTCCTCAGCCTTCCGCCACTTGGCGCGGCCTCCCTCGTGCCAGCGGTCGACGGGCAGGATCACGGTGCTCAGGCGCAGGCTCATGCCCCCGACCCTACGTCGGCCGGGAGGGCCTCCCCGGAGGTACGGGAGGCGTCCCTCCGGGGAGACCCTCCCGCCCCTCCACGGCCCGGATTCTCACGACGAGCCGATGGCATATGCCGTTGCCATGTTCTGCAGCTCAAGGACTCGCACACTCAGATGTGCGCCCCTCTGCACGCCCGTGCGACTCCGTACGGGAGAATGGGCGGGTGACCTCAGCTACCGACTCGCCTCTGCCTGCCGTGACCCGGCTGATCGCCACCGATCTGGACGGCACTCTCCTACGCGACGACAAGACGTTGTCGGACCGTACGACCGCCGCCCTGGCAGCCGCCGCAGAGGCCGGGATCGAGGTCTTCTTCGTCACCGGGAGGCCCGCTCGCTGGATGGACGTCGTCAGCCCTTACGTGCAGGCCCACGGCATGGCCATCTGCGCGAACGGAGCCGCTGTCGCCGATCTCCACGAGGGAGAGCTGATCAGGGTCTACCCGCTGGAGCGCGCGGTCGCCCTGACCGTGGTCGAGATCCTGCGCGAGGCCGCCCCGGGGGTCTCGTTCGCCGTCGAACTGACCACCGGCATCCACTACGAACCCGCCTATCCCCCGTTCCACCTGGACCCGGGTGCCACGGTCGCGGTCGCGGAGAAACTGCTCCACGAGGAGGCTCCGGGCACCGGTACGCCGGTCCTCAAGATCCTCGCCCACCACCCCGAGATGGCCCCGGACGCCTTCCTCGCGCTGGCCCGTGAACTGGCGGGGGAGCATGCGTCGTTGACCCGGTCCAGCCCCACCGCGCTGCTGGAGATCAGCGGCCTCGGTGTCTCCAAGGCCGCCACGCTCGCCGCCTGCTGCGCGGAGCGGGGTATCGCTGCCGCCGAGGTGGTCGCGTTCGGGGACATGCCCAACGACGTGGAGATGCTGAGCTGGGCCGGCGCCTCGTTCGCCATGGGCAACGCCCACCCGGCCGCCGTGGCCGCCGCGTCCGGTGTGACGCTCACGAACGACGAGGACGGCGTCGCGGTCGTCATCGAGCGGATCCTCGCCGCTCGCTGAGCCGCCGGCCGGGACGGCCGGGACGGCCGGGACGGCCGGGACGGCCGGGACGGATGTCAGAGCGGGACCTGCCAGGTGACCGTCGTGCCGCTGTCGCCCTCCCCGGCACCCGGGCCGAACCAGCTCGCGCCGCCCAGCGACTCGGCACGCCGTGCGAGGTTGCGCAGGCCACTGCGCCGGCCGCCCTCCGGGATGCCCACCCCGTCGTCGGCGACCGTCAGCCGTACCGCGTCCCGCCCGTCCGGCAGCGCCGCCGTCGCGTCCACCCTCACCTCGACGCGCGAGGCCCGCGCATGGCGGAAGGTGTTGGACAGCGCCTCCCGCAGAGCCGCGATGAGGTTCTTGCCGGCGAGCTCCCCCACCAGTGAGTCGACCGGGCCCACGAAACGGTGCGCGGGCATGAAGCCCAGCGGCACGGCAGCCATGTTGATCTCCCGCAGGACACGGGTCCGCAGCCCCGACGGCGCCTCGGCCGGTTCCTGCTGCAGAGCGAAGATGGCCGTACGGATCTCCTGGATGGTGACATCCAGTTCGTCCACGGCCCGCCCGATCCCGGCCTGCACCGCAGGCACCGGCGAGCGCCGCTGAGCACCCTCAAGCATGATCCCGGTGGCGAACAGGCGCTGGATGACCAGGTCATGGAGGTCCCGGGCGATCCTGTCCCGGTCCTCGTAGACGGCGAGCCTCTCGCGGTCCCGCTGGGCTTCGGACAGCTTCAGAGCCAGCGCGGCCTGGGCCGCGAAGTGGGTGGCCAGCGTCCGCTCCGCACGGGTGAAGGGCCGGCCGCCCCGGGCCCGTGGGATGGAGAGCGCCCCGAGCACCCGCCCACCGCTGCGCAGGGGGAGCAGCATGTGCGGGCCGAACCGGTCCGCCAGGCCGGTCATCATCCGGGGGTCGGTCGCCGAATCGTCCAGGAACACCTCCTCGCCCCGCAGGAGTGCCGCCACCACGGGACTCTCCGGCGGGATGATCACCCCGAGGGAAGCCGACGGCTTGTCCCCGGCGACGGCGACGATCTCCAGCCCTCCCTCCGCGGCCGGAAGCAGCACGATGCCGGCCGCGGCGTCGGCGAGGCGACGCGCCTGTTCGGCGACGACAGCGAGTGCCTCGTCGGCGTCCCCGGCCGAGAGCAGGGCGGTGGTGACGGCCACCGAGCCGTCGATCCACTGTTCACGCTGTCGTGCGGCGTCGTACGTCCGCGCGTGGCCGATGGCGATCCCGGCCTCCGTGGCCAGCACGCGCAGCATGTGCAGTTCGTCGTCGCCGAACGCCTCCCCGCCCCGCTTCTCCATCACGTAGAGGTTGCCGAAGATCTTGCCCTGGACCCGGATCGGGACCCCGAGGAACGTACGCATCCTCGGGTGCGCGGCCGGGAACCCGGCGAAGCGGGGATCCGCCTCCAGGTCTTCCAGCCGGATCGGCACGCCCTCCTCGATCAGTGCGCCCAGCAGACCCGTGTGCCCGTCGGGCGGCCGTCCGATCGCCCGGGCGACCTCCTCCGGCACTCCATGGGTGATGAAGTCGCAGAGACTTTCCCCCGGCCTCTCGACGACGCCGATGGCGGCGTAGCGGGCATGGGCCAGTTCCGCCGCGGTCTCGCAGATGCGCTCCAGTGTGGAGTGGAGCTCCAGGCCGGTGCCGACGGACCTCGTCGCCTCCAGCAGTCGCGGAACCCGAGCGGTCAGCTCCGCGGAGAGCCCGCGCAGGCTGCCGGAGTTCCGCTGCGCGGCTCCCGGCGGGGCGTTCGGATCCTGCTCGGCCATGGCTCGAGCCTAATGAGCATCGAATGGTCCGGAAAGTCGGAACCTGAGCCCGCTCGGCCACGCTCAGGCCCCTGCTGGAGCCACTCAGGCCCGTACGGGAACCACTCAGGCCCCTGCTGGAGCCACTCAGGCCCGTACGGGAACCACTCAGGCCCCTGCTGGAGCCACTCAGGCCCGCACGGGAACCACTCAGGCCCCTGCTGGAGCCACTCAGGCCCGTACGGGAACCACTCAGGCCCGTGCCCGCACCGCCGGCCGCCCTCAGACCCGTACCGGAAGCGGCCGCCCGCGCTCCGGCTCCGTACGCACCGGCTCCCGTTCCCGATCGAGCATCCGGCGCAGCGGTCCGTCCTGCGCGGCCAGAACGGCGTACGGCCCCTGCTGCACCACTCGGCCCCCGTCCAGCACCAGGACCTCGTCCACCGCGTCGAGCCCGGCCAGCCGATGAGTGATCAGCACGGTCGTACGCCCTTCGGTGGCAGCCAGCAGATCAGCGGTGAGGGCGTCCGCCGTCGCCAGGTCCAGGTGCTCGGCGGGTTCGTCGAGCACGAGCACGGGGAAGTCGGCGAGGAGCGCGCGGGCCAGTGCCAGCCGCTGGCGCTGACCCCCCGAGAGCCGGGCCCCGTGCTCACCCACCAGCGTGTCGAGGCCCTCGGGCAGTGAGCGGGCCCACTCCAGCAGCCTCGCCGCGGCAAGAGCCTCCCGCAGCCGGTCGTCCGTCGCGTCGGTGCGGGCGAGCCGCAGGTTCTCGCGGATGGAACTGTCGAACACATGGGCATCCTGGGCGCACAGCCCGACGAAGGTCCGGACCGTGTCGCCGTCCAGCGCGGACGCCTCGACGCCACCGAGGCGGTACGTCCCCTCCCGGGCGTCCAGGAAGCGGAGCAGCACTTGGGCGAGCGTGGTCTTCCCCGAACCGGACTGGCCCACGACGGCGACCCGCTTGCCGGGGTGGAGCGTGAGGTCGACGGAGTGCAGCGCGTCGCGCTCCGCGCCGTCGTACCGGGCCGACAGTCCTCGTACGTCGAGCGGGAAGGGCGAGGCGGGGGGCTCGACGGGGTCCGCCGGCTCCTCCACTGGGACGGGAGCGTCCAGCACCTCGTAGACCCGCTCCGCACTCCGCTCGACCCGCTGGCGGTACTGCACAGCGAGCGGCAGTCCCGTCACGGCCTCGAACGCCGCCAGGGGCGTGAGGACGACCACGGCCAGTTCCACCCCGGCCAGCCGTCCGTCCGACACGGCGGGCAGCGCGACGATCGCCGCGCCCACCACGGTGAGTCCGCAGATCAGGGCGGAGAGCCCCCCGCCCAGCGCGGTGGCGGCCGCCGCGCGTGCGGCGATCCGCGCCAGGACGCCGTCCGCCGCACGCACCTGCTCCCTACGGGCGGGCAGCGCGCCCGCGACGGCCAGCTCGGCGGTCCCACCGAGGAGATCGGCGATCCGGACGGCCAGCGTGGCCCGGGCGGGGGCGAGCCGGCGCTCGGCCCGCCGCGCGCACGCGCCACTCAGCCACGGGACGCCCACGCCCGCGAGGAGCAGCCCCGCCGCCAGCACGGCCCCCGCCTCCGGCAGCAGCCAGCCGGTGAAGGCGACAGCCCCGGTCCCGACCAGCAGCGCGGTCGCCGCGGGCAGCAGCCAGCGCAGCCAGTAGTCCTGCAACTCGTCCACGTCGGAGACCAGCCGGGACAGCAGGTCGCCCCGCCGCGTGGTCCGGAGACCGGCCGGCGCGATGCGCTCGAGCCCGCGGTACACCGCGACCCTGAGCTCGGCGAGCATCCTGAGCACGGCGTCGTGGGACACCAGCCGCTCCGCGTAGCGGAAGACGGCCCGGCCCATGCCGAAGGCCCGCGTCGCGGTCACCGCGACCATCAGATACAGCACCGGGGGCTGCTCGGAGGCGCGCGAGATCAGCCATCCCGAGACGGCCATGAGCCCGACCGACGACCCCACGGCGAGGCTGCCCAGCAGCAGTGCGAGACCCAGCTTCCCGTGCTGGGAACCCGCGGCCTCCCGCACCCGCGCCAGCACTCGGCCCCCGGCCCGGGGCGCGGTGTCCCTGAGCAGCACCGGCTCCGCCGCGCCCGGGCGCCCGCCGCCGTCCGGTCCTCCCGGAGTGCGCTCGGCCTCATCGGGCCCGCGTGTGGCGTCCGTACCGGAAGCCCCCGGCTCCGCTCCGGACTTCCCCGGTTCCAGCGTCACCACCCGGTCCGCGACCGTGAGCAGAGCCGGCCGGTGCACGACCAGCAGCACCGTGCGCCCCGCTGCCAGCCTCCGCACCGCGTCGACTATGCCCGCCTCCGTCTCACCGTCCAGGCTCGCCGTCGGCTCGTCGAGCAGCAGCAGAGGCCGGTCGGCGAGGAAGGCCCGGGCCAGCGCGAGCCGCTGACGCTGCCCCGCCGAGAGCCCCGCGCCGTCCTCGCCCAGGGCCGTCCCCGCCCCGGCCGGCAGCGCGGCCACGAAGTCGTACGCGCCCGCCGCCCGCAGCGCGTCCATGACCGCCGCGTCGTCCGCGTCCGGCCGGGCGAGGCGTACGTTCTCCGCGATCGTCCCGGCAAAGAGGTGAGGGTGCTGAGGCACCCAGGCGATCTGCTCGCGCCAGCGTTCGGGGGAGAGGGCGGCAAGATCGACACCCCCGACCCGGACCCGCCCCTCGTCGGGCGCGGTGAATCCCAGCACCAAGCTGAGGAGCGTGGACTTGCCCACTCCGCTGGGGCCGACCAGCGCGACGGTCTCCCCCTGCTCGACCACGAGGGAGGCGGCGTCCGGAGAGGGCTCGGCGCGGCCCTCGTGCCGGACGGTCACCCCCTCCAGCTCCAGCCGCAGGGACGGGGGCACGTCCTGGCTGCCACCGGCCGGGGGCTCGGTCTCCAGCACGGCGAAGATCTCCTCGGCGGCCGAGAGCCCTTCCGCGGCCGCGTGGTACTGGGCACCGACCTGGCGGATCGGCAGATAAGCCTCCGGCGCCAGGATGAGAACCACCAGCCCCGTGTAGAGGTCGAGCTCTCCGTGGACCAGCCGCATGCCGATCGTCACCGCGACCAGCGCCACGGAGAGGGTCGCCAGCAACTCCAGGGCGAAGGAGGAGAGAAAGGCGATCCGGAGCGTCTTCAGCGTGGCCCGGCGGTACTCCGAGGTGATGCTGCGGATCGATTCGGCCTGCGCCTTGGCCCGGCCGAAGACCTTCAGCGTCGGCAGCCCGGCCACCACGTCGAGAAAGTGCCCGGAGAGCCGTGACAGCAGCCTCCACTGACGGTCCATGCGGGACTGCGTGGCCCATCCGATCAACACCATGAAGAGCGGGATCAGAGGCAGCGTCACCACGATGATCGCCGCCGAGACCCAGTCCTCGGTGACGATCCGCGCCAGCACGGCCACCGGGACGACGACCGCGAGGCCGAGCTGCGGCAGATAGCGCGAGAAGTAGTCGTCCAGAGCGTCGACGCCCCGGGTGGCCAGGGCGATCAGCGACCCGGTGCGCTGCCCGCCCAGCCAGTCCGGCCCCAGACCGGAGGCCCGCTCCATGAGCCGGCCGCGCAGCTCGGACTTGACCGCCGAACTCGCCCGGTACGCGGCCAGTTCGGTCAGCCAGGCCACGAACGCCCGCCCCAGAGCGACGGCGGCGAGGAGAAGCAGCGGCGTGCGGAGCCCGGTGACGGTCAGCCCGTCCTCGAATCCGCCCACCACCACTTCCGCGACGAGCATCGCCTGGGCGATGACCAGGGCGGCTCCGACCAGGCCCAGTGCCACCACGGCGGCCAGGAAGAACCGGGTGGCCCGGGCGTACCGGAGCAGACGCGGGTCGATCGGTTTCACGTGAAACAGCTCCCCAGTGAGCTCATGTCGTTCGCTCGTTCAGTGCGCGTCGGCGATGTGGTGCGTGCCGATGCGCTTGCGGAACACCCAGTACGTCCAGCCCTGGTACAGCAGCACCACCGGAGTGGCGATACCGGCACACCAGGTCATGATCTTGAGGGTGTACGGGCTGGAGGAGGCGTTGGAGACCGTCAGGTTCCAGGCGTCGTTCAGCGAGGACGGCATCACGTTCGGGAAGAGCGTCAGGAAGAGCATGGCGACCGCCGCCGTGATGGTCACCCCGGAGAACGCGAATGACCAGCCCTCGCGTCCCGCCGCGATGGCGCCGATGGCCACGACCAGCGACACGACGGCGGTGATCATCGCCGCCAGGCTCCAGCCGTTGCCGTTGTCCGCCTGCGTCCACGCGAGGAAGCCCAGCGCGAGCAGCGCGGTGGCCGACCCCAGCTTGAAGGCGAGCCCCCGTGCCCGCTCCCTGATGTCCCCGACGGTCTTGAGCGCGGCGAACACCGCGCCGTGGAAGGTGAAGAGGAACAACGTGACCAGCCCGCCGAGAACGGCGTACGGATTGAGCAGGTCCCAGAGGTTGCCGACGTACTCCATGTCGGCGTCGATCTTCACGCCTCGGACGATGTTCCCGAAGGCCACGCCCCAGAGAACGGCCGGGATCAGCGAGGTCCAGAAGATCGCGTGCTCCCAGTTGGTCTGCCACCGCTCCTCGGGCCGCTTGGCCCGGTACTCGAAGGCCACCCCGCGCACGATCAGGCAGAGCAGGATGAGCAGCAGGGGGAGGTAGAAACCGGAGAACAGGGTGGCGTACCACTCGGGGAAAGCCGCGAAGGTCGCGCCGCCCGCGCTGAGCAGCCACACCTCGTTCCCGTCCCAGACCGGCCCGATCGTGTTGATCAGGACCCGACGCTCCTTGCGGTCCCGGGCCAGCAGCTTGGTGAGGACGCCGATACCGAAGTCGAACCCTTCCAGGAAGAAGTAGCCGGTCCACAGGACGGCGATGAGCACGAACCAGACGTCGTGGAGTTCCATCTCTCAGCTCCGCTTGATCTCAGTAGGAGAAGGCCATCGGCCGGTCGGCGTCCTGGTCGTGGCCGCCGATCCGGGTGGGCGGGTTGAGGTCGGCCTCGGTGAGCTCGGGCGGTCCGGCCTTGACGTACTTCAGGAGGAGCTTCACCTCGATGACGGCGAGCACCGCGTAGAGCGCGGTGAACCCGATCATGGAGGTGAGGATCTCCCCCTGCGAGACCCCTGGGGAGACCGCGTCGCGGGTCTGGAACACGCCGTACACCACCCAGGGCTGGCGCCCCATCTCGGTGAAGATCCAGCCCCAGGAGTTGGCGATCAGGGGGAAGAGCATGGTCCAGAGGGCCGTGATCCAGTACAGCCTGGCGAGCTTCGGGCTCAGCGCCTTGTTCCTGAAGAGGACCAGATTCGGTACGTCGTCCTCACCGGTCCGCATCGCCTCCGGCAGCATGAACTTCTTCCGCGTCAGCCATAGCCCCAGGATCCCGAGGCTGAAGGAGGCCATGCCGAAGCCGATCATCCAGCGGAAGCTCCAGAAGGCGACCGGGATGTTGGGCCGGTAGTCGCCCGGGCCGTACTTCTCCTGCTCCGCCTTGTTGATGTCGTTGATGCCGGGGATGTACGAGGTGAAGGTGTCGTCCGCGAGGAAGGACAGCACGCCCGGGATCGAGACCTCGACCGTGTTGTGCCCCTCGGCGACGTCGCCGACCGCGAAGAGCGAGAAGGGTGCGCCCTCCTCGCCCTCCCACAGCGCCTCGGCCGCGGCCATCTTCATGGGCTGCTGCTTGAACATCACCTTGCCGAGGAGGTCACCGCTGACGGCGGTGAGCAGGCCGGCGACCACCACGGTGACCAGTCCGAGTCGCAACGAGGTCCGCATCACACGGATGTGCCTCTTGCGCACCAGGTGGAAGGCGGCGATACCGACCATGAAGGCGCCGCCCACGAGGAACGCGGCGGTGATCGTGTGGAAGAACTGTGCCAGCGCCGTGTTCTGGGTGAGCACGTGCCAGAAGTCCGTGAGCTCGGCGCGCCCGCGCTCCTCGTTGATCCGGTAGCCGACCGGGTGCTGCATCCAGGAGTTGGCGGCCAGGATGAAGAAGGTCGAGAGGATCGTGCCGATGGACACCATCCATATACAGGCGAGGTGGATCTTCTTCGGCAGCTTGTCCCAGCCGAAGATCCACAGCCCGATGAAGGTGGACTCGAAGAAGAACGCGATCAGCGCCTCGAAGGCGAGGGGAGCGCCGAAGACGTCGCCGACGAACCGCGAGTAGTCCGACCAGTTCATGCCGAACTGGAACTCCTGGACGATGCCCGTGACCACGCCCATGGCGATGTTGATCAGGAAAAGCTTGCCCCAGAACTTGGTGGCCCTGAGGTACTTCTCGTTGTCCGTGCGCACCCAGGCGGTCTGCAGGCCGGCGGTGAGCGCGGCGAGAGAGATCGTCAGGGGAACGAACAGGAAGTGGTAGACGGTGGTGATGCCGAACTGCCAGCGCGCCAGGGTCTCTGGTGCCAGAGCCAGGTCCACGACTCTTCTCCTTACGTCGCCGCGATCACGCCGCAGGCTGCCCGTTGAACCACCCGATCATGGGAGGAAACGGGACGCGCTTGTGAACGCGTTCACATTCACAAGCAATTATGGCGCACGTGCATTCGAAGCTGTCGGGTGGGGGTGGTTTCCGGCCGACCGGTCCGGACCACCCGGAACCGGACACACCCCCCCGGACCGAGCACCGGCGGTTTCCGGCCCGGGAAACACGGGGGCCCCGGACCTCGGTGATCGAGGTCCGGGGCCACCGGGGACGCGGGTGGCAGCCGCGCCGCTACCGCTCCCGGCCGAAGGACTCCGCCACCTTCAGGAACACGTCGTTGGCCTCGGCCTCCCCGATCGTGACCCGCACGCCTTCGCCGGCGAACGGCCGCACGACCACACCGGCCCGCTCGCAGACCCCCGCGAACTCGACCGTCCGGTCCCCGAGCCGCAGCCAGACGAAGTTGGCCTGCGACTCCGGAACGGTCCAGCCCTGCCGCACCAGCCCCTCGTACACCCGGGCCCGCTCGCCGACCAGCGATCCGACCCTGCCCAGCAGCTCGTCCTCGGCGCGCAGCGAGGCGACCGCGGCGTCCTGGGCGACCTGGCTGACACCGAACGGAACGGCCGTCTTGCGCAGCGCCGCCGCCACGGGCTCGTGCGCCACCGCGAAGCCGACCCGCAGACCGGCGAGGCCGTAGGCCTTGGAGAAGGTGCGGAGCACCGCGACATTGGGCCGGTCCCGGTAGATCTCGATCCCGTCCGGCACGTCGGCGTCGCGGATGAACTCCTTGTACGCCTCGTCGAGCACGACCAGGACGTCGTCCGGGACGCGGTCGAGGAACCGCTCCAGCTCCGCCCGGCGCACCACCGTGCCCGTCGGGTTGTTCGGATTGCAGACGAAGATCATCCGCGTGCGGTCGGTGACCGCGTCCGCCATGGCGTCGAGATCGTGCACCTCACCCTCGGTCAGCGGCACCTTGACCGACGTCGCGCCGCTGACCTGCGTGATGATCGGGTAGGCCTCGAACGACCGCCAGGCGTAGATGACCTCGTCCCCCGGCCCCGAAGTGGCCTGGAGCAGCTGCTGGGCGACACCGACCGAGCCCGTGCCGGTGGCCAGGTGGGAGACAGGCACACCGAACCTGTCGGACAGCTCGTTCATCAGGCCGGTGCAGGCCAGGTCCGGATACCTGTTGAAGCCGGCGGCCGCGGCGAGCACCGACTCCATCACACCGGGCAGCGGGGGGTACGGGTTCTCGTTGGAGGACAGCTTGAAGGCAACCGGCCCCTCCGCGGACGCCCGCTTGCCCGGCACATACGCAGGGACACCGTCCAGCTCGGCGCGCAGTTTCGGACTCGTCTCGCTCACCGCAGGTCCTCCTCGACCGTCCGTACACATCAATACTGCTCACCTTATGAGGATTGGGCACCTGTGCGAATGGCCGGCTCCGAAATCGTCGCCCCGGACGGGAATCGTCCGTCCCGCACCGCCCCGGCGGGCACCGGGAGGGGGGAGCGTCGCACATTCCGCCGCACGCCGGTCGCTCACTCCGTGGCGCGCATCCCTCGAACAGGTGAGTTGAGACCTCTTCGAGACCTGGACCATTCAGCAGGTTCCTGCACAGCGATGCGCGACACATCGATACCGAAGGCCTCAACGCCCTTGTTTTGCAAGGCATTTACCTCTAAATGATCATGCAAAAACGTGCCTGCCAACGTCTGCATATGCGACCGGCCTGACCTGGCTCCGGCCCCCTACTATCGGCTCGCCATGACAGCAGCAGGGAAGCACCAGGTGAGCCGGACAGAGACGCCCCGGCGCAGCGGCCGGCCAGGACGGGCGGGGATCCGGGATGTAGCCGCCGCGGCCGGCGTCTCCATCACGACCGTGTCCGACGCGCTCAACGGCAAGGGCAGGCTCCCGGATGCCACCCGCAGCCATGTCCGCGAGGTCGCCGAACGGCTGGGCTACCGCCCGTCAGCGGCTGCCCGAACCCTCCGTACCGGCAAGTCGGGGCTCATCGGCCTGACCGTGACCACGTACGGGGATGAACCTTTCACCTTCACCGAATTCGCCTACTTCGCGGAGATGGCGAGAGCCGCCACCTCGGCCGCGCTCGCCCGTGGCTACGCCCTCGTGATCCTCCCCGCCACCTCGCGCCACGACGTGTGGTCGAACGTCGCGCTCGACGGCACGGTCGTCATCGACCCCTCCGACCAGGACCCGGTGGTCACCGAACTCGTCCGCCAGGGGCTTCCCGTCGTCTCCGACGGGCGCCCGGCGGGCACGCTCCCGGTCACCGCCTGGGTGGACAACGACCACCGGGCGGCCGTCCTCGACCTCCTGGACCACCTCGCGGCAGCGGGAGCCCGCCGCATCGGACTGCTGACCGGCACCACCACCGACACGTACACCCGGCTCTCCACCACCGCCTATCTGCACTGGTGCGAGCGGGTCGGCCAGGACCCGGTCTACGAGTCCTACCCGGCCCACGATCCCTGCGCCGGCGCCGTCGCCGCGGACCGCCTCCTCGCCCGCCCCGACCGCCCCGACGCCGTCTACGGGCTCTTCGACCCCAACGGCACCGATCTGCTGGCCGCCGCGCGCCGCTACGGCCTGCGGGTCCCCGAGGACCTCCTGCTGGTCTGCTGCAGCGAATCCACGGTGTACGCGTCCACCGAGCCCCCCATCACCACGCTCTCGCTGAAGCCCCGCAGAATCGGCACGGCCGTCGTCCAGCTCCTCATCGACGCCATCGAAGGAGTCGAACACGACGGCCCGGTGGAGCAGGTGATACCGACGGAGCTCATCGTCCGGACGTCCTCGCAACGGCGTCCGCCACGCACCACCGTCAGCCCTCCGCGATCACCCGCCGGGGACTGAACGGATTAATCCGGACCAAACGGCCGGTGAATCGGATGCTCGCACGGATTCGACACCCCTGGTGCGTCACACAGCACGATCCGCATTCCTATGATGGGCGCACGACACCGCGGACCACCTCTACCAGGCAGGGCCCGTCAGGTGTACGGAGGCGCGACGGTGGTGGAGGGGTCGATGACTCAGGGGGCCGGTCAGGAACCCGTGGTGCGGACAGCGACGTTGCGTGACTTCCGCGTACCGCCGTATGCGCAGGTGCCCGTGCCCGCGCCCTTGCCGCACCCCGGCAACGCCGTGGTGGGCGACGAACCGCCGGAGGGGTACACCCCCACCGAGCGCGATCTTCCCGTGATCAACCGCGGCGACACCGTTCAGGTGGAGACCGTTCCGGAGGCCCGGCCCGCCGCCGACTCCGGCCGCGGCCCGCTGTATGCCGTCGGCGACGTGCACGGCTACTTGGACGAGCTCCTGGCCGCGCTGCGGGAACAGGGCCTCGTCGACGCCGACGGCCGGTGGGCGGCGGGTAACGCCAGGCTCTGGTTCCTCGGCGACTTCACCGACCGCGGTCCGGACGGCATCGGCGTCATCGATCTCGTCATGCGTCTCTCCGCGGAGGCAGCGGCTGCCGGCGGGTACTGCAAAGCGCTCATGGGCAACCACGAACTGCTGCTGCTCGGTGCCAAGAGGTTCGGCGACACTCCCGTGCACTCCGGTGCCGGGACGGCGACCTTCCAGGCCGCCTGGCTGCTCAACGGCGGCCAGAAGACGGACATGGAACGGCTCCAGGACGTCCACCTCCAGTGGATGTCCCGGCTCGACGCGGTGGTCGAGGAGGACGGGCATCTGCTGATGCACTCCGACACGACCGCCTACCTCGACTACGGGTCCACCATCGAGGACGTCAACGACACGGTGCACGCCATTCTCACGCGGAACGACGCCGATGAGTGCTGGGACCTCTTCCGCAAGCTCACCAAGCGGTTCGCCTTCCGCGACGAGGGCGGTGCCGAGGCCGTTCGCGAACTGATGTCGACGTACGGCGGGCAGCGCGTCGTCCACGGTCACAGCCCCATTCCGTATCTCCTCGGAGAGGTCGGGGCGGAGGACGGCGAGGACGTGGCACGGCCCATGGTGGACGGTCCGCACGTCTACGCGGAAGGGCTCGCCATCGCCATGGACGGCGGGGTGACCATGGCCGGAAAGCTGTTGGTCGTCCAACTCCCTCTGCATGACTGACGGTCGCCGGGGAAGACGCATGACGACCCGACACCGTCAGCAGCTGGGCCAATTTCCGGAAACACCCTGTCACCCCGTGCCGTAGGCGCTCTACCATCGGGCGTACCAGTCGCAGGCTCTCCTCCGTTTCCGCCCGATCGTCCGGCCCGTACGGTCGGTCAGGCCCTACGGAGCATCGGGGGATGCACATGAAAAGCGCTCCGCACCTGCTGGCCGAGGACCGCCCCGAGTACGAGCGGATCCTTGCCGACGCGCTGCGTCATGCTCACGAACGGCCGGATCTCGACGGAATCGGCGACCGTCTCAACACCGAACAGCTGCGGACCATGGCGCTCAACGCCACGCCGCTGATCACCGCGGCGGCGGCCACCGAGTACGACCACTACGTGAAGGTACGCGGTGAGCTGCGCGGCCCCGGGGCCCCGGACACCCACGCGTCCGCCCTGGGCGCCGACACGGAGGAATCCGATCCCACGGGCGCCGGCACCCTCGCGGTGATCGCCGTGCTGGCACCGGTCCTCGCGGGTACGGCCGCGCTGATATTCCTGGCCGTCGGCTACCCCCTGAAGGCGCTCAGCCCGGCCCCGTCCTTCGCCGGAACCATGGTCGCCGCCGGGTGGTTCTTCGCCGCCGTCGCCGCCGCCGCCATCCTCGTCGCCGCGGTCGGCCTCCTCGTCACCGCCCTGCGCAACGGCGCCACCGCGCTGCCGGCCATGGACGAGGAGGAGGAGCTGCCGGAGGACGTGGCGCGAGCCCGGGAGGCATGGCGCCACGCTCTGCTGGAACGCGGGATCCTGCCCTTCCTCCGTGACGCGCTGGCCGATCCGACCGCAGGGCCCGCCTCGCGCACGCCTCACCGCTCGCCCAACCGGATCCCGAAGATCGGCTACAGCAGGCCCGACTTCTCCGGACCGGAGGGCGGCCCCTCGGCCGGCCCCCGCCCCACGTTCACCAGCCCCGACTTCACCAGCCCGGACTACGGCGGCCCGGAGCACCAGCCGGAGTGATCCGGCGGGGCCGGCACGGCAGAGGCCGGAACGGCTCGCTGCCGTGCCGGCCTCTGCGGACATCACACCCGGTGAGGAACTCAGATCCCCTGCGGGGCCAGCTTCGGGTTCGGGCCGTACTCGTTGACCTCGCGCGCGCCCTCGGTGCACATGAAGACGAGCAGGATGATGCCGCCCACGAGCGGGACGAACGAGATCAGGATCCACCAGCCGGAGCGGCCTGTGTCGTGCAGGCGGCGCACCACGACGGCTATCGTCGGGATGATCACGGCCAGCAGGTAGATGATGTAAGGAATCTGCGAGTCGATGGCCAAGCCGAGCGCGCTCAGGACGACCGCGACGATGAAGTTGAAGAGTACGAACATCCAGTACTCCTTGCGGCGCGCCCTCCCGCCGAAGCCCGCGTAGTTCTTGAGTACAGCCAGGTACCAGTTCACTGTGCTTCCCTCCCCTGGCGCCCCCGTTCGGGACGCACACCAATTTCGGCCAAGCACAGCGGAAGGTAAAGCACAGATAAGGAAACGGTCAACAGCATTCGGGCGGCCGCGGAAACTTACATCGACCTGCAGCACGGCTGTGTCCATACTGACGCCGAAAGTTCCTCGAAGGCGCGACAGGACGGTGCCGAACGGCTTGAACCAGCCATTGTGGGCACTCTTCATGCCCTATCGACGCAATCTGATGATCAGACAGACGGTCGCTGCCGCCCAGCGTTACACCGGATCGCACGGATGATCCCGCCGGGTGACAGCGTGACGGAGAGCGGCGTCCGCCTGGTGACGGACGACGGTGACCAGCCGTTCGCGGTGGGCTCCGCGGAGGCGGACCGGCCCGGACTGGTGGCCTGACGAGCCCTCCACCGCCGAGGCGGCCGGATCAGCCGGCCGCCCCCGCCGCTGATCCGGCCGCGTCAGCCGGCCGGCCTGCCGCCCGTCTCCGCCAGAGGCAGGTACACGCGGTTGCCGCTCGCCGCGAACTCCCTGGACTTCTCCGCCATCCCCGCTTCGATCGCGGCCTGCTCGTCACCGTGCTCGCGCCGGATGTCGTGGGAGATCTTCATCGAACAGAACTTGGGGCCGCACATCGAGCAGAAGTGGGCCGTCTTCGCCGGCTCGGCCGGCAGCGTCTCGTCGTGGAACTCCCGCGCGGTGTCGGGGTCGAGCGCCAGGTTGAACTGATCCTCCCAGCGGAACTCGAACCGGGCGTCCGACAGCGCGTCGTCCCACTCCTGTGCGCCGGGGTGCCCCTTGGCCAGGTCCGCCGCATGAGCGGCGATCTTGTACGTGATGACCCCGGTCTTCACGTCGTCACGGTTGGGGAGCCCCAGGTGCTCCTTGGGCGTGACGTAACAGAGCATCGCCGTCCCCCACCAGGCGATCATCGCGGCGCCGATGCCCGAGGTGATGTGGTCGTACGCCGGTGCGACGTCCGTGGTGAGGGGACCCAGCGTGTAGAAGGGCGCCTCCTCGCAGATCTCCTGCTGGAGGTCGATGTTCTCCTTGATCTTGTGCATCGGGACATGCCCCGGACCCTCGATCATGGTCTGTACGCCGAACCGCTTGGCGACGGTGTTCAGCTCGCCGAGCGTCCTGAGTTCGGCGAACTGGGCCTCGTCATTGGCGTCGGCGATGGAGCCGGGACGCAGCCCGTCACCGAGCGAGTACGTCACGTCGTACGCCGCGAGGATCTCGCAGAGCTCCTCGAAGTGCTCGTAGAGGAAGGACTCCTTGTGGTGCGCCAGGCACCAGGCGGCCATGATGGACCCGCCGCGCGAGACGATCCCGGTCTTGCGACGGGCCGTCAGCGGGACGTACGGCAGGCGCACTCCGGCGTGCACCGTCATGTAGTCCACGCCCTGCTCGGCCTGCTCGATGACGGTGTCCTTGTAGATCTCCCAGGTCAGCTCCTCGGCACGGCCGTCGACCTTCTCCAGAGCCTGGTAGAGCGGAACGGTGCCGATCGGTACGGGGGAGTTGCGCAGCACCCATTCGCGGGTGGTGTGGATGTTGCGGCCGGTGGAGAGGTCCATGACCGTGTCGGCGCCCCACTTGGTGGCCCACGTCATCTTGTCCACCTCCTCCTCGATCGAGGAGGTGACGGCGGAGTTGCCGATGTTCGCGTTGACCTTCACCAGGAAGCGCTTGCCGATGATCATCGGCTCGGTCTCCGGGTGGTTGACGTTGGCCGGGAGGACCGCCCGGCCCGCCGCGATCTCCTCGCGCACCACCTCGGGTCCGACGTTCTCCCGGATCGCGACGTACTCCATCTCCGGGGTGATCTCGCCCCGGCGGGCGTACGCGAGCTGCGTGACGGGCCGTCCGTCGCGGCTGCGGCGCGGCTGGCGCGGGCGGCCCGGGAAGACCGCGTCCAGGTTGCGCAGACCGCCCCTCGGCGAGGTGTGCCTCAGCCCGTCGTCCTCGGGACGCGCGGGTCGTCCCGTGTACTCCTCGGTGTCCCCCCGGGCGATGATCCAGTTCTCCCGGAGCGGGGCGAGCCCCCGGCGTACGTCGGTGTCGGTGGTGGGGTCGGTGTACGGCCCGGACGTGTCGTACAGCGTCACGTCCTTGCCGTTGGTGAGGTGCACCTGACGGACCGGCACCCGGAGATCCGGGCGTGAGCCCTGGACGTACCCCTTGTGCCAGCCGATGGACTTCCCGGCCTCTTCGCCCTCCGCATGCGGGGCGTTCTGATTCGAGGCAGGCGTGCGTGCGTCCGCTGTGGTCATGAGACCTACTCCCTACGCCGGCATTACCCGGTAACAGGTTCGGCGGTCGGCGCAGCGTGTCCCGTACGGATGTACGGAGGTCAGCGCCCTCTCAGCCCGGTGCTCCGAGCTCCCGCGTGTACAAATGTGCCTCCACGCTAACCTCCGTTCTGGCGTGCTGGCCAGAGGGCCTCCGTGGTTCTTGGGATGATCGCGGGGTGACGTCCACCGGAAGCGCCCCCGAGCCCCACGGCCCCGCATCAGGCAGCACACAGAGTCATGCGCACGGCCACACCCACAGCCACGGTCCTGCCGCACCCGTGTCCAAACACCTGCGCAAGGTCATCGCAGCCGTACTGATCCCCTTCGCCACGGCGGTCCTGGTCGGCCTCGTGGCCTTCTGGCCCGGCGGGGCACCCGCCCATGAGCGCACGGGGGTCGGCTTCGACCGCCAGACCCAGGACGGGCAGGTCACCAAGGTCGTGCGGGTCGACTGTGCGGACGTCAACGCCTCGCAGGTGCCGCCGACCGGAGACACCTCCACCCCGTCGGGACGCGAAGCCGTCAACGAGCAGTCGGGGGAGTGCAAGAAGGCCACGGTCGAGGTGACCACCGGCAAGGACAAGGGCCGTACGTTCGTCGAGGTCGTCCAGCCCGACGCGCCCCGGCAACTGCGCGAGGGCCAGGGGGTGGTCGTCGCGTACGCACCCGACGCACCCCGGGACCTGCAGTACTCGGTGACCGACATCGACCGCTCGTTCCCGATGGCGCTGCTCGCCGGGATCTTCGCCCTCGTGGTGGTCGCGGTGGGCAGGCTGCGCGGCTTGATGGCCCTGATCGCACTCGCCGTGTCGTTCGCCGTACTGACCCTGTTCATCCTCCCGGCGATCCTGCAGGGCTCGAATCCCCTGGTCGTCGCGGTGATCGGGGCCAGCGCCATCATGCTGATCGCCCTCTACACCTGTCACGGGCTGACGGCCCGCACCTCCGTGGCCGTCATCGGCACGCTGATCTCGCTGCTGCTGATCGGGCTGCTCGGCTCGCTCTTCATCGGCTGGGCGAGCCTGTCCGGGAACACCGATGACAACACCGGCCTGATCCATGGGCTGTACCCGGACATCGACATGAGCGGCCTGCTGCTCGCCGGTGTGATCATCGGCTCGCTCGGTGTGCTCGACGACGTGACCGTGACCCAGACATCGGCGGTCTGGGAGTTGCACCAGGCGGACCCGACCATGGGCGTACGCCGGCTCTACAGGGCGGGCATCCGGATCGGGCGCGACCACATCGCCTCGGTCGTCAACACGCTCGTACTCGCCTACGCGGGCGCGGCGCTTCCCCTGCTGTTGCTGTTCTCGATCGCAGAGAGCAGCGTGGGCACGGTGGCCAACAGCGAGCTGGTCGCCGCGGAGATCGTCCGCACGCTGATCGGCTCGATCGGACTGGTCGCCTCGGTGCCGGTGACGACCGCGCTCGCGGCCCTGGTGGTCTCCGCGGACCGCACGGGGCTCGGCGCGGAAGCCGGAGCTCCTGCACCCGCACGGACCGGGAGGGGACGACGCCGCAAGGCGTGAGCCGGGATACCGGACGCATGGACCCGGGGCCACCGGTGACCGGTGGTCAGCCGGGTCTTCCTACTTCAGCCGGCGTTCTGTTCCTTGGCGAGAATGCGGCCCAGCGCCTCTTCCAGATTGCCGTCGAAGTCACCCAGCGTGTGCTCCTGCCCCAACGGCACCAGCTTGTCCGTCCGGTCGAGAAATGCCACAAGAGGTGCCGTGCCGGCCCTGAAGAGCGCACGGTCCGCGCCGACCTGAAGGCGGATGTGTACATCCGACAGTCCTTCGGGCTCGGTCGGGCCGATGTGCACATCGCCGTCACCACTGGGGCTGTTGAGACCGTCGAGCAGCAGCTCACGGCCGAATGCCCAGGTGACGGGGGCGTCACCTGGCAGGTGGAAGGTCATCCGGATCGCATACGGATCACTGACCTCGTACCGGAGCTCCACCGGAATACGGAAGGAGAGCTCCTCGGAGACGAGGAAGCTCATCATGACCTCTGCTTGAACCGACTCGCGCATCGTTCAACCCCGCAGTAGATGAAACTGGCCAGGAATGATCCCCCATGGCCCTATTGACGCCATCGTGGTGCACGCGATAGCAGATCACAAGGAGTGATTTTTCAGATACTGATAGAGAACACGAACGAGCGCAAGAGAGTGGTCACTTCGCAGCGTAGTTGTTCGACTGCGGGGAGCAACCGTTCTTCTTGGTGCAGGGGGAGAGAAACGGCCATGGCCGCCAGGGCGCTACCGACAGTGATCGGAATGGCCGCGCAGACAGTCCCCAGGGCGTACTCCTGCCGTTCGACAACAGGTTCCGTACGTTTCATCGATCTGAGCCGGCTCAGCAACGCCTGACGGTCCCTTACGGAGTAACGCGTCAGCGGCCGGACCGGGTGGCGGTCCAGATGGTCCTCGCGCGCACGCTCGTCGAGCTGCCCGAGGAGACACTGCCCGAGGGCATGGGCATGGCCCGTCTCGCGGAACGAGGCCCACTCGTGCACCGCGGGGACGGCCGGAGTATCCGCCACGGCGACCATCTCGATCTCGCCATCCTTGTACAGGGCGCAGTACACGGGGGCGCCGATGACATCCGCCCAGTGGGCGAGCGACTCGACGATCACCCCGGGGCGCGGCGTCGCGGGGCCTCCCCCCAGCCGCTCGGCCGCGGCTCCGAAAAGGAAGACGCCGTTCTCCCTGCGGAGATACCCCTCATGGGTCAGGGTCCGCAGCAGGTGGTAGGCGGTCGGAAGGGGAAGCCCGGCCTCCCGGGCGAGCTGCTTGGCCGGCGCCCCGTCCCGGTGGGTGCCCACAGCCTCCATAAGTCTCAACGCCCGCTGAACCGAACCGATCAACGTCGGGACAGCGGTACTCGATGCCGTGGTCACAGGTCACCCCCAGGCATGGTGACGGGCTCGCGGCCCACCCGCGGGGGCCGCCCCCACGGGCCCGCCGCGAGCCTGGGGTCCGGAGACCGGACGGTCGCACAAACCACTGGGCAGGATGGTGACGGTCCGTCATTTCCCAGCTGGCGGCAGCGGTACGCCACTGTATCCGTACGTTCAGTCACGAGTGAGGTTTCGACCGTGACTTAGCTCAGCTGGGCTAATCGTCGGATCCCACGACCCGTCACTGTGACGCCGGAACCCCGTGTGCCCGGTCGCCCGGCCGCGGCTCCTACCAGTCGCTGCGCTCGGACGAGGACATGAACTTCCGTACGACGAAGATCAGGCCGCCCACGAGGACGACGAACACCAGCGCCTTGAACAGCAGTCCGATGACGAACCCGACCACACTGGCGATCAGGCCGCCGAACACGACGATCGCGACGAGAGGCACCGCGACCCACTTCACCCACCAGGGCATCCCCGCGAAAATCTCCCGTACCGCCATCGCCGCTACCTCGTCTCTGTGAGTACCTGTCTCGATGCTAGAGGCGCGGGGGTGGCCGGCGGGCGTCCGGGAGCCCTTGAAGTCCCCTGAGCGATCCCCTAGGGAACATCGGGACGCGAGAGCCCCCGCCCCCGGGAAACCGGGTCAGCCTTCGGGCGGGGAGAAGATCACCATCACTCTGAGGTCCTCGGTGATGTGGTGGAACTTGTGAGCGGCGCCCGCCGGTACGTACACGACGCTCCCCCGAGCCACCTGCGTGGTCTCCGTACCGACCGTGATCGAGGCGCGGCCGCTCATGACGAGGTAGACCTCGTCCTGCTTGTGCGGCTGCTGCGGGTCGAGCGCGCCGGCGTCCAGGGCATACAGCCCCACGGACATGTTGCGTTCCCGGATGAACTGCAGATAGGCGCCGTCGTTGGCAGCGCGTTCCGTCTCCAGCTCGTCCAGTCTGAATGCCTTCATCGTCCGTCCGCCCCTCGTACCCGTGCTGCTCTGCTCCGGCGGTGTCCGCCACAGATCATGTCTGCCACGATCAGACACATGAAGAATTTCGTAGTCAAGACGATCGCCAACGCGGGTGCGCTGGCCGTAGCCATCTGGTTGCTCCAGGACATCACGCTGACCGGTGGCAACACCTGGCGCAAGGTGCTCACCCTGATCGTGGTGGCCCTGCTGTTCGGTCTGGTGAACTTCATCGTCAAGCCGGTGGTGAAGCTGCTCACCCTGCCCCTGTTCATCCTGACGCTCGGCTTGATCACACTGGTGGTCAACGCCCTCATGCTGATGCTGACCTCGTGGCTGGCCGGCGTCATCGACGTGAGCTTCCATGTCGAAGGCTTCTGGACCGCGGTCCTGGGCGGGCTGATCATCTCGGTCGTCTCCTGGGCGCTCAACGTGGTGCTCCCCGACGAGGACTGATGCGCCCCTTGATGACACAGTGCAGAAACGGACCGGTGGACGCCGGGGAGAGATGAGGTAGCGACATGAGCACCACGGGCGACGGGACACGGGCGGTACGAGCGGGCCTGCCGGAACCGGAGCAGTACGAGCCCACCCTTCCCGGTCCGGTCTTCGCCGCGCACTTCCATCTGTCCGGCGAGCCGGTCGGCCCCTACACCTACGGCCGGGAGACGAATCCGACCTGGACCCACCTCGAGCGCGCCATCGGCGAGCTGGAGGCACCGGGGGAGCAGGTGGAGACCACGGTCTTCGCTTCCGGGATGGCCGCGATCTCGTCCGTGCTGCTGTCCCAGGCGCGCACGGGGGACGCCGTCGTCCTGCCGAACGACGGTTATCAGGCTCTCCCCCTGGTGCGGGAGCAGCTGGAGGCGTACGGCGTCGAGGTGCGGACCGCTCCGACCGGCGGGGACGCCCAGCTGGAACTGCTCGACGGAGCGAAGCTGCTGTGGATCGAGACCCCCTCCAACCCCGGTCTCGACGTCTGCGACGTGCGCAGGCTGGTGGAGGCCGCCCACGCCTCGGATGTCCTGGTGGCGGTCGACAACACGTTGGCCACCCCTCTCGGCCAGCGTCCCCTCGAACTGGGGGCGGACTTCTCGGTGGCGAGTGACACCAAGGGCATGACCGGGCACGGGGACATCCTGCTCGGCCATGTGAGCTGCCTGGACCCGGAGCTGGCAGCCGGAGTACGGCGCTGGCGCAAGGTGGTCGGCGCCATTCCCGGCCCCATGGAGGCCTGGCTCGCGCACCGTTCGCTGGCCACGCTGCAGCTGCGGACCGACCGTCAGTGCGCGACCGCCCTGACACTGGCCGAGGCCCTGGCCAAGCGGGCGGACGTGGCGGGAGTGCGGTACCCGGGGCTGCCCCAGGACCCTTCGTATCCCACCGCGGTCCGGCAGATGCGGCGCTTCGGCTCGGTGGTCTCGTTCGTGCTGGCGGACAAGGAGACCGCGGAGCGCTTCCTGGCAGGGCTTCGCCTGGTCGACGACGCGACGAGCTTCGGCGGCGTGCGCTCCACCGCCGAGCGACGGGCTCGCTGGGGCGGGGACGCCGTGCCGGAGGGCTTCATCCGGCTCTCGGTCGGTGCCGAGGACCCCGAGGATCTGCTGGCGGACGTGGAGCGGGCGCTGGACGCCGCCGCGCGCTGACCTTCCCTTTCAGCCCCGCGATCCCTGTCGGGCCCGTGGGTCCCCATCGGGCCCGTCCGCCCCTTTCAGATCCTTCGGTCCTGGCAGGACCGGTCCGGGACGGGCGTCCCCGTCAACCCGACCGGTCCTGCTCCGGACGAGTGGTCCGAGCCTCCCCCCTCGTGACTCGGACCACCCCGGTTCCTACGCCGAGAACCGCTTGGACAAGGCTAGTTGACTCTGCGTCAGTGTCCAATCACAGTAGCGACAGCAACCTATCGACATATTTATAGTTGGGGTCGCCGTGAGCGACGGTGCGGGACTGCGCGGTGCCGCGAGAGCTGGAGGGGGCGGACCATGGACCTGGCCCTGCTGCGCACATTCGTCACGGTGCACCGGGCCGGATCATTCACCCGGGCCGCCGCCCTGCTCGGGCTGTCCCAGCCGGCCGTCACCTCGCAGATACGCGCACTGGAGCGTCAGCTGGGCCGCCCGCTCTTCCTCCGCAGGGCCCGCGGGGTGACCCCGACCACCGTCGGCGACGAACTGGCCCACCGGGCCGCCCCTCACCTGGACGCCCTGGTCGACATCGTCGAGGTGGAGCTCGACGCGGAGGCGGGGACGCGCACACTGCACCTGGCGGGCCCCCCGGAGTTCACCTCCGTACGGGCTCTGCCCGCCCTCGCCCCGCTGATCTCCCAGGGGCTCGCGCTGCGCAGCACCTTCGTCGCGAACTCCGAGGAAACCCTGGAAGGGCTGGCGGCCGGACATCATGATATGGCCATCACCACGGCCCGTCCGCGCGGTGGGCTGCTGACGTCGACCACACTCTGCGACGAGGAGCACGTACTGGTCGCCGCGCCGCGTTGGGCAGGGCGCCTGGGGCCCGGCGCGTTGCGCCACAACGGCTCCGTACTCCTGGAGCAGCTGCCGGTGGTCGAGGTACACGAGAGCCTCCCTCTCGTCTCCCGCTACTGGGCGACGGTCTTCGACAGCCGCCCCGCACCCTCCGCCGCCGTGATCGCGCCGGACCTCCGTGCAGTTCTGGAGTGCGCGGCAGCGGGTGCCGGCCTCGCCGTGCTGCCGCGCTATCTGTGCGAGGACGCGCTGGAGCGGGGGGAGGTCGTGGCACTCCTCGACCCGCCGATTCCACCACTGCGCACCTACTTCCTCATCGCGAGGACCGGCACACTCGGTCTCCCGCACATCGCGCGGGCGCACGAGTGGCTGGTGCGCGCCGCCGTCGACTGGTGACCGGTCGGCCGAGAGGAGTTTCAGATCAGGTTTCCTGGGCCACTCTCTTGCCATGACCGAACGTCCAGTGGTCAAGCGCACTGCCCGCGCCGTCCTCCTCGACGGCGATGACCTCATCCTGATCAAGCGCACGAAGCCAGGGGTCGACCCGTACTGGATCACGCCGGGTGGCGGAGTGGAGCCGGAGGACGCCACCGTCGTCGACGCGCTGCACCGCGAGGTCGACGAGGAGCTCGGCGCCAAGATCTTCGACGTCGTGCCCTGCTTCGTGGACACCGTCGAACACATCGCCGGTGGCGGCGTCAAGGGCGTGAAGGTGCAGCACTTCTTCGTCTGCCGACTGGCTTCGATGGACCTGTCGCGTCGCCATGGACCGGAAATCGACGAACCATGCGGTGAGTACGAGATCGTCCGCGTGCCCTTCAGCCGTATCGGTATCGCGGCCGTGCATCTCGTACCCCTGTCGCTGCGGCACTACCTGGACGGCAATATCGAGGGCGTGCGGGCGACGCTCGCCCCCGACCTGGGCTGATCCGGCCGGGGCGGGTACGGCACAGGCAGGGTTACTCCAGCACACGCCGAGGCCAGCGGCCGGGGATACGTTCGCTGTCAGATCACCGCGCACTCCGCGATCGGCGCCGTGTTTCACGTGAAACCACTCCGTGTCCTGGACGCTGCTGCGTCCTTGTCGCCCCCGTAGCAGTGCCCGTGAGTTGGACGGGCCTCACCGCGCCATCGGTACTGAAGCCGTGGGGGCCGACTCGCCGGGACCGACGGGCGCGGCAGGCTCAGCCGTCTGCGCGGCAAGAAGTCGGCCTGGTGTGACAGCACGCCGCTCGAGAGCACCGGAGAGCACCGCCAGAAGCAGCGCGGCCGCCGCTAGGGCGGCGCCGACCCAGTTGGGTGCGGTGTAACCGAACCCGGCCGCGATCACGATGCCGCCGAGCCACGCCGAGAGCGCGTTTCCGAGATTGAAGGCCCCGATGTTGACGGCAGAGGCCAGGGTGGGCGCACCGGCCGCCTGGTCGAGAACGCGCTTCTGGAGCGGCGGAACGGTCGCGAAGCCGAGAGCTCCGATGAGGACGATCGTCACCGCGGCGGTGATCTTGTTGTGCGCGGTCAGCGTGAACAGGGCCAGGACCGCGGCCAGCGCACCGAGCGACACGTACAGCATCGGCATCAGATGGCGGTCGGCGAACTTCCCGCCGAGCAGGTTCCCGCCGACCATCCCGAGCCCGAAGAGGACCAGCAGCCAGGTGACGGAGGACGTCGCGAAGCCGGCGGTCTCCGTCATCATCGGGGTGATGTAGGTGATCGCCGCGAATACGCCGCCGAAGCCCAGGACCGTCATCGCCATGGCGAGCAGAACCTGCACATTGCGGAACGCGGCCAGTTCGTGGCGGATTCGCCCCCCTTGGGGCTTGGGCTGCTCAGGAACGAGCTTCGCCACGCCGAGGAGGCCGAGGACGCCGAGCCCCGCCACGACGAAGAACGTGACGCGCCAGCCGAGGGTCTGGCCTATGAAGGTCCCCAGCGGGACTCCCACGACGTTGGCGACAGTGAGCCCGGTGAACATCATGGCGATGGCACCGGCTTTCTTCTCCGGAGCGACCAGATCCGCCGCGACAACGGATCCGATACCGAAGAAGGCACCATGGGCGAGTGAGGCGATCACTCGTCCGGTCAGCATCACACCGAAGGTCGGGGCGAGTGCGGAGACGACGTTCCCCACGATGAAGAGCCCCATCAGGAGCATCAGCATCCGCTTCCGGGTCACCCGGGTGGACAGGGCGGTCATCAGCGGAGCGCCGAGGACCACCCCCAATGCGTAGCCCGTGACCAGGAAGCCTGCGGTCGGGATCGAAACCTGGAAGTCCGCCGCGACATCGGGAAGCAACCCCATGATCACGAACTCGGTGGTGCCGATACCGAAGGCCCCGATGGCGAGGGCGAGGAGCGCGAGCGGCATGGGAGTGACCCTCCTAGAAGATTGCGCCTGCGTCTTACGAGCGGAAACAATAATTGCAGACGCTGTTTAATTGCAAGCGCGGGCTATTGCGTAGGTGCCCTATCCTGGAGGGAGCAGCTGAGGGAAGCAGCTCCCGTACGGAGGAGAGACCATGACAGCGACAGATCCCGCACTGACGGCCCTCGCCCAGAGCTGGTGCGCGCTCTCCCTGCTCCACGGGAAGATCGAGGCCCGCATCGAACGGGCCCTGCAGACTGGCCACAGCCTCAGCGCCCGTGAGTTCTCCCTGCTCGACGTCCTGAGCCGCCAGCACAGCGGTACCGGCGGGCACCTGCAGATGAAGCAGGTGGCGGACGCCGTGGTGCTGAGCCAGAGCGCCACCACGCGGCTGGTCACCCGGCTCGAGGACCGGGGACTCCTCACCCGCTACCTCTGCGACACGGACCGGCGGGGGATCTACACCGACGTGACCGAAGCGGGTCTCACGCTGCTGAGTGAGGCGCGGCCGACCAACGACACCGCGCTCCGCGCCGCTCTCGACGAGGCTGCCGAGAATCCGGAGCTCGCCCCGCTGGTCCGGACGGTCGAGGCACTGAAGGTCCCTGCCTGAACCGGCCGGTTTGCGTAGTCTGCCGGTCATGAGCGATCTCGACATACGTCCCGCGGCACTCGCGGACATCCCCGCCATCGTGGCCATGCTCGCCGACGACCCACTGGGCGCGCAGCGCGAGTCCCCGGACGACCTCGCTCCGTACCACGCGGCGTTTCGGCGGCTCGCCGACGACCCGAACCAGCATCTGACCGTGGCCGTGCGCCAGGGCCGCGTCGTGGGAACCCTCCAGCTCACGATCGTGCCCGGGCTGTCCCGGCGTGGTGCGACCCGCTCCCTCATCGAGGGCGTCCGCGTCCACGCGGACGAGCGCGGCAGTGGCCTCGGCACGCAGCTCATCCAGTGGGCCGTCGATGAATCCAGGCGTCAGGGCTGCCAGTTGGTGCAGCTGACCTCCGACGCCACCCGCACGGACGCTCACCGTTTCTACGAGCGGCTGGGCTTCACCGCGAGCCATGTGGGCTTCAAACTCACCCTCTGAACCGCAGGGTTGCGGCCAGCTCGGCAGGCAGGGAGATCACGTGCACCACATCGATGACGAGCAGCGCAGGATCAGGCTCGGCCGGCGGCATCTGCTGGCCCCGTCCGCACGGGCGACCTCCGCCGTCGAGGTGGCGGACGCCGTCGTCGCCCTGCATGCGACCGACGCCGCCACCGTCTTCCTTTCCATCTGTGCTCGGCTGACCGACCCCGGGGTCGAGGCGGTGGAGCAGGCGCTCTACGAGGACGTCTCACTGGTGCGGCTGCTCTCCATGCGCAACACGCTGTTCACCGTGTCCACGGCGGCCGCACCCGCCGTCGACGCGTCGAGCGCACGGACCGTGGCCGCCAAGGAGCGCCGGCGGCTCCTCAAGCAGCTGCGGGAGGACGGCCAGGGGCTCGACGAGCGGTGGCTTGCCGATACCGAGCGCCGGACGCTCGCCGCTCTCACCGCTCGGGGCCATGCCACAGGGAGCGAGCTGTCGGCGGCCGTGCCGGCTCTGCGCACGAGGATCACCGTCTTTCCCGGGACGAGGCAGGAAGCGGTGCAGGGAATCGCCACCCGGGTGATCCGGGTGCTGGCCGCCGACGGGCGCATCCGGCGGGACCGGCCGCGCGGTTCATGGACCTCCAGCCAGTTCCGCTGGACTGCGGCCGAACCATGGCCCGCCTCGGATCCCGCAGAGGCCCGGGCCGAGGTGACCAGGCGCTGGCTCCTCTCCTACGGGCCCGCGACCGAAGGCGATCTGAAGTGGTGGACCGGCTGGGGCGTCCGTGAGACGCGCACGGCCCTGGCCGCCGCCGGAGCCGAGGAGGTCATGCTCGACAACGGGTCCATCGGCTGGGTCGCTGCCGGGGATGTCGCCACCGAACCCTCCCTTGAGCCCTGGGTGGCCCTGCTGCCCGGCCTCGACCCGAGCGCGATGGGCTGGGCCGACCGAGGTTTCCACCTGTCCACCGGTCATCGAGCCGCCCTCTTCGACCGTGCCGGCAACATCGGCCCCACGGTGTGGTGGAACGGCAGCATCGTGGGTGGCTGGGCCCAGCGCGCGGACGGCGAGCCGGTGTGGCGCCTGCTGTCCGACGTGGGGCGGGAGGCTTCACAGCTCATCGAGACAGAGGCGGGCCGGCTCTCGGCGTGGGTCGGGGACGCCCGGGTCACTCCACGCTTCCGTACACCTCTGGAACGCGAACTGACGGTCTGACACCGCTCGATCGAGGGCGTTTCACGTGAAACACCGGCCCGCCCCTTCAGAGGGCGAGCCCTCGCCAGCCGCCCTCGTCCACACCGCCGGGGATCGACACGCTCCGGTCGTACGGCTGCCGGGTGAAGACGAACGATCCCAGGTCGAGATGGTCCACCGTGCCGTCACCGGCGCGTACGACCTTGAGCGTCTCCCCCGCGTAGTAACCGTCGAGGCCCGTCCAGGACCCGTCGGGGCGGGCCCGGAACCGGGCCGCGCGGCCGGCGCCCCGCAACGGCTGCAGCTCGAGGCCCCCGTCCACGAGCAGCTTCAGGGCGTGGACCTGC
Source organism: Streptomyces sp. NPDC023573 (assembly GCF_055559735.1). Lineage (NCBI taxonomy): Bacteria > Bacillati > Actinomycetota > Actinomycetes > Kitasatosporales > Streptomycetaceae > Streptomyces > Streptomyces sp. NPDC023573. The sequence continues at coordinate 153,356 of NZ_JBVHKB010000004.1, forward strand.
GTGCCCCAGTACCAGGGCCCTGTCAGCGCCAGCAGCTCCTCGTCGACCTCGGGCAGCGGGCGCCAAGGCTCCGGGATCCTCGGCTCCGCGTCGGCGACGATCTGCACGAGCTCCGCAGCCACCACACCGACCCGGGGCCCCGAGGTGGCGTTCGAGAGCACCACGGCCGCCACGTCGTCCTCGACGCTGAACCACAGCGCGGCCAGGAAACCGGGGAGCGATCCCGCATGGCCGAGGAGCGTGCGGCTCCCGGCCCGCACCACCTGAAGCCCGAGGCCGTACGTACCGGCCCAGTCACCCGCTTCGGGCGGAGCCGCGGGAACGCGCATCTCAGCGACCGAGGAAGCGCGGAGAACCCGTTCGTCACCCTCGGCCAGGAAAGCCGCGAAGCGGAGCAGATCCGTGGTGGTCGACCAGAGCTGACCAGCTGGTGCCATCAGGCCGAGGTCCTCCGCCGGCTCGGGCAGCATGACATCGGCCCACGGGTGGACGGCCCAGCCGCCCGCGTGCGGAGCATGCGCCTCCGGGGTCGTACGGTCCATCCCCAGTGGTTCCAGAACCTCGCGGCGCAACACCTTCGCCCAGGCCTCCCCACGCAGCCTCTCCACGAGCGAGCCCAGCAGCGTGTACCCCGGGTTGGAGTAGTGGTGCCCATGGCCCGCCGGGTGGATCAGCGGGCTCTCGCCGAGCACATCCGCCAGCTCCGGGCGCGTGGAGCCCTGGGTCCTCTCCCACCACGGTGCGGGCGTCTCGGCCGCCAGACCTCCGCTGTGGCCCAGCAGTTGGAAGACAGTCAGGTGCCCGGCGTCCGTACCCGGCAGGTGCTTCTCCAGGGGATCGTCCAGATCCAGCAGTCCCTCGTCGCGCAGGCGCAGCACCAGCACAGCGGTGAACGTCTTGGTGATGGAACCGATCCTGAACTGCGTATCGCCGTCGGGCTCGTGGCCGTCCACACAGCTACGGGCACCGCTCCAGGCGATCTTCCCCTCCCTCTGCACGGCGGCGACGAGGGAGGGCGTCCTGCCTTCGGACTGCGCGGTGGCGACACGGTGCAGCAGGGCACGCCGGGTGCTGGGGAGCAGGGTCTCGGAAGAGGTCATGCCCAAGCATGACCCGCGCCTCGTCAGCCTGACGAACCCTTTTGGCGGCCGACGAGCCGACGCAGGAGCCCTCCCGCGTCGCCACGGGCGAGCCGTCCGGTCAGCGTGTGCGGCGGTACGTACTGACGAGCACCCCGCCGCAGACCCGCGCACGAACCCTTCTGCCGGGGGCTAATACCGGCCAGGCCGGGGGTCGGCCGTCACTACAGTCCCGTGTCATGACAACGGTCACCACGCGCACGGTCCGCTACCCTGCCGACGGCCTCACAATGGTCGGGCACCTCGCGCTCCCTGCGGGCGCCGACCGCCGGCCCGCGGTCCTCATCGGTCCGGAGGGGCCGGGCCTGAACGATTTCCAGCGCCGCCGGGCGGACGCACTCGCCGAACTGGGTTACGTCTCACTGGCCTTCGACATCAACGGCGGGCGCTGGTTCACCGACCCGCAGGAGATGCTGGCACGCGTGACCCCCCTGCTCGCCGATCCCGACCGGATGCGGGACATCGGCCACGCGGCACTGGACGTACTGCGCGCCGAGCCACGGACCGACCCCCACCGGATCGCCGCGATCGGCTACGGCACCGGGGGCGCGATCGCACTCGAACTCGGGCGTGACGGCGTCGACCTGCGCGCCATCGGAACGGTCAACGCGACCACCACGGGCCGGCCGGGCGAGGCGGCGCGTATCCGTTGCCCCGTATGGGCGGGAGTCGGATCGGAGGACCCGATCATGCCCGCGCGGCAACGGGAGGCCTTCGCCGCCGAGCTGCAGGCCGCGGGCGTCGACTGGCGCCTCATGGTCTACGGCGGGGCCCTGCACGCCTTCCACCACCCCTCCGTGGACCAGACCGTGCTCCCCGGCGTCGCCTACCACCCGCAGCACGCCGAGCGAGCCTGGCGCGACATCATCGGCCTGCTGGCCGAGTGCCTGCCCCTGACGGAGTGAGCGGGGAGCGCCAGGTCCCGGCCACGTCCACGAAGCCGGTGCGTCAGGTCTGAGCCATGTCCACGAAGCGGGAGTAGTGACCCTGGAACGCCACGGTGATCGTCGCCGTCGGGCCGTTACGGTGCTTCGCCACGATCAGGTCCGCCTCCCCCGCTCGCGGTGACTCCTTCTCGTACGCGTCCTCGCGGTGGAGCAGGATCACCATGTCGGCGTCCTGCTCGATGGAGCCCGACTCACGCAGGTCGGAGACCATCGGCTTCTTGTCCGTGCGCTGTTCGGGTCCACGGTTCAGCTGGGACAGAGCGATGACGGGAAGCTCCAGCTCCTTGGCGAGGAGCTTGAGGTTTCGGGACATGTCCGACACCTCCTGCTGACGGCTCTCCGCCCGTTTGGCGCCGCCTGACTGCATCAGCTGCAGGTAGTCGATGACCACGAGCTTGAGGTCGTTGCGCTGCTTGAGGCGACGGCACTTCGCACGGATCTCCATCATCGAGAGGTTCGGCGAATCGTCGATGTAGAGCGGCGCGGCCGACACGTCCGGCATTCGGCGGGCCAGCCGCGTCCAGTCCTCGTCGGTCATCGTCCCGGAGCGCATGTGGTGGAGCGCCACCCGGGCCTCGGCGGACAGCAGACGCATGGCGATCTCGTTGCGCCCCATCTCGAGGGAGAAGATCACGCTCGGCAGGTTGCTCTTGATCGAGCAGGCCCGGGCGAAGTCCAGTGCGAGGGTGGACTTACCCATGGCGGGGCGGGCAGCGATCACGATCATCTGACCGGGGTGCAGGCCGTTGGTCAGGGCGTCGAGATCGGTGAATCCGGTCGGAACACCTGTCATCTCACCGCTGCGGGAGCCGATGGCCTCGATCTCGTCGAGGGCACCTTCCATGATGTCGCCGAGCGGCAGGTAGTCCTCGCTGGTGCGCTGCTCCGTGACGGCGTAGATCTCGGCCTGCGCGGAGTTGACGATCTCGTCGACGTCGCCGTCGGCCGCGTATCCCATCTGGGTGATCTTCGTGCCGGCCTCGACGAGACGCCGGAGAACAGCCCGCTCGTGGACGATCTCCGCGTAGTACGACGCGTTTGCCGCGGTCGGCACGGACTGGACCAGCGTGTGCAGATACGGCGCTCCGCCGACCTTGGTGATCTCGCCGCGCTTGACCAGTTCGGCCGCCACCGTGATCGGGTCGGCCGGCTCCCCCTTGGCGTAGAGGTCGAGGATCGCCGTGTAGACGGTCTCGTGGGCCGGACGGTAGAAGTCGTGCCCCTTGATGATCTCCACGACGTCCGCGATGGCGTCCTTGGAGAGCAGCATGCCGCCGAGGACCGACTGCTCGGCATCGAGATCCTGGGGAGGCACCCGCTCGAAGCCGGACGACCCGCCGTCCCAGCCGCTCTCCCGGCCCCGCTCGTGCTGCTCGTCGCGCCCCTTGCCCTCGCCGCGGCGCTGACGGGAAACGGGCAGACGGTCACTGGGACCGACATCGGCCCAGGGGTCGTCCAAAGGCTCGGGAATGCTCACCGGGCCACCTCCTCCCGTCCGCTGCGCGGACCTAACCGTGCCACTCTTTCTTACGGCACGGCACCGACAAACAAGACGCCCGACTCCGGTTCCGGCGCGTCAAGTTCTGCGGATTTCCATGCCGGAACGGAGTGCGGGCGCCGCACCACGGTAGGCCGGTCCGCACCGTCAGCCAATCCGGTTATCCACAGGGCATGTGGATGACGGACCAGATGCTGTGGAGAACTCATCCGATCCTGTGCACGGACCGGGGGACAGCACTGTGGACAAACTCATACCCGCCCAACAAAGAGGCTCCTGACCTGCTGTTTCTCAATCCACCGGCTGTGGGGGAGAAAAACTTTTTCCCTCAGCTCGAGATCACTGGAAACGGTCTTCCCGTGAACCAGGAAACCCTGGCCAGGTAAGGACCTCCATGGCATTGCATCTCTTACCTGTGGAAGATTAGATTTACCCCATGACCCAGGCGCACACGGCACAGCCACCCTCCCGCCGTCGGCATGACCGCGAGATCGTCGCACTCGCCGTTCCGGCTTTCGGCGCGCTCGTTGCCGAGCCCCTCTTCGTCATGGTCGACAGCGCCATCGTCGGACATCTGGGAACCCCGCAACTGGCCGGCCTGGCGGTAGCCGCCGCCCTACTGACGACCGCGGTGAGCATCTTCGTTTTCCTCGCCTACGCCACCACAGCTGCGGTCGCCCGCCAGGTCGGCGCGGGGAATCTGGCGTCCGCCATCCGTCAGGGCATGGACGGCATCTGGCTCGCCCTGCTGATCGGTGCCGCTGTTGTCGCTGTCACCCTCCCGCTGGCGCCGTGGCTGGTCGACATCTTCGGGGCGTCCGACACCGCCTCCCCATATGCCATTACGTATCTGCGGATCTCCAGTCTCGGTATCCCCGCCATGCTGGTGGTACTCGCGGCGACGGGTGTCCTGCGCGGACTGCAGGACACCCGGACACCGCTCTACGTGGCCATCGGCGGGTTCGCCGCCAATGGAGCCCTCAATGCCGGTCTCGTCTACGGGGCCGGGCTGGGCATCGCAGGATCCGCATGGGGCACTGTCATCGCCCAGGTGGGCATGGCGCTCGTCTACTTGATCGTCGTGGTCCGTGGAGCCCGTCGACATGGGGCATCGCTACGGCCCGATGCGGCGGGCATCCGAGCGAGTGCCCAGGCAGGGGTGCCTCTCCTGATCCGTACGCTCTCCCTGAGAGCGGTCCTGATGATCGCGACCGCCGTCGCCGCCCGTCTCGGCGACACGGATATCGCCGCGCACCAGATCATCCTGTCGCTCTGGAGTCTTACGGCCTTCGCTCTCGACGCCATCGCCATCGCAGGGCAGGCCATCATCGGCCGCTATCTAGGAGCGGGCGATGCCAAGGGCGCCCGCGAGGCCTGCCGCCGGATGGTCCAGTGGGGGATCGGCTCGGGGGTGGTCCTCGGAGTGGTCATCGTGCTCGCCCGGCCACTTTTCGTCCCCCTTTTCACGGGCGACACGTCCGTGCAGGACACCCTGCTGCCGGCACTGCTCGTCGTGGCTCTCTCCCAGCCGATCTGCGGGGTGGTCTTCGTTCTCGACGGCGTACTGATGGGCGCGGGCGACGGTCGCTATCTCGCCTGGGCGATGGTCCTGACGCTGGCCGTCTTCGCTCCGGCCGCCCTACTCGTCCCCAGCTTCGGAGGCGGCCTCACCGCTCTCTGGGGGGCTATGACGCTGATGATGACCGTCCGGCTGGTGACGCTGTGGATGCGTATGCGCTCCGGTCGCTGGATCGTGACCGGAGCCACGCGTTGAACCGCGTCCACCTGAACAAGAACCGGGTGCGCCGTTTCACGTGAAACCGAGCTGCGGTTTCACGCAACAGCGACGGAGCGATTTCACACGACAGAGCGGTTTCACGTGAAACGACGAAGGGCCGCACCCGGGGGGTGCGGCCCTTCACCTAGCTCTGCTGAGCTGTGCCCTTAGGCAGCAACGACCTCGATACCGAGCTTCGCGGCAACCTCGGGGTGCAGACGGACGGACACCTGGTGTCCGCCGAGCGTCTTGATCGGCGAGCCGAGCTCGACGCGACGCTTGTCGACGTCCGGACCACCGGCGGACTTGATCGCCGAGGCGATGTCAGCCGGGGTGACGGAACCGAAGAGGCGGCCGGCGTCGCCGGAGCGAACAGCCAGACGGACCTTCACGGCCTCGAGCTTGGCCTTGATCTCGTTGGCCTGCTCGATCGTCGCGATCTCGTGAATCTTGCGGGCGCGGCGGATCTGCGCCACGTCCTTCTCGCCACCCTTGGTCCAGCGAATGGCAAAGCCACGCGGAACCAGGTAGTTACGGGCGTACCCGTCCTTGACGTCCACGACGTCGCCGGCGGCACCGAGGCCAGTGACCTCGTGGGTGAGGATGATCTTCATGATTCGGTCACCCTTCCCTTATCGCGCGGTGGACGTGTAGGGCAGCAGCGCCATCTCACGGCTGTTCTTGACTGCCGTGGCGACGTCACGCTGGTGCTGCGTGCAGTTGCCGGTGACGCGGCGGGCACGGATCTTGCCACGGTCGGAAATGAACTTCCGCAGCATGTTCGTGTCCTTGTAGTCCACGTACTGGGTCTTGTCCTTGCAGAACGCGCAGACCTTCTTCTTAGGCTTGCGCACAGGCGGCTTCGCCATGGTGTTTCTCCTGTGTGATCAAGAAGTGGGGTACGAGCAGCCCTAGAAGGGCGGCTCGTCCGAGTAGCCGCCGCCGGAACCGCCGGAGCCGCCGGAGCTTCCGCCCCAGCCACCCCCGCCGCCCTGCTGGCCTCCGCCCTGCTGGCCGCCGGCAGGTGCGTTGGTGGCCCACGGGTCGTCGGCGGGAGCACCGCCGCCGCCCTGCTGGCCACCGCCACCGGGACCGCCGCCCCAGTTGCCGCCACCCTGCTGGCCGCCGCCGTATCCACCCTGGCCGCCGCCCTGGCCACCGCGACCTGTGGTCTTGGTGACCTTGGCCGTGGCGTTCTTCAGGCTGGGGCCGACTTCCTCGACATCCAGCTCGTAGACCGTGCGCTTGACGCCCTCACGGTCCTCGTAGGACCGCTGCTTCAGCCGGCCCTGCACGACGACGCGCATGCCTCGCGTAAGCGACTCCGCGACGTTCTCCGCCGCCTGACGCCAGACCGAGCAGGTGAGGAACAGGCCTTCGCCGTCCTTCCACTCATTGGTCTGACGGTCGAAGATGCGGGGAGTGGACGCGACACGGAACTTCGCGACCGCCGCACCGGACGGGGTGAAGCGCAGCTCGGGGTCGTCGACGAGATTGCCGACGACCGTGATGACGGTCTCGCCTGCCATGGGTGAACCTCTCGGCGGGGATTGCTTCTGGCTGCTTGCTACTCGAACCCGATGACCGCTGAGCTAGATGCTCAGTGGATCTCGGGACGGAGGACCTTGGTCCGGAGGACCGACTCGTTCAGGTTCATCTGTCGGTCGAGCTCCTTGACGACCGCAGGCTCGGCCTGCAGGTCGATGACCGAGTAGATGCCCTCAGGCTTCTTCTTGATCTCGTAAGAGAGACGACGACGGCCCCAGGTGTCGACCTTCTCGACCTTTCCGTTGCCCTCACGGACGACGGAGAGGAAGTTCTCGATCAACGGGGAGACTGCGCGCTCCTCGAGATCGGGGTCGAGGATGACCATCACCTCGTAGTGACGCATGTGGAACCCACCTCCTTTGGACTCAGCGGCCACGGTCGTTCCGTGGCAGGAGGGTCGTGATGCGTAAGCATCAGTGTCTCCGAGTAAAACAGCCGCCACTGACAACACCCGTCTTCGGAGTCGAGGGGAGCTGCAGTGCTGGCTCAAGGCAGACACCGGTGCAGACCGTACAGACTACCCGCAGACCGGCTTCCGGTTGAAATCCGGTGTTCAGGGCGCACAATCGAGACAGATGCGGTGTGAGAGGCGCTACATCGCACCGCCCTTCCGCCAGGAGGTGCTCCATGGCACAGACAGTCCGACCCGCCGGCAGCCGGCCCGCACCCGGCCGGGTGGCCAATGCCCGTCCGGCCACCGGGTCCCTCTTCGCCACGGACGGCAAGCCGCACCCGCTCCAGGAAACACTGATGGTGGTGACCGGCGTCCTCGGCGTCCTCGCGTTCGTGACGGCGATGTTCCACAGTCTGCACCTGCTCAGCTCGTGGGCAGGGCTGATCGGCATCCTGACCGGCGCTTACGGCCAGTACATCTCCAGGACCACCTGGCAGCGGTTCGCCTTCATCCTGGGCATGGGCTCGTCCGGAGTCGGTTTCCTCCTGGGCATGGCGCACGGCGGCCTCTTCGGCGGCGTCATCACCTGACCGGCAGAACCGGGGCCGGCCGCCCCGCAGGGCGCGCGGCCCGGCAATCCCGCGCGGGTGGCGCCCGGTGCGGTCCTGACGGGCCGGGCCGGGCGCCCCTCGGTCACAGTAGGCTTCGGCGCGAGAGCCGGAGCCCCTGACCGATGGGGACACACCTGCCGAGGAGCGCCCCGCATGAGCCTGACCCTGAGGACCATCAGCCGAGAACAGCATCTGGCGTACATCCAGAGTCTGCCCTCGGCCAGTCACTGCCAGGTCCCGGCGTGGGCTGACGTGAAGACCGAATGGCGCTCGGAGAACCTGGGCTGGTTCGACAAGAACGGCGAGATGGTCGGTGCCGGGCTGGTGCTCTACCGCCAGCTGCCCAAGATCAAGCGCTACCTCGCTTACCTCCCCGAGGGCCCGGTCATCAACTGGTACGCCCCCAATCTGGACGACTGGCTCCAGCCGATGCTCGCCCACCTGAAGCAGCAGGGTGCCTTCTCGGTCAAGATGGGCCCTCCCGTGGTCATCCGCCGCTGGGACTCGGCCGCCATCAAGTCCGGCATCCAGGACCCCGACGTGAAGCGGCTGCGTGACGTCGAGGCCAGCCACATCGAGCCCCGCGCCTTCGAGGTCTCGGACCGGCTGCGCAAGATGGGCTGGCAGCAGGGCGAGGACGGCGGCGCCGGCTTCGGCGACGTCCAGCCCCGCTACGTCTTCCAGGTGCCCCTGGCCAACCGCTCCCTCGAGGACGTGCTCAAGGGCTTCAACCAGCTCTGGCGGCGCAACATCAAGAAGGCCGACAAGGCCGGCGTCGAAGTGGTCCAGGGCGGTTACGAGGACCTCGCCGAATGGCAGCGGCTGTACGAGATCACCGCCGTGCGCGACCACTTCCGGCCGCGCCCGCTCTCGTACTTCCAGCGCATGTGGTCGGTGCTCAACTCCGAGGACCCCAACCGCATGCGGCTCTACTTCGCCCGGCACAACGGCGTGAACCTGTCGGCCGCCACGATGCTCGTCGTCGGCGGGCACGTCTGGTACTCCTACGGCGCCTCGGACAACATCGGCCGCGAGGTCCGCCCCTCCAACGCCATGCAGTGGCGCATGCTCCGCGACTCGTACGCGATGGGCGCGACCGTCTACGACCTGCGCGGCATCAGCGACTCGCTGGACGAGACCGACCACCTCTTCGGCCTGATCCAGTTCAAGGTCGGCACGGGCGGGGAAGCCGTCGAATACGTCGGCGAGTGGGATTTCCCCCTCAACAAGCTGCTGCACAAGGCGCTCGATATGTACATGTCGCGCCGCTGAGCGCATCCTGACCACCACCCATCAGTTCCACCCCTCTCTCACCCACACCGCAGCCACCAGAAAGGTTCCGGGCCGGCCATGGCGCTCTCCCTCTACGTCGACACCGCGCGCTGGCGGGCGCACCAGAAGTCCGTACTGGACCAGTTCCCGGGCCTCGTGCCGGTCTGCAAGGGCAATGGCTACGGCTTCGGACACGAGCGCCTGGCCGATGAGGCGATCCGCTTCGGCTCCGACACGCTGGCCGTCGGAACCACGTACGAGGCCGCTCGCATCAAGGACTGGTTCAGCGGCGACCTGCTGGTGCTCACGCCCTTCCGCCGCGGCGAGGAACCGGTACCGCTGCCCGATCGCGTGATCCGTTCCGTCTCCTCCGTGGACGGTGTGCACGCCCTGGTCGGCGCGCGCGTCGTCATCGAGTGCATGAGCTCGATGAAGCGCCACGGTGTGAAGGAGGAGGAGCTGGGCCAGCTGCACGCGGCCATCGAGGACGTACGCCTCGAAGGCTTTGCGCTGCACCTGCCGCTCGACCGCACGGACGGGTCGGACGCGGTCGAGGAGGTCATCACCTGGATGGACCGCCTGCGTGCGGCCCGGCTGCCGCTGCACACGATGTTCGTCAGCCATCTGCGGGCCGAGGAGCTGGCGCGCCTGCGGCAGCAGTTCCCGCAGACCCTCTTCCGCGCGCGCATCGGCACACGGCTCTGGCTCGGCGACCACGAGGCGACGGAGTACCGCGGCGCGGTGCTCGACGTCACGCGCGTCTCCAAGGGGGACCGGTTCGGCTACCGCCAGCAGAAGGCCGCGTCCGACGGGTGGCTGGTCGTCGTCGCCGGCGGAACCTCCCACGGCGTCGGCCTGGAGGCACCGAAGGCCCTGCACGGGGTGATGCCGCGCGCCAAGGGCGTCGCGCGCGCCGGGCTGGCCACGGTCAACCGCAACCTGTCGCCGTTCGTCTGGGCGGGCAAGCAGCGCTGGTTCGCCGAGCCGCCGCACATGCAGGTATCGATCCTCTTCGTGCCCTCGGACGCCCAGGAGCCGAGGGTCGGCGACGAACTGGTGGCCCACCTGCGCCACACCACCACCCAGTTCGACCGCCTCGTGGACCGGTAGCCCCTCAGTCGGAGGCCGTTCTTCCGGCAGTGCCCCACTCCACCCGCGGTCCCTCGGCCGCGGGTGCTGTGTGCTGGTCCGGATGAGCGCGCATCTGCGGGAACGTCTTCCGGTCCGGCGACCCGTCGAGCACCCCGCCCGACGGGTCGTCGGACCCGTCGAGCCTCACGGGATCCCGGTCCGGCCTCAGGATGTCCCTGACGATCAGGGCGCAGAAGTACAGCGTTCCCGCCAGGTGCAGGACGATCGCGACCTGATAGCCGTCCTGCGGCAGCCCCTGGTGCTTGTCACCGCTCGTCGTGTACGCCAGGTAGAACCAGATCCCCAGGAAGTACATGACCTCGCAGGCCTGCCAGACGAGGAAGTCCCGCCAGCGCGGCCTGGCGAGCGCGGCCAGCGGGATCAGCCAGAGCACGTACTGCGGCGAGTAGACCTTGTTCGTCAGGATGAAGGCGGCCACCACGAGGAACGCCAGCTGGGCGAAGCGCGGCCGGTGCCGGGCGGTCAGTGCCAGCCCCGCGATGCCCGCGCACAGCACGGCCATCAGCAGGACCGAGGCCGTGTTCACCGTGGACACGTCGATGGGCCGGCCGGTGCGCTGGGTGATGAGGAGCCAGAAGGAGCCGTAGTCGATCTGCCGTTCCTGGCTGAACGTGTAGAACTTCTTCCACCCCTCGGGGGCGTACAGCATCACCGGCAGGTTGACCACCAGCCAGGCCGCCGCCGCGCCGAGGAGCGCCGTCCCGTACTCCCGCCACTTCCCGGCCCTCCAGCACAGCACCAGCAGGGGCCCGAGGAGCAGTACGGGGTAGAGCTTCGCGGCGGTGGCGAGGCCGATGAGGATTCCGAAGGCCACGCTCCTGCCGCGCGACCACATGAGCATCGCCGCAGCTGTCAGCGCGACGGCGAGCAGGTCCCAGTTGATCGTCGCGGTGAGCGCGAGCGCCGGTGCGAGCGCCACCAGCAGACCGTCCCAGGGGCGCCGCCGGTGCGTACGGGCGACGCACACCGCGAGGATCACGGCGCAGACCATCAGCATGCCCGCGTTGACCATCCAGTACATCTGCTCGCGCTGCTGGGCGGGGTCCGAGGACGGCGTCAGGGTCAGCCAGGACGCGACCTGCATGAAGAGACCGGTCAGGACGGGGTACTCGAGGTACGCCATGTCGCCGCTCAGCCGGTCGAAGTACGGCACGAGGCCGTCGGCGAAGCCGCGGCCGATGTAGAGGTGCGGGATGTCCGAATAGCAGGCGTGCGTGTACTGCGAACTGGTCCCGCGGAACCACGCCCAGTCGTAGCAGGGGACCTTCTGCACCATGCCGAGCGCGAACATCCCGATCATCACGAGCACGATGACGCGCACCGGTGTGAGGGGTCCCGAGCCGAACCGTGCCCAGCGGCCCGCAGGCCCCCCGATCAGTTCACTGCCCGCCGCGGCGATCTCGTCCTGTCGCGTGGGCGGTACGACGGACGGCTCCTGGTGCACGCTCGTGTCTTCTGCGCTTGGCATGCCGCACATCCTGCCGTACGGGGCTGTGGGCGGGCGTTGCCCGCGCCCGGCACACGGAAGGGCCGTCGGCACCTGTGTCAGGTGCCGACGGCCCTTGTCCGCGTGCCCGGGGGCCCATCAGGGGCCCCCGGAGGGCGCGTGGCGTCGACCACGCCGCCCTGAGGGGTCCTAACCGCCGCCGCCGAAGATCCCGCCGCGGCCGTTCTCCTCGCCCTCGGTCGTGCCTTCGGTCTGCCCTTCGGTCGTTCCGGTGTCCGTCCCGCCGTCCGTGGTCCCGGCGTCCGTCCCACCGTCGGTCGTCCCGTCGGTGGTCCCTTCGTTGCCGTTGCCGTTGCCGTTGCCGTCGGTCGTCCCGCCGTCCTGGTTGTTCCTGCACTCCCAGTCGAGCGGCGCGCACGTCTCGCTCGGCGAGGGGGACGTGGACGGCGCTGTGGGAGACGGAGGCGCCGGCTCTTCGCTGGACTCCGACGGCGAAGGCGTCGGGCTCGGCGTCGGGCTCGGGCTGGGACTGGCGCCGCCGCCGTAGAGCGTCTCGCCGATCGGTTCCGGCTTCGGGAAGTTCACGGCCTTCGTGCCCTTCACCGCTTCGGTCATGTAGTCCTGCCAGATCTGCGCCGGGAACGAGGCACCGTGGATCGACTTCTCACCGCCCGTGCCGTACATCTCCAGGAACTCGCGGTTCTTCTTCGTCTCGTCGTCGTCCATCCGGAACATGCTGACGGCCGTCGAGATCTGGGGGGTGTAACCGACGAACCAGGCCGACTTGTTGCCGTCCGTGGTACCGGTCTTGCCGGCCACGTCACGCCCTGGGATCTGGGCCGGACGACCTGTCCCGTTCTCGACGACGTTCTTCAGCACGTCGGTGACGTTGTCCGCGACGACGCTGGGGAACCCCTGCTTGGTCACCGTGTCGTGCTGGTAGATCACGTCGCCCCGGTGCTTGACCTCGGTGACCGAGAAGGGCTCACGCTGCTTGCCGCTGGTGGCGAAGGTGGCGTACGAGCCTGCCATCCGGATGGCGCTCGGCGAGGAGGTCCCGATGGAGAACGAGGGGACGCTCGAGTCCGCCATGTAATCGTCGTCGCGCAGCCCCGCAGCCATGGCCGCCTCCTTCACCTTGTCGGTGCCGACGTCCATGCCGAGCTGGACGTACGGGGAGTTGGCGGATTCCTGCATGGCGTACCGGAGGGTGATGTCCCCGTAGCTGTGGTCACCGTCGTTGGTCTGGAGCCACTCCTTGCCTTCCTTGTTCTGCCAGACCTGGCCGTTGTACAGATTGATCTTCAGCTCGTTGTCGCCGTTGTAGATGCTCTTCGGCGAGACGGGCGTACGCTCCGAGTCGCTCTGCTCCTCGCCCCTCTTGGGGTCCCGCTTCCCGTGCTCCATGGCGGCTGCCAGCACGAACGGCTTGAACGTCGAACCGACCTGCGCACCGGTCGCGTCGGCGTTGTTGGTGTAGTGCTCCGTCGCGTTCTGACCGCCGTACGTGGCGATGATGGCGCCCGTCTTGGTGTCCACCGACGCCCCGCCGAACTCGACGTGCGTGTCCTTGTCGGGCCGCTTCTTCGGGTCGATCTTGGCGTCGTACACCTTCTTGATCGACTTCTCAAGCTCCGCGACCTTCTTCTTGTTGAAGGTCGTGTGGATCTCGTAGCCGCCCTGGGCCAGCTCCTTCTCGGTCACGCCTCGATCATTGTGCGCGAGGAAGTACTTCGTGGCGAGGTCGACCAGGTATCCGGTCTGGCCGCCGAGCTTGGCGTCCTTCTTCGGCGGATCCGGCATGGGGAACTCGGTGAAGGTCGCGCGCTTCTCCGCGCTCAGCCGGCCGTCCTTGACCTCTTCGTCGAGGATCCATTTCCAGCGCCTCTCGGCCCGCTCACGGTTCTTCTCCGGCGTGGCGTTCACCCGGTCGACCTCCGGGGCACCCGCGGGGTCGTAGTAACTCGCGCCCTTGAGCAGCGTCGCGAGGAAGGCGCACTCGCTCTCGTTGAGCTTCTCCGCGTCCTTGCCGTAGTACGTGCGCGCCGCCGCCTGAAGCCCCGAGGCACCCCGTCCGTAGTAGGAGACGTTGAGGTACCCCGCCATGATCTCCTTCTTGCCCACGGTCTCACCGACCTTGAGCGTGATGAAGAGTTCCTTGAACTTCCGGCTCAGGGTCTGGTCCTGCGTGAGCCGCGAGTTCTTCACGTACTGCTGGGTGATCGTGGAACCACCCTGCGTGTCACCACCCTTGGCCATGTTCCAGAAGGCACGGGCGATGCCCATGGGGTCGATGCCCCTGTCGGTCTCGAACGACTTGTTCTCGGCCGAGATGACGGCGTTCCGCATCGCTTCGGGGATCTGGGCGTAATCGATCTCCTGGCGGTTGACGGAACCGCCCGTGGCGACCATCTGCGTATCGTCGTCCCAGTAGTAGACGTTGTTCTGCGCGGTGGCCAGGTCCTTGATCTCGGGCGGCACCACCAGCGCGTACGCGATACCGGCCGCCCCCATCAACAGGCCCAGGAAGCCCAGGCACAGGCCGGAGACCAGCTTCCAGGACGGGACCCAGCGGCGGAAGCCGTACTTGTCGGCACGCGGGTAGTCGATGAAGCGCTTCTTGCCGGACTCGGCACGACCCCGGCCACGGCCTTCGTGACCGCTGCTGTCGCCACCTCCCCGCCGCCGGCCTCCGCCGCGCTGGGCGGCGCGACGGGCCTCGGCTCGGCTGGCGTAAGCCGGCTCGTCACCGTGCGCTCCGGAAGGTGATGCCGATGGCACTCTTCGTGACGACTCGGTGCGACGTCCAGCAGGCTGTTGGGCGGCTCGTCTGGCCGCTGCGCGCCCGCCACCTTGCGGTTGCGACGTTTTGCGACGGTGCTCGCTCATCGAACGACTACTCCTCGGGCAGGCGAGAGCGCCTGGAAGCGGCAGTTGAGATCCGGTCCCCCCGAATTACGGACAAGCCGTGCGGAAGGCTCACCCGCAGTACATCCGACAGTCCGCGATAACTGACGCTCGACGGCGTCTCACGGTTCCCGGTGGTCTGCATGCCGCACAGACTACGCACGGTCAAAAACCTCTGGGGACCGAACTTCACCCCAAATTACGCAAGTCACTCCCTATGAATCGGGGATGTGACGCCGCTCACGAAGCCTCCCCTTGTCGAACATCGCGGGCCGATCTATCGTGCTGATGTATCGAGTCGATACATCAGCACGGCATAAGGTGGGTCCGACGGCCCGTGGAAGTACCAGGCGGAGGAGGAGGCGAAGATGAGCAGACGCTCCGGCATCCTCGAATTCGCCGTACTCGGCCTGCTCCGCGAGTCACCCATGCACGGGTACGAGCTGCGCAAGCGCCTCAACACGTCGCTGGGGATCTTCCGCGCCTTCAGCTACGGCACCCTCTACCCCTGCCTCAAGACGCTGGTCGCCAACGGCTGGTTGATCGAGGAACCGGGAAGCGTCCCGGCGCTACCGCCTGCCACAGGCCGCGGGGTCGCCCCCTCGTCCTCGCTGGCCGGGCGCCGCGCCAAGATCGTGTACCGGTTGACGGCAGAAGGTAAGGAGCACTTCGAGGAGCTGCTCTCGCACACCGGTCCGGACTCCTGGGAGGACGAGCACTTCGCGGCTCGTTTCGCCTTCTTCGGACAGACGGAGCGCGAGGTGCGGATGCGCGTGCTCGAAGGCCGCCGCAGCCGGCTGGAGGAGCGCCTCGAGAAGATGCGCGCCTCTCTCGCCCGCACCCGTGAACGACTCGACGACTACACGCTCGAGCTGCAGCGGCACGGCATGGAGTCCGTGGAGCGCGAGGTGCGCTGGCTGAACGAGCTCATCGAGAGCGAGCGGTCGGGACGGGATCAGCGACGATCCTCGCCCGAGGGCTCCACTCAGCACGACACATCAGGAGAGACGGGCGGCCTGCCCCGGCACCGGGACGACTCCCGGCCGGATCCGTCCGACGACACCAAGTGATATCCCCGCAGATCCGCAAGGCGTCATCGGGGAACACCGAGAACACACAGGGAGCAATCGGCATGGGTTCGGTTCGCGTAGCCATCGTCGGCGTGGGCAACTGCGCCGCCTCGCTGGTGCAGGGCGTCGAGTACTACAAGGACGCCGATCCGGCCGGCAAGGTGCCCGGTCTGATGCACGTTCAGTTCGGCGAGTACCACGTGAGTGACGTCGAGTTCGTCGCTGCCTTCGACGTCGACGCGAAGAAGGTCGGCCTCGACCTCGCGGACGCCATCGGCGCCAGCGAGAACAACACCATCAAGATCGCCGACGTGCCGAACACCGGCGTGACCGTTCAGCGCGGCCACACCCACGACGGCCTGGGCAAGTACTACCGCGAGACGATCGAGGAGTCTGCCGACGCCCCCGTCGACATCGTCCAGATCCTCAAGGACAAGCAGGTCGACGTCCTCGTCTGCTACCTGCCCGTCGGTTCCGAAGTGGCTGCGAAGTTCTACGCGCAGTGCGCCATCGACGCCAAGGTCGCCTTCGTCAACGCTCTCCCGGTCTTCATCGCCGGTACCAAGGAGTGGGCCGACAAGTTCACCGAGGCCGGTGTCCCGATCGTCGGCGACGACATCAAGTCCCAGGTGGGCGCCACCATCACGCACCGCGTGATGGCGAAGCTCTTCGAGGACCGGGGCGTCATCCTGGACCGCACGATGCAGCTGAACGTCGGCGGCAACATGGACTTCAAGAACATGCTCGAGCGTGAGCGCCTGGAGTCCAAGAAGATCTCGAAGACGCAGGCCGTCACCTCGCAGATCCGTGACCGTGAGCTCGGTGCGGACAACGTCCACATCGGCCCCTCGGACTACGTGGCCTGGCTGGACGACCGCAAGTGGGCGTATGTGCGCCTCGAGGGCCGCGCCTTCGGTGACGTCCCGCTGAACCTGGAGTACAAGCTCGAGGTCTGGGACTCCCCGAACTCCGCCGGTGTCATCATCGACGCCGTGCGCGCTGCGAAGATCGCCAAGGACCGCGGCATCGGCGGCCCGATCCTCTCGGCCTCCTCGTACTTCATGAAGTCCCCGCCGGTCCAGTACTTCGACGACGAGGCCCGCGAGAACGTCGAGAAGTTCATCGCCGGCGACGTCGAGCGCTGATCCAGCGGCTCACTGCTTCACGCTTGTCCATGTCGGGGGGTCCCCGGGCAATACGCCCGGAGGTCCCCCGCATGTGTGACCCTTGCACACATGCCTGTCGTGCGTGATCTGGGCGTGCTCCTGCGCCTTCGGAACTTCCGTCGCCTGCTCGCCGTACGACTTCTCTCCCAGTCGGCCGACGGCGTCTATCAGGTCGCGCTCGCCACGTACGTCGTCTTCTCGCCGGAGAACCAGACCACCCCGGGGGCCATCGCCTCCGCCATGGCCGTCCTTCTGCTCCCGTACTCGCTGATCGGCCCCTTCGCAGGAGTCCTGCTCGACCGCTGGCCCCGCCGCCAGGTGTTCCTGTACGGGAACCTGCTGCGAGCCGCGCTGGCCTGCTGCACGGCCCTGCTGCTCCTGAGCTCCGTACCGGACTGGCTCTTCTACATCTCCGCGCTCTGCGTCACCGCCGTCAACCGATTCGTGCTGGCCGGGCTTTCGGCATCTCTCCCTCGCGTCGTCGACACCGAGCGGCTCGTCCTCGCCAACTCCCTCTCCCCGACGGCCGGCACACTGGCCGCCACTGCGGGCGGGGGCCTCGCCCTGGGGATCCAGCTCCTGACGGACGGGTCCGACTCCGCCGTGGTCCTGCTGGGTGCGGTCCTCTACCTCTTCTCGGCGCTGAGCTCCCTGACCTTGCCCCGCACGCTCCTCGGACCGGATCGGGACCTGCACCATGTGCCTCTGCGCGAGGCGCTCGGCACGACGGCCCGGGGGCTCGTCGCGGGCTTGCGCCATCTGGCCGAGCGAAAGGACGCGGCGCACGCCCTCGCGGCCATGACGGTGCTCCGCTTCTGCTACGGAGCGCTGACGGTCATGGTGCTGATGCTGTGCCGCTACGCCTGGTCCGACAGCGAGTCCGACGGTCTCGCCCTCCTCGGCCTCGCGCTCGGCGCGTCGGCGGCGGGGTACTTCGTCGCTGCCCTGATGTCCCCCTGGGCGGTCGGACGCTTCGGGCGGTACGGGTGGCTGGCGGGGTGCGCCGGGGCGGCCGCTGTTCTGGAGCCTGCCCTGGGACTCCCGTTCACCCCCGGCCCGATGCTGGTGGCGGCCTTCGTCCTGGGGCTGGTGACACAGGGAGCGAAGATCGCGACGGACACCGAGGTGCAGACCTCTGTGGACGACGCCTATCGCGGCCGGGTCTTCTCGCTCTACGACGTGCTGTTCAACGTCGCCTTTGTCGCAGCCGCCGGAGCGTCCGCCCTCGCACTCCCCCCTGACGGGCGGTCCGTCGTCGTGGTGCTCAGCGTCGCCGTCCTCTACGCCGCCGTGTCGATGGCAATGATTCATCGGCGGCGGGTGAGCATCGCGCTCCAGCGCGCACAGATCAAGAGGTGAGGGGCGATGTTTCACGTGAAACATCGCCCCTCACCGACTGCACTGACTCACCCTCCGGCGCCCGACGTCACGTTTCACGTGAAACATGACGCGCTCTTCAGTCCTGCGCGGCCCACCACTTCTTGAGGGCATCAATCGCGGCATCGCGCTCCATAGGGCCGTTCTCCAGCCGCAATTCCAGCAGGAAAGCGTAGGCCTTGCCGATCAACGGCCCGGGCCCCACATCCAGGATCTGCATGATCTCGTTGCCGTCCAGGTCGGGCCGGATCGCCTCCAGCTCCTCCTGGTCCTGCAGTTGCGCGATGCGCTCCTCCAGCCCGTCGTAGGTGCGCGACAGGGCGTTCGCCTTGCGCTTGTTCCGCGTCGTGCAGTCGGAGCGCGTCAGCTTGTGCAAGCGGTCCAGCAGGGGCCCCGCATCCCGCACATACCTGCGCACCGCGGAGTCGGTCCATTCCCCGTCGCCGTACCCGTGAAAGCGCAGATGCAGCTCCACGAGCCTGGAGACGTCCTTGACCATGTCGTTGGAGTACTTGAGCTCGGACATGCGCTTCTTGGCCATCTTGGCCCCCACCACCTCGTGGTGGTGGAAGGAGACACGGCCGTCCTTCTCGAAGCGTCGCGTCCTCGGCTTCCCGATGTCGTGGAGCAGGGCCGCGAGGCGCAACACGAGATCCGGGCCGTCCTCCTCCAGGTCGATGGCCTGCTCCAGGACGGTCAGGGAGTGCTCATAGACGTCCTTGTGACGGTGATGCTCATCACTTTCCAGGCGCAGAGCAGGGAGCTCGGGCAGCACCCGGTCGGCGAGGCCTGTGTCCACGAGGAGACCCAGTCCCTTACGGGGGTGGCCGGAGAGCAGCAGTTTGTTGAGTTCCTCACGGACCCGCTCGGCAGAGACGATCTCGATGCGCCCCGCCATGTCCGTCATGGCCTTGACGACGTCGGGAGCCACCTCGAAGTCCAGCTGTGCGGCAAAGCGAGCGGCGCGCAGCATACGAAGAGGGTCGTCGGAGAACGACGCCTCAGGCGTGCCCGGAGTGCGCAGGACGCGCTGAGCCAGATCGTCGAGGCCCCCGTGCGGGTCGATGAACTCCTTCTGCGGCAAGGCGACGGCCATGGCGTTGACGGTGAAGTCACGGCGTACGAGGTCTTCCTCGATCGAGTCGCCGTAGGAGACCTCGGGCTTGCGTGAAGTCCTGTCGTACGCCTCCGACCGGTAGGTCGTCACCTCGATCTGGTAGCCGTCCTTCTGCGAGCCGACGGTGCCGAACGCGATTCCGACCTCCCAGACCGAGTCGGCCCAGGGGCGGACGATCTTGAGTACGTCCTCCGGGCGGGCGTCGGTCGTGAAGTCCAGGTCGTTCCCGAGCCTGCCGAGCAACGCATCGCGGACGGACCCACCGACCAGGGCGAGGCCGAATCCGGCCTCCTGGAATCGGAGAGCGAGGTCGTCGGCGACGGGGGACACCCGCAGCAGTTCGGTGACTGCGCGGTGCTGCACCTGACTCAGTGCACGGGGGCTGTCTTCGTTGGCGTTCGGCACAACAGAAAAGGGTACGTGCACGGACCGGCCCGGGCGTCATCGTTTCTTGCGCCCCTGCGAGACTCTCCCGATCATGTGGCACGGTCCCCGGCACTCAGGTGTCGGGCGCATCGTTACCATGCGGGGACGCAGAGACCGGCAGGGCCGGCACCAGCTGACGACGACGAGGGACGGATACGCGTGGCCGAGGCGGCAGACTTTCAGGGGATGAATCCCTCCCCTGCCCGCCGGTGGCTCCGGCGCACAGCCTCCTTGATCGTCGGGGCGCCACTGATCGCCGGCCTTCTCGCCGGTCCCGCGGCGCCCTCGGCCCAGGCCGAGGAGGCCACGAAGGCCCCGACCGGTTCGCGCACCGTCGATGTGTCCCTGGACACGCTCGCGCCCAGCACACCGGTCGAGGGCGACACGCTCACCGTCTCGGGCACCCTCACCAACAGAGGGAAGAAGACGGTGACGGACTCGGAGGTCGACCTGCGAGTCGGGCCGAGGCTGTCCGGAAGGGGCGCGGTCGACGCGGCCGCCAAACGCACCGGGTACCTGCCCGGTAGTAACCCGGCCAAGCTCGGCGGCGCCTACACGCTGAAGGTTCCCGAACTCGCGGCCGGGGTCAGCCGGGACTTCACCCTCTCCGTACCGGTGGACAAGCTGGATCTGGGCACGGAGGGCGTGTACCAGCTCGGGGTCTCCCTCACGGGCCGTACCACCGACTACGCCTACGACCAGGTGCTCGGCATCCAGCGAACCTTCCTGCCGTGGCAGCCGGAGGACGCCGAGAGCAAGACCAAGCTCACCTTCCTCTGGCCGCTGATCGCGTCGGCGCACATCACAGCGGAGACGGGATCCAACGAACAGCAGACCCCCGTGTTCGCCAATGACGACCTGGCTCTGGAACTCGCTCCCGGCGGCCGCCTGGAACAGCTGGTCTCGCTGGGACGGCAGCTCCCCGTCACATGGGTGATCGACCCGGACCTGCTGGCCTCTGTCGACGCCATGACGAAGAACTACCGGGTGAAGTCCGGCGACACCACGGTCGCGGGCACCAACCAGGCCATCGCCAAGAAGTGGCTCGCGGACCTCCAGACGGCGGTGAAGGAGGGAAAGGTGGTGGCCCTGCCGTTCGCCGACCCCGATCTCGCGTCCATCGCCCACCGCGGCAAGAACGTCTCGGGTGCCCTCGGCCATCTGCAGACCGCGACCGAGGTCGCCGGTACGACGGTGGAGACCGTCCTTCATGTGAAGCCGAGCACCGACTTCGCCTGGCCCGTGGACGGTGCGATCGATCCCTCGGTCGTCGACGTCGCGACCTCCGCCGGGGCGCACAAGGTGATCGCCCGCAGCGACAGCCTTCAAGAGACCGCCGGCCTGCTCTACACACCGACGTCGGCGCGGCCGATCGGTGGTGGCACCACCGCCGTCGTCGCCGACTACAGGCTCTCCACCGCGTTCACCGGCGACATGTCCAAGGCCGGCGCCTCCACCCTGGCCGTCCAGAAGTTCCTGGCCCAGACGCTGGCGGTGACGGAGCAGGCCCCGGACAACGAGCGCAGCATCGTCGTCGCCCCCCAGAGGACGCCCACCGCTGCTCAGGCCCAGAGCATGGCGCGCGCGCTGCAGGCCCTCACGGACGAACACTGGACAGAGCCCCTCGACCTGACGGCCGCAGCGGAGCAGAAGCCCGACGCGCAAGCCGTCACCAAGGTCCCCAGTACCTCCCAGTACCCGAAGAAGCTGCGAAGCCAGGAGCTGCCCACCCAGGCGTTCCAGGACATCAGGACGACGCAGGACTCGCTCGACAGTTTCCAGGTCATCCTGACGCAGCCCGACCGGGTGGTGACCCCCTTCGGGAACGCGATCAACCGCTCCGTGTCGACGTCGTGGCGCGGCAAGCCGCTGGAGGCGCAGCGGTACCGTGACGCAGTCCGCACCTATCTGCAGGGACTCAGCAACGAGGTCCAGCTGATCACGAAGTCGGATGTGACCCTGTCCGGGCGCAGCGCCACGATTCCTGTGACGGTGCAGAACAAGCTGGTCCAGGGTGTCGATCACCTCGTCCTCCGTCTGACGTCGGGCAACGCCACACGGCTCAAGCTCAACGACGGCGGAGCGGTCGCCGAAAAGCCCATCGAGATCGCGGGCGGGCACAGCCAGTCCGTGAAGTTCGACGCCTCGGCCAACGCCAACGGACAGGCCCAGGTCACCGCGCGGCTCTTCACCGCCGACGGCGTGCCGTACGGCGAGGAGATGACCTTCACCGTGAAGGTCTCGGAAGTCACACCGACCGTCCTTCTGGTCATCGCCGGCGGACTGCTGCTGCTGGTCCTGGCAGGCATCAGGATGTACACCCACCGCAAGCGCACGGTCGCGGGCGGAGCAGTGGAGAACAACGGCGGCGAGCCCGAGCAGCCGAGTGACCCGACGCCGGACACCGGTCCGGAAAGCGGGAACCCGTCGGGCCCGGGTGAGAAAGTGGACCGTTGAGCGATGTCTGTCGGGGCCTGTCGGCCGGGGACAATGAGGTGGGGTTTCGATGAACGCGCCGTACGACGGTGACCGCGGCCAGGGCGCGGGCGGAGCTGGGTCTTCCAGCGGTCCGCCGGTGCCGCCGGGCGCCGGGCAGGACGGAGAGGCACCCGACCCGTATCTGCAGCACGCGTACGACCACGACCCGTACCGTGCCCAGGACCTCGCCGCGCAGGACCCGGTGGCGGAGGCGCTCTACGACCGGGCCTCGCATCCGCCGCCGCCTCCCGGCACCTACCAGGAGCCGCAGGCCCTCTACCAGCAGCCTCCCGCCGCCCAGTACGCCCCGGACCCCCGGATCTGGGCCCAGACGCCGCCACCGGAGCCCGCAGGCCCTTCCAGGCACCTTCCGTACGGCGATCACGCGGCGACCACCCAGTACGTAGGGGTGGACGACCTGGTCACCCAGGCCTCCGGCGATCGTGGGGAGCAGGACGCCTTCGCGCACCTCTTCCGTGACCAGGAGGGGTCGGGCAGGCCTCCCGGCCCTCCGGCCGAGCCCGAGGCGGCCCCGGCACCCGTCCCGCCGAAGTCCGGAGGTCGTGCCGCCGGAATACTGAAGTCCAGTGCGGTGATGGCGGCCGGCACCCTGGTGTCCCGGCTCACCGGCTTCGTCCGCAGCCTCGTGATCACCGCGGCGCTGGGTGCCGCGATGCTCGGTGACAGCTTCACCATCGCGTACACCCTGCCGACGATGATCTACATTCTGACCGTGGGCGGTGGGCTGAACTCGGTCTTCGTTCCCCAGCTCGTCCGGTCCATGAAGGACGACGAGGACGGCGGCGAGGCCTTCGCCAACCGGCTGCTGACACTGGTCATGGTCGCCCTCGCCGTGATCGTCGCCCTCGCCGTCTTCGCTGCGCCGTGGCTCATCCACATGATGTCGCCGACGATCGCGAACAAGGAGGCCGCCAACAGCGTCGCAGTCACCTTCGCCCGCTACTGCCTGCCCACCATCTTCTTCATGGGCATCCATGTGGTCATGGGCCAGATCCTCAACGCCCGCGGGAAGTTCGGCGCGATGATGTGGACCCCGGTCCTCAACAACATCGTCATGATCTTCACCTTCGGCCTGTTCATCTGGGTCTACGGCACCTCAGCGGAATCCCGGATGGGCGTGGAGACGATCCCGCCCGAGGGGGTCCAACTGCTGGGCATCGGCACCTTGCTCGGTCTGGTCGTGCAGGCCCTGGCCATGATCCCGTACCTCCGTGAGGCGGGATTCCGCTTCCGTCCCCGCTTTGACTGGAAGGGCCACGGACTCGGGAAGACGCTCAAGCTCGCCAAGTGGACCGTCCTGTTCGTGCTGGCCAACCAGGCAGGCGTCATCGTCGTCACCCAACTGGCGACCGCGGCGGGCAGCCTCTCCGGTAAGGACGGCACAGGCTTCCTGGCCTACTCCAACGCCCAGCTGATCTGGGGCATGCCGCAGGCCATCATCACCGTCTCGGTCATGGCGGCCCTGCTGCCCCGCATCTCCCGCGCCGCCCATGACAACGACCCGGGAGCCGTCCGCGACGACATCTCGCAGGGCCTGCGCAACTCGGCGGTGGCCATCGTCCCGGTCGCCTTCACCTTCCTCGCGCTCGGCCTGCCGATGTGCACCCTGCTCTACGCCTCCAGCGGCACCGAGGCAGCACGGTCGATGGGCTTCATCCTGATGGCGTTCGGCCTCGGCCTCATCCCGTACTCCGTGCAGTACGTCGTACTCCGCGGCTTCTACGCGTACGAGGACACCCGCACCCCCTTCTACAACACGGTGATCGTGGCAGCGGTCAATGCCGCGGCTTCCGCCCTCTGCTACGTGATTCTTCCGGCGCAGTGGGCAGTCGTGGGAATGGCGGCCTCCTACGGGCTGGCCTACGCGGTCGGTGTCGGCATCGCCTGGCGACGGCTCAGCAACCGCCTCGGCGGAGACCTCGACGGAGCCCGTGTGGTGCGCACCTATGCCCGTCTCTGCCTCGCCGCGATCCCTGCGGCGGTGGTCGGCGGCGGCGTGGGCTTCGCGCTTCTGAAGGCCCTCGGCGAAGGAGCCGGCGGCTCCGTGGTGGCATTGGTCTGTGGCAGCGTCGTCCTCCTGGGCATCTTCTTCGTCGCTGCGAAGAAGATGCGTATCGAGGAGCTCAACGGCATGGTCGGCATGGTCCGGGGACGGCTCGGACGCTGAATGGGTCCCGAGCCGCACAACCATCGCCGGACACCGCGTGTCGTGCATAGCGCCGGAGTGTGGGCACAATTGGCGTGACTGTGCAGAGCTGGCTGGCATCGCGCAACGGATGGGGAGGCAGGAACGACGGTGGCGGAACGTAGCACGGCTGCCGTCGACGTGGCCGACAACGGCGGCGACGAGCCGCTGACCGCCAAGGCGGACGCGGCCACGACCGACGGGACGGCACAAACCCAGGACTCAGAGGACACGGGCCCCCAGGAAGCGGAGAGTGGGAGCGACAGCTCGGACACCGTGCCTGCGTCGCCCGACCTGCACAGCGGTCACAAACTGGCCGGGCGGTACCGCCTCGAGGAGTGCGTCACCCGACTGGACGGATTCAGCAGCTGGCGTGCTGTCGACGAGAAGCTACGGCGCGCGGTAGGCGTTCACCTCCTTCCCGCCGAGCATCCGCGCGCCCGCTCGGTGCTGGCCGCGGCCCGCTCCTCGGCACTGCTGGGTGACCCGCGCTTCGTCCAGGTCCTGGACGCCGTGGAAGAGGACGACCTCGTCTATGTCGTCCACGAATGGCTCCCCGACGCCACCGAGCTCACGGCGCTGCTGGCCGCAGGCCCCTTCGAAGCCCACGACGCCTACCAGCTCGTGAGCCAGATCTCCCAGGCCATGGCGGCCGCACACCGCGAAGGGCTCGCGCATCTGCGCCTCACCCCCGGCGCCGTGCTGCGCAGCTCGACAGGTCAGTACCGGATCCGCGGCCTGGCCGTGAACGCCGCGCTGCGCGGCATCACCGCAGCCCAGCCGCTGCGCACCGACACCGAGGCCATCGGCGCACTGCTCTATGCCGCCCTCACCCGGCGCTGGCCCTACGAGAGCGATGCCTACGGTCTCACCGGGCTCCCCAAGGACCTGGGGCTGATCCCCCCGGACCAGGTGCGGGCGGGCGTCCACCGCGGTCTCTCCGAACTGGCCATGCGCGCCCTCGCCAACGACGGCGCAACCGCGTCGCGGCAGGAACAGCCGTGCACCACCCCGGACGAGCTGGCGAAGGCCGTCGCGGCCATGCCCCGCATCCTGCCCCCGGAACCCGCCTTCACGGCGCCGCCGGAGTACCAGCGCACGACGTACCAGCAGGGCACCTACGGGCGCCCTTCGGTACGGCCCACTTCGGCCACCCAGCCCGTCATCGTTGCTCCTCCTCCCCCTCTCCAGAGCCGCACGGGCAAGGCGCTCAAGTGGGCCGTCTCCGCGCTGCTCATCGCCGCTCTGGGACTCGGCAGCTGGCAGCTGGCAGAAACGGTGCTCAACCGGGACAACGACTCCGGGGAACCGACTCCCACCCAGACCGCCGAGGACGGGACTGACGACAACAACGCTGTCGAGCCCAGCAAGCCCGTCACCATCGCCAGCGCCCAGGACTACGATCCGCTCGGCTCGGACGGCTCCGAGAAGCCCGCCTCGATAAAGAACAGCTACGACGGGGACGCGAGCTCCTACTGGAGCACGGACGGCTACTTCAGTGCCGACTTCGGACGGCTCAAGGAAGGCGTCGGAGTCGTCCTCGATCTCGGCAAGGTGCAGCAGGTGGGCAACGTGGAGGTGTCCTTCCTCGGCGGCAGCACATCCGTGGAGCTGAGGACGACGGGCAACTCGTCCGTTCCTCAGCTGCCGGACGGTTTCACCAAGAGTGCGAAGGGATCCGGAACAAAGGTGTCCCTCAAGCCCGACAAGCCGGTGCAGGCACGGTACCTTCTGGTCTGGCTGACCAAGCTGCCTCTGAGCGACGACGGCAACTACAGGGGCAAGATCTCGGACATCAAGATTACGAGCTGACGGCGCACGTGCACAGCTGAAGTCGCCAGGGGGAGGGGGCCCACCGTTGAACGACGCCGGAATGGCCGACATCAGCGATAAGGATCTCTTGGCCCAGCACGTTGCAGGCGACCCTGAGGCCTTCGGCGAGCTCGTGCGACGACACCGTGACCGCCTCTGGGCCGTGGCCCTGCGCACACTGGGCGACCGTGAGGAAGCAGCCGACGCCGTGCAGGATGCCCTTGTCTCCGCGTTCCGTGCTGCCCATACCTTCCGTGGCCAGTCCGCGGTGACCACATGGCTGCACCGGATCACCGTCAATGCCTGCCTGGACCGCGCCCGGAAGGCCGCCTCCCGGAAGACCGCGCCGGTCGACGACACCGAGCGGCTCGACCAGCTCATGGAGCCGCACGAATCCGCGGAGGCTCCCGCTGAGCGACAGGACCTGCACCGAGAGCTCCTGGCCGCACTGGCCACCCTGCCCGCCGAGCAACGTGCCGCGCTCGTCCTTGTGGACATGCAGGCCTACCCCGTTGCCGAGGCTGCCCGCATCCTCGACGTACCGACCGGGACCGTGAAGAGCCGCTGTGCGCGTGGCCGGTCCAGACTCCTCCCCCTGCTGACGCATCTGCGAACCAACAGAGAGGACGGCAAGGACGTCTCCATGGAAAGGAACCGGACGCAGGGACCATCCGTCCCACCGGCGTCAGGACCAAGAGACGCAGGCAATGGTGATCCTGCCGGAGTGAAGGGTGGAGGTGGGCTCGCATGACATCCACGGCCGACACGGCTCGGCATCCGGACATCTCCGAGATCTCCGACCTCACCGAAGGTCTCCTCCAGCCGTCCCGCGAAGCAGAACTCCGCCGCCACCTCGACGCCTGCGAAGACTGCGCCGATACCCACGCCTCGCTGGAAGAGATCCGATCGCTACTGGGGGAGCGAGAGCCACTCCTTGAGCGCATGCCTGAAGATGTGGCCGACCGCATCGACGCGGCGCTGGCCTCCGAAGCTGCGACCATCGCTCAGGCACCCACCGTCGAGCCTGCTGTTTCACGTGAAACAGCAGCAGACGTCAGTACGGCAACTCCTCGGCCGGCGGGACGCCCGCGTGGCGCCACAGGACCCGGCCGGAGTCCGGCCCGCCGTCGTCGCCGCACCGTGATCCTGGGCACCGCCTTCGGTGCTGCCGCAGTCGGCATGAGTGTCTTCCTGCTCCAGTCCGTCCAGGTGTCCCAGGACTCGGCCGGCAAGATGGCTGACAGCGGAGTCAGCGCTGCGGACAGGAGTCAGGACGACTTCTCGGAAGGAACGCTGGAAGGCCGCGTCCATACGCTTCTGGGCGAGTCGGGCGCGTCCGAGTCTGCCGGGGACGCGGGCAGGCCGTCGATGGATACCAAGTCCTCCCCGGGAGATCTGTCCCCCGGAGCCGAGTCCCCACGTACACCCCTGCGCGCGCCGATCGTGGATATTCCGCCCTGCGTCCAGCAGGGAACCGGCCGGGAGGCCCCCGCGCTGGCGGTGGAAGAGGGAAGCTACGAGGGCACGGCTGCCTTCCTCGTCGTGCTGCCCGATGCGACTGACCCTTCTCGCGTCCAGGCCTACGTCGTCGACGCCGCCTGTGTGAATTCCACGCCTGCGGCAAAGGGCCACCTGCTGCTCACGCACTCCTACGCACGCCCCTGAGGTCCTTGCCGGGAGCCGGACCGGTATTTCGGGAATGCATGCCCCGTAGGATCCGTTGGGTGGGGTGAGAGTCGTGGAACCGACCCCAGTAGGCAGTAGGCAGTCTGCAGAGACGAGGAAGAACCCGTGAGCGACGTCCGTAATGTGATCATCATCGGCTCCGGGCCGGCTGGTTACACCGCCGCCCTGTACACCGCTCGCGCGTCGCTGAAGCCGCTGGTGTTCGAGGGCGCCGTCACCGCCGGCGGTGCACTGATGAACACCACCGACGTGGAGAACTTCCCGGGCTTCCAGGACGGAATCATGGGACCTGAGCTCATGGACAACATGCGCGCACAGGCTGAGCGCTTCGGCGCCGAGCTCATCCCCGACGATGTGGTCTCCGTCGACCTCTCCGGGGACGTCAAGACCGTCACGGACACCGCAGGCACGGTGCACCTCGCCAAGGCCGTCATCGTCACCACGGGCTCCCAGCACCGCAAGCTCGGCCTGCCCAACGAGGATGCGCTCTCCGGACGCGGGGTCTCGTGGTGTGCCACCTGCGACGGCTTCTTCTTCAAGGACCAGGACATCGCCGTCGTCGGTGGCGGTGACACCGCCATGGAAGAGGCGACCTTCCTTTCCCGGTTCGCCAAGTCCGTCACGATCGTGCACCGCCGCGACTCCCTGCGCGCCTCCAAGGCCATGCAGGATCGCGCCTTCGCCGATCCGAAGATCAAGTTCGCGTGGAACAGCGAGGTTGCCACAGTCCACGGGGACCAGAAGCTGTCCAGCCTCACCCTGCGCAACACCCAGACCGGTGAGACCTCGGAGCTTCCCGTGACCGGCCTGTTCATCGCTGTCGGCCATGACCCCCGCACGGAGCTCTTCAAGGGCCAGCTCGACCTCGACGACGAGGGCTACCTCAAGGTCGACGCTCCCTCGACGCGTACCAACCTGAAGGGTGTCTTCGGCGCCGGCGACGTCGTCGACCACACGTACCGACAGGCCATCACGGCAGCCGGTACCGGTTGCTCGGCTGCTCTCGATGCTGAGCGGTTCCTGGCCGCGCTCTCCGACGAACAGCCCGCCGAGCCGGAGAAGACCCCGGCAGTCTGACTGATCCCCCGAATCCCCACCCCGCGAAGTTAAGGAGGTCGCCGTGGCCGGCGCCCTGAAGAACGTGACTGACGACTCCTTCGATGAGGACGTCCTGAAGAACGACAAGCCGGTACTGGTGGACTTCTGGGCCGCCTGGTGCGGCCCCTGCCGCCAGATCGCTCCTTCCCTGGAGGCCATCGCGGCTGAGTACGGCGACGAGATCGAGATCGTCAAGCTCAACATCGACGAGAACCCGGCCACCGCGGCGAAGTACGGCGTGATGTCGATCCCCACGCTGAACGTGTACAAGGGTGGCGAGGTCGCCAAGACGATCGTCGGCGCCAAGCCGAAGGCCGCGATCATCCGCGACCTCGAGGGCTTCATCGTCCAGAAGTAGCGCCTGGCTGTTTCACGTGAAACGGGTCCACCCCTCGGGGTGGACCCGTTTCGCATGTACGTCCCGTTCTGCATGGCCGGGCGCGCTGCTCGCGCCTCGGTCATGGATCGGGTCTCCGGACTCAGAGAGGGCGGAGCGCCGGCTCCTTCTGTACAGCGCCCAGCAGCCTGTCCAGTGCCAGCTCGACGTCTTCCTTCCAGGACAGCGTCGTACGCAGCTCAAGCCTCAGCCGCGGATGCGCAGGGTGAGGACGCACCGTCTTGAAGCCGACCGCGAGCAGGTGATCCGCAGGCAGCACGCACGCCGGCTCCTTCCAGCGGGCGTCGCCGAAGGCCTCGATCGCCTTGAAGCCGCGTCGCAGCAAGTCCTTGGCGACTGTCTGCACCATCACGCGCCCCAGCCCTTGTCCCTGGAAACCCGGCACGATCAACGCGGTCATCAGCTGCACGGCATCGGGGGAGACAGGGCTGGTGGGGAACGCCGTGGAGCGGGGAACGTACGCAGGCGGCGCGTAGAGGACGAAGCCTGCCGCGACATCGTCCACATAGACGACCCGTCCGCAGGAGCCCCACTCCAGCAGCACGGCGGAGATCCAGGCTTCCTTCTCGAGTTCAGGCCTTCCTGCCTTTACCGCAGCTTCCCCGCTGACCGGATCAAGTTCCCAGAAGACACACGAGCGGCAGCGCCTGGGGAGATCCGGAAGGTTGTCCAGTGTGAGCGGTACGAGCCGTCGCCCCATGTAGGCGGTTCCTCACTTCCTTCGGCCGCCGCATCACGTGCGGATGCCAGCGCGCTCCGTTCTCGGAACAGGCTGCCGACGAACCCCCCGACGGCACCAAGCCCCAAACCGACTGTCACCAGGTGGCTGCGATTCACTGATCGCACGGCCCCCGCCTCCTCTGAGGTGGATCACGGTGGTGGATACGCCATACCAGAACGCATCGTATCCACCCAGAGGTGATGGGGATACCGAGAGACGGCAAAGGGCGGGCCGAGTTCCGGAGATCCTCCCGAACCCGGCCCGCCCTCGGCCGTCCTGCCGGCTCAGGCCTCGTCGGCCTCGGCCTGCTCTTCCTCGATGCTCCGCTCCAGCACCCGTCCCTCACCCGGAGCAAGGCTGCCGAGAATGCGGTCCAGATCCTCCATCGAGGCGAACTCGACGACGATCTTTCCCTTCTTCTGCCCGAGGTCGACCTTCACCCGCGTCTCGAACCGGTCGGAGAGGCGGGAGGCAAGATCGGTCAGAGCCGGCGAGACCCGGCCTCCGGCCCTGGGCCCCCGAGGCTTCGCGGAACTGGTCGGCTCAGAACCCAGAAGGTTCACGATCTCCTCGACCGCCCGCACCGACAGCCCCTCGGCCACGATGCGATGTGCCAACCGGTCCTGCTCCTCGTTGTCGTCCACCGAGAGCAGTGCCCTCGCGTGGCCGGCCGAGAGGACTCCTGCCGCCACTCTGCGCTGTACCGGCGGCGAGAGCCGGAGCAGACGGAGCGTGTTCGACACCTGCGGACGGGACCGGCCGATCCTGTCCGCCAGCTGATCATGCGTGCACTTGAAGTCCTTCAGCAGCTGGTCGTACGCCGCCGCCTCCTCCAGAGGATTCAGCTGAGCCCGGTGCAGGTTCTCCAGGAGTGCGTCGAGCAGCAGCTTCTCGTCGTCCGTCGCGCGGACGATGGCCGGGATGCGCTCCAGACCGGCTTCGCCGCACGCCCTCCAACGGCGCTCACCCATGATGAGCTCGAAGCGGTCGTCGTCGACCTTGCGTACGACGACGGGCTGGAGGAGACCGACCTCCTTGATGGAGGTGACCAGCTCGGCCAGAGCGTCCTCGTCGAAGACCTCGCGTGGCTGCCTGGGGTTCGGCGTGATCGAAGACAGGGGGATCTCAGCGAAGTACGCCCCGGCTGAATCGGTCTGCTCGGTGGCGGGATCCTGCTCGCCGACAGGAGAACTCGGCTCCGGAACCAATGTGCCGGAAGGGAGGGCCGCCAGTTTCGCGGCAGCCACCCCACGCTCGGCGGTCAGGATGGGCGACGCGCCCCCCGCATTCCCGCCGGACGCCGGGCTCGCGACCTGCTTCTCCTGCGGAGCTGCGGGAATCAGTGCACCGAGCCCACGCCCCAGCCCTCTACGACGCTCACTCACTGCATGCCCTCCGAATGGCTCTGCTGACTGTTCTGGACGCCCGTGTGGGCAGGTTCGCCCGTCGGGGCGTGCTGGGCCTCGTAATGCACTCCGACGCCTCTCAGCGCGATCTCGCGGGCCGCTTCGAGGTAGGACAGGGATCCGCTGGAGCCCGGGTCGTATGTCAGGACGGTCTGCCCGTAGCTCGGCGCCTCCGAGATCCGCACTGAACGCGGGATGCTGGTCCGCAGGACTTCCTTACCGAAGTGGCTGCGCACCTCCTCCGCGACCTGTGAGGCAAGCCTGGTCCTGCCGTCGTACATGGTGAGCAGGATCGTCGAGACGTGGAGATCGGGGTTCAGATGCCCCCGGACCAGGTCGACGTTGCGAAGCAGTTGCCCGAGGCCCTCCAGTGCGTAGTACTCGCACTGGATCGGGATAAGCACCTCTGCTCCTGCCACGAGCGCATTGACTGTCAGCAGTCCCAGCGAGGGCGGGCAGTCGATGAGGATGTAGTCCAGCGGCTGGTCATACGCCTGGATGGCCCGCTGCAGCCGGCTCTCCCGCGCCACCAGCGATACCAGCTCGATCTCCGCACCGGCGAGATCGATGGTCGCCGGCGCACAGAAGAGGCCTTCGACATCCGGGACCGGCTGAACGACTTCGGAGAGCGGCATGCTCTCCACCAGAACGTCGTAGATGGAGGGGACTTCCGCGTGATGGTCGATCCCCAGAGCTGTGGAGGCGTTCCCCTGCGGGTCGAGGTCCACCACCAGGACGCGTGCACCGTGCAGCGCGAGCGAAGCGGCGAGGTTGACCGTCGAGGTCGTCTTCCCCACACCGCCCTTCTGGTTGGCCACGACCATGACGCGTGTCCGGTCAGGCCGCGGCAGCCCCTCGCCGGCGCGGCCGAGGGCCTCGACCGCCAGCTGGGCCGCACGACCAATGGGTGTGTCGTCCATCGGCGGCGGTGTTTCACGTGAAACACCGTCCCCCAGGGACTCGGTACGGGGACCGGGGACCGGATCGGTCATCGGTCCCGCGATGTTGGCGTCGGACCGCAAGGATTCACTCTCCTCGACTTCAGGCTCGCAATGAACAGAGCCTGCCATGCTTTCGGGGTCGTGAACCAGCGAGGCCGACTCTTCTGTGGATGAATCCGGTTCTGTGGACAACTCGGTAGCCCGTAGGGGCTTGCGGTCGCGCGGCGCGGCAGCCGCACGACCGCGACCGATGATTCCCTGCAGCAGAGAGCGACGTTTCACGTGAAACACGATGCCTGCGCGGCACTGCGGCGGACTCCCGACACTCCGCAGCCTCCACATATCACTGCTTGCATGGAGCATCTGCCCAAAAAGGCCAGCAGCACCCTAAAGGCAACACATCAGGCTCACTGGACCGCCGCCGGCCCAGCACTCATCGTCGTCGGCGTGTCCGCCCCACCCGTGCGGCCTTGGCTCGCTTTGCGGCGAACCTCACACCGCCGGGGCTCTCCCCGACCACCACACGCACCACCGTGGACGCCGGGTCCACCAGGCCCTCACCGACCTGCAGCACCTCGGTCTCCACCACTCCGAGCTTACTCAGAGCAGCCCGGGCCCCCTGGATCTCTTCCTCGGCCGTGCCCCCCTTGAGCGCCAGCATCTCTCCGTAGGGGCGGAGCAGAGGCACCCCCCATCCGGCGAGCCTGTCGAGCGGGGCGACCGCCCGGGCCGTCACCACGTGAACCGGCTGAAGTGTCCCCAGCACCTCCTCGGCCCGGCCGCGGACGACCGTCACATGATCCAGGCCCAGGAGCTCGACGACCTCCTGGAGGAAATTCGTGCGCCGCAGTAGCGGCTCGAGCAGCGTGATCTTGAGGTCGGGGCGTACCAACGCGAGCGGAATACCGGGAAGGCCTGCCCCCGACCCCACATCGCACACCGTGACACCCTCGGGGACCACCTCGGAGAGCACCGCGCAGTTCAGCAGGTGGCGCTCCCACAGGCGGGGCACCTCGCGCGGGCCGATCAGACCGCGCTTGACGCCGGCGTCCGCGAGGAGCTCCGCATACCTGACAGCCTCTGGGAAGAACTCACCGAATACCGCCTGCGCCTCCTTGGGCGCCTGAGGGAGCTCTGCTTCCTCCGTCACGGGGGACCGTCCTTCCGTACCGCTCTAGCACGCTGACTATCAGGCTGACAAAGATCGGCCCCGCCTGCGAACAGACGGGGCCGACAGTACAAAGATCCGGTCAGGCCGGGAGAACGACGACGAAGCGCTGAGGCTCCTCGCCCTCGGACTCGCTGCGCAGACCCGCGGCCGCGATCGCGTCGTGCACGACCTTGCGCTCGAACGGCGTCATCGGCTCGAGCTTCACCGGCTCGCCCGAGCTCTTGACCTCGTCCGCGGCCTTGGCACCGAGGGCGGCCAGGACCTCACGCTTCTTGGCACGGAAACCGCCGATGTCCAGCATCAGCCGACTGCGGTCCCCGGTCTCGCGGTGAACGGCCAGGCGCGTCAGCTCCTGGAGCGCCTCCAGCACCTCACCATCGCGGCCCACAAGCTTCTGCAGGTCACGCGCCGAGTCGCTGATGATCGAGACCGCGGCCCGGTCCGCCTCCACGTCCATGTCGATGTCACCGTCGAGGTCGGCGATGTCGAGCAGGCCTTCGAGGTAGTCAGCCGCGATCTCCCCCTCCTGCTCGAGGCGGGTCAGAGTGTCGCTGCCCTCAGCGGCCGTGGTGGTGGTGCCTTCCGTCACGGATGGACTCCTTCTTACTTCTTGGACGGGTGCTTGGGCCGCTGCGGACCCTTGCGCTGTCCGGACTTGGCTTGGCGTGAGGAGCCGGCCGCGGCGCGCTTGGCCGCCGGCTTCGGCTTGTCGTCCTGCGGTGCGTCCTGCTTCTCCAGCGAGGTCTTGGATTCCGAGCCCGTGGAGTCGGTCGCCTTGTCCGCACCGGGATGCGTGGCAGCGGTGTGGCGCTTCGCCTTGGTCTGACGCTTGGGCTGCTGCCGCTTGGGCGCGGCCCCGCCCTCGGCCTCGAGAACGGCGGCTTCGCTCTTCGCGACCGTCCCGTCCTCCTGGGCCGCGAGGCCGAGCTTGCCCAGACCGGTGATGAACTTGCGCTCGATGTCGTTGCGGTCGGGTCCCTTGGCGACGACCCGCTTGACGGTGTTGCGCCGCGTCCGGCCACGCACCTCACCATGGGCGGTCACGCTCTTCAGCACGCGGTTCAGGTACTGGTCCTGCGCCTTGCTGCCGGGAGTCGGGTTCTGGTTGATCACGTACATCTGCTGACCCATGGTCCAGACGTTGGTGGTCAGCCAGTACACGAGGACACCGACGGGGAAGTTGATGCCCATCACGGCGAAGATCACCGGGAAGATGTACATCAGCATCTTCTGCTGCTGCATGTACGGGGTCTTCACCGTCAGGTCGACGTTCTTCGTCATCAGCTGGCGCTGCGTGAAGAACTGCGACGCGGACATCATCACGATCATGATCGCGGTCACGACACGGACGTCGGTCAGGGAAGCGCCGAGCGCCTGCACCTTCTCCTCGCTGTCCATGAACTTCGCGGCCAGCGGAGCGCCGAAGATGTGTGCCTGACGGGCGCTGTCCAGCAGCGGCTGGTCGATGACACCGATCGTCTTGCCCGAAGCGATGGCCGAGAGCACGTGGTACAGGGCGAAGAAGAACGGGGACTGCGCCAGGATGGGGAGGCACGAGGAGAGCGGGTTGGTACCCGTCTCCTTGTACAGCTTCATCATCTCTTCGGACTGACGCTGTTTGTCGTTCTTGTAGCGCTCCTGGATCGCCTTCATCTTCGGCTGGAGCACCTGCATGTTCCGGGTCGACTTGATCTGCTTGACGAAAAGCGGGATCAGACAGATCCGGATCAGGATCACCAGGGACACGATGGACAGGCCCCAGGCCCACCCCGTGTCATCGCCGAACAACGCTCCGTACAGCTTGTGGAACTGGACGATGACCCACGAAACAGGTGTGGTGATAAAGCTGAACAGACTGGCAATCGTGTCCACTAATCAGGCTCCTTGAGCTTTGGGCGAGGTCTCTGTGGCCGGGCTCAGGGGTTCGGAGACCGACCCCCCGGAAGGCACATCGGCGGCGGAGTCCCCGCCCTTGCCGCCACGCACACAGTTGCGCAGCATTTCGTGCCAACGCGGACGTTTGCGTGGCGGTACGTAATCCACGCCGCCGGGTGACCACGGATTGCAACGCAGGATGCGCCATGCGGTCAGCGCTGTTCCCTTGATCGCACCGTGCCGGTCGATCGCCGTATATCCATAGTGGGAACACGACGGGTAGTAGCGGCAGACGGGCCCGAGGAGCGGGCTGATCGTCCACTGATACAGCTTGATGAGAGCCAGCAGCGGGTACTTCATCGCGCACCCCTTCCCAGCAGCCGCTGAAGGGCGGCGTCCAGGTCTCGGGCCAGCTGTGCATGGTCGGCGTCACCCGATCCGGGCAGCGCTCGTACGACAACAAGGCTACCGGGGGGCAGCTGAGCGAGCCGATCGCGGACCAGATGGCGAAGCTTCCGCTTCACCGCGGTGCGAACGACCGCTCCCCCCACTGCTTTGCTGACAACGAAACCCGCACGCGGCGGGGGAACACTCTCCCCTGTCACGTGCGGGTCCGTAACACCGCTGCGTAGGTGCACGACGAGTAGCGGACGCCCGGCTCGGCGTCCTCGTCGTACCGCGGTCGCGAAGTCCTCGCGCCGCCTCAGCCGATTCTCGGTAGGCAGCACGTCATGGACCTGTAAGCGATCAGGCGGACAGGCTGCTGCGGCCCTTGCCACGGCGGTTCGCGAGAATCGCGCGGCCGGCACGGGTACGCATACGCAGCCGGAAGCCATGGGTCTTGGCGCGACGACGGTTGTTCGGCTGGAAGGTGCGCTTGCTCACTCGGGGGCTCCAGAAATGATTCGTGTGTTGGCGGGACATCGCCTGGCTGTCACCGTGCGCCCACGAGGAACTCGCGTAAACGCCTTAGTGCACCGCTTCACAATCACAGATCGTGATGTTTGCCCATCGGAGGCAGGCGGCAGCAGCCATCGACAACTCGACCTGGTCACGGTACGCGCGGCTACGCCATCCGGTCAAACCGGCCTCACGCCACCCCCTGCTGTACACAGCCTGTGGACAACAACTTGAACCGCGCGGGTCGGCCTGACTACCGTGGCTGAACTCCGGTTCTTTTCCTTCCTGCCTGCCGGGCCTCACCCGACCCGACCCATCCGTCCCGAGAAGTACACATTCGTGGGACATGCGAGAGAGCGTGCCTTGTGGCTGACGTACCTGCCGATCTTGCCGCAGTGTGGCCGCGAGTGCTGGAACAACTCCTCGGGGAGGGCCAGCAGGGCATCGAGCCGAAGGACAAGCAGTGGATCGAGCGCTGCCAGCCCCTGGCACTCGTCGCCGACACCGCGCTGCTGGCCGTACCCAACGAGTGGGGGAAGCGTGTCCTTGAGGGCCGCCTCGCCCCGCTGATCAGCGAGACGCTCACCCGTGAGTGCGGGCGGCCGATCCGGATCGCGATCACGGTCGATGATTCCGCGGGCGAGCCCCCCGCTCCGCCGGCGCCCCCGATGCACCAGTCCCACCCAGGACAGCAGTCCCACCGCTACCAGGGACCGCAGCACGACGAGCCCTCGCGCGGCGACGGGTACGACAGCTACGGCCCCAGGTCCTCCGACGACGGCATGCCGACGGCCCGCCCCGCCTACCCGGACTACCAGCAGCACCGCCCCGAGCCCGGCGCCTGGCCCCGGGTCCAGGACGACCTCTCCTGGCAGCCCCGGCACGGCGGCTACCAGGACCGTGACCCGTATGCGAGCCCGCGCCCCCAGCAGCCGCAGCACGACTACCGCCCGCAGCCGCCCGAGCACCAGGGTTACGAGCAGCAGCGGGACAGCCGCGACCGCCACGAACTGCAGGACCAGCCGCCCCAGCACCGCCAGGGCGGCCCCGGGACCGGAAGGAGCGGCGGCGGCCACATGGGCACGCAGTCCGCACCCCCGCCCGGGACCGGCGAGCCGCACGCCCGGCTGAATCCGAAGTACCTCTTCGACACCTTCGTGATCGGGGCCTCCAACCGCTTCGCGCACGCGGCCGCGGTCGCCGTCGCCGAGGCACCCGCGAAGGCGTACAACCCCCTCTTCATCTACGGGGAGTCGGGGCTCGGCAAGACCCATCTCCTGCATGCCATCGGGCATTACGCACGGAGCCTCTACCCGGGGACCCGGGTGCGGTACGTGAGCTCCGAGGAGTTCACCAACGAGTTCATCAACTCGATCCGCGACGGCAAGGGCGACACCTTCCGCAAGCGTTACCGCGACGTGGACATCCTCCTGGTCGACGACATCCAGTTCCTGGCGAGCAAGGAGTCGACGCAGGAGGAGTTCTTCCACACCTTCAACACGCTCCACAACGCCAACAAGCAGATCGTGCTCTCCTCCGACCGGCCGCCCAAGCAGCTCGTGACCCTCGAGGACCGGCTGCGCAACCGGTTCGAGTGGGGCCTCACCACCGATGTGCAGCCGCCGGAGCTGGAGACGCGCATCGCGATCCTCCGTAAGAAGGCGGTGCAGGAACAGCTCAACGCCCCGCCGGAGGTACTGGAGTTCATCGCGTCCCGGATCTCGCGCAACATCCGCGAGCTGGAGGGCGCGCTGATCCGGGTGACGGCGTTCGCCAGCCTCAACCGGCAGCCCGTGGACCTCGGTCTGACCGAGATCGTGCTCAAGGACCTGATCCCCGGCGGCGAGGACTCCGCTCCCGAGATCACCGCGCCGGCCATCATGGCGGCGACGGCGGACTACTTCGGGCTGACGGTGGAGGACCTCTGCGGGTCCTCGCGCAGCCGGGTCCTGGTGACGGCACGCCAGATCGCCATGTATCTGTGCCGCGAGCTCACGGACCTCTCGCTGCCCAAGATCGGCGCCCAGTTCGGCGGCCGGGACCACACCACGGTGATGCACGCCGACCGGAAGATCCGGGCGCTCATGGCGGAGCGCCGCTCCATCTACAACCAGGTCACCGAGCTCACCAACCGCATCAAGAACGGCTGACGGGCCCGCACCGGCCAGGACAGCACAACAGCGCGCCCCGGGCGCCCCGCGAGGACCTCACGACGTCCTCGCGGGGCGCCCTTCTCCGTCACGGGCTGCTGAGAGCGGGCTCCGGAGTCCGGCGCGCGGTGCCCCTGGGACGGCCTTCGGGGCCTCCGGCGCACACGATCCAGCTCGACTCCATGGCCTCCGAAACGGCTCGGGCCCTCTGAAGTGTTCGAATACAGGCCCCGGACCAGCGCTTCTCCACAGAAGGAGGAGGAATCCGGCGTCCACAGCCTGGGGACTGCGAAGTTGTCCATATTGCGTCCACAGGGTCTGCTGTCGATACTCCATCAGGCCAGGTCACATGCCTGGGGATTTGTGGTCAACGATGATCCACAGCCTGTGGACAGAAAATTCGTCCACAGGGCCCTGATGATGTTGTCCACCGGCGGCCCACAGGCGCAGCCCGGTTGTCCCCAGCTTCTCCACACCCCTGTCCACTGTTCGGCAACCCGACACCGCCTTTCACTGCCGAGAGTGAAAGGCGTCACACGAAGACCCTTGGTTGAGCTGTGGGGAACGTGGGTAAAGCTGGGGACAGCCCTGGGGAGAAGTCACCCCGCCCTGTGCATCGGGTGTGCAGAACTTTCGCGTGTCCACAGAAGCGCCGAGTTGTCCACCGGCGCCACCCACAGGGTCGGTGGACAAAAAATAGGCTCTGACCTGCGAAAACGACGTTATCCACGGTTTCCACAGGGCCTACTACTACTACCACTCAGAGTTAGCCAGGAATCCGCTTCGAAGTGGGGCCTGTGCACAACTTGAGTGGCGAGCTCCGCGAACCTCTTGGTGCGACTTGACCCCGAGCAGCAACGAGTGTCGGTGCCGTACGTCAGACTGGACCCCGGCGGCCTCCCCCAGCCCTTGGGCAGGGAGACCCCCGACCAGACGACGAAGGCCAGCAGGGCGAGCGAGCAACAGCAGGAGGCGGTTCCGGTGAAGATCCGGGTGGAGCGCGATGTACTCGCGGAGGCGGTGGCCTGGGTGGCCCGCAGCCTCCCGGCCCGTCCGCCGGCGCCCGTTCTCGCGGGCCTTCTGCTGAAGGCCGAGGACGGAGCTCTCAGCTTCTCGAGCTTCGACTACGAGGTCTCCGCCAAGGTCTCGGTGGACGCCGAGGTCGAGGAGGACGGCACGGTGCTCGTCTCCGGCCGTCTTCTCGCCGACATCTGCCGCGCCCTGCCGAACAGGCCTGTGGAGATCTCCACCGACGGTGTGCGCGCCACGGTGGTCTGCGGCTCCTCTCGGTTCACACTCCACACACTGCCTGTGGAGGAGTACCCGGCACTGCCGCAGATGCCGACCGCCACGGGCACCGTCCCCGGCGAGGTCTTCGCCTCCGCGGCGGCCCAGGTCGCCATCGCGGCCGGGCGGGACGACACCCTGCCCGTCCTGACCGGCGTGCGGATCGAGATCGAGGGCGAGACCGTCACCCTCGCGTCGACCGACCGCTACCGCTTCGCGGTCCGCGAGTTCCTGTGGAAGCCGGAGAACCCCGACGCCTCCGCGGTGGCCCTGGTGCCCGCCAAGACGCTGCTGGACACCGCCAAGGCACTGACCAGCGGTGACACGGTGACGCTGGCGCTGTCCGGCTCGGGCGCGGGCGAAGGTCTCATCGGTTTCGAGGGCGCCGGCCGCCGTACGACCACGCGCCTGCTCGAGGGCGACCTCCCGAAGTACCGGACGCTCTTCCCCACCGAGTTCAACTCGGTCGCGGTCATCGAGACCGCCCCGTTCGTCGAGGCCGTGAAGCGTGTGGCGCTCGTCGCCGAGCGCAACACCCCGGTGCGCCTCAGCTTCGAGCAGGGTGTGCTCATCCTGGAGGCCGGTTCCAGCGACGACGCACAGGCTGTGGAGCGCGTCGACGCCGTGCTCGAGGGTGACGACATCTCGATCGCCTTCAACCCGACCTTCCTGCTGGACGGGCTCAGCGCGATCGACTCCCCGGTCGCGCAGCTCTCCTTCACGACGTCGACCAAGCCCGCCCTGCTCAGCGGCCGGCCGGCCGTCGACGCCGAGGCCGACGACGCGTACAAGTACCTGATCATGCCGGTCCGCCTCTCGGGCTGATCCGGCGGTCGTCCCTGTCATGGCAGTTTCCGGCGGGCAGGCTCAGCGCAGAGCGCGCCCTCCGTGCTGCACCCCGCCGTGCTGTCCCGGCCGGGCGTAGGCTCGGTCCTGGGTACGAATCGGCACAACGCTTAAGGAATCTCTGATGGAGCTCGGTCTCGTCGGCCTCGGCAAGATGGGCGGCAACATGCGCGAGCGCATCCGCCGCGCAGGGCACACGGTCATCGGCTACGACCGCAACCCGGACGTCGCCGATGTCCACAGCCTCGAAGAGCTTGTGGGCAAGCTCAAGGGCCCGCGTGTCGTGTGGGTGATGGTCCCGGCCGGTGCCGCGACCCAGTCGACCATCGACGAGCTGGCCGATCTGCTGTCCCCGGGCGACGTCGTCGTGGACGGCGGGAACTCGCGCTGGACCGACGACGAGAAGCACGCCGTCGAGCTGGGCATCAAGGACATCGGCTTCGTCGACTGCGGCGTCTCCGGTGGTGTCTGGGGCCTGGAGAACGGCTACGCCCTGATGTACGGCGGGACCGAAGAGAACGTCGCGAAGGTCCAGCCCGTCTTCGACGCGCTCAAGCCCGAGGGTGACTTCGGTTCGGTCCACGCGGGCAAGGTCGGCGCCGGCCACTTCGCGAAGATGGTCCACAACGGCATCGAGTACGCCATGATGCAGGCCTACGCCGAGGGCTGGGAGCTCCTGGAGAAGGTCGACTCCGTCACCGACGTGCGCGAGGTCTTCCGCTCCTGGCAGGAGGGGACGGTCATCCGTTCCTGGCTGCTCGACCTGGCGGTCAACGCGCTGGACGACGACGAGCACCTCGACCAGCTCCGTGGTTTCGCGGCGGACTCCGGCGAGGGCCGGTGGACGGTCGAGGCCGCCATCGACAACGCGGTCCCGCTGCCCGCGATCACCGCGTCCCTCTTCGCGCGCTTCGCCTCGCGTCAGGACGACTCGCCGCAGATGAAGATGATCGCCGCGCTGCGCAACCAGTTCGGCGGCCACGCGGTCGAGAACAAGAAGTAGCCAGCGGCACAGCAGCACACAGCAGAGCACGCAGTCGGAAGGGTCGGCGACCATGCACGTCACGCATCTCTCGCTGGCCGACTTCCGCTCGTACGCCCGGGTCGAGGTTCCTCTCGACCCGGGCGTCACCGCGTTCGTGGGGGCCAACGGACAGGGCAAGACCAATCTGGTGGAAGCGGTCGGCTATCTGGCGACGCTCGGCAGTCACCGGGTCTCGTCCGATGCCCCTCTGGTGCGCATGGGTGCGGAGCGCGCCGTCGTACGGGCCGCTGTCACCCAGGGGGAGCGCTCGCAGCTGATCGAGCTCGAGCTCAATCCCGGCCGCGCCAACCGGGCCCGTATCAACAGGTCGTCGCAGGTCAGGCCGCGGGACGTGCTGGGCATAGTGCGGACGGTGCTCTTCGCCCCGGAGGACCTGGCCCTGGTGAAGGGTGACCCGGGTGAGCGCAGGCGCTTCCTGGACGAGCTGATCACGGCGCGCTCCCCCCGCATGGCGGGGGTCCGCTCCGACTACGAGCGGGTGCTGAAGCAGCGCAACACCCTGCTGAAGTCGGCGGCCATGGCCCGCAGGCACGGCGGCCGGTCCATGGATCTGTCCACCCTGGACGTGTGGGACCAGCACCTGGGCCGGGTGGCGGCGGAGCTGCTGGCGCAGCGGCTGGACCTGATCGCGACCCTGCAGCCGCTGGCGGACAAGGCGTACGCGGACGTGGCCCCCGGCGGCGGCCCCGTCGCCCTGGAGTACCGCAGCTCGGTCGGTGCCGACGTGGAGCCCGCGCGCACCCGTGAGGAGCTGTACGAGCAGGTGATGGCGGCCCTGGCCGAGGCGCGCAAGCAGGAGATCGAGCGCGGGGTGACCCTGGTCGGCCCGCACCGCGACGACCTGGTGCTCGGCCTGCGCGGCATGCCGGCGAAGGGGTACGCGAGTCACGGCGAGTCCTGGTCGTACGCCCTGGCCCTGCGGCTGGCCTCGTACGATCTGCTCCGCACCGAGGGCAACGAGCCGGTGCTGGTGCTCGACGACGTGTTCGCCGAACTGGACGCGCGCCGTCGCGAGCGGCTGGCCGAGCTGGTGGCCCCCGGTGAACAGGTGCTGGTGACGGCGGCCGTGGACGACGACGTCCCGGGTGTGCTGGCGGGAGCCCGGTACGCCGTGTCCGCCGGTGCGGTGGAGCGGCTGTGAGCGGCCCGGACGAGCGGGGCGCGCCCCCTCCGGGACAGGCGAAGCCGGCCGGAGGAGATCCGGGTCCGGTGAAGCCGCCGGAGGTGTCCGGCGTGGATCTGGCGCGGGTGGCCCTGCGGGCCGCGAAGGAACAGGCCCGTGCCCGGGGCGCCGCTGCGCAGCAGAAGAATCAGGCGAGGCGGGGTGGCGGCCTGCGGTCGGGCGCGCGGTCCGACGGCCGTGACCCGCTGCCGCTGGGGTCGGCGATCAACCGGCTGATCACCGAGCGGGGCTG
Source organism: Streptomyces sp. NPDC023573 (assembly GCF_055559735.1). Taxonomy (NCBI): domain Bacteria; kingdom Bacillati; phylum Actinomycetota; class Actinomycetes; order Kitasatosporales; family Streptomycetaceae; genus Streptomyces; species Streptomyces sp. NPDC023573. The sequence continues at coordinate 196,638 of NZ_JBVHKB010000004.1, forward strand.
GGAGACACCGGCGGCCGTCGGCGGTGTGATGGGCCGCTGGCCGCAGATCGTCGGTGACGATCTGGCCAACCACTGTGTTCCCGTGCGGTACGACGAGGATCCGGCCGAGCGGGTGCTGACCGTGCAGTGCGACTCGACGGCGTGGGCGACGCAGCTCCGGCTGCTGGCCCCGCAGCTCGTGGCCCGGCTGAACACGGACCTGGGCCACGGCACCGTGCGGATGATCAAAGTGCTCGGTCCGGGCGGTCCACCGCGCAGATTCGGCCCTCTGCGGGCTCCTGGGAGCAAGGGGCCGGGCGACACCTACGGCTGAGCAGGCCTTTTCCTCATCCGGAGCCTTCGGACACCGGTCGGCGCCGAGGAAGGCCCTGGCTGCGCTTCACCCACGTATGCCCCACTTCGCCGACGGCTTGGCGTTTCCGGTCTGTACAGCTATGGGGGGATTTGTTCACCGTGAGGTAGGTGGGGTGTCCCTCACCGTAGCGAGAGGTTGACAGCCCGAAGCGCGCAAAGCCCTCGTGAGCCCCCCGGGGCCCCTTCCTGAATATGGGGAGTCGTCAGCCGCTCATTCAGGGCGGCACATGCGTACTCAGGCACCGGCAAACCCCCATTCATGTCGGCGCTACCGGTAGACTGGTGGACAATCCCGCTTCCTCGCGGGAGTCGTCGATACAAGCCGAACGACGCAGCCGCTCCCGCCAGCCGGAGAACGGCCTGTGCTGTGCCAGAAAGGGCGCTTCGTGGCCGATTCCGGCAACCCCAACGAGAACATCCCGTCCACAGCCGGTGAGCACGGCGAGGTCACCGCCTCGTACGACGCCAGCGCGATCACCGTGCTCGAGGGCTTGGACGCGGTCCGCAAGCGACCCGGTATGTACATCGGGTCCACCGGTGAGCGCGGTCTCCACCACCTCGTGCAAGAGGTTGTCGACAACTCGGTCGACGAGGCCATGGCCGGGCACGCGGACACCATCGACGTCACGATCCTCGCCGACGGCGGGGTGCGCGTGATCGACAACGGCCGCGGCATCCCGGTCGGCATCGTGCCGTCCGAGGGCAAGCCGGCCGTCGAGGTCGTCCTCACCGTGCTGCACGCCGGCGGCAAGTTCGGCGGCGGCGGTTACGCCGTCTCCGGCGGTCTGCACGGCGTCGGTGTGTCCGTCGTCAACGCCCTCTCCACACGGGTGGCGGTCGAGGTCAAGACGGACGGCTACCGCTGGACCCAGGACTACAAGCTCGGCGTCCCGACTGCCCCGCTGGCCCGTAACGAGGCCACCGAGGAGACGGGGACGACCGTCACCTTCTGGGCCGACGGAGACGTCTTCGAGACCACCGACTACTCCTTCGAGACCCTCTCGCGCCGCTTCCAGGAGATGGCGTTCCTCAACAAGGGACTCACCCTCAAGCTCACCGACGAGCGGGCGGCGGCGAAGGCCACGGCGGGCGCGGACAGCGCCGAGGTGGTCGACGTCCCCGACGAGGAGTCGACCCGCACGGTCACGTATCACTACGAGAACGGCATCGTCGACTTCGTCAAGTACCTCAACTCCCGCAAGGGCGAGCTCATTCACCAGTCGGTGATCGACATCGAGGCCGAGGACAAGGAGCGTCTCCTCTCGGTCGAGATCGCCATGCAGTGGAACACGCAGTACACCGAAGGCGTCTACTCCTTCGCCAACGCGATCCACACGCACGAGGGCGGCACGCACGAGGAGGGTTTCCGCGCGGCGCTGACCTCGCTGGTCAACCGCTACGCGCGTGACAAGAAGCTGCTGCGCGAGAAGGACGACAACCTCACCGGTGAGGACGTCCGCGAGGGCCTGACGGCGATCATCTCGGTGAAGCTGGGCGAGCCCCAGTTCGAGGGTCAGACGAAGACCAAGCTGGGCAACACCGAGGCGAAGACCTTCGTCCAGAAGGTCGTCCACGAGCAGCTGACGGACTGGTTCGACCGGAACCCCAACGAGGCCGCCGACATCATCCGCAAGGGCATCGCGGCGTCCACGGCCCGTGTCGCCGCCCGCAAGGCGCGTGACCTGACGCGGCGCAAGGGGCTCCTGGAGAGCGCCTCGCTGCCCGGCAAGCTGAGCGACTGCCAGTCCAACGACCCGACGAAGTGCGAGATCTTCATCGTCGAGGGTGACTCCGCCGGTGGTTCGGCGAAGTCCGGCCGTAACCCGATGTACCAGGCCATCCTGCCGATCCGAGGCAAGATCCTGAACGTCGAGAAGGCCAGGATCGACAAGATCCTTCAGAACACCGAGGTCCAGGCCCTGATCTCGGCCTTCGGCACCGGGGTCCACGAGGACTTCGACATCGAGAAGCTCCGCTATCACAAGATCATCCTGATGGCGGACGCCGACGTCGACGGCCAGCACATCAACACCCTGCTGCTGACCTTCCTGTTCCGCTTCATGCGGCCGTTGGTCGAGTCCGGGCACGTGTACCTCTCGCGCCCGCCGCTCTACAAGATCAAGTGGGGCCGTGACGACTTCGAGTACGCGTACTCGGACCGGGAGCGCGACGCCCTGGTGGCGCTCGGCAAGCAGAACGGCAAGCGGATCAAGGAAGACTCGATCCAGCGCTTCAAGGGTCTCGGTGAGATGAACGCCGAGGAGTTGCGCGTCACCACGATGGACGTCGACCACCGTGTGCTCGGCCAGGTCACGCTGGACGACGCGGCGCAGGCGGACGACCTGTTCTCGGTGCTGATGGGTGAGGACGTCGAGGCGCGGCGCTCCTTCATCCAGCGCAACGCCAAGGACGTCCGCTTCCTCGACATCTGAGTCGGCCGTACAAGCAAGCCGCAGCCGCAGCGCGAAAGGACTTTGACCAGCAATGGCCGACGAGAACACCCCTGTGATGCCCGAAGAGGAGCCCGCCGTCCCGGGCGTGGGCATGCGTGTCGAGCCCGTGGGGCTCGAGACGGAGATGCAGCGCTCCTACCTCGACTACGCGATGTCCGTCATCGTGTCGCGTGCCCTGCCCGACGTGCGGGACGGCCTGAAGCCCGTCCACCGCCGGGTGCTGTACGCGATGTACGACGGCGGCTACCGGCCCGAGAAGGGCTTCTACAAGTGCGCCCGTGTCGTCGGTGACGTCATGGGTACGTACCACCCGCACGGCGACTCCTCGATCTACGACGCGCTCGTGCGTCTGGCGCAGCACTGGTCGATGCGCATGCCGCTGGTGGACTCCAACGGCAACTTCGGTTCCCCGGGCAACGACCCGGCCGCGGCCATGCGGTACACCGAGTGCAAGATGATGCCGCTGTCCATGGAGATGGTCCGGGACATCGACGAGGAGACCGTCGACTTCCAGGACAACTACGACGGCCGCAACCAGGAGCCGACGGTTCTGCCGGCGCGCTTCCCGAACCTCCTGGTGAACGGTTCCGCGGGCATCGCGGTCGGTATGGCGACCAACATCCCGCCGCACAACCTGCGTGAGGTCGCCGCCGGCGCGCAGTGGTACCTGGAGCACCCGGAGGCCTCGCACGAGGAGCTCCTGGACGCCCTCATCGAGCGGATCAAGGGCCCGGACTTCCCGACCGGCGCGCTCGTCGTGGGCCGCAAGGGAATCGAGGAGGCCTACCGCACGGGCCGTGGCTCGATCACGATGCGGGCGGTCGTCGCGGTCGAGGAGATCCAGAACAGGCAGTGCCTGGTCGTCACGGAGCTCCCGTACCAGACCAACCCCGACAACCTCGCGCAGAAGATCGCCGACCTGGTGAAGGACGGCAAGGTCGGCGGCATCGCTGACGTCCGGGACGAGACGTCCTCGCGTACGGGCCAGCGCCTGGTCGTCGTGCTGAAGCGTGACGCGGTCGCCAAGGTGGTGCTGAACAACCTCTACAAGCACACCGACCTCCAGTCGAACTTCGGCGCGAACATGCTGGCGCTCGTCGACGGGGTGCCGCGCACCCTGTCGATCGACGCGTTCATCCGCCACTGGGTGACGCACCAGATCGAGGTCATCGTCCGGCGTACGAAGTTCCGGCTGCGCAAGGCGGAGGAGCGGGCGCACATCCTGCGCGGCCTGCTCAAGGCGCTGGACGCGATCGACGAGGTCATCGCACTCATCCGGCGCAGCAACACGGTGGAGATCGCGCGCGAGGGCCTGATGGGCCTGCTGGAGATCGACGAACTGCAGGCGAACGCGATCCTGGAGATGCAGCTGCGCCGTCTGGCCGCGCTGGAGCACCAGAAGATCACCGCCGAGCACGACGAGCTCCAGGCGAAGATCAACGAGTACAACGAGATCCTGGCCTCGCCCGCGAAGCAGCGTCAGATCGTCAGTGAGGAGCTGGCGGCGATCGTCGACAAGTTCGGCGACGACCGGCGCTCCAAGCTGGTCCCCTTCGACGGTGACATGTCCATCGAGGACCTGATCGCCGAGGAGGACATCGTCGTCACCATCTCGCGCGGTGGCTACGTAAAGCGCACGAAGACGGACGACTACCGCTCGCAGAAGCGCGGCGGCAAGGGCGTACGGGGCACGAAGCTCAGGGAAGACGACATCGTCGACCACTTCTTCGTGTCGACGACCCATCACTGGCTGCTGTTCTTCACGAACAAGGGCCGGGTCTACCGGGCCAAGGCGTACGAACTGCCGGATGCCGGCCGGGACGCACGTGGCCAGCACGTCGCGAACCTGCTGGCGTTCCAGCCGGACGAGCAGATCGCCCAGATCCTGGCGATCCGCGACTACGAGGCCGCGCCCTATCTGATCCTGGCCACCAAGGGCGGTCTGGTGAAGAAGACCGCGCTGAAGGACTACGACTCCCCGCGGTCGGGCGGCGTCATCGCGATCAACCTGCGGGAGACCCAGGACGGCGGCGACGACGAACTCATCGGCGCCGAGCTGGTGTCGGCCGAGGACGACCTGCTGCTCATCAGCAGGAAGGCCCAGTCGATCAGGTTCACCGCGACGGACGACGCGCTGCGCCCGATGGGCCGCGCCACCTCGGGCGTGAAGGGCATGAGCTTCCGCGAGGGCGACGAACTGCTCTCGATGAATGTCGTCCGGCCCGGTACGTTCGTGTTCACCGCCACCGACGGCGGGTACGCGAAGCGGACCGCGGTCGACGAATACCGCGTCCAGGGTCGTGGCGGTCTGGGCATCAAGGCCGCCAAGATCGTCGAGGACCGCGGATCGCTCGTCGGCGCACTGGTGGTGGAGGAAGCGGACGAGATTCTCGCCATCACGCTCGGCGGTGGTGTGATTCGTACGCGAGTCAATGAAGTCAGGGAGACGGGCCGTGACACCATGGGCGTCCAACTGATCAATCTGGGCAAGCGTGATGCCGTCGTCGGTATCGCGCGCAACGCCGAGGCCGGTCGTGAGGCCGAAGAGGTCGACGGGACCGATGAGGCCGAAGGCGCCACGGTCGGGGCCGATGCCGCGAGCGTGGACGAGGGCACAGCCGAGGGCACGGCGCCTTCGGCCGGGGAGCACGAGGAGTAGAGCGTGAGTGGAGCCACGGGCGCCGGTTCGGCCGCTTCCGGAGCAGGCGCGCACGGCGCCCGTGGCCCTGCCACGGACTCCCAAGGGGGCACTGTGACGGACACTCGGGGACCTCAGCCGCAGTACGAGGGTTACGCGACCGGGCCGTTGCCCGGCGAGCGCGAGCCCGCGGCGGGACAGGCGGGTCCCTACCACCCGCCGCAGGCGTACCCGTCCCCTGCGGGCGGTACGCAGGGCGGCGGAACTCAGGGCGGTGTACAGGGCGCGGGCGGAGCGCAGGCGACCCGGCTGCCCCGGACCGGGGCGCGGACGACTCCGCGTACCCGTAAGGCGCGACTGCGGGTGGCTAAGGCCGATCCGTGGTCGGTGATGAAGGTCAGCTTCCTGCTCTCCATCGCGCTCGGCATCTGCACGGTGGTCGCGTCCGCCGTGCTGTGGATGGTGATGGACGCCATGGGCGTCTTCGAGACCGTGGGCGGCACGATCAGCGAGGCCACCGGCTCGAACGAGAGCAACGGCTTCGATCTGCAGTCGTTCCTCTCGCTGCCGCGCGTCCTCATCTTCACGTCGGTCATCGCCGTGATCGACGTCGTGCTGGCCACCGCGCTGGCGACGCTGGGCGCGTTCATCTACAACCTGTCGGCCGGCTTCGTCGGTGGCGTGGAGCTCACTCTCGCCGAGGACGAGTAGGACGCCGGGTATCGATTTTGGGACTGGCCCCGACGTGCGCTAATCTTCAGAAGTCAGCGCAGCAGCGCGGCGGGGCTATAGCTCAGTTGGTTAGAGCGCATCCCTGATAAGGATGAGGCCACAGGTTCAAATCCTGTTAGCCCCACCAGCACGAAGGCCCCTCACCGGAAACGGTGGGGGGCCTTCCGCATGTCCGGGAAGTGCAGGCGCCCCGGGCCGACCCGGAGATCCGGAGATCCGGAGATCCGGACGTGACCGGGGCCCGGGGAAGCTGGACGCCGTCCCGTACGGCCCGGGGAAGGGCCGTACGGGACGGCTGCGGGACGGCTGTGGCGGGGACGCGTACGGAGGCACGGAAAAGGCCCCCGCCGGTGTGAACCGGGTCAGGGGCCTGGGTGGCGTTCGCGGCGCCCTCAGGGTGGCAGCGGGGCCGAGTGCCCGGCGGGTGCGGCGCTGTGGGCGGAGCGGGTGCTGTTCGTCGCCTCGGCGGCGTCCGTGGTGTCGGCGGACAGCTGGCGGGTGGCGGGCGAGGAGCCGTGCGCCTCGGCGCGGATGCGCTGCTTCATCGTGGGTGGCAGCGCCCTGTCACGCGGAAGGGTCCATCGCACCGACGGCGTGGTCGCGGTTGCCGGGTTCGCACCCGTGTGCTCGTGGCTCGTGACCGCCGGCTCCGCGGCCGCGGCCTGAGCGGTGGCGAGGCCCAGCGACGCGAGAAGGGCGAAGAAGGCGGTGATGAAGGCGGTCCAGATGCTCTTGACCCTGAAGGTGCTCATGGCCCCTCGCTTTCAGGTGGTCCGGTTTGCTTACCTTTCCGATGATGTGGATCCGGCCCCCGGAAACCGGGACCGACGCCCCCGGTGCGCCGATCTTCCGATGAACACCACTCTTATGGTTCAACCGGCTCGGAAAACCCGCTCCGGGGCTCCCGAGGGGCCTCGACAGGGTCCCGACCGAGCGGTGAGCGGGTGCCGGGGAGGTCACCGATCGGTATCGGTCGGTGTGTATAGTCGGGCGGCAGAAGTCCCTTACGTCAAGGAAAGACGAGGTCGCGCGGTGAAGAAGCTTCTCCTGGTCGCACTGGCCGCCATCGGCGGGCTCCTCGTGTACCGCCAGATCCAGGCGGATCGCGCCGAGCAGGATCTGTGGACGGAGGCGACCGACTCCGTGCCCGCAGGTTCAGGTGTGTGAGACGGAACAGTCTGCTAAAAGCCCCGGCCGCCGAGCGGCCGGGGCTTTCTGCTGCCCGGGGCCGTGACGGCCGCACCCCTGGGTTCACCTAAGTAAATAATCCGGTTGCGTCAGCAATGTACGGCGATGTCGGCCGCTCCCGGGCGCGGGGCCCCGGCACCGGCGAAGCGGCCGGGCGGTACGAAGGCGGGCAATGGCGGCAGTACGGCAGGGCCCGCAGACAGCGGTGGTAGGGGCGGGGCAGGATGGACCGGCATCGCGGCCGGCGCCGGACCGGTCGCCGTGACCGCCAAGTCCCTGCTCGGACGCGGACGGCGCGGGGCAGGTACGCAGACGACGAGGGGGAGCGCGTGAACAGGCAGCGCGACAGGGGCCGGGTGACGCTCGCGACGCTCGCGGCGGTGTGCGCGGTGGCGGCGCTGCCGGGGCAGGCGCACGCGGCCGACGGCCCCGCGGCGTACACCTTCGATCCGGCTGCGGAGACGGTCCGGGGCACGGAGTCCAACGCCGACGCGGCCGAGCTGAAGCCGGGGTCGGTCTACAGGAGCTCCATCGGGCAGGGGCAGAAGCTCTACTACCGCCTGGAGCTCGACGACAGGACGGATGCCTACGTCTCCGCGGTGGCGGTCCCGAAGGGCGGCGGAAAGGTCGCCTACGGGGACGGGATCACGATCAGCATGAGGGACCTGGACGACAACCGGTGCAGTTCCGGGGACGCGGCCTTCGAGTCGGCACAGTTCCCCCGCCCGATCGCGGCCTACGCCCACCGGACCGTGGAGAAGGACAGCACCACGTGCGCGGCAGGTGGCACGTACAACGTCCTGATCGAGCGGGAGAGCAAGGCGACGTCGTCCCCCGCAGCCTGGGACCTGGAGCTGCGCTTCGAGAACGAACCGGCGCTCAAGGACGCGAAGTCGATGCCGACCGAGGCGCCGGAGAACTGGCCCTCCGCCTCGCCGACGCCGCCCGCCGGCAAGCAGAAGCGTTCCGGGGGCAGCGGTTTCCACGACGCCACCAGCCTGGACACCGGTGAATGGGCCGACACCATCACGCCGGGACAGACCCGCTTCTACCGGGTCCCTGTGGACTGGGGGCAGCAGCTCTTCGCCACGGCCGCGCTGAGCAACAGCGGCAAGTCGACGGAGTACCTCGGCAACGCCCTGGCTCTGGCCCTGGACAACCCGGCACGCGGCCATGTGGACGACGCGACGCTGTCGTACTCCGGGACGCCCAACTCGGTGGCCCTGGACCCGCTTCCGCCGGTGGCGTACGAGAACCGCTACGACTCGGGCGCCGATGTCAGCGCGATGCGCTTCGCGGGCTGGTACTACCTGTCGGTGACGCTCTCGCCCGAGGTCGCCGAGCACTACGGTGACGGGGCCCTCGGGCTGACGCTCAAGGTGAAGGTCGTCAACGACAGCGAGCCGTCGCCCTACCAGGGGGATGCCGGGATCTTCGGGGTCACGGACGACGACCGGGACATGGCCGAGAGCGGCCGGAGCGCGCCCGAGGCCGGGGAGAGCGCCACGATGAAGATGGTCGCCGCGACGGGTATCGGCGCGGGATCCGTGCTGGTGCTGGGACTCGGGGCGTGGACCCTGCTGGCCAGGCGCCGGACGGCTCCGGCCGCTGTGCCGCCGGGCGTGGGCGGGCAGCCGCCGGTCGGCGGGCCACCGCAGTCCTGGTAGGCGGCGCGGACGTCCGGGAGGGCACTCAGGACTGGGTGAGCGCCCAGATCCCCACCGCGAAGCAGATCAGCGCCACCACCAGCACCGGGACCGCCACCTTCGGGGACGGTCCCGGCCGCTTCGCGGGGGCCGGGAGCGGGGCGGCCGGTGCGACGTGCTGAGGAGCCTGCGGGTGCTGAGCGGTGTACGGGCGCGTGGGCGTGGTCCCGTACGGCACGGCGGCCGTGGCGGCCTGGGCGAGACCCGGGGCCGCGTCGGAGGCGTAGGGGGACGCCGCGTGGGCCGGCGGCGGGGCGGACGACGGCGTCCGCGGCTGCGCCGGGTGAGGGACCGGGGCGGGCTGCTGCGGGGGTGGCGCGAGATGGAAGCTGCCCGTCTCCGACATCGACGGGGGAGGGGCGTACGGCTGCTGCCCCGGCGTGCCCTGCGCGGGGGCGTAGGGCTGCTGTCCCTGGCCCTCCTGCGCGTACGTCTGCTGCGACGGCTGAGGTGGGTGCGGTGGTGCCCCGGCGGCCTGTGCGGGCGACCGCGGCCCGTCGCCGGGCGTCCCGGGGCCGGTGGCGGGTCCCTCGGGGCCGAATCCCTCGGGCAGCGGGCCGATCTGGTCGAACACCTCGACCCGTTCGTCGTCCGGGCCGGGCTCCGGCAGCATCTCGACCGCCGCCGTCAGCGCCTTGCGGGCCCCTGTGGCCGTACGGAAGCGGGCGTGCGGGTCCGGCTGCAGCAGGCCGGCGAGAACCTGCCACAGGGGCTCCGGCACGCCCTGGGGCGCCCCCGGGGTGCCGTGCGCGGCGAAGTACTCGATCAGCGCCTTGGAGTCCGGCTTCCGGCCCTCCAGCAGATACAGCGCGACGAGCCCGACGGCGAAGAGGTCCGCCGGGAAGTCGGGCTCCGCTCCCATCATCTGCTCGGGCGCGAAGTAACCCGGCGTGCCCACCACATAGTTGGTCTCCGTCAGCCGCGGCTCACCCTTCCGCATCGAGATGCCGAAGTCGGAGAGCCGCAGATGCGGACGGCCCGTACCGGTGGCCTCCATAAGGATGTTGGCCGGTTTGATGTCGCGGTGCACGACCCCCTCGGCGTGCACCGTGGACAGCCCGGACAGCAGCTGGTCGAGCAGGAGACAGACGAACCGCGGGGGCAACGGACCGTAGTCGCCGATGACATGGGCCAGCGAACCGCCGCTGACCAGGTCCATCGTGAACAGGACCTTGTCGTCGTCGGCGGCCCAGCTGGCCGGGGCGAGAACATGCGGATGCTCGATCCGCAGCGCCTGCTCACGGACGAAGCGCAGCAGCGTGTGCGCGTCGCTCTGCTGCAGGACCTTGGCCGCCACGTACCGGCGGCGGCGGTGGTCCCACGCGCGCCAGACGGCGCCGACCCCACCACGTCCGATCGGATCGACCAGCTCGTACCGACCAGCGAAGACCTCACCCATTGCGCTGCGCCCGCTCCCGTTCCCGTTTCGGTTCGTGCCCCGGCTGTCGGGATACTGCCACGGCCGGCCGCCCCGGGGGGCGGCCACGGGCCCTAGCTCTGGTGGCCCTCGTAGTGCGCGACCGCGTCAGCGGTGCGCCCCGCTCCGTACACCCTGAGGAACTCTGCCAGCTCGGGGTGGGCCGGGGCGAGGGAGTCCGCCGCATCGATGATGTCGCCGGCCGCGGCGACCGACCGCAGCAGCGACTGGATCTCACGGACCACACGCCGCACGGTGGGTGCGCCACCCGTGGTGGAGGTCTGGCCGGTGTTGGTCAGGACGGAACCGCCCTGCGACTTCTTGATCTCTTCCATCCGGTCGGTGGCCTCTCCCGCGCTCACACTGCCGTCCGCCACCTGGCTCGCCAGCTCCTGAAGCGCCTGGACCCGCTGGACGACCGCGGGGTTACCGATCTTCGCCCGCTGGCCGCTCATCAGCTGGGAGAGCATGGGAGCGGACAGCCCGAGCACCGCCGCGAGGCGTGCCTGGTTGAGGCCGAGGTCGTCGATCAGCCTGCGGAAGAGCGCCCCCAACGGCTCTCCGTACCAGCTGCGCTGGAGCTCCCGGGCTCTAGCCGTCGCCTCTTGCTGCGCTGCGTCCATTGCGTCTCCCCTTCGCTGCGGCTTCGCTGCTGCGAACCTCGTCGTGCATCTTACGGAGAGCTGTTGCGGGCCGGGAGCCCCAATCCTTTTGCAGGATTCGGGGGGTCACCCGGTACTCTGTTCTGCGACGGACGCCGCGGCGTGGTTTTGTTCGTGATGTCCGGCTTTTCGGGGCCTTAGCTCAGTTGGTAGAGCGCTGCCTTTGCAAGGCAGATGTCAGGAGTTCGAATCTCCTAGGCTCCACAGAAGAACGCCCCTGACCCGCTTCACAGCAGGTCAGGGGCGCTTTTGCTTTTTACGGAGAGGGGGCGCCGGAAGACCCTGAGGTCCTCCGGCGCCCCTCTCTCACGCGTGGTGCGCCGCGTGCTCAGCGGCGGTCGTCGCTGTCGCCTTCCGCGGTGTCCGATCCGGCCTCGTCCTGCTTGGCGCGGACCTCCGGGTCGAGCACGGTCGAGCCGCTGCCGTCGACCGAGGTGAGGGGGGCGCGGTCGTCGCCCACCTCGGTGGGGGCGGGCGGCTCGACCAGCCAGTCCGGATTGGCCTGCTTGTCCCACCACTTCCAGGCGGCGAAGGCCCCGCCGGCCAGGGCACCCAGTACGAGGAAGCCCTTGACCGCCCGGCCCGCCCTGGCCCGCCGCTCGTGCTTCCTGACGAGCTTCTGGATCTCCTTGGCCGTCACCTGGCCCCGGAGAGCGGCCAGTGCGGCGGTGCTGCGGGCGGTGGCCTCCTCGGCCATGGGGCGGCTCGCGGCCACCGCGTACTCGACGCGCGGCACGGTGTAGTCCGCCGCCGTGCGGGCGGCGTTGCGCGTCCGGGCCGCGGCCTTCTGCGCGGCCTCGTCGACCTTGGGGGGTACATGGGTGAGCGCCTGTTCGATACGCGGTGCGAGGTGTGCGCCGTACTGGACGCGGGCCTGCGCGGCTGCCTTCGACACCTTGGGCGCGATCCGCGCACGAGCCTCGTGCGCGTAGTGCGTGGCCTGTTCCTTGGCCGTGTCGGCGTAAGGCGCCACCACTTCCGCGGCGTGCTGCGCGCTGTCCTTCGCCGAGTAGGTTGCGGCGCGCACGCTGTCGATGCGGGTCACGGGATCCTCCTCATTGGTGGCGGGTAGGTACTCCGCCTATCCACCCAATTCGAAATCATGCCCGCTGACGCCTTGGGCGCCATGCGGGACGGGCATCCGGGTCATGAACGTCATTCTCTGGCAATACGGTGCAAGGGGAGCGTGCCGCCGACGATGCCACGGTTCGTGTCCGCGCGCTCCGTGTCGTCGGGCACTTGGCCGCATTTATCCCGCAGGAAGTGTGGGAAAGGTGCAGGAAAGCGAGCAACAAGGTGAGTGCCGCCCTTCCCGGTGCTGTGACCGCGCTGTGGACCGGCTTCCCCGTGCAAGGATCGGTGGTCATCAGCGGAGACTTACGGAAGGCAGACCGTGGCCGAGCAGCTTTACGCCACTTTGAAGACCAGTCGGGGCGACATCGAGATCCGGCTGCTGCCGAACCACGCGCCCAGGACGGTCAGGAACTTCGTCGAGCTCGCCCAGGGTGAGCGTGAGTGGACCGACCCGGAGACCGGCCGGAAGTCCACCGACAAGCTGTACGACGGCACTGTCTTCCACCGTGTCATCAGCGGTTTCATGATCCAGGGCGGCGACCCCCTGGGCAACGGCACGGGCGGCCCCGGATACGAGTTCGGCGACGAGTTCCACCCGGACCTCGCCTTCGACAAGCCGTATCTGCTGGCGATGGCCAACGCCGGACCGGGCACCAACGGGTCGCAGTTCTTCGTGACCGTGTCGCCCACCGCCTGGCTGACCGGCAAGCACACCATCTTCGGCGAGGTCGCCGGAGAGGCGGGCAAGAAGGTCGTGGACGCCATCGCGGCGGCTCCGACCAATCCGCGCACCGACCGTCCGCTCCAGGACGTGGTGATCGAGTCGGTCGTCATCGAGACCCGGTGATCCGAGGGGCGGCCGGTCTTCGAGGCCGCTGAACCGAACGGCCGCCGCCCTTGCGGGAACCAACCGCCCTGCTCGTCCGTACTGTTACATAACGGGCGAGCGGGGCGGTCGCATGTGTGCCCCCTGCACGGACGAGGACCGAAGGGGCCGTGACCGATGGACCAGCAGCCGCCGGAAGACCAGGACAGGTCCGCGGCCGCGGACGGGCCCACCACGTGTTACCGGCATCCGGGCAGGGAGACGGGGATCCGCTGCACGCGGTGCGAGAGGCCGATCTGTACGGACTGCATGATCGAGGCGTCGGTCGGCTTCCACTGCCCGGAGTGCGTCCGTCGGGGTTCCGGCACGGGCCACCACCCCGCGGCGAACCGGCCGCGGACCCTGGCGGGCGGAAGCGTGGCCGCCGACCCCAGACTGGTCACCAAGATCCTGCTCGCCGTAAACCTCGCCGTCTTCGTCGCGGTCTCGGTCGGTGGCCGCTCACTGCTCGACGACCTGCTGCTGTTCGGCCGTGCCTACTCGGGCGATCCGTCGGCCGGCGTCGAAGGCGTGGCGGAGGGGCAGTGGTACCGGCTGGTGACGTCGATGTTCCTGCACCAGGAGGTGTGGCACATCGCGTTCAACATGCTGGGGCTGTGGTGGCTCGGAGGGCCTCTGGAGGCCGCGCTGGGCCGTGCCCGGTACCTCGCGCTCTACCTGCTGTCGGGGCTGGCCGGCAGCGCTCTCACCTACGCGGTCGCGGACCCCGGGCAGGGCTCGCTCGGCGCCTCGGGGGCGGTCTTCGGGCTGCTGGGTGCCACGGCCGTGCTGATGCGCCGGATGAACTACGACATGCGGCCGGTGATCGCGCTCCTCGTGGTGAACCTGATCTTCACCTTCAACCCGTGGGGCGGGATCGCCTGGCAGGCGCACGTCGGTGGACTGGTCGCCGGGGCGCTGCTCGCGATCGCCATGGTCCACGCACCCCGGGAGCGCCGGAATCTCGTGCAGTACGGCGCCTGCGGGCTGGTCCTCGTGGCGGTCGTGGCGACCGTCCTCGTCCGGACGGCTGTGCTCACCTGAGCGGAATCCGTTGCTCCAGCGGCGCGGTTGTCCACAGAGTGTGCCGGATCTTGTGCATGACGTGGGGAACAGGTGTGCCCCTTGTCGCTGGACCGGGTTTTACCAGTCAGGACAAGGGGCGTACCCTCGCGCGATGCGTAAGTGTGTAGTCACACCGGCGTCAACTTCGAGGGAAGTTATCCACAGATCGTCTGACCTTTTCCCCCACCTGTGGATAACTCTGTGGGTAACTTCAGGGCAGAGCTACTTCCGCTGCGTGGAGGCGGTTACTTCCACTGCGTGGAGACTCCGAAGCCACCGGCGATGAAGCCGAAGCCCACCACGATGTTCCAGTTGCCGAGAGCGTCGACCGGCAGGTCGCCCTCGGTGACGTAGAAGACCACGATCCAGGCCAGACCGATCAGGAAGAGCGCCAGCATCACCGGCGCGACCCAACTGCGATTGGTCAGCTTTATGCTCGTCGACTGCTTGGCCGGCGGAGGCGTGAAATCTGCCTTCTTGCGGATACGTGACTTCGGCACGAGGGACTCTCCTGTCGATGCGCTGCGTGACCGCGCAGGGATCTGTGGCTGGCGCCGGGGCGCGAGGGGGAATGCTGCCTCCCCGGGGCGTCCGTTAGCGTAGTGCTTCCGTGGCGCCTAAGGAGATAAGGGTACGTTGAGCAATTCTGCCGACTCTCCTCGAGGCCCGGCCGGGCGCATGTCCCGATGGCCGGTCCAAGGCCTCACCGCCGCCGTTTTCGCACTGGCCGGGCTGATCTTCGTCACCAGTGCCAATACGGCCAAGGGGACCGATATCCGGACCGACTCCTCTTTGCTGAAGCTCTCCGACCTCATTCAACAGCGCAGCGAGAACAACGCGGAGCTGGACGAATCGACCGCTTCCGTGCGCGCGGACATCGACACGCTCGCCCGGCGCGACGACGGGAGCACCCGCGCCGAGGACGCCGAACTCGACGCGCTGGAGAAGGCCGCGGGCACCACGGAGGTCACTGGGGAGGCGCTCTCCGTCACGCTGAACGACGCCCCGCCCGACGCCACCGCCAACCCCGGGTACCCCGAGCCGCAGCCCAATGACCTGGTGATCCACCAGCAGGACCTGCAGGCCGTCGTCAACGCCCTCTGGGAAGGCGGCGCCCGCGGGATCCGGGTGATGGACCAGCGGCTGATCTCCACCAGTGCGGTGCGCTGCGTCGGCAACACGCTGATCCTTCAGGGGCGGGTCTACTCGCCTCCCTACAAGGTCACCGCCGTCGGTGACACCGGGAAGCTGCGGCAGGCGCTCGACGACTCCACCGCCATCCAGAACTACCAGCTGTACGTGAAGGCGTACGGGCTGGGATGGAAGGTCGAGGAGGACGACAAGCTGACGCTCCCCGGCTATTCGGGCACCGTCGACCTCCACTACGCCCAGCCGGTGGAGTAGCCCGCGAGGGCCCGCGCGGCACTGTGACGCACGTCCGCCCGAGCGGCTTTCCACAGCTGACCCACGCCTGTGCCCCGGCCGTTTAGTCTGGTGCCGTACCGAATGGAGGCAACAGCATGTACGGCTGGATCTGGCGGCACCTGCCGGGCAACGCATGGGTGCGGGGCTTCATCTCGCTCGTGCTCGTCCTGGCCGTTGTCTACGCGCTCTTCCAGTACGTCTTCCCGTGGGCGGAGCCTCTGCTCCCGTTCGGTGATGTGACGGTGGACGGCGAAGGCACCAGCGGAGCGGGGTCCGGTCAGTGAGCGCACGCATTCTCGTCGTCGACAACTACGACAGCTTCGTCTTCAACATCGTCCAGTACCTCTACCAGCTCGGTGCCGAGTGCGAAGTCGTGCGCAACGACGAGGTGACCACGGCGCACGCCGAGGACGGCTTCGACGGTGTCCTGCTGTCGCCCGGTCCGGGTACACCCGAGCAGGCGGGGATCTGCGTCGAGATGGTCCACCACTGCGCGCGGAGCGGGGTGCCGGTCTTCGGCGTCTGCCTGGGGATGCAGTCGATGGCCGTCGCGTACGGCGGTGTGGTGGACCGCGCGCCGGAGCTGCTGCACGGCAAGACCTCCCCCGTGCTGCACGAGGGAAAGGGCGTGTTCGCCGGTCTGCCGACCCCGTTCACGGCGACGCGCTACCACTCGCTCGCCGCCGAGCCGGCGACTGTCCCGCCCGTGCTGGAAGTCACCGCCCGCACCGCCGACGGCACCATCATGGGGCTGCGCCACCGCGAACAGGCTGTCGAGGGCGTGCAGTTCCACCCCGAATCGGTGCTCACGGAGCACGGTCACCTGATGCTCGCCAACTGGCTGGAGCAGTGCGGTGACGAGGGCGCGGTCGCGAGATCGGCGGGGCTCGCCCCGGTGGTGGGCAAGGCCGTCGCGTGACCTCACTCCGCCCCTCCGCCGGGCAGGAAGGCCCGTACGCCCAGGGTGCGTACGAGCCCGACGGCACGTTCGAAGCGGCGGTGGAGCAGCTCGCGGACCCGCTGAACGATCCGCTGCCGGGGCAGCGGCCCACAGACCCGTCGGCGGGGCAGCACACCTCACCCTGGTTCCGGGCGGAGGGTCCCCAGGACGGCGGGCCGCAGCAGACGCCCCGGACGGCGCCCCAGGCGCCCGCGGAGGCCCCGGGCGAGTGGTACGACCCGGAGGGGTACCGGAGGGACTGGTACGGGCACCAGGGGCCGGAAACAGCTCCTGCGGCACCGACCGTCCAGGGCACCGCGGTGATACCCGGTCAGGGGACGCCTTCCCCGGTCCCGGCCGCGGCTGACCCGGGCCCGGTGGATGCGTTCGCCGGCGTCCGCCCGGACCCCGCGCGGACCGTCGACGACGTCGGTCCGGTCCTGCCCGACGAGACCATGGCGCTGCGGACCGCCGACACCCGGAGAGCGCCGGAGCCGGACGGACCCGACACATCCGGGCCCTCTCCCGAACCGCTGCCGACAGGCGGCCGGGCCGAGCGCCGCCGGGCGGCCAAGGGGCAGGGACGACGGCGGGGTGAACCCCGGCGCGCGGCGGAGCCCGAGGCGGCGGGGCCCGCGGTCCCGATGTCACGGCTGGAGGCCCGTCGCGCGGCACGCGCCGCCAAGGACAGCCCGGCCGTCGTCGCCAGCCGGGTCGTCGGCGAAGTGTTCATCACCTTCGGTGTGCTGATGCTCCTGTTCGTCACGTACCAGCTGTGGTGGACCAACGTCCGCGCCGACCAGATCGCCGGCCGGGAGACGAACAAGATCCAGGACGACTGGGCCAACGGCGAGCGCAGCCCGGGGGTCTTCGAGCCCGGCCAGGGGTTCGCCATCATGCACATCCCCAAGCTGGACGTGGTCTCCCCGATCGCGGAGGGAATCGACAAGGAGAAGGTTCTCGACCGCGGCATGATCGGTCACTACGCCGAGGGCAAGCTGAAGACAGCGATGCCTTCGGACGAGCAGGGGAACTTCGCGGTGGCCGGTCACCGCAACACCCACGGCGAGCCCTTCCGTTACGTCAACAAGCTCAAGCAGGGCGACGCGATCGTGGTGGAGACGCAGGACGCCTACTACACGTACGAGATGACCAGCATCCTTCCGCAGACGTCGCCGTCCAATGTGGCCGTGATCGACGAAGTGCCCCAGGGATCAGGCTTCACCGGCCCGGGCAGGTACATCACGCTGACGACGTGCACCCCGGAGTTCACGAGTACGTACCGAATGATCGTGTGGGGCAAAATGGTCGAGGAACGGCCGCGCAGCATGGGGAAGCCCGACGCGCTCGTCGGCTGACGCGAGCTGGACGACATCACGACAGGGACGGGTGCGGTGGCAGCGAGGACCGAGCAGGAAGAGCGCACCGACGAGCCGGCGGCCCCGGTCCGGAGCAGGAACCGCCATCCCGTCGCGACGGCGGTGAGTCTCTTCGGTGAACTGCTGATCACCTCCGGTCTGGTGCTGGGCCTGTTCGTCGTCTACTCGCTGTGGTGGACCAACGTGCTGGCCGACCGTGAGGCGGACAAGCAGGGCAGCACCGTCCGCGACCGCTGGGCGGGCGGCCCGGGAGAGCTGGACACCAGGGACGGCATCGGCTTCCTGCACGTCCCCGCCATGAAGAACGGCGAGGTGCTGGTCAAGAAGGGCACCGACACCGAGACGCTCAACAACGGCATCGCCGGCTACTACACGGAGCCCGTGAAGTCGGCGCTCCCCTCGGACGCGCAGGGCAACTTCTCACTCGCCGCGCACCGGGACGGGCACGGTGCCAAGTTCCACAACATCGACAAGCTGAAGAAGGGTGACGCGGTCGTCTTCGAGACCAAGGACACCTGGTACGTCTACAAGGTCTTCGCGGAGCTGCCGCAGACGTCGAAGTACAACGTCGACGCGATCGCCCCGGTGCCCAAGGAGTCGGGCGTGAAGAAGGCCGGCCGCTACATCACGCTGACCACGTGCACCCCGGTCTACACCTCGAAGTACCGCTACATCGTCTGGGGCGAGCTGGTGCGGACCGAGAAGGTGGACAGGGACCGCACGAAGCCGGCGGAGCTGCGGCAGTAGTCACGGACGCACGCACAGGGCCCCGGTCACCGTTGAGGTGACCGGGGCCCTGTGCGTGTGGCGTACGGCGCTACGCGGGTCAGTCGCGCGAGCCGGACCGGCCGCCGATGATGTCGCCGCCGATGGTGGTGAGGGTGACCGTGGTGCCCTTGGCGACCGGGGCGTTGGCGCCCGGGTCGGCCTGGATCACCATGGCGTTCGGCTTGTCGGACGAATTGGGCGCGAGTGCGACCACCAGTCCCAGCCCTTCGAGCGTGCCTTTCGCCTGCTGGAACCGCTGCCCGACGATGTCACCCGGGATGGTGACCTGCTCGGGCTGCTCGGGCTGGGCCGGGCCCTTGGAGACCTTCAGGACGATCTGAACGTCCTTGGCCTGCTCGCTCGGGCCCGTGGGGGTCTGCTCGATGACCGTCCCGGCGGCCTCCTCCGAGTCGACGTCCTGCTTCGACACGTTGGTGAACCCGAGGCCGTTCAGCTGTGCCACGGCCGCGTCGTAGGAGCGGGTGCGCACGTCGGGCATCGGCACGGTGGCCTCCTTGGCCACGGTGATCGTGACCTCGGTGTCCTTCTCGACCTTCGAACCGGCCTCGGGATCCTGGGAGATGACCGTGTCCAGGGTCTTCTCGGACTCGGCGGTCTCGACGTTCACCGTGAAGCCCGCGTCCTCCAGCTTCTTACGGGCGCTGTCCTCGGTCTTCTCCAGGACGTCCGGGACCTCGACCTTGGGGGCGCCGGTGGAGACGACGACCGTCACGGTCTCGCCCGTCTCCATCTTCTCGCTCGCGGACGGGGACTGGCTGCAGATCTTGCCCTTCTCCTGGTTCGCGCAGGGTTCCTTGGAACCGACCGCCAGTTTGACCTCGGCGTTCTCCGCGCGCCCCTGGGCCTGTTCCATCGTGGAACCGATCAGGTTCGGCACGTCGACCTTGCCACCGCCGCCGTCGGTGGAGCTGAAGACCGTACGGCCGATGAGGATCGCGCCGATGAGCACCAGGATGCCGGCGACGACCAGGAGGATCGTCGAGGTGTTGCTCTTCTTCTGGCGCCGTCGGCCCGGGCGGTCGTCGTAGCCGTAGCCGCCGTCGTCCGGATTGACCGGGGGCAGCATGGACGTCTGGGCGCCGCCCTGGTCCGCGGCCCGCAGGGCGGTGGTGGGCTGGTCGTTGTTGTAGCCGTCGTACCCGCCGTAACCCGCCGCTCCCATGGCCGCCGTGGCCGCGACCGGCTGGCCGTCGAGGCAGGCCTCGATGTCGGCCCGCATCTCGTCGGCCGACTGGTAGCGGTAGTCGGGGTCCTTGGTCAGCGCCTTCAGGACGATGGCGTCCATCTCGGGCGTGATCTCGGGGTCGAAGTTACTCGGAGGCTGAGGCTCCTCACGTACGTGCTGGTACGCGACCGCGACCGGCGAGTCCCCGACGAACGGTGGACGGACCGCGAGCAGCTCGTAGAGCAGACAGCCGGTGGAGTACAGGTCGGAGCGTGCGTCGACCTGCTCGCCCTTGGCCTGCTCCGGGGAGAGGTACTGGGCGGTGCCGATGACCGCGGCGGTCTGGGTCATCGTCATGCCGGAGTCGCCCATGGCGCGGGCGATACCGAAGTCCATGACCTTGACCTGGCCGGTGCGCGTCAGCATGACGTTCGCCGGCTTGATGTCGCGGTGGACGATCTGGGCGCGGTGCGAGTACTCCAGGGCCTGGAGAATCCCGACCGTCATCTCCAGGGTCCGCTCCGGCAGCAGCCTGCGGCCGGAGTGCAGGAGCTCTCTGAGCGTCGATCCGTCGACGTACTCCATCACGATGTACGGGATGGAGACACCGTCGACGTAGTCCTCGCCGGTGTCGTAGACGGCCACGATCGCGGGGTGGTTGAGCGAGGCGGCCGACTGGGCCTCACGGCGGAACCGGGCCTGGAAGGACGGGTCGCGGGCGAGGTCGGCCCGGAGCGTCTTCACAGCGACGGTGCGGCCGAGCCGGGTGTCGTGCGCGAGGTAGACCTCGGCCATGCCACCACGGCCGAGCACCGAGCCCAGCTCGTACCGGCCGCCGAGGCGACGCGGCTCTTCCATAACTGATCCAGCCCTCTCCGTCAGTCCCGACCGCACCCGTGTGTGGTCCGGCGGTGCGCTGTTCGCGCATACGCTACCGGGCACGCCCGGCGTGATCGGCCCGCACCCGTCAGCTGATATCCGACCGGTATCCCAATGTGCTGGTGTGAACAGAAGTTGTGACGGGTGTCACTACTTTCCGTCGAGTACCGCCTTCATCACGTTCTTGGCGATCGGAGCGGCCAGCCCGCCGCCGGAGATGTCGTCCCGGTTGGCGTTGCCGTCCTCGACCACCACGGCGACGGCGACCGGGGAGCCGCTGTCGGTCTTGGCGTACGAGATGAACCAGGCGTACGGCTTCTCGCTGTTGTTGAGGCCGTGCTGGGCGGTACCCGTCTTGCCACCGACGGTGACGCCGTCGATCTGCGCGTTGGTTCCCGTGCCGTCCTCGACCACGCTCTCCATCATCTGCTGCACCTTCTGGGCGTTCTCACCCGAGAGCGGCTCGCTGAGCTGCTCCTTCTCGTGCGTGTAGATGACGTCCAGGTTGGGCGCCTGGCGCTGGGCGACCATGTACGGCTGCATGAGCTTGCCGTCGTTGGCGATCGCGGACGCCACCATGGCCATCTGGAGCGGGGTCGTGCGGTTGGACGCCTGGCCGATGCCCGCCATGGCGTTCTGCGGCCGGTTGTCCTTCGGGTAGACGCTCGCGTCGGCGCGGACCGGCATGAAGACCTCTTCGTTGAAGCCGAACTTGTCGGCCTGTTCGATCATCTTCTCGTTGCCGAGGTCGTCGCTCATCTTGCCGAAGACGGTGTTGCAGGAATAGCGCAGCGCCACCCGGAGTGAGGCGTCCTTGCAGGGGATGTTCCCCTCGTTCTGCAGGAGGTTGGTCGACAGCGGGAGCCGCCAGGGCAGCGGGGAGTCCGTCTTGGCGTCGATGTCGGTGTAGAGGCCGTTCTCCAGCGCCGCGGCGGCCGTGACGACCTTGAACGTCGAGCCGGGCGGGTAGGTCTCCCGCAGGGCCCGGTTCAGCATCGGCTTGTCCTCGTCCTTGAGCAGCTTCTGCCGGGCGTCCGAGTCCTTCATGGAGTTGCCCGCGAAGACCGACGGGTCGTACGAAGGGGTGCTGGCCAGCGCCAGGACGGCGCCGGTCTGCGGATCGAGCGCGGCGACGGCGCCCTTCTTGTCGCCGAGTCCCTCGAAGGCGGCCTTCTGCGCGGCGCCGTTGAGGGTGGTGACGATGTTTCCGCCGGTCTTCTTCTCGCCGGTGAACATCGACAGGGTGCGGTCGAAGAACAGGTCGTCGCTGTTGCCGGTGAGGATGCCGTCCTCGATGCTCTCCAGCTGCGAGGAGTCGAAGGCCTGCGAGGAGTAGCCGGTGACGGGCGCCCACATGGGGCCGTTCTTCCAGACCCGCTTGTACTTGAAGTCGCTGTCCGTGGTCTCGACGGAGCCCGTGACGGGTTCGCCGTCGACGATGATGTTGCCGCGCTCGTGGGCGTAGCGCTCGATCTGGACGCGACGGTTGTGCTCGTTCGCGTTGAGCTCGTCGGCACGGACGTACTGGATGTAGTTCGTGCGGACCAGCAGGGCCAGGACGAGGACGCCGCAGAAGATCGCGATCCTGCGGAGCGGCTTGTTCACGGTCGGACCACCTGGGTCATCTCGGCATCCGGGGACGGCGCGGGGGCCGGGGCGGGACGTCGTGCCGTATCGCTGATTCTGATCAGGATCCCGATGAGCGCCCAGTTCGCGATGACCGACGAGCCGCCGGCCGCGAGGAACGGCATGGTCATACCGGTCAGCGGGATGAGCCCCATGACACCGCCGGCGACGACGAAGACCTGGATGGCGAAGGCGCCGGAGAGACCGATCGCGAGGAGCTTGCCGAAGGGGTCGCGCGCGGCGAGCGCGGTGCGGACGCCCCGTTCGACGATCAGACCGTAGAGGAGGAGGAACGCCATCATCCCGGCGAGTCCGAGCTCTTCGCCAACGGTGGCGAGGATGAAGTCGGTGTTGGCCGCGAAGAGGATGAGGTCGGGGTGGCCTTGGCCCAGCCCGGTACCGAGTGTTCCACCGGAGCCGAAGGCCATGAGGACCTGAGCCATCTGCTCACTGGCCTGGTGGGTGCCCCAACCCGCGAACGGATCGAGCCATGCCGTCACGCGGTCCTGGACGTGTGGCTCGAACGAGGCAACACCCACCGCACCGGCGGCGGACATCGCCAGGCCGAACACGATCCAGCTGGTGCGCTCGGTGGCCACGTACAGCATGACCACGAACATGCCGAAGAACAGCAGCGAGGTACCGAGGTCCGTCTCGAATACCAGGATAAGGATCGACATCGCCCAGATCATCAGGATCGGTCCGAGGTCGCGACCACGAGGGAGATACATACCCATGAAGCGGCGGCTGGCGAGAGCCAGAGCGTCGCGCTTGACCATCAGATAGCCGGAGAAGAACACCGCGATGATGATCTTCGCGAACTCCCCTGGTTGGAGGGACCCGACGCCGGGGATGGTGATCCAGATCTTCGCGCCGAACTGAGACGGGAAGAACATGGGGAGGATGAGCAGGACCAGAGCCACCACCATGGAGATGTACGTGTAGCGCTGGAGGATGCGGTGGTCCTTGAGTAGGAGTAGAACCCCGATGAAGAGTGCCACACCTACTGCGGAGAAAATCAACTGTTTCGAAGCGGCCGGGGCGAAGCTCGGCAGCCTGAGCAGCCGCTCCGACTGGTCCAGCCGCCAGATGAGCGCCAGACCCAGCCCGTTCAGCAGGGTGGCCAGCGGAAGCAGCAGCGGGTCCGAGTACGGGGCGAATCTGCGGACCGCCAGATGTGCCACACCGCCGAGCAGTGCGAGCCCCAGCCCGTAGCCGAGCATGCCGGCGGGCAGTTCGCCGTTGAGGGCGAGGCCCACGTTGGCGTACGCGAACACCGAGATCAGGACGGCGAAGGCGACCAGTACCAGCTCGGTGTTACGGCGGCTCGGCGCGTCGATCGCGCCGATGGTGGTCGTGTTGGTGACAACGCTCATGTGCTGAAGGCCCCCTACGGCTTACTGCTTACCGCACTGCAGGGCCAGCTTCTTCTCTTCCTCCGAGAGGCTGGGGCCGGGAGTGGGAGTCGCGGTCTTGGTCCCCTTGGTGGGGGACGTGGCTGACGTGCTGTCGGAGGCGTTGCCGGTCTCGCCCTTGTCCTTCGCGGCATTGGTGTCCGCCTCGGCCGCGCGACGCTGCGCGTCCTTCTTGCAGGCGGAGGCCTGTGCGTCGAGTTCGCTGAGCTTCTTGCGGGCCTCGGTGAGGTTGCCCTGGGAGATCGTCGCCTCGACCCGCTTGCGCCAGTACGGCGGGAGGTACTTGAGTTCGATCTCGGTGTCCTCCTCGACCTTCGAGAGGGACACCCAGGCGAGGTCCTGGCTGATTCCGCGGTACAGCGCGACGTTGTCGTCCTTCGTGCCCACGTAGAACTGCGTCTGGGTCCAGCGGTATCCGCCGTAGACGCCACCGCCGATGACGGCCAGCGCGAGCACGATGTAGAACGACCGCTTCAGCCACCTGCGGCCACCGCGCGGCTTGACGAAGTCGTCGTCGGCGTACGAGTTGAAGGCGCCGTCCGGGCCGGAGCCGTAACCCACGTCGTCACCGCTGCCAGGGGGGCCGAAGCCTCCGGCCGGCGGCGGCACGGGGCGGCCGAGGCCTGCCGCCCGGCCCGCCGGGGTCTCCATGGCGCGGCCGTCGTTCGCCTGGGCGGCCTGGTTCTCCGCGACGGCGCCGACGATGACCGGGGTGTCGTTGAGCTGCCCGGCCAGGGTGTCGTTGCTTTCGACGTCCAGGACGTCGGCGACGATGCAGGTGATGTTGTCGGGACCGCCGCCGCGCAGGGCGAGCTGGATGAGGTCCTGGATGGTCTCCTGAGGGCCCTGGTAGCTGGCCAGGGTCTCTTCCATCGTCTGGTGGGAGACGACGCCGGAGAGACCGTCCGAGCAGATCAGATAGCGGTCACCGGCGCGGACCTCCCGGACGGAGAGATCGGGCTCCACATGGTCGCCGCTGCCCAGTGCCCGCATCAGCAGGGAGCGCTGCGGGTGGGTGGTGGCCTCTTCCTCGGTGATTCTGCCCTCGTCGACGAGACGCTGCACCCAGGTGTGGTCCTGGGTGATCTGCGTCAGGACGCCGTCCCGCAGGAGGTAGGCACGGGAGTCGCCGACGTGGACGAGGCCGAGACGCTGACCGGTCCAGAGCAGGGCCGTGAGCGTCGTGCCCATGCCCTCCAGCTGGGGGTCCTCCTCGACCATGACGCGCAACTGGTCGTTGGCCCGCTGGACCGCGGTGCCGAGCGAGGTGAGGATGTCGGAGCCCGGGACGTCGTCGTCGAGCTGCACGAGCGTGGAGATCACCTCGGAGCTGGCGACCTCTCCGGCCGCCTGGCCGCCCATGCCGTCGGCGATGGCGAGGAGGCGGGGGCCGGCGTAGCCGGAGTCCTCGTTGCCTTCCCGGATCATGCCCTTGTGCGATCCGGCGGCGAAGCGCAGGGACAAGCTCATGCGCACCTCGCCCGTCGGTTCGGGGTACAGCCGGTCTCGAGCCACACTGCCCACCCTCCGGTCGGGAGCCGGGCCGGGTCCGTCGTCAGGACCGCGGCGGCTCGCTCGCTCCGCTCGCTCATTGTCGTACTACTTCCGCAGCTCGATGACGGTCTTGCCGATGCGGATCGGCGCGCCCAGCGGAACAGGTGTCGGGGTGGTGAGCCGGGTCCGGTCGAGATAGGTGCCGTTGGTGGACCCGAGATCCTCGACGATCCACTGGCCGTCACGGTCCGGGTAGATCCTGGCATGCCTGCTGGACGCGTAGTCGTCATCCAGCACGATTGTTGAATCGTGCGCCCGGCCCAGGGTGATGGTCTGGCCCTGGAGCGCGACGGTCGTGCCGGTGAGCGTGCCCTCGGAGACCACCAGCTTGGTGGGTGCCCCGCGGCGCTGGCGCCCGGACTGCTGGCGCTGCTGAGGAGGTGCTGCTTGCTGTTGGCGTCCCTGCTGGGGACGGGCGTCAGCGGCAGAGCGGCGTGAGCCGCGCTGCGTGACACGCGTACCGAACAGGTCGCTGCGAATGACCTGGACGGCCACGATTACGAATAGCCACAGAACGGCCAGGAAACCTAGCCGCATGACCGTCAGGGTCAGCTCTGACATTGCCCCCGCTTCACCCTTCGGCTTGCCGGTAAACGATGGTGGTGCTGCCCACGACGATCCGCGAGCCGTCGCGGAGCGTAGCGCGGGTGGTGTGCTGCCCGTCTACCACGATGCCGTTGGTAGACCCGAGATCCTGGATCGTCGAGGGCGTTCCGGTCCGGATCTCACAGTGCCGGCGCGATACGCCGGGGTCGTCGATCCGCACGTCGGCGTCGGTGCTTCGTCCCATCACCAACGTCGGGCGGGAGATCTGATGGCGGGTGCCGTTGATCTCGATCCAGCGCCGCACCTGGGCGTCCGGCATGGGGCCGGACGCGGCCGGCGGGCGCCAGTCGCTGGAAGGGCCTCCTGAGCGTCCCGCGCCCGGCGGCGGGGCCGCGGGCATGGGAGGAGCGGATGCCGGCGGGTAGCCGTAGCCGCCCTGCCCCTGAGGGGTGGCGGGGCGGTTCGGCTGGGCGTAGGGAGCGGGGCCGCCCTGCTGGCCCTGCTGTGACGAACTCGACGCCAGGGTTCGGCTGCGTACGCGGTAGAGACCCGTGTCGAGGTCGTCCGCCTTCTCCAGGTGGACCTTGATCGGGCCCATGAAGGTGTACCGCTGCTGCTTGGCGTAGTCACGTACGAGGCCGGACAGCTCGTCCCCCAGCTGGCCGGAGTACGGGCTGAGCCGCTCGTAGTCCGGGGTGCTGAGCTCGACGATGAAGTCGTTGGGCACGACGGTCCGCTCGCGGTTCCAGATCGAAGCGTTGTTGTCGCACTCGCGCTGAAGGGCGCCCGCGATCTCGACCGGCTGCACCTCGGACTTGAAGACCTTGGCGAAGGTGCCATTGACAAGACCTTCGAGACGCTGCTCGAAACGCTTCATGACTCCCATGGGGCACCTCCTCCGGTGTCGTCATCCCTGCACTGCTTACTGATCGTATCCACGCGTGGGGAAATCGGCTGGTTCCCCTTGTCTGCACAGTGGATGAGTGTCACCTCTCACACGGATCGTAGAGGTGCCCTCCTGACAGTGTCCCGCACTCCGGGTGCACTCAGGAGGAGTGGGGCCAGGCTTTCCGCGTTCCCGGTTCCCCTCGTGGGTCCGGCGAAACAACGGATGTGAATCCACCCTGTCCAGCGTGCTAATCTTCCGTTTGTCGCCAGGCGCTCACACCACTGGGTGAGAGAGTCTGAAAGCACCACTCATGCGCGAGTGGCGGAACGGCAGACGCGCTGGCTTCAGGTGCCAGTGTCCTTAGGGACGTGGGGGTTCAAATCCCCCCTCGCGCACAACAGGCAGTCGCTTGTGACCGCCTGGTTGGTTCGACAGAACCCCCGCACCGGAGAGATTCGGTGCGGGGGTTCTTCGTTGTGTGGACTCTTTGGTACGTGGTCGAGCCGGGCGTGGCTGAGGGGGCTGCCGGGCGTGGCTGAGAGGGCTGTGAGGAAGCCCGCACCCCTCGCGGGCAGGGCCCGGGGCGGCTTCTGTTTCACGTGAAACGTCGGATCCGCACCAAAGCGGCCTTTCGTGCGGGCCCGCCCGGCAGGGCCGGCTCAGGCGGCGAGGCGGGCTGCGAGAGCCTTGGCCTTCTCTGCGGCGTCGCTGAACGCCCGGGCGCGGGAAGCGTCGGCGAGGGGGATGAGTTCGGCCATCTCGGGCTTCGAGTGGGCCAGCGTCAACTCGGGGACGATGAAGTCGACTTCGGCCCCCAGCATGCTCGTCAACACCTTCTCCAAGTAGTTCTGGACGAACTCGAACCCCTCGCGCGGCGTGCCGGGGGCGTACGAGCCGCCTCGGCTGGCCACAACGGTGATGGGCGTGCCGGCTACAGGGCCCTCGGGGCCTGAGTTGTGGCCCACGATGATCACCTGGTCGAGCCACGCCTTGAGCGTGGACGGGATGGAGAAGTTGTACATCGGCGCACCGATGAGCACGGCGTCCGCAGCGGCCAGTTCGGCCGCCAGTTCCCCGCGCAGGGGGTCCTCGGCGCCGGCGGCCACGGCCGAGGCGTCCAGGTGGGGCAGGGGGGCGGCGGCGAGATCGCGGTGGATGACCTCTCCGTCGGGGTGCTGTTCGCGCCAGGCGGTGACGAAGGCGGCGGTGACCTCACGTGACGTGGAGCCCTGGGGGAAAACGGCGGAGTCGAGGTGCAGAAGCGTGGCCATGGGGATCTCCGTAGGGGTCGGACGGTGCGGATCGGTGTGGGCCACGGTGATGGTCGTGGCAGGCGAGCCATTCAACTCTTCAGTACGTGACTAGTAATAGCATAGCTACTTACTTTTCATAAGTCCCCAACTCCGGCGCAGTACTCTGGAGGCATGGCGGATCACAGCGAGCAGGCCTGTCGGCAGGTGGACAGGAGCATCACGCGCGTCTTCGAGCTGTTCGGGAAGCGCTGGACGGGCCCGATCGTCTCGGTGTTGATGCAGCAGCCGGTGCACTTCGCGGATCTGCGTCGGGCGATTCCGGGCATCAGTGAGCGGATGCTGTCGGACCGGCTGTCCGAGCTGGGGGCGGCCGGTCTCGTCGTGCGTGAGGTCGACGAAGGGCCGCCGCTGCGGGTGGCATACCGGTTGACGGAGGCCGGTGCCGCGATGGGGCCCGCTCTCAAGGAGCTCGGGCGGTGGGCCGACACCTATCTCGGCGGCCCGAGGGGCTGCTGACCTGTTGCCCGGGCGTCCGATCGGCTGCTGATCCGCCGCCGGGCCGTCCTACGGCGGGCGTCTGTCAGGGCGTGGCGTCTTCGCCCGCCGCGTTGTAGCGCAGCAGGTACTCCGCGAACTGTCCGAGATCGTCCGACGTCCACGCTCCGAGGCGTTCCCGGTAGGCGGTGCGCCGACTGGCCTGGGTCGAGGTGAGCGCCTGGATGCCGGCGTCGGTGGGGTGCAGCACCTGGATGCGCTGGTCGTCCGGGTCCGGATGGCGCTCGACCAGGCCGAGCTTCTCCAGTGCCGCCACCTGTCGGCTGACCGTCGACTTGTCCAGCATGTAGTGCGCCGCCAGATCGGTCGCGCGGCAGCCGTGCCGGTCGTCGATGTGGGCGAGCAGCGTGTACGAGACCAGGGGCAGGTCCGGGTGGAGCCGCGCTGCGGCCGAGCGTGCGCGGCGCGCGAAAGCGGTCAGCTCGCGCTGGATGACGTCCAGCGACTCCTCGCGTTCCCGGGGGGTGTCTGCCACATGAATCACCTTCCCAAATTTTAGTTGTATGCTACAACGAGAGGAGTAGTTGTAAAAGCCAACAATTGGAGGAGTGGTCGAATGTCCGCAGATCCGAGCTCCGCCTCCGGCTCAACCGCCGGTGCGCTGCGTCATGTGCTCAGCCATCTGGTTACGCCGCTGCTGATGTGCATCGGCATGGGGCTTGCCTATCTGGGGGCCTTTCACGCCCCGGAGCCGCACGACCTGAGGGTGGACGTCGTCGGCTCGGGAGCAAGCGCGCAGGTACTTGCCCAGACCTTGCAGGACAAGGGCGACGGCGCGTTGAGCGTGCGTACCGTAGCGGACCGCGACATCGCCGTGGATCATCTGAGGACGCAGCGGAGTTACGGCGCGTACGTGCCGGGCGGCAGCCCTGAGCTCATGGTGGCCACCGCCTCGTCGGACACCAGCGCGACGGTGGTCCAGAAGGTGTTCACCGAGGTGGCCGCGGAGCAGGGGGATCCGCTCGAGGTGACGGACGTGGCGCCCACGGCGGATGGCGATCCGACCGGCCAGGGGATCTTCTTCCTTCTGGTGGCGGTCAGTATCGGGTCGTACGCCTCGGTCGCGGTGATCGGCGGGGCGGGGGCGGTCCTGGCCCTGCGGATCAGGGCCGGGCTGGCCGTCGCCACCTCGTTCGCGGTGAGTCTGATCGGAGCCGCGTTCGCGGGGCCGGTGTTCGGTCTGGTGAACCACGGCCTCGGCGGGCTCTGGGCGATGGCGTGGCTCTATTCGGCGGGGATCCTGCTGATCGGAGTGGGGCTGCACACCTTTCTCAAGCGGTGGACGACGCTCGGCGTGATGCTGCTCTTCGTCATGCTCAACTTCACGAGTTCCGGAGGCATCTTCCGGCCGGAGGTCCAGCCGGGCTTCTTCGGTGCCCTGCACTCCTTCTGGAACGGCGCGGGCTTCGTCGAAGGAGTGCGTAGCCACGTGTACTTCGGCGGGCACGCCCTCGGCGGTCACCTGCTGGTACTGGCTCTGTGGTTCGTCGCCGGGCTGGCCGTCCTGGGCTTGGCCGGCCTGGCCGAGGCGAGGCGGCGTCGCGTGGAGGCCGAGACGGCGCGTGAGGCGGCCCGGGTGCGGGCTGCGGCCGGGGCCGAGGAGGAGATGGAGGAGGCCGTGGGGGTGTGACGGTCCGGTGCCAGGGCCGGGCCGCGGGCCTGGCCAGGCTGAGCCGCGGGCCTGGGCAGGTCCAGGGCGCCCCGTGCCGGTCGGGGTGCCACGTCCAGGGAGCTGGGAATCTTCGGTGAGCAGGCCCGGGTCCGGCCTCTGCGAGAGGTTGTCCACAGGCCGGACCAGGGTTGTCCACAGGGGCAGACGGTTGTGACGGACGGTTGTACCGTCGTCCGCAGTTGATGGCGGCCGGACGGGACGGCTGAACGAGGCGGGGGAGGCGGCGCACCATGGGCGAAGTCGAGGCGACGGTGCCGGCGGGGCGGATGTCGGGGGGCGGGCGTATCCCGGTCGTACCCGGATTCGCCCGGCGCCTGGCCGGAGGGATGCCGTCCGGATCCGGGCCGGCCTCGTCCGGGGCGGCTTCCCCGAAGGCGGCGGGCAAGGCTCTGAGGCTCGATGTGCCCCGGTCCGCGCACAGTTCGCTGGACCTGCCCGCCGGGAGACCGGACGCGGTCCAGGCGGTGGAGGAGTCGAATCAGGGCCGGGTGCCCGGCCTGATGCCCATACGGGTGGGGCGGATGGCCGCGACACCGTTCGCGTTCCTGCGCGGCTCGGCCGGTCTGATGGCGCACGACCTCATGGGTACTCCGGTCACGGGCGTCGGCGCCCAGCTCTGCGGTGACGCGCACGCGGCCAACTTCGGGCTGTACGGCGACGCGCGCGGCAACCTGGTCATCGATCTCAACGACTTCGACGAGACCGTGTTCGGCCCCTGGGAGTGGGATCTCAAGCGGCTCGCCACCTCGCTGGTGCTCGCGGGCCGGGAGGCGGGGGCGGACGAGGACACCTGTCGGCAGGGTGCGTACGACACGGTGGGCGCGTACCGCCGCACCATGCGTCTGCTGGCGGGGCTGCCCGCACTCGACGCGTGGAACGCCATCGCGGACGAGGAGCTCGTCTCGCACACCGACGCCCGGGACCTGCTCGGGACGCTGGAGCGGGTTTCCGCCAAGGCGCGGAACAACACGAGTGCCCGCTTCGCCGCCAGGTCCACGGAGGAGTGCGAGGACGGCGGTCGCCGATTCGTCGACTCACCACCGGTGCTGCGCCGTGTGCCCGACGCGGAGGCGGCGGCCGTGGCGGCGGGGCTGGAGGGTTACGTCGGGACGATCTCCGCAGACAGGGTTCCCCTGCTGGCCCGTTACGCGATCCACGACGTGGCGTTCCGGGTGGTCGGCACGGGAAGCGTGGGAACCCGGTCGTACGTGGTGCTGCTGCTCGACCACCGTGGCGAAGCGCTGGTGCTGCAGGTGAAGGAAGCCCGCCCGTCCGTTCTCTCCCCCTGTCTCCGGAGCATCGGCTTCGAGGTGCCCGATGTGGTGCACGAGGGGCGCCGGGTGGTGCTCGGACAGAAGCGGATGCAGGTCGTCAGCGACATGCTGCTCGGCTGGACCGAGGTCGACGGCCGGCCTTATCAGGTACGTCAGTTCAGGAACCGCAAGGGCAGCGTGGACCCGGCCGCACTCGCTGCGGACCAGGTGGACGACTACGGGCGGATGACCGGCGCCCTGCTGGCCCGGGCCCATGCGCACAGCGCCGACCCCCGGCTGCTCGCGGGTTACTGCGGGAAGAACTCCGAGCTGGACGCGGCGGTGGCAGATTTCGCCGTGACGTACGCGGACCGGACCGAGGCGGACCACGCCGAGCTCCTCCGGGCTGTCCGAGCCGGGCGAATAGCCGCTGAGCTCGGCGTCTGAGCGGAAGCGGCGGCCACCGCGTGTCTTCACAGCGCGGGCCGTGGCCATACGCTGGACGGGTGACCCACGAAGCCGCCGGGGTGCCGACCACCCGGAACGACGAAGACCGGCAGAACCAGGACCGGCAGGACGCGCCGCAGCACGCGCGGGATGTGCCGCGGCACGCCGAGGACGCGTCGCAGGGTGACGGCCTGCGGGCCGGCCCGGACGAGGCGGCGGAGGCGGGGCCCGCCTTCACCGGCGCGAATGGTGATCCGGCAGGTGGTGAGGCCGGCGGTGACGCGGTGGATGAGGGAGCGGCCCCTCGGCCCGAGGAGCGGCTCGCCAAGGCTGTGCGGGTGGCCGAGCAGGCGCTGATCGAGTTCGAGATCGCGGTGGAGACCTTCCGGGTCGAGGTGGAGAACTTCTCCCGGCTGCACCACCAGAAGCTCGGCCCGATGTACGCACGCCTCGATGAGCTCGACGCGCAGATCGCGGAGGCGCGGGCTGCGAAGAGCGGCGATCCGGAGGACCTGCGCAAGGCTCAGGAGGCACGGGCGATCGTCATGCCGATGCCTGGTGTCGAGGAGCTCTTCCACGACTGGATGGACTCGGACGGCCTGTCGCCCGAGGCCTCGGCCATGCTCACCGACCAGCCCGTCCGGCCGCCGAAGCGGGTCAGGCCGAGCGAGGAGGCGCGCAAGCTCTACCGGGAGCTCGCCCGTCAGGCACACCCGGACCTGGCGCCGGACGAGACGGAGCGGGCACGGCGGGACGAGTTCATCGCCCGGGTCAACGCGGCCTACGGGCGCGGCGACGTGGCTTTGCTGAAGGAGCTGGCCGCGGAGTGGGCGGCGGGGCCGGTGACGCCGGAGCTGCGGCTCAGCGAGAGCGAGGAGCTCTACGCACGGCTGGAGTGGCTCAGCCGCCGTAAGGAGCTGCTGACCGTTCTGGCCCAGGAGCTGGAGGAGAGCGCGATCGGTTCGATGCTGCGGATGGCACCGGATGACCCCGACCGGCTGCTGGACGACATCGGCGAGAAGCTTCTGGCGGAGGTGTCCCAGCGTGAGGGCGAGCTGGCAGGGCTGGTGCAGTAGCGTTCCGGATGACCCTGGCGTGTACGTACGAGAGAAGGCATACCCATGAATTTCCCTGCACTGCCCTCGGTGGACGTCGCGGCGATTCCGTCGGACGGCTTCGTGCTGGACGTCCGGGAGGACGACGAGTGGGCGGCCGGGCATGTCGAGGGTGCGCTGCACATTCCCATGAGCGACTTCGTGGGCCGCTTCGGTGAGCTGACCGAGGCGGCCGACGACGGTCGGCGTGTGCATGTGATGTGCCGCGTGGGAGGCCGGTCGGCCCAGGTCACCCAGTATCTGGTGCAGCAGGGCATCGACGCCGTGAACATTGAAGGCGGCATGCTCGCCTGGGACGGCGCCGGGCGCCCGATGGTCACGGACAACGGGAACTCGGCCTTCGTGCTC
Source organism: Streptomyces sp. NPDC023573 (assembly GCF_055559735.1). Lineage (NCBI taxonomy): Bacteria > Bacillati > Actinomycetota > Actinomycetes > Kitasatosporales > Streptomycetaceae > Streptomyces > Streptomyces sp. NPDC023573. Next base: position 230,042 of record NZ_JBVHKB010000004.1, read on the forward strand.
TGACGGCTTCCGCAAGGCCGTACGCAGCGCCCGTGCTGCTGGTAGGCACGCGACGGTCGTACGCACCGGCGCTGCCGGTGCGTACGGTTCCTGTCCGGCGAGGCCTTCTGTCGTCCTTGGCGGTTTCAGTGGCTGGGTGAGCTCGGCGGTTGGGCGGTCTCAGCGGTCGAAGTCGAGCTCGACCTCCGGGGTGACGGGGTGCGACTGGCAGGCCAGCACGAAACCTGCCCCGGTCTCCTCCGGTTCCAGGGCGAAATTGCGGTCCATCCGCACCTCGCCCGAGACCAGGAAGGCCCTGCAGGTCCCGCACACTCCGCCCTTGCAGGCATACGGAGCGTCCGAGCGGCTTCGCAGCACCGTGTCCAGCAGCGATTCGCCGTCCTGGACAGGCCAGCTGCCCGACCGGCCGTCGAGTGTTGCCGTGAGCCTGCTCTCGGAGGGCGCGGCCACCCTGGCGGCCGTCGGCATACCCGTCCCCTCGTCGGCGACGTGGAAGATCTCCTGGTGGATGCGTGACCGGTCGGCTCCGAGTGCGCGCAACGCCCCTTCCGCCCCCTGGACCAGGCCGAGCGGCCCGCACAGGAACCAGCCGTCCACGTCCGGAACGGACAGCAGCGCGGGCAGCAGGCCGGTGAGCCGCTCGCGGTCCAGCCGGCCCGAGGGGAGCCCGGCGGCCTGTTCCTCCCGGGACAGCGCGGTCACCAGCTGGAAGCGGTCCGGATAGCGGTCCTTGAGGTCAGCCACCTCGTCCAGGAACATCGTCGACGCAGCCGTCCGGTCGCTACGGATCAGACAGAAGCGCGCCGAGGACTCGCGTGCCAGCAGGGTCGCTGCCATCGACAGCACCGGGGTGATCCCGCTGCCGCCGACGATCGCGGCGAAGTGGCCGGGGCGCGGATCGAGGACGAAACGCCCCATCGGAGCCATCGCCTCCACCTGGTCCCCCACGGCCAGTTCCTTGAGGGCGTACGTCGAGAACGCGCCTCCGTCGACCATGCGGATGCCCACCCGCAGCAAGAGGTCGCCCGGCTGCTCGACGGCCGGGGCGCAGATCGAGTACGACCGCCGGATCTCCTCGCCGTCGACGCGGTAGCGCACGTTCAGGTGCTGGCCGGGGGCATGACGGAAGGTCTCGCGCAGTCCGGACGGCACGGCGAAGGTGACGGCCACCGCGTCGTCCGTGATCCGTTCGATCGCGCTGACCCGGAGCGGATGGAACATCTACAACTCCTTGAAGTGGTCGAACGGTTCGCGGCATGCCACACACCGGCGCAGTGCCTTGCAGGCCGTGGAGGAGAACCGGCTCAGCAGCTCCGTGTCCGTGGAACCACAGTGCGGACAGCGCACCGAGAGCGTCAGAGGAACCGGTCCGCCGGGCCCGCTCCCCGGCCGAGGGGGCGCTATGCCGAACTCCGCGAGCTTGCGGCGCCCCTCGTCGCTGATGTCGTCGGTGGACCAGGCGGGGGCGAGGACCGTGACCACGGACACCTCTCCGACACCGTGGTCATGCAGCACACGCTCGATGTCGGCGGACATGGCCTCGATGGCCGGGCAGCCGGTGTACGTCGGGGTGAGCCGCACAGTGACCTTGTCCGGGCCGTCGGCCCGCACCCCACGGAGCACGCCGAGCTCGTCCAGCGTGAGGACCGGAAGCTCGGGGTCGGGGACGGAGCCTGCCAACCGGTGGAGCTCCGCTTCCAGCGGGGTCTCGGTGGTCACCATGACGCCCCCGGGTGGCTGCGGTGCAGATGCTGCATCTCGGCGAGCATCCGCCCGAAAGGCTCCGTGTGCAGGCCCTGCCGGCCCGCTCCGGCCGCCCAGGCACCGGACTGCGGCCCCGTCGGCAGAGACAGGGTGGCCCGCTCCACCACGGAGGTGACCGCGGCCAGCCAGCCGCCGCGCAGGGCCTGCCGGTCGACGTCAACTCCTTCGACCGGTTCGAACAGCTCGCCGGTGTACCGCCACAGTGCGTCCAGCGCGAGCTGCATCCGCTCATGGCTTTCCGCGGTGCCGTCACCCAGCCGCAGGACCCACTGCTCCGCGTGGTCCCGGTGGTAGGCAACCTCCTTGACCGCCTTGGCCGCGAGATCCGCGAACTCGCCCTCGCCGGCGGCCAGCGCCTCGAAGAGCAGGTGTTGGTACACGGAGAAGTAGAGCTGGCGGGCGATGGTGTGGGCGAAGTCGCCGTTCGGCTGCTCCACCAGCTGGACGTTGCGGAAGGCTCGCTCCTCACGGAGGTACGCCAGCTGGTCCTCGTCCCCCACGAACGAGAGCAGTATGCGGGCCTGGCCGAGCAGGTCCAGGGCGATGTTGGCCAGAGCCACCTCCTCCTCCAGCACGGGAGCGTGGCCCGCCCACTCCCCCAGCCGGTGCGAGAGCACCAGGGCGTCATCGCCGAGGGCGAGAGCCGCGCTCACAGGTGCTTCACCCCTTCCGGGATCTCGTAGAACGTGGGGTGGCGGTAGGGCTTGTCCCCGGCAGGTTCGAAGAACGAGTCCTTCTCGTCCGGTGACGATGCCGTGATCGCCGTCGAGGGGACCACCCAGAGGGAGACGCCTTCCGAGCGGCGGGTGTACAGATCGCGGGCGTTGCGCAGGGCCATCTCGGCGTCCGGCGCGTGCAGGCTGCCCGCGTGGGTGTGGGACAGACCTCGCCGGGAGCGCACGAACACCTCCCACAGAGGCCAGTCGGTCGAGCTGCTCATGCGGTCGCCTCCACGGGCTGGGCGGCCGATCCGGCTGTGCCGGGCCGTGCCGCGTGCTTGTCTGCGTACGCCGCCGCCGCGTCGCGGACCCAGGCGCCCTCCTCGTGGGCCGTGCGCCGCTGGGCCAGCCGTTGTTCGTTGCAGGGGCCGTTGCCCTTGAGGACCTCCTGGAACTCGGTCCAGTCGATCGCCCCGTAGTCGTGCTGCCCCAACTCCTCGTTCCAGCGGATGTCGGGGTCGGGGAGGGTGAGTCCCAGCGCCTCCGCCTGCGGGACGCAGATGTCGACGAAGCGCCGGCGCAGTTCGTCGTTCGAGTGCCGTTTGATCTTCCAGGCCATCGACTGCGCCGAGTGGGCCGAGGAGTCGTCGGGAGGACCGAACATCATCAGGGAAGGCCACCACCAGCGGTTCACCGCGTCCTGGGCCATCTCGTGCTGTGCGGGAGTGCCCCGGCTGAGAGCGAGCAGCAGTTCGTATCCCTGGCGCTGGTGGAAGGACTCCTCCTTGCAGACCCTGACCATCGCGCGGGCGTACGGGCCGTAGGAGCAGCGGCACAGCGGCACCTGGTTGGTGATCGCGGCGCCGTCCACCAGCCAGCCGATCGCGCCGACGTCCGCCCAGGTCAGCGTGGGGTAGTTGAAGATCGAGGAATAGCGCTGCCGCCCGGCGTGCAGCTTGTCGAGCATCTCTTCGCGGCTGGTCCCCAGCGTCTCCGCCGCGCTGTACAGGTAGAGGCCGTGCCCCGCCTCGTCCTGCACCTTCGCCATCAGGATCGCCTTGCGGCGCAGCGAGGGCGCCCGCGTGATCCAGTTGGCCTCGGGCTGCATGCCGATGATCTCGGAATGGGCGTGCTGAGCCATCTGGCGGATCAGTGAGGCCCGGTACGCCTCGGGCATCCAGTCCCGCGGCTCGATCCGGTCGTCGGCCGCCACCGCGGCGTCGAAAGCCGCCAGACGCGCCTCGTCCGCCGCGTCCCCCGTGCCTGCTGTCCCCTGCGTCGTCTGGTCCGCAGTCACTGCCGCCATCCCGGGCTCCCTACCGACCGATCGTTCGGTTCATCGGCTTCAATGGTGAGCCGGAGGCCCGTAGGGTGTCAACCCTGTGGATAACTGAGTGGTGATCGACGGTGATCGGGGCGGAATGGACGGGGACCACGGTGGGCGCACCGGAAACGAGAAGAAGCTCGCCTGGCCCGGCGTGAAGAGCCGCCCGTCCGCAGATCAGGAGGGGGAGGCCGAACCCGCGGGAATACCGGACACCGGGGCGGCGGTCCGCGCCCCGGAGCAGACCCCGGACCCGCACGCGAGCCGGCATCCGGAGCAGGCCCCGGACCCGCACGCGAGCCGGCAACCGGACCCGGACCTGGACCCGCGTCCGCACCCTGACCCGGCCGCCGAGGCGCCGTCGCCGAACACCGCTTCCGCGGCCGGACCCGAACCCGGAGGGCCTGAGCCCGGTGCGGGTTCCGGAAGACCCGGACCCCTGCCGGCAGGACGCCGGCCGGGCGGCGGTATGGCGGCACTCTCGCTCCCGTACCAGGTCGTCGCGGCGCTCGCGCTGTCCGGCCTGGGGCTGCTGGCCTGCGTACACATAGCCATGATCTTTCTGCACGTCGCGCCGTCCAACACCCTCACGAAGCAGCACGGCGAAGTGGTCGACGACTGGGTCTATCCCGAGTTCGAGCAGAACTGGAAGCTGTTCGCCCCCAACCCGCTCCAGCAGAACATCTCCGTGCACGTACGCGCCGAGTTGGCCGACGACGGTGCCGACGGCAGCAAGGTCACGCGCTGGATCGATCTCTCGCGTGACGACGGCGAGGCGATACGCGGCAACCCCCTCCCCAGCCACGTCGACCAGAACGAACTGCGCCGTGCCTGGGACTTCTACTCCGGCTCCCACGACAGGGAGAACCGCCCCAACGGCCTGCGCGGTGAGCTGTCGGAGCGCTACATCCGCCGCATCGTCATGCTGCGTCTCGCCGAACACGGGTACGGCGGAAAGGTCGAGCGCATCCAGGTGAGGTCCGCCACGCGTTCCGTCGGTGCGCCTGCGTGGAGCGACGAGAACATCAGTACCCGGCCGAGGTACACGGAACTCCCGTGGTGGACGGTCACCCCGTCCGACCTCTCCGGTGCTGCCACGGCCGATCAGGCATCGAAGGCCGGAAAGGCGGAGCAGTGAGCGCCCCCGCCCCCGCCTCCGTCGGCCCTGTGCTCGCGCGCGCCGTCCAGCGCGTCACGGCCGCCCCCCTCGGCGCCTACCAGAGCGCCGTCGTCAGGATCGGTGTCTCCGCCACCTACCTGCTGTTCCTGCTGCGAGAGCTGCCCAACCGCCACGAGTTGTACGGTCCGGACGGTCCGTGGAGCTGGGACATGGCGCGTCGGCTCATCGCCAACAACGACGCCTTCACCGCCCTGATGTGGTCGGACTCCACGGTCTGGTTCGAGACCGTGTACGGGCTCACGCTGGTCTCGGCCGCGCTCCTGATGACCGGCTGGCGGACCCGGGCCATGTCCGTCCTGTTCATGGCCGGTGTCCTCTCCCTCCAGAACCGCAGCATCTTCATGGGCGACGGCGGTGACAACGTCATCCATCTGCTGGCCGTCTACCTGGTGCTGACCCGCTGTGCGCGGGTGTGGTCCCTGGACGCGCGCCGTGTGTCGCGGAACGCCGCACGTCTCGCGGCGGGCTCCCCGCCGGCGCGTGATGTCGCGGGGCCGGCCCTGTGGGTGGCCCTCGGCTGCGTTCTCCTGCCGGCCACCGTCATGCAAGGGCTCGGCGGCACATGGTGGCTGCAGGCCCTTCTGTGGGTTCTGTGGCTCGGAAACGGCGTTCGGTGGGCCCTGGACCGTCGCGCGCCGGACCATGAGCTGCGTGCCCTCCTCGACGTCCTGGCCAACCTCGCCCACAACGCCGCACTCCTCGTGATCATGGCGGAGGTGTGCCTGATCTACGCGACGGCCGGTTGGTACAAGATCCAGGGTTCTCGCTGGCAGGACGGCACCGCGGTCTACTATCCGCTCCAGCTGGACTACTTCACCCCGTGGGCCGGTCTCTCCGGACTGGCCGCGTCCAGCGCGCTGTTGATCATGGTGTTGACGTACGTCACGGTCATCGTTCAGGTCGCCTTCCCGTTCACCCTGTTCAACCGGCGGGTGAAGAACGTCCTGCTGATCCTCATGATCGGTGAGCACGCGGGGATCGCCGTCCTGCTGGGACTGCCCTTCTTCTCCCTGGCGATGATCGCCGCGGACGCCGTCTTCCTGCCGACGGTCTTCCTGGTATGGCTGGGGCACAGGGTGTCGCTCGGCCGGCAGCGGCTGTTCTCACGGACGGCCGGGCGGCTCACGCTCCCCGGGCAGCGGCGGGCAGGGCAGGACGACGAGGAGGCCGCGCGCGGCGCCGGTGGCGATGGCCATACGCTCGTCGGGTGACCAGCGAGACCGGCAGTGCAGAAGAGCCCGGGGCGGCAGCCGAGCCCGACCCCTCCGGGGAACCGATCCAGTACGACGACGGGTACGGCGTGATCGGGGTCGGTCCGCACCCGTTGCCCTGGCCCGAAGGGGAGCGCTACGACCCCGAACTCCTCGCCCATGGGGACCGGCGCAATGTGGGTGACGGCTACCGGTACTGGACACGGGAGGCGATCGTCGCCGATCTCGACCTGCGGCGGCACGACTTCCATGTGGCGGTGGAGAACTGGGGCCATGACTTCAACATCGGCTCGGTGGTGCGCACCGCCAACGCCTTCCTCGCGAAGGAGATCCACATCGTGGGCAGGCGGCGCTGGAACCGGCGGGGCGCCATGGTCACCGACCGCTACCAGCATGTGCGGCACCACCCGGACACTGCGGACCTGACGGCCTGGGCGGAGGCCGAGGAACTGCCGATCATCGGGATCGACAACCTCCCCGGGGCCGTGCCGCTGGAGCGGACCGAGCTGCCGCGCCGGTGTGTGCTGCTGTTCGGGCAGGAAGGGCCGGGACTGACGGAGGAGGCGCGCAAGCACGCCTCGATGGTCTGCTCGATCGCCCAGTTCGGTTCGACCAGGTCGATCAACGCCGGTGCGGCGGCCGCCATCGCGATGCACGCCTGGGTGCAGCGGTACGCGGACGTCCCGGACCCGCGCGACGGGTGACGGATGACGGAGCGGTGAAGTGCGGATCCCCGCGCGGGTCCACACTCCACCGGATACCGTCGGCCGGATCCGCCCTCAGGCCTGGCGGCGGACCTCCACCACCCGGAAGCGGTTGGAGACGAACGCGCCGTCGCACAGAGCCGCGTTGGCAGCCGGGTTGCCGCCCGAACCGTGGAAGTCGGAGAAGGCCGCCGTCTGGTTGACGTACACGCCGCCGGTGAGGTTCAGCGAGAGCTGAGCCGATTCGTCGAAGCAGACTTCCTCCACCGCGCGTTCCACCTCGGGGGACGTGGTGTACGCGCCGACGGTCATCGCGCCCTTCTCCCGGATCGTGCGGCGCAGCAGGTCCAGCGCGTCACCGGTCGAGTCGACGGCCACCGCGAAGGAGACCGGGCCGAAGCACTCCGAGAGGTAGGGCGCCCCGTCGTCGGGCTTCGTGCCGTCGAGTTTCACGAGGGCGGGTGTGCGGACCACGGCGTCGGGGAAGTCGGGGTTGGCCACCGGGCGCGAGGCCAGTGCGACGTCGCCCAGGGTCGCGGCCCCCTCCAGCCGGGCCTTCACGTCCGGGTTCACCAGGGCGCCGAGCAGCCCGTTGGCCCGGGCGTCGTCACCGAGCAGCCCGCTCACCGCGTCGGCGAGGTCCGCCACCACGTCCTCGTAGGACTTGGCGCCCGCGTCGGTCGTGATCCCGTCGCGCGGGATGAGCAGATTCTGCGGGGTGGTGCACATCTGGCCGCTGTAGAGCGAGAGGGAGAAGGCCAGGTTGGAAAGCATGCCCCGGTAGTCGGCGGTGGAGTCGAGGACGATCGTGTTGACGCCCGCCTTCTCCGTGTAGACCTGGGCCTGCCGGGCGTTGGCCTCCAGCCAGTCCCCGAAGGCGGTGGAACCCGTGTAGTCGATGATCTTGATCTCGGGGCGCACCGCCAGGCTCTTGGCGATGCCCTCGCCGGGCCGCTCGGTCGCCAGGGCGACGAGATTCGGGTCGAAACCCGCCTCGGTCAGCACCTCGCGCGCCAACTGGACCGTGAGCGCGAGCGGCAGCACCGCCCGCGGGTGCGGCTTGACCAGCACGGGATTGCCGGTCGCCAGCGAGGCGAAGAGGCCCGGATAGCCGTTCCACGTCGGGAAGGTGTTGCAGCCGATCAGCAGGGAGATACCGCGCCCCACCGCTGTGTACGTCTTGTTCAGCCGCAGCGGGTCGCGCTTCCCCTGGGGCTTCGACCAGTCGGCGCTGCGCGGCGTCCGCGTCTGTTCCTCGTACGCGTACGCCACGGCCTCCAGGCCGCGGTCCTGGGCGTGCGGGCCGCCCGCCTGGAAGGCCATCACGAACGCCTGCCCGCTGGTGTGCATCACGGCGTGGGCCAGCTCGTGCGTACGCGCGCTGATCCGGGCCAGGATCTCCACGCAGACCAGGGCCCGCGTCTCGGGGCCCGCCGCACGCCAGGAGCCCGTCGCGGCGCTCATGGCGGGGAGCAGGACGTCCGGGTCGGCGTGCGGATACTCGACGCCGAGCTCCGGGCCGTACGGCGAGACCTCCGCGCCGGTCCAGCCGTCGGTTCCGGGCTGGCCGAGGTCCAGCCGGGTGTTGAGCACGGCGTCGAACGCGGCCTTTCCCTCGGCCGCGCCGAGGCTGCCGGGAAGGCCTCCCTCGCCGTAGGCCTTGGGGTGCTCGGGGTGCGGGGACCAGTAGGCGCGTGTGCGGATCGCTTCGAGGGCCTGGTCGAGCGTCGGGCGGTGGATCTCGGACAGCTTCTCGGGGGAAAGCTCGGCGGCCATGACGGACCAACTCCTCGTCGAGCCGGGCAGGGACATGCTGACGGAGTTAGAGTAACCGAACGATCGGTCGGGACAAGGGGCCCCAAGGAACCTGTGGACAACTCATGGGGGAGGATCGCGGTCATGACCACGGCCAAGCGGGACACGTACACCCCGGAGACGCTCCTGACCGTTGCCGTCCGCGTCTTCAACGAGCGCGGCTACGACGGCACGTCCATGGAGCACCTCTCCAAGGCGGCGGGCATCTCCAAGTCGTCCATCTACCACCACGTGGCGGGAAAGGAAGAGCTTCTGAGGCGTGCGGTGAGCCGGGCGCTCGACGGGCTCTTCGGGATTCTCGACGAGGCGGGGGCCACCCGGGGGCGGGCGATCGCCCGGGTCGAGTACGTCACGCGCCGGACGGTCGAGGTGCTCATGGCGGAGCTGCCGTACGTCACGCTGCTGCTGCGCGTACGGGGCAACACGAAGACGGAGCGCTGGGCCCTGGAGCGCCGGCGTGAGTTCGACCAGCGGGTCTCCGAACTGCTGAAGGCCGCGGTGGCGGACGGCGACCTGCGTGCGGACGTGGACATACGCCTGGCGACCCGGCTCCTCTTCGGCATGGTGAACTCGCTGGTCGAGTGGTACCGCCCGCAGCCCGGCGGATCTCAGGAGGCGGAGCAGCTCGCGGACACCGTCGTCCAGCTCGCCTTCGAGGGGATGCGGGCCGGCTGACCGGGAAAGCCCTCAGCTGATCTCGGCCGTGCGGTCCGGGCGTGGGCCCAGGTCGGTCTCCTCGAACACCAGCAGGGTGCGGGTGGACAGCACCTCGGGTATGGCCTGGATCCTGGTCAGCACCAGCTCGCGCAGGGCCTGGTTGTCCGGGGTGTGGACCAGGAGCAGGACGTCGAAGTCGCCGCTCACCAGCGCGATGTGCGTCGCACCCGGCAGCGCCTGGAGCTGTTCGCGCACGGTACGCCAGGAGTTCTGGACGATCTTGAGCGTGATGTAGGCGGAGGCGGCCTGACCGGCCCGCTCGTGATTCACCCGTGCGCTGAATCCCCGGATCACGCCGTCCTCGACGAGCCTGTTGATCCGGGCGTACGCATTGGCCCGGGAGACGTGGACGCGCTCCGCGACGGCCCGTATCGAGGCGCGGCCGTCCGTCTGGAGGATGCGCAGGATGGCACGGTCGATGGAGTCCAGCGGCCGGGCGGGGGGAGTGCGGTCCTGGACGCCGCCCCCGTCGGCCATTTGTTCAGCTGCCATCTGCCCGCGCCTCCCTGTTGTGGACGACCTGCCTCTATCCCAGGCTGTGGAGAACCGTTTGTCCACAGGCTGAAGGCGCCTGTAGCCAAATTGCCCTCGCGACCGAACAATCGGTAGGTGAGGCACGCCACATCCGCGCCTTGCCCACGCCCGACATTCTGCAAATTTCGACACCCCTCGATATATCTCGATGCCAGGAGGTGCTTGTCATGACGGTCCAGGAGCTGCCCGGCGCAGCCGCCTACCGGCCCACGCCGCCCCCGGCCTGGAAGCCGCTCACCGATCCCGCGCCGCTGCTCCCGGACCCCGAGCCCCATTGCGTGCTCGGCACGGAGGCGGCGGCCGGGGCCGACCCCGAGCTGCTGCTGAGGCTCTACGCCGAGCTGGTGCGTGGCCGCCGGTACAACGCGCAGGCCACCGCGCTGACCAAGCAGGGCAGGCTCGCGGTGTATCCCTCGAGCACCGGCCAGGAGGCGTCCGAGATCGCAGCGGCCCTCGTGCTGGAGGACCGGGACTGGCTCTTCCCCAGCTATCGCGACACGCTCGCCGCGGTCGCGCGTGGTCTGGACCCGGTCGAGGCACTGACACTGCTGCGGGGGGACCGGCACACCGGCTACGACCCGCGGGAGCACCGCATCGCCCCGCTCTGCACCCCGCTGGCCACCCAGTTGCCGCACGCCGTGGGCCTTGCGCACGCGGCGCGCCTCAAGGGCGACGACGTGGTGGCCCTCGCGATGGTCGGCGACGGCGGGACGAGTGAGGGCGACTTCCACGAGGCGCTCAATTTCGCCGCTGTCTGGCGGGCCCCGGTGGTCTTCCTCGTACAGAACAACGGCTTCGCGATCTCCGTGCCGCTGGCCAAGCAGACCGCGGCGCCGTCCCTGGCGCACAAGGCCGTGGGCTACGGGATGCCGGGGCGCCTGGTCGACGGTAACGACGCGGTCGCGATGCACCAGGTGCTCAGCGAGGCGGTGGCCCGTGCCCGGCGGGGTGAGGGGCCGACGCTGATCGAGGCGGTCACGTATCGCATGGACGCCCATACGAACGCCGACGACGCCACCCGCTACCGCGGCGACAGCGAGGTGGAGGCATGGCGCGCGCACGACCCGATCAGGCTTCTGGAGCGGGAGCTGACCGGGCGGGGGCTGCTGGACGAGGACGGCATCGCGGCGGTGCATGAGGCGGCGGAGCGGATGGCGGAGGGGCTGCGGGAGCAGATGAACGCCGACCCGCCGCTCGACCCGATGGATCTGTTCGCCCATGTCTACGAGGAGCAGACCGGCCAGCTGCGGGAGCAGGCGGCGCGACTGCGGGCCGAGCTGGACGCGGGGAACGGTGCTCACGACGAGAGCGGCGCGGAGGAGGGGCGATGAGCACCGCTGCCGTGACGGCCGGTGAACGGACGGCGAGGGCCAAGCCGGCCACGATGGCGCAGGCCCTCGGACGGGCGCTGCGGGACGCGATGGCGGAGGATCCCACCGTGCACGTCCTCGGGGAGGACGTGGGCACGCTCGGTGGCGTCTTCCGCGTGACCGACGGCCTGGCGAAGGAGTTCGGCGACGACCGCTGTACGGACACGCCGCTGGCCGAGGCGGGCATTCTCGGCGCGGCCGTGGGCATGGCGATGTACGGGCTCCGGCCCGTGGTGGAGATGCAGTTCGACGCCTTCGCGTATCCGGCGTTCGAGCAGTTGGTCAGCCATGTCGCGAAGATGCGGAACAGGACCGGGGGTGCGATGCCTCTGCCGATCACGGTGCGTGTGCCGTACGGGGGCGGGATCGGCGGGGTCGAGCACCACAGCGACTCCTCCGAGGCGTACTACATGGCGACACCCGGGCTGCACGTCGTCGTGCCGGCCACGGTCGACGACGCCTACGGGCTGCTGAGGGAGTCGATCGCCTCCGACGACCCGGTGGTCTTCCTCGAGCCGAAGAGGCTCTACTGGTCCAAGGCCGACTGGTCGCCGGACGCGCCGTCCCGGGTCGAGCCGATCGGGCGGGCCGTGGTCCGGCGCCCAGGTCGCAGCGCGACCCTGATCACCTACGGCCCGTCCCTCCCGGTGTGCCTGGAGGCCGCCGAGGCGGCCACGGCCGAGGGGTGGGACCTCGAAGTGGTGGACCTGCGCTCGCTGGTGCCCTTCGACGACGGAACCGTCGCCGCGTCGGTGCGCCGCACGGGGCGTGCGGTGGTCGTCCACGAGTCGTCCGGGTTCGGCGGGCCGGGCGGTGAGATCGCGGCGCGGGTCACCGAGCAGTGCTTCCACCATCTGGAGGCGCCTGTCCTCCGCGTCGCCGGGTTCGACATTCCCTATCCGCCCCCGATGCAGGAGCGGCACCATCTGCCGGGCGTGGACCGGGTCCTCGACGCGGTCGCCCGCCTTCAGTGGGAGGCCGAGAGCTGATGGCGCAGGTGCTCGAATTCAAGCTGCCTGACCTGGGCGAGGGTCTGACCGAGGCCGAGATCGTGCGCTGGCTGGTGGAGGTCGGCGATGTCGTCGCCGTCGACCAGCCGGTCGTCGAGGTCGAGACGGCCAAGGCCATGGTGGAGGTGCCGTGTCCCTACGGGGGCGTGGTGACGGCGCGGTTCGGCGAGGAAGGTGCGGAGCTCCCGGTCGGCGCACCACTGCTGACGGTGGCAGTCGGCTCGATGGAGTCGGTGGACGGGCACGAGGTCCCCGCCGGTCCCTCCGGCGACGGTCCCGGAGGTGACGCGTCCGGCAATGTGCTGGTCGGTTACGGCACAGCCGCGCCGGCGGCGCGGAGACGCCGGGTCCGGCCCGCTCCGGTCTCGGCGCAGGCCCCTGCGGCGTCCGAGGAGGGGACAGCCTCGGGCCGGGCCCCGGCCCCGCAGCCGGCCCTTGCCGCAGCGGGGCAGCCGGCGCCTCCGACGGTGGCGCCTCCGGCGGGGCATGCTCAAGGGCCCGTCGCCGTCATCTCCCCGCTGGTCCGGAAACTGGCGCGACAGCACGGTCTCGACCTCCGGCAGGTCGTCGGTACGGGGCGGGACGGTCTGATTCTCCGTACCGACGTGGAGTGCGCGATCAGAGCCGCGGACGAGGAACGCGCCGCCGGCGCGTCCCCGTCCGTCCGTCCGGAGCCGGACCCATCGGCCGAGCGGATCGCGCTGCGCGGGGTCCGGGGAGCGGTGGCCGAGAAACTGTCCCGCAGCCGGCGTGAGATTCCCGATGCCACCTGCTGGGTCGATGCCGACGCCACCGAGCTGATGGCGGCGCGGGCCGCGATGAACGCCGCCGCGGGGCCCTCCGCAGGACCGAAGGTGTCGGTGCTCGCGCTGCTGGCCCGCATCTGCACGGCAGCCCTGGCGAGGTTCCCCGACCTCAACTCCACGGTGGATGCCGAAGCCCGGGAGATCGTGCGGCTGTCCGGGATCCATCTGGGGTTCGCCGCCCAGACGGAGCGGGGCCTGGTCGTTCCGGTGGTCCGGGACGCGCACACCCGTAACGCGGAGTCGATCGGGGCGGAGATCGCCCGGCTGACCGAGGCCGCCCGGGACGGGAAGCTGACCCCCGCGCAGCTCACCGGGGGGACGTTCACGCTGAACAACTACGGGGTGTTCGGCGTCGACGGTTCGACGCCGATCATCAACCACCCCGAGGCGGCCATGCTCGGCGTCGGCCGGATCGTGCCCAAACCCTGGGTGCACGAAGGGGAACTGGCGGTCCGACAGGTCGTCCAGCTCTCGCTCACCTTCGATCACCGGGTCTGCGACGGTGGCACGGCAGGCGGCTTCCTGCGCTACGTCGCCGACTGTGTGGAACAGCCGGCGGTGCTGCTCCGCACGTTGTAGCGAGCCGGCCGGTGCTGGGCCAGGGCCGGCATCGTGTGAGTTCGGTCCCCGGGGGCCCGTCATCGGCGGGCGGCCCTCATACTCAGGGGCATGACCACGTATGACGCCGTCGTGCTTGCCGGAGGGGCTGCGAAACGCCTCGGGGGGGCCGACAAGCCAGGGCTCCGCGTGGGCGGCCGCGCGCTGCTCGACCGGGTGCTCGCCGCATGTGCCGACGCCGGGTCGACCGTGGTGGTCGGCGGGCGCAGGCCCACCGTGCGTCCGGTCACCTGGACACGTGAAGTACCCGAGGGCGGCGGCCCCTTGGCGGCCCTCGGCGCCGGGGTCCGGCACACGGCCGCGGAGAGCGTGCTGGTGCTCTCCGCGGATCTGCCGTTCCTCGGGAAGCCGACGGTCCGCTCGTTGCTGACCGCGGCGGAGCAGGGAGACCGCGAAGGCGCCTTGTGCACCGACCAGGACGGCCGGGACCAGCCGTTGGTCGCGGTCTACCGGGCCGAGCCGCTCCGCCGGGAACTCGCCCTTCTCGCCACCGAACACGGCAGCCTGGCCGGTCTCCCCCTCCGGTTGCTGACCGCCGAACTGGATCTGGGCCGGGTCCAGGCAGGCCCGCTGGCCGCGTTCGACTGCGACACCTGGGAAGACATTGCCGCCGCCAGGGCCCGGATCAGGGAGCATGGGATCGTGCTGGACGAATGGATCACCGCAGTCAAGAACGAACTGGGCATCGAGCTCGACGTCGACACCGGCGTCCTGCTGGACCTCGCCCGAGATGCCGCGCACGGCGTGGCCCGGCCCGCCGCACCGCTGACCACCTTCCTGGTGGGGTACGCGGCGGCCATGGCGAGCAGCGGTAAGAGCCCGGAGGCCGCGGCTGGAGCCGTGGCTGAAGCCTCCCGCAAGGCCACCGCCCTCGCACTCCGGTGGGAGGAGGAAACGGCCGCGGGAAGCGGACCCGGCACGCCATGACCCCGCACGGACGCGACGCGCGCGCGGCCGAGGAGGAGCGTGCGGCCGAGGAGGAGCGGACGGCCGAGAGGAAGCGGGCGGCGGCCGAGGAGGAGCGGGCGGTCGAGCAGGCACTGGCCCTCGTGGGGCGGCAGCCGGGCACGCCGCATCGCGCACCGGACCGGCCCGGCGCGGGGGAGCCGCCCTCCAGGCCGGCACCGGCAGCGCCGGGCGTGCGCACCGGCCCGACTCCGGACGCCCCTGTGCCAGGAGGAGCGGAGCCGGGGGTCCCCGCCCCGGCCCCGAACCCGTCCAGTCACCGTGGACCGGCGCCGGCCCACGGTTCTCCCTCTCACGCCCACGGTTCTCCCCCTCACGCCCCCGGCTCCTCCTCCCGCGCCCACCGGGACGGTGCCACCACCTGGACCGCGGCGCGTGCCCTGGCCGACCGCCTCGGCCGGGCCACCCTCCCGGCCGCCCACCGGCTCCCTCTGGACCGGGCTCTCGGGCACGTCCTCGCCGAGGCCGTCGTCGCGCTCACCGACCTGCCGTCGTTCGACACCTCGGCCATGGACGGCTGGGTCGTCGCGGGGCCGGGGCCCTGGACCGTACGGGAAGGGGAAGGGCTGCTCGCCGGACGAGGCTCCGTGGAGCCGCTCCCCGACGGGCACGCCCTGCGGATCGCCACGGGCGCTCGCCTCCCGGCGGACGCCACCGCCGTGATCCGCAGCGAACACGCGCACTGTGACGAGGCCAAGGGGCTGCTGCACGCCACCCGCGAAGTGGTGCAGGGCCAGGACATCCGGCCCCGGGGCCAGGAGTGCCGGTCCGGCGACGAGCTACTGCCCGTGGGGACCGTGGTGACCCCACCCGTTCTCGGGCTGGCGGCTGCCGCCGGGTACGACGCCCTCGTCGCCGCGCCCCGGCCCCGGGTGGACGTCTTCGTCCTCGGTGACGAGCTCCTCACGGCGGGGCTCCCGCGGGAAGGCCTGATCCGCGACGCCCTCGGCCCCATGCTCGCCCCCTGGCTCCGTGCCCTGGGGGCGGAGGTCGCCGAGCCCAGGCGGCTCGGTGATGACGCCGACGCCCTCCGCCGGGCCCTCGTCTCCTCCGACGCCGACCTGATCCTCACCACGGGTGGCACAGCCGCCGGCCCGGTGGACCATGTCCACCCGGTCCTGGCCGAGATCGGGGCCGAGCTGCTGGTCGACGGGGTGGCCGTACGTCCAGGACACCCGATGCTCCTGGCGCGGCTCGCCGAGGGCGGCCCCTGCCTGGTCGGCCTGCCCGGCAACCCACTCGCCGCGGTGTCCGGACTGCTGACGCTGGCCGAGCCCTTGCTCCGAGGGCTCGCCGGCCGGCCCGCCCAGGACCTCTACCGCGCGCCCGTCCGCGAAGAGGTGCACGGACACCCACATGACACCCGGTTGATTCCCGTGGTCCATCGCGACGACAGCGTCGTGCCCCTGCACTACAACGGTCCCGCCATGCTGCGTGGGATCGCGGCAGCGGACGGGCTGGCCGTTGTGGGGCCCGGCGGGGTACGGTCCGGCACCGAGGTGGAGATCCTCGATCTACCGTGGGCCTCGGCATCGCCGTGGACGGAAGGGTGTTTCACGTGAAACTTCCCGGCCAGGACGCGATGGCCAGGCGGGCGGACGAACATGTCGTCCCGACCCGGGTGCTCCTGCCCCGGCGCGTCGTCGACAGGCCGCTGCGACAGGTGGCCAAGCGGCTGGCGATGGCTCTCACGGTGCTGGCCATCACGGTCTTCATCGTCTGGGCCGACCGGGACGGTTACCACGACAACGCCGACGAGAAGGTCGACTTCCTCGACGCCGTCTACTACGCGACGGTGACGCTGTCGACGACCGGCTACGGCGACATCGTTCCGTACAGCGACCCGGCCCGGCTCGTCAACGTGGTTCTGGTGACGCCGTTGCGGGTGCTCTTCCTCATCATCCTGGTCGGCACCACCCTCGAGGTCCTGACGGAACGGACCCGGGAGGACTTCCGGCTGAATCGTTGGAGAAGCAACTTGCGTGAACACACCGTGGTCGTCGGCTTCGGTACGAAGGGCCGCTCAGCCATCCAGACGCTCTGCGCCACCGGTCTGAGAAAAGACCAGATCGTCATCGTCGACCCGGCCGGCAAGGTGATCGAGGCGGCCAACGCTGAGGGCTTCGTGGGCGTCCTGGGTGATGCGACGCGCAGTGACGTGCTCTTGCGGGCCGAGCTCCAGAAGGCCCGCCAGATCATCATCGCCACCCAGCGCGACGACACCGCCGTACTGGTCGCCCTGACCGCGCGTCAGCTCAACCGGGGTGCGAAGATCGTGGCCGCGGTCCGCGAGGAGGAGAACGCGCCGCTGCTGCGGCAGTCGGGCGCCGACGCCGTGATCACCAGCGCGAGCGCGGCCGGACGGCTGCTCGGCCTGTCGGTCCTCAGCCCGAGCGCGGGCACGGTGATGGAGGACCTCATCCAGCAGGGCAGCGGGCTCGATCTCGTCGAACGGCCGGTGATAAAGGCCGAGGTGGGCAAGAGCGTCCGTGAGACCGATGACCTCGTGGTCAGCGTCCTGCGCGGCCACCGGCTGCTCGGTTACGACGATCCGGCGGCCAGCCCCCTGCAGCTGACGGACCGGGTGATCACCATCGTGCGCGCCTCACCGATCCACACGGCGCCGACGGGCTATCCGCAGCAGCCCAATCAGCGGCCGTAGGAGCGGGTCCCGGACACGACGCAGGCGGTTCCGCCTCCGTCCGGGACTCCGCACGGAGTAGCCTCGCGGCCATGTATGCGATCACGATCCCCGAACCCGGTGGCCCCGAAGCGCTCGTATGGGCCGAGGTCCCCGACCCCGTACCAGGCGAGGGCGAAGTTCTCGTCGAGGTCGTGTCCAGCGCGGTGAACCGGGCCGATGTCCTGCAGCGGCAGGGCTTCTACAACCCCCCGCCCGGCGCCTCCCCTTACCCCGGCCTGGAGTGTGCGGGCCGTGTCGCGGCGCTCGGCCCCGGGGTGACCGGTTGGTCCGTGGGCGACGAGGTGTGCGCGCTGCTCGCGGGCGGCGGATACGCGGAGAAGGTCGCTGTGCCGACCGGTCAGCTGCTGCCCGTGCCCGCCGGCGTGGACCTGGTCGATGCGGCGGCGCTGCCCGAGGTCGCGGCGACGGTCTGGTCCAACGTCTTCATGGTGGCCCACCTGCGCCCCGCCGAGACCCTGCTCGTCCACGGTGGTTCCAGCGGCATCGGCACGATGGCGATCCAGCTCGCCAAGGCCGTCGGCGCGCGCGTCGCGGTGACGGCGGGAGGCCCCGAGAAGCTGGCGCGCTGTCAGGAGCTGGGCGCCGACATCCTCATCGACTACCGCGAGCAGGATTTCGTGGAGGAGCTGCGGCAGGCGACGGACGGCGCCGGAGCGGACGTCATCCTCGACATCGTCGGAGCGAAGTATCTGGACCGGAACGTGCGTGCTCTCGCCGTGAACGGCCGTCTCGCCATCATCGGTCTCCAGGGCGGTGCCAAGGGTGAGCTGAACCTGAGCGCCCTGCTGAGCAAGCGGGCGGCTGTCACGGCCACCTCGCTCCGCGCACGACCGCTCGCGGAGAAGGCCGCGATCATCGCGGCGGTACGCGAGCACGTGTGGCCGCTGCTCGCGGACGGCGTCGTCCGGCCGATCGTGGACCGCACGGTGCCGATGGCGGACGCTGCGGAAGCACACCGGCTGATGGAGTCCAGCAGCCATATCGGCAAGATCCTCCTGGCCGCGCCGAAGGCCTGACGCGAGCGCCCAGGACCGAACAGCACGGACGCGGGGCCCGGCACACGGTGTGTGCCGGGCCCCGGTGCGTACCGCGGTCGGTGTGGGCTCAGGCCCCCAGAACCTTTCGTCCGGACGAGAGGCCTAGAGGTACGGGCCGGAGCGCGCCGGTCCGTGCGGGTCGACGCCGCCTTCCTCGTCCTCATGACCGACACCCGGAGGGAGGGCGCGGCGCATCTGCTCCAGCTGCGCACGGGCCGCCATCTGCTGGGCGAACAGCGCCGTCTGAATGCCGTGGAAGAGACCCTCCAGCCAGCCGACCAGCTGGGCCTGCGCGATCCGCAGCTCGGCCTCCGAGGGGACGGACTCCTCGGTGAACGGCAGCGAGAGCCGTTCCAGCTCCTCCACGAGCTCCGGCGCCAGGCCGTCCTCGAGTTCCTTCACCGAGCTCGCGTGGATCTCCTTGAGCCTGACACGGCTCGCCTCGTCGAGAGGAGCCGCCCTGACCTCCTCCAGAAGCTGCTTGATCATGCTGCCGATCCGCATGACCTTCGCGGGCTGCTCGACCATTTCCGTCACCGGCACCTCGCGCGACTCGTCGTCACCCCCACCGCCGCCGATGGCCATTCCGTCCTGCCCCACCACGAGGACTTGGGGGTGCTCCTGTGACCGTTCATTCCTCGGCATTTCCATGCCGACATTGTCTCCCACACCGGCTGTACAACACGGTGGTGCCCCCGGAAAGGCAAGATCCAACCTTTCCGGGGGCACAGGAGCAGCCGCTCATCTCACAAGGGGCTCACCCTGCGCGCCGCGCCAGGGCCAGCCGTGAGCCGGCGAAGGCGGCCGCCAGCAGCCCGGCCAGCACCGGTACGACCAGGGCCAGCAGCCCGATGGTCTCCCACGGCATCACGATGGGTGTGTACGCGGAGTCCATGGGCTCGGCACGCATCGCGTCCATCGCCGCCCGCAGGTCGACCAGACGCAGGGCCACCGCGGGAACGACTCCCGCGGCCGTGCCCAGCAGCACACCCGTGAGCGCGACGACCACGCACTGGAATCCGGAGAGTGAGCGCCGCACCCCGGGGGGTGCCCCCACCGCGCTGAGCGTGGTGAGGTCGGCCTCCGCGTCGGCCTTGGCGAGACCGGTGGTGATGGCGGCCGCGCCCAGGGTGACGACGCCCGCGAACAGCGCGAGGATCAGCAGGACCACATCCTCGTCGCGCGTCTCCTGCGGGTTCTCCGCCTGGAGGTAGACCCCGTTGCCGGCCTGGGTGAAAGCGGCCGCCACGGCCTGGCTCTCCGCGTCCGTCGGCGGATGCGTGACGGTGTAGACGCTTCCGTAGGCCGCGGTGTGCAGTCCGAGCCGGTCCGCGGTCTGCTGCGGCAGGATCATCCGGACCCCGGGGGTGGCGGCGAACTTCGCGGGAGCGACGTACACCTTCAGCCGGTCCGTGGTGGTCCTGGCCTTCCCCGGATGGAGCTTGCGGTTCTCCTTGTCGCGCTCGTTGTAGGTGTGTACCGCCTTGAGCGTGACCTGGCCTTCCTGCGCGTAGGCCGGGTTGAGCAGCACGGGAGTGCCGGCCGCGAGGGCTTCGGCCGCCGCCGGGTCGTCGAGTTTCACGTACGACCTGAGCAGTGCGGCGTCCCCTACGGCGATGTTGCTGTCACCCGTGGAGATCGCCTGCGCGCTGATGTACTCGTCGACGCAGGCGGGGGAACCCATCAGCTTCTTGTGCTCGTCGGCGGAGAGACTCTCGGCGAGCTTCTTGGCACCCGCCCCCTGGAGCGGGCAGCTGTGGCCCTTGCCGGTGGGCTTGACCAGTTCGAGCGTCCCGCAGCTGTTCTCCTCCTCGTAGTAGACCGTGCAGTCGGATCCGGCCCAGACCCGCCCTATGTCGGCGCGGCCGCCGCTGACCGCAAGATTCTGTTCCGCGGCGGTCCTGGCGAGGGGAAGCTGGTCCACGGCGTTCGGTTCGGAGGCCATGAGCGCGACCGTGCCCGGGGTGAGGGTGCGCACGTGGTCGTAGTCGTGTTCCGCCATGACGCTGGTGGTGTACGTGGCGATGGCGACGGTGCCCGCCACGGCCGCCATGACGGCGGCGACCGCCGGCGCCGTACGCCCTCGGTTACGCGCCGCGTCGCGCAGTGCCATGCGCGGGGAGAGGGGAAGGCGGGTGCCGAGCCGTCCGAGGAAGCCGACGATCACGGGAATGCAGGCGAGCACCCCGAGCTCGGCGACCACGGAGCCGCCGGCGACGAACCGGGTGTCGCCGGTCGTGCCGCCGAACACGGCGATCGCCACGCCGCCCGCCAGCGCCACGCAGCCCACGACGGGGAGGACGCGTGAGCTCCGGCGTGTTCCGCGACGCCCGGTGAGCGATTCGAGCACCGACTGCCGGCCGGCGACGATCGCCGGCGCCAGGGCCGCCAGGACTCCGGTGACGAGGCCGATGGCGGCGATGCCCAGCAGTTCCCAGGGGCGGATGTCGAACTCGCCGAAGCGGCTTCCCATCCAGCCCTCGATCATCGGGCGGAACAGGACGGTGAGGGCGAGCCCGGCGGCGACACCGGTCATGGCTCCCACCGCGCCGAGGACCAGGCCCCCCGACAGTACGACGGCCCGCACCTGGCCCCGGTCGCCGCCACAGGTGCCGACGAGGCCGAGCTGCCTGCGCGAGCGCCTGGCCCCCACGGCGAACGCGGGGCCCGCCAGCAGGACGATCTCCAGGACCGCCATGGCGACGACGGTGACGACCGCCGCGCTCAGCTCCGTGGAGCTCTCACCGTAGGAAGAGATGTCCTGGTGCGCGAGCAGCGGGACCTCGGAGTCCGGGGGCGGATCGAGAGCGACCTGGCGGGACAGCACCACGACACCCTTCTCGTTGGCCTCGAGCACATCCGGCCAGGAGATGCCGGCACCGGCGGGGCCGCGGACGAGCCAGGTCATGTCGCCCGGGTAGGGAGGGACGACCTTCTCGTCTCGCTCGGCCGCCGCCTTCCACGGGGCGAGCACCGCCCCCGGGTCGGCGTACAGGGCGCTCCTGTCGAGCTCCCCGGGCAGCTCGACGCTGCCGGTGATCGTGTACGTCTGCTCGGGTCCGCGCAGTGTCGTGCGGGAGCCGACACCGAGCCCGGCGGATTCCAGGAAGTGCTCGGTCGCGACGACCTCCCCCTCGCCGTCCGGGAACGCGCCGTCGACCAGGTCGAGCCTGCCCCGGACCGCCGGATCGGAGGTACGCAGCTCCACCATCTCGGTGTTGGCGACCCCGTGCCGCGTGGTGACCACGGCGGGTACGGACTGCTCGGTGAGATAGCGCGAACCCTTCGGGAACGTGGCTCGCACGTCGACGGGGTCGCGCTCGTCCTCGGCCGGGATCTCGGGACCGTCCTCGGGAGTGCCCCATGTACTGGCGTCCGGCATCTGTTCCAGCGGGACGGGTCCGATGCCGGGCGAACTGAACACGGCGTCCGCCGACCCCAGCTTGGCCGTCAGGTTCTCGGCGACGGTGGGCGCGGAACTGCGGTACGTCACGTCGGCGGCCGTCACACCGAGGACCGGCAGAGCGATCATCGCGACGACGAGAGCGCTGCGGCCCCTGGACCGCAGGGCATCACGCCGGGCGATCCTGAGGGCGGCGCGCCACCCGGTGAGGACGCTCACTCGGCACCTTCAGCGGCGAGCAGGGATTCGGCGGCGGTGGCCACCGTCTGGTCCACGATCGACCCGTCCCGGAGGAAGACCACCCGGTCCGCCCAGGCCGCGTACCGGGGCTCGTGCGTCACCATCACCCCGGCAGCGCCCTGGTCGCAGCGGTTACGGAGCAGGGCGAGCACCGCCTCACCGGTCTCGGAGTCGAGCGCTCCGGTCGGTTCGTCGGCGAGCACGAGGCGGCGGTCACCCACGAGGGCGCGGGCGATGGCGACGCGCTGCTGCTGGCCGCCGGACATCTCGTCAGGGAAGCGGTCGGCGACCTCCGTGAGGTGCATCTCCTCCAGCGAGGCCATGGCCTCCTTGCGCGCCTTGCGTACGGAGACGCCGTCGAGTTCGCGCGGCAGGGCGATGTTCTCCGCGGCGGTGAGGGCGGGGATCAGGTTGTAGTCCTGGAAGACGTAACCGACGCTGCGCCTGCGCAGCCGTGCGATGCCCTTGCGGCCGAGCGCGGAGATGTCCTGGCCCTCGATGACGACCTGGCCGCTGGTCGCGGTGTCCAGGCCGCCCGCCAGGGTCAGGAGCGTGGATTTGCCTGAACCGGAGGGTCCCATCACGGCGACGAGCTCGCCGGTGTGGACGGACAGGTTGATGCCGCGCAGTGCGTGGACCTCGGCGATGCCGGAGCCGTGGGTGCGGGTCAGGGCCCTCAGCTCGAGGACGGGAGCGTCCACGGAGAGACCGGTGGACGGTGTGGGGACGGACGAGGACATGGTGGGCTGTTCCCCCTGAGAACGATGTACGGAAAGGGGCCGCGGGCCGGAGTGGCGCGGGCCGGAGCGGCTGCCGTCGCCGGTGGTCAGCGGCGGGCGGACGGGCGCGCAGCGGTGGAGCGCGTGCTCCTGCGGCTCGTGGGCGCGGCGGGCTCGGTCGCGGCGGCCGCGGCGAGGCGCACGAGACGGGACTCGCAGTGGTCGAGCCAGCGCGCCTCCGCCTCGGCCTGGAAGATCAGCTGCTCCACCACGAGCAGCCAGGCGACCTCGTCACGGTCGGCGGGTACGTCGGCGAGGGCCTGGGCCTTCAGCCGGGTGTAGTCCTGCATCGCCTTCAGCGTGTGGCTCCGCTGGGACTGGATGACGGCGCGGATGTCGACGCCGGGCGCCCCGACCGCCATCGCGAGCTTGATCGCCAGCTCGTCGCGGGGCGGACTGCTGCGGTCGACGGGGGTCGCGAACCAGTTCCTCAGCTCGGTCCGCCCGTCGTCGGTGATCGAGTGGAGCGCGTGGCCCGCGTCGTCCTCACCGTCCTGGGTGACCATGCCGTCGCGCTCCAGACGGCTGAGTGTCGTGTAGACCTGCCCGACGTTCAGCGGCCAGGTGGAACCGGTGCGGGACTCGAATTCGGTGCGGAGCTGGGAGCCGTACCGAGGTCCCCGCTCAAGGAGGGCCAGCAGCCCGTGACGGATCGACATACTGAGTATGTATACCCAGTATGCTGCTCGGCGCAAGCGCCCCTCGGCCAAGGCGCCGACGGTCGGACGGGTCAGTTCGAGCGGCGCATGCGGAGGGCCAGGAATGCCAGTCCCAGCCCGACCAGGGCGATGCCGCTGCCCAGCGACACGTCCCGCACCTGCTCCAGCGCGGGCTCGTCAAGCGCCTGCCGCTGCCGCGCTGTCCCACCGGGCTCCGGGAACGCCTCGGGCGGTGGGGTGAAGGCAGGCACCTTCGCGGGATCCGGTTCCGGCGGCATCTCGTCCGCCGCGGCCTCGGACTCCGCGGCCTCCAGGGGGGAGAGGGACCTCCCCGGCCGCGCCCGCCCCTCCCCGGCCTGCCGCCCGGCCAGAGGCGATTCCCCGGCGGAGGCGGAGGGACTCGCGCTGGGCGAAGAGGGGCCCGAGGGCCTCACCGGAAGCGGAGCGGGAGCGAGAAGCGCAGCCGGAGCCCGATGCCCCGGGTGTGCCGACTGAGCCGGGTGTACGGACGCGACGCTCCCGTCTTCCGCGTAGGCCAGGGCGGGGAGCCCGAGGGCCACCCCGACCGCCGTCACCACACAGGCGACGCACCGTGACGACCGTGGAACCGGGAGTCCTGGAGGCATGGGATCAGCGTCACACGCACCGATATGTCCGGCATCCCGAGTGCGTCCGGACGCCGCACCTCACCCACCCCGGTCAGTGCGGGAGGACCAGGCAGCGGACGGAGGGGGGCGGGCGCCCGGTCAGGCCGGGTCGCCCGTCGCGATGCGCAGCTCGAAGTGGGCGCCCCGCTCGGCCACGGCCGCACCCGCGCTCGGGAACTGGTCGATGACCTGGTCCTCGGCGTAGGTGTTGCCCTCCACCTTGATCTCCTTGACCGTCCAGCCCGCGGCCATGGCGCACGCCTTCGCGGAGAGGATGTCCTTGTAGACGAAGTTCGGGGCCTGGACCTTCGCCGGGTCGTCCGAGTCCTCCGTGGCGTCGGTGCAGTCCTCCTCGTCCATCGTCCGGTTCCGCTCCGGCGGCTTGTGCTCGCCGGCCACGCTTGACTCGCTGGAAGTCGGGTCGCCGCCCTTGCCGTTCTCCGAGTCGCCACCCATGTTGAGGAAGGCGATCAGGCCGCCGATGGCGACCAGGGCGACCACGATCGAACCCACGACGACCGGCATGTTGCGCCTGGACCCGCCGCTGCCGCCCGCGCCCGTCGCGGTCTGCGGGGCCATCGTGTACGGCGGCGGGGTCTGGTGACCCAGCGGTGCCGGGGCGCCGTAGGGCTGGGCCGCCTGCGGGTAGCCGTAGCCCGGTGTGGGGGCGGGGGTCGGTACGCCGTAGGGGCCCGGCTGCTGGGGGTGCGGCTGGTACGGCGTCTGCACGCTGTGCGGCGCCGGGGTGGCCTGGTCGACGGGCGGGAAGACCGCCGATCCGACGCCCGAGCCGCTGTTCGCCGGGGCGCCGCCGCCGATGATCACCGGGGCGCCCGCGGGACCGCTCGCGTTCAGGACGCGGGTGATCTCGTCCTGCATCGCCGCGGCGCTCGGGAAGCGCTCGTTCGGGTTCTTTTTCAGCGCACGGGCGACGAGGGCGTCCATCGCGGGCGTGACCGACCGGTTGATGCCCGACGGGGCGCCCGGCTCCTCCTGCACATGCGCGTACGCGATGGCGAGTGCGGAGTCCGCGTCGAACGGGATGCGTCCCGTGAGCAGCTGGAAGAGCATGATGCCGACCGAATACAGGTCGGAGCGCGCGTCGACGCCGCGGCCGAGCGCCTGCTCGGGGGAGAGGTACTGCGGGGTACCGACGACCATGCCGGTCTGCGTCATCGAGGTGACGCCCGACTGCATGGCACGGGCGATACCGAAGTCCATGACCTTGACGACGCCGCGCTTGGTGATCATCACGTTGCCGGGCTTGATGTCGCGGTGGACCAGACCCATCTCGTGGCTGGTCTCCAGAGCGGCGAGCACGTCGGCCGTCACCTTGAGCGCCTTGTCGGCCGGCATCGCGCCGTACTGCTGGATGTCCGACTGGAGCACGGAGCCGAGCGGCTGCCCCTCGACGTACTCCATGACGATGTACGGCATCAGCGCGCCGCCGAGCTCGTCCTCGCCCGTGTCGAACACCGAGACGATGTTGGTGTGCTGCAGCTTCGCGACGGCCTGCGCCTCGCGCCGGAAACGCTCGCGGAAGGACTGCTCGCGTCCCAGCTCCGTGTGCAGCGTCTTGATGGCGACCTGGCGGTCGAGGGCCGAGTCGTACGCGAGATAGACGGACGCCATGCCGCCCTCGCCGAGCAGGTCGCGCAGCTGGTAGCGGCCGCCGGCCACGGAACCGCCCGCGTAGCGCCCCTGTGCGCCGTGTGCCCCGTCGTGGCTCATGACTTGCATCCCCCTCGGCGCCCGACGGACGCGATCATCCCTATTACGGGCCAAGTCTGCCCGAGGGGTACGACACGTCAAGCCGGGTGCCCGTTCCGTGACCCTACGCACAAGAAGCGTCTCGGAAGCGTTACAGGAAGCGCATGGAATTTGCGCGTACGGCACGCGAGCCGATTGGATGACCGGTCACTCTGGAAAACCGGTGTGCCGGACAGAGGCTGTAGCGTGACCTGGCAATGCAGCAAGGCACCGTGAGAACCCGCGGACGCGCGGACAGATACGACGGCGAGGACTGATGGCACCCGGATCCGAAGCAAACGGCGGCGGAGTTTCGGATGGCACCGACTCCTGGGGTGTCGGCGGTGTGGTCGGGGACGGCCGTTACCGCATGACCCACCGGCTCGGCCGCGGCGGCATGGCCGAGGTCTACGCCGCGGAGGACGTCCGTCTGGGCCGCACGGTGGCGGTGAAGCTGCTCCGTTCCGACCTTGCCGAGGACCCGGTCTCCAAGGCCCGCTTCACGCGTGAGGCGCAGTCGGTCGCGGGACTCAACCACCACGCGATCGTCGCCGTGTACGACTCCGGTGAAGACGTCGTGGGCGGTTCGACCGTGCCGTACATCGTGATGGAGCTCGTCGAGGGCAACACCATCCGCGATCTGCTGCTGGAGGCCGAGGCTCCGCCGCCCGAGCAGGCGCTGATCATCGTCTCGGGGGTCCTGGAGGCGCTGGCCTACTCCCACCAGCACGGCATCGTGCACCGTGACATCAAGCCGGCGAACGTGATCATCACGCACTCCGGCGCGGTCAAGGTGATGGACTTCGGCATCGCCCGTGCGCTCCACGGCGCACAGTCGACGATGACCCAGACCGGCATGGTCATGGGCACGCCCCAGTACCTCTCCCCCGAGCAGGCGCTCGGCAAGGCCGTCGACCACCGTTCCGACCTGTACGCCACCGGCTGCCTGCTCTACGAACTGCTCGCCCTGCGGCCCCCGTTCACGGGCGAGACCCCGCTCTCCGTCGTCTACCAGCACGTCCAGGACACCCCGGTGCCGCCCTCCCAGGCCGCCGGAGCCGTCCCGCCGGAGCTGGACGGGCTCGTCATGCGCTCCCTCGCGAAGGACCCGGACGACCGGTTCCAGAGCGCCGAGGAGATGCGCGGCCTCGTCCAGTACAGCCTGCAGATGCTGCAGGTCCAGGGTGGGCACACGGGCACGTGGAACACCGGCCCGGTCAACGTGCAGGACACCGGCCACACGGCGGCGATGAACGTCGCCGGCAGCACGGCGGCCATGAGCCACCCCATGCACGGGGACACCTCGCAGGGCCCGATCCTGCCGCCCATGAACCCCGACGACGGGGCGTACGCGGGTGGCAGTCATCGCGAAGGCGGCGGTCGCGGCAAGATGTGGCTGTTCGTCGTGCTGGCGCTGATCGCGATCGGCGCGGGCGTCGCCTTCGCCCTCCAGGCGGCCGACGACGACGGCGGCGAGAAGAAGGCTCCGGTCGCGCCCACCACGTCCTCCAGCCCGTCGCCGACCCCGTCATCGGCGGAGCCGACGGACGAGGAGACGGAGGAGACCGAGGAGCCGTCCGGCTCCACGGGCGGTCAGACGTGGCCCACCGAAGACCCGACGTGGACCCAGACGAACGAACCGACCGAGCCGACGCAGGAGCCGACGGTCACACCCACGACGCCGGCCCCGGGCACGGGCGGAACGACGGACGGCGGCACGACGACGGACGGCGGCACGACGACGGACGGCGGCACCGGCGACGACGGTGGCACCGGTGACGACGGTGGCACCGGCGATGACGGGGGAACGACCACGGAGGGAAGCACCACCGGCACCTCGGCCGGCGCCGCGGAGGGCGCCGCCGCAGGAGCTGCGGGCGCCACCACCGGCTGACCGAGGGCCTGGAGGCCGAGGGCCCTCACCCCGTGAAGGCCTCGCCGACCGCCTCGTACTCACGCGTCCACCACACCGCCAGGGCCGACACCGCAGGGAACTGCGGGTCGGCCCTGCGGTCGTGGAGGCGGTAGCGCCAGCGCAGTATCCAGAAGTCGTTGAGGCGCTCCCACCACACCCGGTGCACCGCGGCCGCCAGCTCGGCCGCCCCGGCGCCCGCCGACCGCCGGTAGGCGCGGGCGTACGCCCGGACCTTCTCCAGCGCCAGCTCGCCGTCCGGCCGGACGAAGAAGATCGCGGCCGCCCGTACGGCCTCCTCGGCGCGCGGCTGCACACCGAGCCTGTCCCAGTCCACGATGGCGACGGGATCGGCGCCCCGGTAGAGGAGGTTCAACGGGTGGAAGTCGCCGTGCACCCACCCCCTGGCAGAGCCCTCGGGCATGGGCGGGCGGCGGTGCGCGTGCTGCTCCAGCAAGGCGCGGCGCTCGACGAGACGGTGCACGGCGAGCTCGTCGAAGGCGTCCCGGGGGCCCATGTGCCGCGCGGCCGTCAGGAGCTCGTCGATCAGCGTGAACGTGTCGGCGGGATCAGGGCTCTGGCCGCGGACCGGTGGCGGTGGCGGGTCCGCCTCCATGACCTGCTCCAGGCCCGTGTGTACGGCGCCGAGGAGCGCCCCGAGCCGGCGCGACTGGGCGGTCGTCAGCTGGGCGCCGTCCCGGTGGAGGCCGTCCACCCACCGGTGCAGGGCATAGCGCTCCCCGTCGATCACCGTGACCGTGTCACCCTCCGTGTCCGAGAGCGGCGGGGCCACCGGTACACCTAGGGAGTGCAGCTGCTGGGTCGCCCGGTGCTGCCGGACGATCGTGGCGTGATCGCCGCTGGCGTCGTCGAGGTGGTGCTTGTCGAGGTGGTGCTTGAGGAAGTACGAGCCGCGGGTGGTGGACACGCGGTAACCGTGGTTGAGCAGGCCCTTGCCGATCGGTTCGCACGCGAGGGGCTCACCGGCGTCCGGGTAGCGGCGCAGGACCTCGACGACCGGAGGGACAGGCGGAAGGGTCACAGATGAGCGCAGCACTCGCCACATGTTAGGTGACGCTGAGTGGCCGGTTTTACGGACTTGCGTCGAAGGTCAGAGTGTGCATGTGGGAGAGGTGCGGATCGATCCTCAGATACACCGGATCGAAGTGCTCGCCGTTCACCTCGGCCGGGCCGTCCCCGAAGCGTTCGCACTGGTCGGAGGCGGGTTCCACGATCTCGGCGGGGCCTGTGAACTGCACCGACCAGAGGTCCTCCACGCCGCCCTGCGCGGGGGAGTCGAAGTTGTCCGCCCCGTAGGCGATGACGCTTCCGTCGCAGGACTCGTGGAAGCCGAGTCCCCTGTGCATCCGGAGGAGGACACCGCCCTCGATCACCAGGTGCCGGGCCACGGCCAGGAAGGGCAGGGCCCGCATGCTCATGGCCAGCCGGCCGTACCGGACACTGCCGAGCAGCTCGATGGCCCGGCGCTTGTCCGCCACGGAGGAGACGGAGGAGGCCGACGGACCGGAGGGGCCGAGGGCGCCGGAACCGGCCGCGGTACCGGAACCAGGCACGGTTCCGGTGTCGGAGGGGCGGGAAGAAAGCATGCCCCCCACTCTCCGCCACGGGTAGGAGCCGTGTAAGGGTCCGCCGCCCCCGGCGGCCAGGGACCAAAGTCCCCCCGCGGGCCAGGGGACCGACGACCCTGCCGGTGCCCCGTCAGCGCTTCTCGGCCTGGAGCCTCGCCACGTACGCCGCAGCCTGCGAACGCCGCTCCATGCCCAGCTTGGACAGCAGGCTGGAGACGTAGTTCTTGATGGTCTTCTCGGCGAGGTGCAGCCGCTCGCCGATGACCCGGTTCGTCAGCCCCTCGCCGATCAGGTCGAGGATCTTGCGCTCCTGCTCGGTCAGCCCGGCGAGCCGGTCGTCGCCCTTGCCGTCCTTGCCCTCCCGCAGCCGCTCCAGCACGCGGGCGGTGGCCGCAGGGTCCAGCAGGGACTTGCCGGCCGCCACGTCGCGCACGGCGCCGAGCAGTTCGTTGCCGCGGATGGCCTTCAGGACGTACCCCGAGGCGCCCGCCATGATCGCGTCGAAGAGTGCCTCGTCATCGGCGTACGAGGTGAGCATGAGGCACCTGATGCTCTCGTCCCGCGAGCGGACCTCGCGGCAGACCTCCACCCCGCTGCCGTCCGGAAGCCGGACGTCCAGGACGGCGACGTCGGGGCGGGTCGCCGGGATCCGTGCGAGCGCGTCCGCGGCCGTGCCCGCCTCGCCGACGACCTCGATGTCCTCCTCGGAGGACAGCAGCTCGTGGACTCCGCGCCGGACGACTTCGTGATCATCGAGCAGGAATACCGTGATTTTTCCTTCTTCGCGCACATTCGCAGTCTCACATACTCCTTGGTCGCCCGCCCTTCCCTGGGACTGCCGGCCGGGATAACGTGCCGTTGTTCCGGCCGCCTGCAAGGCTGTTACCAGTGCTGTGACCAGCGGGACTTGGCGATTTTCTGGATTTACTTGGAAATCCAAGCAAAATCGCAGGTCACAAGGTGTTTCGCAGTTATGCGATGCACTGGGTAACGTGCTTATGACAGGACGCTCGCCGGGGCACCTGTCACGCCTGTTCCCGGCCGAGTGGCACCCACCCCGTGCACGGGTCCGGACACAGGCGAGCCGCACTGGTTCCCGGCCATCCCGGGGGCCGGACCGACGGAGGAGCACGCACGTGACCGTGGAGAGCACTGCCGCGCGCAAACCGCGACGCAGCAGCAAGCGGACCAGCGCCGCGAAGACGCCCGCGAAGACGCCGGAGGGTTCCGACCCCCAGCTGGTACAGCTGCTGACGCCCGAGGGCGAGCGCGTCGAACACCCGGATTTCGAAATCGACCTGAGCGCGGACGAGCTCCGCGGTCTCTACCGGGACATGGTCCTGACCCGCCGCTTCGACGCCGAGGCCACCGCACTCCAGCGCCAGGGCGAGCTGGGCCTGTGGGCCTCGCTGCTGGGCCAGGAGGCAGCTCAGATCGGCTCCGGCCGGGCGCTGCGCGACGACGACTACGTCTTCCCGACCTACCGGGAGCACGGCGTCGCCTGGTGCCGGGGCGTGGACCCGACCAATCTGCTCGGGATGTTCCGCGGTGTGAACCACGGCGGCTGGGACCCGAACACCAACAACTTCCACCTGTACACGATCGTCATCGGCTCGCAGACCCTGCACGCCACCGGCTATGCCATGGGCGTCGCCAAGGACGGCGCGGACTCGGCCGTGATCGCGTACTTCGGCGACGGCGCGTCCAGCCAGGGCGATGTCGCGGAGGCCTTCACCTTCTCCGCCGTCTACAACGCCCCCGTCGTGTTCTTCTGCCAGAACAACCAGTGGGCCATCTCCGAGCCCACCGAGAAGCAGACCCGAGTGCCGCTCTACCAGCGTGCGCAGGGCTTCGGCTTCCCGGGTGTCCGGGTCGACGGCAACGACGTACTCGCGTGCCTCGCCGTCACCAAGTCGGCGCTGGAGCGGGCCCGGCGGGGCGAGGGGCCCACCCTCGTCGAGGCGTTCACCTACCGGATGGGTGCCCACACCACCTCCGACGACCCGACGAAGTACCGGGCGGACGAGGAGCGGGCGGCCTGGGAGGCCAAGGACCCGATCCTCCGGCTGCGTACGTACCTGGAGAAGCAGGACCTCGCCGACGCGGCGTACTTCACCGCGCTGGAGGAGGAGAGCGAGACCCTCGGCAAGCGGGTCCGCGAAGCGGTGCGGGCCATGCCCGACCCGGACCGGCTGGCGATCTTCGACCACGCCTACGCCGACGGCAACCCGCTCGTCGACGAGGAGCGTGCCCAGTTCGCCGCCTACCAGGCATCGTTCGCCGAGGAGGGCAACTAGCCATGGCCGCTGAGAAGATGTCCCTCGCGAAGGCGCTCAACGAGTCGCTGCGCAAGGCTCTCGAGACCGACCCCAAGGTCCTCATCATGGGTGAGGACGTCGGCAAGCTCGGCGGGGTCTTCCGCATCACGGACGGGCTCCAGAAGGACTTCGGCGAGGGCCGGGTCATCGACACCCCGCTCGCCGAGTCCGGGATCGTCGGTACGGCGATCGGCCTGGCCCTGCGCGGATACCGCCCGATCGTCGAGATCCAGTTCGACGGCTTCGTCTTCCCCGCGTACGACCAGATCGTCACGCAGCTCGCGAAGATGCACGCCCGGGCCCTCGGCAAGATCAAGATGCCCGTCGTCATCCGCATCCCGTACGGCGGCGGCATCGGTGCCGTGGAGCACCACAGCGAGTCGCCGGAGGCGCTGTTCGCGCACGTGGCGGGGCTGAAGGTCGTCTCGCCGTCCAACGCGAGCGACGCCTACTGGATGATGCAGCAGGCCGTCCAGAGCGACGATCCGATCATCTTCTTCGAGCCCAAGCGGCGCTACTGGGACAAGGGGGAGCTCGACACCGAGTCCATCCCCGGCCCGCTCCACAAGGCCGCGGTGGCCCGCGAGGGCTCCGACCTCACGCTCGTCGCGTACGGCCCGATGGTGAAGGTCTGCCTGGAGGCGGCAGCCGCGGCGCAGGAGGAGGGCAAGTCGGTCGAGGTCCTGGACCTGCGGTCGATGTCCCCGATCGACTTCGACGCCGTACAGACCTCGGTCGAGAAGACCGGCCGGCTCGTGGTGGTCCACGAGGCGCCGGTGTTCTACGGCTCCGGGGCCGAGATCGCGGCCCGGATCACCGAGCGCTGTTTCTACCATCTCGAAGCGCCGGTGCTGCGGGTCGGCGGCTACCACGCCCCTTACCCGCCGGCCCGGCTCGAGGACGAGTACCTGCCGGGGCTCGACAGGGTGCTCGACGCCGTCGACCGCTCGCTGGCGTACTGAGGAGAGGGTCGTGACGACGATGACCGAAACGTCCGCGCGTTTCCGTGAGTTCAAGATGCCCGACGTGGGCGAGGGACTGACCGAGGCGGAGATCCTCAAGTGGTTCGTCCAGCCCGGCGACACCGTCACGGACGGCCAGGTGGTCTGCGAGGTCGAGACCGCCAAGGCCGCCGTCGAGCTGCCGATCCCGTTCGACGGGGTGGTGCACGAGCTCCGCTTCCCGGAGGGCTCGACCGTCGACGTCGGCGAGGTGATCATCGCGGTGGACGTGGCGCCGGGCAGCGGTGACGCCCCCGCCGCGCAGGAAACCCCTGCGGAAACCGTTCAGCAGCCCGTGCCGGAAGCCGGACAGGAGCCCGAGGCGGAAGCGCCCAAGGGCCGTCAGCCGGTGCTCGTCGGCTACGGGGTGGCGGAGAGCTCCACCAAGCGCCGGGCCCGCAAGGGGGCCGAGGTCCCCGGACCGGCCGCCGCCGCCATCCAGGCGGAGATCAACGGCCACGGTGCGAAGGCCGGCCACGGTGCGAAGTCCGCGGAGAGCCGCCCCCTGGCCAAGCCGCCGGTACGCAAGCTGGCGAAGGACCTGGGCATCGACCTCGCCACGGTCACCCCGACCGGGGAGGGCGGCGTGATCACCCGCGAGGACGTCCACGCCGCTGTCGCCCCGGCGCCCGCCGAGGCCCCCGCACGGGCGGAGGAGGCCGCCCCGGCCCCCGTGGCGGTGCCGGTGGACCGGGCGGGCCGCGAGACCCGCATCCCCGTCAAGGGCGTACGCAAGGCCATCGCGCAGGCCATGGTCGGCAGTGCCTTCACCGCGCCGCACGTCACCGAGTTCGTGACCGTCGACGTCACGCGCACGATGAAGCTCGTGGCGGAGCTCAAGGAGGACAAGGAGATGGCGGGGGTCCGGGTCAATCCCCTCCTGATCATCGCCAAGGCGCTCCTGGTCGCGATCAAGCGCAACCCCGAGGTCAACGCCGCCTGGGACGAGGCCGGCCAGGAGATCGTCCAGAAGCACTACGTCAACCTGGGCATCGCCGCCGCCACCCCGCGCGGTCTGATCGTGCCGAACATCAAGGACGCGCACGAGAAGACCCTGCCCCAGCTGGGTGCGGCACTGGGCGAGCTGGTCACCACCGCACGCGACGGGAAGACGTCCCCCGCCGCCATGGCGGGCGGCACGGTGACCATCACCAACGTCGGCGTCTTCGGCGTCGACACCGGTACGCCGATCCTGAACCCGGGCGAGTCCGCGATCCTCGCGGTCGGGGCGATCAAGCTCCAGCCGTGGGTCCACAAGGGCAAGGTGAAGCCCCGACAGGTCACCACGCTGGCGCTCTCCTTCGACCACCGCCTGGTCGACGGCGAGCTCGGCTCCAAGGTCCTCGCGGACGTCGCGGCGATCCTGGAGCAGCCGAAGCGGCTGATCACCTGGGCGTAGGCATGTGAGAGGGGCCCGCGCAGTGCGTGCGCGGGCCCCTCCGCATGTGCTCCGATGGTCCGTGCGACTACTCTGCGGCCAGGACGTGTCACCCGACGCAGTCACCCGAGGAGGCGCCCCGTGCCATCGAGCTGCGACCCCCAGTACGCTCCCGCAGGCGATGTGGGCGGGGCGCTGATGATGATCGACTCCCGGCTCAGGGAGATTCACGACGGCAACGCCGTGAGCGACCTTGAGCAGAGGGCACTGGCGGAACAGGTCGTCGCGTCCCTGGGCCCCGGCGGTGCCGAGGACATCCTGGACGGCACGTGCACGATCATCTACATGTTCATGAGCTGGCTGCGGCAGGCGCATGAGGCCCAGGACAAGGACGTCATCGAGTACGTGGTGCCGACCCTCGTGGCCTCGATGCGCCAGATGCCCAGGAGCATCCCACCCGAGGCCATCCCCACCATGGCCGGCCTGGTCGTCGCCGCGGGCATGGGCCTCAGCCCCAACCTGTGGCGCAAGCAGTACGGGGACTGGACCGAGGAGGAGATGAACCCCTTGGAGGCCACCGCCTTCCTGCTCGCGGAACACATCAACCGCATCACGGACGACCCGGACTTCGCCACCCGCACGATCGCCGATGCGCTGTCCCTCTCGGAGGAGGGGGCCTGAGCCGCCACCCGTTCCGCGGTCATCGCACGTCGAGTTCGGCGAACACGGTCTTGCCGACGGTGCGAGGCTCGACACCCCAGCGGTCCGCGAGCCGGGCGACGACGAGCAGCCCACGCCCGTAGCAGTCATCGGAGCCGACTTCACGCAGCCCGGGCAGCCGCTCCCCGCGGGGATCGCTGACCTCGATGCGCAGGGCGGTGCCGGTGAGGGTGAGATGCACCCGGAAGAGCCGGCCGCGCATGCAGCCGTGCAGCAGGGCGTTGGTCGCCAACTCGCTGACGAGCAACGCGGCTTCATCGGCGCGGCGGGGCTGCCCCCACTCCGCGACGAGGCGCGCGGCCCGTCGGCGGCAGAGGGAGATGCTACGGGCGGTCGGGGTGTAGTCGAGACGGTCCTCGTGCAGTACGGGGCAGGGACTGGGTTCCTCTTGGGCTGCGGTCATGGGCGCGTGCCTCCGGTGGATGCGGGCGGTGGCTGTGCCGGTACCTGCGCACGGCAGGGCGGTGCACTTCCGCCGGGCGGTGCCGCGCTGGGAGCGGCGGTTCGGCGAACGTAGCGAGCCCGGGCTCACCGGGGCAAGTGAAACGGGGACAAGTGTCTCCAACGAGTGACGGTGGTCGACGACCCGGACCGTGAGGCGGGACACTGAGGTGGTGAATCGAGCGACTCAGCAAGGCAACAGGTCGTCAACTGTGCTGGCACGCAGACTCGGTAACGAGCTCCTGCGCCTGAGGGACGCGTCCGGGAAGACGCAACAACAGGCAGCGCAGGTCATCAGCGCGACCAACTCGAAGATCGTGAAGATGGAGCGGGGCTGGGTTCCGATGAGGGACCCGGACGTGCGCAGCCTCTGTGAGTTCTACGGTGTCGAGGACACCAAGTTCGTCAGCGGCCTGCTGGAGGTGGCCCGACTGGATCGGGAGCGCCGCAAGGCGAAGGGCTGGTGGAACCAGTACCCGGAGCTGCGCTCGCTGGTTGAGTACGTCGCGCTCGAAGACATCGCTACGGCGGTCAGGACCTGGCAGGGGGCCTTCGTGCCGGGTCTGCTCCAGACGCCGGACTACGCTCGGGCGCTGGCGGTCGGCAACGCGGACTGGGACGACCCGGACGAGATCGAGCGCTTCGTCGAGGCGAAGATCGCCCGACAGGTGCGCCTTGCCGACAGCACCCCACTCGCGCTGTGGGCGATTGTCGGCGAAGGGGCGTTGCGGCAACTGGTCGGCGGTCGCGAGGTAATGCGCGCGCAACTGGATCATCTGGCGGCGGTTGCCTCCGAGCCAAATGTCACTGTGCAGGTTGTCCCGTTTCTGGCGGGGTCCCACCCGGGCATGACCAGCGCTTTTAGCGTTGTTTCGTTCGCCGAGCCCGGCGCGATGGACGTGGTCTACATGGACACCACGTCGTCTACGCTGTGGCTGGAGAGTGAGAGGGACGCCGCCCGTCACAACGTCACGTTCAGTCGTATCGCCCGATGCGGCCTCGCTCCCCACGATTCCATTGCCTTGATAGGGCGTATTCGCAAGGAGTTGTAGTCGTGCGTTGCTTCGAGTTCGTCAAGTCCAGCTACAGCAGCGGCAACGGCGAGTGCCTCGAAGTGGCCCGCAACGTTCCCCGCGTCGTCGCCGTCCGCGACAGCAAGTGGTCCGACAGCCCCTTCCTCGTCGTCGCCCCCGCCGCCTGGGACCGCTTCATAGCGGATCTGCGCCGGCAGGCGTAGGGCGACCGAGGGCCCCGCCCGCGCGTCGCGCGAGCAGGGCCCACCTCCGAGCCGCGGCTCTACTTCTTGAAGCCGTAGTCCAGGAGCTTCTTCGCGTCGGACGTCCGGGTGGTCGCGGACGTCGAGGTGAGGACGGTCCCGATGACCGTCTTGCCCTTCCGGGTCGCCGCGAAGACCAGGCAGTACTTCGCCGACGGGCCCGAGCCGGTCTTCACGCCGATCGCGCCGCTGTAGCTGCCCAGCAGCGGGTTGGTGTTCGACCACGACATGTAGCGGTAGCCGCCGCTCTTCGTCGTGACCTTCTGCTTGGTCGACTTCGTCTTCACGATCGTGCGGAACGTGGAGCTCTTCATCGCGCTGGCGGCGATCTTCGTCAGGTCGCGCGGTGTGGAGTAGTTCGAGCCGCTGCCGATGCCGTCGAACGAGTCGAAGTGGGTGTTCTTCAGGCCGAGGCTCTTCGCGGAGGAGTTCATCTTGCCGATGAAGGACTTCACCCGGGCCGCCCGGGTGGAGCCGGAGCCGAACTTGTCGGCGAGGGCGTACGCGGCGTCGCAGCCCGAGGGCAGCATCAGCCCGTACAGGAGCTGGCGGACCGTGACCTTGTCGCCGACGATCAGCCGGGCCGACGAGGCGGTGTTCTTGACGATGTAGTCGCTGTACGCCTTCTGCACCGTGACCTTGGAATCGAGGTTCAGGTTCTTCTGGGCCAGCACCACCTTGGCGGTCATGATCTTCGTGGTGGAACCGGTGGAGCGGCGGGTGTCCGCGGCCTTTCCGTAGAGCGTCTTCGCCGTGCCGCTGTTCATCACGAAGCCGCCCTTGGCGGCGATCGAGGGCGTCGGCGGGGCCGCGGCCTGAGCCGTGGAGGCGAACGCGCTGCCCGCGAGGACGGCGCCCGCGGTGAGAGCGACGAGGGCGGCAGCGCTTACGCGGTTCATGCCCTGGGGACCAGTTTTCAAGTCGAACGCTCCAAATACACCTGAAATGCGGCTACATGGGGTGCCGCTCGGTGGTGAGACTCGCGAGACGTCCGGATGGATGTCTCCTCGTACGAGTGATTTCACACCCCGTCGGAGCATGGTCGGACACCAGGGTCGAACGTCTGCTCCCCGGGTCCGGATCGCGGACGGGGGAGCGGACGCACCCATCTTGTATCTATGCTGTGTGCATGCCTGCCGCACCTATCGTCGAACCGGCCGCCGGCAAGGCGGCTCCCAAGCCTCCGCCCGCAGCCGAGCGCGTCTACACCCACATCAAGGAAGCCGTCCTCGACCGCCGTTACGAAGGCGGCACGCTCCTCACGGAGGGCGACCTGGCCGAGGCCGTCGGAGTCTCCCGGACCCCGGTGCGGGAGGCGCTGCTCAGGCTCGAGGTCGAAGGGCTGATCAAGCTCTACCCGAAGAAGGGCGCGCTGGTGCTCGCGGTCTCCGCGCAGGAGATCTCCGATGTGGTGGAGACCCGGCTGCTCGTGGAGGAGTTCGCCGCGCGGAAGGCCGTGCCCGCGTCGGCGCGGCTGATCGCCCGGCTGGAGCAGCTTTTGGCCGAGCAGCGGGAGCTCGCGGAGGCGGGAGATCTGGCAGCGGTCTCCGTCAAGGACCGGTGTTTCCACGCCGAGATCGTGAAGAACGCGGGCAACGAGATCCTCTCCCGCCTCTACGACCAGCTCCGTGACCGGCAGCTGCGCATGGGCGTGGCCGTGATGGAGGCGCACCCCGGCAGGATCGCCGCCAACATCACCGAGCACGGCGCGCTGCTGGACGCCATCAGGGCCGGCGACGCCGACGGCGCGGCACAGGTCGTGCGGCACCACGTCAGCCGGGTCAAGGTGCTGGTCCGGGGTGATGACCGATGAGCTCCGCGTCCCCCACCCTCTCCCTGCCCGGAGACCCGCCCGGCGGCCGGCGTGCCGCATGGATCTGGGGCATCGGTGTCGCCGTCTACTTCGTCGCCATCATCTTCCGCACGAGTCTGGGCGTCGCCGGACTCGACGCCGCCGAACGGTTCGAGGTCAACGCCTCGGCCCTGTCGACGTTCTCCATCCTGCAGCTGCTCGTGTACGCCGGCATGCAGATACCCGTGGGCCTCATGGTCGACAGGCTCGGCACCAAGAAGGTCCTCACCATCGGGGTGGTGCTCTTCACGCTGGGGCAGCTGGCCTTCGCGCTCTCCCCCTCCTACGGCATGGCACTCGCGTCCCGCGCGATGCTCGGCTGCGGCGACGCGATGACGTTCATCAGCGTGCTGCGGCTCGGCGCCCGGTGGTTCCCGGCCCGGCGCGGGCCGCTGATCGGGCAGGTCGCCGCGCTCTTCGGGATGGCGGGCAACCTCATCTCGACCCTCGTCATCGCCCGCGCGCTGCACGGCTTCGGCTGGACCGCGACCTTCGTCGGCAGTTCGCTGGCCGGAGTGGTGGTGCTGATACCGCTGCTGCTCTTCCTCAAGGACCACCCCGAGGGCCACGAGCCCCCGCCCGCCGAACACGCCGGAGCGGCGTACGTGCGGAAGCAGATCGCCGCTGCCTGGCGGGAGCCGGGCACCCGGCTGGGCATGTGGGTGCACTTCACCACGCAGTTCCCCGCCATGGTCTTCCTGCTGCTGTGGGGCATGCCGTTCCTGGTCGAGGCGCAGGGGCTGAGCCGGGGCACCGCCGGTGAGCTGCTCACCCTGGTGGTGCTCTCCAACATGGTGGTGGGGCTCGTCTACGGCCAGATCATCGCCCGCCACCACGCGGCGCGCGCCCCGCTGGCCCTCGGGACGGTCGCGATGACGGCGCTGCTCTGGGCGTCGACGATCTTCTACCCCGGCGACCACGCGCCGATGTGGCTCCTGATCACCCTGTGCGTGGTGCTCGGTGCCTGCGGGCCGGCCTCGATGATCGGCTTCGACTTCGGCCGGCCGGCCAATCCGCCCGAACGCCAGGGCACCGCCTCCGGCATCGTCAACATGGGCGGCTTCGTCGCCTCGATGACGACACTGTTCGCGGTCGGCGTCCTGCTGGACGCGACCGGGGACAACTACCGCGTCGCGTTCGCGTCGGTCTTCGTCCTGGAAGCGCTCGGCGTCGTACAGATCCTGCGGCTGCACGCCCGCGCCACCCACAGGGAACGCGACCACCACGTCGTCAGCCGGGTCGAAGCCGTGCACGTCCCCGCCTGACGGCGGACCCGGCGGCGCGCCCGTCCCGGTCTCTCCACGGGCGGGCGCCGCCGGTCACGGGGTCACGGGGTCACGGGATCACGGGATCACGGCGAAGTGACGCAGGATCTCGGCCGCCAGCTCCTGGTCACCGTCGATCTTGATCCGGTCCTCCACGGCCCCCGCCCGGACCCGGCCGCAGGCCAGCCGGTAGTACGTCTCCCAGTCCATCGCCAGGGTCGCGGCAGGGCCCAACGACGGCGCGCCGTCGACCGAGCCGTGGCCCTCGCCGTCGACCCTGACCGTGCGCAGGAACTCCAGCGGGCCGTGCACATCGAAGACCACGGCCGAATTGGGCGGTGCGCCCGCGTCCTTGGCGACCACCTTCGGCAGCCCGGCCAGCAGCGTGTCCCGGACGACGAGGGCGCCGGGGGAATCCAGGTTGCCGGGCTGTCCGAGCGTGGCGCGCAGGTCCTGCTCGTGCACCCAGACGTCGAACGCCCGCATCCGCAGTGCCAGTTCCAGCGTCTGCTCGGCGCCGAGGGGCGCCCGGACCATGGTCTCGGGGGCGCGCGTCTCGTTGCGCAGCTGACGCATGCGCCGGATGAGCGTGTACTCCAGCTCCGAGGTCATCTCCGGCGCGGTGTGGTGGCGCCGGACGTCGACCTGCATCTCCATGTAGCGCTGGTGGTCGTTCTGCACGTGGTAGAGGTCGCGTGGCAGCGTGTGGATCGGGCGGGGGTCGCCGAGCTGCTCGCACTCCATGCCGATGACGTGCGAGACGATGTCGCGTACCGACCAGCCGGGGCAGGGCGTCCGGCGGTTCCACTCCCCCTCGACGAGCGGCTTGACCAGCTCGGATATCGACTCGACGGAGTGGGTCCAGGCATCGGCATAGGTCTGGAGGCTGGGATGGACGGTCACGGGACCCCTCGTGCGGTTCTGCGGTGCATGGGCTGGAGAGCAGGGAGTGCCGGACGGGACGGCCGGCACCGACGGTGCGGTCTGCGGTCTGCGGTCTGCGGGCTGCGTGGGGAGTTCGCTCGCTAAGTTACGCTGCGAGCAGGCACCCCGGCAGTGCTTTCGTGTGACGATCGTAGGCCCGCGTTGACGGCTTCCATGCCAGGACGGTGGTAGTGTGCACGCCTCCCTCATCCAGATCGCAGTAAACCCGGATGAATCGGTCAATTCCCGTAGAGAGCGCGCGGCTTCACTGGTCGTGGCCCAGCGGGGCGCGGACCTGGTCGTCCTTCCTGAGCTCTGGCCGGTCGGTGCCTTCGCCTATACCGCGTTCGCCGATGAGGCGGAGCCCTTGGAGGGCCCCACCCACGACGTCATGGCGAAGGCGGCCGCCGAGGCCGGGGTCTGGCTGCACGCCGGGTCGTTCGTCGAGCGTGCCGAGGACGGCACCCTCTACAACACCTCGCTGGTCTTCTCGCCCGAGGGTGAGCGGGCCGCCGCCTACCGCAAGATCCATCGCTTCGGCTTCGACAAGGGCGAGGCGGTACTCATGGGCGCCGGGGAGGAACTCGTCACCGTCGCCCTGCCGGAGACCGTGGTCGGCCTCGCCACCTGCTACGACCTGCGCTTCCCCGAGCAGTTCCGGGGGCTCGTCGACGCGGGAGCCGAGACCCTGGTCGTCGCGGCCGGCTGGCCGGAGCGCCGTCGGTCGCACTGGACCCTGCTGGCGCAGGCCCGCGCGGTCGAGAACCAGGCGTACGTCCTGGCGGTCGGGTCGTCGGGCACCCACGCGGGGGTCGAGCAGGCGGGCCACAGCATCGTCGTCGACCCCTGGGGCGAGGTGCTCGCCGAGGCGGGGGCCGGCGAGGAGGTGCTCACCGTGGAGTTCGACCCGGCGAAGGCCACCACCACCCGGGAGCAGTTCCCGGCCCTCAAGGACCGCCGCCTGGGCCTCGCGCCACGGCGCCTGGCCTGACCCGCACGCGAACGCCTCGGGGGCCCGGTTTCACGTGAAACCGGGCCCCCGAGGTCCGGTCCTGAGGCCGTTCAGTCGTCTTCGTGCTCCTTGTCCGCGAGGACGATGACGCACACCGCCACGGCGAGAAGCAGCGGCACATCGGCGTCCTCCCGCACGATGTCGACGCCGTAGGTGTCGCGGACGGTCAGCCAGCGCCGGGAGACCTGTGCGAGGAGCTCACCGTCGTAGTCGATGGCGAACTCGCGGTCCAGGATCTTGCCGCTGACGTCCAGCTCGGTGCCGTCCACCAGGGTCACCCGGTAGTGGTCGCGCAGGAGCGAGAGCCGCTTCCGCTTGATCTTGGCGAGGTCCTCGCCGTTCCGCTCGATCAGCATCGTGTCGCGCAGGCTGATCAGCTTCTGCCGGATCTCCACCAGCACCTGGCCGTTCGTGTCCTTCAGCTCGAAGGTGTCACGGAGCCGCATGGCCTTGCCGTCGACGAGGAAGAGCTTCCGCCCGTCCGCGTCCTCGATCCAGTAGTCGTCGCCGACGCCGAACACTCGCTCACGTACGAGAAGTCTCATGGATCACAGGTTCCCCGACGACCTGACGGAATGCGCGCAGGCCACGGTGCTGTTGACTGTTGGCATGACAGCACGTGCACGTGTCCGCGCCCCCGAACTGATCGGCAAGGGCGGCTGGCTCAATACAGGCGACCGGCAGTACACCCTCGCTGACCTGCGGGGACGCATTGTCATTCTGGATTTCTGGACATTCTGCTGTGTCAACTGTCTGCACGTGCTCGACGAGCTGCGTGAGCTGGAGGAGAAGCACCGCGACACCGTGGTGATCATCGGTGTCCACTCCCCGAAGTTCGTGCACGAGGCGGAGCACCAGGCCGTGGTCGACGCCGTCGAGCGGTACGAGGTGCACCACCCGGTCCTCGACGACCCCGAGCTCGCCACCTGGAAGCAGTACGCCGTCCGCGCCTGGCCCACGCTCGTCGTCGTGGACCCCGAGGGCTACGTCGTCGCACAGCACGCCGGGGAGGGCCACGCGCACGCCATCGAGAAGCTGGTCGAGGAGCTGGAGGCCGAGCACGCCGCGAAGGGCACCCTGCACCGAGGTGACGGCCCCTACGTCGCTCCGGAGCCCGTGGCCACACACCTGCGGTTCCCCGGCAAGGCGCTCGCCCTCCCGGACGGTGGCTTCCTGGTCTCGGACACCACCCGGCACCGCCTGGTGGAGCTGGCCGCCGACGGCGAGACCGTGCGGGGTCACTTCGGCGCCGGTGAGCGCGGCTTCGCGGACGGCGGCCGCGACGAGGCCCGGTTCAGCGAGCCGCAGGGCCTCGCCGTCCTGCCCGACGGCCGGGTGGCCGTCGCGGACACGGTGAACCACGCGATCAGGGCGCTCGACCTCGCGACGGGCGTGACGACCACGCTCGCCGGGACCGGACGCCAGTGGTGGCAGGGGTCCGCGACCGGCGGCCCGGCCACGGAGGTGGACCTGTCGTCGCCGTGGGACATCGCATGGTTCGGCGACCGGCTGTGGATCGCGATGGCCGGGGTCCACCAGCTCTGGACGTACGACCCCGGGCAGGGCACGGTGCGCGTCGCCGCGGGGACGACCAACGAGGGGCTGGTCGACGGGCCCGGGGACGAGGCGTGGTTCGCGCAGCCGTCCGGCCTGGCCGCGGCCGGTGACCGGCTCTGGGTCGCCGACTCCGAGACCTCGGCGCTGCGCTACGTGGACCGGGAGGGCGTCGTCCACACCGCCGTCGGCACGGGTCTCTTCGACTTCGGCCACCGCGACGGCCAGGCCGGCCAGGCACTTCTTCAGCACCCGCTGGGCGTCACGGCCCTCCCCGACGGCTCCGTGGCCGTGAGCGACACCTACAACCACGCGCTGCGACGGTACGACCCGGAGAGCGGCGAGGTCACCACGCTGGCCACCGATCTGCGGGAGCCGAGCGACGCGGTCCTGGTGGACGGCGATCTGGTCGTCGTCGAGTCCGCACGGCACCGGCTGACCCGGCTGCGGCTTCCCGAGGAGGCCGTGCGGGTCGCGGACCGGGCCCACCGCACCCGGCGCGCGGCCACCGAGGTCGCCGCCGGCACGCTGAGGCTGGACGTGGTCTTCCAGGCGCCCGCCGGGCAGAAGCTCGACACCCGGTACGGCCCCTCCACCCGGCTGCTGGTCTCCTCGACCCCGCCGGAACTGCTGGCCGGGGGATCGGGCCAGGGGACTGATCTGGGGCGTGACCTGGTCCTCGCGGACGGGGTCACCGAGGGCGTCCTGCATGTGTCCGCGATGGCGGCGTCCTGCGACGACGACCCGGACAACGAGTACCCGGCCTGCCATGTGCACCAGCAGGACTGGGGCGTCCCCGTGAGCGTCACCGCCGCGGGTGTGTCCAGGCTCCCGCTGGTGCTGGCCGGGATGGACGAGCAGGGCTGACGGCGCACAGGCGGCGCCGCGCCACGAGCTCTCAGGACCCGTGCCGGCGCCATGCCGCCTGTCGGGACGTCAGCTCACCGGTGGCGGGCGCTCGCCCTACGGGACGACCGTGTCACTGGTAGCGGCGCTCGTCCTCCGAGACGACCGTGGTGGTGGGCGGCACGACCATGCGGCGGCGCCGCGCGATGCTCACGTAGACGAAGACCCCGACGAGGCCGACGAGCATCATGATCCAGCCGACCAGGTCGACGTTGACGGTATCCATTTCCCAGTCGGTGGCGAACGCCAGGATCGCCCCGGCACCGATCAGGAGAATGCATCCTCCGAGTCCCATGATTTCCGCCTCCTCGACGGCCCGGTGAGTCCGGGCCGGTGTACGGGTCGCGTACCCGGCCCGGCAACAACCATGTCCACCGGGGCGGTTGGGACGGTGGAGGGATCAGCCCGTGAGGAACGCAGCGAGCGCGTTGGCCAGGAGATACGGGTCGTCGGCGCCGCAGAGTTCGCGCGCACTGTGCATCGACAGGATCGCCACACCGATGTCGACGGTCGTGATCCCGTGCCGGGCCGCGGTGATCGGGCCGATCGTCGTGCCGCACGGCATCGAGTTGTTGGAGACGAACGTCTGCCACGGCACGCCGGCCTTCTCGCAGGCCGCGGCGAACACGGCGCGGCCGCCGCCGTCGGTCGCGTAGCGCATGTTGACGTTGACCTTGAGGATCGGCCCGCCGTTGACGACCGGGTGGTGCGTCGGGTCGTGCCGCTCGGCGTAGTTGGGGTGGACGGCGTGGCCGGTGTCCGAGGAGAGGCAGACGGTTCCGGCGAAGGCCCGGGCCCGGTCCTCGTACGAACCGCCGCGGGCGAAGACGGAGCGCTCCAGGACCGTGCCCAGCAGCGGGCCGTCGGCGCCGGTGTCGGACTGGGAGCCGTTCTCCTCGTGGTCGAAGGCGGCCAGCACGGGGATGTACGGCATCTCGCCGTCAGGCTG
This sequence comes from Streptomyces sp. NPDC023573, assembly GCF_055559735.1. Classification (NCBI taxonomy): domain Bacteria; kingdom Bacillati; phylum Actinomycetota; class Actinomycetes; order Kitasatosporales; family Streptomycetaceae; genus Streptomyces; species Streptomyces sp. NPDC023573. The sequence continues at coordinate 275,035 of NZ_JBVHKB010000004.1, forward strand.
CCCGGCCACGGCGGCCAGCGCGGCCGTCGCGGCGTGCACCGAGAGGAGGTTGTCCATGCGCGGCCCGGCGAGCAGCTCGCGGTCCCGGCCGAGGTAGGCGGGCGGCTCGACGGGGTGCGGCATGAGGTCCCAGCCGGTGATCTCCGTGGCGTCGACGCCCGCCGCGTCGGCGACGAAGCGGATGAGGTCGCCCTCCTCGACGTCGCCGAGGCCCCAGATCGGCTGCATGTGCTTCTGGCGGTCGAGCTTGAGGCCGTCGGGGTTGGCGGACCGGTCCAGGTGCACGGCCAGCTGGGGGACCCGCAGCAGGGGCCGGTCGATGTTCACCAGCCGGTGCGTGCCGTCCCGCAGGGAGACGCGTCCGGCGAGACCGAGGTCCCGGTCGAGCCAGGTGTTCAGAAGCGTCCCGCCGTAGATCTCGACGGCGATCTGGCGCCAGCCGTACGCGCCGGTGTCGGGCAGCGGCTTGACCCGCAGGTTCGGGGAGTCGGTGTGGGCGCCCACGATCCGGAACGGGGTGTGGGCCGTGGCGCCCTCCGGCACGTACCAGGCCACGATGGCGCCGCCCCGCAGGACGTACTTCCCGCCGGTGGAGCCGTCCCACGCGTCCGTCTCCTCGACCTGCCGGAACCCGGCCTTCTCCAGGCGCGCGGCGGCCGCGGCCACGGCGTGGTACGGGGAAGGGGCCGCCATCAGGAAGGCCATCAGATCGTCGGTGTGCCCGCGGTCGAAGCGGAGGGGAGAGCTCATGTTCTTCACTGTAACGACGGCGGCCCGAGACGTTTAACGGTGTACGACGGCGGGCCGCAGCCGTGTCCGGAAAGTTGCCCCGCGCAGGTCGACGCCGCCACCCGGAGAGATCCGGACGGCGGCGTCGTCAGGGGCGGGGCGGGGCGTGGACTAGAACGCGGCCTCGTCCAGCTCCATCAGCGAGTTGTCGACGGCCTCGGCGAGCGCCCGCTCGCCGGAGACGCCCGGCAGGACGTTCGCGGCGAAGAACTTCGCAGCGGCGATCTTGCCCTGGTAGAAGGCGGCGTCCTTGGCGGAGGCGTTGCGCAGCTTCTCGGAGGCCACGACCGCGCCCTTGAGGAGCAGGTAGCCGACGACGACGTCGCCCGACGCCATCAGGAGGCGGGTCGTGTTGAGACCGACCTTGTAGATGTTCTTGACGTCCTCGCCCGTGGCGGTGAGGTCGGTGATCATCGTGCCGACGATCGCCTCCAGGTCCACCGCGGCCTTGGCGAGGTTGTCCAGCGAGCCGGACAGCTCCTCGTCGCCCTGGGCGCTCGCGAGGAACTTCTTGATCTCCTCGGAGAGGGTGTTCAGCGAGGCACCCTGGTCGCGGACGATCTTCCGGAAGAAGAAGTCCTGGCCCTGGATCGCCGTCGTGCCCTCGTACAGGGTGTCGATCTTGGCGTCACGGATGTACTGCTCGACCGGGTACTCCTGGAGGTATCCGGAGCCGCCGAAGGTCTGGAGCGACTGCGCGAGCTGCTCGTAGGACTTCTCCGAGCCGTAGCCCTTCACGATCGGCAGGAGCAGGTCGTTGAGGCCGTTGAGCGCCTGGGCGTCCTCGCCCGCGGCCTCCTTCACCTGGATCGCGTCCTGGACGGAGGCGGTGTACAGCACGAGGGAGCGCATGCCCTCGGCGTACGCCTTCTGCGTCATGAGGGAGCGGCGCACGTCGGGGTGGTGCGTGATGGTGACCTTGGGGGCCGTCTTGTCCATGAACTGCGACAGGTCGGTGCCCTGGACGCGCTCCTTGGCGTACTCCAGCGCGTTGAGGTAGCCCGCGGAGAGGGCCGCGATGGCCTTCGTGCCGACCATCATGCGGGCGAACTCGATGATGCGGAACATCTGGCGGATGCCGTCGTGCTTGTCACCGATCAGCCAGCCCTTGGCGGGGTGCTGGTCGCCGAAGGTCATCTCGCAGGTGTTCGACGCCTTGAGGCCCATCTTGTGCTCGACGTTCGTCGCGTACACGCCGTTACGCGCACCGAGCTCGCCGGTGGTCCAGTCGAAGTGGAACTTCGGTACCAGGAAGAGCGAGAGGCCCTTGGTGCCCGGGCCGGCGCCCTCGGGGCGCGCCAGGACGTAGTGGAGGATGTTCTCGGACATGTCGTGCTCGCCCGAGGTGATGAAGCGCTTCACACCCTCGATGTGCCAGGAGCCGTCCTCCTGCTCGACCGCCTTCGTGCGGCCGGCGCCGACGTCCGAACCGGCGTCCGGCTCGGTCAGGACCATCGTCGAGCCCCACTGCTTCTCGACGGCGATCTCCGCGACCTTCTTCTGCGCCTCGTTGCCCTCGTCGAAGAGGATGCCGGCGAAGGCGGGGCCGGAGGAGTACATCCAGACCGCCGGGTTCGAGCCGAGCAGCAGCTCCGCGTAACCCCAGATCAGGGAGCGCGGCGACGTCGTGCCGCCGATCTCCTCGGGCAGGCCCAGGCGCCAGTACTCGGAGTCCATGAAGGCCTGGTAGGACTTCTTGAAGGAGGCCGGGACGGGTGCGGTGTTCGTCCGGGGGTCGAAGACCGGCGGGTTGCGGTCCGCGTCGGCGTACGAATCGGCGAGCTCGTTCTCCGCGAGGCGGGTCACCTCGTCCAGGATGCTCTTCGCGGTGTCGACGTCCATCTCCGCGAACGGACCGGTGCCGTACAGCTTGTCGCGCCCGAGGACCTCGAAGAGGTTGAACTCGATGTCGCGGAGATTCGACTTGTAGTGCCCCATGGGAAGGCTCCGTAATCAATAGCAGTGGCGCGCAGCGCCCCGTGGAGGAGTGAGGATCGGGCGACGGACGGCCGGGCGTGGGTATATCAACCTGACCCCTACGATGATGCTACCCGTCAGTAATAAGGCGCAACCCCTCAAGGCGCAGATGTGTCCGATTACTCTTTGCGGCATGTATGGCTACGACCAGAACCAGGGCGCACAGCAGCAGATGGGCGGCGGCTACGGCGAGCAGCCGTTGTACCCCGAGCCCTCGCCGCCGTCCCTGGCCGACGCGGTTCGGGCCTTCACGACCGGTTCGCTGTCCGCGGAGGACTTCCAGCAGATCTTCGCCACGGCGAAGGTCTACTGCCCGCGCGGTGACAACCCCGGCTTCCTGGCGCTCCACAACACCCAGCAGCCGGTGATCCCCATGTTCACCACGCTCAAGGAGCTCCGGAGGTACGCCGGCAAGGAGTCCAAGTACTTCGTGATCACGGGCGCCGAGGTGATCGACCTGCTGCCGACCGGCTACGGGTTCGTCCTGGACATGGAGGGCGATCACCGCATGGTCTTCGACGCCAAGGCGGTGGAGCAGATGGTGGACTTCGCGATGCGTCGTATGTACGGCTGAGTCCGGTCCCGCACCGGACGGCGACGAGGGTCCGCACCGAACCGGTGCGGGCCCTCGTCGCTGTCCGGAGGGGGCGGGAATGAATGCCGCCTTGCTAGATGTTCATCGTTCAACTAAATTGGGATCAGAAGACTCCCGGAGGTGGCTCCCATGCCCGCAGTGACCGTCGAAAACCCGCTGACCCTGCCGAAGGTCGCGGCCCAGGCCGAGGCCGTGGCCCGCCCTGTGCTGACCGTCACCACCGCGCCCAGCGGTTTCGAGGGCGAGGGGTTCCCGGTGCGGCGCGCCTTCGCCGGGATCAACTACCGGCACCTCGACCCGTTCATCATGATGGACCAGATGGGTGAGGTGGAGTACGCGGCCGGCGAGCCGAAGGGGACCCCCTGGCACCCGCACCGTGGCTTCGAGACCGTCACCTACATCATCGACGGGAGCTTCATCCACAAGGACAGCCACGGCGGCGGCGGTGCCATCGAGAACGGCGACACCCAGTGGATGACCGCCGGCAGCGGGCTGCTGCACATCGAGACGCCGCCCGAGGCGCTCGTCGTGTCCGGCGGCCTCTTCCACGGCCTCCAGCTCTGGGTCAACCTCCCCAAGGCCGACAAGATGATGGCCCCGCGCTACCAGGACATCCGTGGTGGCCAGGTCCAGCTCCTCGCCTCCCCGGACGGCGGCGCGCTGCTGCGGGTCATCGCCGGTGAGCTCGACGGCCACGAGGGCCCGGGCATCACGCACACGCCGATCACCATGGTCCACGCGACGGTCCGGCCGGGTGCCGAGGTGACGCTTCCGTGGCGCGAGGACTTCAACGGCCTCGCGTACGTACTCGCCGGGCGCGGCAGCGTCGGCGAGGAGCGCCGCCCGGTCCGCACGGGGCAGACCGCGGTGTTCGGCAAGGGCTCCTCGCTGACCGTCCGCGCCGACGGGACGCAGGACGGCAACACGCCGGACCTGGAGGTCGTGCTGCTCGGCGGGCGCCCGATCCGTGAGCCGATGGCGCACTACGGGCCGTTCGTGATGAACACCCAGGACGAGCTCAAGCAGGCCTTCGAGGACTTCCAGGCCGGCCGCCTCGGCAAGGTCCCCGCGGTCCACGGCATGTGACCTGCCACTGCTGTCCGGGCGTACGGTGACGGACCGTCACCCATACGCCCGGACGGAGGGGACACCGCTCCCGGCCCGTGGTCGGGTGGGAGGGTGCCTACCCGGAAGCCACTCCTGCCCGAAGCCGCGCGGCGGACGGCCGCCTGGTGCGGTGTCCTGCTCCTGGCCGCCGGTGTCGCGGCCGTGGCCGTCTGGCTGTGCGTGGCGCTCAAGACGGCGGTCACCCCGGTCCTGCTGGCACTTCTCGGCACGGCACTGCTCGGCCCCGTCCACCGCTGGCTGACCGCCCACAAGGTGAACAGATCGGTGGCGGCCGGACTCACCTGCGCCGCGCTCGTCGCGGTGGTGGGCGGCGCCGGATACATCGTCGTCACGGCACTGGTGGACACCGGCGGCCAGATCGTGGCCTCGCTCAAGGAAGCCGCGCAGTGGGTCATCGACCACTTCGACATCGCGGGCGTCGCCGACGTCGACGACCTGGCGGACAACGCCAGGACCCTCTTCGAGAAGTTCGGTGCGAGCGCCGCGGGCGGACTGCTCACCGGGATCAGCCTCATCGGATCGCTCGTGGCCACCGCGGTCCTGGCCCTGCTGCTGACGTTCTTCTTCCTGCGTGACTCGGACCGCGCCGTCCACCTCGCCCACACCGTCGCCCCGCGCGGCACGGGCGACATCGTGGAGGCCATGGGGCGCAGGGCCTTCGAAGCCGTCGAGGGATTCATGCGCGGCACCACCTTCATCGCCCTGATCGACGCGCTGTGCATCACGGTGGGCCTGCTGATCCTGGGGGTGCCCGGGGCGGTGGGGCTGGGCGCGCTGGTCTTCGTCGGCGCCTACATCCCGTATCTCGGGGCCTTCATCTCCGGTGCCGTCGCCGTGCTGGTGGCGCTCGCCGACCGGGGCATCGTGATCGCGCTCTGGGTGCTGGGAGTGGTGCTCGCCGTCCAGGTGCTGGAGGGGCACGTGCTTCAGCCCGTCATCCAGAGCCGTACGGTCCAGATGCACCCCGCCACGATCCTGATCGCGCTGACCGCGGGCGCGGGTGTCGCGGGGCTGCTGGGCATGCTGCTGGCGGTGCCGGTCTGTGCCGCGGTGTTCGGCGTGATCGGCGAGCTGCGGAAGGGCTACGAGGCCGGAGGCCGGGAAGGCACGGCACCCGGCAGCTCATGAGCCGGTGACGCCCAGCTCCGCCGGCTCCGCGGACTCGTACAGCTCGAACCAGATCGACTTCCCCTCGCCCCTCGGGTTCACCCCCCAGGCGTCGGCGAGCATCTCCATCAGCACCAGTCCCCGGCCGCTGGACGCCATCTCCCCCGGACGCCGCTTGTGCGGCAGCTCGTCGCTGGCGTCGGCCACCTCGACCCGCAGCCGCCGCTCGCCCCGCTCGCCCGTCACCTCCGAGACGAGCAGCGCGTCCCCGTCCGTGTGGACGAGCACGTTCGTGGACATCTCGGAGACCATCAGCTCCGCGGAGTCGACCTGTTCGGTGTCCGCCCAGTCGTGCAGCAGCTCCCGCAGCTGCTGCCGGGCGGCCGCGACGCGCTCGGGCTCAGCCTGGGCGATGGTCATGGCCGAGCGCCGCCCCGGGGTCCTGCGCGTCCGTTCGGCCTCGCGGCGCAGCACCAGGAGTGCGATGTCGTCCTCACGGCGGTCCACCAGCGGCCCCGTCGTGTAGTGGGAGCCGGGGCCGTGCACCGTCTGCACGAGGGCGTCCGCGAGCTCCTCCAGATCCTCGACGGGCTTCTCCAGGACCGGCCTCAGCCTGGTCCACCCGGTGGCCATGTCGTGTCCGCCGGTCTCGATGAGCCCGTCCGTGCACAGCATGATCGTCTCGCCGGGGCCCAGGACGACGCGGGTCGTCGGATAGTCGGCGTCCTTCTCGACGCCCAGGGGCAGGCCCCCGGCGGTCTGCCGGATCACCGCGGTGCCGTCGACGCTGATGACCACCGGGTCCGGGTGGCCGGCGCGGGCGACGTCGAGGGTCCCGTTCTCGGGGTCGGCCTCCGCGTACAGGCAGGTCGCGAAGCGTGTCGCGTCGGACCGGTCCTCGCCGTCGTCGAGGTCGTACGTCTCGGTCAGTCCGGACAGGAAGCGTGAGGCCCGGGAGAGCACGGCGTCAGGGCGGTGTCCCTCGGACGCGTACGCGCGCAGGGCGATCCGCAGCTGGCCCATCAGACCCGCCGCCCGTACGTCATGGCCCTGTACGTCACCGATGACCAGGGCGATTCGGCCGTTGGGGAGCGGGATCACGTCGTACCAGTCGCCGCCGACCTGGAGCCCTCCTCCCGTCGGGATGTAGCGTGCCGCCACCGTCAGACCGGGCACGTCGGGGCCCAGGGACGGCCTCATCGCCCGCTGGAGACCCAACGACAGCTCGCGCTCGGTCTCGGCGGCACCCGCGCGGGTCAGCGCCTGCGCGAGCATCCTGGCCACCGTGGTCAGCACGGAACGCTCGTCCGGCGAGAAGGCCACGTTGTGCCGGAATCCCGCCATCCAGGCGCCCATGGTGTGCCCGGACGAGATCAGCGGCAGGAAGGCCCAGGACTGGCGGCCGAACTCCTGGGCGAGGGGCCAGGTGGCAGGGAAGCGGCGCCGGTACTCCTCGGGGGACTCCAGGTAGATCGCCTGGCCGGTCCGCACGACCTCGGCGGCCGGGTAGTCCGTCTGCAGGGGCATGTCGATGAACGGTTTCTCGTCGCCGATGTTGTGCCCGTGGTGCCCGATGACCGTCAGCCGCTCGCCGGAGACCCCGAAGACGGCGAGGCCGTCGGGTGAGAAGCCGGGCATGGAGAGCGAACCCGCGACCCGCAGGACCTCCTCGGTGGACACCGCCTCGGCCAGCGCACGCCCCGCGTCCAGCAGGAACGCCTCCCTCGACCGACGCCAGTCGCCCGTGAGCGGGGTCTTCGCCGCGGTGTCCTCCGGCGGCTGGGCGACCTCCTGGAGAATGCCCTTCAGCACGTAGGTGTGGCGGCCCGGGGTGTCCAGCGGGACCGGCTTCGACCGGGTGCGCACCGTGCGCAGGACCGCGCCGTTCTCGTCCAGGATCCGCATCCTGGCCTCGGCCACCGTGCCCTCGGCGATCGCGAAGGCCACGATGCCGTCGATCTCGTTCCAGTCGGCCGGGTGGAAGCGGGGGCGCACTTCCGCTCCGGGGCGGACCGTGGCCTCGGCGGGCAGTCCCACCAGCCGCGCCGCCTCGGCGTCGAGCGCGACCGTGCCCGTCGAGCTGTCCCAGCTCCACAGCCCGGTCCCGATCGCAGCCAGGATCTCCTCGGTGCGCATTGCCCCACTTTAGGAAGATGTTCTCCGCGGTCGCCACCGAGGGAGAGCGCCCGCCGGAGGCCGCCGGGCGGGTCTCGGACAGCCGTGCGCCGACAATGCCAATGAAGCGGTGCGTCCACGGGCGGTAGCCTGGGGTGTCAATCCACCCCGACCGCGAAGACTGGATGAACGACGATGCATCGGTACAGGTCCCACACCTGCGGCGAGCTCCGCGCCTCTGACGTCGGCACCGACGTCCGGCTGAGCGGCTGGCTGCACAATCGTCGAGACCTGGGCGGCATCCTCTTCATCGATCTGCGCGACCACTACGGTCTGGTGCAGCTCGTCGCCCGCCCCGGCACCCCCGGCAACGACGCCCTGGCGAAGCTGACCAAGGAGACCGTCGTCCGGATCGACGGCAAGGTCTCCGCGCGCGGCTCCGACAACGTCAACCCGGAGCTCCCGACCGGCGAGATCGAGATCGAGGTCACCGAGGTCGAGGTGCTGGGCGAGGCCGGCCCGCTGCCCTTCACGATCAACACCGAGGACGGGGTCAACGAGGAGCGGCGCCTGGAGTACCGCTTCCTCGACCTGCGCCGCGAGCGCATGCACCGCAACATCATGCTGCGCTCGGCCGTGATCGCCTCCATCCGCTCCAAGATGGTGGCCCTCGGCTTCAACGAGATGGCGACGCCGATCCTCACCGCGACCTCCCCCGAGGGCGCCCGTGACTTCGTGGTCCCGTCCCGGCTGAACCCGGGTAAGTTCTACGCGCTTCCCCAGGCGCCGCAGCAGTTCAAGCAGCTGCTGATGATCTCCGGCTTCGACCGCTACTTCCAGATCGCGCCGTGCTTCCGCGACGAGGACGCCCGCGCCGACCGTTCGCCCGGCGAGTTCTACCAGCTCGACGTCGAGATGTCGTTCGTCGAGCAGGAGGACGTCTTCCGGCCGATCGAGAAGCTGATGACCGAGCTCTTCGAGGAGTTCGGCAACGGCCGCCACGTCACCTCGCCGTTCCCGCGCATCCCGTTCCGCGAGTCGATGCTGAAGTACGGCAACGACAAGCCGGACCTGCGCGCCAAGCTGGAGCTCGTCGACATCTCGGACGTCTTCGCCGACTCCGGTTTCAAGGCGTTCGCCGGCAAGCACGTCCGCGCGCTGCCGGTCCCGGACACCGCGGGCCAGTCCCGGAAGTTCTTCGACGGCCTCGGTGAGTACGCCGTCGAGCACGGGGCCAAGGGCCTCGCCTGGGTCCGCGTGGGCGAGGACGGCACGCTGGCCGGACCGATCGCGAAGTTCCTCACCGAGACGGACGTCAAGACCCTCACCGAGCGGCTGTCCCTGGTCCCCGGCCACGCGGTCTTCTTCGGCGCGGGCGAGTTCGACGAGGTCTCCAAGATCATGTCCGCCGTCCGTGTGGAGGCCGCCAAGCGCGCCGGTCACTTCGAGGAGGGCGTCTTCAGGTTCTGCTGGATCGTCGACTTCCCGATGTACGAGAAGGACGAGGACACCGGCAAGATCGACTTCTCGCACAACCCCTTCTCGATGCCCCAGGGCGGCCTGAAGGACCTGGAGGAGAAGGACCCGCTGGACATCCTCGCCTGGCAGTACGACATCGTCTGCAACGGCATCGAGCTGTCCTCCGGGGCCATCCGTAACCACGAGCCCGAGCTGATGCTCAAGGCCTTCGAGATCGCCGGCTACGACCGCGAGACCGTCGAGCACGAGTTCGCGGGCATGCTCCGAGCCTTCCGCCTCGGCGCCCCGCCGCACGGTGGCATCGCCCCGGGTGTCGACCGCATCGTGATGCTGCTGGCCGACGAGCCCAACATCCGCGAGACGATCGCCTTCCCGCTCAACGGCAACGCCCAGGACCTGATGATGGGCGCCCCGACCGTGCTGGACGAAACCCGGCTGCGCGAGCTGAACATCCAGCTCCGCAAGCCCGTCGCGGCCGCGAAGGACAAGGCCGACGTCACGGACGCCGTGGCGCGGGACACCGGCGCGAAGTAGACCTCACCGGTTCCGCTTCGGTTCCACGTGAAACAGTCCCCGGCCACCGGCCGGGGGCTGTTTTTTGTGAAAACGGTGGCAGGGCCCGCGACCATCGCGGTTCCGGTTCTTCGCGTGCGTACGGGTGGACCGTGCGGAACTCCCGGACCTCGGGTAGACGAACCGGGTACATCCGGATGGCCCCGGTTCCGGTTCGGCGCCGTCGGGCCCGGCAAGGACTGGCACGGGAAGTGCTCGTCCGCCCCCACCGAGGAGTTCCGCACCGTGTCCGTCCCGCGCCGCTCGTACGTCCTGATCGTCGCCCTGTTCCTGCTGGTCATCGGCTGCTCCGCCGGGGCGGTGCAGACCACCGACCCCTCCGCGCCCCGCGGCGCGGCCGGCCCGGAGTCCTCCGCCGCCCCGCCCCGCGCCGTGGAGAGCCTCCGTCCCCCGGCGGAGATCCCGGGGCTCGGCCCGCAGACCCGGGCGCAGATCCCGGCAAACGCCCGGCAGGCCGTCGTGGTGACCGGGCAGGGCCCCGATTCCAACCGCTCCTCGGTCATGCTCCACAGCCTCGACGACCCCGCTCTCGGATGGAGACCCGGGGCGGGCCCCTGGCCCGCCCACAACGGCATGGAGGGCTGGACGGACCACCATCTCGCGGATGACCTCCGCTCACCCGTCGGAGTGTTCGGCCTCACCGACGCGGGCGGCCGGCTGCCCGACCCGGGCGCGCTGCTCCCGTACGACGAGCAGGACCGCTTCGCGGTGAGCGGCGAGGGCTTTCTGGGGGAACCCCTCGAAGGCTCCTTCGATTACGTCGTCGCCATCAACTACAACCGCACCCCGGGCACCAGCCCGCTGGACCGCACCCGGCCGCTCGGCGCGGAGAGGGGCGGCGGCATCTGGATCCACGTGGACCACGGGGGACCGACCCAGGGCTGCGTCTCGCTGACCGAGGACCGGATGCGCGAGCTCCTGCTCACGCTCGATCCCGCGAAGCACCCGGTGATCGTGATGGGGGACGCCGCGTCGCTGGCCCGGTGAAACGCGGAACGGGCGTGGATGCATGCCCGTAGGCTGGATCCGTCGCCCAGTTCCCGAGGAGGCTGCCATGACCGTTGGTGAGGACTCCGTGCTGACCCAGGACGTGTTCGAGGATCTGGCCCGTCACGCCGTACGCGCGGAGGAAGCGCTGCGGCTGGAATTCGTGAACGGGAAACTGGGGGTCAAGGCTGTGCCGGACGGGGATCACGGGCGGATCATCGAGTGGTTGACGCGCCTGTGTATTCAGGCTGATCCATCCCGGTGGCTGTATGCGGAACAGGGGCTGCGGATCGAGACGTACCGGAAGGGCAACGCCCGCCCGGACGGCGCTTTCGCACGCAGTGGCGCTTTCGCCGGCCAGGGTGAGTGGGCCGACCCCGACGGCGTGCTCATGGTGGTCGAGGTGACGTCGTACGACGAGGACACGGACCGCCGTGACCGGGTCGAGAAGCCGCGTGCGTACGCCGAGACCGGCATCCCCGTGTACCTGCTGATCGACCGTGACACCTGCGAGGTGAAGGTCCACTCGCAGCCCGACGGTGTGCGGTACGAGCAGGTGGTCACCGTGCCGTACGGCAAGACTGTGACACTCCCCGACCCCGTGGGGATCGAGCTGGACACCGAGCCGCTCAAGAACTGGACGCGCTGAGGGATCACGCGGAGGAGCCCGGGTCCCGATGTGGTCGGGTCCCGGGCTCCTCCTCGTGTACGCCGCTTACGCGGGCTTCTCCTCCAGGCGCGGGAACAGCACCGCGCCCTTCGTCACCGTCGCGCCCGCGGGGAGCTGGCCCCAGCGGCCCGCGTCCTGCACCGGCTGGTCGGCCAGGGCGCCCAGGGACGCCTCGGCGCCCAGGGACTCCCACAGCTTCTGCGAGGTGTCCGGCATGACGGCGTTCAGCAGGACCGCGACACCGCGCAGTGAGTCGGCCGCCGTGTACAGGATGGTCGCGAGGCGTGCCTGGCCCTCCGGGGAGGTGTCCTTGGCGACCTTCCAGGGCTCCTGCTCCGTGATGTAGCCGTTGACCTGCTTCACGAAGTCGAAGACCGCCAGGATGCCCCCCTGGAAGTCCAGCTCCTCGCCGATCTTCCGGTCGGCCGAGGCGACGGCCGCGGCCAGGCCCTCCTGGACCGCCCGCTCCGCGTCACCGGCGGCCGTGGCCTCCGGGAGCGCACCGCCGAAGTACTTGCCGACCATGGCCGCGACGCGCGAGGCGAGGTTGCCGTAGTCGTTGGCGAGCTCGGAGGTGTAGCGGGCGCTGAAGTCCTCCCAGGAGAACGAGCCGTCGCTGCCGTACGCGATGGCCCGGAGGAAGTACCAGCGGTACGCGTCCACGCCGAAGTGCGAGGTCAGGTCCTGCGGCTTGATGCCCGTCAGGTTCGACTTGGACATCTTCTCGCCGCCGACCATCAGCCAGCCGTTGGCGACGACCTTGCCGGGCAGCGGCAGGCCCTGCGCCATCAGCATGGCCGGCCAGATGACCGAGTGGAAGCGCAGGATGTCCTTGCCGATCAGGTGCACGTCGGCCGGGAAGGTGCCGTCGAACTTCTCCTGGTTGGCGCCGTAGCCGACCGCCGTCGCGTAGTTGAGCAGCGCGTCGATCCACACGTAGATGACGTGCTTCGGGTCCCACGGCACCGGGACGCCCCAGTCGAACGTGGAGCGCGAGATCGACAGGTCCTGGAGGCCCTGCTTGACGAAGTTCACGATCTCGTTGCGGGCGGACTCGGGCTGGATGAAGCCCGGGTTGGCCGCGTAGAACTCCATGAGCTTCGGGCCGTACTCACTCAGCTTGAAGAAGTAGTTCTCCTCCTTGAGGAGTTCCACCGGCTTCTTGTGGATCGGGCACAGCTTCGTGCCGTCCTCGGCCTCGATCAGGTCGCCGGGGAGCTTGTACTCCTCGCAGCCCACGCAGTACGGGCCTTCGTAGCCGCCCTTGTAGATCTGGTCCTTGTCGTACAGGTCCTGCACGAACTCCTGCACACGGTCGGTGTGCCGCTTCTCCGTCGTACGGATGAAGTCGTCGTTCGCGATGTTCAGGTGCTCCCAGAGGGGCTTCCAGGCCTCATCGACGAGCTTGTCGCACCAGGCCTGGGGGGTGACGTCGTTGGCCTCGGCCGTGCGCAGGATCTTCTGGCCGTGCTCGTCCGTGCCGGTGAGATACCACACCTTCTCGCCGCGCTGGCGGTGCCAGCGGGTGAGCACGTCGCCTGCGACGGTCGTATAGGCGTGCCCCAGGTGAGGAGCGTCGTTGACGTAGTAAATGGGGGTCGATACGTAGAAACTCTTCACGCCGTCGCCCCCTTGCTTCTCGGATCCAGTGGCCGCCATGGTCGAAATCCTAACGGTCCGTGGGAGATCCACTCACATCGATCGGGGCCGCCCCGGCCGCGGAGAGCTTTGCGAAACATCCTTTCCCGTACCAAAGACGCATCCTGGGAGGAGTGGGCTCACGTGCACGAGGCAGGGGACAACACGATGCGGGTACTGGTCGCCGAGGACGAGGAGATCCTGGCCGAGCTGGTGGCGACCGGGCTGCGGCGGGCGGGATTCGCCGTCGACACCGTCTACAGCGGGGACGCCGCGCTCGCCTACCTGGGGCTGCACGACTACGACGTCGTCGTCCTGGACCGTGATCTCCCCCGGGTGCACGGCGACGACGTGGCCCGCAGGCTCGTGTCCGACGGCTCACGGACCAGGATCCTGATGCTCACCGCCTCCGGGACCATGGAGGACCGGGTGGAGGGGCTGGACCTCGGCGCCGACGACTACGTGAGCAAGCCCTTCGAATTCCCCGAGCTGGTGTCCCGGGTGCGTGCCCTGCGGCGCCGCAGCGCCCGGCCCGTGCCGCCGCAGCTGGAGCGGCACGGCATCCGTCTGGACAGCGTGCGCCGGGCCGCCACCCGCGACGGGCGGGACCTGGACCTGTCGCCGAAGGAGTTCACGGTGCTGCAGCTGCTGCTGGAGGCCGACGGCGCCACGGTCAGCGCGGAGGAGCTGCTGGAGCGGGCCTGGGACGCCAACGCCGACCCCTTCACGGGCGCCGTCCGTGTCTGCATGAGCAAGCTCCGCGCCAAGCTGGGGGAGCCGGTGCTGATCCGCACCGTCCAGGGCGTCGGGTACGCCCTGTGAGCCGGCTGCTGAGGCTGGTACGGGCGACCGGGACGGCGCAGGTCCGGCACTCGACGATCCGGATGCGGATCGCCCTCGTGTACGGCGGGGTCTTCCTGGTCCTCGGCACGGCACTGCTCGCCACGGTCAATCTGGCGTCGCGCGCCGGTACGGACTCGCAGGCGCGGGCCATCGCCACGTCCGCCGCGGTCGCCCAGCCGGGCTTCGCGGTCAACGGCCCCCTGCACGCACGGGGCCGCCTCGGTCCGCCCACGGTCTACGACGTCACCGACGACGTCAGCGACGCCGCGAGCCGGGAGCTCCTGTACTGGTCGGGCGCGGCGCTGCTCGTCATGACGGGCTGCGCGGTCGGTGTGGGCTGGTGGACCGCAGGGCGGGTGCTGCGGCCCGTCCACGCGATGACGGCGAAGGCACGGCGGCTCTCCGAGCACACCCTGCACGAGCGGATCGCTCCGAGCGGCCCGGACGACGAGCTGAAGGAGCTGGGGGAGACGCTCGACGCGCTGCTGGCGCGGCTGGAGACGGCCTTCGACAGCCAGCGGCGCTTCATCGCCAACGCGTCGCACGAACTGCGGACGCCCCTGGCCACCCAGCGGGCGGCGATCCAGGTGGGGCTCGACGACCCGTCGCCGGAGGACCTCGTACGGACCCGGCAGACGCTGCTGGACAACAACCGGCGCAGCGAGCGGCTCATCGAGGGACTGCTGGTGCTGGCGCGCAGCGAACGCGGGCTGGCGCAGAGCGAGCGCGCGGAGGTCGACCTGGCGCAGGTGGTGGCGGAGGAGTCCGCCCGGCCCTTGGCATCACCCGGCCCGGACGTGACGGTCACGGCCGAGCCCTGCGTCGTACGGGGGAACCGGCAGCTGCTCGCGCAGCTCGTGGCGAATCTGCTGTCCAACGCGGTGCGGTACAACGTGTCCGGCGGCCGTGTGGAGGTGTCATTGGCGGCGGACGGGGTCCTGGTGGTCCGCAACACCGGCCCGGTCGTGGCCGAGGAGGACATCGCCGGGTTCTTCCAGCCGTTCCGGCGCGGGGAGGGGCGGGACCGGATGGGGCAGGGCTCGGGCCTCGGGCTGTCGATCGTACGTTCCATCGCGATGGCCCACGGCGGTACGGTCACGGCGGTACCCGGCCCGGAGGGCGGGCTCGCCGTGACCGTACGGCTGCCGGTGGATCAGTCCTCCGCGACGACTCCGCGGGCGGTGGCCCAGGCAGGCAGTGCGGCCAGGACCTCCCGGTAGAACGCCGCGTCGGGGACCTCGCGCGGGGCGGGGCCCGCGTGGAAGAACCCGGCGTTCTCGACGTCCAGCTTGCGCAGGAAGTCGAACGCCTTCGCGTCCTCGTCACCGAACGCGACGAACTGGAAGAACAGCGGCAGCCGCGCCGCGTCCGCCAGGGCCTGCTTGGCCGCCACCTTGGCGTCAGGCGCACCGTCCGTCTGGAAGACGACCAGCGCCGGACCGTCGGCGCCGGACTTCTCGTAGTGCGCGACGACCTCCTCGACGGCCCGGTGGTAGTTCGTCCGGCCCAGGCGGCCGAGGCCGGCGTTCAGCTCGTCGATCCGGCCCTCGTGGGCGGTGAGGTCGATCGCCCCGGTGCCGTCGATGTCGGTCGAGAAGAAGACGACGGGCACGGTGGCGTTCGGATCGAGGTGGGCCGCGAGGGCCAGGGTGCGGTCGCCCAGGTGCTGGGCGCTGCCGTCCTTGTAGAACGGCCGCATGGAGCCGGACCGGTCGAGCACCAGATACACGGTGGCCCGGAGCCCGGTCAGCCCGTGCGCCTTGAGCCCGGCCTGCGCGGCCTTGTACGGGGTCACGAGCGCGGGTGCCGCGGCCTTGACCCGGGCGAGAGTGACGGCGGGCTTGCCGGCGGAGGCGGCGGACTTGGCCACGGGGGCGGCTTCCGCCTCGGCGGCGGGCGCGGGCGCGGTTTCCGGCGCGGGTGCGGCGGGTTCGGGTGTGGCGTCCGGCTCGGGTGCCGTCTCCGGAGCGGCGTCGGCGACGACCGGCTCCGCCTTCGGCGGCTCGGGCGCGGCTTCCTGCTCCGGCGGGGCTTCCTGCTCCGGCGCGGCGACGGGCTCGGCTTCGGCGACCGGCTCGGGCGCGGCTTCCTGCTCCGGCGGGGCTTCCTGCTCCGGCGCGGCGACGGGCTCGGCTTCGGCGACCGGCTCGGGCGCGGCGGCGGGTTCCGGGGCGGCTTCGGCGACCGGCTCGGGCGCGGCGGCGGGTTCCGGGGCGGCTTCGACGACCGGCTCGGGCGCGGCGACCGGCTCCTGCGCGGCTTCGACGACCGGCTCGGGCTCGACAACCGGCTCGGACTTCTCGGAGACGATCGGCTCGGCCGCCTTCTCGGCGGCCGTCTCCGCCTTCTCCTCGGCAGCGGAAGGCTGCTCGGCCTCCGGCTCCGGGTCCATGTCGATCGTGATCGGTGCGGCGGCTTCCGGCTCTGCCGCGGCGGCGGTCTCCGCGACCGCAGCCGTGTCCGCAGCCGCGACCGTCTCCGAGCCGGCGTCCTTCCCGGCGTCCGCGGACGCGGACGGCTTCGCCTCCGGGTCCGACCCCTGGGCCGGAACCCGGGGAGCGGAGGTGGAGGCCGGAGAGGTCGTGGCCGCCTTGTCGAAGGCCGCCGCGACCAGGTCCGACGCCTGTCCGCTGTCGTCCCCGGTGCCGGCGGACCGGTCCGACGAGGAGGCCGGGGCCGGTACCGAGGCCTTCGCGGGCTCGGCCGCCGAAGTGGCGGTCTCCGGCTCCGGCTCCGTGGGCTGGGTGCGCTCGGCCTGGGGAGGGACGGTGGCCGTGGTCGGCTCGTCCTGCTCCGTCCGGCCGAACACCTTGCGCAGCAAGCTCCGAATGCCCATGGGCGAGGCCTTTCGCATGAGTTGGGTGCGATTAATGTCCGTACTGCGGGAATTGATCCCTGGCCAGGGCGGATACGTAAGGTTAGCGGCCGGATCCGGCCGTTCGGCTGCGCGGCCCGCCCCTGCGTCAACCGAGCTCCAACCGAGTCGTGACCGAGTCCTGAACGGGGGCCAGGGCAAAGGGAAGAGGAGCGGTGTCCCGGACTTCACCCTCCGTTCACCGGCAGTCCCACGAACGGCGTGGATGCGCACCTACCGTCACGCGTGACACACAGACGGAGGGACGAAAACGTGCGTGATCTGCTGCCGCTCATCGGCTCGCACCAGGGCGGGCGCTCTGCGCTGACCTGCCGCTACCGCTGCGGTGACGCCTGCTTCCAGGAGGTCCCGAACACCAGCGAAAACGAGTACGCCGGCGACATCATCGCCGGTGCCCTGTCACGCCGGTCGATGATGCGCGCCGCAGCCGTGGTGACCGTGGCAGCCGCAGCCGGAACCACCGCTCTCGCCGGTCCCGCTGCCCCGAGCGCCGAGGCCGCGCCCCTCGCGGGCCGTACGGGCGGGAAGCCGAAGCCCACCGTCTCGGGGGCCAGGGGTCTGCGCTTTTCGGCGGTCGAGCCCAACAAGGACGACAGGGTCACGATCCCCGAGGGATACGGCCAGAACGTCGTGATCCGCTGGGGCGAACCGATCCTGCGCGGCGCTCCCCGCTTCGACCCCGACAACCAGTCGGCGAAGGCGCAGGCAGGCCAGTTCGGCTACAACAACGACTTCCTCTCCCTGCTCCCGCTGCGCGGTGAGCGCGGGCGTCAGGTGCTGGTCGCCAACCACGAGTACACGGACGAGATCCTGATGTTCCGTGGATACGATCCGGCCGACCCGACCCGTGAGCAGGTCGAGATCGCCTGGGCGGCGCACGGACTCTCCGTGGTCGTCGTCCAGGAGGAGAACCGCACCGGCAAGCTCGCGCCGGTCAACCGTCACCCGCTGAACCGCCGACTCACCGCGACGAGTGAATTCCGGGTCACCGGGCCGGCCGCCGGAAGCCCGTTGCTCCGTACATCCGCCGACCGCACCGGCCGCAAGGTGCTGGGCACCCTGAACAACTGTGCGGGCGGCACCACCCCGTGGGGCACCACGCTGCACGGCGAGGAGAACTTCAACCAGTACTTCGCCAACGGCTCCAGCGACACCGACAAGCGCTACGGCATCGGCACGGCCGCCACCGAGCGCAAGTGGGAGCGGTTCGACAAGCGCTTCGACCTGGCGCAGGAGCCCAACGAGGCACACCGCTTCGGCTGGGTCGTCGAGCTCGACCCGTACGACCCCGACTCCACGCCCCGTAAGCGGACCGCGCTCGGCCGCTTCAAGCACGAGGCGGCGCAGCCCCGGCTGACCGCGGACGGCCGCCCCGTGGTCTACATGGGCGACGACGAACGCTTCGACTACTTCTACAAGTTCGTCTCCAGCAAGCGGATGAAGAAGGGCAACTCCCGCGCGGCACGCGAGCACAACCTCACGCTGCTGGACGAGGGCACGCTGTACGTCGCCAAGCTGACCGGCGACTCCCCGGCCGCCGAGTTCGACGGCACGGGCAAGCTTCCCTCCGACGGGGAGTTCGACGGCAGTGGTGTCTGGATCCCGCTCGCCACGGGCACCACCTCGCACGTGCCGGGCATGACGGCCGACGAGGTGTACGTCTTCACCCGCCTGGCCGGTGACAAGGTCGGCGCGACGAAGATGGACCGCCCCGAGGACGTCGAACCCTCGCCGCGCACCGGCCGGGTCTACATCGCGCTCACCAACAACACCGACCGGGGCAAGGCGGGCAAGGCCGGCGCCGACGAGGCCAATCCGCGCAACGCCAACAAGCACGGTCAGATCCTGGAGCTCGCGGAGAACTGGGACGACCCGGCGGGCGACGGCTTCGCCTGGCGGCTGTTCCTCGTCGCGGGCGACCCGGAGGACCCGGCGACGTACTTCGCCGGGTTCCCGAAGGAGAAGGTCAGCCCCATCTCCTGCCCCGACAACGTGGCCTTCGACGACCACGGCAATCTGTGGATCTCCACGGACGGCGCCCAGCTCGGCTCGCACGACGGTCTGTTCGGCGTCGCGACCCAGGGCGAACGGCGGGGTGAGCTCAAGCAGTTCCTCACCGTGCCGAAGGGCGCGGAGACCTGTGGCCCGGTGATCCAGGACCGCCGCGTCCTCGTCGCTGTGCAGCACCCGGGCGAGATCGACGGCGCCTCCGTCGAGAACCCCGCCAGCACCTGGCCGGACGGCCCCGGCCGGATGGTCCGCCCCTCGGTCGTAGCCGTCTGGCGCAAGGACGGCAGCGACATCGGCGTCTGAGCCGGTCGGTGGGAGGTCACGGACAGAGGAGTCGGGCATATCGGCAAAATTTCTGTCCGTAACCTCCCACCGGCCATTAGGGTCGTACGCATGGGTTCCGCTGAGGTGACGCCGCAGGCTGAGGGAAGCGTCCGGGTCGATGCCTGGGTCTGGGCGGTGCGGTTGACGAAGACGCGGTCGCAGGCGGCTGCCGCCTGCCGCGCGGGACATGTCCGGGTCAACGGCGAGCGCGCGAAGCCCGCCCAGGCCCTGCGGACGGGCGACGAGGTGCGGCTGCGGCATGCCGGCCGGGACCGGATCGTGGTCGTCTCCAAGATCGTGAAGAAGCGGGTGGGCCCGCCGGTCGCCGCCGAGTGCTTCGTCGACAACAGCCCGCCCCCGCCGCCGCGCGAGACGGCGATCCAGGTCCCGGTCCGCGACCGGGGCGCGGGCCGCCCGACCAAGCGGGACCGCCGCGAGATGGAGCGCCTCCAGGGCCTCCACGGCAGGGGGCCGGACGCCGGCTAGGCGGTCCGCCGCACTCCTCAGCTCTCGTAGCCCTCCACCTCGTCGGCGGGGCGTACCCGCGCCTGCGAGGGGTCCTCGCCGAATTCGCTGAGCGCGCGCCGCTGGCGCAGGAGGTCCCAGCACTGGTCCAGCTGGACCTCCACCTCGCGCAGCCGTGACCGTTCCTCGGCGGAGAGGCCCAGCTCCGCCGTGGAGCGGGCGCGCAGGGAGCGCTCCTCGGTGATGAGTCCGTCGATGTTCTCGAAGATGTCCTGCTCGGCCATGAGAGCTCCCGGTCGGTGCTGGGGGACGTGTCCTTCAGATGACGAAGACGGTCTTGCCGCGTGCCCCGCCCGCGCGGTTCTGGGCGAGCGCCTGCGGCGCCTTCTCCAGGGGCAGTTCCATGTCGACGGGCACCTCCAGCTCCCCCCGCGCCACCGACGAGGCCAGCTCCTCCAGCACCGGGGCGGTCGGGACGATCCGGAAGTCGGACCGGGTGATGCCCGGCGGCGCCGCCACGCCCCGGGTGGTGACCGCGACCCCGCCGTCACGCACCAGGGTGGCGTACGCCGCGAACGAGGCGGTGTCCGCCGAGACGAGGTCGACGACGGCGTCGACGCCGTCCGGGTACAGATCGCGCACCGCGGCTTCCAGCGCCTCGGGGCCCATGGCCGTATCGACGGTGGCTGTGGCGCCGAGCGCACCCATCCGCCGCTTCTCGTCGCCCCGCACGGCGGCGACGACCGCTGTCCCACGGGCCGCCGCGAGCTGGGTCAGGAAGCTGCCGACGCCCCCCGTCGCCCCGACGACCAGCAGGCTCAGCCCGCTGCGCACGGCCGCGCTCGACAGGATCTGCGCGGCGGCCGTCCCGGCCGTCGGGAGTGCCGCCGCGAGCTGGAGCGGCATGTCGCGGGGGACGAGGGCGATCGGGGAGTCCTGCGGGACGCACACGTATTCGCCGTACGCCCCGCAGCGACCGAGGGGCGGGGCCGTCGCGCGGCCGAAGACCGGGTCACCGACCCGGAAGCGGTTGTCGCCGCTGCCGATCATGTCCACCCGGCCGGCGAAGTCGGTGCCCAGGACGAGGGGGAACACACTGTCCGGAGCGCCGTCGGCGGTCTGCCAGTCGAGCGGGTTCAGCGCCGCGTACTCGACCTTGACCCGGACCTCGCCCGCCCCCGGGTCGGGCTTCGGTACCTCGACGGGACAGGGCTCCGCACGGGACGCGCTGACGGCGATGGCTCGCATAGGGCAGACCTCTCACTCGCCCCCGGCTCTCACGCATCCCACTGTCGCCCGGCCCACGCACCCGCGCACGTCGGGCCCGGGACGCCGGATCACCCGTCGTAGGGCCGCCCTCGCGGGGCCGGCTCATGCCGGAGGCCCTGCCCGCGCCGTGCCGCCACCACCCGTCCGACGACGCCGCCGGCCACCAGGACCGCCCCCACGAGCAGCACGATCCACACCGTCGTCCGCAGGGACGCGGTCAGCGCGTCGTACACCGCGGCGGCCCCGTCCCTGTCGGTCCCCGGCACCTGGTCGAGCACCCGGCCGCGGCCGACGGCGACCACGATCCGCAGCAGGACCGCGCCGAGGACCAGCCCGCCGCCGGCCACGGCCGCGGCCGTCAGACCGGCGCGGAGGCCGCCGCGTACGAGCGTGAGACCCAGCACGAGGACGAGCAGCACCACGGTCGCCACGGCCGGCCGGACGCCGCAGTATCTGAGCCACTGGAACGAGGAGCGCAGTTCGTCGGCGCGGTCGGCGGACAGCACGGTGATGGAGGCCTCCCGCACCGGGATCCGGTCGGCGAAGGGCACCCCGCTGTCGACCAGTTCCTTCTTGACCTCCTCGATCACCGGAGCCAGATCGATGGTCACCGCCTGCCCGTCCTCACCGTGCAGCGAGGCGGTCACGGCCTGGTGCGCCGTGCGGTTCGCGCCGTCCCAGGCCCGCTGGAACGCCTCGGTCGTGGTGAACGACCGGGCGGACTCGTGCAGGAACTGCTCGACGGTGTCCTGGAGCGGGCCGACGTCGATGTTCTTCATCGCCTCGTCGGTGACCAGCGTGGCGACGGTGTCCTGTACGTCGGCGTCGGAGGCCAGGGGCGAGACGGCGGCGAGATAGCGGTCGGTGTCGTCCAGCTCCAGATCGACCCACGCCGAGAGCGCGCTCACCGGGACCAGCACGGCCAGCACGACGAGCAGCACCGCCGAGAGAGCCGCTGAGAGACAGGTCCGCACAGGCACCAGCCAATCCCCTGCGGCGGCGGGGCGCTCCGGGCCGTGGGCCATTCGAGTTGCCGGGCGGCCCGGCCGGGTGTGCGCTGGAGGAACACAGGGACGGACGGGGGCGACGGAAGGAGCTGTGCGCCATGGCCACACACGCGACGATGCCGACGCGCCGACGGACGCAGGCCCGTGCCCCCGCTCCCGTCCGCCAGGAGCACCGGCACACGGCGCTCGCCTGGGCGGTGCCCCTCGTGCTGGGCGTGATCCTCGGCTTCTGGGCCTTCTTCATCAACCGGGACGGCGGAGCGACCACCGGCGGGCAGATCTGGCTCGGAGTCGTCTCCGGAGTGGTCTTCGCCGCGCTCTGCTACGTGCTCGCACGGGTCCGGTGGGCCCTGCCGCGTGAACTGCGGGCGGCGGCCTTCGGCGTGCTGGCCGGGGGCGCGGTCGGCTTCCTGTCCAGCCTGAACGGCAAGAGCGTGCTGATGTCGGGGTTCATCGGGCTGGTGGTCGGCGCGGGGATGTTCTGCACGATGTTCTACGCCTACTACACGCGCGAGGAGTGATCCGGCCGTCCTTCCGGATTCCGGAGGAAGGGCGCGGCGGCCGGAGCCGATCCGGCCGCCGCGCCCTTCCCGTTCCGTCCGATCCGCCCCGCCACCGGCGTGCCCCGTGCCATGGTTGCCCCGTATCCGCCCTCGACAGAGCCGACAGGGAAGGGACCATGAGTACTGAACTGGCCATCGAGACCACGGGGCTGGTGAAGGTCTTCGGTGAGAACCGTGCGGTGGACGGCGTCGATCTGGCCGTGCCCTCGGGCACCGTCTACGGAGTGCTGGGCCCCAACGGGGCGGGGAAGACCACCACCGTGAGGATGCTGGCGACCCTGCTGCGACCGGATGCGGGCCAGGCGCGGGTCTTCGGCCATGACGTCGTGAAGGACGCCGACACGGTCCGCAGCCGGGTCAGCCTCACCGGGCAGTACGCCTCGGTCGACGAGGACCTGACCGGTACGGAGAACCTGGTGCTGCTGGCCAGGCTCCTCGGCCACTCCAAGCCCGCCGCCAGGACCCGGGCCGCGCAGTTGCTGGAGGCGTTCGGGCTGAGCGAGGCGGCGGGCAAGCAGGTGAAGAACTACTCCGGAGGGATGCGGCGCCGGATCGACATCGCCGCGTCCATCCTGAACACCCCGGACCTGCTCTTCCTCGACGAGCCGACGACCGGGCTCGACCCGCGCAGCCGTAACCAGGTGTGGGACATCGTGCGGGCCGTCGTCGCGCAGGGCACGACGGTCATGCTGACCACCCAGTACCTCGACGAGGCCGACCACCTGGCCTCCCGCATCGCCGTGATCGACCACGGCAAGGTGATCGCGGAGGGCACGAAGGGTGAGCTGAAGGCCTCCGTCGGGGCGGGGTCCGTCCATCTGCGTCTGCGCGACCCCGGGCAGCGTCCCGAGGCCGAGCGGGTGCTGGCGCGCGCGCTCGACGCGACGGTGCAGCTGGACCACGACCCGGTGGCGCTGACCGCCACGGTCGGGGGTCACGGCACCGACAAGGGGGCGGCCGAACAGGCCGCGCGGGCACTGGCGGAGCTGGCCCGGTGCGGCATCCACGTGGACAACTTCTCGCTGGGACAGCCCAGCCTCGACGAGGTCTTCCTGGCGCTCACGGACAAGAAGGGGGTGGCGGCATGAGCACCGCGCCCACCACGGCCGAACGCGACGACGCCGAACTCACCGCACCGGACGCCGAGACCCTCGCCTCCCTGCTGGTCGGCCGGAAGCGGCCGCACCGGCCCAGCGCGCTGTCGGCGTCGCTGACCTTCGGATGGCGGGCCATGCTGAAGATCAAGCACGTGCCGGAGCAGCTGTTCGACGTGACGGTCTTCCCGATCATGATGGTGCTGATGTTCACCTACCTCTTCGGCGGGGCGCTGGCCGGCTCCACCGAGGACTACATCCAGTTCCTGCTGCCCGGGATCCTGGTCATGAGCGTCGTGATGATCACGATGTACACGGGCGTCGCGGTGAACACCGACATCGCCAAGGGCGTGTTCGACCGCTTCCGCACCCTGCCGGTCTGGCGGCCGGCGCCCATGGTCGGCTACCTCCTCGGCGACGTCGTGCGCTACCTCCTGGCCTCGGCCGTGATGCTCGTCGTCGGCATCGTCATCGGCTACCGGCCGGACGGCGGACCGCTCGGGGTCCTGGCGGGCGTCGCGCTGCTGCTGGTGTTCGCCTTCGCCTTCTCCTGGGTCTGGACGATGTTCGGCCTGATGCTGCGCAGCGAGAAGTCGGTGATGGGCGTCAGCATGATGGTGATCTTCCCGCTGACGTTCCTGAGCAACGTCTTCGTGGACCCCAGCACCATGCCCGGCTGGCTGCAGGCGTTCGTGAACAACAGCCCGGTGACACATCTCGCCGCCGCCGTACGGGAGCTGATGGCCGGCAACTGGCCCGCGACGGACATCGCCTGGTCGCTGGGCTGGTCGGCGCTGTTCGTGGTGGTCTTCGGAGCGGTGACGATGCGGCTGTACAACCGGAAGTGACTGCGGCGGACGGGCGGGCCTCCGGCGTACCGGAGGCCCGCCCGTCGGTGTGCGCCGGGGCCCGCCGGCTCAGTCGTGGACGACGGTGACCGGGCAGGCGGCGTGCTGGGTGACGTGGAGGCTGACCGAGCCGAGCAGCGTCGCCTTGAAGCCGCTGTAGCCACGGGCGCCCACGACCAGCAGGTTCGCTCCCCTGGCACGGTCCAGCAGGGTCTGGGCGGGGTTGCCGATCACCACGACCTTCTCGACCGCCGCCGCGCCCTCCGCGCCGAGTGCCTCCTCCAGCGCCTCGGTGAGCGCCACGGTCGCCACCTCCTGCGGGTCGAAGTCCTCCGGCATGCCCGGCATCATGGACGCCCAGCTGGTCGCGGGGTACTCCCAGCTGTTGACCGCCTCGACGGTGTCGCCGGTCAGCTCGGCCTGGCGCACGGCCCAGCGGAGCGCCTTGATCGACGCGTCCGATCCGTCCACGCCCACGACGATCCTGCCCATGTCTGCCTCCGGTGTGTTCAACATTTACGGCATACAGGGAGCAACTGTAGTCAAGGTGGGCATCGGGGGCCGGGCAGGCCCCCGACGCCCGGAGTCAGCCGGCCCGCAGGCCGGCGAGCTGCTCCTCGAACGGGACGACCGCGTCCTCGCCGTCGTCGAGGGTGAGGGCCCGGGAGGCACCGGAGACGGTCCGCCCGGTGACGGCGGAGGCGAGCTCGCCCCCGGCGCGCCGGATCCGGGAGGGCAATCCCTCGGTGTACTCGTCGCCGTTCGATCCCCAGTCCTCGGACGCCGCGTACACGGAGGTCGGCAGGACGACCGCTCGCAGATAGGCGAAGAGCGGGCGCATGGCGTGCTCCAGGACCAGCGAGTGCCGGGGCGTTCCGCCGGTCGCGGCGATGACGACGGGCTTGCCGGTCAGCGCGGTGTTGTCGATCAGGTCGAAGAACGACTTGAACAGCCCGCTGTACGAGGCCGTGAAGACGGGCGTCACGGCGATCAGCCCGTCCGCTCCGGTCACCGCGTCTATCGCCTTCTTCAGGCCGGCCGGCGGGAAGCCGGTGACCAGGTGGTGGGCGATGTCCACGGCGAGATCGCGCAGCTCGACGACGGAGACCTCGACGCGGCGGTCCTGGTCCGCCGCGAGCCGCTCACGCGCGGCCTCGGCGAGCCGGTCGGCCAGCAGCCGGGTGGACGAGGGACTGCTGAGCCCCGCCGCGACGGCGACGATCCTCAGGGGGACGGTGGCGGGCACGGTCATCGGAGCTCCTTCGGGTCGGTGGCGGTGGCGGCGCGGGCGGCGGCGACGGCCGGGTGGACGGGGGCGTCCGGCACTCCGGCCGGGCGCAGGCGGGCGAATTCCTTGCGCAGCACGGGCACGACCTCCTCGCCCAGGATGTCGAGCTGTTCCAGGACGGTCTTCAGCGGCAGTCCCGCGTGGTCCATCAGGAAGAGCTGGCGCTGGTAGTCACCGACGTCCTCCCGGAAGGAGAGGGTCCGCTCGATGACCTCCTGCGGGGAGCCGACGGTCAGCGGGGTCTGCTGGGTGAAGTCCTCCAGGGAGGGCCCGTGCCCGTAGACCGGCGCGTTGTCGAAGTACGGGCGGAACTCCCGCACCGCGTCCTGCGAGTTCTTCCGCATGAAGACCTGGCCGCCCAGGCCCACGATCGCCTGCTCGGCGGTGCCGTGCCCGTAGTGGGCGTAGCGGCGCCGGTAGAGGTCGACCATCTTCCTGGTGTGCTCCATGGGCCAGAAGATGTTGTTGTGGAAGAAGCCGTCGCCGTAGTACGCGGCCTGCTCGGCGATCTCCGGGGAGCGGATCGAGCCGTGCCAGACGAACGGCGGGACACCGTCCAGCGGGCGGGGGGTCGCGGTGAAGGACTGCAGCGGGGTGCGGAACTTCCCCTCCCAGTCGACGACGTCCTCGCGCCACAGCTTGTGCAGCAGCGCGTAGTTCTCGATCGCGAGCGGGATGCCCTGCCGGATGTCCTTGCCGAACCAGGGATAGACCGGCCCGGTGTTGCCCCGGCCCATCATCAGGTCGACGCGGCCGTCGGCCAGGTGCTGGAGCGTGGCGTAGTCCTCGGCGATCTTCACCGGGTCGTTGGTGGTGATCAGCGTGGTCGAGGTGGAGAGGATCAGCTTCTCGGTGCGGGCGGCGATGTAACCGAGCGTGGTCGTCGGGGAGGACGGGACGAACGGCGGGTTGTGGTGCTCACCGGTCGCGAAGACGTCCAGGCCCACTTCCTCGGCCTTGAGCGCGATCGCGAGGGTCGCCTTGATCCGCTCGTTCTCGCTCGGTGTCGTACCGGTCGTGGGGTCGGTGGTGACGTCCCCGACGGTGAAGATCCCGAACTGCATGGCGCCCGCCTCCAAAGGTGTTGAGCGGAAGTTGTTGAAGCTTGAACTATGTGGACACACCCTACAACGGGGTGCCCCTCCTCCCTATTCCAGCCCTCCCGGGACGCCCGGCCCGGCAGGTAAACGGCCCGCGCTCCGGGACCGGTGCGCGATACACTCGGCCCATGACCTCCGTACCGTGCCGTAACTGGTGGCGCTTCTCCTAGGAGCGGCCACCTTCTCCGCACGGAACCAGGGCCGTTCGATCTTCGGACGGCCCTTCTCGTTGCCCCGGTGCCCCATGACGGGCCGTCCTCCACGCGCAGACCACCAGCGAGGAGACCCCCGTGACCATGACCACCGACCTCGACGCCGGCCCCGGCCCCGCCGTGCGCCGCAGTGCCGAGCTGGAACGGCAGCTCGCCGGGGACCCCGGCCGTTTCCGTGTCCTCACCGGCGACCGGCCCACCGGAGCCCTGCACCTCGGGCACTACTTCGGCACCCTCCACAACCGGGTGCGCCTCCAGGACCTCGGCGTGGAGACCTTCGTGCTCATCGCCGACTACCAGGTCCTCACCGACCGGGATGTCGCCGAACGGCTCACCGAGCATGTGGAGGGGCTGCTCCTGGACTATCTCGCCATCGGGATCGACCCATCCCGCACGACGGTCTTCAACCACAGCGCGGTCCCCGCCCTGAACCAGCTGCTGCTGCCCTTCCTGTCCCTCGTCTCCGTCGCGGAACTCGGGCGCAACCCCACCGTGAAGGACGAGATCGCGCACTCCAGGCAGTCCGCCGTCAGCGGCCTCATGTACACCTACCCGGTGCACCAGGCCGCCGACATCCTGTTCTGCAAGGGCAACCTCGTCCCCGTCGGGATGGACCAGCTGCCCCACCTGGAGATCACCCGCACCGTCGCCCGCCGCTTCAACGAGCGGTACGGACACGTCTTCCCCGAGCCCGACGCGCTGCTCTCCGCCGCGCCCCTCCTGCTCGGCACCGACGCCACCAAGATGAGCAAGAGCAGGGGCAACTCCATCGCCCTGGGCGCCGACGCCGACGAGACCGCCCGGCTGATCAAGGGCGCCACCACCGACGCCGACCGGCACATCACCTACGACCCCGAGCTGCGGCCCGGTGTGTCGAGCCTGGTGCTGCTGGCCGCGCTCTGCCTCGACCGTGACCCGCACGAGGTCGCCGAGGAGACCGGGAACGGCGGCGCGGCCGGTCTCAAGCGGACCGTGACGGAGGCCGTGAACGCCCGCATGGCCCCGATCCGGGCCCGCCGGGCGGAGTACGCCCGGGACATGGGGTACGTACGGGGCGTGCTGCGCGCCGGCAACGAGCGGGCGAACGCCGTGGCCGAGGCGACCCTCCAGGAGGTGCGAGACGCGATGGGCACCCTCCGTTAGCCGGCCTCAGCGACGCGCCGCCGAGCGCTGCCCGCGCAGCATCTCGGCCAGTCCGCGCCGGGTCGCGGCTATCACGACCCGGTCCTCCGGCCGCAGCACATAGCCCGGGTGCAGGTCCCAGACCAGCCCGGAGGGCCGGTCCGGGCCCCCGGGGCCGGGCGGGTCGAGGGGGTCGTACGGCGGTACGGCCGCGAGGTCCGGGAGACGGTCGGCCGGCGGGGTGGCGTCCAGGGCCAGGACCCGCCAGGCGCCCGCCCGGAACGCCTGGTCGACGGTGCGGCCCTCCAGGTGCGGATTGCCCGCCACCTCCAGGGCGGCGAAGAGCATGACCTTGCGCTCCACCGGGACCGCGCCCAGGATCTGCCGGCCCATCATGGCGACGGCGAACGACGGTGCGGCCAGGTGCGACACGGAGCGGGAGCGGGTCAGGGCTCCCGGGTGGGCCGTGCGCAGGGTGCGGTAGACGGCGGTGGCGAACTCGTCGTCGTACAGGCGCAGGGCCACCCGCAGGCCCGGCTTGACCGAGCGGGCGTACAGCGCGGCTTCGAGGTTCGTCGTGTCGACGCTGGTCAGGGCGAGCAGCGCGCGGGCGCGGCGGATCTTGGCCGCCTCCAGGACGCCCTCCTGGGTCACGTCGCCGAGGACCGTCGGCACGTGCAGGCTGCGGGCCAGCGGGATGCCTCGCGCCTCCGGGTCCTCCTCGACGACCACCACGGGTATGTCCAGCTCGCGGAGCCGCACCAGGACCCTCGTGCCGATCTTGCCGAGTCCCAGCAGGACCACATGGCCCGACAGACCGCGCGGCGGACGGCGCAGGGAGGACGCGGTGCGCAGCGTGCCGAAGGCCTCCAGGACGGCGGCGACCAGCAGGGGCAGCAGCAGGAGCCCGGCCATGCCGGAGAGCAGCTGGATGACCTGGCGGGAGTCCGAGTCGGTGTCCTCGACGGCGGGGTCACCCATCGCCAGCAGGTCGAGCAGAGTCAGATAGGCGGCGTGCACCGGGCTGTCGCCCGTGGTGATCACCGAGGCGACGGCCAGGGCGACGACGGCCGCCGCGACGCCCAGCGCCGACCAGCGCAGCCGCCGGGAGAAGACCTGGCCGAGCGGAGCGCCCCTGCCTCCCATGCGTGCGGGTCCCCGGTCGGGCCCCGCCTGGCTGATGGCCTCCAGGACGATCGTGCCCCGGCCCGTGGCGGCGTTCACCGTCGCCAGGTCGGGCAGGAGCTGAGGCCCTTCCGCACCGCTGCTGTCGGAGCCCTCGCTGCCGGCCGGGTCCTGGCTGGTGGAGGAGAGGAGCGCCAGCGTGCACAGCCCGGGGTCGGCGAGCTCGCCCGGGCGGGGCGGGGTGCGCTCCACGGCGCGCAGGAGCAGGCCCTCGGCCTGGATGACCTTGCTGCTGCCGGTCAGCGCGGTGGCGGCCAGGGCGGGGGCCGCGGTGTCGGCGTCGGACAGGACGGTGGTGGAGGTGTCCAGGGCGGCCGGGTCGAGACCGGGCATGGCGACGGCGGCCGCCTGGTCGAGCAGCGTCTCCAGATGCTGGCCCAGCTTGCGGTTGTAGAGCCGGATGACGAGGCGCAGACGTGGATTGAGCCGGCGGGCCGTCAGGGCGGCCCGGATGTTGAGCTCGTCGTCGTCGTAGACGAGCGCCAGCGCGGCGGCCCGGTCGACACCCGCCTCCTCCAGCACCTCGTCGGACGGCTCGTGCGCCTCCATGATGCGGACGGCCTCGACCCCGGCGTTCGTGTCGCCGCTCCCGTTCGAACCGCCCGCGCCGTTGCGGTTCATCGCCGCCGACATCCGCCCGAACAGGGCGCCGGCCCGGGCCCGTTGGGTCAGGGGCACGTCCGGTCTGCTGGGCTCCCGGCCCGGCGGGACGAGGAGCGTGACCCGCTCCCCGTACACGTAACGCAGCTCCACGGCGAGCCGGCGGCCGAGGGTGTCGTCGCCGCAGACCACCATGTGGCCGCTGCTCGCGGGTCGTTGGGGCTGTGGCGGAAGTGAGGACACATGACCCAGCATGCCTTGCTCCCTCCGGTTCAGTCGGGCGTGTCGGTGATCATCGCGTGACGGGGGCGTGGGCCCGCGTCCGCGTTGTGGGGTGCCACCGCCCTGTCGATGGCCGCCTCGACCGCCGCGATCCGATCCGCGAGCAGGCCCAGCGCACCGACCGCGCGGGAGGCGGGGTCGCCGCCGGGGCCGCCGAGGGCCTGCGTACGCACATAGGCGGAGGCGATCGCCGACCGGCGCTCCGCCTGGGCCGGGGTGAGCGTGCCCCGGAGGGCGGCCAGTTCCAGGAGGTTCGACTCGGCGCCGGTGGTGAGCGTCTGGGCCTCGCCCGCGTAGTGGTCGTCGACGACGGCGGACAGCTCGGCGTCGTTCATCACGGGCACGATCCGCTCGGCGATCCTGTTCATGTTGCGGTAGGAGCCCTGCAACCGGAACGGCGGCCCGGTACGCGTCGCGTCGGTCCGTGCCGCCGACGCGATGTACGCCGCGTTCACCGCGAGGACGGTCTCCCGGGCGGTGAGGAGATGGCGCAGCACCGCCACGATCCGGTCCAGCTCGGCCGGCGCGTACGCGTGCTCCAGCTGGTCGGCGCGGGCCACGGCGCCCGTCCCGGACGCCATGCGCACGAGCAGCGCGAGGTCGGTGCGGGAGCGCCCCGCGAGCGGGGCGAGGACCGGGTTGGCGGTCAGGGCGTTCTCCACGAAGCTCAGCGCGAAGACGTCCTCCCGGCCGCTCAGCACCTCGCCGAGATTCCATACGTCGGCTCGGTTGGCGAGCATGTCCGGAATCCTGAACCGGTCCCCGGACTCCGTGTACGGGTTGCCCGCCATGACCACCGCGAACCGCTTGCCCCGCAGGTCGTAGCTGCGCGGCTCGCCGTCCCTCACCCCCTCGACGCGGCGGGTGGCGTCGCAGAGCGGGATGAACTTCTGGAGGAGCTCCGGCGAGGTGTGCTGGATGTCGTCGAGGTAGAGCAGGGTGTTGTTGCCCGACTCCAGGGCGAAGTTGATCTTCTCGACCTCGTGCCGGGCGGTCGTGCCGCGTGCCTGCGCCGGGTCCAGCGAGGTCACGTCGTGACCGAGGCCGGGGCCGCTGACCTTGACGAGGACCATGCCGAGCCGGTCGGCGACGTACTCCATGAGGGTCGTCTTGCCGTAACCGGGCGGGGAGACGAGCAGCAGCAGACCCTGCGAGTCGGTGCGCCGGTCCGCGTCGGCGGTGCCGAGCTGCTTGGCGAGGCTGTCGCCGATCAGCGGCAGGTACACCTCGTCCAGCAGTTGGTTGCGGACGAACGCCGACATCACGCGCGGCCGGTGGTCGTCCAGCCGCAGCCGGGCCCGCTCGGAGTCGACGAGCGTGGTGCGCAGCCGCTGGTAGGCACGGAACCCGGGCACGCCGACGGCCCGGAAGGCGGCGGTACGGGCGAGGAGTTCGTCCAGCCGGACGGTCAGCGTCCCCCGGTCCACCCGGGGGTGGTCGCCGAGCAGCCCCTCCACGGTCGCGGTGAGCGGGGCGTCGCAGTCGTACCGTGCCAGATCCGGGCACAGCTCCACGGCTGCGGCCTCCGCCAGGTCCCCGGCGTCCGCATCGGCGCCGCTCGCGGTGGCGTACGGGCCGAGCCAGCCCTCGACCAGCTGGCGCCGGGCGGGGAGGTCGTCGGAGAGCGCCGTCAGGTCGTCGTCGTACGCCGAGGTCCCGGTCGCCCGGCGGAACTTCTCCAGGAGGGTGCGGGTGGCCGTGCTCGTGACGAACCCGGCGGGGCCGCTCGTCAGCTCCTCGAAGAGGTACGCGGCGGCCGCGTCACCCGCCCTCATCGCCGCCGCCCACTCCTCCTGGAGGACGCCGATCGCCGGGGCGAGCCCGAAGGTGTCCCGGGCCCGCGCCAGCGACACGGCCCGGCGTGTCCAGGAGGCGCGCAGGGCCTCGTCGGCCTCGTGCGCCCAGAACAGCTGCGCGGCGGCGCGCACGGAGGGCTCGTATCGCAGCAGCCCGGCGCCGGCGTGCAGCCGCAGCAGCGTGGTCAGGATCGCGGTGGCGTCCTCGTCGTGGACACCCCGCTGGTGCCCTTCGTCGTAGGCCGCCGCCGCCGCCTCCCGGACGAGGGCCGCCAGGTCCCGCGCGCCGGCCAGCGCGTCGGCGCCGTGCTCGTCCAGCAGCCGGGCGGCCAGGTGCTCGGCGCGGTAGACGTCCGGTGACTCCGAGGGCAGCAGCCGGTCCCAGTACGGGCGGGTCGCCGCGAAATCCGGGTCGGTGACCGGGGCCCGGTAGTCGGTGCCGGTCAGCGCGAAGGCGAGCCCGTCCCCGTACGGGACCAGGGTCAGGTCGAAGGGCTGGGTGTTCACCGCGAAGCGGTGCCGGCCCAGCTTGAGCACCGTGCCGCCGTCCGCGTACAGCTCGCCCCGGTCCCGCAGCGCCCGGCCGGCCTCCTGGCGGGCCGCCTTCAGCCGCCCGTCGAGCTCCTCCGCGCGCACCGGGTCGCCCAGCTCGCGCAACTCGTCGGCGGTGCGCCGCACCTTGGCGACCATCGGGTCGGACGCGAAGTACGTGTGGACGGCGTCCAGGTCCTCCAGCGCCGCGAGGCGCCGGGTGACCGTCTCCAGCACCCGGGCGGCCGAGTCCGCGAGGCGCTCGGCCCGCCGGGCACGGGCGTCCTGGAGGGTCTGGCGGCGGGCCGAGAAGGCCTCGTGGATCTCGGTCCTGCGCTCGGCCAGCCGGCCGAGGAAGTCGTCGGACTCCGCGAACCGGGACTCCAGGTTCTCCAGCTGGAGCAGCAGCCGCGCCAGCTGCTCGTCGCAGGCGCCGGGGGAGTCGGCGGCGGCCAGCGCCCCCGTGACGGCCTGCCCGAGCAGCGCGAACTCTGCGGCGAACTCGGCCCTGCCCTCCTGCGCCAGCAGCTCCCGGCGGCGGGCGTCGAGGGTGGCGCGGGCCCGGTTGGCGTCGCCCAGCACCCCGGCGATCCGCTCCAGGATCGACGTACGGACGGTGGCGTCACCGATGTCGAGCCCCGCCACCACGTCCGTGACGGTCGCCAGTGACTCGGTGATCTCCGTCAGCCGGTCGGCCACCTCGGAGGCGCCCGCGGCGGCGGTCAGCGCCCCGGCGGCCCCGGTGAGGGCGGTGAGCTCCTCGTGGTAGCCGGTGAAGGCGTCCTCGCGGGCGAGGAAGGACACGGCCCGCCGGGCGGCCGACGCCAGGTCCTCCTCGGCCTCGGCGGACAGCTCGGCGATCCGCCCGGTGTCGGCGTACCGCATCTCGGCGAGCGTCGCCAGGTGACCGTGGGTGCGCCGCAGTTCGGTCAGCTGGTCCACCCAGGCGGCGGCGGACCGCGGGGCCTCGCCCCGGATGCGCCGGACCAGCGCGGTGAGCCGGGCTGCCGTCCCGTCGAGGGCCTCGGCGGCCTGCCGGGTCAGCTCCTGCACCGCCTCGAACTCGGCGAGCACCTGCCGGGCGGTCCGGCCGATCTCGTCCAGGGGCTCGGCGAGCAGGCCCAGACCGGTATCGGCGAGCCAGTGGTACCGGTCGGCCGCCCGCGCGCAGTCGGCGACGAGCCGGGCGTACACGGCGGCGGTCGGCGTCATGTCGCGCACGCCGTGCGCCAGGGCGAGGCAGTCGGAGATCCCGCGCACGAGGTCGGCGTTGCCGGTCCTGGCGAGCGGGCCCGTGCCGGCGGGACGCGAGGCGGCGTAGGTGTCGGAGACGTACGGGGTCTGCCAGCGCTGCAGCGGGTGCACGCGCGCGGGCCCGTCCTCGCCGCCTTTCAGCAGCACGAGGGTGCCGTCGTCCAGGAGCGCGTGCCCCCGGCCGAGCAGCGGGGTGGCGACCTCCTGGCGGATCAGGTTGTACGGCAGGAGCAGGGTGCGGCTCTCGTCGCGGGACCGGAAGACGTACAGCACGTCCTCGCCGTTGGGCGAGCGGACCGCGCCCTCGAAGACCGGGTCGGTGAGCTCCTCGGCGGTGTCGAAGGTCTTGGCCGCGCCGGTCGTGAGGTAGTAGCCGCCGGGGAAGATGATCCCCTGGTCCTCGGGGAGCCGGTGGCACGACGGCCCGATCGCGTCCAGCCGCCGGACCCGGCCGAGCAGCGTGTTGAGGACCAGGTGGCGCCAGGCGTCCTCCTTGTACGGGCGTACCCGCAGCAGGACCAGGGGCCCTGCCCTGGCGTACTCGACGTCGGCGTCCGCGAGGGACTGCAAGGGCTCGTCGACGGGCTCCTCGTAGATCCCGTCGGGGGTGGTGGTGTCGTCCTCGGTCTTGACCGTGAGCGTGCCGCCCAGGGTGTCCACGAAGAGCGCGCCGTCGGCCACGGCGATGTGCGGGTGCCGGCCGGGGCGGTGCGACTCCCGGCCCGCGGGGGTCCAGTCGAAGTCGTGCGAGGGCGGGAAGACGTGGTCCCGCTCGCCCCGTGCGTCCAGGAACTCACCGGGAGTCCCGTCCGGCCCCAGGGCCCACCGCAGGACACGGACGTCCTCGGCGCTCTCACCGGTACGGAACACGGCGATCAGCCGGCCGCCGACCGTGCGCAGACGCAGCAGCCGGGCGTCGCGGAAGTAGCGGTGCAGGCCCGCGAACTCCCGTACGAACGCCTCGTCGGCCAGCGGTCCTTCGCCCGCGACCTCTTCCAGTCCGGGCTCCCGGAGGACGAGGACGTCACCTACCCCGGCCTCGCCGGCGGCCCCCGGCCCGCGCTCGAAGCCGAACAGCAGCCGGCCACCGACCGCCACGAGGTCCCGGGCGAGCGAGGGGCGCCCGGTGTGCACCTGCTCGGTGGCCAGGAGCCGCAGGCCGGTCGACCCGAACTCCTCGGTCCGCCGCGCGTTGAGCGCCTCGGCGCGCCGGACGAGCTCGTCGGCCTGCGCCCCGAGCCGCCGCCGGAGCACCTCGTAGGCACCGCCATCGGTGGGTGTGGCGTCACGGTCCATGCGTACGGCTCCCTACGAGAAATCACTCACTACAGCGCCCCGCCCCCCTGGGGCCGGGGCGACAGAACCCAGCCCGCGGCAGGGGTGCTGGACGCCGGATTCAAGCCCGTCCGGCGTTCGAGGACGGAACCCTCGCGCCGCCCGGGCGGAACCCACGGCCCGGCTCGGGCCCGCCCAGCGGCATCCCCGAGTCCAGGTGGCTACGCCACCCCTGCGGCCCCGTTCAGCGACGGCTCCGCCGAACCCGTACCGCCGCCCTCCGTCAGCGACGACACGGTCATGCCCGCCAGCCCCAGCTCCTCCGCCGCCGCCAGCAACTGCCGCACCTGCCCCGATGCCGCCCCCGACGTCCCCCGCATCAGCCGCATCAGCAACGCGGACACCGTCAGGTTCTGCACGTCCCCCGAGGTGACGGACCCGAGCATCCGGGTCAGGTCGTCGGTGAAGGACCCGCTGCCGTCCAGCCACGGCCCGGCAAGGGCCTGCGCGGTCCTGGAGTTGTCCATGAACCCGTCCACGCTCCGGCCCAGCGAGATCGACGAGACCAGCCGGTCGAAGAAGACCGAGTCCCCGCCGACGATGTCGATGTCAGCGTTCTCGAGACCCGTCGCCAGGATTGTCGCCTGTGCCTCGGCCACCTGCCGCTGCACGTCGAACTCCGCGAGGCGGATCTCCTTCTCCGCGGCCAGCCGCAGCCGGTACTCCTCGTGTCCGCGCGACGCCTCGTCCAGCGCGGCCATCGCCGCCGCCTTCTCCGTGAGCCCCTCGGCCTCGGCCTTCAGCCTCTCGCCGATCACCGCGGCGTCCGCGGTCGCCTGGGCCTGCGTGCCCTCGGCGGCCGCCAGCGCCTTGAGCCGCGCGCCCTCCGCCTCGGCCCTGAGCCGGGCCTCGGTGGCCTGCGCCTCCGCGCGGCCGGCCTTCTCGGTGACCTCGGCCTCCGCGTCCCTGACCTGGACGTCCGCCAGCCCGGCCGCCGCGGACTCGGCCTGGATGCCCTCCGCCAGCCGCAGCTTCGCCTGCGCGTCGAGGTCGGCCGTCTTCAGCCGGGCGTCCGCGAGCGTCAGCTGCTCGGCCGCCAGGTGGACCGCGGCCGACTCCGCGGCCTCGGCCGCCTTGATGTCCTTGACCAGCTTCTCCTGCGCCTCCGCCTCGGCCGCGATGATCACGGACCTGCGGGTGCGCTCCGACTCCTCGACGGCCCGCAGCGTCAGGATCGACTCCTCCTGCTCGGCGACCGTACGGTCCACCGCGATCCGCTCCCGGATCACGTCCGCGACCTCACGGCGCTCGGCCTCGACCTCCTTCGTCGCGGCGATCCGGTTCAGCTCGGTCTCCCGCTCGCGCCCGATGACCTCCAGCATCCGGTCCTTCTCGATGCGCTCGTTCTCCACCGCGATGACCCGCTCACGGTTCTTCTGCGCGACGGCGACCTCGCGCGCCTGGTTCTCCCGCTGGATGCCGAGCTGCTCCTCGGTGCGGATGAAGGCGCTCTGCGAGCCGAGCCGCTCCTCCTCCTGCACCCGTGCGGTGGCCGACTCCTCACGGGCCCGCAGGGTCTCCACCTCGCGGCGCTGCTTGATCTCCGCCTCGGCCTGCCGGCGCTCCAGCTCCAGGATGGTCTCGCGGGCGTCGACGTCCTGCCGGGTGATCTCCTTCTGCTCGGTGCGCTGGAACTCGTTGGTCCGCACGTGCTCGATCGCCGTCAGCTCGGTGATCTTTCGGATTCCCTGCGCGTCCAGGATGTTGGCGCCGTCGAGCTGCGCCATCGGCGTCTGCTCGAGGAAGTCGATCGCGGCGTCGTCGAGGTGGTAGCCGTTCAGGTCGGTCCCGATGACCCGGATGATCCGGTCCCGGAACTCCTCGCGCTTGGTGTACAGGTCGACGAAGTCGAGCTGCTTGCCGACGGTCTTGAGCGCTTCGGAGAACTTCGCGGCGAAGAACTCCTGGATGGCGGCCTTGTCGCTCGCCCGCTCCGTGCCGATGGCCTGCGCGACCTTGATGACGTCCTCGACGGTCTTGTTGACGCGGACGAAGAAGGTGATGTGGATGTCGGCGCGGATGTTGTCCTGGCAGATCAGGCCCTCGCGCCCGGTACGGCGGATCTCGATGGTCTTCACCGAGATGTCCATGGTCTCGGCCTTGTGCAGCACGGGGAGGACCACCGCACCGGTGAAGGTGACGTCGACCTTCTTGGTTTTGGAGATGATCAGGGCCTTCCCCTGCTCGACCTTTCGGAAGAGCCGGGTGATGACGAAGACCAGAGCGATGGTGATGAGCAGGACAACGGCGATCATCACGCCGATGCCCCAGGAGATGGCATCCATGTCAGTCCTAGACGTACGAAGAGGAGGAGCGCCCCGGATCACGGCGCGCGGAACCACGGGCCCGGGGCCCGGAAGAAGAGGTGCGGGTCAGACGGCCTTGCGCGGCAGCGGGCGCGGGGCGAGCGAGGCGTCGTACGGCGAGACCCAGAAGAACTCGCCGTCGGCGTCGTACGCGTAGAGCAGGCCCGTGCTGCCGGAGGTGAACTCCTCACCCGGCGCGGACGGCGTGAGCGGCTGCCGCACCTGCACGATCGCGGTCGAGCCGTCGGCGGCGGCGACCTCGGCCTGCCCGAAGTCGGCGCTGACGGATCCCGTACGGATCGTGCAGACCTGACCCACGAAGTCCTGGCGGGATGGAGGAGGTTCCGCGGGGAAGAACCGGCGGAAGCGGCGTACGAGCATGCGGACCACCCCCCAGGCGATCAGGAGCGCCCCCGCCAGCACGGCGAGGTGCATCAGGGCCCGCAGGGTGCCGGTGGCTCCGCTGCGGAGGACGAGGACCGAACCGACCAGGCCGGTGAACCAGGAGACGGCGATGAACAGCGACACCGACACGGACACGGGCACCCCGCCGAAGCCGACGGCCTCGGTGTCGAGGTCGGTGTCGAAGGAGTCGTGACCCGCCGCTCCGACCAGCACCAGCAGCCAGAAGCAGACGACGACCACCAGCGCACCGCCGAAGACGACCGCCGGGAACGCGAGTGCTGCGGAAAAGAATTCGGTCATCCGGTCCCCCCCTGCGACGCCGTGCGGCCCGGGGAACCGGGCGGCGTCGGGTGGGACGGGGGACCGGCGCTGCGACACCGCGAACACGGCCTCGCAGCAACCGGTTTCTTCCCCCGTGATCCCCCGTGACCCCCGTTGTTCCCCCGTGTGTTGCTGAACAGATCGTGTCAGCCGGGCGGGTTCTGGCGCACTGCCGGAATCCGGCAGCCTTTACGGGACCGGCCTGCCGGGCACCGGCACCGGCCTCCGTGCGTTGACGGGATGACGAGGCCGGCGATGTGTGGAGGAGTGCGAGTGGCGGAGCCCGAGATCCCCGAACGGTTCCTGGAGGGCTATGCCCGGATCCTGGCCGAGGTCGCGGACACCGGCCGACGCCTCACCCGGGACGAGCTGGAGACGCGGCGCGCGCTCGGCCGTGAGGCGGCGGAGGCCGGGCACCAGCTGCGGGCCCTGGTGCGGCGCCACCTCGCGGAGACCCGCGCCGCCTGGCCGCCCGGCCCGCAGGGCGCGGTCGCCGCCGATGCCGTGCTGGCCGCCGTGGAGCAGACGGTCGACGCCTTCGCGGAAGGTTTCGAGCGGGCGCAGCGCATCACGGTGCGGCGGGAGGAAGCGGCGCGGCGGGAGTTCATCGACGACCTGCTGTACGGGCGCAGCGACCTGGGCCGGCTCGCGGAGCGCGCCACCAGGTTCGGGCTGCGGCTCTCGCGGGCCCACGCCGTCGCGGTGGCGGCGGGCCCCCAGGCCTACACCGAGTCCGACGCGGTGCCCCGCGGCGTGGAGGCTGCCCTGCTCGCCCGTTTCGGCGGCCGGAAGATCCTGCTCACCACGAAGGACGGGCGGCTCGTCTGCATAGCCCCCGGCAGCCAGCCCGACGTCCTGCGCTACTTCGCGAAGCAGGCCCATGCCGCGACGGACGGCGGGCAGGTCGCGGTCGGCCGCCCGCACCGGGGCCCCGGCGGGGTGGTCCACTCGTACGACGAGGCGCTCGACGCCCTCGATCTGGCTCAGCGGATGGGCCTCGACGACCCCGTGCTGTACGCCGCCGACCTGCTGGTCTATCCGGTGCTGACCAGGGACCGGCAGGCGATGGCCGACCTGGTGCGGAGCGAGCTCGGCCCGCTCAAGGAGGCACGGGGCGGCGCGGAGCCCCTGCTGCGCACGCTGTCCGTGTACTTCGACGCGGGCTGTGTCGCCGCGGAGACGGCCCGTCGGCTGTCGCTGAGCGTGCGCGCGCTGACGTACCGGCTGGAGCGGATACACCAGCTGACCGGCTCCGACCCGTCCGATCCGCTGCACCGCTACACGCTGCAGACCGCGGTGATCGGCGCCCGGCTGCTGGACTGGCCGACGACGGAGCTCTGAGGTGCCCCGGCGCGTACGGCCCGAGGGCCCGGGCCGTACGCGCCGGGAGTCGGCGCCCTACAGGTCGAACTCGTGCGGCGGCAGGTCCAGCGCGAAGCACGCCTCGCGCACGACGGCCTGCTCCGACTTGTCGAAGTCGCCGTCGGCACCGCCGATCACGATGCCGATCTGGATGACGGCACGCGCCTCGGAGGACTTCTTCTTCGCCTTGGCGATCTCCTGGAGCACGCTGACCTTGCCGAACGCGAAGTCCGCCGTCAGCTTGTCCACGTAGTCGTTGAACCGGCGCTGGAGGTCGTCCGCCGGGAAGTTCCGCAGCACGTCGTTCGTGGCGATCAGCGAGGCGACACGCTGCCGCTCGGACGGGTCGATGGAACCGTCGGCCGCGGAGACGAGGGCACACATGGCCATGCTCGCGTCCCGGAACGCCCCGCTCTTCAGGTCGTTCTTCTTCGCTTCCAGCTGCGTCTGCATCGTCGACGCGGATTCCTTGATCCGATCCCAAAGGGCCATGACGTCTCCATACGTTGCGTTGCCTGTGGTGCGGGAACCAGGCAGATTCTACAACCGTGTAGAAGTACGGCGGGTGGCCGCCGGGGGCACGGTCGCCGACGCGCACCACCCGGCCACTCAGTAGGATGCCGCGGATGGACAGGCCCACAGGCACGGAAGACGGCTCCACCCGGGACGGCCCACCGCTGCCCAGGCGCGGCCAGGGACAGCTGGAGTCCCAGGTCCTGACCGTGCTGCGCTCGGCGGGCGGGCCCGCGACGGCCGGGTGGGTGCGGAAGCACCTCGACGGCGACCTCGCCTACACCACGGTCATCACGATCCTCTCCCGCCTCTACGCGAAGAAGGCCGTGACCCGCACCCGCCAGGGCCGTTCCTACCTCTGGACCCCGGCCTCCGACGAGGCCGGCCTCGCCGCCCTCCGCATGCGCCGCGTCCTGGACGGCGAACGCGACAGGGAGGCCGTCCTCGCCCGGTTCGTCTCCGCGCTGTCCCCCGGCGACGAGGCGAGACTCCGCGCACTGCTCGCCCGCGCGGCCGACGACCCCGACGACGACCCCGCCGGTCCGGAAGGCCGATAGCCACGACGATGGGCGTCTTCGTCTACCTGCCACTCGTGCTGCCGCTGACCGCCCTGCCCATGGCGCGTCTCGCGGAACAGCACCTGCACCCCAGGAGCGCCACCCGGCTGCTGGCCGCCGTGGGTTCGACGCTGGCCCTGTGCAGCACGCTGTGCCTGGCCCTGCTCATGGTGGTGGGCACGGCCCAGCTCCCCGGCAACCCGCTGCCCGACGGCTGGTCGGACCCGGAGGTGCGCGCCGCGCTGCCGTACGAGGAGAAGGCGGGCCTGATCGCCATCGGAGTCCTGGGGGCGGT
Organism: Streptomyces sp. NPDC023573; assembly: GCF_055559735.1. NCBI lineage: Bacteria > Bacillati > Actinomycetota > Actinomycetes > Kitasatosporales > Streptomycetaceae > Streptomyces > Streptomyces sp. NPDC023573. Next base: position 315,855 of record NZ_JBVHKB010000004.1, read on the forward strand.
GCTGGTGGCCTGGGGCGGCACCCTCCTGCGGCACACCCGGACCCGGATCCTGGCCGCCCGCGCCCTGCCGGCCCAGGACGGCTCGGGGGCCGCGGGGGACCTCGTGGTGGTCCCGTCCCCCGACCCGTACGCCTACGCCCTGCCGGGAGGGCGCGGCCGGGTCGTCGTCTCCACGGCGATGATGGACTGCCTGGACGCCCGTGAACGCCATGCGCTCGTCGCCCATGAACGCGCGCACCTGACCGGCCGGCACCACCGCTATCTGCTGGTGACACAACTGGCGGCCCGCGCCAACCCGTTCCTGCTCCCCCTGCGCACGGCGGTGGCGTACAGCACCGAACGCTGGGCGGACGAGGAGGCGGCGTACGCGGTCGGCAGCCGCCGGACCGTCGCCACGGCGGTCGGCAAGGCGGCGCTGTTCTCGCACCGCCCGGCCGGCCCCGCCGTGCTTCCCGCCTTCGCGGCTTCCTTGCCGACGGGTCCTGTGCCGCGCCGGGTGGCGGCGCTGCTCGACCCCCGGCCCCCGGCCGGACTCTGGCCCCCGGCCTCACCGCATCTGGCCCTCGCGGCGGTGACCGCGACGGCGGGGACGGCGGCCTCGGCGCTGTCGTCGCTCAACGCGACGGTGACGCTCGTCGGCATCCTCCACGCGGCCACCCCGCTCTGACCGCCGTCCGGCGGATCCGTCAGTCGGAGTCGCGCCCCGCGTGCTCCGGCGTGAGGTCGTCGTGCGACGGCATCGGCGGGTCAGCCACCACGGCCGGCTTCTTCCGCTTCCCGGCCAGAGCGGCCTGGAGCTTCGAGGCGACCGGTTCCGTCCAGCGGGCGGTGAGCGGCCCGACGATCACCAGGATCAGCACGTACGCGGTCGCGATGGGCCCGATCCGCGGCTCGGTGGCCACGGCCAGACCGGCGATGACGATCGAGAACTCCCCGCGCGCGACGAGCGTGCCGCCCGCGCGCCAGCGGCCCCGCGGCCCGATGCCGGCCCGCCGGGACGCGTACCAGCCGGTGCCGATCTTCGTGAAGACCGTGACGACCGCCAGCAGCGCCGCCGGAAGCAGCACGGGCGGGATCTCCGCCGGGTCGGTGGACAGACCGAAGAACACGAAGAAGACGGCGGCGAACAGATCCCGCAGCGGCGTCAGCAGCTTGCGCGCACCCTCCGCGACCTCGCCGGACAGGGCGATGCCCACGAGGAAGGCGCCTACGGCCGCGGAGACCTGGAGCTGCTGGGCGACGCCGGCCACCAGGACGGTGAGCCCGAGGACGACGAGCAGCAGCATCTCCGGGTTGTCGGAGGACACCGCGCGGCTGATGAGCCGGCCGTGGCGCAGCGCGAGGTACAGCACGAAGCCGACGGTCCCGAGCGCGATCAGCAGGGCGATGCTGCCGCCGGCCAGACCGACGCCGGCCAGCATCGCGGTGAGCAGCGGCAGGTAGACGGCCATGGCGAGGTCCTCGATGACGAGGACGCCGAGGATCACGGGCGTCTCGCGGTTACCGAGCCGCCCCATGTCGGTCATCACCTTGGCGATCACGCCCGAGGACGAGATCCACGTGACCCCGGCCAGCGCGACGGCCCCCACGGGCCCCCATCCGAGTATCAGACCGGCGGCCGCGCCGGGTGTCGCGTTGAGCACGAAGTCGACGGCCCCGGACGGGTACTGCGTCTTGAGGCTGGTGACGAGCTCCGAGGCGCTGTACTCGAGACCGAGCAGGAGCAGCAGCAGGATGACGCCGATCTCCGCCCCGATGGCGGTGAACTCCTCGCTGGCGCCGAGCGGCAGCAGACCGCCCTCACCGAACGCGAGCCCGGCCAGCAGGTAGAGCGGGATCGGCGAGAGACCTATCCGCCCGGCGAATCTTCCGATGATGCCGAGCCCCAGAATGACGGAGCCCAGCTCCACCAGCAGTGCGGTCGTGTCGTGCACGGTCAGCCCTCCGCAATGATCTCGGAGAGCGTGTCGACGCCCTCACGCGTTCCTACGACGACGAGTGTGTCCCCGATGGCCAGCCGGAAGTCCGGCCCGGGCGACGGATGCGCACTGTGCGTACGCAGCACGGCCACGATCGAGGCCCCGGTCCGCGTCCGCGCCCGGGTGTCCCCGAGCAGCCGCCCGCCGTACGGGGAGCGGGTCCCGAGCGGGATGTGCTCGGTGACCAGGTCGATCCCCTCGGTCCGTACGGCGTCGATCGGCGCCGCGTCGATGAGGTGCGCGAGCCCGGTGGCCTCGGTGGTCGTCAGGGGTACGGAGAGCACGCATGAATCTGGGTCGTCCTTCTCGTAGAACCCCAGGAACCGCCGCCCGTCGTGATGCACGACCACGGAGATGTGCTGCCCCGATTCGGTGGTGTAGTCGTACTGGACGCCGACTCCCGGCAGTGACGTGCGGCGCGTTCCCATGGCTTCCTCCCGAGGAGCGCGCGGCGGAACGGCGCGCTTTTGATCAGCTTTTTATCTGCCCATTACCCTAACCGGAGCGCGGTTTCGACCCGGGGGGCCGGCGTTTTCGAGCTGCGCCGTGCCTGTGTCGCGGTTCGAGGGCGGGAGTGAACTCACCTCGTACAGGGCGCCGGCCTGACAGACTCGCTCGCATGCCCGAACAGCTCGCCGGCGACACGGCGCCGAACGATCCCATGCACGAGTACGTGGCGCTGTACCCCGAGGTCGTCCGGGCGGGGTCCTTGCAGAATGCCCTGCAGGCGGTGGCCGATCTGGCGAGCTACGGGCTTGCGGTCGAGCTGACGTCCTCACCGGGCTGGCGCCGGGTGGCCGCACGGGTGGAGGCCGACGGCCGCTCGGCGAATGCACTGATAGAAGCTGCTGCTCACGCACGGGTTCCTGCACGAGTGGCGGGAGCAGGGCGGGCGTGGGTTCTGGACGACCGAGCAGCTCCTCGCGAACGTGGCCCTTCACCCGGAAGAGGCGACGGCGGCCCGGGGCGGAAGCCCGGTGCCTGCGGCAGCGTCTCCGAGTGAGCGGAATCCGACGGTCGGCCGGCCGGGGAGTCGCGTAGTCGGTGGCTATACACCGGTAGACGAAGAACAGGGGAAGAACTCTTCCCACCCACCCTCCGAACCGGAGCCGCAGGAAGTCGCGTTGGCCGGACCCGAGCCGGAAGCTGCCGAGGCCGAGCGGGTGTTGCTGTCCCTGCGGCATGCGCACCGCTCGCTGCACCTGGGCGTCGCGGAGGCCCGGAAGCTGGTGAAGCTCGCCGTGGCATGGCTGCGGCGCGGGGTCACCGCCGACGACATACGGCGGGTGCTGGTCAGTGATCTGCCGGTGGGCGGGGTGCGTTCGGCCGTGGGATTCCTGCGGCACAGGCTCGTGCACAAGCTGCCCGAGGAGGCGGCGCCCGTGCCGCCGCCCCAGCCGGAGCCTCCCGTAGCGCCGTTGGTGGTGTGCACCGGGCCCGGGGAGGAGCATCTCTTCCGGCCGGGGCCCGCCGACGAGGACGGTGGGACGCGGTGCGGGCCGTGCCGCCGGGAGGCCGCCCGGGCGGCATGGGAGGAGGCCAGGAGCGCCCGGCTCACCCTGACGGAGGACGAGGATCCCTACGCCCATACGCCCTGGCGGGAGAGGGTGGCCGCCGTCCGGACCGCCGGTGCGCCCGGCCGGTAGCGGACACCGGTCCGGGCGCGGGGAGGGGCCTGGTCAATCCTTGATCTCGATCTTCTCGCCGTTCGCGGCGGGGGCCGGGACCGCCGGTACGGACTCCGTGCCCGCGGTCTTGCTCTGAAGGTTCCGCAGCAGCGCGCCCAGGTCGACGCCCGTGGTGGAGTTGAGGAGCTCCAGGCCCTGGGCGACGTTGTCGGTCACCGTGCGGGACAGCTGGCTCGCGCCGTCCGTCGAGATGACCGTCAGCTTGTCGATGGCGCTCAGCGGCTCGGACGCCTTGGCGACGACCTGGGGCAGCACCTCGACCAGCATCTGAAGGACGGCCGCGTCGCCGTACTGCGCGAAGGCGTCGGCCTTCTTCTGCATGGCCTCGGCCTCGGCTGCGCCCTTCGCGGCGATCGCGGCCGCCTCGGACTCACCCTCGATGCGTACGGCGTCGGCGAGGGCGGAGCGGTGGAGCTTCTCACCCTGACCGGTGAGACGGGAGCGCTCCGCGTCGGCCTCGGCCTCCTTGACCTGGGCGATGCGTCGGGCCTCCGCCTCCTGCTCGGCCTGGTAGCGGGCGGCGTCGGCGGGCTTGCGGACCTTGGTGTCGAGCTCACGGTCCGTCAGGGCGGCCTGGCGCTCGGCGACCTTCTCCTGCTCGCTGAGGACTTCCTGCTGGCGGGCGGCCTCGGCGAGGGGACCCGCCGCGTTGGCCTTGGCCGCCGCGGCTTCGGTCTCCGCCTTGATCTCGGCCTGCTTGAGGTAGAACGTCCGCTCGGCGATGGCGATCTCCTCCGCAGCCTTCAGCCGGGCCTGCTCGGACGCGCGCCGGGCGATCGCCTCCGCGATGTCCGCCTCCTGCTTGGCGCGGGCTGCCTCGGGACGGCCGAGGTCCTCCAGGTAGGAGCCCTCCGTGGTGATGTCCTGGATCTGGAAGGCGTCCAGGATGAGGCCCTGGCCGGAGAGGCTGGCCTCGGCCTCCTCGGCGACCTGCCCCGCGAACGCGGCGCGGTCGCGGATGATGTCCTCGACCGACATGCGGCCGACGATGGCGCGGAGGGCCCCGGAGAGCACTTCCTGGGTGAAGCCGACGATGCCGTTCTGCTGCTGGAGGAAGCGCTGGGCCGCGGCACGGATCGCGTCCTCGCTCCCGCCGACCTTGACGATCGCCACACCCTCCAGGTTGGACTTCACCCCGCGCAGGGTGACGGCGCCGCGTACGGCGACGGGGATGTGGCGGCTGGAGAGGTCCAGGGTGAACTTCTGCTGGACGAAGGGCACGACGAAGACGCCGCCGCCGACCACGACCTTCTGGCCGCTGTTGTCGATGCTGGTGCGGCCGGTCACCGGGTCGGTGGACTTCTTGCCCCGGCGCCCCGTGATGATGAAAGCCTGGCTGGGACCCGCGACCTTGTACCTGGTGATCACGGCGAGGGCCAGGAGTACGACGAGTACGACGATGCCGATGATGGCGATGACTACTGGGCTCATGAGAGGTGTCCCCCTTGCCCTCCCCACGGAGTTCCCGGCGGGACGGCGGTCTGTTCGGCTGTACGGGTTTCGGACAGGCGTGTGACTCTGTGGTGGTCAGCGCTCGACGGGGCGGACCGTGACCGAGGTGGTCGAGAGGGTGGCCTCCACCCAGATCTCGGCACCGCGTTCGACCGGTACGGCGCTCTTCGCGGAGAACTTCACGGTCTGGCCGGCGAGCCGGAGCAGGACCTCGCCGTACCCGTCGGCCGGGATCGGGGTGACCACCGAACCCGAGGTGCCGACGAGGTCGTCCCCGCGTGGTGTGGCCGTGGTCTGATCCCGCATCAGGGCCTGGCTGAACTTCCATGTCAGCCAGGCCGCGACGACGCCCGCGGCCGCTCCGGCCGTGAGGGCGAGGGGGATTCCGGCCCCGGTGGTGCCGAGGACGATCGCTCCCCCGAAGCCGAGCATGGACAGGAAGCCGGCGATGACGGGCAGGGAGAGCAGGCCGTCGAAGAAGCCGTTCAACAGCCCGCCCAGAGCGTCACCGAGGAGCCCTTCGAGGATCCCGTCGAAGATCAGGGAGAGGGCGAGAAGCGCGACCCCCGCAATGCCGAGACCGAGGAGAACGGTCACGTGATCACTCCCCCGTTTGTTCGCTGTCCCCCGAAGAACTTCCGTCGAACCGACTGAATGGTCCCACGGAGGGCCCTGCGGCGGCACTGCCGGAGCCCGGCAGTCTTTACCGGCTGCCGATGCCGGAAAGCTGCTGGGCGAGCGTGTCGAGCGACTGGAAGGTGGCACCGAGCAGGGCGACGTGCTTCCACCGCACCACACCGTCCGGCCCGATCAGGAAGACGGAACGGCGTACGCCGATGCCGGGTGCGGCGACCCCGTAGGCCCGGGCGGTCTCCCGCCCCGTGTCGGCCAGCAGGGGCATGCGCAGGCCGTGACCACGGGCGAAGGACTCATGACTGTCCACACCCTGTGGACTGATTCCCCAGACCTCGGCGTCGAGGTTCTCGAAGGTCTCGAGGCCCGAGGAGTAGGAGCAGAGCTGCTTGGTGCAGACGGCCGTGTCGTCACCGGGGTAGAAGGCGAGGACGACGGCCCGGCCGCGTGCGGCGGAGAGCGTGTAGTCGCGCCGCGTGAATGTGTCCTCCGTGAGAACGCCTCCGGACAGGGTGAAGTCCGGGGCGGGTTGGCCGATTCGAGGTCCTGACGCCATGTCGGCGGCTCCTTGGGTCGCGTACGGGAACGGTCCGTGCGTCCCCCAGTGAACGGCACTTTCCACACATCGACACGTTCGACCCATCCGTCGGCCCTCCGGCACCGAACATGGGGTGTGCGGGCGTCGGCCCGCGACCCCGATCTGGAGGTACGTGTGGCCGGAAGACCGCCGTCGGCAGCAGTGCTCGTCCTCCACGGCGGCTACGAGACGGGCATGGCCGCGCCGGCACCCGGCGCCCTGAACCTGCCGGGTCTGCGGATGCTGCCGGTGGCGCGTGCGGTGGCGCGTGCGGTGCGCGGTGAGCCCGGTGTGCGCGTGCAGCGGGTCCGTTACACGCACCGGGGCTGGAACGGCTCCCGCGAGGACCCGCTGCACGACACGTTGCGGGTGCTGGACGGCCTGCGGCGGGAGGCGGGCGACATCCCCGTGGTCCTCCTCGGCCACTCCATGGGAGCCCGCGCCGCCCTCCACGCAGCGGGCCACCCACTGGTCCGCTCGGTGGTGGGCCTCGCGCCGTGGTGCCCGCCCGGCGACCCGGTGACGCAGCTCGCGGGGCGGGACGTCGTCCTGCTGCACAGCACGCGGGACCGGGTGACGAGCCCCCTGGCGTCCCAGTCGCTCACGGCCAGGGCACGCCGGGCAGGAGCCCGGACCTGTCTCGTCACGATCCCGGGCAGCGACCACGCGATGATCCGCCGGGCTCCGGCCTGGCACCACCTGGCGGGCCTGCTGGTGACCGGGCTGCTGGGCCTCGCCCCGGTGCCGAAACGGGTCGAGGCGGCGCTCGGGCTGCCGCGCGGCGCGGCGGCCTCCGAGGGGACCCTGACGCTGGACGGACTCGACGCCGGCCGGCCGGGCGCGCGGAGATGCGGGGCGGGGCGGGGCGGCGGAGGATGAGGGGCCGGGTGCTCGGTGGCCCGTGAAGGCCGCGCGCTCCGCACCCGCCAGGCACGAACCCTCCGGAGGCTCCGTTGCAGGCCGAAGAGCACGCCCATCCGCCGCCCTTCGCCATGACGGCGCTGGCCGCGCTGATCGGCGGCAGCCCGGCGGGGGTGGCGGTCTTCGACACCGAGCTGCGCTACGCGTACGTGAACCCGGCACTCGAACGGCTCAACGGCGTGCCCGCCGCCGCGCACCTGGGCAAGGGCGTCGGCGAGGTGCTGCCGGACATGCACGTGCGGACGGACGTGATGCGCCAGGTGCTGGCCGACGGCCGTCCCCGGGAGATCACCACCAGCGGGCGGACCTGGGTGGACTCCGTCATCGAGCGGAGGTACTGGCGTGTGGCCCTGCACCGGTTCGAGGAGGACGGACGGGTGCGCGGCCTCATCGGCATCATTCAGGAGGTCACCGCGACCCAGGAGCAGCGCGAGGAGCTGCTGCGGGCCAGGAGCTATCTGACGCTCCTGGACAACGCGGCCGGCGACATCGGCACGACGCTCGACGTGGAGACCACCTGCCAGGAACTCGCGGAGTTCGTGGTGCCGGTGATGGCCGACGTCGCCGTCGTCGAGATGATCCCGGAGGACGACGGGCGCCCCCGGCGTGAACCCCCGTCCGGGGTGCTGCGGCTGCGGAGGGCCGGTGTGGCCTCCATTCCGGAACTCGCCGACCCGATCGCCCAGTTCGGCGGACCCGGTACGGACATCGACTACCAGGAGGACGCGGCCGTGCCCCGCTGCCTGGCCGCCGACGAGCCGGTGATCGAGAACCTGCGGGGCGACGAACAGCTCAGCCGTGCGGCGCCCGCCCCCGAACGGGTCGCCGCCTACCGCGCCATCGGCCTCCACTCGGTCGCCGTCGTGCCGCTCAGCGCGCGCGGACGCCCGCTGGGGGTGCTCAGCCTGCTGCGGGCCGGAGACTCCCCTCCCTTCACGGAGGGCCTGGACGTGGTCGTCGCCCGTACGCTCGCGGGCCGCGCCGCCGTCGACGTGGACCACGCCCACCGCTACACGCGTGAGCACCGCGTCGCCCGGGAGCTCCAGCGCTCCCTGCTCTCCGAGCCGCGCGGGCCGAGCCCGGGCATCGAGATCGCCTCCCTCTACCTGCCCGCGGGCGCGGGGGCCCTCGTGGGCGGGGACTGGTTCGACGCCATCCCGCTGCAGGGAGGACGGCATCTCAAGGTGATGGGCGATGTGATGGGTCACGGGGTGGAGGCCGCCGTCGCCATGAGCAACTACCGCTCGATGCTGCGCATCATGGCCGACGACGACCAGTCGCCGCACCGCATTCTCGAACGGCTCGACAAAGCCGTGGACCGTTCCGGCCTCGACCGGGCGGCGACCTGCCTGGTCGCCGTCGTCGACCGGAAGGAAGGGGTCTGCGAGGTGGCCAGCGCGGGACATCCGCCGCCGGTGTTCATCGACCCCGGAGCATCCGGGGCGCGGGTGGCACGCATGCCCGTGGGGCCGCCGCTCGGTACGGGCTTCGGTGGATACCGGACATCGGTGCTGCCCTGCGGTCCCGGAACGGTGCTGTTCATGTACACCGACGGCCTGGTGGAGCGCCGGGGCGAGGACATCGACGTCTCCATCGAGCGGCTCGCACGGCTCACCATGCCGGTGAGCGGGCGGCTCCAGGACCTGCTGGGCGAGGTCGTGGAACGCTTCGCCGAAGGGGCCGAGGACGACATCGCGGTGCTCGTCTCCCGGAGCCGGGGCTACTGACCGTCCTCCGCAAGGGCGTTGTCAGTGGCCGGTGCGAGGATTCACGGCATGGAACCTCTGCTGCTCACCGACATCGAAGACGCCGTCCGCAGCAGCTGGGACGCGGACACCACCACACCCACGCACCGGGCCCAGTGGGATCCCGGGAACCCGGCCCGCGACCAGTGCGGCGTCACCGCTCTGGTGATCAACGATCTGCTGGGCGGCGAGCTGATCCGCGGAGAGGTGCGGGTCGACGGTGTCCGGGTCGACTACCACTGGTGGAACCGGCTGGGCCTGGGGATCGAGATCGACCTGACGCGGGAGCAGTTCGCCCCGCACGAGCTGGTGTCCGGGGGCGTGGCCGTCGAGCGTCCGGCGGAGATCGTGCGGCTCCGCGAGGAGTACGAGCTGTTGAGGGCCCGGGTGCTGGAGAGGCTGCGGGGGCGGATACGGGCCGGGGCGGCCTGAGCGGTTGTCCCGCGGGCGCCGCCGGTTCAGCCGGCGTGCTGCCGGGAGTGCCCGCGCAGCCGGCGCAGGACGATCAGGGCGGACGTGACCAGGGGGAGCAGCCCCGCCACGGTGTTCGCGGCGGTCAGCTTGTCCTGGGTGCCTCTGGCCCGGCGCATCTGCTTGACGGTGCGGACGACGGCGATCGCACTGCTGCCCAGGCTCAGGAGCAGGCCGACCTTGGAATTCGCGGGTTTCCTGGGCATCTGCGTGCCTCCCGGTGACATCGCTGCACGGCCCCTCCGTCCACGTAACCGGCTCCGGGCCGGGTCCGCAATCGGGGAGGACGCCGGGCGACACGGTCGGCCGCGCGCGTGAATGTAGCCCTTCACGACGGGGGATGCGTGAAGGGCTACCCGAGCAGTATGACCGTTCACAGGTCTGCCGACAACTGACCGGTCGGTCAGCCTTGTCGGGGTGGTCGCCCGGGTACGGAGGGCTCCGGCCAGGCGTTCCCCCGGTCGGCGGCCGGGCGCGGGTGACGCCGGGGACCGAGGAAACCTGTTCCGGCGGCAATAGACATGGCCTACCCGTACGCCTAGGGTTTCTTGTGTAGCCAGGCCATATCGGTGGCCGGTGCGCAGCAGAAGAAGGTGCAGATGCCCCCGGAGTCCCCGTCGCATGCCACGGACCGTCTCGACGACGACGACTACCCCGCGTACACGATGGGGCGGGCCGCGGAGATGATCGGTGCGACGCCCGGCTTCCTCAGGGCCATCGGTGAAGCCCGCCTGATCACGCCGCTGCGCTCCGAGGGAGGCCACCGGCGCTACTCCCGCTACCAACTGCGCGTCGCGTCCCGGGCCCGGGAGCTGGTGGACGGCGGCACGCCGATCGAGGCGGCCTGCCGCATCGTCATCCTGGAGGACCAGCTCGAGGAGGCCCTGCGTCTCAACGAGGAACTGCGGAGGCCCGCCCCCGGCCGGAGTGGCGTCGATTCCTGACCGGCGACGGGCGTATATCTGTTTCGGTCGGCATAGAAATACGCGCAATCAGCGGTGAGGGTTTATGCCGTGAACGGTGGAGTGACTCGGTAGTGATATGGCGTACAGCTCGCTTGTGCCCGAATCGTGCTACTGTTGATCTCAGTTGCAGTTGTGGTTCCCAAAACTTCAAGTGCACTCACCGTTTTCACTCCGGTGGGCGCACTTTTGTATTTCCGGTTTCTTCCGGTCGGGGCAATCATTTGCGGCGACGTAGGGCTCGCACAGTGTGAGCCCACGGGCAACGCCCCGAAGGAGATATGACATGGCTACTGGCACCGTGAAGTGGTTCAACGCGGAAAAGGGTTTCGGCTTCATCGAGCAGGAGGGTGGCGGCGCTGACGTCTTCGCCCACTACTCGAACATCGCCGCCCAGGGCTTCCGCGAGCTGCAGGAAGGCCAGAAGGTGAACTTCGACGTCACGCAGGGCCAGAAGGGCCCGCAGGCGGAGAACATCACCCCCGCCTGATCGCTCAGACGTACGGCGCAGCTGGGGCCCGCACCTTGGGGTGCGGGTCCCAGCTCGTTGTGTTTTCCCGGCCGCTGGCGAGGCCGTCGCACCGGTGGAGTAATTCCTGGTGAGGGCGGGCCGGAGCACGGCGGTTATCTGCAGTCATATGGAGTGCCGAATCCTGCTGGTTCATCCGGCGGACGGACTTCGTTTTTCGATATTTCATCGGCTCGTTCTTGCGATTCTTGGCGCCGTACATGGCTGCAGCCGCCCGGAAAGAATCCCTCGATACGTGCCATTCGAGGGAAGGGTTCTTCTTTGAACCGCGATCGCACAGCTCGCACGAACGACCGATTTTCCCGGACGCGCTCCGGCGGGCCCGCAGGCAGTCGTACCGCCAACGGATTCCGCGGGACGGCATCCGGCAGGCAGGGCGCCCCGGGTTCGGGGGGCCGCTCCGGTGGACCCAAGCGCTCCGGTGGCTACGGCCGCCGCTCCTCCTCCGTCTCGGGTGAATTCGCCCTGCCGGTGACCATCACCCCCGCCCTCCCCGCCGCCGAGTCCTTCGCGGACCTGGACATGCCCGCGCCCCTCCTGGAGGCGCTGGCTTCCGAGGGCATGTCCGTGCCGTTCCCCATCCAGGCGGCCACCCTGCCGAACTCGCTCGCCGGGCGGGACGTCCTGGGCCGCGGTCGCACCGGTTCGGGCAAGACGCTCGCCTTCGGCCTGGCCCTGCTCGCCCGCACCGCGGGCAACCGCGCCGACGCCCGCCGTCCGCTGGCCCTGGTCCTCGTCCCCACCCGGGAGCTGGCCCAGCAGGTCACCGACGCGCTCACCCCGTACGCCCGTTCCCTGAAGCTCCGGCTGGCCACGGTCGTCGGCGGCATGTCGATCGGCCGCCAGGCCAGCGCACTGCGCGGCGGCGCCGAAGTCGTGGTCGCCACCCCGGGCCGGCTCAAGGACCTCATCGAGCGCGGCGACTGCCGGCTGGACCGGGTCGCCATCACCGTCCTCGACGAGGCCGACCAGATGGCCGACATGGGCTTCATGCCCCAGGTCACCGAGCTGCTGGACCAGGTCAACGCCGAGGGACAGCGGATGCTGTTCTCGGCCACCCTGGACCGCAACGTGGACCTCCTGGTCCGCCGCTACCTGCACGACCCGGTCGTCCACTCGGTGGACCCCGCGGCCGGTGCGGTGACGACGATGGAGCACCACGTGCTCTACGTCCAGGGCGCCGACAAGTACGCCACGACCACCGAGATCGCCGCCCGCGAGGGCCGGGTGATCATGTTCCTGGACACCAAGCACGCGGTGGACAAGCTCACCGACCACCTGCTGCACAGCGGTGTCCGGGCGGCCGCGCTGCACGGCGGCAAGTCGCAGCCCCAGCGCACCCGCACCCTCGACCGGTTCAAGACCGGTCATGTCACGGTGCTGGTCGCCACGAACGTCGCCGCCCGCGGCATCCACGTCGACAACCTCGACCTGGTCGTCAACGTGGATCCGCCCAGCGACCACAAGGACTACCTGCACCGCGGCGGGCGTACCGCGCGGGCCGGGGAGTCCGGCAGCGTCGTCACGCTCGTGCTGCCCAACCAGCGCCGCGAGATGACCCGGCTGATGGCGGACGCCGGCATCACGCCGCAGATCGCCCAGGTCCGCTCCGGCGAGGCGGAGCTCAACCGCATCACCGGAGCCCAGGCGCCGTCGGGTGTGCCCGTCACGATCACCTCACCGGTGTCGGAGCGCGCCAAGGGCGGCGGTTCCGGTCCCCGCGGCCGGCGCGGCGCGCGTCCCGGCCAGGGGCGCCGTTCCAACGCCAACACGGCGACGCCGCAGGCACGTGCCGCGGCGGCGCAGCGCCGGTCCAACAAGGCCGCGTAGTCATCCGGCCGGGAGCCCGGCCGACCCTGTCCGGCTTTCTCCACGACCACCCCTGTTGAGGCACCATGCGCTGTGTCATCGCCCGCTTCCCCTTCGACCTCTTCAAGCACGAGGTCGAGGACTCGATGAAGGGCGTCAAGCCCGAGCCCGTCACCGGTGACGCGGTGGTGGTCAACCGCCGCGTCTACCCCGTCAAGCAGGTCGGCGAGATCATCACCCGGCAGGACCGCCGGGACTTCTCCGCCGGCGAGGTGACCAGGGCGCTGACGCGTCTCGGCTTCACCTGCCGCCCGGCGGAGGTGCCCGCTCCCGCGGTGCCCCTCACCCCGCTGGAGAACGCGTCCGCCATGCTCGGAACGCCCGGCGAGGCCTGAGCAGCCCGCTCCCGCGCATCCGCACCCCCGAGCCCTCCGGGCCCGGGGGTGCGGTGCGTCCGCGTCCGGGAGCCGAGCGCTCAGGGAGTGAGGATCAGCTTCCCGGTGGTCCTGCGTGCGAGCAGGTCCTCATGGGCGCGCCGGGCCTCGGCCAGCGGATAGCTGCCGCCGGTCACGGGCCTGAGACGGCCTTCGGCGACCAGGGTGAAGAGCTCCTTCAGGGGGCCGCTGACCCCGCCCGGTGCCGAGAGCGCGGGGCGCAGCCAGAACCCGACGACGGAGGCGTTGAGCCGGCCCAGCCGCCCGGGGTCGACGGGGGTGAAGCCGTCGCGGGCGGCGTTTCCGTAGGTCACCAGTCGTCCGAACGACGCCAGGGAGTCCAGGGCCTGGTCGAACAGCTCCCCGCCCACGGCGTCCAGGACGACGTCCGCCTTCTCCGCGAGGGGATAGGTGATCACCGCGTCCGCGCCGAGGTCCAGGGCGAGCCGCTCCTTGCCCGGGGTGGAGGCCTGGGCCAGCACCCGGCCCGCTCCGAACTCCCTGGCCAGCTGGACGGCCAGGCTGCCGACCCCGCCCGCCGCGGAGTGCACGACGACGGTCTCGCCGTCGCGCAGCCGGGCCGCGGACCGCAGCAGGTGCCAGGCGGTCAGGCCCTGCATCATGAGGGCGAGTGCCTGGGCCGCGCCGAGGTCCTCGGGGATCTCCACGACGCCGGACTCCTTGGCGGTCACCTGCTCCGCGTATCCGTGGGAAACCCGCGCCAGCACCCGCCGGCCGTCCTGGGTGCGGCCCACGACCTCGCTGCCGGGGACGTACGGCAGGGCGTCGGCGGCGAGGTAGGAGCCGTCCACCTGGTGGGTGTCCGCGAAGTTCACCCCGGCGGCCTCGACGGTGAGGAGCACCTCTCCGGGACCGGGTACGGGAGCGGCCAGTTCCACGGGGCGGAGTACGTCAGGACCGCCGAAGCGGTCGAACTGGATGGCGAGCATGCCGCAGATTACCGCGAGGCCCGCCGGACGGGCGGGGGGCTCCCGCTGTCGGAAACCGGTGGGATGAGAGATGAAAACAGGACATTCGGTATGTTATGGGTGCGGCCCAGGAGTCCCTGGCAATTGTCGGGGGAGACGGCCATGGCCGGGGACCGCGGTGCCTGCCAGACTGCCGCCATGAGCGATCTTCTCCACGACAGAGTCGTCCTGATCACCGGGGCGAGCAGCGGTATCGGCGCGGCGGCGGCACGGGTGTTCTCCGAGGAGGGCGCGACGGTGGTCCTGGCCGCGCGCCGGGAGGACCGACTGGCCTCGCTGGTCGCGGAATTGAGGGACAAGGGGGCCCAAGCCTCGTACGTCGTCTGTGATGTCACCGTGGCGGAGGATGCCGCACGCGCCGTCGACTTCACGGTCGACACCTACGGGCGTCTGGACTCGGCCTTCAACAACGCGGGCCTCGGCGGCGACCGGACCCCCCTCCACCTCATGGGCGACGACGTCTACGACGCGGTCATGGACACCAATGTGCGGGGTGTCTGGAACTGCCTCCGCCACGAGATCGCGGCCATGCTGCCCAACCCCAGGGGCTGTTCCATCGTGAACAACAGCAGTGTGGGCGGGCTGGTGGCCATACCGGCGGCCGCGCCCTACATAGCGGCCAAGCACGCCGTCGTCGGCCTCACCAGGGCCGCCGCGGACGAGTACGCCCAACAGGGCATCAGGGTCAACGCGGTGGCGCCCGGCACGACCCGCAGCGAGATCACGGCCGACTGGTTCGGGCGCAATCCCGGACTCGAGGAGATGGTCAACGGCCTCACTCCGCAGGGGCGTACGGCCGAGCCCGAGGAGATCGCCAATGCGGCTGCCTGGCTGCTCAGCGACCGCTGCCCCTTCCTCACGGGCACGGTCATGCCGGTGGACGGCGGCTTCGTCAACCAGTGAGCCGCGTCAGCCGCAGGGACCTGTCAGCCGGCTCCGGAAGACCGTTTCCCCGTCCTGTTCCGTCGTGACCAGTACCGAGGACTCTCCGGGGGCGGCAGGCAGGATCTCGGCGGTGACCCAGCAGGGGCTGTCGAACTCGGCGTACCGTTCGAACGTGCTCGTGACGGCGGTCGGTTCGAAGCGTGCGGGGTGAAGGGCCCCGCGCGCGGCCTGGTCGGCAGCCTCCATCAGAGCGAGGCCCGGGACGTGGTCGACGGGGTGGTCGTAGAGCACGGTGTTGTCCACGTCGTTGCGCAACTGCCACTGACGGGGCCGGTGTCCGGCAGCCAGGACCACGTCGGCCGGGGCGGCCCGGCCGACGGTCCGGGGGTCGACCGGGGCGGGCAGCGGCCATGCGTTCCAGTCGACGGTGAAGTGTTCGCCGCGAAGCCGTCGGTAGACGCGCGTGGGGAGCCAGCCGAACTCGGATTCCGCGCGGACCACCACGCTGCCACCCTGGAGGATGCGGAACTCCATGTCGAGCGAAGTGACTTTCCTGCCGCGCTCCTTGGTGCTCTTGACCGTGACCTCGACCGTGAGGGGGCTGGGCTCCCCGGATGGCACCTCGAACCCGGGGGCGACGGTGAAGTCGAAGTAGTTCAGCAAGGTGTGATCGGAGAGGGGCGCGCCGTACGCTGCGTGCGCGATGGTCAGGCCGCTCTGCCGGACGGTCTGCGTGAGCATCCGCGGGTCGTAGGGGAGGCCGGCGGCAGGAGCCGGCCATGTCGCGGACAGCGAGAACTCGCCATCTTCCTCGCGCCGCCAGGACGTGAGGAGGACCATGTCGGAACGTCCGAGGTGGACGTACTCCTTGCGGATGCCGTTCCGTCCCTCGGCCGCAGTGAGCGGCGGGCACGGAACAGCGGGTATGTCGGGCACGGTCCTCCCGGACATGGCGCAAAATGGGCATTACGGCGCTGATATGATACCGGTTCACCGGTACTTTTTGAAGTAGCGTCCTGCAACGTTCAAAGGGGAGCGCGAGTTGGCACGACAGCAACGGGCGATCCGCACGCGCCGGATCTTTCTCGAGGCGGCCGCCGAGGTCTTCGACGAGCACGGTTACGACGCCGCCACCATCGCCGCGATCCTCGACCGGGCAGGTCTCACGCGGGGTGCCCTCTACTTCCACTTCACGTCGAAGGAGGAGCTGGCCCGTGGCGTCCTCCTGGAGGCGGTGACGTCGGACGGGGTGACCCCGCAGACCTTCAAGCTGCAGGAGTGGGTGGACATGGCCCTCCTGCTCGCCTACCGGCTGCCACGGGAACCCCTGCTCAGTGCCTCGATCCGGCTGTCCGTGGATCCGCGTGCGCGCGGGCTCTTCGGCACCCGCTGGCCTGACTGGATCGCTCTCGGGACGGAGATGCTGACCGAGGCCAAGGAACGCGGCGAGCTCCTTCCGCACGTCGATCCGGAGGTCACATCCCGGCTGGTCGTCGGGGCGTGGACCGGGGTCCAGCTGGTGACCGAGTCCATGGCCGAGCCCCCGGACCTGGTCGCCGAGATATCCGCGCTCTTCGAGCTCATCCTGCCCAACAACGCGGTCCCGGGTGTCCTGGCCCGGCTCGACACCTCCCCCCACCGCGCCGCACGCATCATCGAGCAGCAGCAGGCGGTCGCCGTCTCCTGACCGGCAGGACGGTGCGCGGGCCGGGCCGGCGCGGGGTCACCCGACTGGGCGTGGGCGCCTGCGAAGCCGCTGGTCAGCCCGCATGGTGGCCCTATGTGGCTTCGCCGAACCGCCGTGGGCGCCATGGTCGTGCCGCTGGCGTTCCTGGTCCTCCGGGATGCGCCGGTCCGCCTTGCCGCGCCCGATCGGGCCACCGCGAAGCCCGCCGCGCAGCCCGCCGCCCCCCGGCCCGCGATCGTCAGCCGGGCCGAGTGGCACGCGGACGAGAGCCTGGTGAAGGAGGACGCGGTGTACACGGGGACGGTGAATGCCGTCTTCGTCCACCACACCGGTCACACCAACAGCTACGACTGCGCCGACGCCCCCAGGATGCTCCGGGCGATGGAGGAGATGCACGTCCGGGGCGAGGGCTGGGACGACATCGGCTACAACTTCGTCGTCGACCGCTGCGGGACCGTGTACGAGGGCAGGGCGGGCGGTGTCGGGCGTTCCGTGCGCGGGGCACACACCACCGGGTTCAACGCGCACAGTGTGGGCATCGCGGCCCTCGGCACCTTCGGCCCCGGCGTGCCGGTGCCGAAGGCGCTCATCGAGGGGATCGCGAAGGTCGGCGCGTGGAAACTGGACCGGGCCGTCGACCCGCGGGGCTTCGTTCGACTGGTATCGACGAACGACGACAGCCTCTACCGGCGCGGTGAGGTGGTCCACCTCCACGCCGTGGCCGGCCACCGCGACACCTTCTCGACGTACTGCCCGGGCGAAGCGCTCTATGCCCGGCTGCCCGCCATCCGGGCCGAAATGGCCGTGCTGCGGGACCGGGCTAGCGCGCGACGTACTGGGTGAGGACGGCCTGCACCTCGTAGATGTCGACGCCCTTGGTGAACGTCTTCTGGATCGGTGTCGCGGACCCGGATATCCAGATCTTGAGCTCGGCGTCCAGATCGAAGGTCCCCGCCGTCTCCACCGCGAAGTGCGTGATGCTCCGGTACGGGACGGAGTGGTACTCCACCTTCTTGCCGGTGATCCCCTGCTTGTCGATGAGGACGAGCCTGCGGTCGGTGAAGAGGATCGTGTCGCGGATCAGGAGATACGCGGCGTGCACCTGCTCCCCCTGGCCGAGAAGCCGGGCGTAGTCACGCTGCGCGGCCGCCGGATCGACGGTGTGCGCGTTACCGAACAGTGCCATGAAGGACCCTCCACCCGAGTGAATGTGCGGGCGTTGAACGCGTCAAAGCCCAAGGAAAAGAATATCGGCGGCTTATCTGTTCGTGCCCTTGCACACCTTCCGGAGCACAGCGGAGGAAATACCGTCATGCCGGCATCACCCCTCGCCAAGCGGCCCGTCGAATCGGTGCTCGCCCTTCTGCTCGTCCTCCTGAGCGTGCTCGGCCTCGCCGGCCGCAGCGCCGCCGACGCCCCCGCCCAGGCACCTGCCCAGGCACCCGCCCAGGCCGTACCGGCGCAGGCCGCCCCCGCCCGGGCCGTCATCGCGCCGACCGTCACGGCGGGTACCGACTGGGACCGCATCGCCGAGTGCGAGAGCAGCGGGCGCTGGGACATCAACACCGGCAACGGCTACCACGGCGGCCTCCAGTTCTCCCCGTCCACCTGGCGGGCCTACGGTGGCGCGAAGTACGCACCCCGCGCCGACCTCGCAACGAAGGCCGAGCAGATCGCCGTCGGTGAACGCGTCGCCCGCGGGCAGGGAATGGGCGCCTGGCCCACCTGCGGACGCCTCGGCGCCGGCGGTACGTCGAGTTCCTCGTCCGGCAGCGGCGCCAGTGGCGGTGTCGACGGGAACGACACGGCGCAGGCGGCCCCTGAGCGCCAGTCGAGCGGTAGTTCGAACAGCGGCTCGTCCGGCAGCACGTCGTCCGGCAACACGTCGTCCAACAGCACCTCATCCGGGAACACGTCGTCCGGGAACACGTCGGGCAGCACGCAGGACAGCGACGACAGCACCGCCGGCGACAGCGGCAGGACGCACTACGACGAAGACCTCGCCGACGCGGAGACGTACGTCGTCGAGCCCGGTGACTGCCTCTCGGTGATCGCCGAGCGTGCGGACGTGTCCGGTGGCTGGCCCGCGCTGTACGAACTGAACCGCGACGCCCTGGACCACGGCCCGCACCTCATCTTCCCCGGCCAGCACCTCCGACTGGACGCCTGAACCATGACGACCGCGGTGATTCAGCGACCCGGCAGGGCCGGAACGTCCTCGGGAAGCAGCCGGCGCAGCACGTCGAGAGCCGGCGAGTCCAGTACGGAGAGCCTGCGTGCCTGGTGCGTGGTCATGCGGTCGAGGATCTGCCGCGAGGTACGCGCGTTGCCGAACGAGGCGTCACGCGGAAGCGCGTCCACATAGCTGTGCAGGGCCTTGAGCGTGTCGTCCGGGCAGTCGTATCCTGAGTCCGCGGCGTGCCGGGCCATGATGCCGACGAGTTCGTCGGTGCTGTAGTGCTCGAATTCCACGGTGCGCGAGAAGCGTGAGGCGAGACCCGGGTTGGAATCCAGGAAGCGCCGCATCTCGTGGGTGTAGCCGGCCGCGATGACGACGACGTCGTCACGGTGGTCCTCCATCAGCTTGAGCAGAGTCTCCACGGCCTCTCGGCCGAAGTCGGAGGTCGCCCCCTCGGGAGTGAGGGTGTAGGCCTCGTCGATGAACAGCACACCACCCAGGGCGCTTTCGAAGACCTCCTTGGTGAGCTGCGCGGTGTGGCCGACGTAACGTCCGACCAGGTCCGCGCGTGCCACCTCGACGAGCTGGCCCCGGGGAAGTACCCCCAGAGAGTGCAGGAGCCCGGCGTAGAGGCGGGCCACGGTGGTCTTACCGGTGCCGGGAGGCCCGGAGAAGATCAGGTGGTGGCTGACCTTGGGTGTCGGCAGACCGGCCGCCTTGCGGCGGCGGGAGGAGTCCAGGAGGGACACCAGGTCGTTGACCTCGCGTTTGACCGCTGCAAGACCGACCATCGAGTCGAGCCGGGAGAGGAGTTCGGTGGAGTCCGACGCACCACTCGCGGGATCGGCGGGCGGAGCCACATCGTCCGGCAGGAGCATCGACAGGTCGCTCTCGGCGGGTTCGGCCATGCTGCTCAGCCGGAAGGCCTGGCGGTCGACCATCTCCTCGAAGACACGGCGGGCGGCCCGGCCGTTGCCGAAGGAGGCGTCACGGGTCATGGACGTGTAGTGCGCGGCGAGGGCGTCGAGCGTGCGCGGGTCCAGCTCGTAGCGGTGGGTCTCACACATGGACTCGGTGATGGTGACGAGTTCTTCGACCGAGTAGTTGGCGAATTCTACGGTGCGGGTGAAGCGGGAGGCCAGACCGGGGTTGGACGTGAGGAAGGAGTCCATCTCGCCGGTGTAGCCGGCGGCGATGACGACGACGTCGTCGCGGTGGTCCTCCATGAGCTTGAGCAGCGTGTCGACGGCTTCCTTGCCGAAGTCGGCGCCGGACCCCTTGCTGTCGGAGAGCAGGGTGTACGCCTCGTCGATGAACAGGACCCCGCCGAGGGCCTCGTTGAAGGCCTCGGTCGTCTTGATGGCGGTGCCGCCGATGATCTGTGCCACCAGATCGGCGCGGGAGACCTCCACCAGGTGTCCTGAGCGCAGGACGCCGAGGTCGGTGAGGATCCCGCCGTAGAGCCGGGCGACGGTGGTCTTGCCGGTTCCGGGCGGGCCCGAGAAGACCAGGTGGCGGCTCATGGGCGGGGCAGGCATGCCGAGGCGGGCACGCCGCTGGGCCAGCTGGTTGAGGTGGACGAGGGTGCGGACCTGGTGCTTGACGTCGGAGAGGCCGATCAGTGACTCCAGCTCCTCCAGGGGGCCGGCCGGTGGCGGGGGCGAGGCCTTGCGCCCGGTTGCGCCGGCCTGACCCGGTACGGTGCCGTCCGATTCGCCCCAGGAGTCGGGGAGCGCGTTGTCGGCACTGATCAGGTGCTCGACGACGAGCCGGTCACCCGGCGTGGTCCGGCGCAGGCCCGCGCCGCGGTTGTCGCGTACGGCGCAGCCGGTGACGGTGACCGCTTCGGCGGTGTCGACGCGGATGCCGTCGCCCACGTTCGCGTCGGCCCGGCAGTCGTCCAGGGATGCCCGCGCCCCGGCCGCCAGCAGCACGCCGTGCGCGCCCGAGCCGGTGAAGTGGACGCGCAGGGCGTTCAGTTCGCCGCCGTTCTCGACGAGGACGCCGGACGCGGCGGAGGACCGGACGCTGCCGTCCCGCAGGGTGACGGCCGCCTGCGGGCCGACGAGGACGCCTGCCTCACCACTGGCCTCCACGGTGGTGTCGCCGAGCTCCGGCCGGCCTCCTTCGGCGGCCCGGACCCCGGCCTTGCCCGCACCACGGACCTCGCAGGACTCCAGCCTGCCGCGGCCGTCCTCCACGACCTCGACCCCGTGGCCACCGGGCGAGGTGATCCGCGCCCGGCGCAGCAGCGGCTGGGCGCCGGAGCGGATCAGGATGCCCGTCCCCACCGGGTCCGTGACGTCGAGTCCGTCGAACTCCGCCAGCGAGTCGTCCTCCAGGACGACCGCCCCGGAAGTGCCGGTGCCCGCCGCGCAGTCGCGGACGGCCGTGGTCGTGAACATCGGGGTGCTCGACCCGCGTACGAGGACGGCGGGTGCGGCCGAGGCGTCGAAGTCGCAGCCGTCGAAGGTGCCCCGGGAGCGCTCCGAGACGGCGAGACCGCCGCCCCCGGTGCGCTGGGTCCGGCAGCGGCGCAGTTCGGGGTCGGCGCCCGAGGCGAGGGCGATCCCGAGCCCCGTGGTGTCCAGGACGGTCACCTCTTCGAGGGCGGGGCGGGCGTCGCTGGTGATGTAGACGCCGACGGCCGTGTCGTGCACGGTCGTCCGGAGGACCTGGGTCGAGCTGCTGCCCTCCAGGGCGACGGCGGGCTTGCGCGCACCGGAGATGTCGCAGTGTTCGACGACCCCCTGCGCCGAGCCGTTGGCGAGGACGCCGTTGCCCCGGGTGTCGCGGATCCGGCAGCCGCGCACCGTCGTACGGGCCTCTTCGCTGAGGACCACACCCGAGGTCCCCAGGTTCTCCACGACGCAGTCCGCGACGACGCTGCCCGCGGGGGACATGTCCACGATGCCCGCGCCCGCCGGGTTGGTGATGCGGCAGCCCCGCAGGGCGAGCGCTCCGGTCTCCCTCGCCAGGACGGCGGTCCACCCCGACCCGTGGACGGTGCAGCCGTCCATGCCGAGCTGGCCGCGCGGCGCGTCCACGACGGGGAGGTCGTCGGCGCCGCCGCGCAGAGTGAGGTCGGTGAGCATCACCGCGTCGGCGACGAGGACGAGGGCGCTGCCCCGGCGCGGGCATATCTCCACGCTGCCGGGGTCCCCGTCGGCGACGAGGGTGACCCGGTTGCGTACGGTCAGGCTCTCGGGGTAGCGGCCTGGGGCGATCTGGATCACCGCTCCGGTGCGCGCCGCGGCCAGGGCCTCACCGATCGTCCGGAAACCACCGTTCGGTCGTTCCGGTGACACCGTGAGCAACTGCCGTGACACGCCCTGAACCCCCTCGCTTCGCCGCCGCGTCCGATACTTCCGGACGCCGGGGGACGGGACGGGAGGGCCTCGGTGTGCGCCGGGTGAAGCCTGGGAGAACGGCGGGTGTCACGACGGGCGTTGCCGGTGGCGCCGCTGTGCCGTACGCGTCGCCCCGACGTCATCTGCGGTGCCTAGCGTGGGCGCCATGCGACGAGCCTGCTGCCACCGTGCGTCCGCGAGGCCGGGAGCGACGGCGGCTCTCACCGCCGCGGCCGCCCTGCTGACAACGGCGTTCGCCACGCCTGCGGTTGCCGCGGACACCGTCGAACTACCCGTCGTACGAAGCCTTCTCGCGCCGGGTGAGGCGTGTGCCGCCGCGTCCGGTCGCAGCGCCGAGGCGGAGCCCTGGACCGTGCGGGCGCTGGGGCTGTCCCGGGCGTGGACGCTGGACGAGGGCGCCGGGGTGACCGTGGCCGTGGTCGACACCGGGGTGGGGGCGGACGTTCCGGGGCTCGCCGGACGGGTCCGTGCCCTGGGGGACGCGGGCGAGGACTGCGTGGGCCACGGGAGTTTCGCCGCCGGGATCATCGCCGGTGCGCGCATCGAGGGGGTGGGCCCGGCGGGCGTCGCGCCCCGGGCACGGATCCTGGCCGTACGCGGCACCGACGAGCGGGGGGCCGCCACGCCGGGCCGGGTGGCGGCGGGCATCAGGGCGGCCGTGGACGCGGGGGCCGGGGTCGTCTACGTCGGGCAGGCGCTCGCCACGGGGAAGAAGGAGCTGACCGAGGCGGTCGCCCATGCCACCGCCGGGGACGCCCTGGTCGTCGCCCCCGCCGCGCCGGACGCGCTCGCCGAGGACCGGGACGAGCCGGGCGGCTACGCGCCGGCGGCGCCCTGGTACTGGCCGGCGGCGGTCCCGGGGGTCGTCGCGGTCACCGACTTCGGTCCGGACGGCGGGCGTCCGGCGAACGCCCCGGGGGTGCGCGGGGCGGACCTCGCCGCGCCGGGTGACGCCGTGGTCAGCGTCGGGCCGAAGGGCGCCGGGCACTACCTCGGCTCGGGAGCCTCGCTGGCCGCCGCCCAGGTCGCTGGGGCGGCCGCGCTCGTCCGGGCGCAGCACCCCGGGATGACGGCGGCCGGGACCGCACGCCAGCTCACCGGGGCGGCGTATCCGGCGACGCCGCCCAGGCTCGACCCGTACGCGGCGATGACCGCGGTGCTGGACGGCGGCCCCGGCGGTGTACCGGAGGCGGCGCCCGCCCAGGTGGCGGCGCCGGCGTCCGACGGACCCCGCGACCGGGCGCTGCTCGTCGCCGGGATCTGCGGCGGGCTGGTCCTGCTGCTGGCGGGGGTGGGCGTGACGCTGCCCCGGGGCCGGGCGCGGCGCTGGCGCCCGGCCGGGGACGAGTAGCTCAGGGGGCGTCCAGCAGGGCCGTCTGCATCTGCACCGTCCTGCGGCGGGCGATCCGGGTGGCGCGGCCGGGCGGGAGGTTGCGTCCCTTGACGTTGCCGAAGACGTAACCCTCCGAGGGTGGGCACGACAGCAGCAGCCCGGGGGTGTTGACCTCCTGGAGCCTGCGCAACAGGTGGTCGCTGAGGCCCCGGCCCGCCCCGGCCGCGGAGCGGGCGACGACCAGGTGCAGCCCGACCTCCCAGCCGAGCGCCAGCTGGTCCAGGAGCGGGTCGAACGGGGCGTTCATCGGACCGGTGCCGAGCATGTCGTAATCATCGACGAGGACGAACAGCCGCGGGCCCGTCCACCAGTCGCACAGCTTCATCCGGGCGGGCGCGATGTCGGGGCCCGGTACCCGGGTGCGGACCGCGCGGGCCGCGCCGTCGACGAGGTCCTTGAGCGCGTCGATGGAGACGGCGTGGCCGAGCCGGTAGGCGTCGGGGACCACCTCCACCAGCTCGCGGCGGTAGTCGACCACCATGATCCTGGCCTCGGCCGGGGTGTAGCGGGCCATGACGGCCTCGGCCGTCAGCCGCAGCAGATTGGTCTTGCCGCTCTCGCTGTCGCCCACCACGATCATGTGGGGGCTCTCGCTGAAGTCGTGCCAGACCGTGGAGAGTTCCTCCTGCTCCAGACCGAGCGCCATACGGAAGTCGCCTTCGGCCGGAGGGAGTTCCGAGGAGGGCAGTGCGGCCGGCAGCATCCGCACGGGCGGGGCGGGCGGCCCGGACCAGGACTCCTGGAGGGCGGCGACCAGACCGGTCACTCCCTCGGCGAGGTCGTCGGCGCCCTCCACCCCGTCGATGCGGGGCAGCGCCGTCAGGTAGTGGAGCTTGCCCTCGCGGGTCAGGCCCCGGCCGGGGGTGCGGGGGACCGTGGCGGCCCGGCGCATGTCGATTCCGGAGTCCATGGGGTCGCCCATCCGCAGCTCCAGATGGGTGGCCGCCTGGTCGCGTACGGCCGAGGACAGCTCCACCCAGCGGGCGGTGGTGACGATGAGGTGGATGCCGTAGTTCAGTCCGCGCGCCGCTATCGCGTTGAACGTGCTGATGTGGTGGTCGTAGTCCTGCCGCACCGTCGACCAGCCGTCGATGACGAGGAAGACGTCGCCGTGCCGCTCCTCGGGGAACTCCCCGGCCGCCCGGCGGCGGCGGAACGTCGCCATGGAGTCGATGCCGTGCTCCAGGAAGAAGCGCTCGCGCGCCGCCATCAGGGTGTTGACCTCGGCGATCGTACGGCCCACGCGCTCGCTGTCGAGACGGGCCGCGACGCCGCTGGTGTGGGGCAGGCCCGCGAGTGACGCGAGGGTGCCGCCACCGAAGTCGAGGCAGTAGAACTGCACCTCGTCGGGGGTGTGGGTGAGCGCCAGGGACGTCAGGATCGTGCGGACCATGGTGCTCTTGCCGCTCTGCGGGCCGCCCGCGACGGCCACGTGCCCGCCGGAACCGGCCAGGTCGACCTGGAGCAGGTCGCGGAGCTGGTCGAAGGGCCGGTCGATGATGCCGATGGGCACCCGCAGCCGTCCGCGCCCCTCCCAGCCCGTCGTCGTCAGCCCCAGAGCGGGGTCGGGGGTGAGGGGCGGCAGGATCTGGTCGAGCGTCGGGGGCAGGCCGAGCGGTGGCAGCCACACCTGGTGCGCGGGCGGGCCCGCGCCCAGCAGCCGCTCCACGGCGACGGACAGCAGCGTGTCGCCGGTCTCGTCCGGTTCGGGCTCGGGGTCGGGAGCGGCGGGCAGATGGCGCGGCACCACGTAACCCGTCGTCCATGGCACGGTCTGGCTGGCCACCCGGGCCTGGTTCGCCCCTCCCGCGCGCTGCCGGTAGGGACCCGAGACGTAGGCGGCGCGGAACCGGGTCAGCGCCTCCACACCCGACTTGAGGTAGCCACTGCCCGGCTGGGGCGGCAGTTGGTAGGCGTCCGGCACCCCGAGGACCCCGCGGCTCTCCATCGCCGAGAACGTACGCAGGCCGATGCGGTAGGAGAGGTGGCTCTCCAGCTGGTGCATACGGCCCTCGTCGAGCCGCTGCGAGGCCAGCAGCAGGTGCACGCCGAGGCTGCGCCCGAGCCGGCCGATCATCACGAAGAGCTCCATGAAGTCGCGGTGGGCGGAGAGCAGTTCGCTGAACTCGTCGACCACCACGAAGAGGCTGGGCAGCGGGGCTAGCGGGGTGCCGGAGGCGCGGGCCTTCTCGTAGTCCAGTGCGGAGGCGTAGTTGCCGGCGCTGCGCAACAGCTCCTGGCGGCGGATCAGTTCGCCGTGCAGGGCGTCCTGCATGCGGGAGACCAGCGCGGCCTCACCCGCGAGGTTGGTGATCACGGCCGAGGTGTGGGGGAGTTCGTCCAGGCCGAGGAAGGTGGCGCCGCCCTTGAAGTCGACCAGGACGAAGTTGAGCGTCTCGGAGGAGTTGGTGAGCGCCAGGGCCAGGACCAGCGTCCGCAGCAGCTCGCTCTTGCCTGAGCCGGTGGCGCCGATCAGCATCCCGTGCGGGCCCGAGCCGCCCTGTGCGGACTCCTTGATGTCGAGCTCCACCGGGGTGCCGTCGGCGCCGACCGCGATCGGCACCCGCAGCCGGGCAGGGCCGGAGTTCCGCTGCCAGAGGCCGGGCGGGTCGTGGCGGTACAGGTCGCCGATGCCCAGCAGGGCGGTCAGCTCCACGTTGGTGGAGAGCGGCTCCCCGGCGTCGGCGCCGGTCCCCATGCGGTACGGGGAGAGGCGCTTGGCGAGGGCGGCGGCGCCGGTCGGGCCGAAGCCGTCGGGGCGTCCGAGCAGCGTCGTCTGCTCCTTGCGGTCGCGGTCGGTCCTGACCAGGCCGAAGGCGTCGGAAGAGACGTCGAAGCGGAGGGTGACCCGCCCGGGGCGCCAGGTCAGGGCCCCGGACAGATCGAGGACGACGGTGTTGCGCAGGCCCGGCCCGTCCAGCCGGTGGCCCGCGGGCACGGTGCCGCCGTCCACGACGATCACGGTGAACGGCTCCTCGCGCCCGGCGGCCGCGTCCGGGTCGAACGGCGGACGCTCCAGGAACTCCGCGCCGAGCAGGTCCTCCAGCTCGTTGAACGCCGCCCCCGACATCCTGGCCGGGCCGGCGCCGTCGCTCTCCTGCGGATGCATGTGGTGCGGGAGCCACTTGGCCCACTCCCAGTCCGGCCGCCGTTCGTCGGACACGCACAGGGCCACCCACACGTCGTCCGGCGCGTGGAAGGTGACCAGCTGGGCCACCATCGCGCGCGCCACGGACCGGATCTGCTCCTCGTCGCCCCGGAACAGCACCCGCGCCCAGGCCCGCAGATAGATGGCGATGGGCTGCTCGGGGACGGTCGCGTACGCGCGGATGAAGCTGCGCAGGGCGTGTGCGGCGAGCGGCTCCAGGTCCTCCACGGGGCTCGTCGCCATCGGGGTCAGCCGCAGGCCCAGCTTCTGCTCCCCCACGGCCACCCGGACCTCGCCGAAGTCCTCGTCCTGCGGGCGGCGTTCCCAGAGCCGGGTGGAGCCCACCAGCGACCAGAGGGAGGCGGGCTCGGGGTGACGCCAGGCCAGGGCGCGCTGCTGGTCGACGACGGCCGCCCTGACCTTGCGCCGGGTCTGGCCCAGATAGCGCAGGTAGTCACGGCGTTCGCCCTTGAGCCGCTCCTTGCGCTCGCTGCTCCTGCGCATGGCCTGGCCGACCATCATCGCGCCGGTGGACAGGACCATCAGGCCCAGCGCGAGATAGATGAAGCCGCCGCTGCCCTTCGTCATGCCGGGGCGCATGAACATCAGCATCATCGACACGGACATCAGCGCCATCGGCAGGTAGGTCCAGACGGCCGAGGAGTCCGGGACCACCTCGGGCAGTGTGGGCGGCTCCTGAAGGCTCAGTTCACCGTCGGGCATCTCCGGGCCGCGCCGGCGGGCCGGCCGTCGGAACAGGACCACGCTCAAGGAAGGGTCTCCATCGTCGGAGGTCACACAGGGGTTCGACGAAAGCATGGACCGGGGCCCGTGAACGGACGGACAACGCTCAGGGGCGGAGCCGTGAACGCTGGCGGAGGGTCGGCCCTCAGCGCCCTCCATGAGCCCCCGGACGCGGGCAGCCGTGCTTACGATCCCCCGGACGTTCCCCCGACACGCCAGGTGGAGACGTCCGTTCGGGAACGCACCGGCCCCGGGCGGGCACCTCTTCCCCGGCGACCGCGTCCCCGGGAGAGAGGCCCCCATGACCGACACCCAGGTGGCCGGAGTGTGCCGCCTGACCGTCCGCGCACCCGCCCGGAGCATCGACCTCGCCGTCCCCGCCGACGTACCGGTGGCCGATCTGCTGCCCGCGGTCCTCGGTTACGCGGGCGACGACCTCGCGGAGGAGGGCATCGAGCACGGGGGCTGGGTCCTGCAACGCCTCGGCGGCCCGCCGCTCGACGAGGAACGCACCCTCGACTCGTACGACCTGCGCGACGGTGAGACCGTCCACCTCAGGCCCCGTACGGAGGCCCTGCCCGAGGTCCACCTCGACGACCTGGTGGACGGCATCTCGACCACCATGAACGGCCGCCCCTACGGCTGGGGACCCGCGGCGGGGCGGCGGACGCTCTGCGGTCTCGCGGTGGCCGCTCTCCTGGCCGGGCTGGTCGTCCTCGCGCTCCCCGCACCGCACACCGGGACCCGCGCGCTGTGCGCCGCCCTCGCCGGGCTGCTGCTGCTCGCGGGTGCGGCGGCGGCGAGCCGCGCGGTCGGTGACGCCGGGGCGGCTGCCGCCCTCGGCTCCATGGCCGGCCCCTATCTGGCGCTGGCCGGCTGGCTGCTGACCGGCGGCGACCTCGGCGGCCCGCACCACGAGGCCGTCCTGGGGCCCCGGCTGCTCGCCGCCTCCGCCGCCGGCACGGGCGGGGCGGTGCTCGCCCTCGCGGTGGTGGCGGCCTTCGCCGCGCTGTTCCTGTGCATGGCCGTGATCGCCGTGTTCGGGGTCCTCGGGGCCGTCCTGATGATCACCGCGGACCTCGCTCCGGCGGAGGCGGCCGCGGTCTGTGTGCTGGCCGCCGTCGTGCTGGGGGCCTTCGTCCCCTCACTGTCGTTCCGGATGTCCGGGCTGCGGATGCCACCGCTGCCCACCAACGCCCAGCAGCTCCAGGAGGGCATCGAGCCCCACCCCACCGCAGTCGTCGCGAACCGGACCGTGCTCGCGGACGGGTGGATGACCTCGCTGTACGGGGCCGTGGGGCTGGTCTGCGCCGGGTGCCTGGGGGTGCTCGTCCGTCATGCCGGCCTGCCCGAGGTCGTCCTGGTGTCGGTCCTGATCGTCCTGCTGGCGCTCCACGCGCGCGGGCTCGGCCATGTGTGGCAGCGGCTCTCCCTCGTGGTGCCCGCCGCCGGCGGTGCGCTGCTGCTCGCGGTCACGGCGGCCCGGGAGGCCGCGCCGGGGACCCGGCTGCTGGTGGCCGGCACCCTGCTGTCCGTCGCCGCGCTCGCCGCGATCCTCTCCTGGACCGTGCCCGGCCGGCGGCTGGTGCCCTACTGGGGCCGGGCCGGGGAGCTGCTGCACTCGGCCACCGCGATCAGCCTGCTGCCGCTCACCCTCTGGGTGCTCGGGGTCTACGGCGCCCTGCGCGCCCTCAACGCCTGACTCCGGGGGAGCGCCGTGCAGTCGAAACGCGATCAGGTCCAGGCCCACATGTTCGTCATGGGCCGCCTCACCTCCGGGATGCTCCGGGGTGACCCGGACGCGCCGGAGAGCCCGCAGGGACGGACCAACCGGGGCATCGCCCTGGGCATCGTCATCGCCGTGCTGCTGTCCGCCGGGGCGTTCGTCTTCGGGCTCCTGAAGCCCGGCACGACGGACTCCTGGAAGGAGGCCGGGACTCTGGTGGTCGACAAGGACACCGGCTCCCGCTACCTCTACCTGGCCGGCCGGCTGCGCCCCGTACGCAACTACGCGTCCGCGCGGCTGCTGGCGGGGGCGGAGATGAAGACCACGCAGGTCGGGGGTGCCTCGCTGCGGGACACCCCGCACGGCACCCCGGTGGGCATCGCCGGCGCCCCGGACGTCCTGCCCGCCGCCGGTGACCTGGAGACCGGGGCCTGGCAGGTGTGCTCGGGGAGCACGACCGGTCCGGCGGCCACCACGCTGGCCGTCGGGGCGCGTGCCGGGGGGCAGGGGCTGCCCGCCGGCCAGGGGCTCCTGGTGGGCGGGCCCGACGGCGCCGATCACCTGGTGTGGGGAGGCAGCAAGCTCCGGCTGGACCGTGCGGCCGGAGCTTCCGAAGCGCTCGGCTACGCCTCCACGCCCCGGCTGCGGGTGTCGGCCGCGTTCCTCAACGCCCTGCCGTCCGGGCCCGGTCTGGCGCCTCCCGAGGTCGCGGGCCGGGGTGCGAAGGGGCCCCTGCTCGGTGGCCGGGAGACCCGGATCGGTGAGGTCTTCCGGATCACCGTCCCGGGGGCACAGGGGCGCTACCACCTGCTGACCGAGGACGGGCTCGCACCGCTCACCGCCACCGGGGCGGCCCTGGTGCTCGGCGACCCGGAGACGCGGAAGAAGGTGTACGGCGGACGGTCGGCCACCGCCGCCGAGCTGGGGGCGGACGCCCTCGCCGACCACCGGGCGCCGGCCGCCACGGATGCCGGAGGGCTCCCGGAGACTCCGCCCGAAGCGGTGTCCCTGGAGGACGGGCGGACACTCTGCGTGCGTATCCAGGCCGACGGCTCCGGTACGCGGGTGAGCGTCGTGCACACCCCGCAGGGTGCGCTGGGGACCGCCGCGCAGGCCCCGGCCGAGGGGCTGACCCCGGCCTGTGTGCGGGTCGGCCGGATCACCGTCCGGCCGGGCGGCGGGGCGCTGGTGCACGCGCTCGGAGCCGGTGGCGGGGAGGTGGGCGGCACGGTCTACCTGGTGACGGACACCGGCATGAAGTACCGGATCGGCACGGAGAAGGCGGCGGAGGCGCTCGGCTACACCGCGAGCTCGGCCGAGGGGCTGCCGGCCCCCCTGCTGGCGATGCTGCCGACCGGACCGGATCTGACCCCCGAGGCGGCGGCGGCCGGACGCTCTTCGACCACCGCGGCCCGCTGCGATCCGAAATGACGGGATACCGGAAATGAATGGCGTACGGAAAATGAATTCCCGGGGCGGCCGTTGCCAATGGAGTGCGACGGATCGGGAAATTCCCAGCAATTCGTTGCTGCCTCAACTGCCTCTTGTCTACGTTTGGTTGACGCGACACCCCCAGTCGTCGCCAACACCAGGAGGTGCTGTCCATGGCGGGCATGCAGCAGTCGGAAGCACGCGCCACACAGAACGGCGTGACCGCTCTGGAGCAGGCGTTCACCGGAGTCCAGCGCAGCCGGCAGGACGTCGAGAACATGAAGTTCAACCTCGCCTCCGGCCTCAAGGGATCGGACGGCAAGGCCTACCAGGACCTGCTGAAGCAGTGGGACGACCAGGCGGAAATCATCTCGCGCAACGTCCGCGAGATGGTCGACACGCTCAACGAGACGCTCCGGACGCAGGGCATGACCCAGGGGTCGTCCAACGAGTCCATCAACCAGGCCTACACCCAGTCGCAGTCGGTCTTCGACGCGCTGAAGGGCTGATCCCGCCCCCCTCGGGCCCCCACATTCCCGTATCCCCGTGAAACGAGGCCGGACATGAGTGATTTCAGCGACGGTTACATCTATGTCGACTACTCCCATATGCAGAATGCCGCCGATGACATGGTCCAGCAGACCAAGGCGATAGCGAGCATTCTCGTGAACCTGGACGCCGAGCTGCAGGAGCTCAAGAACACCTGGGAGGGCGAGGACCGCCAGGTGTACACGCAGAAGCAGATCGCCTGGAACCAGGCCGTCGACGCGATGAAGGGCCTGCTCGCGAGTCACTCGGCGCTGCTCACCGATGTCTCGGGCAGCTACCAGTACAGCGAGAAGTCCCTGACCCAGCTGTGGGAGGGCGTCCGCGTCGGTCGCTGACCGCCCGGCGCGACCCCACGGGCGGCTGCCCCCGGCACGGGCCGTGGTGGCCGCCGCCCGCATGTTCTGTCCCCACGGCATCAGGAGGTATCGGCATGGCGCAGGGCGCGCCCGTGAACCTGGACAAGGCCTGGCTCGAGAACTTCCTCAGCCAGGACGTCCAGGGTTTCTCGGAGGAGATTCGCAAGATCCAGGGCGATGGGACGGACGCCCCCGCGCTGTCCAACCTGCTGCCGGAGGGGGAGCGGCCGGAGGGCACCCTGGCCGGGGCCTCCGTGCCGCTGACGATCGGCGGCATGGTGAAGGACACCCTCACCAACGGGCAGCGTCTCAACAAGGCGGTGGTCGACATGATCACCGAGATCGTCACGATCCTCGAGGAACAGAAGACCCTGTTCAGCAGTATCGAGGAAGGTCTGGAGAGCACGATCGAGGAGCTGTTCAAGACGCAGGGGGCCAATCTGGAGAAGATCGACGGCCAGAAGCTGCTGGACATCTTCTCGGACGTCGACGACGTCCTCGGCGGGGGCAGCGGCGAGGACGACGACTGATCATGGCCGACGAGAACGTCAAGCCGCTCACCTCGGCCAATGACTCCTGGCATCAGGCCGTGATGTTCTTCACCGGCTACAAGGCGCCCGCGCGCGACACCCTCTTCAAAAGCCTCGAAGGCAACGAGGGAATTCCGCAGATGAAGGTGGAGATCAGCAGACAGAACTCCGTGACGTACGTCGATGTGGAAGATCTCGACTGGATGGTTGAGAACTCCGGCTGGCGCATCGAGAACACCGACTTCGTCATTCCCTTCTACGCGACCAGCGACGACACCGCGTCCACCGGCGACCAGGTCTCGATGTACAAGGCCCGTTTCACCCTGCTCGGCAACAAGAGCAACGACGGCCCTCCGGCCGGCGGCGTGGTGGAGGGCGGCGAGTTCAAGAGTCAGTACGACGACCACCTCGGCCTCTCGGGGGACAAGGCGACCTGGAGCACCCAGGGCCTCACCCAGTACAGCTACGGCACGGGCCGGGCGCTGGAGGCGCTGCTGTACGAGGAGAAGGGGACGCACGGCTTCGCCTGGAACGGCGTGGACGTGCCGAACGACCAGGCCGTCTCCCTGGCGTCCTTCGACACGGCGGCGGCGTCCTTCGACCGGGTGGCCCAGTTCTTCGCCGCGCGCAGCAAGGCCGTGGAGGAGTGGGAGAGCAGGCTCGGGACGGAGCAGAACGAGGCGTGGCGGGGCCAGGCCGCCGGTGTCTTCTGGAACCTCGTCCACACGCTCGGCAAGCAGTACGCCGGCTACGAGAAGGACACGCGGGCGTCGGATTCGACCGGGTCGCTCCAGGGCGACGAGATCCGTCAGGCGAAGACGGACTTCCGCGACGCGGTGGTCGAACTGCACCGCAGGTGGATGGACTGGGAACTCTATATGGGGAACCCGTTGCGATGGCTTCACGATCTGCTGAAGGAAATAGCCGATCATGTGTGGCACAACAATATCAAGCAGATCACTTACAAGGTGAACAGTACGGGCGGGCAATATCCGTCCTACTACACCACGTATCACACGACGGGTACGTTCGCTCAGGACGCGACACGTCTGGGTAAATCCGATGGCTTCGGGCCTCTGACGGAACTCTCGACGTGGAAGGAAGTCGGGGAAAGGGCCATCGAGAACTGGCAGGCGTCGGTGATCGAGAACCTGGTGGAGCCCGCCGACGAGGCGATCCGCCTGGTGCACAACAGCTGGAGTACCAAGAACTTCGATCTCGGGTCCATCAGGACCAGGGGCGGCGACGACCTCTCGTCCCAGTACGCCGAGGACCAGGCGGCCAAGGACAAGGCGGAGGCGGAGGCCGCGGCGGCCGCGGCGGCGAAGAAGCAGGAAGAGTTCATGCAGTGGCAGAAGGACCAGGCGGCTGCCGCCGCCGCGGCTGCCGCTGCCGCCAAGGCCGAGCAGGAGGCGAAGGAGAAGGCCGCCAAGGCCGAGCAGGAGGCCAAGGAGAAGGCGGCCAAGGCCGAGCAGGAGGCCAAGGAGAAGGCCGCCGCGGAGGAACAGGCCCGGCGGGACGCGGAGGCCGCGGCGAAGCAGGCCGAGCAGGAGGCGAAGCAGGAGGCCAAGGAGAAGGAGCAGGAGGCCAAGCAGGCCGAACAGGAGGCCAAGCAGGAGGCCAAGGAGAAGGAACAGGAGGCCAAGCAGGCCGAACAGGAGAAGAAGCAGGAGGCGAAGCAGGCCGAGCAGGAGGCGAAGCAGGAGGCCAAGGAGAAGGAGCAGGAGGCCAAGCAGGCCGAACAGGAGAAGAAGCAGGAGGAGGCCCAGGCACGGCAGGAACAGATGCAGCTCCTGCAGATGAACCAGGCGAAGGCCGACCAGGAGCGGGCCAGGAAGGAGCAGGCGGAGCAGCAGGCCGAAGCCGAGGCGAAGCAGGCTGCCAAGGAGGCCGAGCAGGAGGCCAAGCAGGCGGAGCAGGAGGCGAAACAGGAGGCGATACAGGCCGAGCAGGAGGCCAAGCAGGAGGAGAAGGAGAAGGAACAGGAGGCGAAACAGGCCGAACTGGAGGCCAAACAGGCCGAGAAGGAGAAGGAGGCGGAAGCCGCGCAGGAGGCGGCGCGCCAGGAGCAGGAGCAGAAGCAGGCCGAGCAGGAGCAGCGGCAGCTGGCCCAGGAGAAGGAACGCGAGGAGGCCCAGGCGCAGGCACAGGCCGCCTACGACGAGCAGCGGCAGCAGGTGCTGGGCGGGGGATCACTCAACAGGGACGCCCTCGACGCCCGTTCCCTCGACGCCCGTTCCCTCGACGGAGGGTCGCTCAACGGCGGTTCCCCGGTCGGTGACACGGCGGCCCGCGACGCGCTCAGCAGGATCTCGGCCGACGCCGGAGTGATCGGCGGGGGTTCGCTCAACGGTGGATCCCTCGACGGCGGCTCGCTGGACGGGCCCCTCCTGGGTGACGATCTCGCGTCCCCCACCACCATCAGCGGCCCCGTCCACCAAGGCGACGGTCTGCCCGGCCCCGACGGCGCCGTCACACACATGGACAGCGACGGCCGGGTGGTCACGGACCATCCGGACGGCAGCAGAACGACCATCGACCCGCAGAACCACACCGCTACGATCACCCGCCCGGACGGCACCTCCATGACGGGCCCCCTCAACATCGGCGACACGCTGCCGAACCCCGACGGGAGCCTGTCCCATCTGGATCCCGAGGGCCGCCTCGTCACGGAGTTCCCCGACGGCAGCACCTCGGTCCTGGACCCGGACACGGGTGCCACGACCTATGAACGGCCCGACGGCACGACGACCTCCGGCTATCTGAACGGCGGCACCGGCAGCTCGCCCTCCGGCTACGACACCTCCTCGTACGGCTCCGGCTTCCCCTACGAGGAGGAGCTGTACGACGAGCTCCCCTACGCCTCCCCGTTCGACCGGGCGGCGGCCGCCGCGGCCGAGGGGGCCGGCTCCACCCCGATGGTCGGCACACCCCTGAACACCGGCTCGCTCCCCGGTTCCTCGGTCGCCGGCTCCGGAGGGGCCGGGGGCACACCCATGGGAGGCATGCCGATGGGCGGGATGCCGATGGGTGGACAGGGTGGCGGGCAGGGCGGCCAGGGCACCTCCGAACGCATCCGCAACGTCATCGACGGGGGCCAGGTCGTCAGCAACCGCAGGAGCAGGGGCGGTACGGGCGTGACGGCGTCGAGCCGGGCGCCCGACGAGGCGCCGATCGCCCTGCCGAGGAACGCCACGACCACGAGCGGCATGCCCTTCGTCCCGCCGGCGGGCGGCGGCGCTCCGGCCCGTCCGCAGACGGAGAGCGGCGACCGGGCGAGGGAGGCGTGGGTCCAGGAGGAAGAGGATGTCTGGGGTACGGACGAGGGTGGCTCACCTGCCGTGATCGGCCGATGATCCCGGGGGACCCGCACGAGCCGATGGACCGGCGCGTGGCGAAGGCGATGGCGGAGCTCCAGGCGGTGGAGGCCGCCGTGGCCCGGGCCGAGGAGGATCTGCGCGGCGCTTCGCACACGGTGCGCTCGCGCGACCGCACGGTCGAGGTGACGGTAGGGCCACAGGGCGAGCTGATGGGGCTGCGGTTCCTGGACGGCCGGTACCGCTCCATGCCGGCCGGGCAGCTCGCCGCCTCGGTGCTGGAGGCCGCGGACCAGGGACGCGCGGAGATGGCGCACCGGGTGCGGGAGATCTTCGAGCCGCTGACCCGGCCCAGCGGGGTGGCACCGGAGTTCGGCGGTTTCGAGGTCGACTGGGACCGCGTCCTCGGTCCCGCGTACGAGAGCCCCGGGGGTGCCGGGGGCCGGCGGTCCGGCGACCGGCTGCGGGACGAGATCCACGACGACTCGGACGACGACGGCCGGACGGGTCCGGGAGCCCGGAGCGGGGGCAGGGCATGAGCGGTCTGTACGAGGCGGACCCGGGCGGTCTGCGGCGCAGCATCGAGGAGATGAAGAACCTGCCCGCCCTGGCGAAGAAGATGGGCGAGGACTTCCGGCGGCAGGAGAACGACTACACCGACTGGCCCGGCTGGACGGACGACTTCGCCCGGGACGTGCGTCCGAAGTACGAGGAGAACAACCGGTACTGCACCGACATCGCCCAGGGCCTTTACGAGGCGCTGGACGCGCTGGTCTCGGCGACGCTCACCAACCTGGAGAACATCGAGGGCACCCGGACCGACACCACGGAACAGATCCAGGCCCACCAGCGGAAGACGGACGAGGCCCTCGGGGGCGACGGCGGGCAGGGGAAGCGCTGAGTGCAGGAGATCAATTTCCCCGAGGACGTCAGGAAGATGCTCTGGATCCTGCTCGGCGAGATGCCGTTGCAGGCCAGGGAGAACCTGGCGTGGGACAGCCGTGCCCTCTACCTCGACCTGGGGAAGCGGGTCCTCGAACTGCGCGACGCCGTGCGGGAGTCCGTACAGAACGCCGGCCGCGCGCTGCCGGAGGACGTCGCGCGCGGTTACGTCCAGGGGCTGTCCCTGCTGACGGACGACGGGGGCGTCAACCGGCTGGAGGAGCTGGTCGACCAGCTGGACGACATGGCGGACGGGCAGATCGACTACTCGATGAAGATCCAGGAGTCGAAGTGGGAGATCATCGCCGAGATCGTCATGCTCCTGATCGAGCTGGCCTTCCTTGCGGCTATGGCGTTCTTCACGGGCGGCACGTCGATCTCCCAGATGGCGCTGGCACGGGCCCGCAGCCGGCTCGCGCTGCTGATGATCATCGACCGGCTGCTGCGGATGACCCATATCGCGCCCGCGCTGAGCGAGGCGTTCGCCGAGGCGATCCAGACGCTGGCGGTCAAGCTCTCCCAGATCGCGTTCAACCCGCCGGGCCGTAAACCGGACGGCATCGACTGGGGCGACGTCGGCAAGGCCGCGGCGTTCGGTGCCCTCGGGGGTCTCTTCGAGAGTGTCGGCGGGTACTTCTCGAACAAATTCAAGAACTGGCTCGACACGGGGGGCAACCACTTCGACAACCTGCCCGTCGACGTCCCGAAGCCGAACCCGTTCGTGACCAAGGTGCTCAACGACGTCTACGACGTCCCGGCGGTCTTCGTCGTCTCCGGGCTCAGCGAGACGCTGGCGGAGGTGCTGGTCAACGGACTCTTCGACGGGAACTGGGAGTTCAAGTGGGAGACGTTCGTGGGGTCCGGCACCAGTGGGGTGTTCGGGATGTACGCGGAGTCCGCCGTCGGGGGAGGGGCGCTGTGGCTGAACAACAAGTTCTTCGCCCCGCCGGTGGGCCCGGACTCGCTGAACGACCTGCCGCGCACGGGCGGTACGGGCGGCGACGGCCCGACCACCCGAGCGGTGCCGACGGCCGGGGCCGGACCCGGCACGGTCGGCGGAAGCCCCCTGCCCACGACCGGCACGCCCCCGGCCGTCACACCGCCGCCGGCCACGCTGCCCCCGGCGGTCGCGCCACCGCCGGTCCTGTCCCCGCTCGTCACGACCTCCACCGCGGGCCCGGCCACGTCGCTCGGGCCGTCGTCCACGCCCGGCCCGCCGGTGTCCGACGGCGTGCGGGGCGACGTGCCGGACACGGTCCGGACCGGTGGCGGGGTCCCGGGGCCGGTGTCGGCCCTCCCGCTTTCTCCGCCCGGGACGGTGCTGCCACCTCTCGCGCCGGCGCCCGTACAGACGGCCGGGACGACGAACCCCACGCCGAACCCCGCGACGAACTCCACGCCGGAGTCCA
Source organism: Streptomyces sp. NPDC023573 (assembly GCF_055559735.1). NCBI lineage: Bacteria > Bacillati > Actinomycetota > Actinomycetes > Kitasatosporales > Streptomycetaceae > Streptomyces > Streptomyces sp. NPDC023573. Next base: position 353,711 of record NZ_JBVHKB010000004.1, read on the forward strand.
CGCCGGAGTCCACGACGAGCCCCACGCCGGACCTTACGGCGGACCCCACGACGGATCTGCCGTCGGGATCGGGGTCGGTGTCCGCGCCGCATCTGCCCGCCTCGTCCTCGCCGACCGCCCCGCAGGCGCCCCACGCGTCAGCCGCACGGGCCGGAGCCGGTACGGACCAGTCGGGACCGGCCGAGGAAGTGGCCGCGGACCCCGCCGACGACGCCGGAGCATCGCCCGCCGTAGCTCCGCCGACGGCGACGCACACGCCGACGCACACGCCCACCGCCGACCTGCCGCACACGTCGGCAGCCGCGCCGGACACCTCACCCGCCGCCACTCCTCCGGGAGCGATGCCTGTGAGCAGCCCGTCGCCGGTGCCCACCACCTCGGCCGCGGGTGCGCCGGCGCTTTCGCACCCGCAGTCCACCCCGCCCTCCCCCGCCTCGTCGGCCACCCCGCCCCCCTCGGCGCCCGCGACGCGGGCCGCGGACCAGCAGGAGCTGCCGGGCGAGCCGGGCCCGGAGGACCCGGTGTCGCCGGACCACCGTCCCGAGGTGGCCGGGGCGCCCGGCCCCGTGCCGGGGACCACCGGCCCGGGGTCGTCGCCGGACTGGGAGGCGGCGCGGGCCGGGGCGGAGCCGGTGACCCGCTCGCACACCTGGGTCGACCCGGTGTCGACGCCCTCCGATCCGCAACGGCCGGGGCAGACGACTCAGTTCGCGGTGAGGTCGAAGTTCGACGTACGCCGCTTCGAGGCCGGCGGCGACCATGTCACCGACCTCACCGTCCATGTCGGCACCGCCTCCCCGGACGGGATGCCCGACGGCGTCTGGGACAAGGTGGTCAGCGGCGTCGAGACCGCGCTCAACGCCCCGGGCCACCGGCTGCCCAACGGCGACCTCCTGCATGTGACCGTGGAGCGCGTCGGGAGCGACCCGCACCCCAACGGGCTCAACGTCGACTTCGTCGGCCGTGACCAGCAGATGACCCGCTCCGCCTGGTGGGCGGACGCCGACCCCGTCGACTACGCGCACGAGATCACGCACATGCTCGGCCTCCGCGACGAGTCCCGGCACGCAGCCGCCCCGCATCGCCCGGACGTCGAAGGGAGCCTCCTCGGCGACTACACGCGGCCCGCACCCGAAGGCCTCGCCCAGGGTGGCCTGCGCGGCCGCCACCTTCAGCTGATCAGCACGCTCGTCGGGGACGTCACCCCCACCGCGCCCCCGAAAGCCGCCGAGACTGCGACCGCCACCGCGACGGCCACCGCAGCCGAGGTCCTCCCGCCGCCTCCCCGCCGCCCGGTCACCACCAGCGGTGACCCCGGCGCCGAGCCGTACGCGCCCGTGCTCCCCAGCACCCGGCCCCCCGTGCTGGAGCGGGACCGGCCCCGGCCGCTCGGCGGGCGGCGGGACCGGGCCGACTTCGGCAACGGCTCCCGGATGCCCGCCTACATCGACGACGTGCAGGAACTCATCCGGGACGCACCCCCGGAGATCCTCCTCGACATGGTCTCCGGTGGCATGACCTTCGGGCACAGCGACGTCGTCCTGCGCGGCACCGGCCAGGCGCTGGCCGAGATCGGCCGCGTGCTGTCGGCAGGGTCCGACACCGTGCGCCCGGAGCGGCCGAAGAAGGGCCGTACGACCGGTTCGAGCCTGATGGACGACGTCACGTACGCCTTCACCCACGAGCCCAAGACGCTGGCCGGGGAAGGACGCGTCTTCCCGTACACGGCGCAGGACGGCAGTGTGCGGAAGCTGGGGGTCGTCGCGCGCCACTACGGCGACTGGGAGCAGTTCGACGACACCTACGGCAGCCCCGTCAAGGTGGACGGGATGCACCGCTCGGTCTTCACCGCCGGGCAGAGCAAGACCATGCAGTCGGCGACCCAGATCGCGCTGGGCGGGCCCATCGGACCTGTCGGCACAGCCGCTTTCAGCGGCTTCGGGCGGCTCGGTCTGCGGTTCGGTTTCACCGACCGGGTGGGATACGGGCAGACCGAGCAGGGGACGAGCCAGACGGAGACCCGCGCGCTCGACGGCTCGCGGGTGTATCTGGACCACGTCCACTACGACCTCCAGGTCACCGATGCGGACGGCCGGACCGTCACCGACCCCGGGCCCGCCGTCTTCGGGTTCGCGATGCGGGACGGGCTGTCCGTACGGCTGCCGGACAGTGTGACGAGCACGACCGCGTCCTTCGGGCGCATCCCCCGCTCCATGGAGCTCAGCCGGCAGTCGGCCTACCGGTTGGTCCGGACGGAGGGGTTCGGCCCCGTGTCCCGGATGCGGGACTGGGCGGCCCAGGAGATCGGGGTCGCACCGGACAGCACCGCCTACGGTGAACTGAACTCCTTCTTCTCCTCGTTGAGCTTCCAGCGGCAGAGCCCCGCACTGTCGAGGGGCCGGGTCACCACCGTGCCGCTGTTCGCCGACGACAAGGCCCGTACTCCGCTGGGCGTGTTCGTCGTCGATGTGGTGCCGGGCCGGGCGACGCTGATCACGGAGACGCCCGACGCGGAGATGCGCGACATCAACACCGTGGCCGTGCGCAACGACCGGAGTGTCCAGAAGACGGCGGCGCTCGGCATCGACGGCGTCGCCGGGCCGGCCTTCAACTTCTTCGACCTGGGGAACGGCACCCTCAATCTCCGTCTCCAGTTCGGTGGCGCGTTCCGCTACCTCTTCTCCGTGTCGCGCACCGCCGGCCTCGGCGGCTCCGGGGCGATCAAGACGGCCGGCCAGGTCAAGGGCGACGCCACGGGTCTCTACCTGGTCCGCAAGACGGTGTACGTCCAGCGCAGCGGCAGTGGCACCAGGCCGCAGCAGTTCCACACCTGGAGCGTGGACCGGATGACGCGTACGGAGGCGCGGCGGCTGGCCGGCTGGGACGACGGGCTGCGACGCGCGCTGCGGGCGGGAACACCCGAGCCGTTCGCCCCCGCGTATCTGACCCCGGACCGGCCGCCCACCCTGGGCATGCACCGGGTGGAGGAGTTCGCCTTCAGCGACGGTACGAAGACCGGGCCGGCCGGTGTCGCGGGACAGGAGCGCACCCTCCTGGACACCTTCGCCGACGAGGTGCTGACGGCGCTCGCGGCGACGTATCCGGGGATGGTCGCGCGGCTCGACCAGCTGGCGCCACCGGAGCACAGGACCTGGCGGGAGCGGGCGCACGCCCTGCTGGACCGGCCCGATCCGTCCGCCGTCGCACGCCCCGCGCCGACGACGCGATGGAGGAACGACGACGAGTACCGCACGGCTCTCGCCAACACGCTGGAGGTCCTCAGCGCCCTGTCGCACCGGAGCATGGCGGGGAACCTGGAGGCGCTGACCACGACCGGCATCCGGATCCGGTTCAACGAGCCGGGCCGGATCGGGCAGGGCCACCGCTACATCTGGCTGCGCGGAGAGCTGACCAACCGCCGCTTCGAGGGCGTACAGGACGACTTCAAGCTGCGCTACAGCTCGATCGGTGTGGAGCGGGTGGACGGCCAGAAGAGCGCCAAGCGCATCGGGGAGGCGGGCGTCGAAGGGCTGCTCGCCTTCCGCGATCCCATGACCGACGACATCGGTGCCCCGAACAACTCCGGCGGGCCGAGCGCCGGCGTGCGCTGGGGGTGGCAGAACGACGAGGAGACCAGCTTCGGCGCGACGGCCACGTACGAGCCGATGACGGTGAGCGCAGGGCCGTCGCACCTCTACCGCTACGACCTCTCGCTCACCGTGGACCGCGGCGGGTACTGGCGGTTCCGCGGCCTGCTGCGAGGGGCGGCGACGCTGGGGCTGCTCGGCACCCAGCCGTTCGTCTTCAGCCGGCCGCAGGACCTGCTCATCGGTGTGGGCCCCGGCGGGCAGCGGGTCGGCGGCGGCCCCCTGGCCGCGCAGGTGCTCATCAGCATCCCCGGTACGCACGCGCCCGCGGTGGACCCGCACCGCCTCGGTGCCGCCAATCCCTATGCGAGCGTCGCCCTCCAGCCGGTGCGGACCCTGCGCCCCGAACGGGCACGGGCCCTGGCTCTCGGCGACCTGTCCAGGCCGGGCAGCCTGGTGCGCGCCACCGACCTGGTGGGGGACGCGGGCCCCGTGACGGCGGACGGCCGGGGCTCGCAGATGTTCCGGGACCTGCAGAACCATCCGTTCCTGACCATCGACGTCGTACCGTCACCGGCACTCGTCTCGGCCCTGGGGCAGACCATGACCTCCGGGTCGGGTGGTGCGTGGCAGCTCACCGAGGAAGGGGCACCGACGCGCGAGGCCGTGCTCCGTGCCTTCCAGCCCCAGTACCTGACGGCCAACTTCGACCAGAGCTCCGGACCGCTGGGCTGGAGCGCCTCGGGGCTGATGGGCAAGGGCCCGTACGCCACCCTGTGGGCCACCTTCCGGCACCTGACGGCGGTGGACGGCATCCAGGCCCTCACCGGGTCGGTGCCGATGGACACGGAGATGGTGCTCGGCGGCACCGGTCAGACGGCGGGGAAGCTCACGAAGACCCGCACCTTCTTCGTCGGCGGGCAGCTCGTCTACGCACGCTCCCACGCGGCCGGGCCCGGCCTGCTCGGCACGTACGGGCTGGTGGCCAGCCCCTGGTCGACGGCCGACCAGTCGAGCAGGACCGTGACCCGCGCCTTCGTCCACGACATGAACCGCAAGGGCTTCGGCCACCAGGTGCTCGTGTCGGGCACCGCCGAGCACTGGCTGGCCCTGACGTCCAGCCTGTTGAACTCCGGCGCCGCGGGCCGGCCGTTGGTGCCCGACTGGATCGCCGCGGCGGCCGGCCGGATGACGACCGTGCCCGGTGGCTGGCTGGCCCATGTGCCGGAGAAGAGCGCCCACCTGGTGGGGCTGATCGACGACGGCATGGGCGAGGTGCCGCGCTACACCGAGCACCGCTGGTCTCCGCAGTCATGGCTGCGGAACGAGGCCTTCGGCACGTACGCCGTCAACGCGCTGGACCCGACCGCGGCGCTTGCCGCGTTCGAACAGCAGGTGGCCGCGTTCGGGCTGGACGACGCCGGCCGGGAACGCGTCCGGACCCTGGTCTCCTCCCGGGTCATGCGGTCCCTGGACAAGGAGTTGACGGGCAGCGGCTCCTCCGTTCCGGCCCGCACCGGCGCGTGGGGCTGGCACAGCGTGCGCATCGGCAAGCGGCAGATCCGGATCAGGGTCCAGCTCGAACCGGGCACGCCGACGTTCGAGATGCTGGACCACAGCGTGGAGATGGAGGAGAACCGGCGGGCCATCGAGACGGTCACCGAAGGCGCCGAGTCCACGAAGGGCGCCGACTTCGGCTATCTCGTGGGGGAGGCCGTCCACACGGAGAACACCACCGGAGCCGTGGCGGGGGGCCCCACCTTCACGGAGACCGGCTCCGGCCGCACATCCAGCGGCGAGAGCCGGACGGAATCCACCCTGACCGTGTTCCGGGCCGCCTCGACGGAGCCGTACGCGGAGATCGCGACGCCCTACACGCTCCGGATCACCCTGGAAGCCGACGACCCGGCGCCGGGGCGACGGGGGCCCGTGCGGAAGGGGTTCGACCGGTTCCGCGGCAAGCAGGTCATCAGCGTGGCACACCCCGCCGGGGCCCTGCGCGAGCATGTGCCGCTGAGCCTGATGGCCCCCGACGCCGGTCCGGACACCGGGGGTGACGATCTGCTTCCGCCCCCGGACCTGACGGGGCTCGCCGCACCACGGCAGGGCCTCTCGCCGTACGTACTGGGCCCTGACACCCGGCACGGTGACGGCACCCTGAAGCCGTTCCGGTTCCCCGCCACCGGTTTCGACGTACGCCGGATCGTCGGCCTCGCGGACATCCAGGTGGCGAACACCTACGCGCTGGCCCTGTCGTACGACGCGGGATTCTCCATGGACGGACCCGATGCCCCGCGCAGGGCCAGGGACACCGGGCTGACCCGGCTGGGCACCGGCTCGGCACAGGCGCTGGAGGACGGTTCCGGCAACGCCGCTCTCACGGCGTACTACCACCGTGCGTTGACGCCGCAGGGTTACGGCATCCCCGGGCTGACCGAGAAGAACATCGCCGCCACCGAGAGCGCGCAGCTGGAGCTGTACGCGAAGCCCGACTTCAGCCGTGCCCGGCTGCTGACCGTCGCCGACGGCAAGAAGATGGAGATGCTCCGGCGGACGGGGGTCGGCGCGGCGGCGTCCGTCGGCCGGGAGAACGTCCAGGACTCCGCGCTCGGCGCGGGCGTCCTGATCAGCTCCGACAAGACCGGCCTGCACCAGATGGGCGGTTCGGGCACCGGGCCGTACGCCGCCGACGGCGACGCGCTGCCCACCTCGGCGGACCAGCTGACCTCCATCAACACGAAACCCAAGACGGGACGGGTGTTCCTGTTCGCCGTCCCCACCTCGTGGCTGAGCGTCGCCGACGTGCAGCGGGGTATCAAGGACACCCGCGTCGGGCGTTTCGTCGGCGGCACCTTCGGGCGTGCCAGACCCGGCCTGAAGGCGGTGTCCTCGGAGGCGTACGCCCTGACCTGGGTCAGGGACGACGTCGCCCGGGAAATCGGACTGATCGACGACACGAACTTCCCTGCCCGGGTGGGTGCCGCGTGGGACGCCGTCGGCAAGGCGAGCAAGGCCTGGGTCGACGCCGACAAGGCGTACTGGAAGAAGCGCCGCCCGGCGATCGCCCTGAAGGAGGAGCGGGACGCGGCGCGGGTCGTCCTCGACGACGCGGAGACGGCCGCCGGGGCGGCGGACCGCCGCCTGACAGCGGCGAACCTCGCCGCCGTGGCTCCCCACGAGGCCCTCGCGACGGCGCGGGCGCGGCTGGACACGGCACGCGGCCAGGTCCGGGACGCCCGGGCGGCGATCGAGGCCGACCTGGAGTCGGCAGGTGAGACCGCGCACGACGGCTGGGCGGATCTGATGCGCGAGCAGATCGCCCGGGCCCGCACGGAGCTGGCGACCGCCGAGGCGCGACTCCCCCTCCTGGAGGCCCGGGTGGCCTCTTCGACTGGTCCCGCCGAGGAGGCCGCGCGCGCGGTGACCGGGGCGGAGGAAGAGGTGGCCGCGGCTGCCCTGCGGGTCCGGTCGGCCACCCGGCGGCACGACGCGGCCGTCGCCGCCTTCGGCAACCGGCGGGCCCTGCTCGACACGCTGAGGACGACGGCCCAGGACGCGGCGGCCGAGTACCACCGGGTGCGGGCGGCGACGGACCAGCTCACCCGGTGGCACCAGGAAGCGGCCACCGCCGAGGGCCGGGAGCGGCTGGCGGGCCGGACGGAGCCCGCAGCCGTCACCTACCGGAAGCCCGCGCCCGCGCCGGTGCTCCCGGCACCGCCCGCGCCCCCGGCGTACACGAGGACCGGCACCGGTGCGGACGCCCGGCTGACCTCGCCCGACCAGGTCGCGTACGCCCTGCACGACGTACCGGAGGACGGGGACGCCTTCCTGCACGCCCTGGTCGAGGGCCTGAGCAGGAGCGCGCCGCATCTGCTCGGCGACCAGGGGGTGGGCCTCGGCGACCGGCGTGCGGCGGCCGACGCGGTGCTGCGGATGCTCGCCGCCCGGCTCATGGACCCGTCGGACGCGGACCTGCTCGACGCCGTCGCCCCGGACGTCACGGACACCTTCAGCGACGCCGAGGCCACCGGGGCGGGGCTGCGGGGGGCCACGGGACCGCTGGCGGCGGACTCCCCCGGTGGCCGCGAGTTCGACGGTCTCGGAGGGCTGATGCCGCACTCCGTGGCCCCCGACCGGGCGGCCCGGGCCGCGCTGGCCGTCGCCCAGCTGATGCGCCCGGGCGACGCGGAGGGGGAAGCGGGCTGGGACCACGGGGCGGCGGATCTGCTGCCGGTGCTCGCCGCCCGGACGTTCGGGGTGGACATCACTGTCGTGGACGAGGCGGGGCGCTTCCAGGACTTCCGGCCGGGACCGTCCGACCCCACGGGCCACCTGGCGGGCTCGCTGGACGCGCTGCCGGGGGGCCCTCGGCCGCGCGTGGTGCTGAGCCTGGCCGACCGCCACTACCAACTCGCGGTGCCGACGGAAGGGAAGCCGGAGCCGAAGCCGGAGCCGAAGCCGGAGCCGAAACCCGAGCCCGAGCCGAAGCCCGAGCCGACGCCGGAACCCGAGCCGAAGCCGGAGCCGACGCCCGAGCCGGAGCCGGAGCCGGAGCCCAAGCCGAAAGCCAAGCCCGATCAGCTTCTGCCCGGCGCGGCCAGAGGGCGTCCCGTGCGGGTCCCGGGCACCGGGGCGTGCCTCTTCTTCTCGTTCATGGCGAGCGACCCCGGCTACGTACGCGACCGGCTGCCCGGCCTGGCGGAGTCCCACCCCACCGCGTACGGCTGGCTCGACGACGCCGACGCCGTACGCGGGGAACTGAGCAGCCGGGCCGTGGCCCGGTCCACGACGGGGCACTACCCGGGAGGCCCGGAGATCGCTGTCGTCGACGCGATGCGCACGGCCGTCGAGGAGTACGTGACCAGGAGCGAAGGCCGGCTCCCCCCGTCCGTCATCGGGCAGCTGCGCCTGTCGACGGTGGCGGAGTTCGGGGCCAGGACCGCGCGACTGCACCGGGCCGGACTCGTCTCACTGCTCGCCCACCACGGGGTGGACGCGGACACCCTGGTCGACCGCTCGGAGGCGGGCCTGCGCACGGAGCTGGCCGCCCTGTACCCGACGAGCGCGGCTCCTCTGGACGATGTGGAGACGCACACGGTCCTGGACGCCGTCTCGCAGTGGGAGAACCGGTACATGACCGATGTCGGCGAGATCTTCCTGCCCCTGCTCGCGCACACCTTCGAGGCCCGGGTCGAGGTGGCGTGGAACGGCCGTCTGGCCGACACCCGCAGGGCCGGCCCCGACGGCGCGTCCCGTGTGATCGAGGTCCACTACAACGGGGTGGACCACTACGACGGGAGCAGCGCGGAACCCGGTGACCTGCTCATCTACGGCGAGAGCGTGGCGCCCAAGCGCGTGAAGCCCGAGGAGCGTGACAGCGAGGGCGACGTCCGGGTGAACCCGCTGTGGGTCCCGCTGGACGAGATCGACCCCGATCTGCTGGTCACGACCAACCCGGACGCGGTGTGGATCTACACGGTGACCGGGGACGGGCGGGTCCTGCTGGGCAGCGAGCAGCCGAGCGCGATCGTCACCCCGGAGCAGTTCGACGCGCTGCTCGCGGGCATGCGGCGGGTGACCCCGGACCTGACGGCGGACGAGCTGCGGAAGGACCTGGACGGCCTCGGGCACACGGGCATCGCGGCGCGGTTCGGGGAGTCGGGCCGGTCGGAGCCCGGGATGAGCCGGGTCTCCGGCGAGTTCCTGTGGAGCCGGGAACTGAAGCGGTGGACGGTGAACGACAAGTCGGGCCGCTACATGAGCGAATCCGTCCGACCCGGCCTCGACCCGGACATCGCGGCGGGCTGGCTACGGGAGGTGGCGCGGCTCTTCACGGAACGGCTGGGCGTGCGGGTCGTGCCCGAACAGGTCAAGACCGCGACCGCTGCCCCCACGCAGCCTCCGGCCCCACCCGCCGTGGTGCCGCTGAAGGGCATGGTGTCGCTCGCGGAACTCGACGCGATCGGGGTGACGCTGTCGCTGGCGCAGTCCACGCAGGCGGCGATCCTCGGCGACAGACTGCCCGTCGAAGAACTGGTCCTGACGCCGGAGCAGCACCAACTCATCCGGGTGCAGCGAGGCGAGCCCGACACCATGGCGCCCACACAGCTGCTGCTCGATTCCCCGGAACCCTCGTCCCCGGAGAGCAGCGTCGACTCCCTCGACATGATCATGGACTGGGAGGACGGCGACGGAGAGGACAGCGTGGTCGCCGAGCCGGACCACCACCAGATCCTGGAGGACCTCTACGGTCCCGGCATCGACACGGCCGACCTCTACCCGGTGCTGCGCGAAGCGCTGACACGGCTGGACACCCTGCGCCGGGCCACAGTCGGATTCCCGCTGCGTGACGGCCCGTTCGACCTGGACGCCGTGACCCGGTACGTCCTCGGGCTGGGCGAGCGGGCCCCCGTGACCCAGGTGCAGCGAGGCGAGCTGTTCCGGGTGGCACTCGACGAGACCGTGGAAGGGACCACGAGCCTCGCCGGCCTGGCCGCCTTCCGTCTCGTGCTGGACGGAGTGTTCTCCGTCGCCCGCACCCTGCCCCGGACCGGTGGCAGCCGGGGGAGGAACTGGACAGGCGACAGGATCAGGAACCTGGACACGGCACAGACGGTCGGAGCGGCCCAGCAGCCGTACGGGGAGCCCCCGCTCGGTGACGCCGATCCGGCGCCGTATGTCGTCCTGGCGGCCGAGGGTGGTCATGACCACGTCGTCGTGCTGGACGGCGAGGGCACGCCGCACCGCGTGCCCGCGGAGGTGTTCGCCGAACTGCTCGCCCTGGACCCGGTGCTGGCGGGTCTTCCCGCCGACGTCCCCGTGGTCCTGCTGGTCCCGGAGGCGGGCGCACGGGGCCTGGCCCTGCCGCGCGCGGTCGCCGGCCGCACCGGCCGCACGACCTGGGCGACCAGCGGCCGTCTGCGGTTCACCCCGCAGACGGAGAGTGGCCCGGCCGTCGTCTCACCGGAGCACCGTCCCGGTGAGACGACGGGGGCGTGGAGCGTCAGCGAGCCGGGCGAGGCGCTGGGGCCGGAGGACCTGCGGGACGCGCCCGCCTGGGAGAACGAGGTCGTGTCGTACACCCAGGTCGTGGAGGGCCGGTCGATCGGACGCTTCGTGTTCCACCCCGCCGAGGCCGCCCGCTTCGAGGGGCTGATGCGGCGGATGCCGGCGGCGACGGAGCTCTGGCACCAGAACCCCGTCACCGGGGCCCTGACCAAGGAACCCGATCCCGTGCCCTGGGCGGGCCGGCCGGCGTACTTCTTCGCCGTACACGCGTTTCCGGGGATGACGGACATGGCGCTGGACGGGGGCGCGAACCACATGGCGCGGGGTCCCGCGACGGGTGGCTTCCTCAAGCGGCGGCCGAGCGTGGCACGGCTCTCCGACGACCATGTGATCGTGATGGACGCCTGCTGGCACGCGGCTCCAGGAGGCGCGGACTTCGTCAACGGGGACTCCCCGCTCGCTCCGTACGTCGCCGACCCTCTCGCCACCGTCAGCGACGCCCAGTACACCGCCAACGAAACCGGCCGGACCGTGTTCGCCTCCACCAGGCCGAGCGGCATCCAGCGTCTGAGCGCGGAGCAGGGCGGCGGATACGTCCGCATCCTGAGCACCGATCCGCGGGGCAGGCGGGGGAGGTGGCTGGAATTCCGGCCCGAGCCGTCCGGTGCCGCGCTCGACGAGGTCGCCCGTGCCGCCGGTCTCCACCGGCACGACGGTCCGGCTTCGCCCGCCGTCCGGGACGCGGCCCTGCGGCTGGTGCGCGCCCTGCGGACGGTCCTGGGGGCGGACGTGGAGCAGGACGCCGACTACCCCCGACTGCTCGCAGGGATCGGCGCCCTGGAGGCGATGCGCGGAAGAGATCCGTTGCTGGCCGGTGCCACGCCGTTCACCATGGACCTGCTGAACCACGCCGTACGGGAGATCCGTGGGCCCCTTCCCGACGGCCCGCCGGACGGCACCGCCCTCGACGCCGAGGATTACCGCGCCGCCCTGCTGCACACCGCGACGGCACCCGGCACCGATGCCTCCCTCACCGCGTTCGTGCCGCTGCCCCTGCTCGTGGACGCGGCCCAGCGGCTGGGCGGCTTCGACGGGCCCGGCGCCCTCGACGCCGAGGCCGCCCGCGTACTGCGGCTGCCGGAGGGCGCCGGGGTGGGGCCGGCCCAACGGGCCCGGCTGTTCTGGGCGACCGCGGCGGCGCTCGCCTGGGAGCGCCGGACCCCCGACCCGGACAGCGAGGGCGCGCGGATCCTCCACCTGGAGCGGCCCGATCCCGCGCGCCGCGGTGACGTCATCGATCTGGTGGCGCGGGCGGCGGCCGCGGGACGGGACCTGGACAGCCCGGCGGCCCTGGCGGCGTTCCATCTGGAGGTGCTCGGGGCCCTCGCACCGGAGACCCGGCTGTTCGGCGCGGACGGCACCACGGCGGGACGCACCTGGTTCCCGAGCGCGCGGACGCCCGGGCCGCTGAACACGGGTGTCCTCGTCACCGCGGTGGCCAAGCCGGGCGGCGGACATCAGCCGGGCGGTGTGGAACCCGCACCGTGGAAGACACCCGGGAGCCCCGACCCGTACGTCATCTGGGCCCCCGGGGACTCCGGCCACCTCCTGATGGTCCTGCCCGGCAGCCCCGTCCTGCGGGTGCCGTACGACGAGATCGGCGAGCTGCTGTCCCGAGACGGGGAGCTGGTGGGCAAGTCGCTTCGGACCGATCTGGTCCTGGCCGTGCGGGAGGCCGGAGCCGCCGGCGGGCGGCCCGACCCACGGGGCGTCGTCGGCGCGCTGACCGGCAGAGGCGTGTGGACGACCACGGACAAGGTGTTCCTGACCGGTTCCTCCGTGCCGGACTCTCCGTACGCCGTCGTCGTCCTCCGGGGCGCTTCGGATCCGGGCGGGCCGTCGGCGGCGGGAGCCTGGTCCCGGATCGCGCCCGGGGCCTGGCCGGTCGTCGAGTCGTCTTCTGTTCACCCACTCTTCATGGGGTAACTCCCCGGTCAACCCTTTCAGTTGATGCCGTCTGGATGGTCTGGGGCGGGAGTTGTCAGCGTTGTGTGGACACGTGAGGGCCGTATGACCGATCTCGGAGCCGGGCCGTGAGCCGATGGTCCCTGAGGCGCAAGGGGACGACAGGTCACGGCCGCGCCCCGGAGCCCGCCGGCGCCGCGGCGTTCGCCGTGGAGGAGTACGACGGAATCGTGGTGCTCAGATCGTCCACGGACGACTCGCTCACCTCCGCCGACATCGGCGACCTCGCCCGCTCCCTGGCTTCGGACGACGGCACGGTGACCGTGGTGACCGGGGCCGAGGAGGAGGCGGCGGACGGACTGTGGCCGCGCCTCGCCATGCTGCTGGACTCGCTCCGCGACGAGAACGTCACCTCCGTCAGGCTGGTCATGTCCGGGGCCGGTGACGACCGGCCGGGCCGTGAGGCACCGGCCCGGCGCATCGCGGAGGGCTGGGGGCTGGAGGTCATCGCGCCCGACGCCGTCGTCCTCGTCGTACCCGGCGGCGGGCTCTTCGTCCCGGGGGTGCGCCCCGACTCCCTTACGGTGTGCGGCTGGTGGCGCTTCGCGCCGGGTGCGGAGCCCGTCGCGCTGGGTCCTCGTCAGCCCGCTCCCGCCTGGCAGACCGGGCCGCCGGTCCGGACGGAGAGCACCGCGGGCGGATGCGTGGTCGAGCAGATACCCGCCGGACTGCTCGTCCGTCCGAAGGACGCGCTCGCTCCGCGCCTCGGAGACCTCTGCTACGCGATACCCGTGGACCGGGGCGGACCGCTGATCCTGGTCGGCGTCCCGGACGGGGAGGACGTCCTGCCGGCCGATGTGGCGGAAGCCGTCGGATCGTTGCCCTCATCGGCGCGTTCCCGGGTCCGGATCGCCCCCGGGGGGCGGAGCGACGTGCTGGAGGCGGGCCGCTCCCTGGCCGGGACCCTCGGCCACGAGGTCGTCGTCCACACGGGGCTGCCGCTGCTGCCCACGGGCGGCCTGACGGACCGGTACGCCGTACGGGCCACCATCGCCGACGCGGACGGGGTCCCGCGCTGGCATCCGTACGTGGACGCGGTCGTGTGTCCCCCCGGGGAGGACCCGCGGCTGCTGCGGTGGAGCTCTCCGGTGCCTGGCCGAGGGCGGGGGGAGCAGGGCGTGCTGCCGCTCTCCGACCGCTGGCAGGCCGCCGTGACACGGGCGGGGCTGTGGATCAGCGGCCCTGACGGCGACCCGGTGCCGGTCGCCGGCCGCCCGGTGGCCGCTGACGGCCCGGTGATCGAGGTGGGGAGAGCCGGAGAGCCTCTCGACGCGTCGCTCTGGCCGGAGCTGTCCCGGCTGCTCGACGCGCTCGGGGCCGATGTCTGCGCCCGTGCCCGGCTCATGGTGCACGGCACCTGTGTGGACGGCGGCCAGGCACTGCGGGGTCTGGCCGGGCGGCATCACCTGCGAAGCCTGCGCTTCGGGACGCTTCCTGTGCCGGGGGCGGGGCGCGCGGGGCGTCCCACGGCGGCGGGCGTACCGGCGCCGGCCGCGTCCGCCGGCTCCGCGGTGACGCACGGGGCCCGGCCGCCCCGGGGGCTCACGTCCGGCCCTGCGCGGGTCGGAGCCGCTGCGCCCGCACGGGCGCCGGTGCCTGCACGGGCCGCTACGCCTGCGCGGATGCCTGCGCCGGGGTCGGCTCCCGCGTCCGCTTCCGTGTCGGCTCCGGGGGCTTCGTCCGCCTCTGCGTCCTCTGCGTCCACTGCGGCCTCCGGGCCGGTGCCCGCGCGCGCCCCCGCGCGTGCGCTTGCTCCGGCCGCGCGTCCGCGTGGGGCCGGCCCCCGGATCCCGCTGGCCCAGCTCCTGGAGCCGGACGCCGGCCCTGAGCCGGCCACGGCGTCCGGCTCTCCGGCGCCCGCCTCTCCGGCGCCCGCCTCGCCCGCTCCCGCGCCCCGGCGCGCTCCGGGCCCTGCCACGGCCACGCCGGAAGGGCCACGCGCGGCCACCGGCCCGGCTCCCGGCGAGCCGGTCCCCGCACGATCGTCCGGCCCTGCGGAGGAGCCGGGCGTGCCCGCGCCCCTGGGCGAAACCACGGACCCAGCCGTTGCCGCCCCCGCTCCCGCACCTCCGACGCCCGAGCCGGCCGAGCCCGCCGCGCCGCCCGCCGCGCCCGCCAGGGTCGCGACCTCTTCGGATCCGGGCCCCCTCCCCGCTCCCGTACCGGCGCCTCCGGTGGCGAGCGGCGCCGTCCGGGGCGCCGAGGCCTTCGCACCGGCGCCGTTCCTCCCCGGATACAGCAGCACGGAGGAGGAGCGAGCGGCCTTCCGGGAACTCGCGGCGAGCGAGTGGGAGCGTCACGGGGCCGCCGTGGCCCGGATGCTCACCCGCATGCCCGCGCTGCGCGGGCGGGAGCAGGAGGCCGCCCGGGCCGACCTGATCGCCCTGCGGCTCTATCTGCGCGTCACGGAGGGGCCGTTGAGCCACGGAGCACTGCACCACGCCCTCGGAAAGGGCGACAGGAAGCTCCTGCCCTACGCCGCCTGTGTGGCGTCCGGGCTGCGCCGACTGCCCGCCTTCCGCGGAGCCGTCGTGCGGGGCGCCGGCCCGGGGGAGACCCCGGCGGCCGGGAGCCTGCTGAGAGATACCGGTCCGGTCAGCGCCCTGCCGGCCGGCGGCGCGCAGCCGACGCCCGGCGGTGCCCGCTACCTGGTCTCGTCGGTCACGGGGCGCCGGATACGGCAGCTGCTCGACGGTAGTGCGGACGACGTCCGGGCCGACGAAGTGGTCTTCCCGCCGGGCACGGTGTTCCGGGTCCTGGACGTCCGCCCGGACAGCGGGTCGCCCGCCTCCCCTCTGGTCCTCCTGCGTGAACTCCCCGGTATCCCACCGGCGTCCGCCTCCGGCGGGGCACCGCTCGACGACCAGGACGACGTCGCGCTCGCCCGGCTGGACGCCGCGCTCAGCGGTGGCACCGCGGCAGCGGCCACGGGCTCTTGGCCCGACCGCTGCGCCGGACCGGTCGGTCTCCCCCACAGCAACGGAAAGAGTGACTGATGGCCCGTGAAGAAGGCTCCACGCACCCCGCGGTGCGCCGCGCCACGGCTCTGCCCCAGGTCTCCGGCACCGCCGCGGGCCCCGCACTCACCCCTCGTACCCCCGCCACCGGCCGGCCGGCGGGCGAGGAGCCGGGCGGAGCGTCGGAGGCGCGCGCCGAGGCCGCCGCCCCCGCCCCGGCCGCCGTGTCCGAACCGGTGACCGGTGCGGGGTCCGCCACCACCGTCGGTGCCACGGCGGCCACCCCCTCCGCCGAACCGGACCACACGGCCGCCGTGGCGGCAGGGGCCGGCGGCATGACGGAGCCGCCCGCGGCGACATCGGCTGCCGGTGAACCCCCGTCCCCCCGGCCCGCCAAGCCGCTGCTGGCCGCCGCCGCCATCGGCGGGAGCCTCCTCATAGGCGTACCGCTCCTCTTCATGGGGCTGAGCGACGACGACACCCGGACCCGGCCCGCCGCCGCGTCGGTCTCGTCCGACGTGATGCCGCTCGACGAGGGACGGACCGGCCGCACGGCGGGGAGTTACACGCCCGCCTCACCCTCCGCGACTCCCTCCCCCAGCAGCACGGCGAAGGTGTCCGCCGGACCGTCTCCGTCGGCACGGGCCACGCGGGACAGCGGGAAGGGCACGACGAGCGGTACGCGGAAGCAGACGGAGGTGAAGGCCGCCAAGAAGCCTGAACCCTCCAAGGCGGCCGTGCGCCGGGCGGCCGTCCGGGCCGGGGGCGCGCTGCCCACGTCGGCGCGGTTCTCGACGGTGACGAACGTCCTGATCAAGAACCGGATGACCGGGCTCTGCGCCGATGTGCCCGCCTTCGGGAAGGGAAAGATCAACGGCAAGGTCGAACAGTTCACCTGCGACGGATCCAGCCGCGACAACCAGCTCTGGGACCTGGTGGTCAACCAGAAGGGCGCGGGTCCTGACGGGGCCGACCTGTTCACCATCCGTAACGCCAAGGACAACTACTGCCTCGACCTGCCGGACTACGGGTCCCGGCCCTCCCGTACGGGCGTCTACGAATGGCACTGCAACCCCGGCGCCGGGGACAACCAGATGTGGTTCCTGGACAAGCGCGCCGACGGTTCCTTCTGGATCCGCAACCACAAGAGCTCCAGCCTGTGCCTGGACGTCTCCGGCCTGGGAGGTTCCGGCGGCCGTGGCGCTCATCTGACCGTGTACACCTGCTCCGCCCAGGACGACCACGCGTGGTCGTTCGCGTGATCCCGCGCCGCGCCGCCCGCCCCCGCGTTCCCTCATTCCACGGAGGTTGATCCGATGCCCGCTCCCCGGGCTCCCGAAGGCCCCGGGGCCGCAGCCGCGGCCGGTCCGCCCGCCGTCCGCCAGGCGGTCGCGCTCCCGGCAGGGACGGGAGCGCCCAGCGGCGCCCTGACCCCTGCCGCCCGGCGCGGCCCCGCCGCCCTCCCCGAGGGGCTCCGATCACCCGCCGCCCCGCACCGGGAAGGGAGCACGGCACCGGAAACCACGGTCACGACGACCGGCTCCCGGCCGACCACGGGCGAGGGCGCGACGACCGGCTCCCGGCCGACCACGGGCGAGGCCGCGACCACGGGCGAGGCCGCAGACCCGGCCGGGACCGCGACCGCGACCACAGGCGGCCCGCCGGCCGTCACGGCGACGGCGACTGCACCCGCGCCCGACGAACCCGACGCCGGTGCCGACGGGGCACACGCGGGGCGCCCGAAGAAGCCGCTGCTGGCCGCCGCCGCGATCGTCGGCTCCCTCCTGATCGCGTTGCCCTTCGCACTGGCCTCCGACGGCGGCCGGGACGACGCCGCGGCCGGTCTCGTCACCTCGGCCACGACAGGCACCGTGCTCCGGGACGACCCCTCCGGCCTGCCCGGCGCCTTCACCGCCGAGTCCCCCTCCGCCTCCGCCACGGTCTCCCCTTCGGCCTCCTCCTCGGCGCAACCGGAAGAGAGGAAGCCCGTGAAGAGGGCGCAGGCGACCCCGCCCTCCGCCGGTCCCCGAGCGGCCACCGCGCCCGCGAAGCCGAAGGCGAAGCCCACCGCCTCGCGGAAGGCGACGACCGCTGCGGGCACCGGGAAGGCGGCTGCGCCCCGCCACCCCGGGCGCCCTCTGGTCAGCGCCCAGTCGGGCAAGTGCCTGAGCGCGGGCACCGGCAAGGACGGCACCCAGCTCAGGCTGTGGACGTGCGACGGATCAGCGGCCCAGCACTGGGACTTCAGGGCGGACGGCACCGTACGCTCCATGGGCATGTGCATGGATGTCGCCTGGGCCTCGACGGAGGACCTCACGGCGATCCAGGTCGCCCACTGCAGCGGCAACGCGGCCCAGCAGTTCTACCTCAACTCCACGCAGGACCTGGTCGCGAGGACCGCGGGCAAGTGCGTGGACATCTATCAGGCGGACACGGCGAACGGCACCCCAGCGGTGCTCTTCCCCTGCTCCGGCGCCCCGAACCAGACCTGGTCCAAGGCCTGATCCGGGGCCCGGCTACCGCCTGACGGATTCCGCGCCGCCCCGGGCGGAGGCGGACGCCTCCCCGGCCTCCGCCTCGCACCGGTGACACGCGGGGTTCTGACACGGCCCCGCGCCCCAGTGGGGGACGTAGATGCCGAGGGTTTTGTGCCGCGCCAGCACGGTCGGGACGGGCTGCTTGCAGGCCGGACACACGTACTCCGCCTGCCGGTCGGTCTGACGCTCGGTTCTGGCCATGCTTTTACGGTAGCTCCGAAGGGGACAACAGGAAACTTTTCCGACTTTTTGCCCGCGGTTGCCTCCAAGCTTGCACAAGGGCTCGGGGGTGGACGCGGGGGTCTGTCCCGGTGCGGCCGTCCCGGAGGCCACGAGGAGCGGTACGGGCCGGAACCTGGTGCCATGGAACGGGGACGCCTCGACGAAGGGACCACCGGGCATGGCACGTGCAGCGTCACCGGCCGCAGTCCTGCTCTCCGTGCACGCCGTCGTCTTCGACACCGACGGCGTGATCACCGACTCCGCTCCGGCGCACGCCGCCGCCTGGAAGAAGGCGTTCGACGCCTGTCTGGCCACCCGCGAGGGCCAGCGGCCCTTCGACGAGGCGGACGACTACCGGCGCTACGTCGACGGCAAGGCGCGCATGGACGGCGCCGCCGCGTTTCTCGCGTCCCGAGGCATCGACCTTCCGGAAGGCAGCCCGGACGACCCCCCGGGCACCGAAACCGTGTGGGCCGTCGCCGCGTGCAAGGACGAGGCGTTCACCCTGCGCCTGCGCGACCGCCCGATCGCGGTCTGGCCGGGGACGGTCCGCCTCCTGCACGTGCTGCACGAAGCGCGGGTGCCCTTCGCCGCCGCGTCCGCCTCCCGTCACGCGACCGAGCTGCTCGCCGGGGCCGGCCTGCTGGAGCTGTTCACGGCGGTCGTCGACGGCAACGAGGCGCGCCGCCTCCAGCTGCCCGGCAAACCGGACCCCGCCCTGTTCACCGAGACGGCACGGCGCCTGGGCGTCCCGCCCGGGGACACCGCCGTCGTGGAGGACGCGCTGGCCGGGGTGGAAGCGGGCCGGCGGGGCGGCTTCGGGCTCGTCGTCGGCGTCGACCGGACGGACAGTCCGGAGGGGGCCGCCGGCCTGCGCCGTCACGGCGCGGACCTCGTGGTCGCCGATCCGGGAGACCTGCTGATCAACGGGGAGGACTGATGGCGCGCGGCTGGATCTGGGCCTACGAGGAGTACGACCCGGAGCAGGAACGCCTGCGCGAGGCGCTGTGCACCCTCGGCAACGGCTACTTCGCCACCCGCGGCGCCGCGCCCGAGACCCCGGCGGGCGAGGCCCACTACCCGGGCACGTACGTCGCGGGCTGCTACAACCGGCTGACCTCCTCCGTCCAGGGGCGGCAGGTCGAGAACGAGGACATGGTCAACCTCCCCAACTGGCTGCCGCTGCGGTACCGCATCCGCCCCGCCGGCTCCCGCCCCGGCCCGTGGCTGACCCCCGACCACGCCCACCTCGTCGAGCACCGCCAGGCGCTCGACCTGCGGGGCGGGACACTGACCCGCCGCTCGGTGTACGAGGACCCGGCCGGCCGCCGGCTGACGGTGGAGCAGGAACGCCTGGTGCACATGGGCAACCCCCATCTCGCCGCGCTGCACACGGTGTTCACCGCCGAGGGCTGGTCGGGCCGGCTGGAGGTGGAGGCCGGGATCGACGGCGACATCCGCAACAACGGCGTCGCGCGCTACCGCGCCCTGGCCGACCGCCACCTCACCGGCTGGGAGACCGGCACGGAGCCCGGCTCCATGGTGTGGCTGCGCTGCCGCACGGTGGAGTCGGACATCGGCATCGCCCTGGCCGCCCGCACCGTGGCCTCCTGCGGCCCGGAGCGTGACGGCGACCACCGGGCCGAACCCGAACAGCAGCCCCGCGCGGTCCACCAGACGCTGCTCCTCCCGCTCGCCCCGGACTCCGGTGCCGTCGTCGACAAGACGGTCGGCCTCTACACTTCCCGCGACCCGGCCATCGGCAGTCCGCTGCGGGCCGCCGTGTCCGCGGTGGGCGACGCCCCGGCGTACGTACGACTGCGGGCCTCGCACCGCCGGGCGTGGGCGGACCTGTGGCAGCAGGTGAATCTGGAGGTGCCGGGCGAGCCCGGGCACATCCTGCGGCTGCACCTCTTCCACGTGCTCCAGACGCTGTCCCCGCACACCGCCGAGCTCGACGTCGGGGTGCCGGCCAGAGGGCTGCACGGTGAGGCGTACCGGGGCCACGTCTTCTGGGACGAGCTCTTCGTCCTGCCCTTCCTGAACCTTCATCTCCCGGAGGTATCCAAGGGGTTGCTCGACTACCGCCACCGGCGCCTCCCCGCGGCCTGCGCCGCCGCGCGCGCGGTGGGCAGGGCGGGGGCGATGTACCCGTGGCAGAGCGCCGACGAAGGGCGCGAGGAGACCCAGGAGGTCCACCTCAACCCCCGCTCGGGACGCTGGCTGCCCGACCGTTCGCGCCTGCAGCACCATGTCGGCTCGGCGGTGGCGTACAACGTGTGGCAGTACTGCCAGGCCACCGGCGACACGGAGTACCTCTACTCCAAGGGCGCCGAGATGCTGATGCAGATCGCCCGCTTCTGGGCGGACAGCGCCGAGTGGGACGACGCCCTCGCGAGGTACCGCATCCGGGGGGTCGTCGGCCCCGACGAGTACCACGACGCCTATCCGGATTCCGGGACCGCGGGGCTCGACGACAACACGTACACGAACGTGACCGCGGCCTGGGTGCTGGCACGGGCCGGTGAGCTCTGCCGCATGCTGCCCCGGAGCCGGTGCCGGCAGCTCCTCGAGCTGATCCGTCTCGACCCGGCGGACCTGGAACGCTGGGACGACATCTCCCGGCGGCTGTACGTGCCCCACCACCGGGGCGTCATCAGCCAGTTCGCCGGCTACGGGGACCTGGAGGAGCTGGACTGGGCCGGCTACCGGCAGCGGTACGGGGACATCCGGCGGCTCGACCGCATCCTGGAGGCGGAGGGTGACACCGTCAACCGCTACCAGGCGTCCAAGCAGGCCGACGTACTGATGCTCGGCTACCTCTTCTCGCCCAAAGAACTCGTCGAGCTGTTCGGACGGCTCGGACACGAGCTCGACGACGAGAGCTGGCGCACCACCGTCGACTACTACGTGGGCCGTACGAGCCACGGCTCCACCCTCAGCTCCCTCGTCCACGCCTGGGTGCTGGCGCGCGTCCACCGCGACGACGCCTGGGCGTACTGCGAGGAGGCGCTGATCGGCGACGTGGCCGACATCCAGGGCGGCACGACGGAGGAGGGTATCCACCTGGGCGCGATGGCCGGCACCCTCGACTTCGTCCAGCGCGGCATGACGGGCCTGGACACCCGGGAGGACGCCCTGTGGCTCGCACCGGCCACGCTGCCCCAGCTCTCCAAGTTCCGGATGCGGCTACGCTTCCGCCGGCACTGGGACGTGGACCTGCGCATCCGCGCCGAGCGCATCCGGATCGCCGTACCGGACTCGGAGCGGCCGGGGGTCCGGGTGAGGGTGGACGGCAGCTCCTACGTCATCGAGCCGGGGACGGCACGGTGGCTGGAGCTGCCCGATGACACGCCCGGCGGCTGGTGAGGACCCGGTCCACACGGACTCGGTTCACGCATGCCGGTCTCCGGGTCACGCGTGCCGGTCTCCGGGTCACCCGGGTGGGTCACCCGGGCCGGGCTCCGGTTCACGCGGGCCGGGAGGAGACCAGTACGCCGATCTTGTCGATGCGGTGCTCCGGATTGTGGTGGGCGTCGCGCCAGAAGTTCCCGGCCGCGTCGTCCTCCGGGGTCGCGCAGGTGGACAGGGTGATCATCGCCCGGGCCGGCCTCTCGCCCGGTTCGCCCGGCACCTCGGCCCGCTGTTCGGCCAGCGAGCGCTCGGACCTGAAGGACGTCTCCCTGGTCTCCGTGATCCGGTACTCGTACATCGTGGAGCCCTCCCTGACCAGGACCTTGTCGTCCTTCTCCAGCGACGGCAGCTCGCGGAACGGGCCCCCTGCGGAGAGCCGGTGGGCCGTCACGAGGTAGTTCCCGGTCTCACCGGGCCCGACGCCGCCCGCCTCGCCGTACGGGCTGGCGGCCACACCGCGGTCCTGGACACGCGTCCCCGGCCCGTCGTCCGTCGTCCCCTCGTACGGGACCACGCGCAGCTCCGTCAGCCCGATCGCCGGGACGGTGAGCTCGGCGGTCGCCGTACGCGGGTCGGTCCTGTCGGCCGGGGCATCGGCCGACGGGTCCGCGGTGGCCGGTGCCACCGCGGCGGCCGGGGGAGGGCCGACGGCGGCCACCGCCGGTCCTCCGGCCGCCGCCAAGGCGACGGCCGCGCCCGCGAGGGCCCGGGAGACGCCTCGGAACCGGAATTCTTGAGGACGGTGCATGACGGGATCCGGATCAGTAGCCGGTGCTGCCTGGGGCGGGCCCGGGAGCGCGGTCCGCACCCTTCCAGTACACCACCGGTCACCCGGTCGCGTCGGGTGCGCCGAGCAGCTCGCGCACCTCCTCGGCGCTCAGCTCGGTGAGCTCCTCGCCCACGAGCAGCCAGCGGGTGATTCCGACCGAATCCAGGAAGGCCAGATCGTGGCCCGCGATCATCAGCGCGCCCTCGTAGGACTCCAGGGCACTCGTCAGCTGCCGCACGCTCGCCAGGTCCAGGTTGTTGGTCGGCTCGTCCAGCACCAGCAACTGCGGGGCGGGTGTGGCGAGCATCGTCGCCGCGAGGGCCGCGCGGAAACGCTCGCCGCCGGAGAGGGTGCCCGCCGGCTGCTCGGCGCGTGCCCCCTTGAACAGGAAGCGGGCGAGCTGGGAGCGGATCTCGTTGTCGGTGGTCCCGGGCGCCGCGCGGGCCACGTTCGCGGCGACGCTCAGCCCGTCGTCCAGCACGTCGAGCCGCTGGGGGAGGAAACGCAGCGGCACATGCGCCCTGGCCTCGCCGGCCTCCGGCGTCAGCTCCCCGGTGAGGGTGCGCAGCAGTGTCGTCTTGCCCGCCCCGTTACGCCCGATGAGCGCGATGCGTTCCGGCCCCCGGACGTGGAGTTCACCGTCGCGCAGGGCGCCGAAGCGGGGGCGCAGGCCCTGGGCGCTCAGGACCGTACGGCCCGTGGGGACGGCGGTGTGCGGGAGCCGCACCCGGATCTCGGCGTCCTCCCGGACCGCCTCCGCCGCCGTGTCGAGCCGCTCCCGCGCCTCCTGGAGCCGGTCCTCGTGCAGACCGCTGAGCTTGCCCGCCGCCTCCTGGGACGACCTCTTGTGCGCACCGGCGACGATCCGGGGAGCGCGCCGCTGGGCGTCCATCTTCTTGTTGTGCCGCTGGCGGCGGGCGACCTTGGTCCGGGCCTCCTCCAGCTCGCGCTTCTGACGGCGTACGTCGGACTCGGCGGCCCGCACCATGCGCCCGGCCGCCTCCTGCTGGGTGGCCAGCGCCTCCTCGTAGGCGGACCAGCCGCCGCCGTACCAGCTCACCTCACCGGCCCGCAGATCGGCGATGCGGTCCACGCGTTCCAGCAGGTCACGGTCGTGGCTGACCACGAGGAGCACTCCGGAGCGCCAGGACTCGACGGCGTCGTACAGCCGATGCCGCGCGAACACGTCGAGGTTGTTGGTCGGCTCGTCGAGCAGCAGGACGTCGGGGCGTTCCAGCAGGAGCGCGGCCAGCCGGAGCAGCACGGTCTCGCCGCCGGACAGCTGCCCCACGGTGCGGTCGAGTCCGATGTCGCCGAGGCCGAGAGACCCCAGGGTCGCCAGGGCCCGCTCCTCGACGTCCCAGTCGTCGCCGACGGTCTCGAAGTGCTTCTCGGCGACGTCACCGGACTCGATCGCGCGCAGCGCCGTACGCCGCTCGGTGACGCCCAGCGCGTCCTCGACACGGACGCCCGTGTCGAGGGTGAGATTCTGCGGCAGGTAGGCGAGGCGCCCGCCGACGGTCACCGAGCCGGCGGAGGGCTTCAGCCGGCCCGCCAGCAGCCGCAGCAGGGTGGACTTACCGGAGCCGTTGGTCCCGACGAGCCCGGTGCGGCCCCGGGGGACGCCGAGGGACAGCTCGTCGAAGACCTCCGTGCCGTCCGGCCACCGGAAGGAGAGAGCGGAGCAGCTGAGGGAGACGGCGGGCGTAGTGGGGTGGGACATGTGGTCCTCGCAGTCGCAAGCGTGTGAACAGGGGCTTCGTGTGCGAGCACCACGCGGCGACCGGCCGGGAAAGGGGGGTGCGGTCCTCCGGGCATACGGGGGACGGATCCTGCACCGAGGTCGCATCCACGCGGTGGGTCACGGGGCGGCAGAAAGCCGGCAAGGCGTGACGGGCTACGGCAGGGGCCGTACCGCGCGATGATCGCGGACCTCAGATGCGCAACGTCCACCTCTATCGGAGACGACAGGACTCAAAAACTGTACACCGGACCCGGTCCGGGCGGGCCGGAATTACGGCGCGGAGGCCCGTGCGAGGCGGTGGGGGCCCTCTTGACGCGAGGCTGCGGGCGTCCATACCGTCTGCTCGCCCGATCGCAAGCCGCTCGAAACCATTCGGTCCCGGTGGGTGACCACGGGACGGGGAGTGGCATTGCGCCGGGCCCCAGGTCCGGAGGTGCCCCCCGGGCCCCTCCGGGCAGGAGGCCGCCCCTATCCCGTCGCCCCAGCCCAGGAGACACGCCTCATGAGACCGCACCCCGCAGGACTCCCGGAGACCGCCCGCCCCGTCGGCTTACGGGCCCGACGGGCCGCCCGCCACCGCCTGCTCGCCGTGCTCACCGGAGCGCTGCTCCTGGCGGCGGCCGCACCCGCCATGTCCGCCGAGTCCGCACCGGCCGGCCCCGACCCCCGGCCCTGGACCGGTACATGGGCCGCCGGGCCCACGGCCGCCCCGGTATCGGACACCACGAAGTTCGAGAACGAGACGATCCGCCAGACCGTCCACACCAGCATCGGCGGCGACCAGGTCCGCGTACGGCTGTCGAACGAGTTCGGCAGCGTGCCCCTGGTCATCGGCGAGGCCCGTGTGGCCCGCCCGGCGGCCGGCGGGCCCTCCTACCGCATCGACCCCCGCACCGACCGGCCGCTCACCTTCGGCGGGCGTACCTCGGTGACCGTCCCCGCGGGCGCCCCGCTCCTCAGCGACCCGGTCTCCCTGCGGGTGCCCGCGGGGAGCGACCTCGTGGTGAGCATCCACCTGCCCGGGCCCACCCGCGGCTCGACCCTCCACGCGTCCGCCTTCCAGCACAATCACGTGGCCGCCGGGAACGTCACCGGCCGTGCCGGCATCGAGCCGACCGCGACCGTCGACCGCTGGTACTTCCTGACCGGTGTGAGCGTGACCACCGGCCGGCCCTCCTCCGCCGTGGTCGCGTTCGGCGACTCCATCACCGACGGCTCCGACACCGACGTCGGCGCCAACCACCGCTGGCCCGACTTCCTCGCCGGCCGGCTGCGCGCCTCCGCCGGGCCGGACACCATGGGCGTACTCAACGAGGGCATCGGCGGCAACCGGCTCCTGCACGACCCGAATCCGCCCGCCGGGTCCGACGCGGAGGACTTCGCGGCGTACTTCGGCCAGAGCGCCCTGCGCCGCTTCGACCGCGACGTCGCGTCCCAGCCTGGCGCCGAGCACCTGATCGTGCTCCTCGGCGTGAACGACCTCGGCCACCCCGGCACCGTCGCCCCCGAGTCGGAACGGGTCACGGCGGCCGAGCTCATCGAGGCCCACCGCCAGATCATCGCCCGCGCCCACGACCGGGGACTGAAGGCCTATGGAGGCACGGTCCTGCCCTTCAAGGGCGACACCCTGGGCTTCTACAGCCCGGAGAACGAGGCCGCCCGACAGAGCCTCAACCGCTGGATCCGCACCGGCGGGGAGTACGACGCGGTGATCGACTTCGACAAGGCACTCCGCGACCCCTCCGACCCACAGCGCCTCCTCGCACGCTACGACAGCGGCGACGGCCTCCACCCCAACGACGCCGGGGCCGAGGCGATGGCCGGGGCCGTGCCGCTGCGCCTCCTGCGCTGAGATCCGTGCTCCCCCGCCACACCGGCGGGGGAGCACCGCGCCAGGCCGGTCAGCGCAGGGTCTTCAGCATCTCCGCCCCGAACGGCGTGATGTCCTGCGTACTTCCCCGCAGGGTCTTCGCGGCCCACTCGGGGTCGGCGATCAGCGCACGTCCGACGGCGACCATGTCGAACTCGTCGCGCTCCAGCCGGTCCAGCAGCTGATCGATGCCGGTGACCGAGGAGCTGTTGCCCTGGAAGGCGCTGAAGAAGTCATCGTCCAGGCCGACCGAGCCGACGGTGACCGTCGGCCTGCCGCTGATCTTCTTCACCCATCCGGCGAGGTTCAGGTCGGAGTCGTCGAACTCCGGCAGCCAGTAGCGGCGGGTGGAGGCGTGGAAGACGTCGACACCGGCCTCGGCCAACGGCGTCAGGATGGTGTCCAGTTCCCCGGGCGTCCGGGCGAGCTTCGCCTCGTACGCGCCCATCTTCCACTGGGACATGCGGAAGAAGAGGGGGAAGGAGTCGGACACGGCCGCGCGGCACGCCGCCACGATCTCCGCCGCGAAACGGGTGCGCGCGACGATGTCCCCGCCGTACGCGTCGGTGCGGCGGTTGCTGCCCTCCCAGAGGAACTGGTCGATCAGATAGCCGTGCGCTCCGTGCAGCTCGACGCCGTCGAAGCCGAGGCGCTCCGCGCTCGCCGCCGCGTCGGCGAACGCGGCGATGACGTCGTCGAGGTCCTTCTGCGTCATGGCGCGCCCCTTCGGCTCGCCGGCCAGGGACACGCCCGACGGACCGACCGGCTCCGCCTCCGCCACCGGCGGGGCACCCTCGGCCCGGGTGACGCCCACGTGCCAGAGCTGCGGGATGATCGCGCCCCCCTCGCGGTGCACGGAGTCCACGACACCCGCCCAGCCGGCGAACGCGTCCTCGCCGTGGAACAGCGGAATCCGGCCGCTGGTGCCGGCGGAGGCGTGGCCGACGTAGGTGCCCTCGGTGATGATCAGCCCCACACCCCCGGCGGCGCGGCGGGCGTAGTAGTCCGCCACGTCCTGGCCCGGCACGCCGTTCGGCGAGAACTCCCGGGTCATGGGCGCCATGGCGATCCGGTTGCGCGAAGTCAGTCCGCGGACCGTGAACGGGCGGGAGAGGGCGGCTGCTGCACGGCGGGCATTCTCGTCTGTCACTGCGTGTCCTGTTCGAAGGGTGGGGGGCGGGTCCACCCCTCGCCAACAGGCGACCACAGCCTCCGCATCCCCCGACCGGGCACGATGTGGCGAAGGTCTCCCCTTGATCTCCGGCCCGGCCGTCCAGCAGTCTTCGGCAGAGCCGAAGCGTTCGGCGTCGGGTGAAGGGATGGATGTCCATGGCGAGCGAGCACCCCGGGCTGTACGAAAGCTTCGACGACCGGTTCCGCGCGGGGCGGTGCATGAACGGCGACGACGGCCTGGAAGTCCTGTACACCGGCTGCCGGTGGGCCGAAGGCCCGGTGTACGTGCCCGCCTGGCGCCATCTGGTCTGGAGCGACATCCCGAACGACCGGCTGCTGCGCTGGGAGGAGGAGACGGGCGCCGTGAGCGTCTTCCGCCGTACGGCGGGGCACACGAACGGCAACACGCTCGACCGCGAGGGGCGGCTCGTCACCTGCGAGCAGGGCAACCGGCGGGTGACGCGGACCGAGCACGACGGCACGGTGACCGTGCTCGCGGACCGCTGGCAGGGCAGGCGCCTGAACAGTCCCAACGACGCCACCGTGAAGTCCGACGGCTCGATCTGGTTCTCCGACCCGGACTTCGGCATCACCAGCGACTACGAGGGCTATCGCGCGGAGAGCGAGATCGGCTCGAACAACGTCTACCGCGTCGATCCGTCCACCGGTGAGGTGCGCCTGGTCGCCGACTGCTTCGGAGCGCCGAACGGGCTCGTCTTCTCGGCGGACGAGCGGCAGCTGTTCGTCTCCGACACCCGCGCGGGCTTCGTCCGGGTCTTCGACGTACGGGACGACGGCACGCTGTCGGACGGTGAGATCTTCGCCGAGGCCGGAGCCAGGGAGGCCGCCCGCTTCGACAACCTCCGCTTCGACGACGGCGGCCGGCTCTGGGTGGCAGCCATGGACGACGGGGTGCACTGCTACGACCCGGACGGCACGCTGATCGGACGGCTCGTCGTCCCCGAGGCGGTGGCCAACATCGCCTGGGGAGGCGCCAAGCGCAACCGTCTCTTCATCACCGCGGAGACCAGCCTCTACTCGGTCGTCATGGGGGTCACGGGCACCCACCCGACGGGCCCCGGCCGCAGGCCCTGGCTGGACCCGGCACGGTGAGGCCGGCCTCCTCGGGCCGGCGCCGCCCCTGTCGCGGACGGCGGTTCAGCCGGGTGTGACCGCGACGCGGTCGATGCCCTCGTCGAGGAAGCCGGCCAGCCCATGGCCTTCCTCCTCGACCTCTCCCCGCTCCCGGGGAGAAAGGGGCCGCAGGGGCGTGACGCGCAGTTGCCGGTCCTGCGTGGTCCAGGTGGCGGCGACGCGGCCGTCGACCAGCACCGCGCGTTCGCCCGCGACGGACAGGCCGAGGTCGGCGTCGTCGATGATGCGGCTGCGGTCGCTGTAGCCGAGGATCGCGTTGTCGAAGGCCGGGAGGAACCGGACAGGGGCGGGTGTGTCCGGCGGCGGCCGCGGTGCGTCGGGCAGGTCGAGGAGCAGCCGGCCGCGTTCGTCCCGGAAGGTGACCAGCTCGTCCCGGAGGGCTTCGACCGCCGCGGGGAGACCGGCCAGACCGCTCCAGGAGCGGATGTCCGCCGTGGCGGCGGGCCCGTAGGCGGCGAGGTAGCGACGCACCAGCCGCTGTCCGACCGGGTCGTCGGCGTCGTCGGGCAGCGGGGCGGGAACACGTCCGAGCCATGCTGCCAGCGGCAGATTCCGCACACCTGCCGTCGTCTTCCACAGACCGCGCGGGGGAAGCTGCGCCATCGGGACGAGAGCGGCCACGAGGAGCTCGCCCAGGGCACGGCGCGGCGGGCCGGGCCAGCGGTCCTGGAGCGCCTGGACGAGCTCGGCCATGGTGCGGGGCCGGCCGTCGGCCATGACCGCCCGGCCGGCCGCGGCGACTTCCCCGGGGTCGATGCCGGCGAGTTCGCGCCGGTAGGTGCCCATCACCCGCTGGAGCAGCATGGCGTCGTGGCGGGACCGCCAGGCGAGGGCGTCGTCGCCGGTGACCAGGTGGACGGTGCGACGCATCAGGTGGGTGCGTACGACGTGCCGCTCCCTCAGCGCCTTGTCCAGCCGGTCGGGTGTGAAGGCGCGCAGCCTCGTCCACAGGCCGGTGAAGGGCTCCTGCGGCTCCTGGGCCTGGAGGCCCGCCAGGTGCGCCACCGCCTCCGGGACCGTGGTGGTGGCGCGCTCCAGCAGGTACTGGCGGGCGAGGGTGGCGCGGTTGAGAGCGCGGGGGCCGAGGACGGTCACGGGCCGTGACTCAGCCGTTGTACGGGGCGGCGACGTCCAGGACCCAGGTCACACCGAAGCGGTCGGTGAGCATGCCGTACAGCGGCGCCCACTGCGAGGGCTCCAGGGGCTGAACCACCGTCGAGCCCTCCGCCAGCTTCTGCCAGAGGGCGCTGATCTCGCCCGTGTCGTCACCGCGGACGGAGACGAAGTAGGGGTTGCTGCCCTGGTCCCAGGGCAGGTGGGACGGCACGTCGTAGGCCATGACGTGGAAGCCGTTGTCGCCCGTCACCTCGCCCCAGACGACCTGGTCCGCCTCGTCCTCGTCGCGCACGTCGCCCAGGTCCTTGTACGTGACGGTGGTGACGCGCCCGCCGAAGACGGACCGGTAGTGGTCCAGCGCCGCCTTCGCGTCGCCCCGGAAGTTGAGATGAGTGGTGGTCGTGACGGACATGGCCTTCTCCTTGCCGTTGCGGCTGATCTTGTTTCCGACCATTCCACGGGTAGCGGACAGGTTGTGTCCTGTACTCAGGGAGGATGGTGAGCATGCAGAAGACGTCCTCCCGGCTGCTCGCACTGCTCTCGCTGCTCCAGACGCACCGCGACTGGTCCGGTGACGATCTCGCCGGCCGGCTCGGCATCACCCCGCGCACGGTGCGCCGCGACATCGACCGCCTGCGGGAGCTGGGCTATCCGGTCCGCGCATTCAAGGGACCCACCGGCGGTTACCGCCTGGACGCCGGCTCGCAACTGCCCCCGCTGCTGTTCGACGACGGCCAGGCCGTCGCCCTGGCCCTCGCCCTGCAGTCCGCGGCCACCGACGGCACGATCGGGGAGGACGCCGCACGGGCCCTGGCCACCGTCCGTCAGGTCATGCCGCCGCGCCTGCGCCGGCGCATCGACATGCTGCGGGTCACCGCTGTCCAGCCGCCGGGCGCCGGGGAGACCTCCCCGGCCGGCCCTGAGCTTCTCGTGGAACTGGGACGCGCCATCCACGCCCGCGAGGAGCTGCGCTTCGACTACGGGAACGACGCCCCCGGCCGGCCCCGCCGGACCCAGCCCCACCACCTCGTCACCTGGCGCGGCCACTGGTATCTGATCGCGTGGGATCTCGGCCGTGACGACTGGCGCACCTTCCGCGTCGACCGCGTCCGCCCCCGCACCCCCACCGGCCCGCGCTTCACCCCGCGCGACCTCCCCGGGGGCGACGTAGCCGCGTTCGTCACCGGCCGGTTCCGGGGGACCGACGGCTCCACCACCGACTGGCCCTGCCGCGGGGAGGTCGTCCTGGGCCTCCCCGCGCAGGCCGTGGCGCCCTTCGCGCGGGACGGGATCGTGGAGGAACTCGGCCCCGACCGCTGCCGCCTCACCCTCGGCTCCTGGTCGTGGACCGGCCTCGCCACCACCATCGGCCACTTCGGGACGGGCATCCAGGTCGTCGGCCCTCCGCAGCTCACCCGCGCGTTCGCCGAACTCGCCGCGCGTTACGCCGAGGCCGCGGAGGGCGGTTCCGAAAGGGAACCTCGTTAGGACGGCCTGGTGGCATCCGCTGGTGCTCCACGAGGTCACACGCGGGCATGTGCGCACCGTGTCCGCCACCCTGTCGGCTACTCCGGCGGGTTGAGCTTGCGGAAGTACGTCCAGCTGGTCTCGTTCGGCTCGCTCCACTCCTCCGGGGCGTGGGCGAACTCCGGATGGTGGCCGGCGACGTAGGCGCGGGTCCGCTCGGGAACCTCGGCGTACGAGCCGAGCTTGCGGCCCCGGCAGTGGAAGGTGAGGCCGCCGGGCCGCTGCCCGCGGGCCATCCACGGGAGCCACGGGGACATCCGGCTCCACGACATGGTGGCCGGGACACTCGGCCCCGGGCCGGCCAGGTCGGCGCGGTCGGCGAAGAACTGGAAGAGCTCCAGGGCCTTGTACGTGTCGCCCGCCGAGTGGGCGGGATACCGGGCGACCGGCAGCGGCGAGGGGTAGGCGAGCGGAATCTCGA
This sequence comes from Streptomyces sp. NPDC023573, assembly GCF_055559735.1. Taxonomy (NCBI): domain Bacteria; kingdom Bacillati; phylum Actinomycetota; class Actinomycetes; order Kitasatosporales; family Streptomycetaceae; genus Streptomyces; species Streptomyces sp. NPDC023573. The sequence goes on from NZ_JBVHKB010000004.1 coordinate 385,236, forward strand.
GGCTGAAGCAGACCTGTCCGCCGAGTTCGGTCGTCGGGACCGGGAAGGGGCGCCACTTCTGGTTCGCGGGGTCGTTCCAGACGTGCACCACCGGCAGGTCCTGCCAGGTCTCCAGGATCTCGCGAGTGGCGGGATCCAGGTAGAAGGCGGCCTCACGCGTGAGCAGGCGGTACGCGTCCGGGCCGCCCTCGGCGTCCTCGACCAGGCGGGAGACGTTGAGACCTTCGAAGCCGAAGACGCGCTGGTAGGGCTCGTCAGGAGCCCAGGAGTACACGTCTCCGGACCACCAGTACGTGACCTCCTCACCGTCGAGCGAGGCGCGGGTCCGGGCGAAGGAGCGGAACAGCTCCGCGGGAGTCGTCATACGGACCACTGTGCGCGACCACCGCCTGGCCCGGGAGGCGAACACCCGGACCAGGAGCGGCGGCTGCGGCGGCCGGCCCGTCGAGGTACCACCGGGCGCCGGGGCTCGGTCAGGGGGCTGTGCCGCCCCTCACGGGCGATGGAGCCGGACGAGCGTGCCATGACGTTCTCCTTCTGTGTCTCTGTCTTTTGCTCTCGGGCGTTCGGGTGCTTCGCCGCCGAGCACGCCGTGCCGATGCCGGCGTTCGTCTGTGGCAGTCGCAATTCACTCGGCAGCTGAGTCAATTCAGAGAAACCCCTGACGGAGTTCGAATCGCCCTCGCGTCGCATTTATCGCAAGTGGCTGCGTTTTGCCTGCGATGCGAAAATATTTCTCCGTCGCACTCACGCGCCTGCCAGGCCGCTCGGAGGAATTGCCCGTCGATTTCATGGTATAGTCCTAATGAATTTACAGGACGCCGCGAAAAAAGGGGAATGGCGTGAACACCGAGAAGGTCACGGCTCGACGTCTTACGGCCGCAGAGGTCTCCGAACTGGGCCTCCAGGACGGCATCTTCGTCTCGGCGGGGACGGACGGCCTTCCTCTCGACTGCTACGCACCGGCTTTCCTCACGGAGCCGGGAAAGAATTTCGAAGGGGGGTCCTTCGCCGTGAGGACCGTCTTCGGTGAGGAGGTTCATGTTCTCCCGGACAATGCCGAGGAGAGCGGTATCTGGGTCGCCGACAAGACGGGGGAGGAGATCGAGGTTCTCCAGAGTGCAGGCGTGCTCCTGAATCTCGCCCTTTTCGTACCTGCCGGGAACAAGGATTCCCTGGAATCGCTCTACTCCGCCGCGCGGGACGCTTTCGGTGCGGGCGTCGTGCAGCGCTGGAGCGAGGAAACCGTCGCCGTGCCGGACGTCAAGGTCGACCTGTACGAGGAGCCGGCCCGGGGGCGGAAGAGTGCGAACACCCAGAACCGCGACCGCCGTGCCCTGGACATCTACCCGACCCGGGTGAGGTTCCTGGAGCCCAGCGACGGCTGGAGGTTCATCGTCGAACCGCACAAGGAGATCGTCGACGAGACGCCGACGATCTGACCTGACGGCAGGTCGAGCCCCGGCCTTCCGTGAGAGCCCGTCAGTTCGCTGACGGGCTCTTCCTCTGTCGCGGAACCCCCGCGATTGTCGCCGGCCCCCTGCGGGTTCGTCAGCGATCGGTAACAGAGGCGCCTGATCAGGGCGTTCGTGTGACTTGATGGGGGCACGGCATCGGGCGGAAGCGGCAAAGGGGCGGGCGGACATGGCAAGGCACAAGGGAAAGGGATGGCACAGCCGACTCCTCGCCGCAGGGCTCGGGGTGACGGTGGTGGCAGCCGCCGCCTCGGTGTGGACCGCGCAGGCCGACCCCGTCGCGGCGCGGAAGCCGCAGGCCCATGCACCGGCGCCGGTCAGCAAGGTGGCGGCCGACATCGCGCACGCCTCCGACCGCGGTGCCCGCGGCGTCAACATCACCATCGACGACGGACCGGACCCGGTATGGACGCCGCAGGTGCTGCAACTGCTGGAGGACAACGGCGTGAAGGCCACCTTCTGCATGGTGGGCACGCAGGCCAAGGCGTACCCGGACCTGGTCAAGAAGGTCGTGGCGGCCGGGCACCGGCTGTGCGACCACACGGTCGCGCACGACACCACCATGGACACACAGTCCGAGGCGTTCCAGTCGCAGCAGATCCTCGATGCCGAACGCATGATCACCGAGGCCTCCGGTGGCGTACGACCGCAGTACTACCGGGCCCCGGGCGGCGCTTTCACCCCGTACAGCCGGCAGCTCGCCGCGTCCCGGGGCATGCGGCCGCTGGGCTGGAACGTCGATTCCAAGGACTTCGAGCTTCCCGGCGCGGACACGATGGTCGCCACCGTGAAGAGGGAGATCTCCAACGGCCCGACCGTCCTCTTCCACGACGCGGGAGGGGACCGTTCCCAGACCGTCGCGGCTCTGCGCGAGGTGCTGCCCTGGCTGAAGCAGCAGGGGTATTCCTTCGGTTTTCCCGTGCGGTGAGAAGCTGCGGTCCGGCCCGTCGGAGGGGAGACATGGGGCTGACCTACGGTTACGACATCTACCTGCGTCCCCGGGACGTCGCCAGGGCGCTGACCAATCTGGCCGGGCTGGCGCCACCGGCCCCTCGTGTGCCGCCGCTCGACCTCATCCTGCCCGGCGGTGACCGGCTCGTGCTCCCGTTCACGTCCCACTTCGAGAGCGAGCCGGTCGACTGCGCCGATGGCAGTACGTTCGAGCTCGACACCTCCCTCATGTTCGACGTCGATGACGCACTGCGCGGGTACGCGGAGACGGGCGGCCACGAACCCGAGGCGGACGGGCGTCTCCAGGTCGGGTACGTCTACGCGACGGTCCGGTTCGAGTCCTTGCTGCACCCTGATTACGCGTCGGTCGAGTTCTGGGCAGCGACATCCGGGATGAGCCGCTTGTTCGCACGGTCGGCCAACGTCAGGAGGGCGTTCACCGGCCTCACGGCTGCCAGTGGCGGAGTCTGCTGTCTGTTCGACACCGGCGACGGCGGCCCTGAGCAAGTGTGCTGGCTCAACGGTGAGACAACCCGGGAGATGGTGCCCGGCCCCCGCTTCCCGGACCTGCGCGCCCTTGTGGCGACGTGGACCGACCTCGGTGACAGCGAGATCGCTCAAGTGCCCTGAACAGGCGGACCGGAGCTTGAGCGGGCCGGCCCCGGGGGCAGGGAGGGGTCAGTCACGCAGGCGCATTCCCATCGTGAGTGAGCCGGGGTCGTCGGCGAGTTGCTCGAAGCCCAGGTGGCGGTAGAACCCGATGGCGCGGGTGTTCGCCCTGCCCACTCCCAGGTGGATGCCGCGGACGCCTTGCGCGCGCAACGTATCGAGCAGGGTCCGGATCAGACGGGATCCGTTGCCACCGCCCTGAGCCTCGGGCAGAAGATCGATGTGCAGATGGGCCGGATAGGAGGAAGCCAGTTCGGCAGGGGCGGTCCGGGGATGGTTGATCCACTCCCAGGACCGGGCATCCGCCGTACCCTCACGGACAGCTCCGCCGTCGTACCGGTCCCGGAGGGCGGGCCACCACTCCCGGTCCAGGGTCCGCTCGAACGAGACGGTGTCGGCGACGCCGAGTACGTAACCGGAGGCAGGCCGGCCCGGCCGTGCGAGAACCCACGCCAGATCGGGTGCGTACCGCAGGTAGGGGCCGACGAAGATTTCCCCCGGCAGACGGGGGTCATCGAACATCTCCGTGGCGTCCTCGCCTCCCGCCGCCGTGCGTACGCAGATGTCGTAGAGCCGGTCGACCTCAGTGCTGTCGTCCGTGTCCGCAGCGCGGATCTCGAACGCAGCGGCCGGTTGCGGACGGTCGATCACGGGCACCTCGCAGGGGGGAATGGGCTGACCGCCCACGGGGGTCGGGCCGATGCGGGCCCGTGATCAGAACTATGACGCAAGGCCGGCCCGCGCCTTCGGCCGGTACGCAGGGGCACGTGCCGCTGTACCGCGGCGCGTGCCGCGCGGAGCGCGTGCCCGGCGCCGAAATCCACTGTGCGTATCGGCGTCGTACTGGTGGGATGGGCGCATGAGTCCCTTGCCGGCCGGTGCGGCCCAGGTGGTCGTCCCGGTCCTCGTCCGTGATCTGACGCCCGCCGACCTGCCCGCCTGCACCTGGTCGGGGTCCCCCACCCATCTGGTGCACGTGGCACACGAGTTGGAGCGCGCGGCGGCCGGGGAGGTGGACTACCTCGCGGTCTGCACCCCGGCCGGTCCTCCGGTGGCGATCGGCGGCGTCGACTATCAGGCCGAGGCCGGCGCAGGCACGCTGTGGCAGCTCGGAGTGCTCCCGGCCCTCCAGTCGTGCGGCCTGGGCACCTTGCTCATACACGCGGCTGAGGGCCGCATCAGGTCACGCGGCCTGCGGCGTGCGGAGCTGGCAGTGGAGGAGAACAACCCCCGCGCCCGGAGACTGTACGAGCGCCTGGGTTACGTGGCCTACGGCAGCCGGCCGGACGCCTGGGACGTGGAGACGCCGGACGGATCTCCGCGCCGGTACGAGACCGTGTGCACGCTGATGCGCAAGGACCTTCCGTAGGCCGGCCGTCCTGCGCCGGACGTCACGCTGCGTCGTCCGGTTCCTTCGGCCGGGGCTTTCACAGGGAGGGAAACCGCCGCCCACGCCGCAGTGAGCGGCGACACGCGCCCGCAGCGCGCCCTTTGCCGCAGGGCGCCGTGGAAGGATCGCGGCGATCCGGGCGTCCGACCGGCCCGGAGCGAGAACTCGGTGCGTGGGAGAAGAGATGCCCCTGCCGGAACCGGAGCGCGAGGCCGAAGCCGCGGCGGCCATCGGCTTCGATCTCAGCGCATGTGTCCGGGAGCCCATCCACCGGCTGGGCATGATCCAGTCCCATGGCACCCTGCTCGCCGTGGATGCCGAGACCGGCACCGTGGACAGCGCGGCCCTGAACACGGCCGGCCTGCTGGGGATCGCTGCCGATGAGCTGGTCGGGGGGCCCGTCACGCGGGTGCTCTCACCCGAACACTGGGCCGAGGCGCTCGAGGTCGGCGCTCAGCACGAGGGGGCGAGCCTGGTCCTCCCTGTCTCCGTCGATGTGGCGGGCGCTCCCCGGATGTTCGACGTGACCGCGCACCGGCAAGGGCCCCTACTGGTTCTGGAGTGTGAGTCGCGCACCGCCGCCGCGCCGCACTTCGCGCACTTCTACCAGGGGGTCCGGCGAGCTCTGACGCGTCTGCGGTCCTCGATGACAGCGGCCGAGTGCTGTCAGGCGGCTGTCCGTGAGATCCGGGCCCTGACGGGCTTCGACCGGGTGGTCGCCTACCGCTTCGACGGTGAGAACGGACCGGGGGAGGTGGTCGCGGAGGAAGTCACCGAGGGCCGCGAGCCCTGGCTGGGACTCTGGTTTCCCGCCAGCGACATCCCGCCCCAGGCGAGGCGGCTGTACCGCGACAACTGGATCCGGGCAATCGCCGACGTGGACGACATCAGTGTGGGCCTGCACCCTCCGCTCCGAGCCGATTCGGGCCTGCCGTTGGACCTGTCGAACTCCGTGCTGCGCACGGTGTCCGGCTTCCATCTGGAGTACCTGCGGAACATCGGTGTGAAGTCGTCGATGTCGGTGAGCGTCCTCCGGGAGGGCGAGCTCTGGGGGTTGATCGCCTGCCACGGCTACACGCCTGTCACCATTCCCGCGGAACTGCGGGCGGCCTGCGAGTTCTTCGGCGTGGCCTTCTCCCTCGAGCTCGCGGTCATCGAGGAACGAGAGCAGGCAGAGGCGCTCACAGCGTCCCGCGAACGCCTCGGCCGGATCCTCTCCCGTGTCACGTCGGACTTGGAGGACTCGCTCCTGGCAAGGGACGATGCCCTCAGAACACTGCTGGGCGCCGATGGCGCGGCGCTCTGCCGCGGCGGCCGCAGCACGATCAGCGGTATGAGTGTTCCGCCCGCTCTGCTGGAGGCCCTCCGCACAAGCGCGGCAGGGCCGTCACCCGGCACCATCTGGAGCACGGACCGCCTCGCGGAGGAGCCAAACATTCCCGACGACGCGGTGGAGGACGGTCCGGCAGGGGCCCTGATGGTGACACTGAGCGGGTCGGGCGACTTCCTCGCCTGGTTCCGGAAGGCCCGTCCGACCGCCCGCCAATGGGCCGCCGACCCCTCCAGACCTGTCCAGGTCGGACCGCGAGGCGAGCGGCTCACCCCTCGTGGCTCAGGTGCCGTGTTCCGCGCGGTGGTAGACGGACAGTGCCTGCCCTGGACACCGACCGACCGTGCCACCGCGCAGGAACTCTGGCGCACACTCACAGGAGTCGTGCTCCGTCACGAGGCGGAACTCGCGGCGCTGAACGAACAACTGCGCATCACCAACTCCGACCTCGACTCATTCGCCCACGTGGCAGCTCACGACCTCAGGGAACCGCTGCGGGGTATCTCCAACGCCGCGGCCTTCGTCATCGAGGACGCCGCAACGGAGCTCGACGCCACCACCGTCCGCAGGTTGCACACCATGCGGCGACTGGCCGGCCGGATGGACGACCTGCTCAACTCGCTGCTGCACTACGCCCGACTGGGCCGAGGCGGGCTGTACCGCATCCATGTCCCACTGGACCGCGTACTGGACTCCGCACTCGAGGTGGCCGGTGAACGCCTGGCCGAGGCCCACGTGCGGGTCGTCAGACATGACCTCCCAGAGGTGTACGCCGACGAGGACCGGCTCTACGAAGTCCTGGTCAACCTCCTGGTGAACGCGGCCAAGTACGCCGCCGACCGGGGCGATCGCACGGTCGAGGTCCTGGTCGACACGCTCCGCCCACCGGCAGGCGGCCCTCCTCGGCAGACCGTCGTGGTCCGGGACAACGGCATCGGCATCCCCCCCGGCCAGCAGCACGAGGTCTTCGAGCTGTTCCGCAGACTGCACGGGCAGGACGAGCGCGGGGGCGGCTCGGGCGTGGGACTGGCGATCGTCAAGCGGATCGTGGAGCGCCACGGTGGCGAGCTGTGGCTCGACAGCGAACCAGGCCGTGGGAGCACCTTCTTCTTCACCCTGGGTCAGGAAGGAGGCTGAGCGGCAGGGCCGTCCTCCCCGCCCTTCGCCCTGCTCTGCCAGTAGTCGACGGCCCCTTTCAGCACCGCCCGGAAGAGATCGAAGTTGACCGGCTTGTAGATGTAACTGTCGGCGCCTGCCGCGTAGGTCGTGTCCACCTCGTCCGGTCCGGTGGCCGACGTGAAGGCAACCACGGCCACCTCGTCCAGCTCCGGCCGGGCACGGATCGACCGCAGCACCTCGGTTCCGCCCGGTCCAGGCAGTTTGAGGTCCAGAAGGACAAGCCCCGGCCGCCGGTCGGCTTCCAGCAATCGCTCGACGAATCCCGTCCCCCGGTCGGTGAATTCCAGTGCCAGACCGGGGTGGGTGCGGCCGAGCGCCCGCGCGATGGCCTCGGCGTCCTCCGCGGAGTCCTCGACCACCCAGACGAGGTTCCGATCGATCCCCTGCTCCCCGGCAGCCCCGCTCATCCGGTGAACTCCGCCCGTGCGGCCAGCACGGCGATGTCGTCGGCGCCCGTCGCCCGGAATTCCACCGCGGCCTCTGCCAGCCGCTCCGCGAACTCCCGGGGCTCCCCGGTGCCCATCCGCGCCACCGCGTCCCGCAGACGTGATTCGAAGAAGGTCCCGTCGGCCGCTCTCGCCTCGGTCACTCCGTCGGTGAACATCACCAGTGCGTCCCCGGGCGCCAGGCGCACCGAACCGGATCCGTACTCGATGTCCTCCAGTACACCCAGCAGATCTCCGTGGGCCGGGAGCTCCTCCACGGCTCCCTCCTCACGCCGCACCAGAGGCGCCGGATGACCCGCACTCCAGTAGCGCACGAGGAAACCCTGCCCGTCGGGTACCAGCGTCGCCACCAGCGCCGTCACGAAGCGGGACGTGCCCTCCCTGAGCAGGGCCTGGTTCAGCCGCCCCAGCGCGTGCTCGGGCGTACTGCCGTCCTCGATGAGGGTGCGCAGGGTGTGGCGGGCCAGCCCCGTGAGGGCCGCCGCCTCCGCCCCGCGGCCGCAGACGTCGCCGATGAGGAGGGTCGTACCACTCTGCGCCCCCGGCACCACGTCGTAGAAGTCACCGCCCACATCGAGCGAGACGTCACCCACCTCGTATGCCGAACTCAGTGTCAGCCCCGGGACCCGCGGCAGCTCCCTCGGGAGAAGGTGTCGCTGGAGGGAGACCACGTGACGGCGCCGCTGTTCGTACAAGGTGCTGCTGTCGATGGCCAACGCGGCCCGGGCGGCCAGACCCGCGAGGAACCGGGTGGCCTCCTCGGCCACGATCACCCGGTGGTAGATGAACGTCAGGGTCCCCAGGGCTCGGCCCCGGGCCTTGAGCGGGTTCACGCTGATCGCGCGCACGGCATGGCCGGCCCCGGACGAGGCGGGCCCGAACGGCCCTCCCGCCAGCTCCTCACCCTTCAGTGCCAGTGCCTGCCCGCTGTCGAGTACTCGCTGCAGCACGTCCCTCAGCCAGGTGTCCTCGGCCGCACACGTGCCGAGCCACTGCTGCTCCCCGGCGTCCATGTGCGCGTAGGACACGGGTGTCAGTCCCTCGGGAAGACGCAGATGCACGACGCACCCCTCGGCGATGGCGGGCACGGCCGTGCGAGCCACCCGCCGCACGGTGCTTTCGACATCGAGGCTCGCATCCATCTGCAACGACGCCTCCGCCAGGAAGGCGTCACTCACCTGACGTACCTCGTCGGCGTGCCGCGCCGTGATGCGCCTGTTCGAGACCATGGCGACCTCGGCCACCTGCTTCAACCGCGTCCGCAGCGTCAGATCGACTGCGTCCCTGCCCGCGGTGCCGACCATGAACGACACCCATCCGCCCAGCCCCAGTGGCACGGCGCACTCGGCCACACTCCGCGCTCCGGCTGCCGCCAGCGCTTGGACATGCGGCATGGCGCCGTCGAGTCCCGCCACCTCATGAACCGTGACGGTCGGATCATCGTCCGGGGCCCCGGCAGCGCCAGATTCACCGTAGTCCTGTTCGATTTCCACGCGTGACGGCGCCGGCTCCGCCGACGTGGCACTACGCAGGTAGTGCAGCAGCCCGCCGCTCCAGCGGGTACCCACGACGGCCAGTACGCCGGGCATACGGAGCAGCATGTCGTAGAGGGAATCGGCCAGCCCCGCCACATCATGCGCCGCCTCGGCGACACGCCAGAGCTCATGCAGACGACCGGACCACCATCCGTCGTCCACCTGACGGGAAGCTCCGCCCTCGTGCTGCTCCACCGCTGATCCGCCGTCCCGTATCGCCAATCGGCCCCGGCCCATCAGGGGAAACGCTATGCCAACCTACGGCTGGGCGCCTCCAGGCGCGGTCGGCCCGCGCGCTCGCGAGGACCGGCTGCCGCGGCTTCCTTCGCACAGCGCGGGAGTGCGTGACGCTGGGGGGATGTTCGAGGACTGCGCATCCGAGCGGATCCAGGTCGAGGGAGCATCGATCTTCACCCGCTGGGGTGGTCAGGGGCCGCCGGTGCCGTTGGTGCACGGCCACCCCAGAACCTCCGTGACGTGGCACAGAGACGCGCCCCAGCTGATCGAGCGGGGTTTCACCGTCGTCCGCCCCGACTTGCGCGGATACGGCCGCTCCCGGGGCCCGACACCCACAGCAGACCATGCGGGTCACTCAGGGATCCCCGAGCGCGTCATCAGCGCCGCCCCGGACAGCTGGTACCGCGGCGACTGGATGAGCACGGGGCCAGGAGCACCACGACGCATGGCGCGAGGCCACCGGAAAGCTGAGACCGGCGGCTGCTCCCGCGCCGATGCCGAGGGCCTGCGCATGGAACGGCCACGGCCGGCGGAAGTGACTGGCGCGCCGCCGGGCTGCACGGCCACCCCAGCCTGCGACCGGGCCGTCCATGGACGCTGGCCTGCCTGCCTTGCGGCTGCCATGCCGGACGCCTCCTCGGGGACGAGCCACAACGGACCGCCGACGCCGGCGCGAGAAGAGCACCCATGAACGGGCGCCTGCCCGACAGGTCATCAGGGATGCCCTCAGGCGCCTCGTACCCCCCGTGAAGCCCGGGTCTGCACGCGGGCTCGCCGGGCCGGTCGGACATCAGCCCCGGTTGTTCACCGGTGGCAAGGGGGGGGCGGGCGGCTCAGCGCAGTCCGGCGAAGAGGTCGTTCTCGGGTACGGCCGCCCCGGTGGTGTCCTTGACGCGTACGAAGGTTTCCATGCCCATCAACTCGCCGAACCTCTCCTTGCCCATCTTGAGGAAGAAGATGTTCTCGCCCTGACTGGCGTGCGCGGCCAGCGCATCGAACTTCTGACCGCTGAACGCGGTGGTGTCCACCCAGGTGGTGACCTCGTCGTCGGGGAGCCCGATCTCCGCCATCGCGGCGGCCTCGGCCGGATCCGGCTCCGGTGCGTCCTCGTGGAACTCGCGCATGGTCTCCCCGAACCGCTGCACCGTCGAGCGGGGCATCGTGGTCCAGTACACCTTCGGTGTCAGCGCGGTCATCTCCAGCGCAGCCATCGTGATGCGGTGGGCCTGGATGTGGTCCGGGTGGCCGTAGAAGCCGTTCTCGTCGTAGGTGACGACCACATCGGGCCGGTAGTGCCGCATGAGTTCAGCGAGCCGGGCGGCGCCCTCCTCCACGGGGGTCTGCCAGAAGGATCCCGGGGCATCGTTGCTGGGCCAGCCCATCATCCCCGAGTCGGCGTAGTCCAGCATCTCCAGGTCGCTGATCTTCAGCACCTCACAGCTCGCCTCGAGCTCTCGCCGGCGCATCGAGGCGACGGCAGCCGGATCGTGCCCGGGGTCGCCCGGCTTGGAGCCTCCCGGCCCGTCACCGCAGCCGCCGTCCGTACATGTCACGAGAACCGTGCGGATGCCTTCCGCCGCGTACCGTGCGAGGACCCCTCCCGTTCCGGTTGCCTCGTCGTCGGGGTGGGCGTGTACCGCCATGAGCGTCAAGGGCCGGTCAGTCATGAGAAACAGTCCTCCTGCAGAACTACGTCTTGGTCCGGGCACGCGACGGGCGATCCCGGGGCCGCGCCCTGGTGGGCCCGACGGCCTTGTGGTCCGGCTTCCCGCCCGTGCGGTGCCGGTTCCCCCGGTTGCAACCGTGCCGCCCGTGCCGGCTGTTCCCGGAGCGGCCGATCAGCTTTCAGGAGCCGGCCGCACGATCTGCACGGGTACCGGTGGTGAAGCTGTCCCGGGCGGTGGCCGCCCGGGTCCGCGGCGAGCTCAGTGGCGTGGGCCCGCGCCGTGCAGGAAGGTGTCGATGACGCGGGCGGCGAGGGTGTCGGTGTCGATGCCGGTGTCGTCCGGGTTTCCGCGCAGGGATTCTCCGAGGAGCGCGTAGTAGACCCGCCGCAGCCAATGGAGGTCGGCCGCCTCGTCGATGAGCTTGTCCGCCCTGGCCCGTTCCAGCACGGTGATGCAACGTCGGCCGATGTCCTCGTGGAGGGCGGCCGCTTCGCTGCCGGGGTCGGCCGGCAGTTCCAGGGCGAACGCCCAGGCGCCCTTCACCTCGAGCACGTTGGCCGTGATCCGGTGCAGCGCCACCAGGGGAGGGGCGGTGTCCGGCCTGCCGTCCTCCACGGCCTGGACGAGCTGCCGGGCTGCTGACGCGGCCAGGGCGTCGATCAACGCCTGCCGATGGGCGAACCGCCGGTGGATCGTTGTCCTCGCCACCCCCGCGGCGGTCGCGATCTGCTCCATCGACGCGCCGGGATCCACGGAGAGAACGCGTTCGGCCGCCTCCAGGATGGCGCGCACGCTGCGCTCCGCGTCCGCTCGCAACGGCCGTGCCGCTGTCTCACCCATGGCGCCTCCCATTCCTGTGCTTGAGCTTCGAAACGATACACCGCCGGGCCGTAGCGACCTTAAATGCGTCTCACCTGTCGCAGGTAGCCGGAAAATAGGTACTCTCTGGTCTTAGTTTCTCGCCGACGAAGGAGAACCCGTGCACAGTGCAGCGCTCATCACCGGTGCCTCATCCGGACTCGGGGCGGAGTTCGCCGCGCAGCTCGCCGCCCGCGGACACGATCTGATCCTGGTGGCGCGTTCCGAAAGCAGGCTCACCGCCCTCGCCGAGCGCCTTGCCGCGGACCACGGCATCCGCGCCCACGTCCTGGTTCAGGACCTCGCCGAGCCCGACGCGGCGCAGCAGATCGCCGGCCGTCTCGCCGCCCGCGGCCTGAGCGTCGACCTGCTGGTCAACAACGCCGGATTCGGCACGTGCGGTCGCTTCGAGGACATCGCCGCGGACCGCGACCACGACCAGCTGATGGTCAACGTCGTCGCACTCGTCGGCCTCACCCACGCACTGCTCCCCGGCATGCTGGAGCGCGGCACGGGCGCGGTCGTGAACGTCGCGTCCACCGCGGGCTTCCAGCCCTCCCCGTACTTCGCCGTCTACAGCGCGGCCAAGGGCTTCGTGCTGAACTTCGGCCTCGCCCTGCGCCAGGAGTACCGCGGGCGCGGCATACGCGTACTCACTCTGTGCCCCGGCCCCGTCGACACCCCCTTCTTCGAGGCCATCGGCACCCGCAAGGCGGCCGTCAACGGCTCGATGACCACGCCGGAGCCGGTGGTACGCGCCGCTCTGCGCGCCCTCGACCGCGACCGCGGCTACGTCACCCCCGGACTCGGCAACGCCCTGGCCGCACACCTGCTGCCGCGCCGTCCGCGCACCCTGGTCGCCGCCGTCGCCGAGCGTGTCACCCGCAAGGTCCTCAGCCCCGCGGGCACCGCCGCACAGCCGAAGGAGTACGCGGCATGAGTTCCTCCACGGTGCCGGCCGCGGGTGCCGCCGCCGCGATGCTGCTCGTCGGTACCTCGACGGCCGTCTCCGCGACGATCGCCGACTACCCCGTACTCAGCGGTCAGGCCCTGCGCTACGCACTCGCCGCGGCGATCCTCCTTGCCGTGGTACGTCACCGCCGCTTACCCCGGGCCCACCTGACCCCCCGTGACGTCCTGCTCCTCCTGGCGCTGGCCGTCACCGGCCTGGCGGGCTTCAACATCTTCCTCGTCGAAGCCACCCGGCACGCGAGTCCCGCGATGATCGGCACGGTGGTCGGAGCGATCCCCATCGTCCTCGCACTCGTCGGCCCCCTGACGGAACGCCGCCGGCCGGCCGCCCGCACCGTCGGCGCCGCGGCTGTCGTGACCCTGGGCGCCGCCGTCGCCGCAGGGCTCGGCGGCGGCAGCCTGCACGGGGTGCTGCTGTCCCTGGGGGCGCTCGTCGGAGAGGTCGCCTTCTCGCTGCTCGCTCTTCCCCTGCTGCCCAAGCTCGGCCCCATCAGGGTCGCCGCCTACCCCGCTGCGCTGGCCGTGCCCATGCTCCTGGCCGCGAGCATCGCCCTGGACGGTACGAGTGCCCTTCGCCTGCCCACCCTCACCGAAGCAGCCGCCTTCGGCTACCTCGGGGTGCTCGTCACCGCCACCGCCTTCTTCCTCTGGTACGACGCGCTACGCCGACTGGGCGCCGCACGCGCCGGACTCTTCGCCGGCCTCGTCCCGGTGGGCGCACTGGTCACCACGGTCGCACTCGGGCTCGGGGACGCCGGACCCGCGGACGTCACCGGCGCACTGCTCGTCGCCACAGGTGTCCTGATCGGTCTGCGGCAGCCCGCGCCGACCGGCGCCGCAGTCCCGCCGTCGGAGCGTGGTGAACGGGCCCAGGACGGGGAGACCCGGAGCGGGGAGGCTCCGGTCACAGTGAGCCCGGTATCCCCGCCACGGTCCGGTCCGGTCAGACGATGACCGGGACGGCCTCGGAGCGGTTGGTGGCCCAGTTGGTGACGATGGGCTTGTCGACGGTGGCGGTGTCGGGGAGCTTGAGCTCAGCGGGGTCGGGATCGTCGTTGGTGACGGCGATGATGACGTTCTCGAACTCCACGCCGCCATCAGTGTCCGTGGTCTTCGGGCTGATACCGGTGTACGCGACGGCGGATCCGCTGAGCTTGATGGGGTCCTCACCGCCCTGTCCGACAGGGGAGGCGACGCCCTCGGCGCCGGAGCCGAAGGACACGCTGGGGGTGTTCACGTCCAGGTAGCAGGTGATACCCGACTTGGCCTTCGCCGTGACGAGGTAGTAGCCGCCGGCCTGGGACTCCGAGGTGACCGTGAAGTTCAGGTCGTTGGTGCCGCAGGACTGCCCGACGCCGCTCTCGCTCCCGCCCGCAGCATCGGCGGCCTTGGTGGTGGAGTCGCTGGAGGAGTCGCCGGACCCGGAACCGGTGGAACCGGAGCCGCTGCTGGAGGGGCTGCTGCTCGCGGAGCCGCCGGCGGAAGCCGAGGAGCTGCCGGCGTCCTCGGAGTCACCGCTGCTGCAGGCGGTGGAGGTGGCGGCGATGGCCGTCAGGGCCGCGACGGCGAGGACGAGACGGGTGGAACGGGCGGTGGGGCGCGCACGCATCATGATCTCCAGCGGCTTCGGTGTGGTGCTTCCTGCTTCCACCGATGACACTAGGGCCGAGTCGATCCTGAAATGATCTTTTACGTGTCCGGGTTCTGTCTCAGCGGCATCGGTTCCACGAGACGGGGTCGGATCGGCCCACCACCAGCACCGGCGGGAGCCTCGGTGGACGACGACCGAGGTCATCGACCTGCGGAGCGGCGGATATCTGCCGCGGTTCGCCGATGCCTGTGTGGACGCCGGTGCCGCGTTCAGTTCATGACTACTGGAAGCAGTCCTCCGCGGAGAACTCCGCGACCGCTGCGTCCGTCACGCCGTCGAGGTCAGGGATGTAGGGGCGGACGTCCGGCAGCGGTGTACAGAAGGTGACGTTCGAGGTCAGTAGTGCCTCGTCGGTGTCGGCGAAGGAGAACGAGACGTAGGACTTCACCGCTGTGTCGCCGAAGTGCTCCTGCGCGCCGTGCAGGCAGGCGGCGGCGTACGCCAGGCACCTCCGTACGAGGACGGGCGTGCGCACGTCCGCCGCAGAGGGAAGGTCATAGTCCGTCATGCCCCTGCCGTTGACCGTGGTCTCCTCCGCGAGCCGGTCGGCGCACTCCGGAAGGATCTCCGGGAGAAGGCCGGTCAGCACTCGCCCGCCGGCGGGCGTCAAGGACCATCCTCGCTCCACGACTTCACGGAACAGGGGAGGGATGTCCTGAGCACTCAGTCCTGCCGTGTCCGTCTCCCGCAGGAGAGCCCTCATCCGGGCATTGGTTCGCATGTCCGCTCACCGCCGAGCGCGTCAGCGCGCACAACCGGCACTCCGCTCTGCCGACCAGACCGTGGACGTCTGGAGCGCAGGGCCGTCGACCCGGACCGCGCCCGCTACGTATGCGGCCCAGAGTAGTTCCTGGCAGCCGAAGAAGGACTCCCCCAGCTGTTCACCCAGATGCGCTCGCCACTGAGGAGGAGGGCGGATGTCGGACGGACCAGTGCCTGTCTCAGGTCGTTGAAGGGGCTCTGACCTGCATTTTCCCGTCAGGCGGAGTGTATGACTACGGTCTCTGGGTACCCCACCTGACCGCTGTTGTCCGCTCTGCTGGGCACGGATGGGGCACGGGAGTCACCACGAAGGCCGTGCCCCAGCGTCTGAGCTGTTACGGCTGAGGCTCGTACAACCAACCCGCCCTCTTGTCGGTCTTGTTCGGCGACGTCTGACCGACATCGGCCGCCGAACAGGACTGAAGGACTTGATGAACCCAGCCAGACGCACGACCGCCACCGCCTTGGTTCTGGCCACGGCAGGCGGAGTGCTCTACGCCACCGCCGTACCTGCTTCCGCGGCGGTGAACTGCACTTCCCCCGTCTTCAAGCGGCAGTTCTTCGCGAACACGACGTTCTCGGGTACGCCGAAGAAGACAGACTGCGATTCCGCGATCGACCAGAACTGGGGCAAGGGAGCGCCCGTCTCCGGCGTGCCGTCCAACAACTTCGGCGTGCGCTGGTCGGTGACGCGCGACTTCGGCTCCGGTGGTCCCTTCGCGTTCACGGCCTCCGCCCAGGACGGAATGCGCGTCTACCTCGACGGCGTCCGGAAGATCAACGTGTGGAAGAACGTCTCCGCCACCGTCAGGAAGACGGTCAACGTGACGATCCCCGCGGGCAAGCACACGATCCGCTTCGACTTCGTCAACTGGACGGGTTCCGCGAACGTCAGGTTCGCCTATACGCCGCGCACCTCCGCCGCCTATGACAAGGTCAAGCCCCTCAGCCCGACGGGCGCGGCCGTCTCGTACAACCCCGCCACCGGCGCGGCCAAGCTCACCTGGGCCAGGAGCAAGGAGATGGACCTGGCGAATTACCGGGTCTACCGGCGGCTGAAGGGCGCGCCGTACGGCAAGCAGCTTGCGACGACCACCGCCACGTCGTACAACGACAGCGCGCTGCCCAAGACCGGCGCGGCCTACTACTACGAGGTGCGGGCCGTCGACAAGGCGGGCAATGTATCCGGCGGCAGCCCCGACAAGCTCGTCACCACCGTCGACAGGACGCCGCCCGCCGCGCCCTTCGTCGAATGGGATGCATGCCCGGCCGACCAGCCCTACGCGGCACCGGAGCTGGTCACCACCGCGAGCAACGCCGCCGACATCGCCCGGTACGAGATGCAGCGGCTCGACGCGACCACGAAGCGCTGGAGCACCGTCTACTCCGGCACCAAGGGTGCGATCTGCGACACCGGCTACCGGGCCGACGGCAGCAAGGTCACCTACCGGGGGCGGGCCCGGGACGCCGCCGGGAACTGGTCGGCCTACTCGGCCGCCACGACGTTCACCACCCCCGACCTGACCCCGCCCGCCGCCGTCACGGGGCTCCGCGCCGAGTACCGGTCGGGCGTTCCGCATCTGGTGTGGTCGCCCGTCACCGGGGCCGCCTCGTACCAGGTCCTCCAGTACGAACCGGCGACCGGCGGCTACGTCGACGCTCTTCCCGAGGGGAGCCCCAGCACCCGGACCGACGTGGTGCCGCGTCAGTCGGCCGCCGTCGCCGACAGCTACCGGTACGCGGTGCGCTCGCTGGACGCCAAGGGCAACCCTGCCGCGCCGGTGGAGATCACTCTGGAGTTGGCCGACCGCCCGGAGGCGATCCCCGCGTTCAAGACCACTGCCAACGGGTTCGACGAGGGTGTGATGGTCGAGTGGAGCAGCGTCGACCCGTGGACCGTCGACGAGCGGTCTCTTCCCACATACAAGATCATCCGGACCGACACCGCGACCGGCGAGACCGACATCGTGGACCGGTGCAAGCCGAACAGCTCAGTGGACCAGCCGCTGGGTGACCCGGACACGTACTGGACCTGGGCGGACGACGATGCTCCTCTGTCCGCCCGCAAACAGGTCAACGGCAGCTGCTGGGACGTCCAGGGCAAGTCGGAGACGACGTACGAGTACCGAGTCGTGACGACCGACCGGTACGGACATGTGTCGCAGGCCGGCCCGCCCGCCACGGAGACCACTCCGGACACCCAGCGTCCCGCCCCGGTCCAGGACCTGACCGCGGAACGAGTCCCGCTCGGCGTCCGGCTGACCTGGACGCCGCCCGCCGACACCGATGTCTCCGGCTACCGCGCGTGGCAGGGCGTCACCGACCCGGACAGCGGTGAGACGGTCTGGAAGAACAACTGCTGGACCGGCAGCTCCCTGACCAGGACCGAAATCCTCTGCCCGACAGTGCCGGACGGCGCCACCCACGTCTACAAGGTGGCCGCGATGGACGATTACCGCGAGGATCCACTCGGCGTCCTCCACCCCACCGAGGTCTCGATCACCCTGCCCGACACCCGGCCGCCGGGCTGGACGGAGACCGAGGTCCGTGAGGGCCAGTACCCGGATCTGTACGTCGGCTGCTCCGAAAGCTCCGGACTCGGGGACTGTTCCCGGTTCGCGAGCTACCGCGTGGAGCGCTGGGACCCCGTCACTGCCGCCTACGTCACCCTGGCGGAGGGCGCGATGGGTGACGCCGCGTTCTACATGGACACCACGGTGCACGAGGACCGGCTCGGCCTGTACTACTACCGCGTCGTACGGCTCGACGCCTCGGGCGTCGAGGCCGTGACCCGATCGACGGCGTATGGCATCTGGGACTCCTGGCTCTGACCGGACGTGGGAGGGGACCGAAGGGTTCTTCGGTCCCCTCCCCAGGCGACGAGCGGTTCGACCGGCCCCAGGACCTCGACCTGGACGTGTACCGGGTCTCCTGTCTCGACGACTTCAAGGCCCGCTGCCATATCGGCACAGCCACCGTCCGCCTTTCTGCCCGGGAATGACGGCGCTTGCTCGGCGACGTCGCCCTTGCGGTGGTGAGGGCCTTCGGCGCCCCCGCGACCGCCGGCGGTGACGACGGACGGGTCGAGGCGGTCATCCCGGTCGAGGGCACCGAGCACGTCTGCTGCGAGTTGCTGAGCTCGGACCGCCCTGCGGTGGTGAGGCGGGAGATGGGCTGCCAACCCGCCCGCGTCCGCTTCGAACGCGACGAGAAGCGGCGGTCCGGGCGCCGCAGCGGCCACTCAGATGTGACCGTCCAGGAACTTCCGTACCTCGTCGATGGTCATAGGTCCCGTGCCGTGCGCCACCGCCGCTCCCTCCTTCAGCAGGAGGCAGGACGGGGCTCCGGTGATCCCGTATCGCGCGGTCGCCGCCGGGCAACGCGTGACGTCGGTGCGGACGACCGCCAGGCGGCTCGTGTAGGCGGCGGCGATGTCGACCATGACGGAATCCATCACCCGACAGGACTCGATCGCCTTGGGCCATGCCCCGGTGAAGTATGCGAGAACCGGAACCTTGCTTCTCCCGAGGATGAAATCGAACTCCGCGTCCTCATGAGGTCGGTGAACCAGCTTTGTCATGGGAGCTCCTGACCTCACGTTTCGTACTCCGTCCCATCATGGACGCTCGCGGACGCGGCGGTAGCCGGGTGACGCGTCAGCTGACCCGGAGGCCGACCGCCAGCGTCAGTTCGAGGACCCGTTGTGGCGATGCGAGATCGGGAAACAGCTCGCGCAACTGCGACATCCGGTATCGAACAGTCTGGGGATGGACGAACAATGCCGCCGCGGCCTCGTCCCGCCTGCCCTGGTGCAGCAGCCACGCTCGCAACGTCTCCTCCAGCCGTCGTGCGGTTGCGGCAGGCAAGGTCTGCAACGGTGCGAGGGCTCGGGCGCGCAGGTCTGCGAACGCGTCCACGTCGGCGCTGAGCACCAGCTCGGGCAGGTGGTCCTCGGTGTCGCGAATGTCGGAGGAAAGGGAGCGCGCGCGTAGGGCTCGTGCGTACGAGGCGGACGCATGAGTCCAAGGCCGGGCCGGGCCGACCACGGCGGCTCGGTCGGTCAGCTGCCGCAGGAGACGCGATCGGTCGGCATCGGGGACGAGGAGCACACCGGTGGCATCCGGCAGATCGTCGAGGACGAGGGTGCTCGGGTCGAGTGTCCGGTAGGCAGGCCGGGCCTGGGCGGCGGGCAGCAGGACGGCGGTCAGCGACACCGGAGGCTGCCACCTGGCCCGTTGGCCGGAGGCCAGCAGCACGTCCGGGCTCGCGCCGGCGAGGAGGTCGCGGGCCAGGTGTTCCAGGTGGCGCTCGTGGGCTCTGCCCCGGGCGGCCAGTTCGTCGGCGTGGCCCGCGGCGCTCGCGGCGGAGAGCTCATCGATGTAGGCGAAGGTCAGCTCGGCGAACTTCGCGACTTCGGCGGCTGGCAGACCTGCGGGTACGGCACCCGCTGCCAGACAGCGCCAGGCGACTCGGGCGCCGACGCGGTAGGCGCTGAGCAGGGCGTCCATCGAACGGCCGTCGCGCACCTCACCGCGGCCCAGCTCGTAGGCGGCGTCACCGGCGTCGCCGCCTGTGGCGTTTCCGCTCGCAAGGTCCAGGTAGTGCCCCAGGGCGGTACGGACGGCTCTGCGGATGGTGGCGCCCATGCGGCCCGAAAGAGCATGGGCGTAGGGAGGAACCTCGTCGATGATCGCCTGGACGACTTCGTCGGCGGTGGTCTTCAGTGCGGCCCGAAGGGCGGTGACCGTTGTTTCGTCCAGGGTCAGTTCGCTGGCCCTCCGTATTGCATAGCTCACTTTTTGTTCCCTGCGAACAATTCAGTCGACCAGATTTACGTCCTGTGGTCAGGACTTTACGCCTGAAGGCGCAGCAAGCTGGAGTCATGACGAGTGGAGCCCTCCGCAGTAGGGCGTGGAAACTGCTGGAGATGGTCACGACGCCGCTGCTGCCATCGGACTACCTCGACCTGATCAGCCCGCTGCGTGCGGGCGCTGACCTGTGTGGGCGCATCGAGGCCGTGCACCCCGAGACCGATGACACCGCGACTGTCGTGATCAGGCCAGGGCGGGGCTGGCGCGGCCACACAGCCGGCCAGTACGTGAGGATCGGGGTCGACGTCGACGGAGTGCGCCTGTGGCGTGCCTACTCCATCACCTCGCCGACAAACCGCCGGGACGGCCGCGTCACGATCACCGTGAAGGCGATCCCGGACGGCAAGGTCAGCAACCACCTGGTCCGCAGGGCGAAACCGGGCACGCTGATCCAGCTCGACCAGCCGACCGGTGACTTCGTCCTGCCGCAGGCCAAGCCTGCCAAGGTGCTCTACCTGACGGCGGGCAGCGGCATCACGCCCGTGATGGGCATGCTGCGCGACATCGAACTCGACGACATCGTCATGGTCCACTGCGCGCCACAGCCTCAGGACGTGATCTTCCGCAAGGAACTGCACGGCCTGGTCGCGGACAAGAAGCTCCGGCTCACCGAAGTGCACACCGACACGGACGGCAAGCTCGACATCACGCGTCTCCAAGAACTCGTGCCCGACTGGGCCGAGCGCGAGACCTGGGCCTGCGGGCCCGCAGGCCTGCTCGACGCCGCCGAAGGGCACTGGACCGAGCAAGGTGTCCGAGAACGCCTGCACACCGAACGGTTCCGCCCCAGCATCGTCGTCGCCGGCGACGGCGGTGAGGTCACGTTCAGCGCCAGCGGCAAGACCATCGTCGCGGACGGCGCCACGCCGTTGCTCGACATCGGCGAGGAGGCCGGCGTGCTCATGCCCTCCGGGTGCCGCATGGGCATCTGCTTCGGCTGCGTCACGCCGCTCAAGGCCGGTGTTGTCCGCGACCTGCGCACCGGCGAGATCACCGAGGCCGAGCCGGGCGTCCTCATCCAAACCTGCGTGTCCGCCGCGGCGGGCCCCTGTGACATTGAACGGTAGGAGCACCTTGACCGCCATCGACCCCACCGCCCACCTGACCGCGGAGCAGATCGAGGAGCTGGGCCGCGAACTGGACGCGATCCGCGACGAGGTGATCGCCGACCGCGGTGAGAAAGACGCCGCCTACATCCGTAAGGTCATCTCGGCGCAGCGCAAGCTCGAGCTGGTCAGCAGGGGTGTGCTGCTGTTCTCGTTCTTCCCGCCCGCGTGGTTGCTCGGCACCGCCGGGCTGTCCGTGGCGAAGATCATGGACAACATGGAGATCGGTCACAACGTCCTGCACGGCCAGTGGGACTGGATGCGAGACCCGAAGATCCACTCCACCACCTGGGAGTGGGATCACGTCTCGCCGTCCGATCAGTGGAAGCACTCGCACAACGAGCTGCACCACACGTACACCAACGTGATCGGCAAGGACAACGACCTCGGCTACGGCATCATGCGCGTCGACGAAGACCAGAAGTGGCACCCCTTCCACCTCGGCCAGCCGCTGTGGAACTTCCTCAACGCCTGTTTCTTCGAGTACGGCATCGCAGCGTACGACCTGGAGCTCGGCAAGAACCTCACCAAGCGCCGCCGCAAGAACCCGGAGTTCCGCGCGCGGGCCAAGGCCGTGGGTCGTAAGATCCGCAAGCAGGTGCTCAAGGACTACGTGATCCACCCGTTGCTGTCGGGCCCTTCATTCCCCACCACACTCGCCGCCACGTTCACCGCGAATCTGGTCCGCAACATCTGGACCCACTCGGTGATCATGTGCGGGCATTTCCCCGAGGGCGTACAGGTCTTCGAGCGCCGGTCGATCAGGGACGAGACGCGCGGCCAGTGGTACCTACGCCAGATGATGGGCTCGGCGAACATCAGCGGCAGCAAGGCCATGCACTTCATGACCGGCAACCTGTCGCACCAGATCGAGCACCACCTGTTCCCGGACCTGCCGAGCAACCGGTACGCCGAGGTCGCGGTGAAGGTGCGCGCGCTTTTCGAGAAGTACGAGCTGGAGTACGTCACCGGCCCGCTGCCCAAGCAGGTGTTCTCCGCGTGGCACAAGGTCTTCCGGCTCGCGCTGCCGGACAAGCAGCCCAAGGTCGGAACGCCGGACCGTGAGCAGGACCTCATCGCCGCCTGACCCCCCGGCCTCACCTCGAGCCGGCAACTGAGTGGGAGCTTCTCTCCGGTTCTACGACGAACCCACGGCAGATGAGAAGGGCGGCGAGGTGGACTACGACTTGGTGTGAGCAGGTCGCTGGTACAAGCACGGCCGGGGGCGGCGCGGTAGGCCCCCTTCTGAGCTGATGTACGCCCCGGCCCGGCTGGCGACCGAAGCCGGTCGGCGACATCCGGACGATGCTCCGGGCCGACAAGAAAGCCCCCGGCGGCTGGCCTTGGGCTCTTTCATGGAGCGGGTGACGAGAATCGAACTTGCGCTTTGAGCTTGGGAATCAACGGTTCTTGAACGGCTCTAACGGCTCTGACCTGCATGTTTGCCTGGGTCGGTCGAGGCTTGCGTGGTCTCTGGGCGCTGTGCTTGACCGCTGTTGTCCGCTCCGAAGGGCACGGATGGGGCACGGTCGTTGTGGGCTGAACAGCATGAGGTGCATCCTGCCGAGCACGTCCGGTCTGTGTGCGGCCCTCAGTCTTCGTGCGGAGCCTCCTGCTCCTGGAGTCGTTCGCCGATGTCGCCGGCCCATGTCTGTGCCCACTGCCGCAGCCTGGTGATTGCTTGCTCGTTGAGTCCGTAGGCGGCGAATTCCGTGTCGTCGATCCAGTCGGCTCCGTCCAGTCGAGCTTGCAGCTCGCTCAGGTCGAAGGAGTCGCGGGCATGGCGCCGTCCGAGCTCTTCGAGTTCGACGTGACTCCAGTGGTTCGCTGCGGCCTGAACGTCGATCAGGTCGCTGGCGAGCCCGCGGTCGGACAGCGCGCGGCCCTTGGTTCCGACGACATCTTCGAGTGACAGCACCAAGCCGTGCTCGGTGTGCACAGGCGGTCGTCAGAGGGCTTCCTTGAGGATGTCGACTTCGCACTCTTCACGGCTGGTGGGATCGGTGACGATCAGGCGCGCGGAAGCGGGTCTGTTTCCAGAGCGCTGACCTGCCACCCGCGCTGCTCCAAGCCGATGCGCACGGCAGTCGCAATGTCCTCCATGCGCTCGGGGTTCTCGGTCGCGACGTCGAGGTCCTGGCTGAGCCGGTCGACCAGGCCGTGCGCTTGGACCGCGTAACCACCGGTAAGCGCCAGAGGGTATGCACCGCCTACAGCAAGCACGTCTGCAAGCAAGCGACGGTGCAGGTCGGTGAGGTTCACGCTGCGGCCTGGGCGCTGTGAGCCAACTCGTCGAAGGCGCGTTCCCAGACTTCACGGACATCACGGCTGATCAGCGTGCGCAGTGTGGGCCACAAGCTGACGAGGAGGCCGCGATTGAGATACCGGACCAGATCATCGTGCTGGCCCTCGGCCAGCACGATGCGGTAGTAGCTCATCCGCAACCGGGGCTGATCGAGGTCGAAAGTGGTCAGTCCCGACCACGCCAGGTGGAGTGGCAGGCTCACTGTGCCGTGCTCGGGGCCGGCGAGCTCGGAGAGCGCCGCGGGTGCGCGCCGGGCAAACTTGGCACGGCGGAGATCGGAAAGGCTGGGCTGTGAGGCCATACCCCGATTATCCAGGGAGAGGCCACCGGGGCGACCTGCATGGTGGCCGACCTCCTGGCGGGCTGGTGCGCACATCGCGGATACGCACCGGGATGCCGGAGCCATTGCAGTGGGCCGCTGCTCGGTGTGATCGCGCGGCATGCCTCCTGCCGGCCTAGGACAGGTCGTCGAGCGGCCTGAGAAACCGGCGCTCGTAGCGCTTGATGCAGCGGGTCTCACGAGCCAGGTCGAACGCTTGCTGGCACTCCGAGTCGGACATGCTGTCGGAGCGGTACTGCTCGTACGCGGCAAGACTGGGGAAAGAGAACAGGGCGTAGGCAATGTCGCTGTCGCTCTCACTCGGCAGGAAGTAGCCGTGGTGCGTCCCGCCGAACCGGTTGACGAGCCGGACCCAGCGGCGACCGTACTCCTCGAAGTCCTCAAGCTTGTCAGCGTCGATCTCGTACTTGAGATGAATGGTGATCACGCTTGCATGATGCCGTGTCACGGACGGGCACCCGTACGATCAGGCCGGTGGCGAGGGCATCCAGCACGGATATGGCCCCCCAGGCGCAAAGAAGCCCCGGGCCGCTGGCCTGGGGCTCTTTCATGGAGCGGGTGACGAGAATCGAACTCGCGCTCTGAGCTTGGGAATCAACGGTTCTTACGCTGTTGGAGGGGCTCTGACCTGCGGTTTCGGATTGGGTAGGTGGATGGCTCCCGGTCTCTGGGAGCCGTATCTGACCGCTGTTGTCCGCTCTGCTGGGCACGGATGGGGCACGAGAGCTGGCAGTGCGACGCGTGCTCCGGGCGGGCCGACTGGTCAGAGGGGGACGATGCGGACTTGGTTGCCGCAGAGCTTGGTCATGTCATCGCTGTCGGACGTCAGGAGGGCGACGGGTTTCGGCTGGCGGAGCGCGACCTCGGCGACCGTGGCGTCGATGGCGTACTTGCGCCCGTGCAGCCCGGCGCCTTTGAGCAGCTCCGCTGCCGCTTTCGCCGCCTGCTCGGTGACCGGCTCCACCTTGATGCGGGACAGGGCCCAGTTCAGGCGGGGCATGTTGGTACGGGGGTGGGATACTTCCACGATGGTGTTCGCCCCGATCACCAGGTCGGCTCCCATGTCGTGGAAGACCTGAAGCATCGCGAGGAGCTTGCGGTCCTGCGCGACCCAGGCGGAGAGTCCTTCCGAGTCCAGGACAACGGTTTCGATGCGCTCGCTCACGCGGCGTCCGCGCCCTTGGAGGAGTTGGTGGCGCCGAAGATCTTCGAGTGGGCCTCGGCGAGCTCCTCGTCGCTGAAGCCTCCATGCTCCTCCTCGTGCCGGCGAAGGTCGTCGCCCAGCAGTTGGTGCCGGATCTGGCGGGCCACGGCTTCCGCTACATAGCCGGAGACGTTGTCCGTGAGCTTGCGGAGTTCCGCCACCTGGTCGCTGGGGAGCGTGACGGTGATGCGAGTCGTTGAGGACATGCGGTAAGCATACTGGAGTATGCGTGCAGGCTTTTTGCGGCACCGATCCTTCTGGTCAAGGTTTCGCGACCGGAGAGTGCGGTTTCCGGTGCCGGGAGTACGAGCCCGCCGACCATGCGCGTATCGGTCAGAAGGGCGGTTCGAGATAGCTGCGGCCATCACCGTGCGGCCCCCAGGCCCAGGACTCCTCCAGGAAAGGCTCGGAGTCGGGGGCGTCGTGGCCCCACGCTTCGAGCGCCCTCCGGGCAACACGCCGGTTGGGGTCGTCGCCGCTGGTGTCCAGGATGGCGCGCGCGTGCACGGCGAGGTGATCGCGGTGTTCGGCGAGCGCGGGGTGCTCGGCGAGGATGAGCGCGGCGATAACGGCGGCTTCGCGCACGTCCTCATGGCTGTCTCGGAGGAAGGGCGAGACCGCCTGGTAGAGCATCGGGCGCAGGTCCCGGAAGGACGCCACGACGGTGTCGGGGGCCAGGAAGCCAGGGAAGTACTGCTCCGTGCGGCTCGCAACCTCGTCGGAGGCGTCGTAAGCCGTGGAAACCAACCAGTTCAACAGTGCCGCGCGGATGGGGGCCTTGCGATAGGGCCGGGGGGTCGTAGCCGCCGGGTGGGTGAGGATGCCGGCGACATACATGGCGACGGGAGCGGTGGCTTCGTAGATGGTGTTCTGGTGGCCGACCATCTCACCTAGCTCTGACAGAGCGTTGACCTGGGCCCTGGGGTCGGGTGTCAGCAGCCGTGTGAGGACCTCGGGGAGGTCCTCACCGTTCCCGAAAGGCGTCTCGAGCGAACCCCAATCAGTTTCCGACAGGACTATCTGGTAAGGCGGCAAGTCGGGCTCGCGGGGTGCGCCGCCGTTGGAACAGCTGTGGTTCACAGGCAAAACCTAGACCAGACGGCGGATGCAATTCTCATGGTCCACGGCGGTGCGGACGGACGTCGCCGTCTGTGCCAGGCGGGCCCGGAGCTGACCACGGGCAGGCGTGCTGAAGGGGCCGCCACGTCGGAAGCGGGCATGCGGGCCGTCGTTCTGTTGGCCTTTCTCGCCTGGAGCGGCAGCGCGAGGTTGTGGCCGGCCTCGACCAGCGCGTGCGAGCACGGCGTGAAGAGGCGGATGACCAGGCATCTGGCACGGACATGGCACGAGATACCTGAACTGGTCCAGACAACAAAGAAGCCCCCGGCCGCTGGCCTGGGGCTTTTCTTGGAGCGGGTGACGAGAATCGAACTCGCGCTCTGAGCTTGGGAATCAACGGTGCTTGGACCGTCGAAGGGGCTTTGAGCTGCACTTTCGCGCTGGACGAGGTGTATAGCTACGGTCTCGGGGAGCCGTACCTGACCGCTGTTGTCCGCTCTGCTGGGCACGGATGGGGCACGTCGACGGCGGGTCATCAGCCTGAGGTTCTGTGCTGGAGCGGCTGGCGGAAAACGGAACGGGACCACCTGTGCTGCAGATGCTCCGGTGGCGCAGACGTCAGGCCCAGAAGGCTTCGGTGACCACGATCTGGGGGTCGGCGTGGCGCCGCATGAAGGTGTAGATGAGCCAGCCGCGTCCGCCGGCCAGGTCCACGATGTGGGGGCCGCCGGGGCTTGTAGAGGCCAGAGGCCGGACGGTCATCCAGTGCGGGAGCGAGGCATCGGCGTCGATCCCCCGGAAGTACGGGTCTTCGGTCGTGATCAGTTCCGCACGGGCGCTCATGATCAGATCACTGCCTTCGACAGGCATGTTCTGGAAGTCGTGCTGCGCCTGCTTCGTCCAGTCCATTTGCCAAGGCGGCCGGAGTGGTGCGTCGGTCACTCTCCGGGCTTCCTCTCAGCGGCTTCGTGCCGGAGGCGGCTGTACTCCTCCAGGAGCCGGATGGACTCCTCGGGGTCCTCGGACTTGGCGGCGCGGGCTTCGAGGTCGCGAAGGTGCGAGTCGAGGACGGGATCCCTGGCGATGGCGTACTGCGTCCACCACAGGCGCATGAAGGCGGGCACGGGCGTGATGTTGAAGGCGTCGCCGATGACGCGCTTCCAGTGCGCCTCAAAGTCCGGGAGGAGGTGCGGAGTGTGTTCCTGAATCGCCAACCGAAGTGCCTGAGGCGTGTGTTCGGGCATGGGCGGCAACCGCAGGGGTTCCCCCTCGTACCCATCGAAATGGAGTGCGTGGGCGGGCATGGTTCGTGCTCCTTGGTGTGGGGGTGGGTCAGGCCGCCTCGTGTCGGTCCTCGCGCTCGCGGGCCATCTGCTCGAACCACTCGGCCGGCACCAGGTAGGCGACCGTCTTCCCCTTGCGGGTGATGGCGGCGGCCTCGCCGGCGATCCGGGTCCGGTCCAGGATCTCGCCCATCCCCTTGCGCAGGTCGATGGTTGTGTACGTCTTCGTCTCCATGTGCTGAAGCATATAGCAACTATCATAGTTGACATATGTGCCCGTGGGGTGCGGCGGCTGGAGGAAGCCAGCAGGCGCATCGGGTGCAGAGCGGGCGCGGGGTGCCTGATCGGGCTTGTGGCAACAAAAAAAGCCCCCGGCCGCTGGCCTGGGGCTTTCATGGAGCGGGTGACGAGAATCGAACTCGCGCTCTGAGCTTGGGAAGCTCATGTTCTACCATTAAACTACACCCGCGAAGCGCACCGATGATCGGCTGTGCACCGTCCCACACTGTACCCCATCGCAGGCCCCCGGCGTGTTCGTCGTGGGGTCTGTGTGTCGTTCCGGAGGGTGGACGCGGGTGCGGGTGGGGGGAGTTGAGGGCGTAGCGTGGGTGGGCGGAGTGCCGCCTGGAGTGGCGTCCCCTTCATCCCCTAATGTGGCGGTCTCGTCCAAGGCTGGTTGGGGAAGGGACTTGATGGAGTCGATGGAGCGCACCGTCGTCCGCTGTGCCGAAGGGCACGTTTTCGCTACGTCGTCGTTCCCGATGCAGCAGCTCGGGTCCGGGCGGATCGGGCCCGGGCGGCTCATCCGCTGCCCGCGCTGCGCGCGGTTGCGGCAGGCGGTTCCCGTGGTGTTCGAGGAGCGTTAGCGAGCGGCAGAGGTCGGAGGCAGGCGCGCGCGGGGCGGTCCGGTTGGGGTCGGCTCGCGCGTTCTGCGTATCCTCGGTGCGTGCTTCTCTCAGATAAGGACCTCCGGGCCGAGATCGATGCCGGGCGGGTTCGCATTGACCCGTTCGACGCTTCGATGGTGCAGCCCTCGAGCATCGATGTGCGGCTG
Source organism: Streptomyces sp. NPDC023573 (assembly GCF_055559735.1). Taxonomy (NCBI): domain Bacteria; kingdom Bacillati; phylum Actinomycetota; class Actinomycetes; order Kitasatosporales; family Streptomycetaceae; genus Streptomyces; species Streptomyces sp. NPDC023573. Next base: position 413,580 of record NZ_JBVHKB010000004.1, read on the forward strand.
GACCGCTACTTCCGGGTGTTCGAGAACCACCGCTATCCGCATATCGATCCCGCCGTCGAGCAGGCGGACCTGACCCGTCAGGTCGAGCCGGACGGTGACGAGGCGTTCATCCTCCACCCCGGTGAGTTCGTCCTGGCGTCGACCTACGAGGTCATCTCGCTCCCGGACGACCTGGCGTCGCGGCTGGAGGGGAAGAGTTCGCTGGGCCGGCTCGGGCTGGTGACGCATTCCACGGCAGGTTTCATCGACCCCGGTTTCTCGGGTCATGTGACCTTGGAGCTGTCGAATCTGGCGACGTTGCCGATAAAGCTCTGGCCGGGAATGAAGATCGGGCAGCTGTGCATGTTCCGGCTGACGTCGTCCTCCGAATTCCCGTACGGCTCCGAGCGTTACGGATCGCGTTATCAGGGCCAGCGAGGGCCGACCGCCTCGCGTTCTTTCATGAATTTCCATCGGACACAGGTGTGATACGGCATGGCTGGTGAAGTGCGGGAGAATCTGACGTACGAGGTCTTCGGACACGCCGTACGTGAGCTGGCCCAGGCGGTGGCCGACGACGGCTACGAGCCCGATGTCGTGCTGAGCATCGCGCGGGGCGGGGTCTTCGTCGCGGGTGGTCTGGCGTATGCCCTGGACTGCAAGAACATTCATCTGGTGAACGTGGAGTTCTACACCGGGGTCGGGACCACGCTGGAAATGCCGGTGATGCTCGCGCCCGTGCCGAACGCCATCGACTTCACGCAGAAGAAGGTGCTCATCGCCGACGACGTCGCCGACACCGGAAAGACGCTGAAGCTGGTCCGCGACTTCTGCATCGACCATGTGGCCGAGGTGCGCAGCGCCGTCATCTACGAGAAGCCGCATTCGCTCGTGAAATGCGAGTACGTGTGGAAGAAGACCGATCAGTGGATCAACTTCCCGTGGAGCGTCGAGAAGCCCGTCGTGCGCCGTGAGGGCCAGGTTCTCGACTCCTAGGCCGCCGCCACGGCACACCGTGCGGAAGGGGCCCCGGTGCGTTCACCGCACCGGGGCCCCTTCCGCATGCCGGATCAGATCGTGCCGAGCTTGATGATCGAGAGCAGCGCGATCAGCTGGATCGCGGAGGCGCCCAGCGCCTTCGGCCACGGCAGGTCGTGCGACTTGCTCACCATCGAGGTGAACAGCGCTCCGGCGGCCAGCCAGGTGATCCAGCCGAGGATCTGGACGAGGGCGTTCTCGCCGCCGAGGAACAGGGCGAAGACCAGGCGCGGTGCGTCCGTGATCGACATGATGAGCATCGAGAGGCCCACGGTCGGCTGCCAGGAGCCCGTGCCGCCCAGCTGGCGGGCCAGGGTGTGTGTGACCGCGCCGAGGACCAGTCCGCCGATGACGAAGCCGACGCCCGTGAAGATCACGTACGGGGCGGCCGTGGAGACCTCCGCGTGGATCGCCTCGTCGCGGGCCCCGTCGAAGCCGAAGAGCGCGAGCAGGCCGTAGACGAACGTGACGACGATCGCGGGGCCCCAGACGGGGTAGTCGCGCATCTGCCAGAACGTCGGGCCCGGCCGCATCACGATGCCGCTCAGCAGCTGCTTCCAGGGGAGCCTGGGCCCCGACGGCTGTGCGGGGGCCTGGCCGGCCTGGTAGGTGTTGCCGTCGCCGTACGGGTCCTCGTTGATGCTGAACGCCTGGGTGTGCCCCGGGGCGTTGGCATACGGGTCGTGCTGCGAGGGCTGTTGGTACGGGTCGCCGAAGTACTCCGGTTCGCCGTGCCCGCCTGTGTGCCCCTGGCCACCCCCGTGTCCGTTGCCGCCGTGCCCGCCGCCGTACGGGGCGCCCTGGGGGCCTCCGTACGGCGCGCCGTTGCCTCCTGCCGGGGGCCACGACTGCCCGCCGTGCGGCGGCGGTGATGCCTGCGCGCCGTACGGCTGTTGCTGCTGCGGGTGTTGTTGCGGTGTGCGGTTGTCCCGGCCGCGTCCGATCCTGAATCCAGCCACGCATCGAACGTACCTGGTCCGTGTGGGTGCGGTGTGAGGGCCGGGGGAACACGGGGCCCATTGCGGCCTAGCTGTGACATCCCCTAGGGGAACCCCGGGGGGCCCGCACCACCCCTGGGTGGCCCGGCAGCACCCCTGGAACGCCGGAGCGGCCGGTCCTGCCCCCGAGGCAGGTCCGGCCGCTTCCGTGGTGGGAGACAGCTACTGGACGGGTTCCGGTTCCGGCTGGTCGGCCGTCTCCGCGTCGCCCGCCGGGTCGGCGGGTGTCTTCACCGACTCGAGGAGCAGCTGGGACACGTCGACGACCTGGATCGACTCCTTGGCCTTGCCGTCGTTCTTCTTGCCGTTGACCGAGTCGGTCAGCATGACGAGGCAGAACGGGCAGGCGGTGGAGACGATGTCCGGGTTGAGGGAGAGGGCTTCGTCGACGCGCTCGTTGTTGATGCGCTTGCCGATCCGCTCCTCCATCCACATCCGGGCACCACCGGCGCCGCAGCAGAAGCCGCGCTCCTTGTGGCGGTGCATCTCCTCGTTCCGCAGACCCGGGACCTTCGCGATGATCTCGCGCGGAGGCGTGTAGATCTTGTTGTGACGGCCCAGGTAGCAGGGGTCGTGGTACGTGATCAGGCCCTCGACCGGCGTCACCGGGATCAGCTTGCCCTCGTCCACCAGGTGCTGGAGCAGCTGCGTGTGGTGGATGACCTCGTACTCGCCGCCGAGCTGGGGGTACTCGTTGGCGATGGTGTTGAAGCAGTGCGGGCAGGTCGCGACGATCTTCTTCGACGACTTCGGCTTCTTCGTCTCCGGCTCGTCGTCATCTTCACCGAACGCCATGTTCAGCATCGCGACGTTCTCCTGGCCGAGCTGCTGGAACAGCGGCTCGTTGCCCAGGCGGCGGGCGGAGTCACCGGTGCACTTCTCGTCGCCGCCCATGATCGCGAACTTGACGCCCGCGATGTGGAGCAGCTCCGCGAAGGCCTTCGTCGTCTTCTTGGCCCGGTCCTCGAGGGCGCCCGCGCAGCCGACCCAGTACAGGTAGTCGATCTCGCTGAGGTCCTCGACGTCCTTGCCGACGATCGGGACCTCGAAGTCGACCTCCTTGGTCCACTCGACGCGCTGCTTCTTGGCGAGCCCCCAGGGGTTGCCCTTCTTCTCCAGGTTCTTGAGCATCGTGCCCGCCTCGGACGGGAACGCGGACTCGATCATCACCTGGTAGCGGCGCATGTCGACGATGTGGTCGATGTGCTCGATGTCGACCGGGCACTGCTCGACGCACGCACCACAGGTGGTGCAGGACCAGAGGACGTCCGGGTCGATGACGCCGTTCTCCTCGGCCGTGCCGATCAGCGGGCGCTCGGCCTCCGCGAGGGCGGCCGCGGGGACGTCCTTGAGCTGCTCCTCGGTGGCCTTCTCGTTCCCCTCCATGTCCTTGCCGCCGCCGGCCAGCAGGTACGGCGCCTTGGCGTGCGCGTGGTCGCGCAGGGACATGATCAGGAGCTTCGGGGAGAGCGGCTTGCCCGTGTTCCAGGCGGGGCACTGCGACTGGCAGCGGCCGCACTCGGTGCACGTGGAGAAGTCGAGGATGCCCTTCCAGGAGAACTGCTCGACCTGGGAGACACCGAAGGTGTCGTCCTCGCCCGGGTCCTCCCAGTCGATCTCCTTGCCGCCGCTGGTCATCGGCTGCAGCGCGCCGAGAGCGACCTCGCCGTCGGCGTTCCGCTTGAACCAGATGTTCGGGAAGCCGAGGAAGCGGTGCCAGGCGACGCCCATGTTGGTGTTGAGCGAGACCGTGATCATCCAGATCAGCGAGACGCCGATCTTCACCATCGCGGTGAAGTAGATGAGGTTCTGGAGGGTGCCGAGCGCGAGGCCCTTGAAGGCGAGCACGAGCGGGTACGAGACGAAGTACGCGGCCTCGTAGCCCTCGACGTGGTGGATCGCGCCCTCGAGACCGCGCAGGGTCAGGATCGCCAGGCCGATGACGAGGATGACGTACTCGACGAAGTACGCCTGCCAGGCCTTGGAGCCGGCGAATCGGGACTTGCGGCCGGCCCGGGAGGGCAGGTTCAGCAGTCGGATGGCCATCAGCGTGACGATGCCGAGCACGGTCATGATGCCGATGAACTCGATGTACAGCTCGAACGGCAGCCAGCTGCCGACGAACGGCAGCACCCAGTCGGCCTGGAAGAGCTGTCCGTACGCCTGGAGCAGCGTCGGCGGCAGTGTCAGGAAGCCGATCGCGACGAACCAGTGGGCGAAGCCCACGATCCCCCACCGGTTCATCCGGGTGTGGCCGAGAAATTCCTTGACCAGGGTGATCGTGCGCTGCTTGGGGTCGTCGGTGCGGCTGCCTGCCGGCACCGGCTGTCCGAGACGGACGAACCGGTAGATCTGCGCGACTGCTCGGGCGATGAGCGCAACGCCGACGACAGTCAGCACCAGCGACACGATGATCGCGGCGAGTTGCATTTGGGGGCTCCTCGGGCCTGCGAGGGTGGGATCCAGCGCGTACATGCGATTACTAAGCAGTAACTTAATCAGTCTGTGCTGACACTATCCACTTATTCCGCCACGCTGTAGCCGGGCAGGCGGTGATCTGTGTCGCTCAGGTGAGCCTTCCCCGGACGTCGCAGTCGCCGGAGCGCCGCACCCAGGGGGATGCGTACGGAGTGCGCCAGGATCGCCAGGTCCAGCCCTGTTCCATGATGCTCTGCGTAGTGCGCGTCCAGGAGGGCGGGTTCGTCCCAGGGCATCCCTGACCGGGCGCGCACCTGGGCCAGCCCGGTCAGGCCGGGGCGGACGCTCTGGCGCCGGCGGGCCGCGGTGGCCTCCAGGAGGGCGGCCTCGCCCGGGGTGAGAGGTGCCGGGCCGACCAGGGAGAGCTCTCCCCGTACGACGTGGGGCAGCCGGGACAGCAGGTCCAGCCGGAGCCGCCGGGTGCGCAGGGAGCGCAGTTCGAAGGGGCGGCCGCCCAGGCCCACCCGGATCTCGCGCCTCCGTACGCCTCTCCCGTCATGGGGTGGCCGGACGGCCAGGGCCAGCGCGGCGAGGGCGAGTGCGGGGGCCGTCAGAAGCAGCAGCGCCGAGCCGAGGGCCAGGTCGAGGGCCCGTTCGGCCGTCATGGCCGACAGAGGTCCGGTGATCCGCCTGGCCGCCATGGTCGTCAGGGCTCCGGCGGCGCGTCCGGCCGTCACGGTTGCGCGGCCGATCCCGGGGAAGGGGCCGGTGGCGGACCGGGACGGTCCTGCCGCCGGTGACGGGGCAGGGTGCCGTCTCCTTCGTTCCGCAGTCTGCTTCGCGTTCCGCATGGCACCTGCCCGGAGTCGATGACGGGACGGTATGACCGTCTCGATGCATTTTGTGACAGAACGATCCCACGGTGCGATGGTGGGTGGGGGGCGTGTGACGTGTGACGCGTGGTGGTGTCGCGGATCGGGGCGGTCGCTGCGGGCTTCTTTCACCATCCGTAGGCGTATAACGCCTGTTCATAGGGCCGCGAGCACATAAGTTGAGCGTAAGTGGCTCAGGTCCTTTGACTCCGGGGTGGGTGTCATGCATCCTTGAGTCAGATCCACTCAAGTAGTCAGTTGGAGGAATTGAAATGGCACGTGCGGTCGGCATCGACCTGGGCACGACTAACTCCGTCGTCAGCGTTCTCGAAGGCGGCGAGCCCACCGTCATCACCAACGCCGAAGGCGCCAGGACCACGCCGTCCGTCGTCGCCTTCGCGAAGAACGGCGAGGTTCTGGTCGGCGAGGTCGCCAAGCGTCAGGCGGTCACCAACGTCGACAGGACGATCCGTTCGGTCAAGCGCCACATGGGCACTGACTGGAAGATCGAGCTCGACGGCAAGAACTTCAACCCGCAGCAGATGAGCGCGTTCATCCTGCAGAAGCTGAAGCGCGACGCCGAGTCCTACCTGGGCGAGAAGGTCACCGACGCGGTGATCACCGTCCCGGCGTACTTCAACGACTCGGAGCGCCAGGCGACCAAGGAGGCCGGTGAGATCGCGGGCCTGAACGTCCTGCGCATCGTCAACGAGCCGACCGCCGCCGCGCTGGCGTACGGCCTCGACAAGGACGACCAGACGATCCTCGTCTTCGACCTCGGTGGCGGCACCTTCGACGTGTCCCTCCTGGAGATCGGCGACGGCGTCGTCGAGGTGAAGGCCACCAACGGTGACAACCACCTCGGTGGTGACGACTGGGACCAGCGGGTCGTCGACTACCTGGTGAAGCAGTTCGCCAACGGGCACGGTGTGGACCTGTCCAAGGACAAGATGGCTCTCCAGCGTCTCCGCGAGGCCGCGGAGAAGGCGAAGATCGAGCTCTCGTCCTCGACCGAGACCACGATCAACCTGCCCTACATCACGGCGTCCGCCGAGGGCCCGCTGCACCTGGACGAGAAGCTCACGCGCTCGCAGTTCCAGCAGCTGACCGCGGACCTCCTGGACCGCTGCAAGAACCCGTTCCACAACGTCATCAAGGACGCGGGCATCCAGCTCTCCGAGATCGACCACGTCGTTCTCGTCGGTGGCTCGACCCGTATGCCGGCCGTCGCCGAGCTCGTCAAGGAGCTCACGGGCGGCCAGGACGCCAACAAGGGTGTGAACCCGGACGAGGTCGTCGCCATCGGTGCCTCGCTCCAGGCCGGTGTCCTCAAGGGCGAGGTCAAGGACGTCCTGCTCCTCGACGTGACCCCGCTGTCCCTCGGCATCGAGACCAAGGGAGGGATCATGACGAAGCTCATCGAGCGCAACACCACGATCCCGACCAAGCGTTCCGAGATCTTCACGACGGCCGAGGACAACCAGCCGTCCGTGCAGATCCAGGTCTACCAGGGCGAGCGCGAGATCGCGGCGTACAACAAGAAGCTCGGGATGTTCGAGCTCACCGGTCTGCCGCCGGCCCCGCGTGGTGTGCCGCAGATCGAGGTCGCCTTCGACATCGACGCCAACGGCATCATGCACGTCGCCGCCAAGGACCTCGGCACCGGCAAGGAGCAGAAGATGACCGTCACCGGCGGCTCCTCGCTGCCGAAGGACGAGGTCAACCGGATGCGCGAAGAGGCCGAGCAGTACGCCGACGAGGACCACCGCCGTCGCGAGGCCGCCGAGTCGCGCAACCAGGGCGAGCAGCTCGTCTACCAGACGGAGAAGTTCCTCAAGGACAACGAGGACAAGGTCCCCGGTGACGTGAAGACGGAGGTGGAGACCGCGCTCACCGAGCTGAAGGAGAAGCTCAAGGGCGAGGACACCGCCGAGATCCGCACCGCCACCGAGAAGGTCGCCGCCGTCTCCCAGAAGCTGGGTCAGGCGATGTACGCCAACTCCCAGTCCGAGGGTGCGGCACCGGGTGCCGAGGCGCCGGGTGACGGCCAGGCCAAGGCCGCTGACGACGACGTCGTCGACGCCGAGATCGTGGACGACGAGAAGGACACGAAGGGCGGTGCGGCGTGACCGAGGAGACTCCGGGCTTCGACGAGAAGCCTGACGTCCCCTCCGGCGCCGATGCCGACGACGCCGAGCCGAAGGCCGCCTCCCCCTCCGAGGAGGAGGCGGCGGCCCCGGCCGGGGACGTACAGCAGACAGCGGCCCTGACGGCCCAGCTGGACCAGGCCCGCACCGCGCTCAACGAGCGTACGGGCGACCTCCAGCGGCTCCAGGCCGAATACCAGAACTACCGTCGTCGGGTCGAGCGTGACCGGGTCACGGTCAAGGAGATCGCCGCGGCGGGTCTCCTGACCGATCTCCTGCCCGTGCTCGACGACATCGGCCGGGCGCGCGAGCACGGCGAGCTCGTCGGCGGCTTCAAGGCCGTGGCCGAGTCGGTGGAGACGGTCGTCGCGAAGATCGGCCTCCAGCAGTTCGGCAAGGAGGGCGAGCCCTTCGACCCGACGATCCACGAGGCCCTGATGCACTCGTACGCGCCGGACGTCACCGAGACGACCTGCGTGGCGATCCTGCAGCCTGGGTACCGCATCGGGGAGCGCACCATCCGCCCCGCGCGGGTGGCCGTGGCCGAACCGCAGCCGGGCGCCACGCCCGCGGCGGCGAAGGAAGAAAAGGCAGACGACGAGGAGAGCGGTGGCACCGAAGAGGTCTGACATTCCGTCCGACCACAGCGGTGAACACCGACGGGGCGTGCGGCCGGCCACAGGGCCGGCCGCACGGCCGATCGTCCGGAAGGAGGGACGTCGATGAGCACGAAGGACTTCGTCGAGAAGGACTACTACAAGGTTCTCGGCGTCCCCAAGGACGCCACCGACGCCGAGGTCAAGAAGGCGTACCGGAAGCTCGCCCGCGAGTACCACCCGGACGCCAACAAGGGTGACGCCAAGGCCGAGGAGCGCTTCAAGGAGATCTCCGAGGCGAACGACATCCTCGGCGACCCCAAGAAGCGCAAGGAGTACGACGAGGCGCGCGCCCTCTTCGGCAACGGTGGCTTCCGGGCCGGCCCCGGCGGTGCGGGCGGCAACTTCAACTTCGACCTGGGCGACCTCTTCGGGGGCGCCCCGGGCGGTGGCCAGGGCGCCGGCGCCGGTGGTTTCGGCGGAGGCGGCGGTGGCGGCCTGGGTGATGTCTTCGGCGGCCTGTTCAACCGCGGTGGCGCGGGCACCCGTGTCCAGCCGCGCCGTGGCCAGGACATCGAGTCCGAGGTGACGCTCAGCTTCACCGAGGCGGTCGACGGGGCCACGGTCCCGCTCCGGATGTCCAGCCAGGCCCCCTGCAAGGCGTGTTCGGGCACCGGCGACAAGAACGGCACCCCGAGGGTCTGCCCGACATGCGTCGGCACCGGCCAGGTCTCGCGGGGCACGGGCGGCGGGTTCTCGCTCACCGATCCCTGCGTCGACTGCAAGGGCCGGGGCCTCATCGCCCAGGACCCCTGCGAGGTCTGCAAGGGCAGCGGCCGTGCCAAGTCGGCCCGCACGATGCAGGTCAGGATCCCCGCGGGCGTCTCCGACGGCCAGCGGATCCGGCTGCGCGGCAAGGGCAGCCCCGGCGAGCGCGGCGGCCCGGCCGGCGACCTCTACGTCGTCGTCCACGTCGACGCCCACCCGGTCTTCGGCCGCAAGGGCGACAACCTCACCGTCACCGTGCCCGTCACCTTCCCGGAGGCGGCGCTAGGCGGCGAGGTGAAGGTCCCCACGCTCGGCGGACCCCCGGTCACCCTGAAACTCCCGGCCGGCACGCCCAACGGACGTACGATGCGGGCCCGGGGGAAGGGTGCCGTGCGCAAGGACGGCACCCGTGGCGACCTCCTGGTCACCGTCGAGGTGGCCGTGCCCACGGACCTCGGCGCGGACGCCCAGGACGCGCTGGAGGCCTACCGGAAGGCGACCGCGGGGGAGGACCCGCGGGCGGAGCTGTTCCAGGCTGCGAAGGGAGCTTGAGATGGACGGCCGTCGACGCAATCCGTACCAGCTGACCGACGAATCACCGGTCTACGTGATCTCGATCGCGGCCCAGCTCTCGGGCCTGCACCCGCAGACACTGCGCCAGTACGACCGTCTCGGCCTGGTCTCGCCCGACCGCACGGCCGGGCGCGGCCGGCGCTACTCGGCCCGCGACATCGAGCTGCTGCGCACCGTGCAGCAGCTGTCGCAGGACGAGGGCATCAACCTCGCGGGCATCAAACGCATCATCGAGCTGGAGAACCAGGTCGCCGCGCTGCAGCAGCGCGTCGCCGAGCTCTCGGCGGCGGTGGACGGCGCGACCGTGGCCATGCAGCAGCGCGAGGCCCAGGTGCACGCCTCCTACCGGCGTGATCTGGTGCCGTACCAGGACGTGCAGCAGACGAGCGCACTGGTGGTCTGGCGGCCGAAGAGGCCGAAGGACTGAGCCGGCCGCGAAGGGCCCGCCCCCGAGTCTCATGACTCGGGGGCGGGCCCTTCGCGCGTGGCCGCGGCGTCCTTCACGATGCCGGACCGCACGATGAGGACGCCCAGATGGGTCCGGCTGGTGGCGCCCAGGACCTGCATCAGCCTGGCGATGTGGGAGCGGCAGGTGCGGACGCTGATGCCCAGCCTGCGGGCCACCGCGTCGTCGACATGGCCCTCGCCGAGGAGCCGGGCGATGCTCTGCTGGACGGCCGTGATCTGGGTGCCGGGTGCGGGCACGGGCAGTTGCCGCCCGAAGGGCGTGGCCTGGGCCCAGAGGACCTCGTAGACCTGGATGAGGTAGTCGACCAGGGCGGGGTGCCGTATGCGGAGTGCGGTGCGGCGGTCGGGCGCCGCCGGGACGAACGCGACGGTCCGGTCGAAGATGATCAGTCGTTCCACGGTCTGCTCCGTGGTACGCACCTGCAGGTGCTCGGGGGAGATCTGGTCGAGGTAGCCCCTGACGGTGGTGCTGTAGCGCGCCGGGTGCTGGTAGATGTGCCGTAGGCGGGCTCCACGGGCGATGGCCGTCCTGGCGTTGGCGATTCCCCGCTCCATCCCCTCCCGGGGGCGGTCGCTGCCCGGCTGGGCCGTGAGGACCTGTTCGGTGACGACGGAGGTGGCCTCCCGCAGGGCCTCCTCGATCACCGGTCTGCCCTCCAGGACCGTGAACGCCAGGTCGGGGTCGGCGCTGGCGACGGACGACAGGGGTGCCAGCGACCGGCTGAGCGCCGCGGCGAGCTGTACACGCTCGTCGAGTTCGCGGGTGATCGGCTGAAGCAGATGGGCCAGGGCCGCGGACGGGGGGACGGGGCGCATCCACGCGAAGTCGGCCGGGTCGGGCTGGACCAGGCCCATACCGGCCAGGCAGGGGGCGGCGGCGAGAGCGGTGCGGGTGATGCGGCCCGCGACGACGGCTTCCTCGTACAGCCGCAGGCCGGTGGCGCAGAGCTCTCTCGGACCGTGCGAATGCTGTGTGTTCACGTCATCCGTGACGATTTGACGACCCCTCACTTCGTGCACTGCAACAAGATGACCGTGGCGCGTACGCGGCTGCGAAGGGAGTGTGGAGGTGCGGGGGGCGCGCGGTCATGAGTCCTGGTCCAGGATTCCTGACCGCGCGATCAGATAGCCCAGCTGAGCGCGGCTCGTGCTGCCGAGGGTGGCGGACAGCTTCGCGACGTGCGCCCGGCAGGTTCGGACGTTCATTCCGAGACGGCGGGCGATCGAGTCGTCCACATGTCCCTCGACGAGGAGTTGGGCTATGGAACGCTGGACACCGCTGATGCCCTTGGTCGGCGGGTCGTACTGGAGCTCGCCGAGCAGGGGGGACGCGCGGCTCCACAGCTGCTCGAAGACCTTCACCAGGTAGTTGACGAGCCCTGGGTGGCGGAGTTCGAGGGCGACCTGGTCGTCGTTCTGGGCGGGTATGAAGGCCACGGTCCGGTCGAAGACGAGGAGGCGCTCGATGAGCTCCTCCAGGGTGCGGATCTCCACCTTGTCGTTGGCCAGGCGCGCGGCATAGGCGAGCGTGCCCTGGCTGTGCCTGACGGTGTGCTGGTAGAGGGTGCGCATGCTGACGCCCCGGTCGACCACCGACAGGGCGCGTTCCAGGCCTTCGCTGAGACGGTCCTCGCCCCGGTCCCCGCCCGGCTGGACGGTGAGGACCTCCGTGCGGCATTCCGCGGTGGCGAGATCGAGTGCGGCGTTGATCCTGTTGCCGCCCTCCAGCACGGTGATGGCGTGGGTGGTCGGCGGGTCCTGGGCGCTGATGTCCATGAACGGCTCGAAGGACTCCGCCAGCTCGACGGAGCGCCGTCGGCGGTCCTTGATCTCCCGTTCGATGGGGTGCAGGCGCTGGGCCAGCGCCGCGGACGGCGGGACGGGCCTGAGCCAGGTCGTGTCGTCCGGATCGGGATGGAGGAGGGCGAAGTCCATCAGGCAGGGGGCGGGGCCGACTTCCGCGCGGGAAATCCGTCCGGAACGCAGGGCGCTCGCGTAGAGGCGCTTTCCCTCGTCGCATAGGTCGGTGATCCCGTGAGGATGTGCCCCTGTTGTGTCGTTTGTGGTCATATCTACACCCCCCAGGTTCCTGAACATGCAGGAACATGATGCATCGTCCTGGTGGCGTTGTGTGGCCCGGGTGAGACATCGTCGTGGATGCGGGGGAGAGGAATCCACAAGTGAGGACGAAGCCGACTATGGATAAGCGAAAGCTTCGCTCGGTGCTTGCTGCCGCTTTCGTCGCGGCCCTGGCCTTTGGCGTGGCGGGCGGCGTGGCCGGCAGCGCATCCGGGCCCGGTGAGATCAGCTGGTCGGAGCGGGCAGCAGGGGCGGATGAGATCAGCTGGTCCGTACGGGCGGCCGACGCACCCGGTGAGATCAGCTGGGGCATGCCGACGGCAGCCGGGGACGAGATCAGCTGGAGCGCTCCGACAGGCGCCGCAGGCGCATGACCACCCCACCGGACGACCGCACCTTCCGGCGGGAGATGGCCACGGCATATCGCTCAGGGTGGCACTTCATCGATCTGCTCACGGCACTTACCCGCCAGGGCGATTCGTTGATGGTCACCCTGTTCGGAGAGCCGATTGTCGTCGTGATGGAAACGGATGACGATATCCGCGCCTATCGCTGTCTACGCCGGCCACGCGGAGCACCGCAACCGGTTCGCTGTGCCGTGAGGTACGGCATGATTTTCGTAAATCTCGATCAGCGCGACCATGAACTGTTCGAGCAAGAAGAAGCCATTTCCGCCACCCCCCGCAGTGCCTGAACGATTCCCCCGTCGTTACATATCGTTCCGGCACTTCCCCCACACAGCGGCGCCATCGTGACCTGAACACGATGGCGCCGTTGTGCTGGCCGGAATTGGCCCGGCATGCATTCCTAGGCGTTTCCGAGTGCCCTGTCGACGGCGATCTCGATGACGACCCGCTCCGGGTTGGGCCGCGGGGTGCGCTCGTAACGCTCCGCGTAGCGGCGTACGGCGTCCTGGACCTCCTCGGGCTCGGTGCGGACCACCGCCCGGCCCTCCAGGGTCGCCCAGCGGCGCCCCTCCATCTGGCAGACCGCGACCCGCGCGCCCCCGGGGCCCGCCGCCAGGACGTGGGCCGCCTTCCTGGTGTTCCCTCCGGTGATGACGCGGGCGATCCGCGTCTCCGGGTCGTAGGTCACCCCCACGGGCACCACATGCGGTGTGCCGTCCGGGCGGAGCGTGGTCAGGGTGCACACATGGCGCTCCCGCCAGAAGGTGAGGTATCCGGGGCCGGGGTTGCGTACGTCAGGCATGGGGCCAGCCTAGAGAGAGGGCATACGGAGGAGACGCGGGGACGCCGTATCGGCCTTGAGTGGAATAGACTCAACTTTGTACCCGTTGTTCGAGTCATAGTTCCGTGAAGCCCCAGCACGAGGAGGAGACAGCGCCCGTGGACGCCGAGCTGACCAACAAGAGCCGGGACGCCCTGAACGCGGCCACCAGCAGGGCCGTCAAGGACGGTCATCCCGATCTGACCCCCGGGCACCTGCTGCTTGCGCTGCTCGCGGGTGAGGACAACGCGAACATCATCGATCTCCTGGCAGCCGTCGAGGCCGATCAGGTGGCCGTGCGCGAGGAGGCCGAGCGGCTTCTGGGCTCGCTGCCCAGCGTGACCGGCTCGACCGTCGCCCCGCCGCAGCCGAGCCGCGACATGCTCGCCGTCATCGCCGACGCCGACCAGCGCGCCAAGGAGCTCGGCGACGACTACCTCTCCACCGAGCACCTGCTGATCGCCCTCGCGGCGAAGGGCGGCCGCGCCGGTGAGATCCTCGACGGGCAGGGGGCAAGCGCGAAGAGGCTCCTGGACGCATTCGAGAAGAGCAGGGGAGGGCGCCGGGTGACCACTCCCGACCCCGAAGGCCAGTACAAGGCGCTGGAGAAGTTCGGCACCGACTTCACGGCCGCCGCCCGCGAGGGCAAGCTGGACCCGGTCATCGGCCGTGACCAGGAGATCCGCCGGGTCGTGCAGGTGCTGTCGCGCCGCACGAAGAACAACCCCGTGCTCATCGGTGAGCCCGGTGTCGGCAAGACGGCCGTCGTCGAGGGTCTCGCCCAGCGCATCGTCAAGGGCGACGTGCCCGAGTCCCTTCGGAACAAGCGGCTCGTCTCCCTGGACCTCGGCGCGATGGTCGCGGGCGCCAAGTACCGCGGCGAGTTCGAGGAACGCCTCAAGACCGTCCTCTCCGAGATCAAGGAGAGCGACGGGCAGGTCATCACCTTCATCGACGAGCTGCACACCGTCGTCGGCGCGGGAGCCGGCGGCGACTCCGCGATGGACGCGGGCAACATGCTCAAGCCGATGCTCGCCCGTGGTGAGCTCCGCATGGTCGGCGCCACCACGCTGGACGAATACCGCGAGCGGATCGAGAAGGACCCGGCCCTGGAGCGCCGCTTCCAGCAGGTCATGGTCGCCGAACCGTCCGTCGAGGACACCATCGCCATCCTCCGTGGCCTCAAGGGCCGCTACGAGGCGCACCACAAGGTCCAGATCGCCGACTCCTCGCTGGTGGCCGCCGCGACGCTCTCGGACCGCTACATCACCTCCCGGTTCCTCCCCGACAAGGCGATCGACCTCGTCGACGAGGCGGCCTCCCGGCTCCGCATGGAGATCGACTCCTCCCCTTTGGAGATCGACGAGCTCCAGCGGTCCGTCGACCGTCTGCACATGGAGGAGCTGGCGCTCAGGAACGAGAGCGACGAGGGCTCCAAGCAGCGCCTGGAGAAGATCCGCCGCGACCTCGCCGACAAGGAGGAGGAGCTGCGCGGTCTCACCGCCCGCTGGGAGAAGGAGAAGCAGGGTCTGAACCGCGTCGGTGAGCTCAAGGAGCGCCTCGACGAGCTGCGCGGCCAGGCCGAGCGCGCCCAGCGCGACGGTGACTTCGACACCGCATCCAAGCTGCTGTACGGGGAGATCCCCGGCCTGGAGCGGGAGCTGGCCGAGGCCGACGAGGCCGAGCAGGAGGCCGCCCAGGACAAGGACACCATGGTCAAGGAGGAGGTCGGCCCGGACGACATCGCCGATGTCGTCGGAGCCTGGACCGGGATTCCGGCCGGACGCCTCCTGGAGGGCGAGACCCAGAAGCTGCTGCGGATGGAGTCGGAGCTGGGCAGGCGGCTGATCGGCCAGACCGAGGCCGTGCGCTCCGTGTCGGACGCCGTGCGGCGCACCCGTGCGGGCATCGCCGACCCCGACCGGCCCACCGGTTCGTTCCTCTTCCTCGGCCCGACCGGGGTCGGAAAGACGGAGCTGGCCAAGGCGCTCGCGGACTTCCTGTTCGACGACGAGCGGGCCATGATCCGCATCGACATGAGCGAGTACGGCGAGAAGCACAGCGTCGCCCGGCTCGTCGGTGCCCCGCCCGGCTACGTCGGCTACGAGGAGGGCGGCCAGCTCACCGAGGCGGTCCGCCGGCGCCCGTACAGCGTCGTGCTGCTGGACGAGGTGGAGAAGGCCCACCCCGAGGTCTTCGACATCCTGCTCCAGGTGCTCGACGACGGCAGGCTCACCGACGGCCAGGGCCGGACGGTGGACTTCCGCAACACCATCCTGGTCCTCACGTCGAACCTCGGCAGCCAGTTCCTGGTCGATCCCCAGATCGATCCCGAGGCGAAGAAGGAGCGGGTCCTGGACGTCGTACGGGCCTCGTTCAAGCCGGAGTTCCTCAACCGGCTGGACGACCTGGTCGTCTTCTCCGCCCTGTCCGGAGACGAGCTGGCCCACATCGCGGGGCTCCAGGTGGCCCGTCTCGCCGGCCGGCTGGCCGACCGGCGGATCCAGCTCGACGTCACCCCGGACGCCCTGTCCTGGCTGGCCGAGGAGGGCAACGACCCGGCGTACGGCGCCCGGCCGCTGCGCAGGCTCATCCAGACCGCGATCGGCGACCGGCTCGCGAAGGAGATCCTCGCGGGCGAGGTCAAGGACGGGGACACGGTCCGGGTGGACCGGGCCGGCGACGGACTGATCGTGGGCACCGCGGCCACGACGAAGACCCTGTAGGCGGTAGCGGGTGACCTGTGCCCCCGGCCGGACGACGTCGCGTCCCGGCCGGGGGCACACGTGTGTGCCATCCGTTCGCATTGATGTGTGCATCCAGCACGCACTGCCGGTGGGACCCGTCCGCCAAATTGAGCCGAAAATTTACATTCCGTGGCTGAATGGGAGACGGAACCAGCTTTTTGTACCGGGGTGATACATATCTGTGCGCTCGGGCGGAACCCGCGGGACGGGCTCTCGGGTGATCGTGTTCCGCGCAATATCGGGACACTCCGGGCCCTTTTCTTTGTGGCGGGGAAGGGTTCTCCGAATTACGGAGCCGGTAAGGTACGCGCATGACGGAGCGAATACCCGGTGAGCAGAGTGCGGAGCCGAACGATTGCAGAAGTGACAGCCTCATTCGCCTGAGCGAATTTCGTACGCTGTGGGCGGCTTTTGCTCAGTCCGTGCTGGGTGACCAGCTGGCGAGGGTGGCGCTGTCGCTGCTGGTGTTCGAACGCACCGAGTCGGCCGGCTGGACCGCGGCGACCTACGCCCTGACGACGCTGCCGGCCCTGCTGTCCGGGGTGCTCCTCTCCGGGCTGGCCGACCGGTTCCCCCGGCGTACGGTCATGATCAGCTGCGACCTGGTGCGTGCCGTCCTCGTGGGGCTGATGGCCCTGCCCGGTACGCCCTTGCCGCTGCTCGCCGGGCTGCTTGTGCTGGCACAGCTCGCCGAGGCGCCCTTCGGGGCGTCGCAGGGCGCCCTGATGCCGGCGGTCCTGGGCGAGCGCCTGTACGAGCGGGGTCAGCGGGTCATGCTGGTCACGCACCAGGCCGGACAGCTGGTCGGCTTCGCCGCCGGCGGGGTGCTCGTCGTGTGGCTGGGCAGCCATCTCTCCCTCGGGCTGAACGCGGCGACGTTCCTGGTCTCCGCGGTCCTGATCAGGGTGGGTGTGAAGGCGAGGCCGGTGGACAAGGACGCCGACGCGCCGCCGAAGCGCATGCACACCCAGGTGCGGAAGGCCGCCGCACTGATCTGGTCGGACCCCCGGCTGCGGTCGCTGGTCGCGCTCGGCTGGCTGGCCGGGTTCATCGTGCTTCCGGAGGGCCTGGCCGCACCCTTCGCCGAGGAGGCCGGCGCGACCGCCGCTTCGGTGGGGCTCCTGCTCGCCGCGCACCCCGCCGGCATGGTTCTGGGCGCGGCGTTCCTGGGCCGTGCCGGCTTCGACGTGGAGCGGCGCCGTCGGCTGCTCGGGCCGCTGGCGGTGGGTGCCAACCTCCCGCTGGTCGTCTACTGGGCGGGCCCCGGTGTGGGGGTGGCCCTGCTGGTGCTGGTGGTGTCGGGTGTCTGTTCCGCCTACCAGATCACCGCGGGGGCGACCTTCGTGCTGCTCACTCCGGCCGACCAGCGCGGCCAGGCGCTGGGACTGGCCAGGTCGGGACTGACCGCGATGCAGGGGATCGGCGTCGCGGCGGGCGGCCTGGCAGCGGAGCTGTCCGGGTCCTCCGCGCACACGATCGGGGGGGCGGGCCTCGTCGGAACGCTCTGCGCGGTCGTGATCGCGGTTTCCTGGTCGCGTGCCAGGGGAACGAGCGCGGGGACGATTCCCCTGAGCGCATAGGACCACCGGCCGCGATGGCGGCTAGGGTCGAAGCCAGGAAACCACGTGCGATCCACAGGAGTACCCAGCGATGTCTATCGACCCGTCCTCGATCCCTAACTTCGGGGGCCAGCCCGAACCGCAGACGTCAGGTCCCGAGGGCCCCGTGGTCCCCGACCAGGACCTCGTCAAGCAGCTCCTCGAGCAGATGGAGCTGAAGTTCGTCGTCGACGACGAGGGCGACCTCGCCGCGCCGTGGGAAGACTTCCGGACGTACTTCATGTTCCGTGGCGAGGAGGAGCAGCAGGTCTTCTCCGTGCGGACCTTCTACGACCGCCCCCACGCCCTGGACCAGCGGCCCGTTCTCCTCGACGCGATCGACGACTGGAACCGCCGCACGCTGTGGCCCAAGGTCTACACGCACGCCCACGAGGGCGAGGAGGGCACCGCCGGCTCCGTGCGGCTGGTCGGTGAGGCGCAGATGCTCATCGGCACCGGTGTCAGCCTGGAGCACTTCGTCTCCTCGACGGTCAGCTGGGTGCGGGCCTCGATCGAGTTCGACAAGTGGCTCGTGGAGCGTCTCGGCCTGGAGCCCGCCGAGAAGAAGGCCGAGGGCGAGGAGCCCACGGAGGCCTGACCGGGCCCACGGACCGCGAGGGCCCGGTCCGGAGCGCGGCCCGTACGGCCGGCGCCCGGACCGGGCCCTCGTCATGGGCGGTCAGGAGGCCCGGAGGCTCTTCAGCCGGGTGACCGCCTCGGTGAGCACGTCCGTGCGCTTGCAGAACGCGAAGCGTACGAAGGGGGCGCCCTGCTCGCGGTGGTCGTAGAAGACCGCGTTCGGCACCGCGACGACCCCGCAGCGTCCGGGGAGCGCCCGGCAGAAGGCGAAGCCGTCGCTCCCCTCGCCGAGCGGCCGGATGTCGGTGGTGACGAAGTACGTCCCGGCGGGCCTGTAGACATCGAAGCCGGCCTCGGCGAGTCCCGCGGCGAGCAGGTCACGCTTGGCGCGCAGGTCGGTGCGGAGCCCGTCGAAGTAAGCGGCGGGCAGCCGCAGGGCCTCGGCGACGGCGTACTGGAACGGGCCGCCGGACACGTACGTCAGGAACTGCTTGGCGGAACGGACCGCGCCGACCAGTTCCGGGCTCGCCGTGATCCAGCCGATCTTCCAGCCCGTCAGCGAGAACGTCTTCCCCGCGCTGCTGATGCTGACCGTGCGCTCCCGCATGCCGGGGAAGGACGCGAGGGGGATGTGCTCGCCCTCGTAGACGAGGTGCTCGTAGACCTCGTCGGTGACGACCAGGAGGTCCCGCTCGCACGCGAGCGCGGCGACGGCCGCGAGCTCGTCACGGGTCAGGACGGTCCCGGTCGGGTTGTGCGGGGTGTTGAGCAGGATCAGCCGGGTGCGGGGCGTGACGGCCGCGCGCAGCTCGTCGAGGTCGAGCCGGTAGGCGCCCTCGTGGGGCCTGAGCGTGACGGGGACGCGGGTGCCGCCCGCCAGGGCGATGCAGGCGGCGTACGAGTCGTAGTACGGCTCCAGGGCGATGACCTCGTCGCCGGGTTCCAGGAGGGCGAGCAGGGAGGCGGCCACCGCTTCCGTGGCGCCCGTGGTGACCAGTACCTCGGCGTCCGGGTCGTACTCCAGTCCGTAGTGCCGCAGCTGGTGCTCCGCGACCGCGGAGCGCAGCTCGGGGATGCCGGGGCCCGGTGGGTACTGGTTGCCGTGGCCGGCGCGCAGGGCGCGGACGGCGGCCTCGCGGATCTCCTCGGGGCCGTCGGTGTCGGGGAAGCCCTGACCGAGGTTGATCGATCCGGTCTGTACGGCCAGCGCCGACATCTCCGCGAAGATCGTCGTGCCGAACTCGGTGAGGCGGCGGTTGAGCAGCGGTCGTCCCTGTGTCATGGGCGCCATCCTGTGCCGAAGCTCTGGAGTTGCTCAAGTCTGCTTTGGCCGCGGCGGGGCGCGGGAATCCAACGGTCAGTCGAGAAGCGGGGACCTCGCTTCGGGGGACAGAAGGATGTGAGGTCGATGGGGTTGTTCTTCTTCATCGTGTTCCTGGTGATCGTGGTGGTGGGCATCGCGGCCCTCGCCTCGGGATCCGGTGGCCGCCGGAAGGCGTCGCCGTCACGCGCGGGGCGCAGGGGAGGCGGAGGTTCGGACAGCGGCTCGGGTGGAAGCTCGGGCAGCTGGTGGGCCGGGGACAGCGGCGGTGACTCCGGCGGGCATTCCTGCGGGGGCGGCAGCAGCAGCTGCGGCGGTGGCGGAGGCTGCGGCGGTGGCGGCGGCAACTGAGACGGGTTCGCCCGCCCCGCACGGGGGTCGGGGCGGGTGCGCCTGAGGTGTCCGGTGGGACCGAACTCCCGCCGGACACCTTTTTGTTGGGCACGCGGGAACAGGTGAACCGTCCTGCCCCCTGAGGGATGGAAACCACGGCAAGTTGGGTAAAAACGCTGAGAGCGCGACGTACTTCGTGATTGCATCGTTGTAGTCAACATTCAGCCCCCGGGCCCCAGTTGGGCGTACCCCAGTTGGGCCGGATCGGGCTCCTCCTCCCCCGCGTGCGCCGGCACGGGGGTGCCTCCTGTCCATGTGTCCCTGTGCGTTTTGCGGAGCCGATCCATGCTCACAACCCTCCAGACCGCCTACTCCGATACCCGAGCCGCCGATCTGGCATGGACGCTCGGGCGGGAGCCGCTGCCCGCCCTGGCTGTACTCGACCTCGAACTAGCGGGCGCAAAGGTCCAGTTGCGGCTGCTCGGCGCCTCTCACCAGGTGCTGCTGGAAGAGGAGCGCCGTACGTGCTCCGAGACCGTGGCCTGTCTGCCGGGCAGCAGCACACCGCTGCCGCTGGGTGTCGCCGAGAGCCTGGGCGACTGGGACTACGAATTCGCGGCGCGCGTCGAGACGCTCTCGGAGGGCTCGTTCGCGGGGCGTGCGCAGGAGCTGCTCGCGCTGGTGTCCGACCACCCTCATGGACTGGCGGGGACGTTCCCCGGCAGTCCGTACGCCTTCACGGCGATGCTCGCGCAGCGCACGGAGGGGCAGGTGCGCTGGCGGACCTGGCACGCGTATCCGCAGGAGGGGCAGCTGGTCGTCACCCGGTCGAAGGTGGGCGCGCGGGTGCCGGTGGCGGTGTCGTGAGGGAGCGTGCGCGGGTCTGCCCGGTCCGGCGTGCTCGGCGCCCGTTCGGCGCACCACACTTACACCCGTGTGGGTGACAAGCGGCGACCTTTCCGTCACGTAGCGTTTATTTCATGATCGACCAGCAGATGCCGCTGCGAGCAGGCCCGGCGGGGCTCCCCGTGCGGCCGAGGACCGGCCGGCTCCTCGTGCTGGCCGTGGTCTTCATCTGTGCCGCGTGCGGTCTGGTGTACGAGCTGGAGCTGGTCGCGCTGGCCTCGTACCTGATCGGTGACTCGGTCACGCAGGCGTCGGTCGTGCTCTCCGTGATGGTGTTCGCGATGGGTATCGGCTCGCTGCTCGCGAAACGTTTACGCGGCTGTGCCGCCGTGGGTTTCGGGCTGATCGAGGCCGCGCTCGCGCTCGTCGGCGGCACGTCGGCGCTGGTCCTGTACGCCTCCTTCGCCTGGCTCGGGGAGTCGCGCCACGCGCTGGTCGGCTTCTCGCTCGCGATCGGGATCCTGATCGGCGCGGAGATCCCGCTGCTGATGACGCTGATCCAGCGGGTCGACCGGCAGGACGCGGGCGGGGCGGTCGCCGACCTGTTCGCCGCCGACTACGTGGGCGCGCTGGTCGGCGGGCTCGCCTTCCCGTTCCTGCTGCTGCCGATGACGGGCCAGCTGACGGGGGCACTGCTCACCGGCGCGGTCAACGCGGCGGCGGGCGGGGCACTGGTGCTGTGGGTGTTCCGGCGCGACCTGGGCACCAGGGCACGATGGCTGCTGATCCTGGTCAACTGTGCGGTGATCTCCCTGCTGGCCACGGCCTCCGTCCTCGTCGACGACTTCGAGCGCGCGGCACGGCGCGCGGTGTACGGGGACGAGGTGCGGGTCGCCGTGCAGACCGACGTACAGGAGATCGTCCTCACGGGGCCGGGGCGGGGCGCGCTCGACCTCTACCTGGACGGCCGGCTCCGCGTCAGTTCCCGGGACGAGCACCGCTACCACGAGGCGCTCGTGCACCCCGCGATGAAGGGCGCCCACCGGCGGGTGCTGATCATGGGCGGCGGCGACGGACTGGCGGCCCGTGAGGTGCTGCGCTACCCGGATGTCGCGTCCGTCGTGGTGGTCGAGCTCGATCCGGCCGTCACCCGGTTGGCCCGTACGGACCCGGCGCTCTCCCGGCTGAACGGTCACGCGTACGACGATCCCCGGCTGACGGCGGTCGCCGGGGACGCCTTCACATGGCTGCGGGACACGCACGAGCGTTACGACGTGGTGATCTCGGACCTTCCCGACCCGGGGATCACGGCGAGCACGAAGCTCTACGCGGCCGAGTTCTACGGGCTGGTCGCCGGGGCGCTGGAGCCCGGCGGCCGGCTGGTGGTGCACGCGGGCCCGGCGGTGAGCAGACCGACGACGTTCTGGACGGTGGAGGCGTCGGTACGGGCAGGCGGCCTCGCGACCCTGCCCTACCGTGTCGACGGGCGCCTCACCGGGTTCGCGGCGGGGCCGGACCGGGCCGCGGCGGGCGGGGCGGAGGCGCCACGGGACTGGGGATTCGTGCTGGCCGCCCGGCAGGAGGTGGGCCGGCTCGGACTGGACCCGGGGGCGCCCGCCCTGCGGACGCTGGGGGAGCGGGAGCTGCTGGCCGCCCGGCGCTCGGCGGAGCGGGCGCGGCAGCACGGGGTGCCGCCGTCCACACTCGTCCATCCTCGGTACTGGGAGGAACCCTGAGCGCGGCGGCGCGGCGCGGGCCGCACGGGCGTCCGGGGTGGAAGCGCTGACGGGACGGCCGGGGCTGAGTAGGCTCGGTCGGTATGGAGCATGAGGTGTTCGTTCCGGTTCCGGTTCCGGCCCTGCGGCGGACGCTGGGTGATCCCGCCCGCGTCGCACGCTGTGTGCCAGGACTCCAGCAGGATGCCGACGCGTCGGCGGGGCCGCTGGCGGGCCGGCTGAAATTCCGGGCCGACGGCCACACGATCACGTACCGGGGGGCGCTGACGCTGCGGCCTTCCGGCGGGGGTGACTCCTTCTCCGTGACCGGGGAGGGTGTGGAGGCCCGGGGCACGGGCTCGGCGAAGCTGGCACTGACCGTCGGCCTCACGGAGGCGGACGGCGGGACGACGATCGGGTTCACCGGCACGGTGAGCGGTGACGGCCGCATCGTGGACCTCGACGCGTCCGCGGCGCTCGCCGCGGCACAGCGGCTGCTGGACCGCTTCACGCAGCAACTGGTGACGGAGACCCTGGCGACGCGGGACGGCGAGGGGGAGGCCGGCACGCCGCCCGGGGACGAGGCCGGCGCGGCGTCTGCCGAGGGGGCGTCGCCACCCCGGGTCTCTCCCGAGCCGTCCGGCGAGGCACCGTCTTCCGAAGCCGAGTCTCCCGAGGAGCCGTCTTCCGACGCCGAGTCCCCCGAGGAGCCGTCTTCCGGAGCCCAGTCCCCCGAGTCGCCGTCCGCGGACAGGGAGTCCGTGTTCGACGCGCCCGTGCCGCCGCCGTCGCTCGATCCGTCGACGGAGATCGAGTTCACCGTGCCGGACGAGCCGCCCGCCGAGGCCGCGCACGCCCGCCGCACGATGATCGGCCGCAGCACGGAGGAGGTCGACCACGCCCCGCCGCGTGGCCGGTACGCCCCCGTCCCGTCGCCCGAGTCGGGAGCCGCGGGCATCACGCTCCGCTGGGCCGCCCCGGCAGCCGCCCTGGCGATCGCCTCGGCCGTGGTGGTGGGCAGGGCACTGCGGCGCAGGCGGCCGTAGGGAGCCGCCCCGCGCCAGTAGTGTCGGGGGGTGAGCAGAGTTGCGAAGAACGCCCGGCTGACCGCCGGCGACGTCGAATTGACCGTTGACCCCGTGAACGGCTGCCGGATCAGCAGCCTGCGGATCGGGGACACCGAACTGCTGCGCCAGGGCGAGCGGTACGGCTGCTTCCCCATGGTGCCGTGGTGCGGCCGCACCGAGAACGGCCTGTTCCGCAACGGTGGTGAGCTGCACCGGATGCCGCTCAACTCCCCACCGCACGCCATCCACGGAACCGGCCGCGACACCGCCTGGCGGCCGGCCCGGGAGGGTGACACGGAAGCCGCCTTCTTCTACGACCTGGCCGACCCATGGCCGTACGAGGGCCGGGTGACGCAGTCCTTCGAGCTGACGGAGGACTCGCTGACGCTGAGCCTCGGCATCGAGACGTACGGGGACTCCTTCCCGGCGCAGGCCGGGTGGCACCCCTGGTTCCTCCGGAACCTGGGCGGCCAGGACGTGCGGATCGACTTCGACGCGGCCTGGCAGGAGGAGCGCGGCGACAACCACCTGCCGACGGGACGCCGGATCGATCCCCGGCCAGGCCCGTGGGACGACTGCTTCGGGATGCCCGCGGGCGTCGACGTGAAGCTCACCTGGCCCGAGCAGCTGGAGCTGACGGTCAGGAGCAGGGACGAGTGGGTGGTGATCTACGACGAGCAGGCGGAGGCGGTCTGCGTGGAGCCGCAGTCCGGGCCGCCGAACGGGCTCAACACGACCCCCCGCCTGGTCACCCCGATCGAGCCGCTGGAGATCACGACGACCTGGAGCTGGGCGCGGCTCTGACCCTCCGTGGCAGCCCTTACCCTCGTTGTCATGACTGACGTACGCGCTGAGCTGCTCCAGCAGATCAAGGACAAGGCCGTGGTACACGGCAAGGTGACCCTCTCCTCGGGTCTGGAAGCCGACTGGTACATCGACCTGCGCCGGATCACGCTGGACGGCAAGGCCGCTCCGCTGGTCGGTCAGGTGATGCTCGATGCCACGGCCGAGCTGGACTACGACTGCGTGGGCGGCCTGACGCTGGGAGCCGACCCGGTGGCCACCTCGATGCTGCACGCCTCGGCGGCGCGCGGTGAGAGCCTGGACGCGTTCGTCGTCCGCAAGGCGCAGAAGGCCCACGGGATGCAGCGCCGGATCGAGGGCACGGACGTCAAGGGCCGGCGCTGCCTCGTCGTCGAGGACACCTCGACGACCGGTGGCTCGCCGCTGACCGCGGTCGAGGCGGTGCGTGAGGCCGGCGGCGAGGTCGTGGCCGTCGCCGTGATCGTCGAGCGCGGAGCCGCTCCGGCGATCGCCGAGGCCGGTCTGCCGTACGTTCATGTCTACTCGGTGGCCGACCTCGACCTGGGCTGACCTGGGGATTCCTTGGGCCGCTCCCCGTTTCACGTGAAACGGGGAGCGGCTGTCCCGTGGGCAGCGTGGAGCCGAAGCGAGAGTCTGGGAAGATGTGGGCGACGATGACGTCGCCCCCAGGTCAGGGACCAAGCACTGCACACCCGCACATCCCAAGGAGCGGACAGATGCCCATCGCAACCCCCGAGGTCTACGCCGAGATGCTCGACCGGGCGAAGGCAGGCAAGTTCGCCTACCCGGCCATCAATGTGACGTCGACCCAGACCTTGCACGCTGCACTGCGCGGCTTCGCGGAGGCGGAGAGCGACGGCATCGTCCAGATCTCCACCGGTGGTGCCGAATTCCTGGGCGGCCAGTACAACAAGGACATGGTGACGGGCGCCGTAGCCCTGGCCGAGTTCGCGCACATCGTCGCCGCCAAGTACGACATCACGGTCGCGCTGCACACCGACCACTGCCCCAAGGACAAGCTGGACGGTTACGTCCGTCCGCTGCTCGACGTCTCCGCGGAGCGCGTCGCCAAGGGTCTGAACCCGCTGTTCCAGTCGCACATGTGGGACGGCTCGGCCGAGACCCTCGCCGACAACCTGTCCATCGGCCAGGAGCTGCTGGCCAAGGCCGCCGCCGCCAAGATCATCCTTGAGGTCGAGATCACCCCGACCGGTGGCGAGGAGGACGGCGTCACGCACGAGATCAACGACGAGCTGTACACGACCGTCGACGACGCGCTGCGTACGGCCGAGGCGCTCGGCCTGGGCGAGAAGGGCCGCTACCTGCTGGCAGCGTCCTTCGGCAACGTCCACGGCGTCTACAAGCCGGGCAACGTCGTCCTGCGGCCGGAGCTCCTCAAGGACCTCCAGCAGGGTGTCGCCGCCAAGTACGGCAAGCCGGCCGGCAGCCAGCCGTTCGACTTCGTCTTCCACGGCGGTTCGGGCTCCACGGCCGAGGAGATCGCCACCGCGCTGGAGAACGGCGTCGTGAAGATGAACCTCGACACCGACACCCAGTACGCCTTCACCCGCCCGATCGTGGACCACGTGTTCCGCAACTACGACGGTGTGCTGAAGGTCGACGGCGAGGTCGGCAACAAGAAGGTCTACGACCCGCGCAGCTGGGGCAAGTCCGCGGAGGGTGGCATGGCCAAGCGTGTCACGGAGGCCTGTGCGAACCTGCGGTCCTCGGGTACGAAGCTGAAGTAAGCGCGTCACGTCGCGGGCCCGGTCTCCTTCTGGGGGCCGGGCCCGCTGCGTGCCGACGGGCGTGCCTGTCGGGAACCGGGGCTCCGCCCGGACCCCGCTCGTCAAGCGCCGGAGGGGCCGGGTGCCGCGCCGGAAGGGGCTGGAAACGGGTCCTCGGGTGGTGTGTGAATGGCCCGTCGGGGCGGGAGCGGTGATGCTGCTCGTATGACTGACACGGACGGCGCGGACGGCGACGGGATCCGGGTTGCCTCGCCCGTGGGGCGGTGGGTCGTCCTGACCACCGTGCTCGGGTCCAGCATGGCTCTGCTCGACTCCACGGTCATCAATGTGGCCCTCCCCCGCATCGGCGAGGACCTCGGCACCGACATGGCCGCCCTGCAGTGGACCGTCAACGCCTACATGCTCACCCTGGCGGGGCTGATCCTGCTCGGGGGCGCGCTCGGGGACCGGTTCGGGCGGCGGAGGGTGTTCGTCCTCGGCGTGGTCTGGTTCGCCGTGGCCTCGCTGCTGTGCGGGATCGCGCCCACCGCGGAGGTGCTGATCGCCTCGCGGGCGTTGCAGGGGGTCGGTGGCGCGCTCCTCACCCCCGGATCGCTGGCGATCATCCAGGCGAGCTTCCATCCCGACGACCGGGCCCGTGCCGTGGGCCTCTGGTCCGGGCTCGGTGGGGTCGGGGCCGCCGTCGGACCGTTCCTGGGAGGGTGGCTGGTGGACGGGCCTGGATGGCGGTGGGTGTTCCTGCTCAATCTGCCGCTGGCCGCCCTCTGCGTTCCCGTGGCTCTCCGCCATGTACCGGAGTCGCGGGACCCGGACGCCCACGGCCGCTTCGACGTGCTCGGGGCCGCCCTCGCCGCGCTGTCTCTCGCCCTGGTCACCTACGCGCTGATCGAGGTGCCCGAGCAGGGCGCGTCCGTCACCGTGATCGGCGCGGCACTCGGTGGCGTGGTCCTCGGAGCGGCCTTCGTGCGGCTGGAGCGGCGCCGGGCCGACCCCATGGTGCCGCCGTCGATCTTCGCGTCGCGGCAGTTCACGTCCGTCAACATCGTCACGTTCTGTGTGTACGCCGCCCTGGGCGGGTTCTTCTTCCTGTCCGCGATCCAGCTCCAGGTGGTCGCCGGCTACTCGGCGCTCGGCGCGGGCACCGCGCTCCTGCCCACGACGGTGCTCATGCTGCTCTTCTCGGCGTCGGCGGGCGACCTCGGACGGCGTATCGGGCCCCGGATCCCGCTCACCGTCGGCTCGCTGGTGGCGGCTGCCGGGATGCTCCTGATGCTGCGGGTCGGCCCCGGTGCCTCGTATCCGCTGGACGTCCTGCCCGCCGTGCTCGTGCTGGGCCTCGGCATGGTCACCCTCGTCGCGCCCCTCACCGCGACCGTCCTGGCCGCCGTGGACACCGGCCGGGCCGGGCTCGCCAGCGGGATCAACAACGCGGCGGCGCGGGCGGCCGGGCTGCTCGCGGTGGCCGCGCTCCCGCTGCTGGCCGGGATGGGCCCGGAGGCCTACCGCGACGCGGGGGAGTTCGCATCGACGTTCCGGCGGGCCATGCCGATGTGCGCCGGTCTGCTGGTCGCGGGTTCGGTGATCGCCTGGTGGGCCGTGCGGAAGGGTCCCGAGACCCGGCCGGAGCCCCGGCCGGAGTGCTCGACGCACTGCGGGGTCTCGGCCCCGCCCTTGGAGCCGGAACCCCCGCCCAGGCACACTTGAACCATGTCCATCCACGAGAACCTTCTCGGGGGCCCTGCCCCGACCCACCTGCCCGACGACCCGGAGCCGCGCGAGCTGCTCGCGAGCGGCACGGCGCCCGCCGATGTCGCGGCGAAGTACCCCACCTCCTCGCTGGCCTGGGCGCAGCTCGCCGACGAGGCGTACGAGGGCGGCCGGGTCGTCGAGTCGTACGCGTACGCGCGCACCGGTTACCACCGCGGCCTCGACTCCCTGCGCCGCGCGGGCTGGAAGGGCCACGGCCCCGTCCCGTTCGAGCACGAGCCGAACCGCGGCTTCCTGCGGGCCCTGCACGCCCTCGCGCGCGCCGCGCAGGCGATCGGTGAGCAGGAGGAGTACGAGCGCTGCTCCTCGTTCCTGCGCGACTCCTCGCAGACCGCCGCCGACATCCTGGGCTGAGCCGGCCTCGCCTTCCCGGGCCCCGCGGGCAGCAGCCCGCGGGGCCCCGGCGCGTCCCGTGGATGGCCGTTAGGATGCCGAGCAGGGGACCGGAGCTCCACCACCTCAGAGGAAGGGGCGGACCGCTACCCGGAAGCTCGTGTCGAGGAGACAGAAATGTCGACGATCAACCCCGACCCCGAAGCCACCGGTGCGGACAACCCGCACCTGGACTTCGCGGGAACGACTCCGTACGAGGACTACGTCCAGGCGGACGTCCTGACCCACCTCCAGCACCTGCGCTCGGACGATCCCGGCGAGATGGTCTTCCTGGTCACCACCCAGGTCATGGAGCTGTGGTTCACGGTCATCGTCCATGAGTGGGAGACGGCGGCGCACGCCCTGCGCGAGGACCGCATACCGGTCGCCCGTGACGCCCTGAAGCGTTCGCTGCGGGAGCTGGAGGCGCTGAACGCCTCCTGGAAGCCGCTCGCCGGCCTCACCCCCGCCCAGTTCAACTCCTACCGGGGGTCCCTCGGTGAGGGGTCAGGCTTCCAGTCGGCGATGTATCGCCGGATGGAATTCCTGCTGGGCGACAAGTCCGCCTCCATGCTCGTGCCGCACCGGGGCGCGCCCCGGGTCCACGCGGAGCTGGAGAAGGCGCTCCACGAACCCGGTCTGTACGACGAGACGCTCGCCCTGCTCGCCCGGCGTGGGTACGCCGTGCCGCAGTCGGTGCTGGAGCGCGACCTCTCGCAGAGGTACGAGCCGTCGCCCGCGGTCGAGGCCGTCTGGGCGGAGATCTACGCGGACGCGGACCAGAACGCCGAGCTCGTGCGGCTGGGCGAGGTGCTGACCGATGTCGGCGAGCTGGTGTGGCGCTGGCGCAACGACCACCTGACCGCCACCCGGCGGGCGATGGGATCGAAGACCGGAACCGGCGGATCGGCCGGGGTCGCGTGGCTGGAGAAGCGGGCCACCAAGAGCGTGTTCCCCGAGCTGTGGACGGCGCGTAGCCATGTCTGACTTCAAGGAGCGCGCCCATGTCTGACTTCAAGGAACGCGCAGAGGCGCTCGACGCCGCCGACGGGCTGACCGCCCTGCGCGAGCTGTTCACCCTCGACGACACCGTCTACCTCGACGGCAACTCGCTGGGCGCGCTGCCCCGCCACGTCCCCGCGCGCATGCAGGACGTCATCGCCCGCGAGTGGGGCTCGCTGCGCATCCGCTCCTGGGACGAGAGCGGCTGGTGGATCGCGCCCGAGCGGATCGGCGACCGGATCGCCCCGCTGGTCGGGGCGGCCGCAGGGCAGATCGTGGTGGGCGATTCCACCAGCGTGAACGTCTTCAAGGCGGTCGTCGCGGCGACCCGGCTCGCGGGCGAGGGCCGCGACGAGCTCCTCGTCGACGCGACGACCTTCCCCACGGACGGGTACATCGCCGCTTCGGCGGCCAGGATGACGGGCCACCGCGTCGTCCCGGTCGCCCCGTCCGACGTGCCGGCCGCGCTCGGGCCCCGTACGGCGGCGGTCCTCCTCAACCACGTCGACTACCGCACGGGCCGGCTCCACGACCTGCCCGGCCTCACCGCCGCAGTCCATGAGGCGGGCGCCGTCGCCGTGTGGGACCTCTGCCACAGCGCGGGCGCGCTGCCCGTGGGTCTCGACGCTCACGGTGTCGACCTGGCCGTCGGCTGCACGTACAAGTACCTCAACGGCGGCCCGGGTTCGCCGGCCTACCTGTACGTCGCCGAACGCCATCAGGCGGCCTTCGACTCGCCCCTGCCCGGGTGGACCTCGCACGCCGACCCGTTCGCGATGACTCCCGGATACGCCCCCGCGGACGGGTCCGTACGGGGCCGGGTCGGCACTCCGGACATCCTGTCCATGCTGGCCCTGGAGGCTTCGCTGGACGTGTGGGAGGGCGTCGAGGTCGAGGCCGTGCGGGCCAAGTCCCTGGCGCTGACGGACTTCTTCCTGGAGTGTGTCGCCGCCTACGTACCCGAGGGCCGGGTCACCCCGGTCACCCCGGCCGCCCACGCGGAGCGCGGCAGCCAGGTCTCGCTGCGGTGCGAGAACGCCGACGAGACGGAAGCGGTGATGCGCGCGCTCATCGAGCGCGGCGTGGTGGGCGATCTGCGCCGCCCGGACGTCCTGCGCTTCGGTTTCACCCCGTTGTACGTCGGTTTCGCCGACGCGGAGCGGGCGGCGCGGATCCTCGCCGGGGTGCTGGCGGTCTGAGACGACAGGTCCGACCCTCCGCCGCCGTACCGGCCCACACTCCGGGCCCGTACGGCGGCAGTTCGTCGTACTGGTACCGTCCCCGCAGGTCAGTCCAGTTGGGCACGGGCCCAGGACGGTTGGAGCAGCATGTCGGATTCTGCCGCGCGTGATCGTGACGCCGCCGAGACCGAGTCGGCGTTCGCCCATCCGGTGGTCGCCCCCGACGGGTCCGTGGCCTACGGGAGCCACCCCGACCAGGTGATCGACTTCTTCGCACCGCGGGACGGCCGTGCCGGGGCGCCGCTCGTGGTCCTGCTGCACGGGGGTGCCTGGCGGGCGCCGTACGACCGGCAGCACGTGTCGCCGTTCGCGGACTTCCTCACGCGGCGCGGCTTCGCGGTGGCCAACGTGGAGTACAGGCGCGGCGGCGAGATCCCGGGGCAGGGCACGTCGGGTCCGGTCGCGGGGCGCTGGCCCGAGACCTTCGACGACGTGGCCGCGGCGATGGACGCCCTGCCGGCGCTGGCGGCCCGGGAGCTGCCGACGGCGGACCTGCGCAAGACCGTGGTCACCGGGCACTCGGCCGGCGGGCAGCTCGCGCTGTGGGCGGCCGCCCGGCACGTACTCCCCGAGGGCTCGCCGTGGCGGCTGCCCGCCGCGCCGCCGCTGCGCGGGGTGGTCGCGCTGGCGCCGATCGGGGACTTCGCGAGCGCGGTGGAACTCGACGTCTGCTCGGGCGCGCTGCACCAGCTCCTGGGCGGCGAGGACGACTTCGAGGCGCGGAGCGCGCACGTCGATCCGGCTCTGCTGCTGCCGACGGGGATAGCGACCGCCGTGGTCCAGGGTGTGGACGACGTCACCGTGCCGCAGGCGGTGAGTGAGGCGTTCGTGGACGCCGCGGCGAAGGCCGGGGAGATGGTGGGCCTGACGCTGCTGGACGGGGTGGGACACTTCCCGCTGATCGACCCGTCGGCGGACGCCTGCGCCGTGGTGGCCGAGGAGATCGCCCAGCTGGCCTGGTAGTACTTGCGATGGACGCCCGAGGATCCGTATCACTGCTGACGACCGGGGCAGGGGCCGACGCCTACCTTGGGACACGTGACCGATACCAAGACCCGAAGCCCGGAGCACCAGGCGGCAGCCGGGGCGATAGCCGGCCTGCGCCAGGACCTGTTCCGAGACGTACTCGCCTACCGCCCGCTGAGCCCGCTGGGCCCGGACGGGCCCGTGATCCGGCGACTGCCGGAGACCGTCCGGAGGGGAGCCGTCTGGTTCCCGCACGCGGTGGTGGGTCTCGTCGCGCTCATCGCGGCGATGGACGGCGTCTTCACCGCGAACACCTACTCCCCGTTCGGCGTGATCACGGGCCTCACCGCGTTCGTGCCGCCCGCCGTGCTCATGATGACGCTGGTCCGCCCCGTACTCGCGTTCTGGGTGTCGATCGCCTCCATCCCCCTGGTGGCCGGCCTGAGCAGCGGGGCCTGGCCGTGGGGCGGGAGTGCCTTCACCTGTCATCTGGGCGTGCTGATCGTCGTCGCGGCGAGGACCCGGCCGCGCACCGCCGTCTGGATGTGGCTGATCACCCTGCTCGTCGGATCCGTCGTGGGGAACTTCGCCGGGCCCTACTCCTCCAGCACCCAGCCCATGGCCGTCGCGTCCGCGTTCGCCCTGCTCCTCGTCGCCGTGGTCCAGGTACGCCGCGACGCCCAGCGGGAGGTGACCGTGCAGCGCACCGTCACCGCCGTGGAGCGCGACCGGCGCACGCTCCTGGAGGAGCGCACCACCATCGCCCGCGAGCTGCACGACGTCGTCGCCCACCACATGTCCGTCGTCGCCATCCAGGCCGAGGCCGCCCCGTACCGGGTGGAGAATCCGCCGCCCGAGCTGGAGCAGGCGTTCGTGACCATCCGGGAGAACGCCGTCGCCGCGCTCACCGAGCTGCGCCGCGTCCTCGGCGTCGTACGGGCGGAGGACTACGAGGCGCCGGACGCCCCTCAGCCCACGCTCGCCGAGCTCGACCGGCTGCTGGACAACGTCCGGGAGACGGGCCTGGAGACGGAGAAGACCGTCACCGGCGCGGTGCGGGAGCTTCCGCAGGGCGTCGAGCTGTCGGCGTACCGGATCGTCCAGGAGGCACTGAGCAACACGCTCCGGCACGCTCCGGGCGCCACCGCCAAGGTGGAGATCGGCTATGTGCTCGGCGGGCTCGGGGTACGGGTCGTCAACGGCCCCGCGAGAGGGCTGGTCAAGCCGTCGCCGGGTGCCGGCCACGGAATCACGGGGATGCGGGAGCGGGTCGCGATGCTGAACGGGGAGATGACCGCGGGGGCGTACGGGGACGGTGGCTACGAGGTCGCCGTGTTCCTGCCCGTACCGGCGCAGCGCTCCGGCGCCGAGGACGGTGAGGGCGCGTGACCGAGTCGCCCATCCGGGTCCTGATCGTCGACGACCAGATGATGGTCCGCGAGGGCTTCTCCGTGCTGCTCAACGCCATGCCGGGCATCGAGGTCGTCGGTGAGGCCGTCGACGGGCGGCAGGCCGTCGCGCAGGTCGCCGCGCTACGGCCCGATGTGGTCCTGATGGACATCCGGATGCCCGAGCTCAACGGCATCGAGGCGACCCGGGAGATCGTCGCCGCCGACGCGGACGCCAAGGTGCTGGTCCTGACCACCTTCGACCTCGACGAGTACGTCTACCAGGCCCTCCGGGCCGGCGCCTCGGGCTTCCTCCTGAAGGACGCCTCGGCGCGGCAGCTCGCCGAGGGCGTACGGGTGGTGGCGTCGGGCGAGGCGCTGCTCGCGCCGACGGTGACCCGGCGGCTGATCACCGAGTTCTCGAAGATCGCCGAGGCGCCGAGACCGCCCGCCATGTCCAGGATCGGTGACCTCACCGAGCGGGAGACCGAGGTGCTCGTGCTGATCGCCCAGGGGCTGTCCAACCTGGAGATCGCCTCGCACCTGGTGGTCGCCGAGTCGACCATCAAGACCCATGTGAGCCGCATCCTGGTGAAGCTGGGGCTGCGGGACCGCACCCAGGCAGCCGTGTTCGCGTACGAGGCGAGGCTGGTCACGCCCGGATAGCGTCTGCTCATGCACGTGTCCTTCGACCCCTGGTCCCCGGCGTTCGTCGCCGACCCGTACCCCGCCTACGCCGCGCTGCGCGCCACCGGCAGGGCGCACTACTTCGAGCCGACGCGGCAGTGGCTCGTCCCGCACTACTCCGATGTGTCCGGGCTGCTGCGTGACCGGCGGCTCGGGAGGACCTATCTGCACCGCTTCAGCCACGACGAGTTCGGGGTCACCGCTCCGCCCGCCGCGCACGAACCGTTCCACACGCTCAACGGGCACGGGATCCTCGACCTGGAGGCCCCCGACCACACCCGGATCCGGCGGCTGGTCGCCAAGGCGTTCACGCCCCGGCGGGTCGAGGCCCTCGCCCCGACCGTGGAGCGGCTGGCCGCCGGGCTCGTCGACGACTTCGTCGCGGCGGGCGGCGGCGACCTGCTGAGCGCGGTCGCCGAGCCGCTGCCGGTGGCCGTCATCGCCGAGATGCTCGGGGTCCCGGAAGGGGACCGGCATCTGCTGCGGCCCTGGTCGGCCGCGATCTGCGGGATGTTCGAGCTGAACCCGCCGGAGGAGACCGCACGGGCCGCCGTGCAGGCGTCGGCCGAGTTCTCCGGTTATCTGCGCGAGCTGATCACCGCGCGGCGCGCCGACCCGGGGACCGATCTGATCTCCGGGCTCATCGCCGCCCACGACGACGAGGACCGGCTGACCGAGCAGGAGATCATCTCGACCTGCGTGCTGCTGCTCAACGCCGGTCACGAGGCGACCGTCAACGCCACCGCCAACAGCTGGTGGATGCTCTTCCGGCACCCCCGGCAACTGGCCGCGCTGCGCGGCGACCACAGTCTGCTGCCGACGGCGGTGGAGGAACTGCTGCGCTACGACACCCCGGTGCCCATGTTCGCGCGCTGGGTCCTGGACGACATCGAGATCGACGGCACCGTCATCCCGCGCGGTTCGCAGGTCGCGCTGCTCTTCGCGTCGGCCAACCGGGACCCGGAGCGCTTCGCCGACGCGGAGACGCTGGACCTGGCCCGGCAGGACAACCCGCACATCTCCTTCGGCGCGGGCATCCACTACTGCCTGGGCGCCCCGCTGGCCCGGCTGGAAATGGCCGCGTCGTTCGGCGAGTTGCTGCGCAAGGCGCCCGGCATGCGGCTGACGGAGGAGCCGGAGTGGAAGCCGGGTTACGTGATCCGGGGGCTGCGGGAGCTACTGGTCGAGATGTGAGGAGAGCGGTCCGGACAGTCGTACGGCGTCCGGGTCGTACGGGTTCGCCCAGGCGTGCAGGCCCCAGGTGGACAGGGCGAGGACGCCCGCGGTGCACACCGCCGCCAGGAGGGCCCGGACGCGCAGCGGCCCGCGCCCGCGCAGCAGACGCAGGGTCAGCAGCCAGGTCAGCGGCGGTACCAGGGCGCCGGCGAGCAGGACGAGAGGCAGCTCGGTCCACAGGACGGAGAGGTCCCTGCCGTGCCCCTCCAGGCCGGTGCCCATGTGCAGTCCGGTGCGCCGGGACGACCCCCAGACGTACAGGGCGGTCGCCGCCCCGAGCGCCGCCGTCGCGCATCCGCCGTACCCCGCCGCGTCACGTTGCTCCATACGCGTCCAGACGTGCGCGTGCCGGGGCCGGTTCCCTACTTGGTCCGCAGGTCCCGCCTCCGGAAGCCTTCCAGTCCGAGCAGGATCAGGGCGGCGGCGATCAGCGTGAGCACCGCCATGGGCGTCCAGCTCATGGGGGCCGCGGGCAGCTGGGGCACATGGCCGAAGGGCGACACGTTGTTCGTCCAGTGCGGGAACCGCAGCAGCGGGCCCAGGTAGCCGACCACGAACGCGTACACCGGTACGGCCCAGGCCGCCGACGCCGCCCGGGGCAGCCAGCCGAAGAGGACGGCCGCCACTCCCACCGTGACCCAGAGCGCCGGAGCGTACGCCAGCGCGGCTCCCACCAGCTTCGGGAGCAGCCCGGAGTCACCGGCCGACGCCGCACCGGCGACACCGATGCCGAGCCCCGCCAGGAGCAGCATCAGTGTGCCGCCCGCCAGCGCGACGGCGAGGTGGCTGCCCGCCCAGCGGGCGCGGGACAGACCGGTCGCGAGCAGGGGCTCCACCCGGCCCGCGTTCTCCTCGGACCTCGGTCGCAGGGCGGCCGTCACCACGTACACGGCGGCGACGACGGCGAGGACCACAGTGACCATCGAGGCGAAGGACTCGGCCATGGTCGTGCCGCCGATGTCCTTCAGCGCCTCCTGGAGCTGGTCGATGTTCTTCAGCATGTCCTCCGCGCTGCCGAGGATCGACCCGTACATCGCGCCCATCAGGAACAGCCCGGCGCCGAAGCCGGCCAGCACGGAGCGGTGCAGCCGCAGCGCGAAGCCCAGCGGCCCGGTCAGCGACCTGGACGCGACCGGGCTGCCGAGCCGTGCGGCGCGCAGCCCGGCTCCCACGTCCCGCCGGGTGGACAGGACGAACCCGGCACCGGAACACAGGACGGCGAGTGCCGCGCAGAGCAGCAGCGGCCACCAGCGGTCGTCCACGTACGGATAGGTGCGCTGGACCCAGCCGATGGGGGAGAGCCAGGAGAGGGCGTCGTCGCCGCCCGCGTCACCGGCGGCCCGCAGGACGTAGGCGAGGCCGATGACCGCCATGGCCGTGCCGGAGGCGCCCCGGGTGTGCGCGGTGAGCTGGACGGTGACCGCCGCGACACCGGCGAAGGCGATGCCCACGGCCGCGTGCGAGAAGCCGTAGAGCAGGGAGCCGCCGGTGTCGATGGATTCGATGCCCATCGAGCCGAGACCGACGGCCAGCAGCAGCGCGAGCGCGAGGTTGGCGAGCAGCGCGAGGGACAGGGCGGCTGCCAGGTGCGCGTGCCGGCCGACGACGGTGGAGCGGACCAGCTCGGCGCGGTCGGTCTCCTCCTCCTCCCGGGTGTGGCGGGTGATGGTCAGGACACTCATGAGGCCGACGAGCACGGCCATGAAGCCGAGCATCTGATGGCCGGTCATCGCGCCGAAGGTGTAGTCGTCGAGATAGTGCTCAGGCCCTGTCATGGCCAGTCCGGCCGGGCTCTTCATGGTGGTGACGACGGAGGCGCGGTCCGCCGGGTCGGCGTACAACGTCGTGTAGTTGCTCGCCGTGGAGGCCGTGCCGGCGAACAGGGCGAGGATCCAGACGGGCAGCCGGATGCGGTCCCTGCGCAGGTTGAACCGGATCAGGGTGCGGGTGCCGGCCAGGGCGCCGCCGCTCCGCGTGACGGACCGGGCGGGCGCGGGTGCCCGGGTGGTGGTGGCGGTCATCGGCTGCCTCCGTCGGGGTGGCCGCCCACGGCGAGCTCGTCGCCGTAGTGGCGCAGCATGAGCTCCTCGAGGGTCGGAGGATGGCTGATCAGGCTGCGTACGCCGCATTCGGCGAGCATGCTCACGGCCGTGGGGAGGTGGCCGCCGTCCACGTCGAACCGCACCCGGCTTCCCGGCCCCTCGTCACCGAACTCCACGGAGTGCACTCCCGGTAGGCCGTCGAGCCCGGTGGCGGGCCGGTCCGTCTCGGCCTCGACCGTCGTACGCGTCAGATGCCGCAGCTCGCTCAGCGACCCGGACTGCACGGTCCTGCCCAGCCGCACGATGCTGATCCGGTCGGCCAGTTTCTCCACCTGGGCGAGGATGTGGCTGGAGAGCAGCACGGTCCTGCCCGCGGCCTTCGCCTGGAGGATCACGTCCTGGAAGACCACCTCCATCAGGGGGTCGAGGCCGGCGGTCGGCTCGTCCAGGAGCAGCAGTTCCGCGTCGGAGGCCAGCGCGGCGACGATGGCCACCTTCTGGCGGTTGCCCTTCGAGTAGGCGCGGCCCTTCTTCGTCGGGTCGAGGCCGAAGCGCTCGATCAGCTCGTCGCGTCGCCGCTTGTCGGCCCCGCCGCGCAGACGCGAGAGCAGGTCGATGGCCTCACCGCCCGTGAGTCCCGGCCACAGCTCCACGTCGCCGGGCACGTAGGCCAGGCGCCGGTGCAGCTCCACGGCGTCGTGCCACGGATCCTTCCCGAGCAGCTGGGCCGCGCCCGAATCGGCCCGCAGCAGCCCCAGCAGGACCCGGATGGTGGTGGACTTCCCTGCGCCGTTGGGCCCGAGGAAGCCATGGACCTCGCCCGCTTCGACGGTGAGGTCGAGGCCGTCCAGCGCGTGTGTCCGCCCGAACGACTTGTGCAGTCCGGACACGGTGATTGCCTTCGTCATGTTTCTGAAAGTACGCTGACTTCATAAAGTTGTGAAGTTAAGGAAGCGTATAAAGTTGGGGTCGTGACCGGAGAAGGGGAGGCGGCGGAGGCCATGGCCAGCGGGACCGAGGTGTCCGGAAGGACGGAGAACAGCGCGGGCGGGCGTGACGAGAACGCGGTGTCCCGCTTCGTCGAGCGCTTCGCGGCGGAGATGGCCGAGGCGGGGATGCAGCGGATGGCCGCGCGCGTCTTCGCGGCGCTCCTCGCGGACGACGACGGCTCCATGACCTCCGCGGACCTCGGGCGGCAGCTGCAGATCAGCCCGGCCGCCGTGTCGGGCGCGATCAACTACCTGACCCAGGTCAGCATGGTCGGCCGTGAGCGGGACCCCGGCTCACGCCGCGACCGCTACCGCCTGCACGACGAGATCTGGTACACCACCTTCGCCAACCGCGACCAGGTGCTGACCCGCTGGGAGCGCACGCTGAAGGACGGCGCGCGCTCCCTCGGTGAGGACACCCCGGCGGGGGCGCGCCTCGCGGAGACCGCGGAGTTCTTCGAGTTCATGCAGACGGAGCTGGTCGGCCTCCTGGAGCGGTGGCGCGAGAGCCGCAAGCCGGCGGCCTGAGGCGCTGACGCCCCGGCCCTCAGGCCCCCGCCGCCGGGAGCACCAGCCCCCAGGCGCCCGCCCGTACGGTCCATGTGCGGGTCCTCACGGGGCCCGCGATCTGTATGTCCGCCCGGTAGCGGAAGTCGGGCCCGGAGACCGTGACCGCCTTGGCCTCCGCCGTGCGCGCCGTGCCGGAGGCCGTGCGGATCACCACGTCGGCGAGGCCTCCGTCGCCCTGGGCGGTCACCGAGACGCCCTCGACCGGCCGGTCCAGGTCGTTCAGCAGGACCCCGTCGGCCTCGACCCTCAGCCGGTGGGGGCGGGAGCTGCCCGAGGACGAGGCCGGGGCGGGGCGCACCAACGAGGCGACCAGGGTCCGGCAGGTGCCCCACACCGTGTGCGGCGGGCCCGGGGAGGGCCAGGCCGCGGGGATGCGCAGCTCGCCGAGGACGACGCCGTCGCTGTCGTCGACGAGCAGGTCCAGACGGCGCGCGGTCCCGTCGAGCGCCGTGCGGGCCGCCGCCACGGCGCCCCTGGGCACGCCGAGCGCGTAGCTGAGTTCCAGGCTGTGCGCGGCGCCGACCGGGATGAGGGAGAGCGTGCTGTCCGCCAGCTCCCGCTCGCGGTGGAGCTGGGACACGGCGCGCAGCAGCGCGTGGTCGTCACCGACGACGACCGGACGCCTGGAGCCCCGCCGGTGCAGGGCTCTGGCGAACTCGTCGGGGCCGTCCGCGAAGCAGATCTTGGCGTGCGCGCCGGCGCTCAGCACGTCCTTCGCGATGCGCACGGACTCGCCGTCGTAGCGGCGGGCAAGGGGGTCGATGAGCACGAGTAGCTGGTGGTCGCCGTCGCCGGGGGGCTCTGCAGCCGACACCTCGGTCCTTCCTCGGGTAGCATCTTGGTGCAAGAGCCCCTTGCGCTATTGCGCCAGGGGCTTCGTCTATTCCGGGGCACCCGGTTCGACGGCTCAGGCTTTGCCGTACATCGTCGTGCGGCAGGTACGACCTTTACGTACGCCCCCTGACCTTGGACATGCCCCGCCCGGAAGGGGTGTACGCCTGTGCCCGCACTTGTGCTGCTCGGTGCTCAGTGGGGTGACGAGGGCAAGGGGAAGGCCACCGACCTCCTCGGTGGATCCGTTGACTATGTGGTGCGTTACCAGGGCGGCAACAATGCCGGCCACACGGTCGTCGTAGGCGACCAGAAGTACGCACTGCATCTCCTCCCCTCCGGAATCCTTTCGCCGGGGTGTACCCCGGTCATCGGTAACGGTGTCGTCGTCGACCCGGCGGTCCTGCTCTCCGAGCTGAGCGGTCTGAACGAGCGAGGCGTCGACACGTCCAAGCTCCTGATCAGCGGCAACGCTCATTTGATCACTCCGTACAACGTCACCGTCGACAAGGTGACGGAACGCTTCCTCGGTAAGCGCAAGATCGGCACGACCGGGCGCGGTATCGGCCCGACGTACGCCGACAAGATCAACCGTGTGGGCATCCGCGTCCAGGACCTCTACGACGAGTCGATCCTGGAGCAGAAGGTCGAAGCGGCCCTGGAGCAGAAGAACCAGCTCCTCGCCAAGGTCTTCAACCGGCGCGCGATCGAGGCCGACAAGATCGTCGAGGAGATGCTCCAGTACGCGGAGCAGATCAAGCCGTACGTCGCCGACACGACGCTGATCCTGAACGACGCCATCGACGAGGGCAAGGTCGTCCTCTTCGAGGGCGGTCAGGGCACTCTGCTGGACGTCGACCACGGCACGTACCCCTTCGTCACCTCGTCGAACCCGACCGCGGGCGGCGCCTGCACCGGTTCCGGCGTGGGCCCGACGAAGATCAGCCGGGTCATCGGCATCCTCAAGGCCTACACCACCCGCGTCGGTGCCGGCCCCTTCCCGACCGAACTTCTCGACGAGGACGGCGAGGCGCTGCGCCGGATCGGCGGTGAGCGCGGTGTCACCACCGGCCGTGACCGCCGCTGCGGCTGGTTCGACGCCCCGATCGCGCGGTACGCGACCCGGGTCAACGGCCTCACCGACTTCTTCCTCACCAAGCTGGACGTGCTGACCGGCTGGGAGCAGATCCCGGTGTGCGTGGCGTACGAGATCGACGGCAAGCGCGTCGAGGAGCTCCCGTACAGCCAGACCGACTTCCACCACGCGAAGCCGGTCTACGAGATGCTGCCGGGCTGGTCCGAGGACATCACGAAGGCCAAGACCTTCGGCGACCTGCCGAAGAACGCGCAGGCCTACGTGAAGGCGCTGGAGGAGATGTCCGGCGCCCCGATCTCCGCGATCGGTGTCGGCCCCGGCCGTACCGAGACCATCGAGATCAACTCCTTCCTGTAGGGGTTTTCAGCGCGACGGCCGGGCCTTCCTCCGTGGAAGTCCCGGCCGTCGCCGTTGCCCGGGGCGGGTGCCGTCAGGGCAGCTGCCGGAGGAACGCGAACACGAACAGCGCCCCGGCCAGGGAGCAGACGAGCACCGCCGGCAGCACCCAGCCGGGTCTGCGCTCCCCGCGCAGCGGCGCCGTCAGCCGCTCCTGCAGCCGGGCGACGCCACAGAGCGCGACGACCGCGGCGGCGGCGCTGGGGACGGAGACGGCGAAGTGCGCGAGCCAGGCCCCCGCCCTGCCCGGGCCGCCCCACGCGTGGTCGTAGGGGCCCTGGTCGACGAACCCGTAGAACGGCCCCCGGACCACGGCCATCAGGAGCAGGCCGGCCAGGACCAGGGAGAGCGCGCCCAGCAGCACGGTCGCCACGGCGAGGCCGGCCGCCCGTACGGCTCCCGGACGCGCGGTGCCGGGCCCCGCGCCGGCCCGTAGCAGGGAGCGCGCGGACCCGCCCCGGCCCGCGGTGGCCGCGGCGAGCGCTGCCGCTCCGCGGGGCAGCAGGGTGACCGCGTCCCAGGTGCGGAGCGCGATGCGGCGTGCGGTGAGGGAGGTGCGTCGGGTGTTCATGGGCGCGGATGCTAGGAGCGGGTCCGGCCAC
The DNA here is from genome assembly GCF_055559735.1 of Streptomyces sp. NPDC023573. Taxonomy (NCBI): domain Bacteria; kingdom Bacillati; phylum Actinomycetota; class Actinomycetes; order Kitasatosporales; family Streptomycetaceae; genus Streptomyces; species Streptomyces sp. NPDC023573. The sequence continues at coordinate 454,707 of NZ_JBVHKB010000004.1, forward strand.
GCCGCCAGATACCGGGGTACTGTCCCCGCCCCCTACCCGGGTACGGCTCAGCCCTCCCCGCAGAGCCGCATCCCCTTCGGGGTCGCGCACGGAAGATGGCCGTTGGTGCGCATGATCTCCTCGCCGTAGTTGTCCAGGTAGTTCAGGAAGCCGGCCACCAGGGATTCCGCGGGGGGTGATCCGTAGGTGTACGCGTACTCGATCTCCTGGTACGGGTAGCTGCTGGTGCCGATCGTGTCGACGGACGGGGTGGTGCCGTCGATGGCCGTCCGGTGGGCCCCGTCGGGGACTTCGCCGTTGCGCAGTTCGGTGTAGCCGATCGCGCCGTCCAGTTCGGCGACCTCCGACAGGACCTGGTCGGTGCCGTCGAGCTCGCAGCGCATGACCGGGGCGTCGGCGTAGTCCTTGGTGGTGCAGTCGCGCGAGGACGTGGCGAGCTCGTTGGTCTCCAGGACGCGGCGCTGGAAGACCTCGCGGGTACCGGAGTTGGCGTCCCGGCTGACGAGGCGGATCTCCAGGTCGGGGCCGCCCTCGACGATCTCGTTCCAGTTGCGGATCTCGCCGCGGTAGATCCGTCTGATCTGGTCGAGGGAAAGATTCTTCACCGGCACCGTGTCGTTGACGACGAGGGAGAACAGCGAGATGGCGACCGGCTTCCCGTGCAGCTTGGTGAGAGCGGCGGGCCTGGGGCCGTCGGACAGCGCGATCATGGCGGGCGAACCGGCCTGTCCGGCCTTCGCGCCCACGGCGTCGAGCTTCCGCACCCCGGCGTTGCTGCCGTGGATGTCGAGGCGGACCTCGGCGCCCTCGCACTCGTCCTCGTACTTCTCCTCCAACTCCTCCAGGACCGGCTTGAACGCGGTGGAGCCGGTGACCGTGAGGGTGCCCACGGCGCAGTCCATCGGGGGCGGGGAGTCGTCCCGTACGACGATGATGCCGGCGAGGGCGATGACACAGGCGGTGAGGGCCACGGTGATGAGCCTGGCCCCCCGGCCGAAGATCGGGGGCTTCTCGTCGGGGCGGGCCGCCTTGTTCCGCTCCACCTTTCCGTCCCGGATGCTCCCGGTGACGGTGATCGGGCCGCCCACGTTCGAACCCGTGAGCAGCACCAGGAGCTTGAAGTGCTCGTTGCGGTTGAGCGGGACGCGCGGCAGCCAGATGAGGGAGCCGCTGTGCTGGACGGCGTCGTCCGGTGTGAAGGTGTCCATCAGGTGGTCGGCGCCCGGTGCGTGGGTCACGGCGATACCGCGCACGGTGCGGCCCGAGAACTCGACGGTGAGGCCGGGGTGCACGGCGCGCTGGGGGTAGTCGTCCTCGCCGATCGACTGCGAGCCGTCGTTCTCGATGCGGAGCAGGACCAGGGTGGCGTCGGCCATGCCCGGGGTCTCGTTGAAGAGGCCGACCCGCACGTTGACCCGGCCCTGGCTGACTCCGCTGCCTATCGGGGTGTCCATCTGCACGCGGTAGCCGATGCGTTTGCGGCGCGGGACACGCCGCTCGTACCAGAGCACACCCGCCGAGGTCAGGATGCCCAGCAGGGCGGTGAGGACGGCGACGACGTTCTCGGGGGTGAACAACGAATCCATGTCGCTCGCGCTCCCTCGTGGGTGCCGTGGGCCGGACGGCGTCACCGTACGGCCGGGGGCCGAGGGGTAGGGGAGCCTCCGGATTCCTTCCGGTGAAGTTCGCTTTCCGTTCAACAAGCCTGCTTGGCGGTGGAGTTGAGCGGATAGGGTCGATGGGCGAGTTCTGGTCTAGACCTTGACAGGTCCAGACCATCGACGCTTGAGTGGGCCCAACCCCCCATGGCGGCGCTCGCTCACCGCGGGCGCCGCGCCGAAGGAGTGATCACGTGGCCAAACGTGTCATGAGCCTGATCGCCGCGCTGGGCGCGGTCATCGCGACGTTCGTCTTCCTTCCCGTCTCCACGGCGTCGGCCGCAGCCTGCGCCCCGGCCTGGAGCGCCTCCTCCGTCTACACGGGCGGCGGAGCCGCCTCCTACGGCGGTCACAACTGGTCCGCGAAGTGGTGGACCCAGAACGAGCGGCCGGGCACCGCCGACGTCTGGGCCGACCAGGGCAGTTGCGGCTCGGGTGGCGGCGGTACGGACCCGGGGGAGCCGGCCCCCTCCGGCTTCGTCGTGAGCGAGTCCCAGTTCAACCAGATGTTCCCGAACCGGAACTCCTTCTACACCTACAGCGGTCTCACCGCGGCCCTGAGCGCCTACCCCGGCTTCGCCAACACCGGCAGCGACACGGTCAAGAAGCAGGAGGCGGCGGCGTTCCTCGCCAACGTCAGCCATGAGACCGGTGGCCTGGTGCACATCGTCGAGCAGAACACCGCGAACTACCCCCACTACTGCGACACCAGTCAGTCCTACGGCTGCCCGGCCGGTCAGGCCGCCTACTACGGCCGTGGGCCGATCCAGCTCAGCTGGAACTTCAACTACAAGGCCGCCGGTGACGCGCTCGGCATCGACCTGCTGGGCAACCCCTGGCAGGTGGAGCAGAACGCGGCCATCGCCTGGAAGACCGGTCTCTGGTACTGGAACACCCAGTCCGGCCCCGGCACCATGACCCCGCACAACGCCATCGTCAACGGCGCCGGCTTCGGCGAGACGATCCGTTCGATCAACGGCAGCATCGAGTGCAACGGCGGCAACCCCGCCCAGGTGCAGAGCCGCATCGACAAGTACCGGGCGTTCGTGCAGATCCTCGGCACCACGCCCGGCTCGAACCTGAGCTGCTGAACCCGGCCCCACCCCGGGGAGCGGGGGCGTGTCCGGCAGCGGCCGGGCACGCCCCCGATTCGTGCTCCGGGAACGGCGGTTGGCAGGATCACCGACCATGGACACGGACAGCGACGCCACCCCTCCCACGACCACCGAGGGCCGGATCTCCCTGATCGACAGCGTTCTCGCCCTGCCGTACCCGGCCGGGGAGGAGAGCGAGGACAACGGCGTGCGCAGCAGCGGGCCCGGGCACCACCTGCTGATCCTGCGGGCGAGCCAGGACTTCTGGGACGACCGGTCCCCCGAGCTCGTCGAACCCGCCGAGCAGGAGATCGACGACGAGTTCAGCGTCCTGGCGACCGCGATGAGCGGGCGGTGGGGCGAGCCGGAGACCGTCGACCTGTGGCCGTATCTGGAGGGGGACGAGGACGGCGTGCGCGCCGCCGTTCCCGAGCCGATGGGGCAGCTCTGCAATCTGGCGGGCAGCATGCAGGTGTGGCGTGTGCCAGGCGGCACGCGGTGGCTCGGTCTCGCCGTGGGACAGGCCGATCCGGAATTCCCCATCTGGCTGCTGGCCGCCGTGGGAGAGACGTCGATCCTCCCGGGGTGAGCGACCGGACGCGGTCGTCGCGGAGGTCGACCGGGACGCCCCGGTCGACGCTGGGCCTGCCGGGGAGGTCCCCGGAGGGTCAGAGCAGCGGCGGTTTCACGGACATCAGCAGGTGCTGGTGCGTGGCCGCGCCGGTGCCCTCCCCTCCGGTGAGCATGGCGCGCTGTCCCGGCCCCATCAGCTCCATCCGGACGGTCGCATCCTCGAAGGAGGACAGGGCGTCCATCAGATACACGGGGTTGAAGGCCACCGTCATCTCCGCGTCGCCGGGCGAGGCCGTCGGCAGCCGCTGCGAGGCCACGTCGTCCTCGAACCCCGCCTGCAGCAGCACCGACCCCTCCGGGCCGGCGGAGAAGGCCATCTGGAGCGGGCTGCCGTCGTCCGCGACCACGGAGACCCGCCTGACGGCCTCCACCAGGCGAACCCGGTCCAGCACCACGACCGCGGGGTCCACCAGCGCGAACAGCTTGTCGTGACGCGGCAGCCTGCCGTCCAGCAGGCGCACCGTCGTACGCGTACCGGCGTGCTCGAACCCGACCGAACCCCCGTCCACGGCGACGTCGACCTGCCCGGACCTGCCGAGCGACCGGGCGATCTCGGCCAGCCGGCGGGCCGACACCACGACATCGGCCGCCACGTCGGGCGCGGTCGCCTTGAACGGCAGGGTCCGCACCGCGAAGCGGTACCGGTCCGTCGCCGCCAGCGTCATCGTGGAGCCGTCGAGCCCGAGGCGGATCCCGGTGAGCGTCGGCAGGGTGTCGTCCCGCCCCGAGGCCACCGCGACCTGCCCCACCGCCGAGGCGAACTCCCCGGCGTCCACCGCCCCGCGCACCTCCGGCAGCGGCGGCAGGGCGGGATAGTCGTCGAGGGGCAGGAGCGAGAGGCCGAAGCGTGAGCCGTCTCCCGTGACCGTGAGGCGAGAACCCTCCACGGCGCACTCCACGGGCCCCTCGGGCAGCACCTTGCAGATGTCGAGCAGCCGCCGCCCCATGACCAGCACCTTCCCCGGCCGGACGGTGTGCGCCTCCGTCTCGACGCGTGCGGACGCCTCGAAGTCCAGCCCGGACACGAGGAGTCGGCCGGCGTCCGCTTCGAGGAGGAGTCCGCCGAGGACGGGAACGGGGGAACGCGCGGGCAGCACCCGCGCCGCCCGGGAGACGGCATCGGTCAGCGCACCACGTTCCATGCGGAATTCCACAGCAGAGGCCCTCTCCGGCGTACGGCACGGTCGAGAACCACGCTAGGCGGCAGCACTGACAGTCGCCGCGGACCGACGACAGCGACCACCCCCGTGAGCCGCTGCCGCCGTGCCGTCCGGACGTCCCCCGACGTCCTCAGGCCCCCGGATCCGGGACGTCCTGACGTCCCCCGACGTCCCCCGAACGTCCCGGAATACGCTGGGGACTTTAGGTGGACGGGACCGCACGCGGGGAGATTCAAATCGCACTGCGTGGCCTCCGACGGGTATCAAACCGCACAGCCGGACCGGTACTCTGCACTCCGGTTTCGGGGAGGAACGGAGGACGCGTGCGTGCGCGTGAACGGGCCGACGACGTACTGCTGATGTACCGGCTGGCGCGGACCGGCGGGTCGCCGGAACTGCTGCGCAGGCTGGCCCAGCGGGCCGAGGGCTGGGCCGGGATCCTGGACGGGGCCGGCACGGTCCTCCAGGCCGTCGCAGGCAACGTCCGGTGGCCCGGACACGAAGCCGCCGGGCTCGCCGCCCGGGCGGCGCGGGAACTGACGGCCCGGGGCGCCGGTTCGTACGCCCTCGACACCGACGAGTGCTCCGCGCTGCTGCTTCCCCTCGACCGGACACCCGAAACCGACGGCGCGGTCCTCGCTCTCGTCGCGCCCAAGCCGCTGCCCGGCGGGCTGAGCACGCTCATGGCCGACGCGGTGATGCCGCTGGCGCTGTCCTGGGCGTCGGAGAGCGTCGAACGCAAACGGCGGCGGGTGGACCTCGCCGAGTCCCGGGGCCGCGAGGCCGTGCTGCATCTGCTGATGACGGGCCAGCTCTCCATCGCCCACCAGGTGGCGGGCGCCCTGCGGCCGAAACTTCCCGATCCCGTGCGCGTCTGCGTCGTCGAGTGCTCCGGCGGACAGCGGGACGAGGTGGCCCGGATCTTCACGGACGTCTCCGGCGGCCGTACCTGGATCGTGCGCTGCCCGGTCTACGCCCGGCACCTGATCCTGATCGTGCCGGCGGACGAGGGAGCGGACGCGGAAGGGCCGGATAACGGGCACACACTCGGGCCGGCCGTCGCCGGACTCGTGGACGACTGCGTCGTGGGCGTCAGCGAGGAAGTGCGGCTGGCCGACACGGCGACCGCCTACCAGCAGGCCTTCCACGCCCTCGCCGTCGCCCGCGGGCTCCCCGGACGCCACGCCCGGTTCGGCGCCGCCCCGGAGCCCGCGCTGGTGGCCGGCGACGCCGGCGCGCGGTGGGCCGACGCCCTGCTCGCGCCCCTCCTCGCGCATCGGCCGCGCCGTTCGCAGGACCCCGGTAGCCAGGAGCTGTCGGCGACCGTCGCGTCCTGGCTGGCCTTCTCCTCCCACGCCACCCGGCACCTGAAGATCCACCGCAACACCCTGGCCGCCCGTCTGAGGCTCGTCGGCGAGCTCCTCGGCCTGGACCTGAACCGGGTGTCGGACCAGTCCGCCGTCGACCTTGCGCTGCGCATCAGGGCCACTCCGGCCCTGCGCCGTTCCGGCCCCGGTGGCTCCGCGGCGCCCGAGGACCTCGACACGGTCCTGCGCGCCCCCGGAGTCCAGGACTGGGCCGCCCAGCAGCTGCGGATCATCGCTCAGGCCGGCCCCATGGCCGAGGAGACCCTGCGCACGTGGCTGCGCTGGGAGGCCCAACTGAGCCCGACAGCCGCAGCACTGGGTATCTCCGTGCCCGGTGCGCGCAAGCGCCTCACCCGGCTGGAGGCGCTGCTGTGCCGGTCACTGCTCCAGACGCCCAGCGCGCGGTACGACCTGTGGCTCGCGTTCCGGGCGGTCGACCTCACGGCGTGAGCCGGGCCGGGCTCGTACCGCTCAGCCTGTCTTCGTGTACGTCAGGCTCTGGCCGGTGGCGGTGATCTCGCGGCGCAGGGAGCCGTCGGGCAGGAGCGTCAGGACGGTGGGCTCCCCCGGGGTGCACGAGGACCGGGGTTCCCCCTCGGTGACCCGGGAGGGGCCGATACGGACGGGGCCGCCGGGGGCGGGCTCACTCGCCAGGCCGGCCTGGAACAAGCAGCGGTAGGAGCCACCGGTGTCGAGCGGTCCCTCGGCCGTGAGGGACAGCACCGTGTCCCCCACGTCGCCCTGCCGCACGACGAGTTGCCGGGTGGACGCTCCCGCGCCGGTCTCGACGGTGCCGGACCAGGTGCCGAGGAATCCGGCCGGGACGGTGCCGTCGTCGTCCGTGCCGTCGTCGCCCGTGCCGTCCGAGTTCGTGCCGTCGGTGTTCGTGTCGTCGGAGTTCTCGCCGTCCGGGCTCTCTCCGCCCGAGCCCTCGGAACCGTCGTCGGACGGGGAGACGCCGCCGGTCGCGGACACCGTGGGGTCGCCGTCCCCGCTCCGCATGAAGGCGTAGACCCCCCAGCCTGTCCCGACCGCGACGATCAGGGCGACGGCCACCAGCAGCAGGGTGGAGCCCGCCCCGCGGCGCTCGGGCGCGGGCGGCGGGGAGCCGGCCGACGGACCGTACGGCGGCGTGGGCCCGTATCCGTAGGCGCGGACGGGCTGTTGCGGGTAGCCGTACGACGTCGGCTGCGGCACCGGGACGGGCGGCCCGACCACCGTGGGGAGCACATACGGGGCGCCAGGAGGCCGTACCGGCGGGGGCGGCGCCGTTCGCGGGCCCTCCACGGGGCCGCTCTCCTCCGGGTCCTCGGAATCCAGCAGCTCCACCGCGTGCCGGCCCAGCTGGGCGATCAGCGCGCCCGGAAGCCACGGCTCCGCGGTGTCCGTGTCGCCGAGCCGCTCCAGAACGGTGTCCGTGGAGGGCCGCGCGGCCGGGTCCTTCGCCAGACAGTCCCGGATGAGCTCGACCAGGTCGACGGGCACGCCGGTGAGGTCGGGATCCTCCTGCGCGATCCGGAACATCAGCGCATGGGCCCCGCTGTCCGCCACACCGAACGGCATCCGTCCGGTGGCCGCGTACGCCAGCACGGAGCCGAGGCAGAACACATCGCACGCGGGCGTCACCCGCTCGCCCCGCACCTGCTCGGGCGCCATGAATCCGGGGGAGCCGATCATCGCTCCGGTGCGGGTGAGGCCGCCGTCGGCGACGGTCTCCAGGGCCCGGGCGATCCCGAAGTCGATGACCCGGGGGCCGTCGATCGTCATCAGGACGTTGGACGGCTTCAGGTCACGGTGGATCAGTCCGGCCCCGTGGATGTCCTGGAGGGCCCCCGCGAGCCCGGCGCCCAGGATGCGGACGGAGCGCTCGGGGAGCGGACCGTACGCCCCCGATTCGGCCACCGGGGCGCCCGGCAGGCCCGAGACGACGCGGTGGAGCGAGGGGCCCGCGACGTAACCGGTGGCCACCCACGGCACCGCGGCGTCCACTCCGGCGTCGAGCACCGGCGCGGTCCAGGAACCGCCGACCCGCCGGGCGGCCTGCACCTCGGCGCGGAACCGGTCGCGGAAGTGCTGCAGTTCGGCGAGCTCGGGGCGGACCAGTTTGAGTGCGACGGTGCGGCCCCGGTCCGAGCGGGCCAGGAACACCTGGCCCATCCCGCCGGCGCCGAGGCGGCCCAGCAGGCGGTAACCGCCGATGCGTTGCGGATCGCCAGGGCCCAGCTTCTCCATGGTGCGCTTCCTCCCCCGTACGGCCATGGCGGGCCGTGGATCGAGAATAGCGGCGCGGGTGCCCGGAGACCGCTCCTCAGCCCCCGGACGATTCCCGCCGCTGCCCCGCCGGGGACGACAGCGTGTCCATGGCGTCGGAGAGCCGCTCCAGGACCTGGACGGTCCGCGCGAACTCCTCCTCGCCCAGCACCCCGGCCAGCCGCGCCGCGAACTCCGCGTGGGCGGGGATGATCCCGCTCACCGCCGCCCGGCCCTCCTCGGTGGGCCGCAGCAGCTTGGCCCTCCGGTGAGCCGGGTTCGGGACGTATGCGGCGAGGCCCCGTTCGACCAGCAGGTCGGCGATCCGCTGCACGCTCTGCCGGGTGATCCCCATCGCGCGGGCGATCCCCGACACGGGAAGCGGCTCGGCGAGGACCGCGCCGAGGACCTGCCACCGCGCCGCCGTGAGCCCGGCGGGCCCGGCCAGCTCCTCGGCGACGGACAGGAACCGGCCGTTGAGCCGGAACACCCCGATGGCGGTGCGGCTGAGCAGTGAGGGGGCGTCGGCCTTCCCGTCCGCCGGAGCGCTCATTTGTTCAACTCCTCGTAGGCGCTCGCGTCCGAGTCGTGGAAGAGCCGGTACCAGGCGTCCAGCTTCTTCGGTCCGAACACCCCGAGCAGTCCGAAGATCTCGCGGGCGAAGGCGACCGGCTCGGTCGGCCCGGCCGTGACGAGGGCACCGCGGGACGCCCCGCCGCCGTCCGTCACCGCGTCGGCCTCCACGTAGCGCGCACCGCCCGCGTATCCCGTGGCGGCGAGATAGAAGGAGACGGCGCTCGTGTGGGCGCGGTCGTCGAGCAGCCCCTCGCGGGCCAGCCCCGCGGTCGCCCCGCAGATGGCCGCCACGGGCACACCGGCGTCCAGGAAGTCCCGTGCCGCGCGGGCGAAGGGAGCGAGCGTGTCGCCGGTGTCCCAGAGCGAGGCGCCGGTGAGGATCAGCAGCTCGCTGTCGCCGGGCGCCAGGCTGTCGAGCGCCAGGTCGGGCTGGACGCGCATCCCGCCCATGCTGGTGACGGGCGCGGTGGTGAGGCCGACGGTCCGCACGGTGTGGCCGTGCTCGGTGAGCTGGGCCGTCGCGAAGCCCGGCTCCCAGTCGGCGAAGGTGTCGTAGACGGCCAGGTGGACGCTCTTGCCGGTCATGGTGGCCTCCATCGGTGAACTGGCGGGTACCGTGTCGCGCTTTATGACAGAAGACTGTCATGGCGACAGCATGCTGTCAATAGATCGCCCGGTCGCGGCCGTGAACCCGACACCCTGCCGAGCCGTGCGGCCCAGGCCGTACACAGTGGCCATGGAGCACGCCCCGCGCCGCCGCATACGCTCGCCGCATGAGCACCGATGCCCCTCACGCCCCGTACGTCGACTCCGCAGCGGGCGCGGCCGTGAAGGCCGCCGACCGCGCCCACGTGTTCCACTCCTGGTCCGCCCAGGGCCTGATCGACCCGCTCGCCGTCGCCGGCGCCGAGGGGGCGTACTTCTGGGACTACGACGGCAACCGCTACCTGGACTTCACCAGTGGTCTCGTCTTCACCAACATCGGCTACCAGCACCCCACCGTCGTGGCGGCGATCCAGGAGCAGGCCGGCAGGCTCGCCACGTTCGCCCCCGCCTTCGCGGTAGAGGCGCGTTCGGAGGCGGCACGCCTCATCGCCGAGCGGACCCCCGGCGACCTGGACAAGATCTTCTTCACCAACGGCGGCGCCGAAGCCGTCGAGAACGCCGTCCGCATGGCCCGGCTGCACACCGGGCGTCCCAAGGTGCTCTCCGCCTTCCGCTCGTACCACGGCGCCACCGCCACGGCGATCAACCTCACCGGCGACCCGCGCCGCTGGGCGTCCGACACCGGTTCCGCGGGTGTCGTCCGCTTCTGGGCGCCGTTCCTCTACCGGTCCCCGTTCTACGCGCGGACCGAGGCCGAGGAGTGCGCCCGCGCGCTCCAGCACCTGGAGGACACGCTCGCCTTCGAGGGCCCGGCGACCGTCGCCGCCGTCGTCCTGGAGACGATCCCCGGCACGGCGGGCGTCATGACGCCGCCTCCCGGCTATCTCGCGGGTGTCCGCGAGATCTGCGACCGGTACGGGATCGTGTTCGTGCTGGACGAGGTGATGGCCGGTTTCGGGCGCACCGGGAAGTGGTTCGCGGCGGACCACGACGGCGTCGTACCGGACCTCATGACGTTCGCGAAGGGCGTCAACTCCGGTTACGTGCCGCTCGGTGGCGTCGCGATCAGCGCCGAGATCGCCGCCACCTTCGAGACCCGGCCCTACCCCGGCGGGCTCACCTACTCCGGCCACCCGCTGGCCTGTGCCGCGGCTGTCGCGACGATCCGTGTGATGGAGGACGAGAAGGTCGTCGAGAGTGCGGCACACCTCGGTGAGCACGTGCTCGGCCCCGGTCTGCGCGAACTCGCCGAGCGCCACCCGTCCGTCGGCGAGGTGCGGGGGCTGGGCGCCTTCTGGGCGCTGGAGCTGGTCCGTGACAGGGAGACCCGCGAGCCCCTGGTGCCGTACAACGCGACCGGCGAGGCCAACGCCCCGATGGCGGCCTTCGGCGCGGCCTGCAAGAAGCACGGTCTCTGGCCCTTCATCAACATGAACCGCACCCACGTCGTCCCCGCCTGCAACATCACCGAGGCCGAGGCGAAGGAGGGGCTCGCGGCCCTGGACGCCGCCCTCTCGGTCGCCGACGAGCACACGCTGTAGAGGGTGCGCTTGCACACCGTGAACGTCCCGGACGTGGCGCCACCCCCGTCCACCGGCCGGTCTAAGGTGACCCGAGCCGAGAACGGGAGGGGGCGCCATGGGTGCGGGCGGAGGTGTGACCCGCAGTACGCTGCGGCAGCAGATCGCCGACGCGCTGCGTGACGAGGTGCTCGCGGGGCGTCTGCGGCCACGGGTGGAGTTCACCGTCAAGCAGATCGCCGAGCAGTACGGGGTGTCCGCGACGCCCGTCCGGGAAGCGCTCTTCGACCTCTCCGCGCAGGGCCTGCTCGAATCCGACCAGCACCGCGGCTTCCGCGTCCGCGAATTCTCCGTCGCCGACTACCGGGCGATGGTGGAAGCGCGCGCGCTGGTCATAGACGGGGTGTTCCGGCGGATCTTCGACGGGTCCGGTTCGGCGCCCGCCGTGATCGGCGTGCACCGGGCCGCCCTCGTCTCCGTACGGCGCAGGGGCGAGGAGGCGGCACGGGCGGCGCGCGGCGGCGACCTCGACATCCTCATCGGCTACGACCTGCGCTTCTGGCGCGAGCTCGGTGCCGTCGTCGGCAACGCCTACATCAGCGACTTCCTGCAGCGGCTGCGGATGCAGGCCTGGGCCTTCGCCGTCCCGTACCTGCGGGGGGACGGCGATCTGCGCGACTGGCTGTGGAACGGCCACCAGGAGCTGGTGGAGGCGATCGCGGCCGCCGACGGACCGGCCGTGCGCGCGGTGCTGGACGGCTACTACACGCACGGGCTGGACTGGGCGGACCGGCTGGCCGCCGACGACCCCCCGCACCCGGGTCACACCTGAGCGCGCGGGGCGGCGGGGCCCGCACCCTGTGCGCGGGGTCGCGCCCGCATTACGCTGTCCCGACCATCGCACGAACCCGTTGGAGAGCGAGACTTCGTGGCCTGTGACCTGTGGCTGGTCCCCCTCGTCGATGTGCTGTGCCACAGCCCCGACAATCCGTTCGCCGAAGAGATCGCCGTCTACGACAAGGCGTTGACCGAGGCGGGGCTGCCGCCCGTGCCGGTCTACGCCTACATGCCGGGACTCACCGGGGACGTCGCCCCGGTCGCGGGCTTCGACTACGACGCCCTGCACTTCCTGCGCCGCGCCTACCTGCTCCAGCTGAGCGGCCTCGCCGTCACGCCCGTCGACGAACTCGGCGGGGACTACGAGCAGTTGCTGGAGATGTTCGAGCAGAGCGCGCAGGAGTCGCACCTGGTCTGGCACTACGACCACGCCGGAGCGTATGTCCCGGTGGACTTCCCCCGGCCGCTCTCCGACGACCAGCTGCTGGAGGGCGGAGGCCCGCTGGGCTCCTCCCACGGCCTGCTGCGCGAGCTGGAGTTCGTCGCCCCGTCCATCGGCATCGACCCGGCCAACCCGCCGGCCGCCCCGCTCCCGCCCGCCGGCCCCACCTCGCTGGAGGAGCCGGCCGCTCCGGCCCCCTACGACGAAAACCCCTTCGCCCGGGAGCGGCACGTCTGGCTGGGCCTGCACGCGGCGGCCACCCGCAGCCTCGCGCAGGGCTCCATGATCATCTTCAGCTGACCGGTGGCGCCGGCCGCCCCGGCTTCGTCAGCGGGGCGGCTCGGGATCCGGCTTCAGCGGGGCGGCTCCGGCGGTCGCTGGCGCGGCATGTTCGGTCTGACCGCCGCAGGCATGGTGAGCCGGCCCGGTGAGGACCCCGGCTCCGGACGGCCGCCGGGGCCGCCCGTCACCAGCGACTGCATGCCCATGGGGGCGGGTCCGGCCCGGAACTCCACCATCCAGTCCGCCGTCTCCATGCGGACGAGTTCGGTGATGTCCTCGGAGAAGCGTCGCAGCACCCCCAGGCACCGTTCCGCGGCCTCGCTGGCGGTGCCCTCCGTCGGTCCGAGCACCTCACGGACGCACTCGGAGGACCAGTCGAACTGGAGCACCTGCAGGCGCCGCTGCACGGCCTGTGCCGTCGCGAGATTCCTTATCCAGCCGGAGGTCAGGCCGAAGTACCGGTCGCACGCCATGCACGCGGCGCCCAGCAGCAGCGACAGATAGCCCCAGCCGGCCGACCCGTGCAGTTCCCCGGTCAGATCGAGCAGCGGGAGGGCCGCGCCCGCGACCACCCCGGCCGCCGTGCCGAGCCGGAGCAGCCTGGCCGTGCGCCGCTTGCGGACCCGGTCACGCAGATACCAGTCGGCGGTCTCCATGGCGCCGGCCTCGACCCACCGGTAGAGCTCGTCGAGCCGCTCGGCGGGTTCACCCCAGTCGCCGAGGGGGAAGGCACGGCCGGTCAGATCCCGTGGGCTCGAACCGTAGCGTGAGCCGGACCGTTCGGTTCCGGTGCCTGCACCGGATCCCGCGCCGGGCTCCTTGCGGGGCGGCCCCTCGGGCTGCATCTCCGGCTGACTCACCGGGGCACTCCTCTGCACTCTGCGTTCGGCGCGTATCGACGCGGATCGGCACGGTTCTCGGTCACGGAGGGGGCCGGGACCGGCATATGACCGGGGCCCCACCCGTGTAACTCTGCGTTACCTTCGCTGTGCGTATGGGTACGGATACGCATGCTCTTCCTACCGCCGAATGGTGGGCCGCGGGGTCGGAATCGCGGGATTCCCGCCTGGGTACGGCCTCTGGTCAGGTATAGGAACGCGGCAGGCACTTTTCAGATCTCACCCGAAAGAGTTGGTCCCCGGCGGGTGGGGCGCGGCGTCGGACGAACACGTAGGCTCGGCATACCGAAACAATCCGTCGTCGAAGTGCCAGGAGTGACCGTGATTCCCGGTGGTGGCCAGCCCAACATGCAGCAGCTGCTCCAGCAGGCCCAGAAGATGCAGCAGGATCTTGCCGAGGCCCAGGAGGAGCTGGCCAGGACCGAGGTCGACGGACAGGCGGGCGGTGGTCTCGTGAAGGCCACCGTGACCGGGTCCGGCGAGCTCCGCGCCCTGGTGATCGATCCCGGAGCGGTGGACCCGGAGGACACCGAGACGCTCGCCGACCTCGTCGTCGCCGCGGTCCAGGCGGCGAACGAGAACGCCCAGCAGCTCCAGCAGCAGAAGCTGGGACCGCTGGCCCAGGGCCTGGGCGGCATGCCGGGTCTCCCGTTCTGACCCTGTAGCTACCCACCCGTACCCGATACGGTACGAGCAGGAAAAAGGAGAGGCGTTCCGTTGTACGAAGGCGTGGTTCAGGAGCTGATCGACGAGCTGGGCAGGCTGCCGGGCGTCGGTCCCAAGAGCGCGCAGCGGATCGCCTTCCACATCCTGCAGGCCGAGCCCACCGACGTACGCCGTCTGGCCCATGCCCTCCTCGAGGTCAAGGACAAGGTCCGCTTCTGCGAGATCTGCGGCAACGTCGCGCAGCAGGAGCAGTGCGGCATCTGCCGGGACGCGCGCCGTGACCGCTCGGTCATCTGCGTGGTCGAGGAGCCCAAGGATGTCGTGGCGATCGAGCGGACCCGTGAGTTCCGGGGCCGCTACCACGTGCTCGGCGGCGCGATCAGCCCGATCGAGGGCGTCGGCCCCGACGATCTGCGGATCAGGGAGCTGCTGGCCCGGCTCGCGGACGGCTCGATCACGGAGCTGATCCTGGCGACCGACCCCAACCTGGAGGGCGAGGCCACCGCGACGTACCTCGCCCGGATGGTCAAGCCGATGGGCCTGCGGGTCACCCGGCTGGCCAGCGGGCTGCCCGTGGGCGGCGACCTGGAGTACGCGGACGAGGTCACCCTCGGCCGCGCCTTCGAGGGGAGGCGGCTGCTCGATGTGTGACCCGGCATCTGACTGCGGCTTTACGCGCGGCGGCGCTATGTTCTACCCACCGTTCGCGACCGTGCCCACGGGAGGTCCCCTCGATGTCTGACGCCACGCTGAACTCCGTCACGCAGGATCCGGACGACTTCGCCGTCCAGATCGCGGATCAGATCAAGACCTTCATCGTCGCGGTCACCGAGGTGTCCAAGGCCGAGGAGCCCGAGGAGGCCGTCCCGGTCCTGCTCCTCCAGGTCTCCCAGCTCCTGCTGGCCGGCGGGAGACTCGGCGCGTACGAGGACATCCTCCCGGACGAGCGCTACGAACCGGACCTCGGCGCCGAGCCGGACGCCGACGGGCTGCGTGAGCGCTTCGCGGAGCTCCTGGAGCCCATCGACGTCTACTCCGAGGTCTTCGACCCGTACGAGCCCCGCAAGGCGCCCGTACCCCACCGGATCTCCGACGACCTGGCCGACCTGGTCACGGACCTCGGGCACGGCCTCGCGCACTACGAGGCGGACCGCACGGCGGAGGCCATGTGGTGGTGGCAGTTCTCGTACTTCTCCAACTGGGGCTCCACCGCGTCCGCGGCTCTGCGCGCGCTCCAGTCGCTGATCGCCCACATCCGGCTGAACCAGCCGCTCCAGGAGCTCGACGGCCTGGACATCGACCAGGACCCGGGCGACGGGGACCTGGCCGAGGAGGCGGGGCGTGTGATGGCCGAGGAGATCGCGGGGCCGCTGGGCCTGCGGCCGGTCCTGTAGCGGCCCTCCGTGGCTTGTGCGACGGCCGCGTCTGTTGTGTCCTGGGACACAAAGAGGCGTGCGGATCGGGCCACTGGGCAACAGCCCCGTACGAGCAGTTCGGAGCGACATGCCGTTCCGGGTGGTGGGCGGGACATCTCACCATCCGGTACCGACGGGTTGATTCCGGACTGCTCGTTAAACTGAGCCGACCGCACCATTATTGAGCGAGGAGCGCACGTGGGCCTTGTCGTGCAGAAGTACGGAGGCTCCTCCGTAGCCGATGCCGAAGGCATCAAGCGTGTCGCCAAGCGAGTCGTGGACGCCAAGAAGAACGGCAACCAGGTGGTTGTCGTGGTGTCCGCGATGGGCGACACGACGGACGAGTTGATCGATCTCGCCGAGCAGGTATCCCCGATGCCTGCCGGGCGTGAGTTCGACATGCTGCTGACGGCCGGGGAGCGGATCTCCATGGCCCTCCTGGCGATGGCGATCAAGAACCTGGGCCACGAGGCCCAGTCCTTCACGGGCAGCCAGGCCGGTGTCATCACCGACTCGGTCCACAACAAAGCGCGCATCATCGATGTCACGCCCGGCCGCATCCGGACCTCGATCGACGAGGGCAACATCGCCATCGTCGCCGGGTTCCAGGGCGTCAGCCAGGAGGGCAAGAACATCACGACCCTCGGTCGCGGTGGTTCCGACACGACCGCTGTCGCGCTGGCCGCCGCGCTGGACGCCGAGGTCTGTGAGATCTACACCGATGTGGACGGTGTCTTCACCGCCGACCCCCGGGTCGTGAAGAAGGCCCGGAAGATCGACTGGATCTCCTTCGAGGACATGCTGGAGCTGGCGGCGTCCGGCTCCAAGGTGCTGCTGCACCGCTGCGTGGAGTACGCACGCCGTTACAACATCCCGATCCACGTCCGCTCGTCCTTCTCCGGACTGCGCGGCACCTGGGTCAGCAACGAGCCGCAAGGGGACCAGCAGGTGGAGCACGCCATCATCTCCGGAGTCGCCCACGACGTCTCCGAGGCCAAGGTCACGGTCGTCGGGGTTCCCGACAAGCCGGGCGAGGCCGCAGCGATCTTCCGCGCCGTCGCGGACGCGGAGATCAACATGGACATGGTGGTGCAGAACGTCTCCGCCGCCTCGACCGGGCTCACGGACATCACGTTCACCCTGCCCAAGGCCGAGGGCCGCAAGGCCATCGACGCCCTGGAGCGCAACCGCGCCGGCATAGGGTTCGAGTCGCTGCGCTACGACGACCAGATCGCCAAGATCTCCCTCGTCGGCGCGGGCATGAAGACCAATCCCGGTGTCACCGCCGGCTTCTTCGAGGCGCTGTCCGACGTCGGCGTGAACATCGAGCTGATCTCGACGTCCGAGATCCGCATCTCGGTGGTCACCCGGGTCGACGACGTCAACGAGGCCGTGCGCGCCGTGCACACCGCCTTCGGACTCGACAGCGACTCCGACGAGGCTGTCGTCTACGGGGGCACCGGCCGATGACAGGACGCCGCCCTTCGCTCGCGGTCGTCGGCGCGACCGGTGCGATCGGCGGCGTCATGCTCCAGATCCTCTCGCAGCACGAGGACGTCTGGGGCGAGGTCAGACTGATCGCCTCCCCGCGTGCGGCCGGCACCAAGCTGGTCGTACGCGGCGAGGAGACCGAGGTCCTCGCGCTCACCGAGGACGTGTTCGACGGTGTGGACGTCGCCCTGTTCCTGGTGCCGGACGAGGTGTCCGCGCAGTGGGGGCCGGTGGCCGCAGCCAAGGGCGCGGTGGTCGTGGACGACTCGGCCGCCTTCCGCCTGGACGACGACGTTCCCCTCGTCGTACCCGAGATCAACCCCCATGCCGCGCGGCTGCGTCCGCGCGGCATCGTCGCGTCCCCGAACTGCACGACACTGTCGCTGATCGTCGCGGTCGGCGCGCTGCACGCCGAATTCGGGCTGCGCGAGCTGATCGTCTCGTCCTACCAGGCGGTGAGCGGCGCGGGCCGGGACGGAGTCGCCGTGCTCCGCGAGCAGCTGGCCCTGGTGGCGGGTACGGAGCTGGGCACCCGCCCCGGTGACGTACGGAGGGCCCTGGGCGACGGTGAGAAGAGCCCCTTCGCCGCTCCGGTGGCGCTGAACGTGGTGCCCTGGGCCGGGACGGATGCCGGGGACGGCTGGTCGTCCGAGGAGCTGGCGATCCGCGAGGAGTGCCGGAAGGTCCTGGGACTGCCGGACCTCGAGGTCACGGCGACCTGTGTGTACGTGCCCGTCGTCACGACGCACTCCATGTCCGTGCACGCCCGCTTCGAGAACGAGGTGGCCGTGGCCAGGGCGCACGAGGTCCTGGCGACCGCGCCCGGGGTGGTGCTCTTCGACAGCCCGGCGGCCGGTGACTTCCCCACGCCGTCCGATGTGGTGGGCACCGACCCGACCTGGGTGGGCCGGGTGCGCCAGTCGATGGACGATCCGCGCGCCGTCGAGATGTTCATCTGCGGCGATAATCTCCGAAAAGGCGCGGCTCTCAACGTGGCCCAGATCGCCGAATCGGTGGCAGGCGAATTTTCCCGTACCTGATCGAACCTGTTTTGTAGGATCCGTGTGCGCCCTGTGGGCAACTTGCTGGTCTGAATCTCTTGAGCTGGGGCGTTGTCATATCCGACGATGATCTCCTCGCCCTCCGCAACCGCTAGGCGGGCGCTACGCGTCTCTGTCGTCACTTCTTGCGTGGCTGGATGCGTTTTCGGGGCATTTGGGGAAGAGCAGGTACGAATGAGGGCATGTCGCACAGCATCGAACGCGGTGCCGTACGCGTACAACCCTGACGGGGGGAAGCGTGTCCAACTGGCGTGGCAGAGGTTCTCGACATCACAGTGGTGGGCCCGTTGCGAGGCGCTCCGGCGCGTCAGCTCCGGAGGCCCCGCGCGGCCGGCGGCATGCCGGTGATCGCGCCCATGCCCGCCGCGCGCTCCACCCGGCTGCCCTCGCAGCGCGAGGGCGCTGAGGAGACGGTGGCGGCAGGAACGACGGTCGACCATCTGACCGAGACCTATCGCGCCCACTACCGCTCGCTGCTGGGCCTCGCGGCGCTCCTGCTGGACGACACCGCGTCCTGCGAGGACGTCGTGCAGGAGGCCTTCATCCGGGTGCACTCGGCGCGGAACCGGGTGCGCGATCCGGAGAAGACGCTGGCGTACCTGCGCCAGACCGTGGTCAACCTGTCGCGCTCGGCGCTGCGCCGGCGCATCCTCGGGCTGAAGCTCCTCTCCAAGCCGATGCCCGACATGGCGAGCGCGGAGGAGGGCGCGTACGACCAACTGGAGCGGGACGCGCTGATCAAGGCCATGAAGGGGCTGCAGCGCCGCCAGCGCGAGGTGCTGGTGCTGCGCTACTTCTCGGACATGACGGAGGCCCAGGTCGCCGAGACACTGGGGATATCACTCGGTTCGGTGAAGGCGTACGGTTCCCGGGGCATTGCGGCACTGCGCGTGGTGATGGAGGCGCAGGCATGAGCGGGCCCGAGCACAGGCACGACGATGACCGGACTGGAAACGGAATTGTGAACCACGGGCCGGAAAGCATCCCGAACACCGATCCGGAGCCGGACGGTGAACGGAAGCAGGACGCGGTCGACGGCGCCGAAGCCGCCTCAGGGACCACCGCGCCGGAGGCGGGCGGCAGTGGCCTGGAGGGTCACGACGGCTCGGACGGTCACGGCTCGGACGGTCACGGCGCGGACGGCCGTGACGAGGACGGCCCTGACGCCGGGTCCGGCGAGGGCGGCACGCTGACCGCACTCTTCGGCGGCGGGGGCGGCCAGGGCGGCGGTACCTCTGTCGGCGGTTCCGGCGGTTCCGGCGGTTCCGGCGGTTCCAGTGGAGAGGGTATGGACGAGGTCGCGCTGCGCCGCATGTTGCGGGGCGCCGTCCAAGGCCTGGAGCCCTCCGACGGCACCCTCGACCATCTGCATCGCGCGGTGCCCGCCCGGCGCGCCAGGCGGCGCCAGGGCGTGGTGGGCGCGGCGGCAGCGGCGCTACTGATCGGCACGGCGGTTCCCGCATTCGTCCACGTGGCGAATTCGGACGGCTCGACCACCGCCAGCCCCGCCATCGCCGGCCACGGCGAGCAGGCGCAGGGAGGCAGCGGCGAGGACGCGGGCGCCGAGGCCGACGGCGGAAGGACGGCGGGGCCCGAGGACCGCCGGAGCGAGGGTGCCGAGGGCGAGACGGGGAACTCCGCGGCTCCGTCGCGGGGGGCGGACCCGGGCGCCGAGAGCAGCGGGTCCGAGGGCCGGGACGATCCCCCGGGTGCCGGTGTGGCAGCGGCCACGGCCTGCGCGCCCGACCAGCTCGGTGTGGCCTCCGCGGACGCGGGCGCGCCCGGCTCGGACGGCACCGTGTACGGAACCTTCAAGATCGCCAACGTCTCCGGCGATTCCTGCTCGGTCACCACCAACGGCACCGTCGGATTCCAGGCGGCGGGCGCCGCCGACCCGCTGAAGATCACCGTGGTGCAGCACACCGCGGGCGACCCGGCGGCCGGTCTGCCCGATCCCTCGCTGGAGCCGGGGGCCGTACTCCTGAAGCCGGCGATGACGTACGAGGTGCGCTTCGCGTGGGTGCCGTCGGACACCTGCCCGACCACCGGCGGATCGCCCAGCCCGACGCCCACGGACGGTGGCGGAGGCGGCGGCGAGGGCACGACGGGGAGCGACACCGGGACGACGGACACGGCAGCGCAGTTCGGCAGCGCGGACGAGGGGCCGGCGGACGGCAGCATCGCGGTCACCCACACCCCGGAGGCAGGCGCGCCGACGGCGGAGACCACGATCGCCAACGCGTGCGCCGGCACCATCTACCGCACGGGCGTACTGGACGCGTCCTGAGCCCGCTCGCCCGGGCCGTCCCGGGCACGACCCGGTCGAAGGGCCCTGGCCGGGTCAAGCACGGCACGGTCCGGGCGCTCCGGGCGCGAGCCCTTGGCGCAGGGCGCTGACACGACGCCGCCGAGACACGCCCTCGGCGAGAGCGAGAACACGCCCTCGGCGAGAGCGAGAACACGCCCTCGGCGAGCGTGAGGACTTCGACTGATACGGGCAGGGGCCCGCCAGGACCCTCTCGGGCTCCCGGCGGGTTTTCGGCCCGGCCGGCCCCGGCCCCGGTCACGCGTCAGTCGGCGTCGGCCGCGAGCCCCAGCTCTATGTCGCGGGCGGCTTCCGCCTCGCGACGCATCAGCCGGAACCACATGAAGAGCACGAAGCCGCCGAAGACGAACCACTCGCCGGTGTAGCCGAGATTCTGGAAAGCCTTCAGATCGAGCCCGCTGCCCTGGGCCGCCGCCGCGGGAACGGGCTTCAGGCCACCGTCATCCGTGCCACCCGCCTCCGGCCCGGGCAGCGTCACCCACGCGTCGTAGACGTCGTACGGCACGACGTTGACGAGGGACGCCGCGCTGATCATGCCGAGCTGGCCCTCGGGGAGCCCGCCGCTGAGGTCGACCCCGGTGGTGCCGCTGTTCTCGGAGGCCTGCAGATCGCCGGTCACGGTGACCTCGCCGGCCGGGGCCTCGGGCACCTCGGTGCTGCCGGGACTGCCGGCCAGCCAGCCCCGCACGACGGGCAGGGCCTTGCCGCTGTCGGTGCGCAGCAGATCCAGCACGTAGAAGCCGTTGCGGTCGTCCAGCTCACGTCCGGGGACCAGGAACTGATCGGCGTACGTCCCCTTCGCCACAGCCGGGCGGCCGGACGTGTCCGTGCTGACGGGGAGCAGTTCGTCGAGCGGTGCCGGGGAGCGGGTGCCCGGATCGGGGCGCTCCTCGGCTTCCTCGTGCGACTGCACACGGTCCTCGAAACGGCCGAGCTGCCATGTGCCCATGAAGACGCAGAACGGGATGGCCAGCACGACGAAGAGGTTGATCCCCCACCACCGCGGGGTCAGCAGGAACCGGTACACCCCTCCAAGGTACGGTTCCCCGCTCCGGGCCGCCGGAGCGGGGTGCACCATTTATCCGGACCTTATGCGGTCGGTTCCTTCCCCTCCCGTCCCCGCCCGAGGTGGCGGAGGGCGAAGTCCAGCTCCAGCCGCACCTGCTTGATCCGCTCCTCCACGACGAGTGAGCCGTGTCCCGCGTCGTAGCGGTAGACCTCGTGGACCGCGCCGCGGGCCGCGAGACGGTCCACGTAGTTCTCCACCTGGCGGATCGGGCAGCGCGGGTCGTTAACACCGGCCGAGATGTAGACCGGGGCGCGCACGGCGTCCACATAGGTCAGCGGGGACGAGGCCTCGAAGCGCTCGGGCACCTCCTCCGGGGTCCCGCCCAGCAGGGTGCGGTCCATCGCCTTCAGCGCTTCCATCTCGTCGTGGTAGGCGGTGACGTAATCGGCGACCGGGACAGCGGCCAGCCCGAGGGCCCAGGCGTCCGGCTGCGTCCCCAGCCCGAGCAGGGTCAGATAGCCGCCCCACGAGCCACCGGCCAGCACCAGCCGCTCCGGGTCCGCGAGTCCCGACGTCACCGCCCAGTCCCGGACGGCCGCCACATCCTCCAGCTCGATCAGCCCGACCCGGTGCTTGAGCGCGTCCGTCCACGCGCGCCCGTATCCCGTCGACCCGCGGTAGTTGACCCGCACCACCGCGAAGCCGTGGTCCACCCACGCCGCTGGACCCGACGCGAAGGCGTCGCTGTCGTGCCAGGTGGGCCCGCCGTGTATCTCGAAGACCGTGGGGAACGGGCCGTCACCGGCGGGGGTCTGCACCAGGGCGTGGACGCGGCCCCCTGGGCCGTCCACCCAGGCGTCCCGCACCGGCACCGAGGCCGGGGCCTTCGCACCCGGCGGGTCGAGGACAACGGAGCCCGTCGTGGACCGCACCGCGGGCGGCTGGGCAGCCGACGACCACAGATACTCCACCGAGCCGTCCGGGCGGGCGGTGGCGCCCGACACCGTCCCGGCGGGTGTCTCGACCCGCACCGGCCCGGCGGCGCCCGGCTCGAACCGCCACAGCTCGCTGCGCGCCTCGAAGTCGTGCTCGATCAGCAGCGCGGACCCGTCCGGATACCACTCGGCGCCCGCGTCACCGGGCAGATCGACCGGCAGGTCCGTCTGCGTGCCCGCGACCGGGTCCCAGATCATCGGCTCCCAGCGCCCACGCCGCTGGTGCCCGACCAGCAGCCGGGTGTCACCCGCCACCGGGGCGAAGCCCAGCACCGACAGGCCGAGCTCCTTCGTGCCGCCCTCGGTGTCGTCCAGCTCGGCGACCGTCGAACCGTCGGGGCGCACCACCCGCAGCGCCGAGTGCATCGCGTCGCCGTGCTCCGTGTGTTCCAGGGCGATCAGCGTCCCGTCGTGGGAGAGGTCACCCACCCCGGCGGACTCCCGGTGCCGGTAGATCTCGACCGGCTCCGCCCCGGACCGCACCAGATGAACGGTCGTCCCGTCCTCGTCGGTCGAGCGGCCGACCACCGCTGTGCCGTCGCGGCCGATCGCGAGCCCGGCCGGGTAGGAGGGTTCGAGACCGGGCGTGGCCTCCTCGTCCGCACCGCCGTCGAAGGGCTGCCGCATCCACACCCCGAACTCGTCGCCGTCGGTGTCGGCGAACCACCAGACGGCCTGGCCGTCCGGCGTCAGCACACCGTCGGTCGTCCCGTTGGGCCGGTCCGTGACCTGGCGCTGCTTCCCGGTCGCGCGGTCCCACGCGTACAGCTCGTACGTGCCGGTGGCGTTGGAGACGAAGAGCGCGCGGTCGGGGGCGTCCTCGGCCCAGTCGGGCAGGGACACCCGCGCAGCGCGGAAACGCTGCTCCCACTGCGGCGGTTCCTGCTCCCGCTCCGGCACGGATGCGTCGTTCTGTGTGTCGCTCATGACCCCATCCAACCCGATGTGACCACGATGCCGGGGGGCCTGTGGATAACCGCTCGCACGCACCACCGGCCTGTGGGTAACTTTCACGGCATGTACGCACCGACGCCCGACGACTGGCACGAGGCCAACCGCGCACGCTGGGACGAGCGCGTGGCCATCCACGCGGCCAGTGACTTCTACGACCTGGAGGCCTTCCGGGCGGGGAAGGACGCTCTCCGCGGGTTCGAGCTCGCGGAGGTCGGTGACGTGACCGGCCGAACCCTGCTGCACCTGCAGTGCCACATCGGCCTCGACACCCTCTCGTGGGCGCGCCACGGCGCCGCCCAGGTCGTGGGCCTCGACTTCTCCGAACCCGCCGTCGAGACCGCCCGTGACCTGGCCCGCTCGCTGGGTCTGACACCGGAGCGGGCTACGTTCGTCGCGTCCGACGTGTACGACGCCGCGCAGGCCGTCCCGGATTCCGCGTACGACATCGTCTACACCGGCATCGGAGCCCTGAACTGGCTCCCGGACGTCGGCCGTTGGGCGGAGGTCGTATCGTCACTGGTCGCACCCGGAGGGTTCCTCTACCTGGCGGAGTTCCACCCGCTGACCGACTGCCTGGACGACGAAACCGGCTCGACGATCGCGTACGACTACTTCAGTCGCGATCCCTGGGTGGAGGAGTCGCCGGGCACGTACGCCGACTTGGATGCCGCCACCGTCCACAACCGCAGCGTCGAGTGGCCGCACCCCGTGGGCGAGGTCGTCTCGGCGCTGGCGGCGGCCGGGCTGCGGATCGAGTTCCTGCACGAGCACGATGCCTCGCTCTTCGCCCGCTACCCGGCGCTGGTGCGGCATTCGGACGGCTACTACCGCTTCCCCGCCGACCGTCCGCGCATCCCGATGATGTACTCGGTCAAGGCGTCCCGGCCGGTCGGCGGCTGACCGGAGCCGCGCCGCGGCCGACTGTCGGTGGCGGGGTCCACACTCGGGGGCATGACCGATATGGCTGACAGGCCGGGCGAGGCGTGGGGCACGGCCGAGGTGCGAGCCGCTGTCGAGATGTACTGGGCCACGGCGGAGGCCCGCGACTGGGGGGCGTTCGCCGCCACCCTCGCCGACGACGTGGTGTACGAACTGCCGCAGAGCCGTGAGCGCATCCTCGGCAAGGAGCGCTTCGTCCGGTTCAACCGGGAGTACCCGGGGGACCGGCACGTCCGGATCGAGCGGACAGTGGCCGACGGGGAAGGCCGGCAGGCCGCTGTCCGGACGCTCGTCACCGTGGGGCCGGACGAGACGCACGCCATTCACTTCTTCACGTTCGACGCGGACGGCAGGATCTCCGGGGTGACGGACTTCTGGCCCGAGCCCTACGAGCTCCCGGCCGGCCGGGAGCACCTGGTCGAGCGGTACTGAGCCCGGAGCGCAGCGAGCGCCCGGCCCGCCCGCCGGGCGGCGCGACCTCGGCGGCGGACCCGCCCGGCGTGTGGCGGACCCGCCCGGGGTGTGCCGGGCGGTCCCGCTCCACGCGCGCTACGCCACGGAGTCGAAGGCCGGAAGGTAGCCGTTCGACTGTCCGATGGCCTTCGGGTGGTACGAGTTGGTGACCGGGATGGACACGCTGTGGATCCACGCGTCACCCGAGCAGAGTTCGTGCCCGGTGAATTCGTCCACCACACTCGAATACGTGAACCCCGCGTCGGCCGCCCGCTTGGCGAGCACCCCGTTCAGTACGTCCGACGCGTTGTTGATGGCCCCGCGCTCGGTCTCCGTGAGGCCCGCGACGCAGGTGCCCGACAGCTTGTAGAAGCGCGGGTAGCCCAGGACCACCACATGGGCCTGCGGCGCCCGTGAACGGATGCCCGCGTAGAGGGAGTCGAGCCTGCCGGGCAGCGCGTTCTCCATCTGGGAGACCGCTGTGTTCACCCGGGACACGCAGGCGGCCTCGCTCTGCAGGACGCAGGTCTGCATGACGTCCGCGAATCCGACGTCGTTGCCGCCGGCGGTGAGGCTGACGAGCGTGGTCGACGAACTCAGCGCGCCCAGCTGACCGCTGGACACGGAGGCCGTCGTCGCACCCGAGCAGGCGACGAACGTGAACGACGACGGGGCGTTCGCGTTCTTCCACAGGAAGGGGTACGCGTTGGTGCTGCGTTTGCAGTCACCGCTCTCGGAGGTGTAGCTCCCGGCGCCGACGCCGGAGGAGTAGGAGTCACCGAGGGCGACGTAGTTGTCGCCTGCGGCGGATGCCGGTTGCGCCAGGCCGAGTGCGGCCACGGCTGCGATCGCGAGGGTGGTGAGGGACGCCCGGAAGGTTCGTACTGACATGGCTGCCAGCCCTTCGAAATGTGGGGGACGAGTGGGGAGTTCGTGGGGCGTGCACGTTTGTAGCAGCTCCCGGTACTCGGCGGTAATGGCCGCGGGGAAAGTCGTCTGATATGCCCGAAGGATCGTTCGGTCGTCGACGCTCCGCGCGTAGATAAACCTTCAACGGGTCGTCGAAAGAGTGAAGTTGTGGGTCTCTCCGACACCCGGCACGACTCCTCTGAGTCACCTTCGGGGGACCGCCACCTGTTCGAACGTCAGCCGCTTCGCGCCGTCGCTCACCCTTCACAACCGCTCTCGCGCCGCACGCTCGTCCAGCACCCCACATGCTCGCCCGGCACACGACTGCGGCCGCCAGGAATCCTGGCGGCCGCAGTGGGTCGGGGACGGTCCGTGGACTAGAGCGTGCGCTCCAGACGGTCCGCCATCAGCCTGCTGAAGCGCGAGGGGTCACTCAGCTCCCCGCCGTCCGAGAGAAGCGCGAGGCCGTGGACCAGCTCGGCGGTCTCGGCCAGTTCGGTGCGGGTGCCCTCCTCGCCGCTCTGCTCGGCGTACGCCTTGTTCAGCCCGCTGATCAGCGCGTGCGAGGGGTTGAGTTCGAGGATGCGCTTGATCTGCGGCACCTCCTGGCCCATGGCGCGGTACATGTTCTCCAGCGCCGGGGTGACATCGTGCGTGTCCGAGACGATGCAGGCCGGCGAGACGGTGAGCCGCGAGGAGAGACGTACCTCCTTCACGGTGTCACCGAGCTGCTCGGTCATCCAGGTCAGCAGACCGGCGTAGTCCTGCTGCTGCTTCTCCCGCTCGGCCTCGACCTCCTTCTTCTCCTCGTCGGTGTCGAGGTCGACCTCGCCCTTGGAGATGGACTGGAGCGGCTTGCCGTCGAACTCGGGAACGGACTGGACCCAGACCTCGTCGACAGGTTCGGTCAGCAGCAGGACCTCGAAGCCCTTGGCGCGGAAGGCCTCCATGTGCGGCGAGCTCTCCATGGCCGCACGGGACTCACCCGTCATGTAGTAGATCTGCTCCTGGCCCTCCTTCATCCGCTCGACGTACGAGCGCAGAGTGGTCAGCCCCTCCTCGTCCTGGGTGGAGGCGAACGAGGAGATCTCCAGGATCGCGTCGCGGTTCTCGAAGTCCTGGAACAGCCCCTCCTTGAGGACCCGGCCGAACTCCTTCCAGAACGTCTCGTACTTCTCAGGGGCGTCGGACCTCATGTCCTTCACCGTCGAGAGCACCTTCTTGACCAGACGGCGCCGCATCATCTCGATCTGGCGGTCCTGCTGGAGGATCTCGCGCGACACGTTGAGCGAAAGGTCCTGTGCGTCGACCACGCCCTTCACGAAGCGGAGATACGTCGGCATCAGCGCTTCGCAGTCATCCATGATGAATACGCGCTTCACGTAGAGCTGGACTCCACGCTTGTGGTCCTGCATGAACAGGTCCTGCGGCGCGTGGGACGGCAGGAAGAGCAGAGCCTGGTATTCGAAGGTTCCCTCCGCCTGCATGCGGATGGTTTCGAGCGGATCCGTCCAGTCGTGACTGATGTGCTTGTACAGCTCGCTGTACTCCTCATCGGTCACGGAATCCTTCGACCGGGCCCACAGGGCCTTCATCGAGTTGACCGTCTCGGTCCCGGGCTCCGCTCCCTCCTCGCCCGCAACCGCCGCCATGCGGATGGGCCAGGTGATGAAGTCCGAGTAGCGCTTGACGATTTCCCTGAGCTTCCAGGGCGAGGTGTAGTCGAAGAGCTTGTCCTCGGCGTCCTCGGGCTTGAGCCGCAGCGTGACCGAGGTGCCCTGCGGCGCGTCGTCGACGGACTCGACGGTGTAGGTGCCCTCGCCGCCGGACTGCCAGCGTGTGCCCGTTTCCTCGCCCGCGCGCCGAGTCACCAGGGTGACCTCGTCGGCGACCATGAAGCTCGAATAGAACCCGACACCGAACTGCCCGATGAGTTCCTCGGAAGCGGTGGCGTCCTTGGCTTCCTTCAATTCCTGGAGGAATTTCGCCGTACCGGAGTTCGCGATCGTCCCGATCAGCTGCACGACCTCGTCGTGCGACATCCCGATACCGTTGTCGCGCACGGTCAGAGTGCGCGTCTCCTGGTCGGCCTCGATGGCGATATGCAGGTCGGACGTGTCCACCTGGAGCGTGTCGTCACGGAGAGATTCGAGCCGCAGCTTGTCCAGCGCGTCCGAACAATTGGAAATGAGCTCACGCAGGAATACATCCTTGTTCGAGTAAATCGAATGGATCATCATCTGCAGGAGCTGGCGAGCTTCTACCTGAAACTCGAATGTCTCGGCCGGCATGGGTGCGGGTTCCCTTTCCTGGGGTAAGTCGTCTGAGCCGTTCCATATCGTAACCAGGCCCCGGGTGCTCCATGTGCCGGTTCCGCCACGGGCGTTGACCGCCGGTCGCGGGGGCGGACGGTGGACGCGCTCACCGTCGGGGGAGGAGCGGCTTCCGTCGGCAGGGCAGACTGGGTGCATGGGCGATACGCGAGCGACTTCCCGGGCCGTAGGAGACCTCGGCCTCCCCCCTGTGATCACCTGCAGGGAGCCCGGCAGCTTCGCCCGGAGCGTCATGGCCGAGCGCCACCCGGCCCTGATCGAGCAGGTGCGCGAGGCCTTCCCGTACGGCCCCCAGCAGCACCGCGCCCTCGACGCCCTGCTCCACG
Source organism: Streptomyces sp. NPDC023573 (assembly GCF_055559735.1). NCBI lineage: Bacteria > Bacillati > Actinomycetota > Actinomycetes > Kitasatosporales > Streptomycetaceae > Streptomyces > Streptomyces sp. NPDC023573. Next base: position 482,908 of record NZ_JBVHKB010000004.1, read on the forward strand.
AGATCGTCCACGGGGTCGTCGAACCGCTCGGTCCCGGCAGCCCGGACCGTGAGCTCTGGCTGGGGCGGGGGCGGGAGCACTTCGGACGTCCGTGGTTCGACGCCCCGTTCCTCTGGGGCGAGAGCTATTTCTACCGCAGGCTCCTGGGAGCCGTCGGCTACTTCGACGAGGGGCCGTGGCAGGGCGTCGACCCCTTCGCCTCCTTCAAGCGCGCGGAACTGCGCGGTTCCACGGTCGAGGAGGAACTCCGATCGCTGGACGACCTCGCCGGTGCCCCCGCCACCGAGCGGGCGGCGGCCCTGCTCCAGGCCTCGCTCTGGGGGAACCGAGCCGATCTCGGCTTCCGCGGCCCGACCGGTGGGTCCACCCCCGGCGAGACCGACCCCGCTCTGGTCGCCGACGACAGTGCGGCGCTGTGGGCGCTCCTGCCCGTCGGGTCCCCGGCGACCGTCGCCGTCATCGCGGACAACACCGGGCGCGAGCTGATCCCCGACCTCGTTCTCGTCGACCACCTTCTCCGACACGGCCACGCCGACCGGGTGGTGCTCCATGTGAAGCCCGCCCCGTATTACGTCTCCGACGCCATGACGGCCGATGTCGTCGACTGCCTGCGCCGGCTGAACAGCGCCCCCGGTGAGGCGGGAGCGATCGGCGTCCGGGTCTGGGAGGCCATGGGGACCGGCCGGATCGAGGTGCGTACGCACCCGTTCTTCTGCTCCCCGTTCCCGTACGACCGGATGCCCCAGGAGCTCCGGTCGGAGTTCGGCGCGGCCACGCTGACGATCCTGAAGGGCGACCTCAACTACCGACGCCTGGTGGGCGACCGGCTGTGGCCGGCGACCACGCCGTTCGCCGACCTCACGGCGTACTTCCCGAGTGCCGTCGCCGCGCTGCGTACGCTGAAGTCCGACGTCGTCGTGGGCCTGGATCCGCGGACCCAGGAGAGCCTGGACCGCTCCGGCCGGGAGTGGCGTACGAGCGGTACGCACGCCCTGGTCCAGGTGCGGTCGCGGCCCCGTGGCACCGCCCTCAGCGCGCCACCCCGTAACGGCTGAGGAGCTCGTGCCAGCCCCGTTCCAGCTTGTCGACGCCGATGCCGCGTTCACAGGTCAGATGGTGGACGAGGGGCGTGTCGATCGACCCGAGCAGCGTGTGCGCGAGGAGCTCCGGCTCCCCCGCCGCATGTGCCTGGCGCAGGAGCAGGGTGACATGGCTGATCCTCAGCCGCTGCGCGGGGACCTCGTAGGTGCGCAGGGGGTCGGTGCGGGAGGCCAGGATCAGCTCGTGGTGATCGCGCTCGTGACGCATCAGGGCAGGGCCGAAGGCGTGCAGCCGCTCGGCCGCGGGGGCGTCCGGGCCCATGGGGGGCGGCCCGGAGAGGAAGGCGGCCTGCAGCAGGGCCTCGCGGTGGTCCAGGAGCGCGATGAGCAGGCCGGTGCGGTCCTTGAAGCGCCGGAAGACCGTGCCCTTGCCGACTCCGGCGGCTGCCGCGACCGATTCCATGGTGAGGTTCGCCACCCCGCAGTGAGCCAGGAGGCGTGAGGCCGCGTCCAGCAGGAGCGCCCGGTTGCGCGCCGCGTCCGCCCGCAGCATCTCGGGTTCGCCCACTCCGGCGAGCGTGAGATTCGTCCGCGCCTCGCCGGTGTCGGGCGGCCCGGGCAGCGGGGGCAGGGGAGCGGTCATGGCTTCAGGGTAGCCCCGGACGGACGGAAGTGGACCACGGTCCGTTTAGGTGGTACAACTTTAAACGGACCACGGTCCGCTTACTTCTGCAGTATCCGTCTCCCGGGAGCTCCCCCATGTCTGTACGCATCCTCGCCCTCGTCGGCAGCCTCCGCGCCGGTTCCCACAACCGCCAGCTCGCCGAGGCGGCCGTCAAGCACGCGCCCGAGGGCGCCGAGGTCGAGCTGTACGAGGGCCTCGTGGACGTCCCCTTCTACAACGAGGACATCGACGTCGAGGGCAGCGTTCCGGCTGCCGCCGCCCAGCTGCGCGAGGCGGCCGGCCGGTCCGACGCGTTCCTCCTGTTCTCGCCCGAGTACAACGGCACCATGCCGGCGGTCCTGAAGAACGCCATCGACTGGCTGTCCCGCCCGTACGGCGCCGGAGCCATGACCGGCAAGCCGGTCGCCGTGGTCGGCACCGCCTTCGGCCAGTTCGGTGGCGTGTGGGCCCAGGACGAGGCCCGCAAGGCGGCCGGTCTCGCGGGCGGAGCGGTCCTGGCGGACGCCAAGCTCTCCATCCCCGGCTCCGTGACGCGCTTCGCCGAGCTCCACCCGGCGGACGACGCCGAGGTCGTCACCTCGCTGACCGAGGTGCTCCGTCAGGTCGCCGAGGGTGCCACGGCAGCCGCTGCCTGATCTGCCGCTGACGCCGGCGCGCCGAGCACGCCGCACCGCCGCCGGCGTGCCGCCCGCATGACTTCCATGGGCCCGGTTCCCTCTCACAGCGAGAGGGAACCGGGCCCATGAGTCGTTACGGGAGTGCTCTCCCGCCGGTCCCGCCCCAGCATCTCCGTCAATATCGCAAACGGGATCGTTGACAATCCTGTTCCTCTGGTTTTAGGTTCGACAGGCACTCACTCAGGGGGCAGCGATGTCGAGACAAGCCGGTCCGATCAGCGGGGAGCAGGCCAGACAGCTGGCCCTGACCCACCTGCGGCAGGCGATTCTGCGCGGCGAGATGGCACCGGCCCAGCGGCTGGTGGAGATCGAACTCGCCGAGCGGTTCGGTGTGACGCGGGCCGGCGTCCGAGCGGCGTTGACCGAGCTGGAGTCGGAGGGCCTGGTCGAGCGGATCCGTAACCGCGGATCACGGGTTCGGGTGGTGAGCGTCGACGAAGCCGTCGCCATCACGGAGTGCCGCATGGCCCTGGAGGGGCTCTGTGCGGCCAAGGCGGCCGTCGCGGCCGACGCCGAGCAGCTCGACCGGCTCACGGCGGTCGGCGAGGCCATGACCAAGTCCGTCGTCGACGGTGAGCCGATGCTCTACTCCGACCTGAATCATGAGCTCCACGCCATGGTCAGGAAGTTCTCCGGCCAGCGGGCGGCCGTGTCGCTCCTGGAACGGCTGAACGGCCAGCTGGTGCGCCACAGGTTCCAGCTCGCCCTGAGGCCCGGACGCCCGCAGCAGTCCCTGAGTGAACACCTGGCCATGATCGACGCGATCAGGGCCAGGGAGCCGCAGGCGGCCGAAGCGGCCGTCCGCTCCCACCTGGCGAGCGTGATCGAGGCACTGCGCGGCTGACGCGCGGCGCCTGATCGACGCACTGCGCGCACGGCGCGCCGCGCTGGTGGGCCGACGCCCTGTCCAGCAAGGAGAGTTCAGCCATGAAGACCGAGACGGCGCGGACCACGGGGTCGCCGGCATGAGCGGCATCGTCGTCACCGGACCGCCGAGGGCGGACGCGCGGGACATCGAGGCGCTCGCACCGTACGGCGTCGCCACCGTGAGCGAGGCGATGGGCCGCACCGGCCTGCTCGGACCCGAACTGCGCCCCGTGCAACAGGGCGTACGGATCGTGGGCAGCGCGGTCACCGTGCTCAGCTGGCCGGGCGACAACCTCATGATCCATGCGGCGGTGGAGCAGTGCGGCGAGGGCGACGTCCTCGTCGTCACCACCACGTCCCCGTCCACCGACGGCATGTTCGGAGAGCTGTTCGCCACCGCGCTGCAACGGCGTGGGGTACGCGGGCTGGTGATCAACGCGGGCATCCGCGACACCCAGGAGCTGCGGGACATGGGCTTCGCCGCGTGGGCGAAGGCCGTGTCCGCCCAGGGCACGGTGAAGGCCACCGGTGGTTCCGTCAACGTCCCGGTCGTCGTCGGGGGCCAGGTGATCCGCCCGGGTGACGTCATCGTCGCCGACGACGACGGTGTGGTGGCCGTGCCCCGGGAACGCGTCCGCGAGACCGCCGAGGCGTCCGAGGCGCGGGAGGCCAAGGAGGCCAAGGCACGCGCCGCCTTCCTGGAGGGCGAACTCGGGCTGGACCGCTACGGACTGCGTGAGAAGCTCGAAGCTCTCGGCGTGCGCTACACCCCGTACGAGGACCACGCGAGGGAGGCCGGGGCGTGACCGGCGGACCGGCGGAGGTCCGCTGCCTCCTGATGCGGGGCGGTACGTCCAAGGGGGCCTACTTCCTGGCGGACGACCTGCCGCGGGCGCCGGCTGCCCGCGACGAGCTGCTGCTGCGGATCATGGGCAGCCCGGACCCACGGCAGATCGACGGCCTCGGCGGTGCGCACCCGCTCACGAGCAAGGTCGCGGTCATCTCCGTACCGGAGGACCCGGACATCGATGTGGACTACCTCTTCCTGCAGGTGGCCGTGGACACCGCTGAGGTGTCGGACCGGCAGAACTGCGGCAATCTGCTCGCCGGGGTCGGCCCCTTCGCCGTGGAACGGGGCCTTGTCGCCGCCCGGGAAGGGCAGACGTCCGTGCGCATCCGCATGGTCAACACCGGTGACCTGGCCACGGCGTCCTTTCCCACCCCCGGCGGGCGCGTCGACTACACCGGTGCGGCCCGGGTCTCCGGGGTGCCCGGGACCGCCGCACCGGTGGTGATCGAGTTCGAGCAGGGCGGCGGCCCGCTGCTGCCCACCGGCCGGGCGCGCGAAGTGATCGCCGGTACACCGGTGACCTGCGTCGACAACGGCATGCCGACCGTCCTCATCCCGGCACACACCCTGGACATCACGGGCTACGAGACGCCGGGGGAGCTCGAGGGGAACGACGCCCTGCGCGAGCGCCTCGAGCGGATCCGCCTCGAAGCGGGCCTCCTGATGGGCCTCGGCGACGTACACGACACGACGGTGCCCAAGCTCAGTCTGCTGGCCCCGCCCGCTCAGGACGGTGCGGTGACGACCCGTACGTTCATCCCGCACCGCTGCCACACCTCCATCGGCGTCCTCGGCGCCGCCGGCGTCGCGGCGGGCCTGCGCGTCTCCGGCAGCGTCGCCGAGGACATCGCCCGGCTCCCCCCGGACGGCGACCGGCTGCGCATCGAGCACCCCACCGGGTTCATCGACATCGAGGCCGGTGTCGGCACGGACGCGGACGGCGGCCCTGCCGTCAGGCGCACCGCCGTGGTGCGTACCGCGCGGAAGATCTTCGACGGCACGGTCTTCCCACGGCCCGAGCGGACAGCTCCCTCATCCCCCGCACTTTCTACCTGCGCGCCTTCGACGACTAGGAACACCACAGTCTCGTGCTGACCGCCGCCGAGAAGCCGGGCCTGCCCCGCACCGCCCTTCGCACCGCCGGCGAGGAGCCGGTGGCCGGCTCCTCGCCGGCGGTGCGACCACCACGGGCTTCACCGTCCTCGCGGCCGCGGCGAGCTGAACCACCGGCCCGCCCGGCCCTCCGAACACGACAAAGGCCAGGTCCTGAGTGAAGGACCTGGCCTTTGACCTGGTGTTTCAGCTGTCGGGGTGGCGGGATTTGAACCCACGACCTCTTCGTCCCGAACGAAGCGCGCTGCCAAGCTGCGCTACACCCCGATGTCCACCGATTGTCCCGGCGACATCGATTACTTTAGCCCACCGGCGCCCGGAGGCGAAATCCGGTTTTTGTGTGCAGGGCGGGGCGCCTCAGTCGCGCGGCGTCAGCGTCAGCAGGGTCGCCTCGGGCGGGCAGGCGAAGCGGACCGGGGTGTAGCGGTTCGTGCCGCAGCCCGCGGAGACGTGGAGGTAGGCGCGCCGCTCGCCGACCGTGTGGCCGGAGAGACCCTTCACCCGGTCCGTGTCCAGGTCGCAGTTGGTGACGAGGGCACCGTAGAAGGGGATGCAGAGCTGGCCGCCGTGGGTGTGGCCGGCCAGGATCAGCGGGTAGCCGTCCGCCGTGAATGCGTCCAGGGAGCGCAGGTACGGGGCGTGAACGACGCCGATCGACAGGTCCGCGCCCGTCTCGGGACCGCCGGCGACCTCGGCGTAACGGTCCCGCTTGATGTGGGGGTCGTCCAGGCCCGTGAACGCGATTTCCAGCCCGTCGGCCTTGATCCGGCCCCGGGTGTTGGAGAGGTTCAGCCAGCCCGCCTCGTCGAAGGCGTCCCGCATCGGCTCCCACGGGTTGTGGACGACACCGACCGCCGGTGCGTTCCCGTTGAGCCCGTGCTTGCCCTGCGTCTTCTCCAGGAGGTAGCGGACGGGGTTACGGAGCTTCGGGCCGTAGTAGTCGTTGGAGCCGAAGACGTAGACCCCAGGGAACTCCATCAGCGGTCCGAGCGCGTCGAGCAGCTCCGGCACGGCCTCCGGGTCGGAGAGGTTGTCGCCGGTGTTGACGACGAAGTCGGGGCGGAGGCCCGCCAGTGTCTGCAGCCAGGCGCGCTTCTTGCGCTGGCCGCTCACCATGTGGATGTCGGAGACCTGCAGCACGCGCAACGGGCGTGCCCCGTGGGGGAGTACGGGAATCGCGATCCGGCGGAGGCGGAACGAGCGTGCCTCGAATCCGGCCGCGTAGACGAGGCCGGCGGCGCCGACTGCTGCGCCGACTGCCGTTGCTTTCAGGGGTACTCCGTAGCGTGCGCGCATGGGGCCATCGTCGCAGAAACGGCGTGGTGGGACGAAAACAGGCGGGCGGCAAGTGCCCCGTACCTGTCACAATCGCCGCATGACCACGCTCAAGTCCAAGCTCAAGGAAGACCTCACCACGGCCATGAAGGCGCGTGACGAGCTCACCTCGTCCACCCTCCGGCTCACCCTGACCGCGATCACCAAGGAAGAGGTCAGCGGCAAGACGTCGCGCGAGCTCTCCGACGACGAGGTGCAGAAGGTGATCGCCAAGGAGGCGAAGAAGCGCCGTGAGGCAGCCGAGGCCTTCGCGCAGGGCGGCCGGACGGAGCAGGCAGAACGGGAGAAGGCCGAGGGCGAGCTGCTCGACGCGTACCTGCCGAAGCAGCTCTCCGACGACGAGCTGGACGTGATCGTCGCGCAGGCCGTCCAGGAGGCGAGGAGCGCCGGCGCCGAGGGGCCCCGGGCCATGGGCGCCGTCATGAAGATCGTCAACCCGAAGGTGGCCGGGCTGGCCGACGGAGGCCGGGTCGCCGCAACGGTGAAGAGGCTGCTCGCGGGCTGAGAGACGGACGCGAAAGGAGGGGCGCCCCCGGCTCGGGGCGCCCCTCCTCCGTCATCACGTCGTCGCGCGATCCGAACGGTCAGGGACCGTTGCCGCCGCGCCCGCCGCCGTGGTTCCCGCCGATGATGCCGGGCGGCAGGGTGATGCCGCCGATGGGGTCGGCACCGGGCTTGTCGTTGTCGTTGCCGCCGTCGTTGTCCTCGCCGCGGCCCTTGTCCTTCTTCTCGTCCTTCTCCTTCTCCTTGGCGCGCGGCACCTCGACCGGGCTGAAGGACGGGGTCTCGGAGGCGTTCAGCGCACCGGTCATCGCGGTCTTCCAGATGGGACCGGGGAGACAGCCGCCGCAGACCTTGTCGTAGTACTGGCCGCCGATGGTGATGTCGTACATCGGTACCTTCTTGCCGATGTCGGCACCGACCCACACCGCCGTGGACAGGTTCGGCGTGTAGCCGACGAACCAGGCGTCCACGCGGTTCTCGGTCGTACCCGTCTTGCCCGCGTTGTCGCGGTCGCTGAGGCCGGCCTGCTGGCCGGTGCCGTCCGCGATCACGCCCTTGAGCATCTGGTTGATCGTGTCGGCGGTCTTCTCACTCATCGCACGCGAGCAGGCCGACTTGGGAACTTCCAGCTTCTTGCCGTTGGCGTCCGTGATGGACTTGATGGCGATCGGCGTACAGAAGGTGCCGCGGTTCGCGAACGCGGCGTACGCGGTGGCCATGGCGAGCGGGGTGCTCTCCGTTGTGCCGAGCGTGATGGACGGGTTCTCCGTGAGCGGCTCGCCGTTACCGCGCTGGTAGCCGACCTTCTTGGCCATCGTGAGGGTCTCGCACAGGCCGGCCTTCTGCTCCAGCAACGCGAAGTACGTGTTGATGGACTTGCCGAGGGCCTCCGTCATGTCGTAGGCGCCCTTCTCGGACTCCATCTCGTTCTGTACGGACCATTCACCGCCGCCGGCGGGGCCGCCGTCACACCGCTTGTAGGTGTCCAGCGGCAGGGAGGTCTTCCACGGCGTGTCGAAGCTCTGCGCCGGGCTGACGCCCTTCTCCAGGGCGGCCGCCGCGGTGATCGGCTTGAAGGTCGAACCGACCTGGAAGCCGTAGGTGCTGCCGCCCATCTTGTTGCTGACCGCGAGGTTGAGGACCGTCTCGCTGTTGTTCTGGTCCAGCCCGTACGGCCTGGACTGGCCCATCGAGAGGATCTTTCCCGTGCCGGGCTCGACCTGGACCACCGAGGCGGCGACCTTGTCGTCCTTGTTGACCTTCGAGGTCGCGGCCTCGTTGGCGGCCTGCTGCGCGCGCGGCGACAGCGTGGTCCTGATGGTCAGCCCGCCGAGGTTCCAGAGCTTGGCGCGCTCCTCGTCGGTCTTCCCGAAGGCCGGGTCCGTCAGGATCGTCTTGCGTACGTAGTCGCAGAAGAACCCGGCACCGCTCACAGCGGTGATGCAGCCGTTCTTCGGCCTGCTGACCTTCAGCTCGAGGGGACTGGCGATGGCCTTCTGGGCCTCGGCCTCCGAGATGCTTCCGACGGCGGCCATGCGCTGCAGCACGGTGTTGCGCCGCTTGGTCGCCTCTTCCGTGTCGTTGACCGGGTCGTAGCGGGTCGGCGACTGGACGAGGCCGGCCAGCATCGCGGCCTCCTCCACCTTCAGGTCCTTGGCGTGCTTGGAGAAGTAGCGCTGGGAAGCCGCCTCGACCCCGTAGGCCTGCTGGCCGAAGAAAGTGATGTTGAGGTAGTTCTCCAGGATCTTCTTCTTGCCGAGCTCTTCCTCGACCTGGATCGCGTACTTCAGCTCCCGGACCTTGCGGCCCAGGGTCTGCTGCGTGGCCTCGGCGACCTTGTCCGGGTCGTCACCGGCCTCCTCGACGAAGACGTTCTTCACGTACTGCTGGGTGAGCGTCGAGGCGCCCTGGGCGGCACCGCCCTCCTGCACGTTGCGGTTCATCGCGCGCAGGATGCCCTTGAGGTCCACCGCGCCGTGCTCGTAGAAGCGCGAGTCCTCGATCGCGATGATCGCGTCCTGCATGTACGGCGAGATGTCCTTGAGCGGGACGACGGTGCGGTCACGCGAGTACACGGTGGCGATCGCACCGCCCTCGTTGTCCAGGATCGTGGTCCGCTGGCTCAGCGGCGGAGTCTTGAGGTTGGAAGGGATCTCGTCGAATCCCTCGACCGTCCCCTTGGCGGCGAGCCCGAGTGCGCCGGCGGCCGGCAGTGCGATGCCGGCCAGGACAGCTCCGGAGAGCGCGGCGACACCGAGGAACTTGGCGGCCTGCTGGGTCGTCGTCAGACCCCCGCCTGAGCGCTTCTTTGGCATGGGGGCAGCCTACGTTCTCATTCGCCGGACACGCGTATAGGCCTTGGCCTAAGCTGCTCTCAACTGTCACAGCAGTCCGGTCGTGCATCAACCCCCTTGCACACCCCTCAACGGAATTCAGCCACCTGCCGAGGCGCCCCCGAATTCGCCTCATGCGTCACTGAATGTCCGTTGCGACTTGGGGTTTCTGTCCGGGTTCTGCCGGGAAGGTCGCGCATGTCCTCCCGTCACTCCCCTGGGTGATCTGCCGCGTACGCATAGTCCGTTCGGACCATTCAAGATTGGGCCCGAAGGGGGTGTTGTGCTGTCCCCGCCTTCCGTAACGTCCTCAACTGGCAGCGGTGAATATGCCGCTACCGCCGTGGGGGAGCCTCGATTCGGGAGAGGACGGCGCCGGCATGGGCTGGGTAACCGACTGGAGTGCGCAGGCAGCCTGCCGCACTACCGATCCGGATGAATTGTTCGTACAAGGGGCAGCGCAGAACAGGGCCAAGGCGGTGTGCACCGGTTGCCCGGTGCGGACCGAGTGCCTGGCCGATGCGCTGGACAATCGCGTCGAGTTCGGCGTGTGGGGCGGAATGACGGAGCGGGAGCGCCGCGCACTGCTGCGCCGAAGGCCCACCGTCACGTCCTGGCGCCGCCTGCTGGAGACCGCGCGCAGTGAGTACGAGCGGTCCACGGGCATGCTGCCGGCAGCGGTGGGTCTGGACGACGACCTGCATGACGACGGTCTGCACGACGACGAACTGCACGAGACGTTCGCCGCTGTGGGGTGAGTGCGGGCGGTGCCGCACGGACTGCCCCTTGGCACGCCCGGTGGTGGTCCTAGACAGCTCCGGCCGGTGCGGAAGCGGAACCGGTCGCGAGCAGTTCCCCGATGGCCCTGAGGCCTGAGAGGTCGTGGACGTCACCGGGCAGCGCGGCCACCTCGGCCACCGGCACCTCGGGGTGAAGCGCGCTGAAGTGGTCCCGGGTGTGCTGTTCGCGTGCGACGACGTGCATCCGCTCGGCGTGCAACCGCAACAGACCTGCGGTCAGCTGCTCGATGGTCACCTCGACGTCCGTGGCGGGCGTGCCGTACCTGTCTGCTTCTGTGGGCGCGGGTTCTGTTTTCGTGAGTTCTGGGTCAGCGGCTGGTCCGGACGGGTCAGGCGACTTCCGGCCACGGCCGTGAGGCTCGGGCTCAGGTGGACGCGTCGTCCGTTCGTGCTGGGGCGGCTCCTGCTGTGACGGCTCGTACGGGGCGTGCTCGTTGCTGCGCTCGGGGGAGAGCGGCTCCGGGGCTTCGGGAGAGGTGGCGGACACAGGGTCCACATCACCAAGGCCAGCCTTCCCGGCCGTCTGATCCACAATGCCGACGCCTTCAAGATTTTCTGCGGCTGTCAGCGCCTGTTCCGAGGAGAGCCGTGCGGCCTCGCTTCCGTGCACCCGGTTGAGGACAAGGCCGGCCAGCGGCATCTCCTCCGCGGCCAGCCGTTCGACGAAGTACGCGGCCTCGCGCAGAGCGTCCCGCTCCGGCGTCGCGACCACGAGGAACGCGGTGCCGGGGGCCTGGAGGAGCTTGTACGTCGCATCGGCCCGGGTACGGAACCCGCCGAACATGGAGTCCATCGCGGCGACGAAGGTCTGTACGTCGCGGAGGAACTGTCCGCCGAGCAGCTTGCCGAGCGTCCCCGTCATCATCGACATCCCGACGTTGAGGAACTTCATCCCGGCACGCCCGCCGATCTTGGCCGGAGCGATCAGGAGCCGGATGAACTTCCCGTCCAGGAAGGAGCCGAGACGTTTCGGCGCGTCCAGGAAGTCCAGCGCGGAGCGGGACGGCGGGGTGTCGACGATGATCAGGTCCCACTCGTCGCGCGCCCGCAGCTGGCCGAGCTTCTCCATGGCCATGTACTCCTGCGTGCCCGCGAACCCGGCCGACAGGGACTGGTAGAAGGGGTTCTCCAGGATCGCGCGCGCCCGCTCGGCGTCCGTGTGCGCCTCGACGGTCTCGTCGAAGGTGCGCTTCATGTCGAGCATCATGGCGTGCAGCTCGCCCTCGCCTTCGATGTCCTCGACCTGGCGCGGGATGTTGTCCAGCCGGTCGATGCCCATGGACTGGGCGAGCCGGCGGGCCGGGTCGATGGTGAGGACGACGACCTTGCGCCCGCGCTCGGCCGCCCGTACGCCGAGAGCCGCCGCGGTCGTGGTCTTGCCCACGCCCCCGGACCCGCAGCACACGACGATGCGGATCTCCGGGTCGTCCAGGAGCGCGTCGGTCTCCAGCCCCGGTGCGGTGTCCGTGCCCAGCGTCATGACCTCAGCCCTTCTCCGGATCCGCGTCGCTTCCCGCCCCGGGCTCTCTGCTCCGCCGCGTCCGCGGTGTCGTCGCCCATGCCCTGCTTGCGGAACTCCGCCGCCAGTTCGTGCAGCGCTGAGGGGCTCACTCCCTCGCCCATCAGCGGGAGCTCGGCCATGGGCAGTCCCAGCCCGGACAGCACCGCGCGCTGCTCACGCTCCAGACCGACGCGCTGGGCGTGCTCGGCGGCCTGCGCGACGAGCGGTCGCACCAGTCCGGCGGAACCCGTCACGCCGGCCCGGGTGAGTGTCTTGGCGATCTCCTTGCGACGGCCGCCCGAGGCCGTACGCAGCGCGTCCTCGTCCAGCAGGTGGGGGCGCACCATGTTCACGACGACCCTGCCCACGGGCAGTTCGGCGGCGCGCAGCTCGGCGATGCCGTCCGCCGTCTCCTGGACCGGCATCTCCTCCAGGAGCGTCACCAGGTGGACCGCGGTCTCGGGGGACTTCAGGACCCGCATCACGGCCTGCGCCTGATTGTGTATGGGGCCGATCCGCGCCAGCCCGGCCACTTCGTCGTTCACGTTGAGGAAGCGCGTGATCCGGCCGGTGGGGGGTGCGTCCATGATCACGTAGTCGTAGACGAACCTGCCCTGCTTGTCCTTACGGCGTACGGCCTCGCAGGCCTTGCCGGTCAGCAGGACGTCGCGGACCCCCGGGGCGATGGTGGTGGCGAAGTCGATCGCGCCGAGCTTCTTCAGCGCCCGGCCCGCGCTGCCCAGCTTGTAGAACATCTGGAGGTAGTCCAGGAGCGCGCGCTCGGCGTCGATCGCCAGCGCGTGGACCTCCCCGCCGCCGGGCGCCACGGCGATCCTGCGTTCCTCGTAGGGGAGTGGCTCGGACTCGAAGAGCTGGGCGATGCCCTGCCTGCCCTCGACCTCGACGAGGAGCGTGCGCCTGCCCTCGGTCGCGAGGGCGAGCGCGAGTGCGGCGGCGACCGTGGTCTTACCGGTCCCGCCCTTGCCGCTGACGACCTGGAACCTGCTCACGTCTTCGAGCCTAACCAGTCGGCAGGCAGGCTACGCACGAGGCCGCCTGTGCCAGGCATTACAGTCGGCTCATGACCAAGTGGGAATACGCGACCGTGCCCCTTCTCGTGCACGCGACCAAGCAGATTCTGGACACCTGGGGCGAGGACGGCTGGGAGCTGGTCCAGGTCGTTCCCGGCCCGAACAACCCCGAGCAGCTCGTGGCCTACCTGAAGCGGGAGAAGCCGTAGTGGCGGGCGCCGTCGAGGCGAAGCTCGCCGAACTCGGCCTCGCGCTCCCGGACGTCGTGCCGCCGCTGGCCTCCTACCAGCCGGCCGTGCGGTCGGGGGTGTACGTCTACACCTCCGGCCAGCTCCCGATGGTGGACGGCACACTCGCGGTGACCGGCAAGGTCGGCGCCGAGGTGACGCCGGACGAGGCCAAGGAACTGGCGAAGACCTGCGCGCTGAACGCCCTGGCGGCGGTGAAGTCGGTCGCCGGCGATCTGGACCGGATCGCCCGGGTCGTCAAGGTCGTGGGCTTCGTCGCCTCCGCCACCGACTTCACCGGGCAGCCCGGGGTCGTCAACGGTGCGAGCGAGCTCCTGGGCGCGGTCCTGGGCGACAAGGGTGTGCACGCCCGCAGCGCCGTCGGCGTCGCGGTGCTGCCACTCGACGCACCGGTCGAGGTCGAGGTCCAGGTCGAGCTCGTCGACGCCTGAGTCCGCACTGCCCCCCGATCCCGCCCGGTCCCGCGACCGGGCGGGATCCGTGTGTAAGGGGCAGGTACCTATGTGCGGGGCCCTCGAACATCGGCGCGGTTCCGGATAGCCTCCGGCCATGTCCAACGGTCAGTGGTACCCACCGGAATGGCCCGCCCGGATCCGGGCCCTCGCCAGCGGCGAGCTGACAGCCGTGACCCCCAGGCGCGCGGCCACCGTGATGCTGCTCCGGGACGCCGCGCCGGGTCCTGGTGCCGCCGGTCCCTTCGTGCACATGCTGCGCCGGCGCACCTCCATGGCCTTTGCCGGCGGTGCGTACGCCTATCCGGGTGGCGGGGTCGACCCGCGCGACGACGACCACCTCGTGCGCTGGGCGGGACCGTCCCTGGGCACCTGGGCCGGCCGCCTCGGTGTCGGCACGGCCGCCGAGGCGCAGGCCGTCGTCTGCGCCGCGGTCCGTGAGACGTACGAGGAGGCGGGCGTCCTGCTGGCCGGGCCGACCGCCGACACCGTCGTGAGCGACACCACGGGCGCCGACTGGGAGGCCGACCGTGAGGCCCTCGTCGCCCGGGAGCTGTCCTTCGCGGGGTTCCTGGACCGCCGGGGTCTGGTGCTGCGTTCCGACCTGCTGGGGGCGTGGGCGCGCTGGATCACCCCGGCCTTCGAGCCGCGCCGCTACGACACCTGGTTCTTCGTGGCCGCGCTCCCCGAGGGCCAGCGCACCCGGAACGCCTCCACCGAGGCCGACCGGACGGTGTGGATCCGGCCAGGTGACGCCACCGACGGCTACGACAAGGGCGAACTGCTGATGATGCCGCCCACGGTGGCCACCCTGCGGGCGCTGAGGCCGTACGGGACGGCCGCCGAGGCGCTGAAGGCGGCGGATGCCCAGGACCTCGCTCCTGTGCTGGCAGAGGCCCGTATGGAGGGCGACGAGCTGGTGCTGACCTGGCCGGGCCACGACGAGTTCACCAAGCACGTCCCGACGGCGAGTGGGACCGCCTTCCCCTCCGCCGCCGAGGGCGCGGGCCCCGGGGCGGCCTCATGAGCGACGCGGCCGCACTGCCGGGACAGCCCCGCGGCGGGGTCCTGTCCGGCCCCGCCACCACTCGTACGGTCAACGTCCTGGCCCCCAACGCCTCCGCGATGACCCTGGACGGCACGAACACCTGGATCGTCGCCGAGCCGGACTCGGACCTGGCGGTGGTGATCGACCCGGGGCCGCTCGACGACGTACATCTGCGGACCGTCATCGACACCGTGGAGCGGACGGGCAGGCGCGTCGGTCTCACCCTGCTGACCCACGGCCATCCTGATCACGCGGAGGGCGCGACCAGGTTTGCCGAGCTCACACGCACGAAGGTGCGCGCCCTGGACGCGGCGCTGCGGCTGGGTGACGAAGGGCTCGCGGCAGGTGACGTGATCAGCACGGGGGGGCTGGAACTCAGGGTCGTCCCCACACCGGGGCACACTGCGGACTCCCTCTCCTTCCACCTGCCGGCCGACCGGGCCGTGCTGACGGGCGACACGATCCTCGGGCGCGGCACCACCGTCGTCGCCCACCCGGACGGGCGGCTCGGGGACTACCTGGCCACCCTGCGGCGGCTGCGCTCGCTGACCGTCGACGACGGGGTGCACACGGTGCTTCCAGGGCACGGGCCGGTGCTGGAGGACGCGCAGGGCGCCGTCGAGTTCTATCTCGCCCACCGGGCACACCGCCTGGCCCAGGTGGAGACGGCCGTGGAGGCGGGGCACCGGACGCCCGCCGAGGTCGTGGCGGCGGTGTACGCGGATGTGGACCGCTCCCTGTGGCCGGCGGCGGAGCTGTCGGTGCGGGCCCAGCTGGTGTACCTGACCGAGCACGGCCTGGTCTGAACCGGACCGGCCCTGGGCGCTGAACCCGACCGGCCCGGGAGGCACGCGAAAGGCCCCACCGGTGGTGGGGCCCTTTTCGGCGAGCGTGCGGGGCGGTGGGTCAGCGGGACCGCTTCGCCAGCCGCTCCACGTCCAGCAGGATCACGGCGCGCGCCTCGAGCCGAAGCCAGCCGCGGCCCGCGAAGTCCGCGAGCGCCTTGTTGACCGTTTCGCGGGAGGCGCCGACCAACTGGGCCAGCTCTTCCTGCGTCAGGTCGTGCACGACGTGGATGCCCTCCTCCGACTGCACGCCGAAGCGGCGCGACAGATCGAGGAGCGCACGGGCGACCCGGCCCGGCACATCGGAGAAGACCAGGTCGGACATCTGGTCGTTGGTCTTGCGCAGGCGACGGGCGACGGCTCGCAGCAGCGCGGTGGCCACCTCGGGGCGGGCGTTCAGCCAGGGCTGGAGGTCTCCGTGGCCGAGGCCGAGGAGCTTGACCTCGGTGAGCGCGCTCGCGGTCGCGGTGCGCGGGCCCGGGTCGAAGAGCGAGAGCTCCCCGATCAATTCGCCGGGGCCGAGGACGGCCAGCATGTTCTCCCGCCCGTCGGGAGAGGTCCGGTGGAGCTTCACCTTGCCCTCGGTGACCACGTACAGGCGGTCGCCCGGGTCGCCCTCGTGGAACAGCGCGTCGCCGCGTGCGAGGGTCACCTCACTCATCGAGGCGCGGAGCTCCGCGGCCTGCTCGTCATCGAGCGCCGCGAAAAGCGGGGCGCGCCGCAGAACGTCGTCCACGAGTTCTCTCCTTGTCGGCCTGTTCAGGGAAGCGTCGTTTCCATGATGCCGGACGGTAAAACAGTGCGATCGATCACAAACCAGTTTGACGCACGCGCGTGCCGGACCCTACGGCAGGGGGCCGATTGGGCGTGGATACGCAGTGACCGGGGCGGATGTCAGCCCCTGGCTCTAGGCTGGCCGGGTGTCCGGAACGCCGGTGAGAGTGCAGGCCGAGGGGGCTGATGGGGTGTCGGGAGACAGGAATTCCGCTGTGGGCGAACAGGCCGCACGAGGTATGAAAAAAGCTGCAAACCGCCCGACGGGAGCCCCGTCGGGCAAGTCCGCGAAGCCGGAGTCGCATCTCGCGATGGTCCGCCGTGCCCGCCGGATCAACCGCGAGCTCGCGGAGGTCTACCCGTATGCCCACCCCGAGCTGGACTTCCGCAATCCGTTCGAGCTCCTGGTGGCCACGGTCCTCTCCGCCCAGACGACCGACCTGAGGGTGAACCAGACCACTCCGGCCCTCTTCGCCGCCTATCCGACGCCCGAGGACATGGCCGCCGCCGTGCCCGAGAAGCTGGAGGAGATCATCCGGCCGACCGGTTTCTTCCGGGCCAAGGCGCGCTCCCTCCTGGGCCTGTCGGCCGCGCTCAGGGACGACTTCGGCGGAGAGGTCCCCGGCCGGCTGGCGGATCTCGTGAAGCTGCCCGGCGTCGGGCGCAAGACGGCCAACGTCGTCCTCGGCAACGCGTTCGGCGTACCAGGGATCACGGTGGACACCCACTTCGGCCGACTGGTCCGCCGATGGAAATGGACCGAGCAGGAGGACCCGGAGAAGGTCGAGGCCGAGATCGCGGCGATCTTCCCGAAGAGCGAGTGGACGATGCTCTCGCACCGCGTGGTCTTCCACGGCCGCCGCATCTGCCACTCCCGCAAGCCCGCCTGCGGAGCCTGTCCGATCGCCGCTCTCTGCCCTGCCTACGGAGAGGGTGAGACGGACCCCGAGAAGGCGAAGAAGCTCCTGAAGTACGAGATGGGCGGCTATCCGGGCCAGCGCCTCAGCCCGCCCCCGGACTATCCGGGCAGTCCCGCACCGCCGCTCGGAGCCGGGTGAGCGGGCGGCCTGCCCGAGCGGGTCCGTGCGGAACGAAATGGCCGACGACAGGCGTTGGAACGACGGGGGTGCCCATGACGCACGCACAGAGGACACGGGCCGCAGCCGACGCGGCCACCACCGGGACGAGCACGCCCCAGGACAGCGCGCTCACCGTGACCACCGACGGCCTGCCCGGCTGGCTGGAGCCCGTGGCCCGGGCGGCGCGTACGGTGCGTGCCCACCAGCTCAGCCGTTTCCTGCCGCCTGAGAGCGGCGCCGGGCGCCAGTCCGCCGTCCTGGTCCTCTTCGGCGAGGGCGAGCGCGGTCCGGAGCTGCTTCTGATGGAGCGTTCCGGGTCCCTGCGCTCCCATGCCGGCCAGCCGTCCTTCCCCGGGGGCTCCCTCGACCCGGAGGACGGTGACCACACCACCACAGGGCCGCTCAGGGCCGCGCTGCGGGAGGCCGAGGAGGAGACCGGACTCGATCCGAGCGGTGTCCAGCTCTTCGGTGTGCTGCCCCGGCTCTACATCCCGGTGAGCGGCTTCGTCGTGACACCCGTCCTCGGCTGGTGGCGGACGCCCAGTCCGGTGGGAGCCGTCGACCCGGCCGAGACCGCCCGGGTCTTCACCGCGCCGGTGGCGGATCTCACGGACCCCGCCAACCGTGCGACAGCCGTCCATCCCAGCGGCCACGAAGGCCCAGCGTTTCTGGTCGAGTCCGCCCTCGTGTGGGGTTTCACAGCCGGAGTGATCGACAGGATTGTGCACTACGCGGGGTGGGAACGCCCCTGGGACAGGACCAGGCAGGTGCCGCTCGACTGGCGCGCATGACAGGCTGACTCCCGTGCTGCGCTGTTCCGGGCCCGGCCCGGACCCCGTCGAACCGGACGGGCCAGGTGACGAATCTGCGAGGCTATAGACGGTGAACGTGCTGGACATCCTGCTGCTCGTCGGCGCCGTGTGGTTCGCGGTCATCGGCTACCGCCAGGGTTTCGTCGTCGGCATCCTGTCCGTGATCGGCTTTCTGGGTGGCGGACTCGTGGCCGTCTACCTGCTGCCGGTCATCTGGGACCAGGTGACCGACGGGTCGGAGGTCTCCTCCGCCGCCGCCATCGTCGCGGTCGTGATCGTGATCGTGTGCGCCTCGGTGGGCCAGGCTTTCACCACCCACCTCGGCAACCGGCTCCGCCGGTACATCACCTGGTCGCCCGCAAGGGCCCTGGACGCCACGGGCGGCTCCCTGGTCAACGTGGTGGCGATGCTTCTGGTGGCCTGGCTGATCGGCTCGGCGCTGGCCGGTACCTCACTGCCGACGCTGGGCAAGGAGGTCCGTAACTCCTCGGTCCTGCTCGGGGTCTCGCGGGTGATGCCCGATCAGGCCTCCAACTGGTTCACGGACTTCTCGTCCGTCCTCGCGCAGAACGGCTTCCCGCAGGTCTTCAGCCCGTTCGCCAACGAGCCCATCACCGCGGTCGAGCCTCCGGACCCCGCGCTGGCGGGAAGCCCTGTCGCCGCCCGCGCGAAGAAGTCCATCGTCAAGGTCGTCGGTATGGCCCCGGGCTGCGGAAAGGTCCTGGAAGGGACCGGCTTCGTGTTCTCCGACCGCCGGGTGATGACCAACGCCCACGTGGTCGGCGGCGTCGATGAACCGACCGTCCAGATCGGCGGCGAAGGCAGGCTGTACGACGCCAAGGTCGTCCTCTACGACTGGCAGCGGGACATCGCCGTACTGGACGTCCCGGACCTGGACGCCGAGCCGCTGCGCTTCACCGACAGTGACAAGGACGCGGGAAGCGGTGACAGCGCCATCGTCGCCGGCTTCCCGGAGAACGGCGCCTACGACGTGCGCTCGGCGCGCATCCGGGGCCGTATCGACGCCAACGGGCCGGACATCTACCACCGGGGCACCGTGCGGCGCGATGTGTACTCGCTCTTCGCGACCGTCCGCCAGGGCAACTCCGGTGGACCGCTGCTCACTCCGGACGGGAAGGTGTACGGAGTGGTGTTCGCGAAGTCGCTCGACGACCCGGACACGGGTTACGCGCTGACGGCCGACGAGATCCGCGAGGACATCGAGCTCGGCAGGTCCACGGCCCAGCAGGTCGACAGCCAGGGCTGCGCGCTCTGAGACGTCCATAACCGGACACCGGGGGCCACCTGACCCCGGCGTGCGGAGGTCACGTACGGTCCCCGGTCCTCAACGGGCCGGGGACCTGCGCGTGGCGTGCCGTCGTACCGCTATCGCGTCATCCGCGGGGATGGCGCAGGCGCGCCGAGACCCAGCGGGCCCGGCGATGGAGAATGCGCGGAATGCCCAGCCGGAGATCATGGAAATCGCTCACATCGTGCACCCGGCTCAGGGAGCCGCCCCCCTCATGAATGCTCGGACCGGCAGGAGCGGTCGAGCGGCGGTTGCGTGCTGCGTCATTGAAGTCGCGCGTCCAGCCCATACCTCGACGTCTGCCCGTGACCCAAGGTCGGTAATCGTGCGCGAGTCAGCCAATTGGCTTATGCGGCAGGCAATTGGCTGTTCGTCGGACAACTGTGCCCATCGGCTACCGGTCGGGCTCAGGATCCTTGAGCCAGTTGATGAGTTCGGCCGAGAAGCCGACCGGGTCCTCCTCGTGGGGGAAGTGACCCAGACCG
The DNA here is from genome assembly GCF_055559735.1 of Streptomyces sp. NPDC023573. Classification (NCBI taxonomy): domain Bacteria; kingdom Bacillati; phylum Actinomycetota; class Actinomycetes; order Kitasatosporales; family Streptomycetaceae; genus Streptomyces; species Streptomyces sp. NPDC023573. The sequence goes on from NZ_JBVHKB010000004.1 coordinate 502,696, forward strand.
TCGAAAAGTCGCCACCGGTACGGTGCCTCGACGTACTCGCCGGACCCCGCGGAACTGCGGGTCCGGATCGCCGGGTCGAGCGACCCGTGGAGATGCAGGGTGGGTACACGTACCGGGCGCTTCATCCGCCGGTTGAACTGGACGCCGTCCGGACGGGCCAGTGAGCGGACCATCCAACGGTACGGCTCGATCGAGCAGTGGGCGGTCGAGGGGATGCACATCGCGCGCCGGTAGACGTCCGTGGTCAGGTCGTCGGGGAAACCGGGGGTGCGCGGCCCCGACCAGTCTCGGATCAGCCGGGCCACCAACGCCGCGTCGTCCGCCACGAGCTGACGCTCCGGCACCCAAGGCCGCTGGAATCCCCACACGTGCGAGCCGGCTCGGGACTGAGAGAAGTCCGAAAGCATCGAGGAACGCCATCGACGCGGATGAGGCATCGACGACACCACGAGCCGGCGGACCAGCTTCGGCCGCATCACAGCCGCCGTCCAGGCGAGATAACCGCCCATGTCGTGCCCCACGAGCGCCGCGTCGGGCTCACCGAGCGAGCGGATCACGCCGGTGACGTCGAGCGCCAGGTTGGCGGGGTCGTAGCCCCGGGGCGTACGGTCGCTGCCGCCGACCCCGCGGAGGTCCATCGCGACCGCCCGGTATCCGGCGTCGGCCAGGGCGGTCAGCTGATGGCGCCAGGTCCACCAGAACTGCGGGAAGCCGTGCAGCAGCAGCACCAGCGGCCCGTCGCCGAGCTCGGCGATATGGAAGCGCGCGCCGTTGGCGGCGACATCACGGTGGGTCCAGGGCCCGTCGATGCGGACAGGGCTGCCGTTGCCGGCAGCCGGCCCCAGCGGCCCCACCGGACCGGATGCGCTGAAATCGGGGTCGGTCATGTGGACGAGCGTGTCACAGAGACCGCCTCGTCCTGGACAGGACGGTGCTCGATGGCCCTGTCCGCGAGTGTGCTGCCCTGCGCCTGTTCGATCGCACGCGCGCCGGTGACGGGGCGGGGGTGGGGCTTGACGCCCTGCAGCACCGCAGCGGTCTGCTTGGCCGAAGCGATGGACTTCTCCGGCGGCTTGACCTTCTTGAACTTGGCGTACCCGAAGAGGCCGAGCAGGAGCCCCAGCAGGATGAACGCACCGCCGACGATCAGGAACGACCAGGCGAGCCCGAGTCCGAGATTGTGAATGCCGTAGGCCGCGGCGAAGCTCAGCACGGGGATCGCGAAGAGGAGCAGCACGCCCGTGACGATGAAGGCCGCGCTGCCGATCGCGCCGCGCTTGACGTCCTGTCGCATCTCGGCCTTGGCCAGCGCGATCTCGTCGTGCACCAACGCGGACATCTCAGCGGTTGCCGAAGCGAACAGCTGTCCGAGACTACGATCGGTGCTGCCCGCGTAGTTGCCGGGGTCGCTCATCCCTGACTCCCTCTCTTCTTCCGTACATCCGATGTCAGATCATGCCGGACTGTCCGGCTTGCTGCTCGCTGCCCCCGCCCGTTCGGCAAGGCGACGGTGCTCGGCAGCCTTCCTCTCGTAGATCGCGGCCATGCGCAGGTGATACCCGGGGTCGTCCTGCTCGTAGACGTCGGGCACCCCCGATTCGTCCGCGTCGAGCTCCTCGGCCTCGTACAGCGCCCTGTATCTGCGTACCCGCAGTCTGAGCAGTACACCGGAGAGTACGGCGGCAATCAGGGAACCGATGAGTACCGCTGCCTTCACGTCGTTGATCATGTCCTCGTCGCCGGTGAAAGCCAGCTCCCCGATGAGCAGCGAAACGGTGAAGCCGATACCGGCCAGCGTGGCTACGGCGAAGACGTCTGCCCAGGCGAGGTCCTTGTTGAGCTGGGCCTTCGTGAAGCGGGTGATCAGCCATGTGCCGCCGAAGATGCCCACGGTCTTGCCGACGACCAGACCGAGAACCACGCCGAGCGTTTCGGGCCGGGTGAAGACGCCGGCGAGGGCATCGCCCTTGAGGGTGACACCCGCCGAGAAGAGAGCGAAGAGCGGAACCGCGACGCCGGCCGACAAGGGGCGCACCAGATGCTCGATGTGTTCGCCCGGGGAGTGCGTCTCACCCTCGCGCCTGGTGCAGCGCAGCATGAGGCCCATGGCCACGCCGGCGATCGTCGCGTGGACGCCGCTGTTGTACATCAGTCCCCAGATGACCAGGGCGAGCGGCAGATAGACGTACCAGCCCCGCACTCCGACGCGCAGCAGCACGTAGAAGACGGCCAGACCCGCGAAGGCCCCGCCGAGCGCCAGGAAGTCGAGGTCCTCGGTGAAGAAGACCGCGATGATGAGGATGGCGAAGAGGTCGTCGACGACGGCGAGTGTCAGCAGGAAGGCGCGTAGCGCCGACGGCAGCGAGGTACCGATGACCGCGAGGACGGCGAGCGCGAACGCGATGTCGGTGGCCGTGGGGACGGCCCAGCCGCCGAGTGACCCTCCGCCGAGTGCGGCGGTCAGTGCGTAGACGACTGCGGGAACGGCCATGCCGCAGAGCGCTGCCGCGACAGGCAGCGCCGCGGCCCGGGGGTCGCGCAGCTCGCCGGCGACCAGCTCCCGTTTGAGCTCGACGCCCGCGACGAAGAAGAAGATCGCGAGCAGCCCGTCGGCTGCCCAGTGGGACACCGAAAGATGCAGTCCCAGTGCTTCGGGGCCGAAGTGGAAATGGCTGACGGACGCGTACGTGGAGCCGAAGGTGTTGGCCCAGAGCAGTGCCGTGACGGCCGCGAGCAGCAGGAGGACGCCGCCGACCGTCTCGGTGCGCAGGGCCTCCGCGACGTAATTGCGCTCGGGAAGGGAAAGCCGGCCGAGCAGAGTGCGGCGGCCGGAAGAGGGGACGGGCGGGGTCACGAGGAAGACCTCCGGGTCGGGTTACGGCAGTGGTGGCATGGCGGATACACATGCCGACCAGACTTCCCGGCGCCCCTGTGGAGATTTTCTTGTGCTGTTGTCGCTCGCGCCGTGCTCGGCGTTCGTGCTTGTCCACCGGCGGCGCGTGCTTGTGCCGGCGCGCTTCGCCGACGAAATCACCACTCTACCTGGGCTATCGGAAACGTATCCGGATGTGGTGTGCCCCGCGCGACGGCGCGCACCGACATCCGTACGTCTCTGACCTGCCCCGGCAGCCCGAAGGGGCACCCGGTGGTTCCGGGTGCCCCTTCGGGGTGTGCGAGCGGGTCCGTCCCAGGGCCCCAGGTCTGTGATGGACCTGGGGCCTGTCGCGACCCGTCTCCGTCTTCTCCGGCCCTTCTAGTCCTCGGACGAGGCGGAAGGCAGCTGGGTCTGGATGAGGGCCATGACCGAGGAATCCGTGAGCGTGGTGACGTCGCCCAGCTCGCGGTTCTCGGCGACGTCGCGCAGCAGACGGCGCATGATCTTGCCGGAACGCGTCTTCGGCAGCTCCGCCACCGGCAGGACGCGCTTGGGCTTGGCGATCGGCCCGAGCGTGGTGCCGACGTGATTACGCAGCTCGGCGACCAGCTCCTCCGAGGCGGTGGCCGTCCCACGCAGGATCACGAAGGCGACGATGGCCTGGCCGGTCGTCTCGTCGTTGGCGCCGACCACGGCGGCCTCGGCGACGGAGGGGTGCGACACGAGGGCCGACTCGACCTCGGTGGTCGAGATGTTGTGGCCCGACACGAGCATGACGTCGTCGACCCGGCCCAGCAGCCAGACATCGCCGTCCTCGTCCTTCTTGGCGCCGTCGCCCGCGAAGTACCTGCCCTCGAAGCGCGACCAGTAGGTGTCGAGGAAGCGCTGGTCGTCCCCCCAGATGGTGCGGAGCATCGACGGCCACGGCTCGGTCAGGACGAGATAGCCGCCCCCGCCGTTCGGCACCTCACGGGCCTCGTCGTCGACGACGGTGGCGGAGATGCCGGGCAGGGCACGCTGGGCCGAGCCGGGCTTCGTCGCCGTGACCCCGGGAAGCGGAGAGATCATCATGGCGCCGGTCTCGGTCTGCCACCACGTGTCCACGATCGGGCAGGAATCGGCGCCGATGTGCTTGCGGTACCACATCCATGCCTCGGGGTTGATCGGCTCACCGACCGACCCGAGCACACGCAGCGACGAGAGGTCGAACTTGGCGGGGATGTCGTCCCCCCACTTCATGAACGTCCGGATCGCCGTCGGCGCGGTGTAGAGAATCGTCACGCCGTACTTCTGGACGATCTCCCAGAAGCGGCCCTGGTGGGGCGTGTCGGGCGTGCCCTCGTACATGACCTGGGTCGCGCCGTTGGCCAGCGGGCCGTAGACGATGTACGAGTGTCCGGTCACCCAGCCGATGTCGGCGGTGCACCAGTACACGTCCGTCTCGGGCTTCAGGTCGAAGACCGCGTGGTGGGTGTACGCCGTCTGGGTCAGGTAACCCCCGGACGTGTGCAGGATGCCCTTCGGCTTACCGGTCGTTCCCGAGGTGTAGAGGATGAAGAGCGGCTGCTCCGCGTCGAAGGCCTCGGGCGTGTGCTCGGCGGACTGCCGGCCGGTGATCTCGTGCCACCAGACGTCCCGGCCCTCGGACCATGCGGTGTCCTGCCCGGTGCGCCGGACCACGAGGACATGCTCGACGCTGTCGATGCGGGAGACCGCGTCGTCCACCGCGGGCTTGAGTGCCGAGGGCTTGCCGCGGCGGTAGCCGCCGTCGGCGGTGATGACGACCTTGGCGTCGGCGTCCTGGATGCGGGCGGCGATGGCGTCCGCGGAGAAGCCGCCGAAAACCACCGAATGCGCCGCGCCGATACGGGCGCAGGCCAGCATTGCCACGGCGGCTTCCGGGATCATCGGCAGGTACACGGCGACCCGGTCGCCCTTGCCGACACCGAGTTCGGTGAGCGCGTTGGCCGCGCGGGACACCTCGTCCTTCAGCTCGGCGTAGGTGATCGCACGGCTGTCGCCGGGCTCACCCTCGAAATGGATGGCGACGCGGTCGCCGTTGCCCGCCTCGACATGACGGTCCACACAGTTGTACGCGACGTTGAGCTTGCCGTCCGCGAACCACTTCGCGAAGGGCGGATTGCTCCAGTCGAGCGTCTCGGTCGGTTCCGTGGCCCAGGTCAGGCGGCGGGCCTGCTCGGCCCAGAAGCCCAGCCTGTCCGCCTCGGCCTGCTCGTACGCCTCCACGGTCACGTTGGCGTTCGCAGCCAGATCGGCAGGCGGTGTGAACCGCCGCTCCTCCTTGAGCAGATTGGCCAGACTTTCGTTGCTCACGACATCTCCCATTCCCAGGGTGTCCGTTGTGTCCCGGGGGACAGCTCATCAGGCTGCGGGCCAGGTGACAAGTGTCTGCCGGAAATTGGTTTAGACCTGTGCCTCGTGTGGTGAGCCACACGTCCCGCTTTCGCGAGCAGCGCTGTGCGGTGCGAAAGCGGGACCACAAAGTCTCACGGACCGGGCGTGTGAGTGGTTCAGGCGCCGACGGCGGTACCGGGAGCCGGGTGCGGTGTCTCGATGCCCTGCTCGGCTCCCCAGACCGCGCCCGGGGCGACCCGGGCGAAGACCTCGTCAGGGCCCGTGCCGGAACTGACGCCCTCGGTCAGCAGGTAAGCCTGCGCCTCACCGACGTGGAAGTACATGCCGTGCAGCTGCAGGGTCCCCGCTGCCAGTCGGCGGGCCACCGACTCGTGTGCACGCAGATGTTCCAGCTGCTGCACCACATTGGTCAGGCAGAGCTGCTCCACCGCATCGGTGGGCAGGCGTCCGGCGATGCGCGCCCAGGAGTGGTGAGGGGAGCGCATGCGCTCCAGACTCGGCAGACCGTGCCGCAACCAGCGCCACAGCGGTGTCCGGGGCGTCTCCGGCGCGGCTCCCAACAGGGCCTGCATGGCCCCGCATCCGGAGTGGCCGCAGATGGTGATGGACTCGACCTCCAGTACATCCACCGCGTACTCGATGGCGGCGGCGACGGAGTCGTCATTACTCTCGGCGTCCCCTGTGTCCGGCGGCGGCACCAGATTGCCGACGTTCCGCACGGTGAAGAGGTCTCCCGGGCCGCTCGCCGTGATCATGCTGGTGACCAGACGGGAGTCGGCACAGGTGAGGAACAGCTGCGAAGGCCGCTGCCCCTCTGCGGCCAGCCGGGCCAGCTCCTCACGGACCAGTGGGGCGGTGGTGCGCTGGAATGAACTGAGGCCGCTGAGAAGCCGATGGGCGCCGTGCCGACGACCCGCGGGACCTTTCGGAGCCGTGGGGGGAGCAGCCTTCGAGACGACGTGCGCGGCAGGAGCAGCGGTGGTCGGTGCGGCATCCTGCACGCCGTCGTGGCAGTGGTGGTTGCGCCAGGGGGTCCATGGGCGGCAGCAGGAATGGGCGGCCGACGCAGGCTCGGCGATCCGGCCCCCGGAGCGCCCGGTGAACTCGATCCGGCCGCCCAGCGCGGTCTGCGCCGCGTACCAGTCCTGGATCGTCTCGTACGCGGCGTGGTCCATGAAGAAGCCGTCCAACTCGACCACCGCGTCGACCCCTTGCGGGAGCTTTCCGAGCACGCGGCTGAGCCGGGGGACGGCCAGGAAGGTCAGCTGGCCGCGAGCGGCCACCAGATAGCGGCCGTCCTGCTCGGTCACGGTGATCCTCGTGCGTGCCAGCCGGTGCAGGGCGACGGCCACCGCCACGACGATGCCGATCGCCACCCCTTCGAGCACCCCGGCGAGAATTACGCCGCTGATCGTGGCGCCGTACACCAGGAACTCCCGGTGCCTGTGGACCTTGCGGATGTGGGCGAAGTTGACCATCTGGACCCCGACCACCATGACGAGCGCGGCGAGGGCTGCCAGAGGAATCCATTCCAGGGCTGTGACCAGCAGTACGGCTGCCAGCAGCACCCAGACGCCGTGCAGCACGGTGGAGGCGCGGCTCGTCGCGCCCGCTCGCACATTCGCGGAGCTGCGCACCGCGCCGCCCGATACGGCCAGTCCTCCGGCGAGACCCGATACCGCGTTGGCGACACCTTGGGCCCGCAACTCCCGGTCGAGATCCGACCGCTTCACAGGGGCGTGCGGCATCGACCCGTCTTTGGTCGCGGTCGTCGCTCGGTCCGCGGCCAGCTTGTCCACCGAGACAGCGGCCAGCAGGGATTCGAGGCTCGCGACGAGCATGACGGTGAACACGGCTGTCACCAGGGCCGCCACCGGGCCCCGTGGCATTTCAGGCAGTGCGTGCGAGTGCCATGAGGGCAGGTCCACCCGGGCGATGCCGGGCGCCGCGGCGGCGGCGACAGCCGTCGCCATGACCACGGCGGCGAGCGCGGCAGGAATTCTGCGCAGTGCCGCTCCGACCCTTCCGGGCAGACGCGGCCACGCGACGAGAAGGGCGATGGTCAGGGCTCCGATGAGGGGCCCGGCCGGCTCGAAGTGCGCGAGGTGGGAGGGGAGTGACAGGACGTTGTCGAGGGCGGAGCTCCGAGGCACCTCGCCGAACACGATGTGCAGCTGGGCGAGAGCGATGGCCACCCCGATGCCTGCGAGCGTGCCGTGCACGATGGCCGGGCTGACGGCAAGGGCACTGCGGGCCGCCCTCAGCGAGCCCAGCAAGATCTGCAGGAGGCCCGCGCCGACGGTGATCGCGCATGTGGTGCGCCAGCCGTAGATCTGGATCAACTCGGCTGTGACTACGGTCAGTCCCGCCGACGGGCCACTGACCTGGAGCGGTGTGCCGCCGAGCAGTCCGGCGACGATGCCGCCGATGGCCGCGGAAACCAGTCCGGCGGCGAGCGGGGCGTCCATGGCGACGGCGAGACCGAGCGACATGGGCACGGCGATCAGGAAGACAGTGATCGATGCGGACAGATCCGCACCCGAGACGCGGAAGCGTCCGCGCTGGGGCGGGGGTGGCGGACTGTGTGGTCGCTTGAATCCCGAGGCCCGGGAAGGGCGTGAACTGCGGGATGAGTGGTCGTTACGGGTGGGTACGCAGGCAGACATGTTCCCGTCTCCTCCGGGGCAGCGCGGTCGCGGTATGTGAAATGACGACGGCCGTAGGTCACGGCGTGCAGCGGTGGGGTACAACGGCGGGATTTCTCAACTCTCCGTAAACGAATCGTAATGGAGAGTAAAGAATAGTGTCCATGCTTTCGAGCGAATAGCCCATTCAGTCACTCTTCTCAGTGAATAAGCAGCTTTTCATCCGGCTTGTCGTACTGATTCCGGGAGAGCTGCGTGTGAGGTTGACCGCGCCGTGTCGGCACTTCAACGCACAAATCCTGCAAGGAAGAGGGTGGACGGATGATGGCCGCCACGAAGCGGATCGCCCTGGGTGCCGTGGTCACGGCGCTGATCGCCGGCCTGGCCGGCTGCTCGGACCCAGGTACGGGGGCCGCGGGTTCCGCGCCCGGAGCCGGCAAGCGGTCCGCCCCCGGCGCGGACGAGAACTCTCCGGCAGCGGCGCCGAAGGGTGCGGTCAAGCTCATCGGTGACGGTTCCACCGCCTTTACGGGAGCCCAGCCGAAACTCCCGGCCGCCGAGCGCCTCAAGCCCGGCCAGAAGCCTCCGCAGTTCGTGGTGTTCTCCTGGGACGGTGCGGGTGAGGACAGTCAGAAACTGTTCTCGCACTTCCGCTCGGTCGCGAAGAAGTACGACGCGAAGATGACGTACTTCCTCAGCGGCGTCTACCTCTTGCCGGAGAAGAAGAAGGAGCTCTACGACCCCCCGCAGCATTCGGCGGGCCGCTCCGACATCGGGTTCAACGACGATGAGGGAATCCGCAACACGCTGACGGAACTGCGAGCCGCGTGGTTGGAAGGCAACGAGATCGGCACCCACTTCAACGGGCACTTCTGCGGTCCGGACGGGGGTGTCGGCACCTGGTCGGTCGACGAGTGGAAGAGCGAGATCCGCCAGGCGAAGTCGTTCGTGAAGAGCTGGAAGACCAACGCTCCGGACCTCAAGGGCGAAGCGCCGCTGCCCTTCGACTACGACAAGGAGCTGATCGGCGCTCGTACCCCGTGTCTCGAGGGGCAGAAGAACATGGTCGCGGCCGCGCGCACCATGGGGTTCCGCTACGACTCCAGTGGCATCGGCAACCAGGTCTGGCCTGCGAAGAAGGACGGGATCTGGGACCTCCCCCTGCAGCTCGTGCCCGTGCCGGGCCGCGCGTTCGAGACGCTTTCGATGGACTACAACTTCATGTTCAACCAGTCGGGTACGACGCAGGGTGACCCGGACAAGCACGAGTACTGGGGCAACCAGATGCGGGACGGTCTGCTTCAGGCGTTCGACCGCGCCTACAGCGGGAACCGAGCCCCCCTGATCATCGGCAACCACTTCGAATCCTGGAACGGCGGCACCTACATGCGCGCGATCGAGGAGACGATCAAGACGGTCTGCACCAAGCAGGACGTGCAGTGTGTTTCCTTCCGCCAGCTCGCCGACTGGCTGGACGCGCAGGATCCGGCGACGCTCGCCAGGCTGGGGACCCTGAAGGTCGGCCAGGAGCCCAAGCCCGGCTGGACCGCGTTCCTCGCGGGGACCGCTCCGGGCAAGCCCGCGAGCAGCCCCGTGCCTGCCAGGCCGGCGGACCAGTCGGCAGGCAGGGGGGCCGACGGCAACGCGGGACAGGGGTAGACCTCCGGCGCGCCGCTCCGTCCGGTCAGGCCGGCTGGGCGGCGCCCGTCTCCGCGCGGTGCTCCTGCAGGACGAAGGCGGGGTCGACCTGGGCAGCCAGGTCGGCGCCCGTCTTCTCGTTGCCCCAGCTCTCCGCGTTCTTCAGGTGGAAGTGCACCATCTGCCGCGTGTAGCGCTCCCAGTCGCGCAGCCCGTACGAGTCCTCCGCGGCGTTCTGCAGGGCCTGCAGCGCCATCCGGTTGTCTGCTTCCAGCAGTTCGAACGGGGCCGGCCGGCCCTTCTCCATCGTCCGGACCCAGTCGGACTGACCGACGCCGACCAGCAGGTCGTCGCCGACCTCGGCGCGCAGGAAGTCCAGATCATCCTCCCCCTGCACCTTGTTGCCCACCACCTTCAGGGCGACACCGAAGTCACGCGCGTACTCCTTGTACTGGCGGTAGACGGAGACGCCCTTCCGGGTCGGTTCGGCGACGAGGAAGGTCATGTCGAAGCGGGTGAACATTCCCGATGCGAAGGAATCGGACCCTGCCGTCATGTCGACCACGACGTATTCGTCGGGTCCGTCGACCAAGTGGTTGAGGCAGAGCTCGACCGCCCCGACCTTGGAGTGGTAGCAGGCGACACCGAGGTCGGACTCGTCGAACGGTCCGGTGGCCATCAGCCGGATTTCCCCGTCGTCGAGCCGGACCGTGCGGGCGCAGGCGTCGTAGACCGGGTTGTCCTCGCAGACGCGCAGGAGCCGGGACCCCTCCCCGGGGGGCGTCGTCTTGATCATCGTGGCGGCGGATGCGATGCGGGGGTTGCTCCCGCGGAGGTAGTCCTTGATGAGGGGCAATTGGGCGCCCATGGCCGGCAATGCGGCGGCTTCCCTCTCATCCAGGCCGAGGGCGGCCCCGAGGTGCTGGTTGATGTCGGCGTCCACTGCGACGACTTGGGCTTCATTGGCAGCGAGGTGACGGATGAAGAGCGAAGACAGCGTGGTCTTGCCGCTGCCGCCCTTCCCTACGAAAGCGATCTTCATGTTCACCTAGCGTAGCGGCATCATCGCTCACTGCATTCATTCTTGGTGAAGAAGGCCACTCCGGGGCGGCATCCGTGGCAGGGGCGCGTAGCCTCGCTACCTATGAGTACGACTTCCCCTGACCCGCTTGCCGCCCTGGGTGACCTGCCGGGGGTCTCCGACGCGGTGGACTCCGTACGCAAGGCTGTGGACCGGGTCTACGGGCACCGGGTCATGCGGCGCCGCAGTAACGAGGTCACCGCGGAGGCGGCCCTGCGCGGAGCTCGCGGTTCGGCGGCTCTCTCGGGGGCCGACTGGAATCTCGAGGAGGTCCGCCGGCGCACGGACTTCAGTGGTGAGGACGAGGCCCGCACCATCGGGGCGGCGTTGAGGCTGACGGCGGAGGCGGGGCAACTGCTTTCGATCTGGCGGCAGTCACCGCTCAGAGTGCTTGCCCGCCTGCATCTGGTGGCGGCGGGCGGCGCGACTCCGGACGAGACGGTCGGCAGGCCGCGACTGGTGGGCGAACCGGTCGACGAGCCGTTGATCGAAGCGGCCGTGCCGGGCGCGGACGAGGTGTCAGGACGTCTCGAAGGGCTGTCGCAGCTGATCATCGCCGGCGGTTCGGCACCCGCGCTTGTGACGTCCTCGGTGGTCCACGGCGAACTGCTCGCGCTGCGCCCCTTCGGCTCGCACAACGGCTTGGTCGCCCGGACCGCCGAGCGGATCGTGCTGATCGGCAGCGGGCTCGATCCGAAGTCGATCTGCCCTGCCGAAGTCGGTCATGCGGAGCAGGGGCGCGCGGCTTACGTGGCGGCGTTCGAGGGCTATCTGTCCGGCAGGCCGGAGGGAATGGCGGCCTGGATCGCTCACTGCGGACGCTCCGTGGAACTGGGCGTGAGGGAATCAACGGCTGTGTGCGAGGCGCTGCAGCGCGGCGCGGCCTGAGACTCGTCGGCCGCAGGGCTGATTGCATGGGTTGTCCGGCCGGGCCCGGAGAGGTGCGGCTGCGTGCGGCTGCGCCTGCGCGTCACGGAAAGGGTTGCGGCGGTACCGGTCGCGGTACCGCCGCTGGCACGTCCGCCCAGTTACCAAGCGTCCTCGTTGCAATGCCCATCAGGTCGGGTTCTTTGCCCTCACCTGGTGCGGCTGGCCCGTAATCGACGGGTCGACGTCGCGTGGGTGCTCGGCTTTCGTGCTCGGTCCGTGGGGCCTACTGCGTAAGAGGTGATCCTCGCGGATGTCCCTGGTCTCGCGGGCCGTTGAATCCTTTGTACTCCGGGACAAGGGGGAGCGGAAGCCCTGGCCGTTTTTCTTTACTTTTACGTTCAAATGTCAGCGAGTCGGACATGTTGGGGCGAGGGTGGACCCGGCTGTCCTCGCCCCTGCCTGTCAGGTCGTGAGTGCGGCCGCCCGGCGACGACTGGCGTACCAGACCAGCCCCGCGGTCACCGCGGCCGCACCGAGCGCCGCTGCCGCCACGAGCGCCGGCCGCGGTGGCATCGAGAAAGCGGGCAGACGCTGCTTGAGTCGGACCGGACGGTCGAAGGCGAGAATCGGCCACTCCCGGAGCGTGGCCTCGCGCCGCAGGGCCCGGTCCGGGTTGACGGCGTGCGGGTACCCCACGGACTCCAGCATGGGCACGTCGGTGGCGGAGTCGCTGTACGCGTAACAGCGCGACAGGTCGTACCCCTCCGATTCGGCGAGCGCCCTGATCGCCTCTGCCTTGGTCGGCCCATAGGCGTAGTACTCGACCTCGCCGGTGAAGCAGCCGTCGTCGCCCACGACCATCCGGGTCGCCACGACCCGGTCGGCGCCGAGCAGTTCTCCGATGGGTTCGACGACTTCGGCGCCGGAGGTCGAAACGATGACCACATCGCGCCCGGCGGTGTGGTGCTCCTCGATGAGGGTCGCGGCCTCGTCGTAGATGATGGGGTCGATCAGGTCGTGCAGGGTCTCGGCGACCAGATCCTTGACCTGCTGGACGTTCCACCCTTTGCAGAGCGCTGAGAGGTATTCGCGCATCCGCTCCATCTGGTCGTGATCGGCACCCCCGGCAAGGAACACGAACTGTGCGTACGCGGTGCGCAGTACGGCACGACGGTTGATCAGCCCACCTTGGTAGAAGGACTTGCTGAAGGTCAGTGTCGATGACTTCGCAATGACCGTCTTGTCCAGGTCAAAGAAGGCTGCTGAGCGCGGCGAGAAGCAGTTTTCCACAAAGGTGAGCATAGGGGCCCGCCATTCGGCGTAAAATCCGGCAGGTGGGTTTGCTTGAGAGGGGGCTCGGGTACACCATGGAAGTCACGGATCGTTCGCGACCGTGCTAACCCGGTCCGGCTCCTCCCCCCCCGAGTCGGCCGTGGGGACGACCCCCGCTCTCCCCCCCGGCGGGGGTCGTCGCATGTCCGGATGCGTTTTGCGGCCAGGGATCCCGGCCCTTCCTCTCGCTCGCCGGTGTCTACCGCCCTCTCGCACGGATCCTCTCGATCGTGACTCATCACTGTGCGTGGCGGAAGAGATGCGCTGTGAAAGTCCCCTGTACGAGCTACCGAGATATCCACAGCGCTTGAGTTGTCCACAGTTCTTGAGCAAGATCCACATGTTTTTCCGCGCCGTTGCATGTTGATTCCACCCGCGAAGTCCGCGGGTTCCGGAATCGTGGGTCTCGGAAGCGTTCGAGATCGCCGCGAAACCGCACCGGAGGAGACAGTGAGAGGGCGAGATCATGGCTGGATCTTTCGCGGACGAAGGTTTGTCGAGCGCCGAAGGGCGGCGGCACGGACCGCTGATCCTGACCGAGGACCCGGATCTGCTGGACGATCTGCTCAGGTTGTGCGCGGCGGCCGGGGCGGTACCGGAGGTGCAGCACGGGCCGCCAGGCGTGAGAGGCGGCTGGGACCGGGCATCGATGGTGCTGGTCGGGGATGACGCGGCGCGTAGATGCCGCGGGATGCCACGCAGGCCTGGCGTCGTGCTCGTCGGACGGGACCAGAAGGACCCCGACGTCTGGCGCCACGCGGTGGAGATCGGGGCCGAATACGTGCTGAGACTGCCCGCTTCCGAAGGCTGGCTCGTCGACCAGATCGCCAATGCGGTGGAGGGCGTGGGCAGGCCTGCGCTCACCGTGGGAGTGATGGGGGGCCGGGGCGGCGCCGGCGCGTCCACGCTGGCCTGCGCCCTTGCCGTGACAGCCGCCAGGTCGGGCCGGCGGACGATGCTGATCGACGGCGACCCCTTGGGCGGCGGGATCGACGTCCTGCTCGGTGGCGAGGAATCCGAGGGATTGCGGTGGCCGGATTTCGCCCGTTCGAAAGGGAGGCTGGGCGGAGGCGCGCTGGAGGAGTCACTGCCGGCATTGCACGGGCTGCGGGTGCTCAGCTGGGGTCGGGACAACGAAGTGACCGTTCCGCCACAGGCCATGCGGTCGGTGCTCGCCGCCGCTCGCCGGCTGGGTGGAGTGGTGGTCGTGGATCTGCCGCGCCGGTTCGACGAGAGCGTGACGGAGGCGCTGGCGCAGCTCGACGTAGGTCTGATGGTCGTGCCCGGGGAGTTGAGAGCGGTCGCGGCGGCACAGCGCGTGGCGGCTGTGGCCCGCACGGTCCTGGAAGACCTGCGGGTCGTCTCGCGGGGGCCCTACACGGCCGGCCTGGACGAGCAGTGGCTGGCGCGGACACTGGCCCTGCCGCTCGTCGGCGACCTGCCGGCGGAGCCGGCGCTGGCTTCGGCTCAGGACAGCGGTGTACCCCCTGGCGGGAATTCCCGCGGCCCGCTGGCCCGCTTCTGCACGGCCTTCTGGGAGCTGGCGGATGTTCCGGCCCGTCCGGACGTCGCTCCGGCCCGGTCTCTCGGGGGAGTGCCGTCATGACCGACGCGCTGCTCGACGCCGTACGTCAACGACTGGCCCGCAGCGGTGCGGCGCCCACTCCGGCGGGGGTGGCTGCCGCGCTGAGGGAGCAGGGCCGCCTGCTCGGTGACGCGGAGGTGCTCGGCGCGGCCGAGGAGCTGCGGGGGGAGCTGGTCGGCACAGGAGTGCTGGAGCGGCTCCTCGCGGACCCTGCGGTGACCGATGTGCTCGTGTCCGCTCCGGACCGGGTGTGGGTGGACCGCGGCGGTGGACTGGAACTGACCCGGGTCGTCTTCCCGGATGCGGCGGCGGTCCGGAGGCTGGCTCAGAGGCTCGCCGCGGTAGCGGGACGACGGCTGGACGACGCCCGGCCGTGGGTGGACGCGCGGCTGCCGGACGGGACGCGTATGCACGCCGTCCTGCCGCCGGTGTCCGTCGGGTCGACGTGTCTCTCGCTGCGTGTGGTGCGCCCCCGCGCCTTCGCCCTTGCGGAGCTCGTGGCGGCGGGGACGGTTCCGCCCGGTGGTGACCGGCTGCTGAGAGCTCTGGTGGAGGCCCGGGTTTCGTATCTGATCAGCGGAGGGACGGGCGCGGGGAACCCGGAACAGGGCCTATGACACCCCTGCTGAGAACGACGCGCACCTGGTCCGTAGAGCGTGCGTACCAGCTCTCTCACCTGCGGGTTTGTGGGTGCAATTGGCGGCGAAGGTGCGGGGTGGGTGCAGCCTTGGAATCCAAGGAGCGGGTACGAAACGGACACGAGAGAGCCCCGGCCGCGTGTGCGACCGGGGCTCCCGGTGTCCTGCCCGCACCCCGGCCGCCGCCGACCTCGGGTACGGGCAGGAGTTCAGCGGGCCAGCTCTTTCGCCGACCAGTCTCTTCGGTCCGCGTCGGCGTACCAGTCGTGATGGTCGCCGTCGTGTCCCGGGCTCAGCGTGCAGCGGGCGCCGCCCTCGGGGCGTGCGGCCCAGCAGTAACCGTGCGGGTGGTCAGGTGTCGATGCCATCAGCGGGCCTTCGCCATGGCGGTGCGGTGCCTGGCCCGCAGCTCGTCACCGTAGGCGCAGGTCGTGCCGTCCGTGTTGCAGGGGCGGCACTTCTCGGTGTGGCTGAGTACCTGCTCGTATGTGTTCTCTATGGCCCTGTCCGTCTGGGACTGGGCGGCGGTACCGTATGCCATGTCATCAGCTCCTCAGGCTGGTGTCCGCACCCCCGGACCGGTGACACGGTCGCGGGGGTTCTTCGTGTTCGTGCAGCGTAGACCCACCATGCTATGGCGTGCTAGGTATGCCACATCTCGCGTGACATGCGGTGCCATGCCAGCTTGGACGCGTGATCGAATTCGTCCCTGACCAGCCGCGATGGCGCCAGGTCGCCGAGGTGATCCGGCAGCGGATTGCGGACGGCGTCTATCCGCCGCGCTCCCGTGTGCCGTCGGTTCTCCAGCTGCAGGCCGAGTTCGGCATCGCTGCGGCCACCGGGCAGAAGGTGCATCGTGCGCTGCGCGAGGAGGGGCTGATCTACACCGAGCCCGGGCTCGGCAGCTTCGTCACCCGCACAGACGCCTGACCCGGGTTTTCCCGGGACCCCAGGAAAACCCCGGAGACACGAAAGCCGCCCCCCGTCCCGGCCGAAGCCAGGGCAGGGGGCGTTGTTCATGGGTACTGCCGGCGGAACGGGTCCAGGGCCAGCGGCCCGGGCTCGGGGTCCGGTTCGGTCGGTGCCCCAGTACGGCGACAGACCAGGGCATCGGGATCGTCAGGCGGCGGCTGGAGGCTGTATCCGTCCGGGCAGGACGGCCCGGCGGGACCGGCCGGTCCCCGCTCTCCGGGTGCTCCGTCCGTGCCGTTGGTGCCGTCCTTCCCCGCGGGCCCGGGAGGACCAGCAGGACCAGCGGGACCAGCAGGGCCGACCGCCCCGTCGGTACCGGCCTGCCCCGGGGCGCCGGTGGCAGCCGGCCCGGGCTCGCCGGTCGCCCCGTCCTTGCCCGCGTCGCCCTTCGGGCCGCGCGCCCCGGTCGGGCCGGGGATCGGCACGGGCACCTCGGCTCGGTCCGGCAGGTCATCGACGGCGCGCGCCGGGTCCGGTGCCGCCGGGGTGCCACCCTCGGCCTGAATCTGTGCGCGCAGCGTCCGCACATCCCCGGCCAGGGTCGACACGGCGTCGCCGCGCCGGTCAGCCTCGGCCGCGACCTGGTGCGTGCGCTGCGCTTCGGCGTCGATCCGCAGCCACACCAGGAGCACCGCGCCGGACAACACCAGCAGAACAGCGGTGAGCGCCAACGACCGCCAGCGGCGAGCGAGGAGGTTCGGTCTGCGGTGCGTCACGACGGCGTACCTCCCAGCTCGGCGATGCGGGCATGCAGCCGCGCGTTCTCGGTCGTCAACTCGGCAATCTGCGTGATCAGCTCGGTCTTTCCCGCGCGCTCGCCCGCAAGTTCGGCATACGCCGCGGCGAGGCGTACCTCGTTCTCGGCCAGCTTCTGCTGTGCCTTGTCCCGCTCTTCCTGCAAGTTGTCGACGAGCGAGCTGTACCCGCCGATCACGGCACCGGACTGGGTCACGCGGTTCTCGCCGCGCTTTCCGATCCAGGCCCCGCCGGCCGTTGCGAGCCCGACGACGATGACACCGACCGCGCCGAGCGTCGCAGCGTCCACGTGCTGTACCTCCTGGTGCGGGGTGGATCAGGTGCGCACGGAGTCGCGCGGGGTGTGCCTCGCCTGGTACCCGGCCAGCCACGTCAGGGCGGTCGGGACGAGGGCGAGCACCGGCGCCTGCAGCCAGACCGGGAGCGGGCCCAGCAGGCTGTTGTCGGCGACGACCGCGTTCAGTACGGCGATGACGAGGCCAGCCAGGAACGTGGCGGTGGACGCGGCCTTCACCTTCGCCTCGGTGGGTGCAGCCATGTCAGGACTCCTTCTTGAGTTCGGCGACCTCGGCGCGCAGCAGGCGCACCTGGTCGAGGATGTGCGCGAGGTAGTAGCCGGCGCTGTGCGGGGTGCGGGTGCTGGAGTCGCCCTTCTTCGTCTCGGTGCCGATGTCACCGATGCGCAGCAGGTTGCCGTGTAGGTCGGCGATCTGCTTGTCCGTGCTGGCCACAGCGGGCTCCTTAGACGGGGTGGTCGGGGCGGTGGTCCCGGGGGACCAGGACGCGGGGTGAGCGAGGCGCTCGTCGATGAGACGGCGCACGACGGGCGGGGCCACGTCGACGCCGCCGGTGCCGGTGCGGGGGTCGATTTTTCCGGGCTGCCACTCCTTGTGGCCGATGACGCTGCGCGCGGTCCAGCCCTTCGCCGGGCCGCCGAGGGCCCGCAGGATCGCGGCCGACGCGCGGACCATGGCGTCGCGCTGGACGGCGGGCCACGGATCTTTCCCGTTGCCGAGGTTGATGCACTCGAAGCCGTAGAAGTGGGTGTTGCCGTCGGTGTTCGCCTCGTTGGGGATGAGGAGCTTGTCCCGGTCGTAGTCCTCGTTCTGGACGTGGCGCAGGACGTCGTCGTCGCCCTTGCCCGCGTGGTTCGCGCGGCCGGCGGACACGAGGTAGACCGTGCCGTCCTTGTCGATGACGCCATGACAGAGCGGGCCCGGCAGGGCGGAGTGCCCGTTGTGGCAGAGGGCGACGGACCCGGACGTGCCGGTGGTGACGGTGTGGTGGAGCATCACGCCGTTGATCGGGCCGAACCCACCGGTCGACTTGGGCCGCTGGTGGGTGCGCCAGTTCTTGTACTCCACGACGCGCACGCCCTCGGCGCGCAGCGCGGAGAGCAGCCGGTCAGGGGATAGGGGTGCGGCCATCAGGTCTCCAGACATGCAGGGAGCCCCGGCCGTGGCGGCGCGGGGCTTGAGGTGGTGTGGGCTACAGGGTGGTGGCGCCTGGGAAGTCTCCCGCCGGCCCGAAGTCCTCGGTGAGGAGGAAACCGGCGTGCGTGGCTGTGGCGGCCAGGTGGTAGCTCGCGGTCCCGGAATCCCGGGCCAGAGTCCCGAGGAGCGGAGCGAGGATGCTGGACGATCCGGCGTTCACGAAGATGTTCGAGTACTCGAAGCCGTAGTTGGCCGAGGCGCTCGGGGTGGTAATTCGGAATGAGTCGAACACGGTGACCCCGGCGATCGTGTCCCGTCGGACCCGGATGCGTCCCTCACTGCTTGCAGCATTCGGGGTCAGCAGCCCCTTGACCGTCATCCTGTACGCGCGGCCGGCTTTGAACGTGATCGTGGGAGTCGTGATCCACACGGTCTCGGCGGACGCCGGGGTGCCGGGCGTGTTCGTGCTGATCGCCGTGTAGTTCACGGTGAAGGGCGCGCGAGCATTCTCTGTGGCTGCGATGAGCCGTTCCCCGGAGAGGGCGAGGTCGGGCATGGGTGCCTCCTACAGGGCGTAGATCGTGGGCTGGGCGAGGCGGATGTCCGTGCCCTCGGTGTGCGGTTTGGTGATCCCGTTGACGGAGCGGTCGACGTAGAACGTCTGCGTGCTGCCGGTGCCGCTGATGCCGTGGACGTTGACGACCTCACCGCCGAGCGTGGCGGTGAAGGGGAAGTGGTCGGGCATGTCCGGGCCGGTCAGGGAGTCGGTGCGGGCGAGGCGCACGTCGTCGGCCACCCACCATTCGCCGACCGTCCAGGTGGACCGGCCTTCAACGCCGAGGCGCACGCCTACCGCGCCGGCGGGAAGCGTCCCGGACACGGTGAGCTGGGTCCATGCCCCGGCTGACACGGACGGTGCCGTGCCGTAGATGAACGTCTCCGCGCCGCCCGAGGTGCGCCAGACGATCGCGACCCGCATGTTGTTCGCCGCGGCGCCGCCGGAGTAGACCCACGCGGATCCGGCCCACACCTGGCCTGCGGCGGCCGGGCGCACGGTGCTCATGTCGGCGAGGTTCATCGTCCCGGTGTCGGTCGGATGGACCCGGGTGACGCGGAGCGCACCGGTGCCGGAGTGGACGAGGTCCCGCTCCCAGGAGACGGCCCCGATGGACGCGCCGCGGGTGCACGCCCACCCGCCGGTACCGTGCTCGAACCCGGGGTCGGGCTGCTCGTTCGGTGCGGCCGTGACCCACCGGGTGCCGTCCGTCACCGCCACCGGCAGAGAAGCGGCTGACGAGGTAACGGGCGCGTCCAGTTCCGACCCGCCCGTGTCATACCGGCCCTGCTCGGGGTCGTCGTACACACCCACCGACCAGGGGCCGGCCGGACTGCAGTTCATGGCGAGCGACCACTCGATCGCGGTGATGCGCTCGGTGTAGCCGAGCATGTGCTGGTCGATCACTCCGGGCGGAAGCCAGGCCGGCGGGTTGCTGATCTGGACGCGGTCCCCGAGGTCCATGGCGAGGACCTGGTCGACGAGGTGCGGGGCGGTGTGCAGCCACACGGTGATCGTCGGGTAGCGGGCCTCGTCCCACGTGCCAAGGTGCATGCGCCACTGGGCGTGCAGGGGCGGCTGCTCGTCGGTGTAGAGGGACACGGTGAGCGACTCGTCATACGGGCCGACCCCGTCGGGCGGCGGCTGCACGGACAGCGCACCGGACTCCAGCACCGCGCGCCCGGAGGACCCGCCGCGCCTCGTCACGGTGACGTCGTTGCGCAGCGCCTGGTCGTCCTCGACAGGCTCCAGCGGCGGCGGCACCTCACCGGGCGCCGTGTAGTCGAGGGCCAAGGCGATGCGCTGGTTGTAGCGCGTGGCCCGGTCCCGGTAGACGAGGGCCGTGGCGTCGATCCGTTCGTAGAGAATCCCGCCATCGGTGGCCGCGCACTCCTCGAGGAGGGCGAGGAGCGTGTCAGGGCGCTGCGGCCCCATGGCTTCGGAGAGGACCGTCATGTCTCCGTCGACCCAGGAGAGGGTGACCTGCTGCGCCTCTTCTGTGGCCAGGCGGGCCAGCCTGTTGAGGGCCGTTTCCCCGTTGAATCCGTCGTCCGCCCCGCTGAAAATCGCCGAGCCGGGCGGTGAGGAGATCAGGTTCCCGGTGGCGGGGACGTCGAAGACGGCCAGGTGCCCGAGCACCATGTCTGCCGTGTCGGCCCCGTAGGTGCCGGACAGGCCCACGACGGCGCCCTGCGTCCCGGTGTAGACGGTCCGGGAGGTCCAGCGGGAGTTGGCTGCGATGTCCCGCCAGCTGACGTACAGGTAGGTGCTGCCGCCACTCGCCGCGGTGTAGACCGCCAGCCGGTTCCACTTCCCGGCGAAGTCGCTGATCGCCCCGGCGTCGTTGTAGAGGAACGCGCCGAGGAGAACGCCCTCGTCGTCCAGGGCTTCGATCCGGACGCCGGCCGTGGACGCGTAGACGACGGCCGTGCGCATCGCCGACCCGGCGGTGCTGATGCGCAGGATCTCGGTCTGCGTGGCGGGCATGGTCGGCAGGTAGTAGACGAACTCCACCTGCCAGCCCTGCGTGCTGCTGCGCGGCACGACAGCCCGGAAGCTGGCCGGGTTCTTGGTCTTGGGCAGGGCGCTGCTGCCGCCGAGGGAGTCGTCCGCCGCGAAGTCGAACCCGGACATCGTCATCGGCCGGATCCCGGGGACCGGGGAGTAGGCGGCGGTGGCCTCGGCCCCGTCCTCCATCGGCCAGTACGCGATCAGGTCCGGGTCTGAGGGGACACGTCGACGCAGTGTGCTGTCGAGGGCCTTCTTGCCCTGGCCCATACGGCGGGTCATCCCGGCCGCCTCGATCGGCACCCAGACGTCCGACCCGGACACGTCCCACCGGGACGGCCACGAGGAGATTTCGCCGTGGAACCGGAACTCCCGATCCGTTACCGAGGCCAGCGCGCCGACCGTCCACGTGCGGCCGGCCGAGTCCGCCCAGCTGGTGATGCCTTCGGCCAGGGCCCGCAGGTCCGGGCTGGCCACGACCGTGCCGCCGATCCCGGATCGCACCTCGGCCCGGTGCACCCGCCCGCGCACCGGGGTGTAGTTGGTCACCGCGGGCGGCCCGAGCTCCAGCGGGGCGGTGCCTGAGTAGATGCTCGTCGTGCCGGTGACAACGAGCGGGGTGCCCATCGACGTCCAGGGGCCGTCCAGGCTCTCGGCCCAGTAGAACGCGGCCGTGAACCCGCCGCTGCCGTTGCTGACGTCCAGGGTCGCCCGCACAGCCGCGCGCTTCGGCAGAGCAGGCAGGATCTGTTCCGCGAAGAACTGCGTCGTCCCGTTCGGCGACCAGTTCAGCGTCAGGATTCCGCCGGCCAGGCGCAGGAGGTAGCTGCGCTGGTTGCCGACTGACACCCATTTCCCGATCAGGGTCTGGATCGGCGCGGCCCACCAGTCGACCGTGGCCTCGATCCGGATGTCGAGGTCCCCGGTGATGTCGAGGGCCGACGCGTCCGCGGTGCGGGCGTAGGAGGCGGTGTTGCCCTCCAGCCGCAGATAGGACTCGGGGCCCTTCAGGCTGAAGCGGACCGGCGTGTTGCGGCCGATCAGCCCGAAGTACGGCGACATCGGGTTGCGCGGGCTGTACTTCCCGTGCCGGTTGTTCAACTTGAGCGTCATCTTCGACGGGGCGGGCTTGGCCGCCTCGTTCTTCGCGCCGCGCTCGATGACGACCGCGTCGGACTCCCGGACGTCGCCGGTGATATCCGTCCACTCCCCGTCGATCTGGAGCTCTGTGCGGCGGTCTACGGACAGCGCCATCTGGATGTCTCCTTACTGTCCGAGGGCGAGCTGTACGTCGCCGCGGCCCTCGACACGGACCGCCGTGCGGATCCGTTCGAGGAGGAAGTTATCGACGTCCGACCCGGAGGAGCGGAGCTCCAGCACGGTGCGCTGCTCCCCGCCGGTACGGCGCACGCCGGCAACGGACCGCATCATCGAGTCGAGCTTCGACAGGGGCAGGACCGCCTCGTCCTCGGCTCCCTCACCGATCATGGCGAGGGTCGGTCCGGTGGTGATGCCGCCGTCGGCGAGCATCGGAATGTTCGGTGTCGACAGGGTCACGCTCGGGATGGACACGCCCATGATGGAGCCGCCGCCGATGGTGAATGACAGGTTGTTCCAGCCGCTGATCAGGCTGTTGACCATGCTGCGGAACGACCGGCTGATCCCGTCCCACATGCCCGATGCGGCCCGGCTGATCTTTCCCGGGAGCCCGCTGATCCAGGACACGACCTGACCGAACCAGCTGCTGACCTTGCCGGGGATCGCGGCGAGCCAGCCGACGATGCCGAGCACGTCACTGACGGCCTTCTCGATCTGCCCGGTGATCCAGGACCAGGCCTGCCCGGTCTTTTGCGAGATCCAGTCCCACGTCTCGCCGAGCTTGCTGGTGATCCAGGACCAGGCCTCGCCGAGCTTGCCGGTGATCCAGTCCCAGGCACGCCCCGTAGCGGCGGCGATCTCGTCCCAGTAGACGACGATCAGCACGATGATCGCGATCAAGGCGATGATGCCCGCGATGATCCACGTCCCGGGGAAAGCCCAGAGCGCCGTGTTCCACGCCCACTGAGCAATCACGGCGATCCCGATCGCCAGGGCCAGCCCCAGCAGGATCGGCGTCAGGATCTTGATCAGGGCGGGGTTCTCCTTCAGGAAATCGCCCACGACCTTCAGAGCCGGGCCAAGCATCTCGCCCAGCGTCGTGGCGAGCGTCCGCATGATGCTCTCCATCGACTGCGCGGGAGAGGCGGCCATGGCAGCGTTCGCCTCGGCGGCCGCACCCTTGACGTCAGCCATTCCGTTGGACGTCGCCGCCGTCGCCGGGTCCATCGCCCACAGGGCATCCGCACCCTCGCCGGCCATGTCGCCGAACAGCTCCACCGCCAGGGCCGACTGCTTCGCCGGGTCCTTGATTCCGCGCAGCGCTTCGATGGTCTTCTGCAGGGCCGCCTTGGCGGGCTCGCCACCCTTGTTGATGTCGGCGAGCATCTGCTTGGCGGGCAGCCCCAGCCCCTTGAGCGCGGCCGCGGCCTTGTCGGATTCCTCCGACGTGATGCGGGCGAATTCATGCAGCACGTCACCGGCCTGGTCGATGTCGCGGCCACCGGCCTGCACGTACTGCGACAGCATCCCGAACGACGTCTGCGCGTCCAGACCGATCCTGGCCCAGTGCTTTCCGTACTCGTTCACAGTGGCGGGGATGTCCTGGAGCATCGCCTTGGGCAGGTTCTGCGCGGCCACCGTGAGAACGTCGAACGCCTCGGTGCCGTCCTTCGCCAACCCGTTATTGATCATCGCTCCGGCGGCCTGGGCCGCGTCGGCCACGTCGATCTCGAACGTGCTGGCCAGCATCAGGGCGCTGGTCGTCATCGACTTGAGCTCGGCGTCGGTGAGCTCGCTCAGGTCGCCGACCGAGGAGGCGACCGCCTGGATCCCCTCGTTCACCCCGCCGATCGACTCTCCGAACCCCTCGGAGAACACGGCGCCAGCCACGTCGCCGGCGCGCGCCGCCTCCTGTTCGGACAGGCCCAGCTGGTTGGCGAGCTTCGTGTTCGCCGCGGACGCGTCCATGGCGTTGGCCAGGCCCATGGCGAACAGGCCGCCCACGGCCGCACCGGCACCCAGCGCGCCGATGCCGCCGAGGCTCGTCTCCACCTGATCGGCTGCACCCTGCGCCCCGGACGTCAGCTCCTCAGTGTCGATCCCGATTGATACGAGGAGCTCTTCCAGGGTCGCCATCGCCGTCCCCCTCCTGCTCGTTGCTGCCGCCCATGCGGCGGTTCATCGTTTTGACCGTGGCGAGCATCTGCTGCCAGTCGGCCGGCACACGCTTCGCGCCCTGGTCCCACTTCGGCATGAAGTCCTTGGGCTCGGCCTTGCGGCCCTTCCCTCGGGCTGTGTTCGACACGGTCGCGGCGAGGATCGCGTGCAGGACGTCCTGCCGCTCCGGTCCGAGCGGCCCAGCGACGTGCTCGTAAGCCATCCACTCCGTGAGCTCGGCCGAGGTGCAGCGGGCGAGGAGCTCCGGCACGGTGCACCCAAGTTCGAGCGCTAGTCGGTGGTAGAACCGTCGCTCGGGAGAGGCTCGGATTTTCCCGCCGCAGCCTCCACGTCTTCCTTCCTCAGGCCCGACAGGCGTTGGGCGACGGAGCCGAGCCGTTCGAGGACGGCCCCGTTCTTCCGGCCGAGCTCCTTGATCTCCTTGTCGGAGAACAGCCGCTCGAAGTCCTCGCCGACCAGGGACTTGGCGACGAGCTTCGCCGACTGGTCGGCCATGTTCATCCGCTGAACGGACCCGTTCGGGCCGAGCACGACGAGGCTGGACTGGTAGGCGTTGCGCTCGGTCCCCGACATGCCGAGGACGCGGACAGTGCCACCCCACTCGGGTACCTCGACGTCCTCCCACTGCCGGTCATCAGCCGAAGCGATCTGGTCCTTACTGAGCAGTGCCATCAGTGGCGCCTTCCTTGAGTGAGTTCAGGACGTCGACCCGCGCGCCGGTCATCAGCTGATGACCGGCTTGCCGGTGACCTTGAACGTCAGGGACGCCGCGGCCTTGTCGTCGTAGGGGGACTCCGGCTCGAAGCCGGTGATGAACGCGCCGAACGCCCACGTGGTGGCAGGCACGTCCGGGAACACGATCTTGTAGTTCCGGGGCGCCGCGTCGTCGAAGTCGGCGACCAGGACGTCGTGCAGGGCGGGCTGGTAGTTGATGTCCGCGCTGACTTCGCCCGGGTCCTTGAGCCCGCCGAGGAACTCCATCCACCCGTCCGGCGACCCGTGAGAGGTGACGTCCAGCGTCTCCCTCGACAGGCCCGGCCCGGACAGGTTGGTGATGTCGGCGATGGTGGTGAAGGCCTCCACGGCCTCACCGTCACCGCGCTGCAGCTGTACTCCGAAGCCGTCCATACCAGCCATGGGGTGCCTCCTGTGGCATGAGAAAACCCCGTGCCAGGAGGCGCGGGGTGCAGGGGAACGAGGGGGGTCAGTGCTGTTCGGTGATCACTCGGTACCGGAGCACCAGGTGCCGGATGTCGCCCGGCGGTTCTGGATCGGTGAGTGTCTGGCTGAACTCGAACCGGGTGGCGATCCAGTCCAGGCCGGGCAGGGTGAGCGGCTGGTGATCGAGGAGTTCCGTGACGCGGGCTCCGATCCGCAGTGCCTGCGCGTAGCCGCGGTACTGCGACCACACGTGCAGGGTGACGCTGGTCTGCCGGCCGAACCCGCCGTGCCGGTTGTCCGGGGTCTCGATCGCCTCGCCGAGCACGATGAACGGGTACGGCACCGTCTCGGGCAAGTAGTCGTAGACGGCGTCCGTCATGTCCGTGAGCTCGGCGTCACCGGTCAGAGCGGCCAGGATGGCGCCCTGCACGGCAAGCATTGGGGACGGGGCGGTCGTCACAGAACCCTCCTCACCTCGGCCTGGATGCGGGCCGCGATCTTTCTGCGCTCCCCTTCGAGGGCGGGTCCGAGGACCGGCCGGGCGGGGATGCGGCGGGTGCCGTGCTCCAGCAGCGCGGCGTACAGGTCGTCGGAGTCCCACCAGCCGATCTCTGCGCGCAGCCGGTTGTTCTCGAACCGGGCCTTGACGCTGCGCTGCAGGTTGCGGGTGTCGACCCGCACGTTCGCGGCGGCCTCCGCACGGACGGCTTCGGCAGACTCCTTCAGGGCCTTGAAGGCGGCGAGACGGATCTGCGGCGCGAGCTCATCGAGGCGCTCGCGCAGCGCGTCCAGGCCCTGGATCTCAACGCGGATTGCCCCGCCGCCGGCCCCGCCTCCACCGCTGCCGCGACGTCTGGCCATGCCGGTTTACCGCCTGCTGCGTCGTTCGCGCCGCAGCTCGGCAAGTTCGCCGGCCACCGCCACCACGCCCCAGGCAAGCGCGCGCAGGATGCCCCCGTCGCCCTCGCCGAGGCAGTCTTCGGCCTGGCGGCGGGCCTCGTGAGGCGGGACCTGCGGCAAGCGCGGCTGCTCGGATTCGGGCATGTCAACCTGCCTTCTGTGTCAGTTGGCACGGAGCCTTGGAGTAGATCGGGGTGGAGGGCTGCACGGTGGCCAGGACCAGGAACACCTGCGCCTGCCCGAGCGCGTCCGTGCCGCGCAGCTCGTCGCCGCGGCGCACGTCCGCGCGCGGGAGCAGAAACACGGTGTGATCGTGCTTGCTGCTGGCCTGCTGGGCGAGCAGCTGATCGGCGTTGCTGGGCTGGTCGACCTTGGCCCGGACAGTGCCGGGCTGCTGGACCATGGTCGTGGTCTGCCCGCCGTACCCGTCGTCGACGGCGACCGGCCGCCATACCTCCAGGCGCCGGTTGAAGAACCGGCCGGGCCCCCTCACAGGGACCTCAGCATCGACACCCCGCCGCCGAACCTGGCGGCCAGGCGCTCCCGCAGGTACGCGGGGAGCTCCATGTCGGTGGCCAGGCCGTCACCGCCGTAGGTGACCGCGTAGTCCCCAATCCGTTCGGAGGTGACGACCTGCGTGCCGAGGCTGGCCCCGCCGTCCTCAGCCCGGTACGAGGCCAGGGCCCCGGCGACCAGGCGGCCGACGAGGTCGATGATGTCGGCCGGCACTTCGGGCAGGCCGTGCGTGTAGGTCGCCTCGACCTCCGGCGGATCGTCCTGGTCGCCCCAGCCACCGAAACGCCACAGACGATCCGAGCGGAGCCGCCAGTCCGTCACGGCCGTGCCGTCGATGGTGACCTCGGCGACGGCAGTGACGGGGGAACCAGGCAGCTGCAGGCGCTGCCCGCGCACCCCCTCCAGCTTTACCGTTGACGTGGTCTGGGAGATCGGAGAGCCAGCTGCGTCGCGGATCGCAGCCGACGCTACGGCCAGGTAGTTCTGGACGATCGCGGTTTCCGATTCGTCCACGGTCAGGCCGAGGGCGACCAGGTCGGCCACCGTCGCCAGCGGTTCGAGTGCCACGGTGACCTCCCGGTCGTCAGCCGACCATGTCGATCAGGTCGGCCTTGGTGTAGTTCGCCGCATCTTCGAGCGACATGTGGTTGGTCCGGGCGACGTAGACCACCCAGTCCGCCTTCGGCGCGTTGAGCGCGGGGCGGTCCGGGTCGGGTGCGGAAGCCGGAGCCACAGCGGGCTCCGCCCTGGCCGCGCCCCGTTCGGTCTCGCTTTCCTCGTCGGTGTCGGGCTCGGTGGGCTGGTCGTCCCAGTGCGCCCACTCGCCGGACTTCAGCCGCTTGCCGATCTCCTCGCGGGTGAACGGCTGGCCGACGGTCACCCGGAACGGGGCGCCGGCCGAGCCGCGCAGGAGGAGTTCCTGTCCGTCCTTCATCAGATGATCACGTCCGCTGCGGCCAGGCCCTTGGGGCGGACGACCTTGGCGCCGTACAGGTGGAGGCCCTTCACGATGTCCGCGAAGCCCTTCTCCTTGCGGGTCGCCTCGGTCTTGTTGATCTGCTCGGCGTAGGTGACCGCGCCGTCATAGCCCGCGATAACGAGCTTGCCCGCGCCGGCGCCCGGACCGGCGGGGGCGTTGTTGGACAGGCGGACCGAGAAACCGGCCGCCTCACCGATGATGCCGTTCATGCGGGTCGCGGCCGCCTGCGCGTCGCCGGAGCCGACGAAGCGGGTGTCCTTCTGCAGCAGGCCGTAGAACTTCGGGGTGACCACGGCCCACCGGTCCTCGAAGGGGACGTCGTCCTCGGTGAGGACGGTGCCCAGGTCGACCAGGAGGTCGTAGGCGGACGCCGCGGTGGTCAGTGTCTGCTCGGCCACCAGGTTGCCCGCGTCGACCCCGGCCGCCATGAGGCCGGCGACGTAGGCGTCGGCCACGTCGCGCAGCTTGTACGCCGCCTTGCGGGCCTGCTCGGTGAGGATGGCCCCACCGTTGAGGGCCTGGCGCTTCTCGACGTCGTCGACTTCGAACGCGAAGTACTTCGACTGGTCGATCAGCAGCGTGGCGTCGGCGTCGTCGACGTCCTCGATGGTGATGTCGGTGTGCGGGGTGTACGTGCCGATCGTCGGGTCGGCGAGCGAGGTGATGTGGACGGTGTCGCCGTACTGGGCGATGTCGCCCTCGTAGTCGCGGTTGACGACGCCCGCGGCGCCGTACACGTGGGACTTCTCCAGGGCGACCAGGAGGTTGGCGTTCCAGACTTCCGGCTTGAAGGCGCTGATGGCCATGTTGTTCTCCTCGAGAAAGGGGGGTTACCGGGTGAGGCCGAGGTAGTCGTTAAGGCGTCCTTCGTTCTGTGCCTTGACGATCTCGGCGTGGTTGCCCGCCGCGGACAGGCGCTTGACGTCTGCCTCGGTGAGCTGGGTGGGCCGGGTCCCCTTGCGGGCGCCGGAGTCCGCGGTTCCTTGGAACCGTGGTTTGGTGCTGCCGCCTTGCGCGGCCAGGTAGGGCTTGGACTGCAGCAGCTCGTCGATCGCCTCGGAGACTTCCTCGGCGTCGATGTTGCCGTCGTCGTCCACCTCGAACTGAGACAGGTCGAGGAAGCGGTGGGCGTCGGCCGGGTCGGCGAGCTTGCCGGCGGCCGCGGCGCGAACTTCGGCTTTCACGAGGCGCTCGTTCACGCGGGCCAGGGCCGTCGTCTCGGCCTGCCGGAGCATGGCCTCGGCGTCAGGTGCGGCGCCCTCGGCCGGCTTGTTGTGCTCGGCGAGCTGGGCCTCGAGGGCGCGGCGCTTCTCGCGCTCGGCCTTGAGCCGGTCCTTCATGGTGGCCAGGGCCTTCTTGCCCGGGTCGCCCAGGCTGTCGGAGCCTTCCGGGTCGGCCTCGGTGTCGTCGGCCACAGGGTCCAGGTCGGTCTCCTCCGGGTCGAGGAGGTCCTCGTCGGCCGGATCGGTGGACGGCTCGGCAGGCGCAGGCGTGCTCATGGTGTTCTCCCATTGCGGGTGTGGGCCCAGGCGTTGCGCGCGGGCAGGAGGGTCAGGCGATGAAGCCGTGCAGGCGCAGAAGGCGCACGGCGTGGGTGCGGTCGTCGGCGATGCGGAAGATTTCCTCCGGCATCAGGCGCGGCGTCCTGGACCGCAGGCGGGCCGCAGTCTCTGAGCCGTTGCGGGAGCCGAGCGCCTTCGCGAAGCCCTTCTCCGTGGCCAGCCGACGGGCAGCGAAGCCCCGGCGGGTGGTGCCCTCGGAAGTGATCTGCAGCTTCCGGCCGAACACCGTGGCGGACTGCATGCCGCGGCGTGCGTTGACCAGCTGCCCGATGTCGGCTCCCTCGGCCAGGGCCTTCGCCCCGTCCTCGCCGAACGTCTTTCGCTTCTGCGCGTCGGACATCTGTGCAACCAGCTCTTTCGGGGAGGCCGGCTTCGGGCGGTGCTCTCGGGTCACCGGCTCCATGCCGCAGTGACAGCGCGGATGCCGGGCGAACGCCTTGTCGGTCTGGTACTCGTTCCCGGCGAGGACGATGCAGCGGCCACAGGCCCCGGCCTCGACAACGCGGATGTACCCGGTGACAGCAGGCTTGGCGGTCATGGCTGCCGCGTCCGCCGCCCGGCCGGCGTCGGCCACTACGGTGGCCACGATGGCGTCGAGCAGTCCTTGCCCTGCCGCCATGGCTTGCCCGATCGGACGGCCCTGCGTCACGAGACGCAACGCCGTCCAGATCGGCGCCATGAGGACACCGGCCAGAGGGCGTCCGGAGCCGTCGACACCGGTGAAGGCGCTCGGAATCACAGCATCAGCATCCGGTCGGTCCTCGTCGGTACCGACCAGAGCGGCCAGCCACGGCCCGGTCTGCTGTGCCGCGGCCAGCTGCCCGCCCATGACGATGCCGAGCACGTTGCCCGCCAGGCCAAGCCACGACTGGTAGAGGTTGCCGTGGTCAACCTGCCGCCACACGCGGTGGGTGGCCAGCGCCGTTGCCAGTGCCAGGCGCCGCCGCGCTTCGATGTGCGCGACCGCCTCGGAGGACGGGCTCACGCCGCCGGCTCTTCCACCTCGTCCGCCCCCGGCGGCGTCCCCGCAGGAACCATGGGCGCACCCGAGGCGGTCATCTGCCGTGTCAGCTCGGTGACCGGGTCCATCTCCAGCTCAGCAGCACGCATCGCAATCACGTCGGCCACTTCCGTGGGAGTCAGCCCGTACTTCAGGGCCAGCCACTCGAAGGGGAAACCGATCTGCTTCAGCTTCAGCAACGCGTCGGCGAGCTGGGCGTGCGAGCGAGACTCGGCGTCCTTCCACAGGATCCGGCCGGAGCGCAGAGCCTCGGCCTTGCCCTTGTCGCCCTGGGCCAGGGCAATCAGGCGGGCCATCTCGCGCAGGCCCTGGCCGGACCAGATCTGTTTCTCCTCGACCCGCTTGACCAGACCGGTCTCAGCGGCCAGCAGAGCGCCCTCGGCCAGGTTGGCCATCTTGCCGATCAGGTAGTGCTGGGGGGTCCGCGTCTGAGCGGCAAGGTGGCCGACGGCAACCTCGATCAGGCCGGTGTACATGGTCAGGTTGGCGGCCTGCCACTCGCCGATCTTGACGTCCTTGCCGTTGAACATCATCACGCGGTCGACTGCGAACCGCTCGATGTCGATGGGCTTCGAGCTGATGACCGTGCCGTCGGCGTCCAGCACCGGGAGCATCGGACGCTCGGCGCCCATGATGACGCGCTGCGGGAAAGAGGCGTAGTCCGCGGCGGTGAACAGCTGTGCCCACAGCAGGTTGATGGCGTTCTGCATGGCGATCACGCCGCCCACGTCGCTGATCGGATCAGACGCCAGGGCTGGCTTGTTCGGGAGCTCCACCATCGGCACCACGCCCATGGGGTTGGGCTGCGGGTTCGGCTCGTCGTTCATCTCGCGCGGTGCCCAGCGCTTCAGCTCCTCGTCCACATCGGACAGCTGCGGAGACTTGCCCCCAGCGCCGACCAGATGCGGACGCTCGAACTTCCACACCTCGTCCGGCAGGTACAGGGTGGCGTAGTCGCAGCCGCCGTCCTGCCACCGCTTCAGCGCTGCACGCCGCAGTCGGCGGGAGCCGGGCTCGTAGGCGACGATGCACTGGCCCGGGTCCTCGAAGGTGACGACCGGCATGCTGTCGTCGGCAGGGTTGCCCCACACGAGAACGAAGCTGCGGGCATTGACGACCGAGCCGAGGAAGCCGAGCTGACTGTCGGCGTCCAGGCCGTTGACCTGCCACACCTTCCAGAGCTCCTTGTCCGCCGACGTCTCCCCGGACGCCTGAATGCCGGTGACGGTCATCCGTTCCACCGGGCTGTCCGCCACGACCTGCGTCCAGTTGTCGGAGAAGTCCTTGTACCTGTCCCCGTGGAACTTCGCGAACTCGTCCGACGCGAACTTCATCGGGTGCTGGCCGCCGTAGAACGCGTTGTGCGTGGCGATGTCCTGGCCGCGCAGCTGGAGCTCTGCTTCGAGCAGCTGCACCAGCTGGAGGGCCTGCGCAATCGTCGCCATCGGGCCCCCTCTCAACTGCCGTAGTAGTAGGACTGGGTCTTCTCGGCCAGGCCTGCCCGAATGACGTCACCCAGCGCCTCGTGGGCGAGGATGCTGGAGACGGTGACGTCGATCTTCTGGTGGTCGCTGGCCTTCTTCAGGACGTACCGATTCATCGGGCGCGCGGCCGCGCGGGTGTTGGCGATGTGGTCCGCGGTAATCGGGCAATCGTCGTGCGTGAATGTGACGCTCCCGCTGGCCGCCCTCACCACGTCCGTCTTCAGCCGCTCGCAGGCTGAGTGCATCTGAATTGGGCGGCTCGTGAACCAGCGGATTACTCGTTCCTCGCCGTACAGGTCGGCCCATTCGTCGACCTCCGTTTTCCAGTACGGAGGATCTGCGTACAGGCGGACCACGTCGTACCGGGCCATCAGCTGCGACATCGCCGCATGGACCTCAGCCGCCGGCACCTGGCCGCCGTAGTCCGCCGGGTTCCAGATGGTCGGCTCGTCGTTCGGCCCGTAGACCGGGGTGAACTGGTAGCCGTCCATCGTCTCTGCGCGAATGCCCGTCCAGTCATCGACCTCGGAACCGTCGAAGCCCAGCACAATGCGGGTCATGGGCTTTACTCGCCGGGGCTTGGCCTTCGCTGCCCACTTCGCTACGTCCAGCCATGTTGCCGAGCCGGACACACACCGGTTCCCGAAGAACCGCTCGGCCTGCGCCGGGTCCTTCTCCATCAGCTCGGAGGCTTCCGCCTCGATGCCGTCCAGGTCTACGTGGGAGGACCCCGCATAGACCACGGCGTGGATCCTCCGGCGCTCCCGCTTGTTCGCGTAGGACAACGTCTTCGGCGCCTCCGGGTGGTACTTGAAAATGTCCCGCGACTTCGACTCATGGGTGGTCTGTGCGACCGAGCCTTCCGACGGATCCCACCCGTTCGTCGTCTCCATCGACCGGCCGCCCATGCCGGCGGCGCCGCGGCGCTGGGTCTCGCCTGCCTTCCGCAGCTTGTTCGCCGCGGTGTACAGACCGGACTCGTCCTGCATGGCGAACACGATGGGGTTACCGAGGCGGGACAACGCCGACGAGGTGACCGTCTCGATCTTCCCGTCGTCGCCGACCCGGGTGAACTCCTCGCCCGGGCGCATCACCTCGGACAGCGGGCCACGCTTCACCATCTGCCGAAGCGGCCGGTACACGTTGTCGACCTGGGCCTCAGACGTGGCCATCAGCTGAATCAGCGGGGTCGGCCAAGGGACACCCATCGGCTCCCCAGACTCGTATACGTACCACCAGCCGCAGCCGCAACCATGGTCAGAGCACCGGTAGCGCTCGCCGCCCTTAGCCCATCCGTCGAACACGACCGGCCCGGCAGCCTCGGCCAGGACCACCGTCGCAGACCACGGCCCTTTGCCGGTCTTCTGCGGGGCCACCACCTGCGAACGTCGGTAGCGGAACGCGGTCGACAAGCGCCGCTCACCGTTGTCCCGGTACGGGCTCACGCCCGGCTTCACCTGGTAGTGGTTCAGCGTGCACCACAGCTGCCACGGGTACAGCTCCATGTCCTGGCCCGCACGGAACCCGTCCGGAACAGGGCAGTGAGCTTCGATCCAGTCCACCACCACGAAGAGCGTGGGGAAGTCGACGACGAACTCGGGCCCGGCGTCAGGACCCTTCGCCACTGGGCACGACCTTGATCCGGTCACGGGCAGAAGGGCGCCGTGACGCCATCGCCAGAACCTCGGCGTCGGCCTCCTCGGCAGCCGGCGAGATACGCCACCGGTTGCGGAGCATCCCCGCCACGCTCAGGCCCATGCTGTCGAGGTAGCCGCGCACCATCTTCTTCACGTCGACCCGGGCGTCCGGCTTCTCCGCCTCGGCGAGAGTCCGCGCGAACAGCGCCACCTCCAGGACTTGGCCAAGCTCCTCCCACATCAGGGCCTGCGGCTTCTCCCACAGGTCGCCCCAGATGTTCCACTCCCGGTCCGTCGGTTCGGTCAGCGGCCACTCGGGTGGCTCACCAGCACGGCCCTCGGCCGGCAGCGTCCGCCACCCAGCCGCGTCCGTCTTGCGTCCGCGCCGCAGCGCGTTCGGATCCGGAGCCGGGCCCGACGCAGCATGTCCACCACGGGGCATGTCGATCACTCCTTCAACGCTGCGTTGCGCAGCACCGATGCCGTCACCTTGCGTGACAGCGGGGGACCCTCTGACCTGACTGACCCCCGAGCGCCCTCCCCCGCGTCTGCCGTCCCCTAGGGCCTTGGGGGTACCCCCCTGGGTCAGGTCGCTCAGCGTGACGAGGCTGGATCAGTGTCCGAAGGTCTCGCGTGCGGTCTTGCGGCTGTGATGCCTCTTGGACATGGCTTGCCAGTTCGTCGGGTCGAAGCCGCGGGGTCCGAGGGGGCCGAGGCCGTCGATGTGGTCGACCTCGGTTGCCAGGTCGCGCTGCAGGGGGAGGAGGGGCGAGCACTCGTCGCATTCGCAGTACGGGTGGTCGCGTAGGTATGCGGTGCTGGCGTTGCGCCAGCGTGTCCCTCGTCCTGCGTTGCGGTGGGCTGGTCTGTCCTGGGTGGCCTTGGTCTGGCATGGGGGGCATCGACCCTGGGGGGTGAGGGTCGGGCAGCCTGGCGTCGGGCAGACCTGCATGGCCTTACGCATGGGCGGGGCGTATCACCTGGCGGAAGCCAGCGCCCTGGTGCGCCAGCTGCAACCTGCCGTGCATCTGCACGATGGCTCCTTGGAGGCGTTCCATGTTCGCCTGGCAGCTCTCGGTGTGCTCGTTGCCTCGGGTAAGGAAGCCGGTGCTGCAGCACGGCATGCCGAGGACGTGGCGCTGAGGGAAGCGTCCGTACAGGTATGCGGCCTGGGTGCGCTTGATGTGTCGCAGCGTGCGGTCGCGGTTCGGGTAGACGGGCACGGCGCCTCCTGGCGTGCCGAGGCCCGGCGGTGCGGTGTGCACGGCCGGGCCTGGGGTGGTGTGTGAGGTCAGGGCTTGGGGCAGGTGCGGCCCTCGTTGGTGCTGAACTCGCTCGCGCCTTCTTCGAGGCCGGTGGTGGCTGCTCCCAGGCTGCCGATGGCGTGCTGGCCATTGGCAAGGCGGTTGTCGGCCTTGGCGGTGCCACCGGTGGAGCAGTTGATCATCACGTAGTAGCCGGCCTCGTCGGTCAGCTTGCTGGTGACGTCGTCGAACACGGCCCGCAGGTTGGTGGTGTGATCGACTTCCACGACGATGTCGCGCTTGTTGCCGCTGTCGTCCTGCTTGACGACCTTGTACGCAGGCGTGTCCACGTTCTTGGCCTCCTGGTCGTCGCTGTCGCACGCGGTGAGGCTGAGCAGGAGTGTGGCCGCGGTGAGCGCGGCGGCTGTGATGCGGGTGCGCATGGTCCCCCCTGGGACTGAGTGGTGAAGGGGGCCACGCTGCCACATGTGGAGGCGGAGTGAAGGTGGGGTGGCTGTCCTGTGACACGGCAAAGGCCCCGACCGGGGGGTTAGTCGGGGCCTTCATCGCGAGT
This sequence comes from Streptomyces sp. NPDC023573, assembly GCF_055559735.1. Taxonomy (NCBI): domain Bacteria; kingdom Bacillati; phylum Actinomycetota; class Actinomycetes; order Kitasatosporales; family Streptomycetaceae; genus Streptomyces; species Streptomyces sp. NPDC023573. The sequence continues at coordinate 537,814 of NZ_JBVHKB010000004.1, forward strand.
TGTGGTCGGCGGTATGTGGGCACGCCGGACGCCCCTTGAGTGTTACACCCGTGAACGATGCTGGTCAAGCGGCGTTGACGAGGGCGGGGGCGGGGAGTTCGTTCAGGTCGATGAGGGTGCGGCCGGCGCGGTCGTGGCCGTGGTGGGTGAGTGTTCCGCGGTGGAGGCGGACGCGGAGTGTTCCGGGCTTGATGCCGGTGGCTGCGGCGGCGGCGTACAGGTCGACGAGGAGCGGCTCAGGCTGCATGGGACCAGTGTGCCGCCTTGCGTGCAGGGAGGGACGAGGAAGGCCCCTGGACGGGCGTCCAGGGGCCTTCTCGGTGGTGCTGGGGCGTGGGCTCCCTGCCTCCCTAAGATCACGTTTCCGCTGATCAAGGGCGGTTTCGGGGGTGAGGGAGCCTGGTAGGGAGAACTCCCTGCCTCCCGGCGGCCTCCCTCTACTCGTTCTCGTCGTCGGAGCGCTTCAGGACAGCCGCGATGAGGCGCTCGGTGCTGACGTGCATCTTGCCGTCGGTCTTGTACGGCTCGGCCCCCAGCGGCTCCAGGTAGGACTTGAGGTCCGCGAACGTCCAGGCCTTGTATGCCGCCGGGTTGAGCTCGGCCAGGCCCTGCAGAACCTCCTGGGTCCGCATGCGCGGCTCGTCGCCGAGGACCTTGATGATGTCGGCCAGGTGGTCGATGGGCTCGGCCGGCGCTTCCGCCGTCCCCCGGGTGGTGACGGCGGCTCGACGTGCCTTGGCCCGCCCGGCGATCTCCTTCGCCTGGTCCTCGTCGATGTAGTGGGTGCGCACGGTCACGGACGTCTGGCCGGCGGACAGCTGGATGCCGTCACCGGCGACGACGACGGTGCCCTTGTCGAGGCCCTGCCGCAGCTTGTGGGGTGCCGCGCCGCCGTCGATGGCCGAGTCGCCGATCGCCATGCGGGCCTGCGACTCGGTGCCCAGGACGAGGGCCGCCCGGATGTGGTTGCCCTCACGGGACCGCTTGGGCAGGTTCTCGTTCGTCGGGTCCTGGGTGCCTTCCCAGGTGGTGACGTTGACGGCCCTGCCCTGGTCATGGATGGCCTTGATGGCCCGGAAGTACCGAGACGTGTTCTTCGACCCGCCATACGGGATCTTGCTCTCGTCGACGGCCGCGGACCCGTAGGCGACCTGCGCCTCGTCGATGATGACGACGAGCGGCGGGTGCGGGGAGGACGGGTCGAGGAGGCGCCGGTTCATCTCGCGGACGGCTTCCTCGGCCATCTCCGTGACGTCCATGACGTGCTCGTCAGTCGGCCCCTGGATCAGGACCTCGGCCAGGCCTTCGAACATGCCCCAGTCGCCCATGCCCTTGAGGTCACCGATGCGGAACTTCACCGTCGGGTCGAACGCCAGCCACAGGGCCAGGGCTCGCAGCGAGGCGGTCTTGCCCTGGTTGGACAGGCCGGTGATGAGAAGCATCCGCTGGAACAGGCTGATCAGGGCGGCGTCGCCTCGCAGGTCCTGGCCCCAGGGGGCGCGCCCAGTCTTGTAGTTGGCGGTGACGTCGAGGTCGGTGACCAGGGGGGACGGGCCGATCGGCTCGTCCAGGGCCCCGCTGTCGGCGATCCACAGGCGCACGGTCCGCGGGGACGGGGGGATGGTGATGAACACCTCGTGCTCGTGCCGGTTGAGGTTCTCGGCGAGCTTCCGGCGCCGGTTCTGGATCTCCTCGGTCGACACCCCGGACGGCAGGTGGACGTCGACTTCGACACCGCATCCGGCGATCACGATGGGGCTCAGCATCTGCGCGCCGACGTCGCCCATCTCCTTGATGGACTTCTTCAGGGATGCGACACCGAGGTCGCGCATGGCGGTGACGACGATCGAGGGGGTGATGGCCTCGCCGTTTCCGTTGCGGTCCTTGGCGGGCAGCGCCCAGTCGGGGGCGGTGTGCTGGTTCCGCCCGACGGCCCACAGGGCACCGAGGGCCGCCCACGGGAGGAGCATCGAGGCGACGCCCCAGACGACGGTGCCGATGACGACGGCCCACCGGATGGCGTCGACTAGGGCCAGGGTGGGCGTGAGGACGTCCCCGATGTCTCCGTTGGCCACGGCCATGGCGACACCGGTGCCGAGCAGCAGGCCGGCGCCGACTGCGGTGCCGGACACGGCGCTCTTCGCCAGCTGCTGCGGGGAGGTGAGGAGCTCCATGCGGCGGCGGTGGCGGGCGGCCCGGAACTGGGCGCCGCGCTCTTCCCACTCCTTCGCTTCCTCGAGGTTCCCGGCGGCTTCGGCGGCGCGGATCATGCGCTCGTACCGGGCGGCGCTGCGCCCGTCCCACGCCCGGCGGGTGACGATGCGGGTCCCGCCGACGAGGTATCCGGTGTGGCGGACGGCCAGGTGGCCGAGGGTGCGGGTGCGGTCGTGGTCGGTGATGGCCTTGACGGCTCGGCCGGTACGGACGTGTAGGCGGGGCTTCTGCTGCGGTACGGCGGCGGGTTCGGCCGACGGGGCCGTCTTGTCGAGGAGCTCGGGCGGGATCGGGTGGAGCTTGGTGAGGGTGTGCCCGTTGATGGGGCGGGCGTCCGTCTCGGTCATGATGGGGGCTCCTGCTGGTCTGTTGGCTGGTCAGGGGCACGGGGCGGCCGGTTGTCTTGGCGGATGGCGGCCGCCCCGTGGTGGAGCTAGGACTGTTCTGCGCGGTGCAGGACGCTCTCGGACCTGCGGAGCTGCTTCTCGGCGGCCCGCAGGACGTCCTTGGCGGCGGCCCGCTCGGGCCCCCATTTGCTGGTGCGGACGGCGGCCTTGGCGTCGGCGACGGCCTGGCGGTCGGCCTCGGTCTTGTTCCGCAGGGCGGCGAGTTCCCGGGCGCCTCGGTCGGCGGCCACGGCGTCGATCTCGTGCATGCGGCGGGTCACGGCGGGGTCGAGGTTGTTGCCGATGGACTGGTGGAAGCCCTTACGGAAGAGGCGGCCACGCTCGCGGGACTCGGCCTTGGTGTAGCTGTACATGGGGTGTCCTTCCTGGTGGTGAGGGCTGGGGACGACAGGGCGGGCCGGGTTAGGCGGTCGGGTTGGGCATGGCCCGGCACGTGGTGGCGTGACCGTTGGCTTCCTTACGGGCCTGCCAGTCCCAGGAGCCGAAGTCCCGGTTGCTGTGGTCGCCGCAACCGAGGCACGTCCAGCGGTGGTCCTTCGCGCCGTAGCTACCGGAGCCGGTGACGTGAACCTCAGCGCCGCCTTGGGTGAGGAATCGCATGAGAGGGGTGGAGGTGGACGTGTCGGCCGCGGTGGGCTCGGGGTGCATCGGGCTCTCCAAGTCGGCGGTCGGGCGGTGGAAAAGTCGGTCCAGCAGGGTGGTCATGGCGGGTCCTTGTCGTCGGTGGTGGTGGACGCCGGGCTGTTCCGGCTCCCCTTGGCGCCCGGTCTCACTCCGGGCGCCGCGGGCAGCTGTCAGTCCTTGCGGATGTCCTGCCACACGCTGCGGAGGATCAGGACGCACACCGTGAGGGCGACGCCGCTGATGGCGACGGCGACCGCGGACACGGCCACGGCGAGGAGGAGAGCGGACCCGCCGAGCCCGATCCCGATCCACTTGGCCGCGCCGCCGGACTGCTGGACCACGGGCGCCGGCGGTGCCGGGGTCTGCTGTGCCTGGGTGATCTGCTGGGCCTGCAGGACGGCGAGGACGAGGGCGACCTGCTCGCTGTTCGCCGCCGCGTCGATGGCGTCCTGCGACGCCTTGTTCAGGTCGCTCATGACCGCCCGCTTCCGACGATGTCGCGGCGGAGCTCGGTGGCTTCGCGGCGGGACAGCCCGTACTCCTCGCGGAGCCTCTCGATGGTCACCGGCTTGTTCGTGGTGGTGACCAGCTCCCGGTTGAGCTTGCGGGCCTGTCGCCGCAGTTCAGCGGGGGTGATGGTAACCGGGACGGTGACCACCTGTCGGGGCTCTGCGGCGGCCAGACTGCCGGTCAGTTCGGCGGGGCGGTGGTGGTCATCGGTGGTGTCGAGGGATGACCAGTCGAGCATCTTCCAGTCGGTCTCGATCGCGGGCCTGGTGACCACCTGGGCGGGCTCTTCGGTGACCCGTTCGATGGTCACCTCGGTGGTCACGCCGGAGGCGACGATCGGGAGGAGGTCGACCCCGGCGGGTACCACCTCGGGTGCTGGGCGGATGACCACCGGGTCGCCGTACCGTTGGGGTGCGGGCGGCTCGACGGGGTGGTCGGCGACCTCGGTCGCCATGAGCGCGGTCGGCTCCGGCTCGGCAACCGTGACCGTCTCGGTCACGGTCGGTGCCTCACTGAGCCGGTGGACGCGCCACAGGACGAGCGGGGCGATCGCGGACACGGCGACGACCAGGGGCCACTTCACCGGCAGGATGTTGGAGCTCACCAGGTGCGAGGCGGCGTTCACGAGGATCAGGGCGACGACCGCGGCGGTGACATCCCGCTTGGCCCGCAGCGCCTTGACCGCGTAGATGTCGAGGGCGCCGGGCACGCCGGCGGCGACGTAGGTGCCGAAGCCGCAGGCGCGGGCCAGGTCGTACTCGGCCGAGGCGAGTACGACGAGGACGGCGATCAGGGCGCCCCACAGGAGCGGGTCCTTCTTCATCGGCCTGCCCCCTTGGCGCGGAGGGTGGACAGCTCGCGGGCGTAGACGCGGAGCGTCACGGCGTGCTCGATGAGGGCGGCGGCGGCACGGTCGAGGCCGGCGGGGTCGAACTCGTGCCAGTCGCCCACCTCGATCGCCGCGTTGATGAGGGTGTCGGTCGGGCTGAACGGCCGCCACACGAAGCCGACGGGCAGGGTGCGGACCAGGCCGTGGCACTCGGTGGGGATGACGAGGTGGGTGACGGCCCCGGAGTGCTCGATGTCCTCGCGGTACTGCTCGTAGGCGTGGTCGGCGGTGCACCAGTCGGGTTCGGTGACCTGGACGTCGCCGTGGTCGGCGGTCGGGATGGTGATCGTGCGGGGCCCGGTCATCGGCCTGCCTCCGCGTCCTGGTCGACGCGGCCGGGGATGGGGAGCTCGGCCAGCCTCGCTCGGAGGTAGTCGGCGTCCCATCCGACATCGTTCGGGTTCTCGGCCAGCGAGGCGCGGGCGATGACGACGGCGAGGCTGGCTCGCCGCTCCATGAGGGACCAGCACGCCGCGGGGTCGGCCGTGGTCGCCGGGTGGTGCGGGAAGTCGATCGCTTCGAGGACGGCTTCGAGGAGGAGGCGCATGTCGTTCATCGGTTGCCGCCGCCCTGGCGGGCGCGGCGCAGGGCCTCGCCCATGTCCGGGTCGGAGTCGCCGTTGCCGATGGCCGCGGTACGGAAGCCGGTGGACGCGGGGGTGTAGTAGGCGCCGGCCTGGTCGAGGGGGCGGTTGGCGTACTGCCAGCTGCCGAGGTCGGCGGGCCGCTCCATGAGGTTCTTCTTGGTGCGGAAGTGGCCGGCGACGGTGCGGCGGGCGATGGTGGCGACCCAGCTGAAGACCTTGGCGTCGGTGGTGGCCTCGCACTTGTGGAGGTGGAGCCAGACCTGGGTGAAGGCTTCGGCGGTGAGGTCGTCGGTGAGGTGCTTGTCCTCGGCGTTGATGATGCGGCTGCCGACGAGGGCGGTGATGCGCGGCAGGTGGGTGGCGTAGATGGTGGCGAAGCGCTCGTTGAGCTGCTGCGCGGGGGTCGTCGCGGTGGTGGCCGCGGGCATGGCAGAGTTAGCCATAGCCGTCTCCTTGCTGAGATCAAGGTGGGCGGTGAAGGGGTCGGGCGACGCGCGCGCCTCGGGTGTTCCACCACCCGAGAGCTGTCGTCCGGCCCCGCTTCTATGTGGTTGTCGTGCCCTTGGGCCCGTTCTTCTTGATCGCCTTGTCGATGGCGTTCCAGCTCTTTTCCAGTTCCTTGGCCACGTCGGCCACGGTTCCGAGCTCGGCGACGCCGTCGAGCAGGGCGAGCGCTCTTCGTTTGGCGGACTCGGATACGAGGAGTTGGAGCTGTTCCACCAGCGCGTCTTCCCCTCGGACCCGGTCCCGCCAGGGGATCGCGTTCACAAGAAGCACTCTATCCAACCCTGGGTTAGACGCGCAAGGTCTGCGCGGCATTACTGGCCCGCGCGTCCTCGGTCATCCACGTCTTCAGCTGCGGCCACACGACGGGCGGGTACTGATGGCCGCACCACTCGCAGCGCACCGCCTTCTCCCTGGGCGCCAGCCACAGCACCGCGCCGCACAGCACGCCGGACACGTCAACTGCCGGGCAGTTTCCCACCCGTGTTCCTCGACGAGGCGGGGGCGGGGGCGGGGCGATGATCGACGACACCGACCGGGCCAGGTCCCGGATCTCCTCGGCGAACGTGCCGGCCTGCGACCAGGACACCGCGATCCACGGCATGTTGCGCAGCAGCCCGGACACGGCAGCGGCCAGGCGCCCGTCGACCCCGCCCGGCCGTGGCCCGCGCATCCCGCGCTCCTGGCGGACGGCGGACAGCCAGTCTTCGAGGGTGCCGACCATCTGGCCTCGCAGGTCGAGGACGTCCTCGACGACCGGGAGCGGGGCGGGGCCGCCCTTCCCGGTCCGGCCCTGCCCGACGGCAGTGGTCGGGGTGAGGAAGGGCAGCAGCCCGTCGTACAGGCCGGGCAGGCACTCCAGTCGCACGACGGTCGCCTTCGTGCAGCCCGGGCAGAGGTAGCCGCCCATGGCGTCGTGCTCGTCGCACAGCAGGCACAGGTTCACGGCTGCTCCTGGTGGTCGTACTCGGTGGCCCCGCACATGGAGCCGTAGCCGGTGGCGGTGCACGGGTGGAGGAACCGTTCACCCTGGTAGGCGTGGCTGGTGATGGGGTACTTCACGGGCGGCATCTCAACCGCCTTGATCAGGTCGTCGAGGACGCAGTCCGTGTCGACCCAGACGAAGCCGTCGACGCGACAGAGGGCGGGCATGGTGTCGTCGTCCGGGTCGATGTGGCGACGCAGCGCCAGGCGCAGGCGCTCCCGCAGGGCAACCGTGACCGTAACGGTCACAACTGGCCTCCCCGAAGGAGGGCTGTCGCTTGCGGCCCCCCAGAAAGGGGCCGCAACCGTTGCGCTATCGCCACGGTTTGCCGGACCTGCGTGGTCTGCTGCCCCACGCAGGTGGCTGTCGATCGCGTCGCGCAGCTGGACGAGGCGCTCGGGGGTAAGCCCGATGTCGACCGCCCACTGCTGCGTGTCCAGGTAGGTGATCTCCGGCAGGTGCACCATCACGTACCCGTCAGGGATCACCGCGAACTGCACACCCTCCGGGTCATAGTCGCCAGGGGTACACGCTGACGTGTACCCCTCACTTACTTCCTTCGAGGAAGCAAGTGGGTCGCCAGGGGTCGGGACTGACGCGTACCCCTTCTCGTCGTCGTGGTTCACGCCCGCTCCTCCCGTCGCTGGGCCAGCCGGTAGAGGCGGAACCCGTTCATGAACTGGTCGCCGCGCGCCTGCTTCAGGGCCCGGTTCGCCGCGGTGTGCGCGGCGGCCGCGGCGCGCTGCACGGTCACGGCGTCCGCGACCAGCCGGATCATGGCCGCCAGCATCATGCCGAGGAGGATCCCGTGCAGCAGCCACGCCATCTCGTTACTCATCACTGGTCTCCGATCTAGAAGGGGGGCTCGTCCGAGTAGCCGGCTGCCGCCGGTGTGGCAGCAGCGGGCGCGGGCTGGCCGCCCCAGCCGCCGGCCTGCTGCGGGGGCTGCTGCTGTGCGGTCGGGGCGCCAACCGTGGTCCTCTGCACCACGGTTGCCTGCCCACCGGCCGGGTTCTTCGTGACCTTCGCCGAGGCGCGGGCCAAGCTGGGCCCGACCTCGTACACGTCGAGCTCGTACACGGTGCGCTTCACCTGGTCGCGGTCCTCGTAGGACCGCTGCTTCAGCTGGCCCTGGACGATGACGCGCATGCCGCGGGTCAGGGTCTCGGCCGCGTTCTCGGCGGCCTGCCGCCACACGGAGCAGGTGAGGAAGAGGCCGTCGCCGTCCTTCCACTCGTTGGTCTGCCGGTCGAAGACGCGGGGGGTGGATGCGACCCGGAACTTGGCGACGGCGGCGCCGGCCGGGGTGTAGCGCAGCTCGGGGTCGTCGACGAGGTTGCCGACGACGGTGATGACGGTCTCTCCGGACATGAGGATCTCCTTCGGGCGGGGATTACGTGATCGCGTAAGCAGGCTGACCTGTGGCTTTGCTCACGGTCAGCTGGCGAGGGCCTTGCTGAAGACGGCGGCGATGTCGGGGAAGCCGTGGGCAAGGGCGCCGTCGCGGAACGCGGTCATGGCCTTGCGGTCGAGGCGGACGTCGGGCCGGCCGAACGCGTCGGTGGTGACCTGAAGGTCGACGCCGAGGTTGGCGGCCATGCTCTTCCACTGGGCAGCGGAGAAGTTGTCGAGCTGCTCGTTCACAGGGAGCTCCTTCGGGGTGAGGCTTTCCATCTGAAAAACGGGGATGCTGGGCGGGTGGTCGGGCCCGGTTCCAGCGGGCCCGACCGGTGTTGTCCCCGTCAGACGAGGGCGGCGGAGGGGGCGTTGATCACGCGGGCACTCACCTCGTGGTCGTGCTCCCGGAGTTCGGCGTGGGTCCAGACCGTGTCGAGGTAGACGAAGACCGGTTCCACGCTTGTGAAGGCAGAGCCTTCGGTGTCGCGGGCGTGGACGACGGTGGCCCATCCGATGACCGGGCAGGTGATCTGGTTGTCCGCGCCGTGGTGGAAGGTGATGGTCCAACCGGGGGCGGCGGAGGCCATGTTGACGATGTTGCCGGGCGCGATGTTCATGAGTTCTCCTCGGTGTCGTCCGTGGCCGTCTCTGCCACGGTTCCGTCCGTCGTGCGGGCGAAAGCCTGGTTGCGGAGCTTGGCGGCGTGCCGGGCGGTGAGCCCGCGCTTGCGGGCGGCGGACAGTTCTTCGCGCCGACGCTTCGCCGCTTGGATGCGGGCGCGGGCGGCGGCGATCTGTTCAGCCACGACGTCGTCGACGTTCATCCGCTCTCCATTCATCCCTCCTGGGGTCGGAGGGGGGACATGTCCCCGGAGGGGGGACAGGGGGGGACGGGGGGACAGGGGGGACAAGCGGGCTCAGCCCTGCCAGCTCGCGCGCTACGTAAATCAAAGAAAGTTCTTCTCTTCTCTTATAAGCGCAGGTCAGGAGCTTGGTTGAAGGTGTGACCATTAGGGTGGGTAATGAATGTTGCGTCCGACCCCCCGGGGGAGGGGGGACACGCGTCCCCCCTGTCCCCCCCTGGGCGTCACGTGGGGCGGGACCTGCCGGGGACGAGCTGGCCCGCGTTCTCCTCGATCCAGCCGCGCAGGACGGCAAGCTCCAGCGCGTTGCTGACGTGCTTCTTGTCGCGGCCGGCGACCTTCGCTCGAAGTTCCTTTCGAGTCGCACCGTTTGCCTGGTGCACGACCCCAGCAAGGCGCGTGGCGAGTCGGTCCACGGCCTTGTCCGCCCGCTCGTTCTCAGCCATGGCCTTCGCCTGCTCGAGGCGCAGCTCCTCAGAGATGCGGGCGACGGTGCGCTTCTCCGCCTCGGCCCGGCGCTGCCGCTCGCTGTACGCGATGACCCAGTCCCGCGCGGCACACGACGCGGCCCACACGGTCTCGGCCAACTCCCAGTCCGCAACGGTGACGTGCAACCGGCCGGCGAGAATCGCCAGGAGCGAGGACACTTTGATCTTCATGACGGGTGCGTGGGAGTCGAGGGGCTTTACACCTTCACCTGCCGTCTCCCCGCGGGCGTTGGCCAGGTCGACGCGACGGAGCTCGGTGGTGATGCTCTTGTCGAACGTGATGTGCGTTTCGGTGGTGATGGTCAGAGCTCTGCGCCACGCGGTGAGTTCGCCGGGCATGGGGACCACTTCGTCCGGGATGGACGGGTCGGTGACCGTGCCCCAGAGAAAGCGCTGGGGAGTGCCTTCGGCGGTGTCTTCGAAGAGGGGCGCGGCCGTTTCGGGCTGGAACCCCACGAGGAGGCCCATGCTGTAGGACCCGCCTGGGATGTAGCGAGAGTTGTCCTTGCTGGCGTTGGTTTGGCCGAGGGTCTGGCCGACGGCGGCGCTGCGGAGTGTCTCGCCGAGCGTGGACCCGGAGCGTTCGTTCATCAGCCGGGTGAGGGATGCGCCTTCGTCGATGTAGAAGAACGCGTTGTGCCGGACCTGCGTTCGCACGCTGATCGTGACGGGGTCGCCCTTCTTCGGCCCGCCCTTGATGATCTCCCCGGTGGGTTCGTCCTTGCTGCCCATGAACACCTCGGCCATGCCCTCACCGGAGCCGATGGGAAGACCGTCGCGGAAGTCCATCTCGGGCGGTGCTTCCAGCAGCCTGTTACTGACTCGCACCCCGGTCGACTTACCGGATCCAGACGGGCCGACCAGGGCGACGAAGAGATTGAGGGAGACGTAGTCGGCGACGCCGGTGTCTGCGCGGATGTGGTGCGGGATCATGCCGGAGAGACGGGCGAGAGTGGAGTAGAAGGCGACGTCACCTGACCGGTTCCGAGAGTGAGCGGCCTGCCTGATCTGCTGGAGCTCAGGACGGGCGGCGTAAAAGCTGGAGGGCAAGAGCCCGGGGATAACCCGCGGGGCGCTGGCTTCTTCATCCGGGGCCGGGTCTTCCTCCTCGAAGTCGGGAGGCGGGGGGATGGGGAAATCCCGTCGGGTTCCTCGGTCGTCGGTGCTGGAGACCGGCGGCCAGGGGTGCCGGGGCTGCGACATCCCGGCCGCGAGTCCGGACTCGATGGTCGCTCGAGCGCGCCCGTCGGGGTGGCCACCGGCGTGAGCGGCGGCGAGCAGGTCCCCGCGCGCTTCGGACTCGCTCAGTGCGCCTGCGCCGACCAGGGTGCCGACGCTGAACGCGGCGGCGTTGATGATGTTGTTCTGGTCGCCGTTGGGTGCGCCGGAGATGGCATCGCATTCCGCCTGCAGAGCCTTGCGGGTGTACGCGTCATGCCGGTCAGACCTGACCGTGTAAGACCGGTGCGTCTGGACTGGGACGTTCCTGTTGAGCTTGGCGAGAGCCGCGTCCACCCCCTGGTGGATCGCTTCGGAGGTAGTCATGCTGCCGCCCGAGCCATGGGCGTGAGCGCGGCCGGCCACGTGACGCCAGGCTGCAGGAACCGGCCGTGCCCGGACCACCGGTACTTCAGCCCGCTGCCGTGTACGGACGGCGCGAGCAGGATGTACCCGTTGTGCTTGACGTCGAGGCCGGGGCCGAGCGTTCCAGGCAGGGATACAGCCGGGCTGCTGTACAGCATGTGCAGACCGCCGCCACCAGTGAGCTGCATGACGGCACCGGGCAGGCAGCCGATGCGCTGCTCCAGAACGGAGAGCGCCATGTGGCCGCCGTGGCGGGGGTCGATGTCGAGGACGGCCCAGCCGTTTAGCTTGCAGGGCGCCCCGATGTTGGCGTCGGGCTCTTCCGTCCACCACTTGTGGATAAGGGCGGGGTCGGTGGTGGCTGCCCAGAAGCCGTGACAGGTGGGCACTCCGCACTGGCACTCGTCAGGGCGGTGCTGCACGTACAGGCTGCTCTGCTTGTCACAGCGGGGGCAGTTGGCGTAGGGCGCCTTGCTGCGGCGGACCCTGAAGACCTTGATGCCGAGCGCGGCGTAGGCCAGGGCTGCGTCGCGGTGGTTCTTCGGGATCTTCGTACCGTCGTTCACGAACGGGCTCTCTTCTGCGAGCTGGGGTGGGGTGTCCGTGAGGGCAGGGCCGCTATGGCTGCAGCCCGGCCGGCTGGTCACCCGGTGTTCTTCAGCTGCTGGCCGAGCTCGTCGGCGAGCTGGGTGATGGCCTGCTGCCAGCGGCGCGCGGCGGCCCGGAGGCAGACCTCGCTGGGCTGGGCCTCGAGGTCGGCGCGGATCGCGCCGAGCGTGACGTGGAAGCGGGCCTGCTCGGCGGTGAGCGCCAGGTGCTGGGCGCCCTGGCCGTCGCCTTCGACTGCGTCAAGGTCGACGGGCCCGTCGACGGGCCACTGGCCAGGGCGCTCGGTCATGCCGCCTGCTCCTTCGGCTGTGAGGGCACGTGGAACGCGGCCCTGATGACGTTCTTCTGCTGCTCGGAGAAGGGGGGCGCCGTGGCGACGATGCGGTGGATGCGCGCCCAGTAGGCGGCGTCACCGTGGTCGGCTCCGGCCGGGCGGCCGGGGACGTCGTTGTCCCCAGCTGCCGCGGTTGTGGTCTGGTCGGTCACGGGCGGGCCGCCGCTCGGTTGGCCTTGTCGGTGAAGTCCGACAGGACGAGCGTTTCGAGCGAGCCGGGGAGCGGGGGGAGGTCGAGGCCGATGGCGTCGGCGAGGAGCTTTCGGGCGGTGGCGTCCCGCTCGAAGTCGGGCCGGCCGGTGGGCATCAGCAGGAGGATCGGGTGTCCGGTGCGGACGATGACCCCGCCGTAGAAGTTCGGGTCGGCGATGCTCGCGTCGCCTATCTCGGCGTCGAGCTGGGTGAGCAGCTCGGTGAGGGGCGTGGTGAAGAGCTCCTCGGCGGTGACGCGGGGGCTGGCGGTCTCTACACTCGTCATTGAGTGCCTCGCTTTCGTGCTGTTCACGCGGTGTGGGTGTGGTGCTCGTCGGAAGCCGTCGCAGTTACAGCTGCGGCGGCTTCGCTGCTTTCGGGTGCGATGTGGAGGACCCGAAGCAGGTCTGCGGTAACTGCCCGATAGGAGCGGCCCGCGCGGATGACCTGGCACGGGAAGTCGCCAGCTTTTGCGAGGGCGTATGCGGTGGTGCGGCCGAGTCCGAACGCTCGTGCCGCCGTCTCGATGTCTACGGCGGCGGGCAGGGCGAGCAGCTCGCTGCGGGTGAGAGTCCTTCGACTCGTTGCCGTTGTCATGATTCGTGACACTCCTTGCGGAAGTTGCTTCCTGAGGAAGTGACCCGAGTGTGAGCCGGGCGTGCATCCGATGTCAAGCCGTGTTGTCTTGTGCAGACACAGAAGTCGTGGGACTGTCTTCGCCGTGACACAACGTCCGTCCTGGCCCATCCGGTGCCAGTTGGTCCGCACACATAACCCGTGGGAGTCTCGCCGTCATGACACAAGAAGCAGAGGTGCCCGAGTGGTCGGCGAAGCTGGCCTTGTCGATCGCGGGCGAGGTGCGGCGGCACCGGCAGGCGCAAGGTCTAAGCGCTCAACAACTGTCGGATCGGTGTGCCCGGATCGGGATGCCGATTCAGCGCTCAGTGCTCGCGAATATGGAAAGCGGCCGGCGGACGACCGTGACGGTTGCCGAGGTTCTCGTCCTCGCTCACGCGTTGGACGTTCCTCCTGGGGTTCTGCTGTTTCCCGTGGGGTATCAAACGCAATGCGAGGTGTTGCCAGGGGGGTACCAGGAACCCGCTTCAGCTGTCGACTGGTTGTCGGGACGAACCTTTTTTACTGAGGGTGCCTCTGGCGATTTCTTCGAAACGCCGCTGGGAATTGTTCGGCTGCATCAGGATCAGGTGCGCAAACTGCGGCAGGCGATGCGGGCGCGTAAGCATGCCAGGAGAGTTGCGGCACTTGCTGCCGACGAGTATCGGCAGGCTGACCAGCGTCGGGCAAATGTGAGTACGGAGCTTGACGAGGCGGTCCAGAGGGAGATCGGCGGGATCGAGTCAGCTACTGACTCTGACCATCTTTCGGCGCGGCGCTCCCGCCTCGCGGAACAAAAAGCGTCCCAGGAGCAGGTTGCTGAGGCTGCGAGAACCCAATACGAATATGCGCGAGAGCGAATGGTGCACGCCGAGCAAGCCGTGGTGACCTCGGAGCATGCGGTTTCCACCTACAGAGAGCAGCTGAGGTCTCGGGGTTTGGCTCTCCCTTTGCTTCCCCGTGAACTCCTGCACCTGGACCCCCATTCTCCTGCCCTTGAAGACATGCGGGAGAAGCCGGAAGATTTTACTGCGTCCACGGAGGGACAAGCGCTTCAGGACGTGCGTCTCAGCGAGGAGATTGAGCAGAGAGGCGAGTCTGCCGTGGCGCCGCCGGTGGACCCTGCCTCTGAGGCAGACGTCATCGCTCCCGTTTCCGGTTGGTCCCTGCCAAGAGAGGCTTATAACCAGGTGGCCGCAGAGGAGATTGCCGAAGCGCTCTCTCGAGTACTTGAGCGAAAGGGCATGCGGCTGGTTCACCGATCGGAACTAGACGATGACAGTGATGCTGACGCACCTCAGTGACGGCGTGATCGGTTCACCGCTTCCACCGTGTCTCGATGGCTTCGTAGTCGAAGTACCCGCCATCGGGCATGCGGCCGGGGCGGGGCTTGTGCAGGATCACCCGGAGCAGGGACCGCAGGACGGTGCGCCGGCGGTCGAGGTCGAGTGCGTCCCACGCCTTGCGTACATCGGGCACGCCGACCAGGCCGACGAGTGGATCCTTGGCCGCGGCCCGGGCCAGCTGGGCGGTGACGCCTTCGAGCTGGGCGCGCGCCGTGTCCGTGCCTTCGGTGAACTGGGCCATGGTGATCTGCCCGAAACCGAACATCCCCGCCAGGTCGGTGAGCCGCCGCCGGATCTGCTCGCTCTCCAACTGCAGGGCCGCGACGTCGACTCCGTCCGCGGCCGGGGCGAGGAGCTCGCCCGCGTCGTCGCCTGACAGGCGCTCGACGAGGAGGTCTTCGATGTACCGGTCGAGGGTCTCGGCCTTCCGGCCGCCACCGTGCTGGGCGTCGCACCGGTACGAGGGGTGGTTTCCGCCACCCGTTCGGGTGCATGTGACGTTCGCCGTGCAGCCCGGGCGCCCGCATTCGTAGATCAGCGACCCGAACCACTTCGGTGTCGGGCCCAGCGTTGTCACGCGGGACGGGTTCGTCAGGATCGCCACAACAGCCCTGAAGCGCGGCTCGTCGACGGCGGGCTCCCAGAGTCCGCGTCCGATCTCCTCGCCCCTGTAGACCGCGATTCCGGCGTTCCTCGGGCGCAGCAGCATGTCGCGCGCCGACTGGTGGTCGATCGCCTTGCCCGTCGTCGACTTCAGCCCCTTGTCGGCCAGCCACCTCACCCAGCCCCGGACCGACCCGCCGGACAGGATCTGATCCGTGCCGGCTTCGAGGGCCGCGGCCTCCTCGGGGACCAGCTTGTTCATGTCGAGGACGGGCACATCGATCTCCTCGTCGGTGCCCTTCACGGTCTTCTTCCGTGTCTCGCCGGTGGGCACGCCCCACCCGAATGGGCGAAGGCCGCCGGACCACTGTCCGGCCTTGGCCTTCTGCCGGCGCGCGGCGGCGACACGGTGGCCCTTGTGCTCGGACTCCTGGCGGGCGACGGCTCCGAGGATCCGCGCGGTCATCCGGCCGGACGGTGACGAGAGGTCGATTGATCCGGCTTGGCAGGTGTGCGTGGACACGCCGCGCCGCTCGGATAGGTCGATGTACTCCTCCAGCTCGGTGGGGGAGCGGTGCAGTCGGTCGGTGTGCCAGGCGATCACGATCGTGGCGGTGCCCAGCTCGAGGTCGGCGAGCATCCGCCGGTAGTCCTTGCGGAGCTTCCCGGAGAACGCGGAGACGTCGTTGTCGACGTACACCTCGACGACGTCCCAGCCGTTGCGTTCGGCGAGCGCCTGGCAGTCTTCGCGCTGTCGGTCGACGCCGAGGTTGGCGCCGGTGCGGTCCTGCGAAATTCTGCAATAGATCACTGCGCGTGTTCGGTGGGCGGGGTCTGCCGCGGTGCTCTTCATGAGCCGAGTGTCCGTCACCAGGGGTGGCTTTGTCACAGGTTCGGGAAGACGACTCTGCTGTCGAGCCTGCTGGGGGCGGTCGGTGAACGGGAGCGCATCGTGCTGGCCGAGGATTCGGCGGAACTGCGCCCGGATCACCCGCATGTGGTCCGGCTGGAGTCACGGCCCGCCAATCAGGAGGGTGCAGGGCAGGTGACGCTGCGGGACCTGGTGCGCCAGGCATTGCGTATGCGTCCTGACCGGCTGGTGGTGGGAGAGGTCAGGGGCGCGGAGGTGACGGAGCTTCTGGCAGCGCTCAACACCGGGCACGAAGGCGGTTGCGGCACGGTGCACGCCAATGCGGCCGAGCACGTTCCGGCGCGCCTGGAGGCACTCGGGACGGCTGCCGGCCTCGACCGTGCCGCACTGCACAGCCAGTTGGCGGCAGCCCTGTCCGTGGTCGTTCATCTGGTGCGCGACAGAGGCGGGCGGCGGCGTGTGGCAGAAGTGCATGTGCTCGAACGGGATTCCGCAGGCCTGGTCGTCACTGTGCCCGCGCTGCGCTGGGGTGCCGAGGGGTTCGAGCCTGAGCGGGGCTGGGAGAGGCTCGGGGCACTGATCGGAGACAAGCCATGACCCCGGGGGGTTCCGACGCGCTGACGCAGGTGCCCGCGTTGTTCATGGCCGGCTGTGCG
This sequence comes from Streptomyces sp. NPDC023573, assembly GCF_055559735.1. Lineage (NCBI taxonomy): Bacteria > Bacillati > Actinomycetota > Actinomycetes > Kitasatosporales > Streptomycetaceae > Streptomyces > Streptomyces sp. NPDC023573. The sequence continues at coordinate 554,091 of NZ_JBVHKB010000004.1, forward strand.
GGCCTGGCGGGCGCTATGGCCGTGGCCCGGGATCCAGGGGCGCGGCGCGCCCGGGTGCTGACAACTCGGCGGGAGGAGCCGTGGGGGCCGGCGGCGCGGGCCTCGGCCCGCGCGATCTTCTCCGGGCGGCGGGAATGGCTGTGTGCCCCTGTAGCGGCCCTTCTCGCTGTGCTGGGTGAATCGGTGCTCCCCCTGCTCGCGGGCGCTGTGGCGGTACCGCTCGTGCGGCGCTGGCTGCTTCGTCGGGCACGGCGGCGTGAGCGTGAGGAGGCGGCCGACGCGGTGACCTCGCTCTGCGGGGCGCTGGTCGGCGAGTTGCGGGCCGGGCACGAGCCCGGGCAGGCGCTGCTCGCCGCAGCGCGGAACGCCGGTGCACTGGGCGTCGCCGAGCCCGCCGTGCTGGCCGCCGCGCGGTTCGGTGGCGATGTGCCGGGGACGCTGCGGCAAGCGGCGACAGGGCCCGGTCTCGGCGGGCTCGCGGGCATGGCCGCTTGCTGGCGCGTTGCGGTGGACGGCGGCGCGGGTCTCGCGGCCGGCCTGGCGCGCCTGGAGAGCGCACTGCGGGGTGAGAGACGGCGGCGGGAGGAGCTGCGGGCACAGCTGGCGGGCGCTTGGTCGACCGTAGTGGTCCTGGCGTTGCTGCCGGTGGCGGGCTTGGGGCTGGGGGCGGCACTCGGAGCGGATCCGCTGGAGGTTCTGCTGCACAGCCCGGCCGGACTCGTCTGCCTGGCGGCGGGTGGGCTGCTGGAAGCGGTGGGGTTGTTCTGGGCGTCGCGGATCGTGCGGACGGGGGAGGCGGCGTGAGCGGAGTGCCCGGCGCGGGGGACACGTTGGTGGCGGCCGGGGCGGTGGGGACGGCGCTGGGCTCGACCGCGTATCTCGCCTTCGCAGTCGCAGGCCGGCGGCATGATCGGGCGATACGCAGACGGGGGACGCTGCTGGCCGGGTGCTTCGTGAGTGGCCCGGGGCCGAGATGGATGGGCTTGCCGGCGCCCAGGTGGAGCGGTGCTCGGCGGTGGACGGTGTTCCTGGCCGTATGGGCAGGTGTCTGGTTCCTCGTCGGAGGAGTGGCTGGGAGCGGGGCCGGTCTCGCGGCGGCGTACGGCGTTCGGCGGTGGCAGCGCTCTCCCAGGGGGCGCAGGGCCGGCAAGGACGCGGAGGCTGCGTTGGTCTTCCGGCAGCTGCCGATCACCGCGGATCTGTTGGCGTCCTGCCTCTCGGCAGGCGCCGGGCCACGGGAAGCGGCGGAGGCGGTCGGGGAATCCATCGGGGGGCCGGTCGGGGAGCGGCTCGCTCGCACAGCGGCCGAGATTCTGCTCGGCGGTGAACCCGCGGAGGCATGGGGCAGGTTCGGGGAGCTGCCCGGTGCCGCACCACTGGCCCGCTGTCTTGAGCGCGCCGCGTCGACGGGGGCTCCGGCCGCGGGACCGGTTTCCAGGCTGGCCGATGAGATGCGTGCCGAGCGGGCGAGTGCGGCTGTGGCGCGTGCCCAGCGGGCCGGTGTGCTGATCACCGCGCCGGTGGGGCTCTGCTTCCTGCCCGCCTTTCTGGCCGTCGGTGTGGCGCCGGTGGTGATCGGGCTGGCGGCCGGCCTGCTGCACCGCGGCTGAGTGGGAAAAGCCGTATCTCCCGGATGCCGGCATCGAGCGTGAGCGGAGGCCTGACTCCGGCTTGCTCGAAGTGCCGGACCGAGGTTCTGAACGAGACAACGTGATTCGTGGACATGGGGGTCGAAATGAACAGGAAGGCCGTGGAGCGGTCTCTGAGTGCGCTGCGTCGTGAGTGGGAGGCCAGGTTCGGCACGCGTGTCCGGGCCCGAGGCCGTGACAGGGGGATGACGACGTCCGAGTACGCGGTGGGGACCATCGCCGCCTGTGCGTTCGCGGCGGTGCTCTACAAGGTGGTTACCAGCGGGACGGTGCTGTCGGCCTTGCAGTCGCTGATCAAGGACGCCCTCGATGCGAAATTCTGAGGAGCTGCGAAGAGGCCGGAGCGACGACCGGGGAGCGGTGACGGCAGAGGCGGCCATGGTCCTCCCCGTGCTGGTGGCCTTCGTCCTCGCCCTTCTCTGGGCACTGGTTGCCGCATCGGACCAGATCCGTTGTGTGGACGCCGCGCGTGCCGGAGCGCGGGCCGCGGCACGGTCGGAGCCGGAGGACTCGGTGCGGTCCGCGGCTCAGGAGGCGGCGCCGGCCCGGGCTCAGGTTGCGGTGGAGCGGACCGGGGGGCTGTGGCGGGTCCGTGTGGAGGCGCCGACGCCGGGGCCCGGGCCACTGGGCGTGACGCTGAGCGCCGAGGCGGTCGCCTTGGCCGAGGACACGGTGGGGGCGGAGCAGTGAGAGGGATGAGGGTCTGCCCCGGGTCACGGGACAGGGGGCTGGCGACGGTTTGGACGGCTGTCGTGACCGTGTCGCTCTGCGTGGTGTTCGCGGCGGTGCTCGCTCTCGGCCAGGCCGTCTCCGCCCGTCACAAGGCCGGCGGAGCGGCGGATCTGGCCGCGCTCGCCGCGGCCGACCAGGCGTTGCGGGGCGCGGGGACGGCGTGCGGAACCGCCGGCGAGGTGGCTTCGGCCCAAGGGGCGGAGATCGTGCGCTGTGCGGTGCGGGGAGAGGTCGCCGACGTGACGGTCCGGGCGCGCTTCGGCCCGTACGCACCTGAGGTCAGGTCGAGGGCGGGCCCTCCGGGCCCCTCGCCGCGCCCGGCGCCGTCGTCCGCCGAGGAGCCGGGGCACCCGCGTGGCCTCATCCGGCGGCGTTCTCCGGCCGCGGGTCCTCCGGGCTCTCCGGCCGCGGACCCGTCGGGTTCTCCGCCGGAAGGCCTTCCCCGGGCTCGGACGGCGCGGTTCTGAGCAGTTCGGTCAGGAGGCGTACGGCGCCTCGCTTGTGCAGTGGCTCGTTGCCGTTGCCGCACTTGGGGGACTGGACGCAGGACGGGCAGCCCGCCTCGCACTCGCAGGACGCGATGGCCTGGCGCGTCGCCGTGAGCCACGTACGAGCTGTGTGGAAGGCGCGCTCCGCGAAGCCGGCACCGCCCGGGTGGCCGTCATAGACGAACACCGTAGGAAGGAGCGTGTCCGGGTGCAGCGGAACGGAGACACCGCCGATGTCCCAGCGGTCGCAGGTGGCGAAGAGCGGAAGCATCCCGATGGAGGCGTGTTCGGCGGCGTGCAGGGCCCCTCCCAGGATCTCCGGGGTGATCCGGGCGGCATCGAGCTGGTCCTCGGTGACCGTCCACCACACGGCACGGGTGCGCAGGGTACGGGGCGGCAGGTCGAGTCTGGTCTCGCCCAGGACCTCCCCGGTGATCAGTTTGCGGCGCAGGAAGGAGACGACCTGATTGGTCACCTCGACGGAGCCGAAGCAGAGGCGCCCCTCGCCCCAGGGGATCTCGGTGTCCGTCTCCAGCACGGCGATCGCGGTCGTGTCCCGGGCGTTGGTCGAATACGGAGGGACGGCTTCCTCCACCAGGGCCACGGAATCCTCCAGGTCCAGCGCGCGGACGAGATATGTCCGGCCCTGGTGGAGATGGACGGCACCCTCGTGGACGGCGGTGTGCGCCGCTGATTCGTCGACGGTGCCCAGCAGCCGGCCGGTGCCCTCCTCGACGATCTGGACCGGACGGCCGCCCCCGCCGCGGATGTCGGTGAGGTCGGCGGCGCGTTCACGGCGGGTCCAGTGCCAGCCCGTCGTACGTCTGCGCAGCAGCTTCGCTGCCTCCAGCTGCGGCAGGAGCTCGGGCACCGCGGGGCCGAAGAGCTCGATGTCGGATTCCGTGAGCGGGAGTTCCGCGGCCGCGGCGCAGAGGTGGGGAGCGAGGACGTACGGGTTGTCGGGGTCAAGGACGGTCGACTCCACGGGCTGCTGGAACAACGCCTCGGGATGATGGACGAGGAAGGTGTCCAGCGGGTCGTCCCGGGCCACGAGGACGGCGAGAGCGCCCTGCCCCGAGCGTCCGGCACGACCGGCCTGCTGCCAGAGGGAGGCGCGGGTGCCCGGGTAGCCGGCGATGACCACGGCGTCCAGGCCCGAGACGTCGATGCCTAGCTCCAGGGCGGTCGTGGCGGCCAGGCCGAGCAGATCTCCCGAGTGCAGTGCTCGTTCCAGGGCCCGGCGTTCCTCGGGCAGGTAACCGCCGCGGTAGGCGGCGACGCGCCCGGGCAGCGAGCGGTCCACCTCGGCGAGCCGCTCCTTTGCGATGAGGGAGATGAGCTCGGCGCCGCGCCGGGAGCGTACGAAGGCGACGGAGCGCACGCCCTGGAGGGTCAGGTCGGTGAGGAGGTCGGCGGTCTCGGCCGTGGCGGTGCGGCGTACGGGAGCACCCTTCTCGCCGTGCAGCTCGGTCAGCGGAGGCTCCCAGAGGGCGAAGACCAGCTCTCCCCGGGGCGAGGCGTCGTCGGCGACCTCCTTGACGGGCAGGCCCGTGAGACGGCCGGCGGCGACCGAGGGCTGCGCGGCCGTGGCGGAGGCGAGGAGGAAGACGGGCTCTGAGCCGTAGCGGGCGCAGAGACGGCGTAGACGGCGGAGCACCTGGGCGACGTGGGAGCCGAAGACGCCGCGGTAGGTGTGGCACTCGTCGATGACGACGAAGCGGAGGGAGCGGAGGAAGGAGGCCCAGCGGGGGTGGGACGGGAGGATGCCCCGGTGCAGCATGTCGGGGTTCGTCAGGACGTAATTGGCGTACTGGCGCACCCATTCGCGTTCTTCCACCGGCGTGTCCCCGTCGTAGACGGCCGGCCGGATCGCGGCGCCGAGGGGTTCCGCGAGGGCCTTCACCGCGCGGCGCTGGTCGGCGGCCAGAGCCTTGGTGGGGGCGAGGTAGAGAGCGGTGGTGCCGCGGCCGTTCGGGGCATGGGAGCCGTCGAGGAGGGTACTCAGCACCGGAGCGAGGTAGGCGAGAGATTTGCCGGACGCCGTCCCGGTGGCGATCACCACGGACTCGCCGTCCAGGGCGTGCTCGGCCGCGGCGGCCTGATGCGTCCACGGATGGTCGATCCCGGCCCGCCCGATTGCCGAGACCACTTCCGGTCGGATGCGATCGGGCCAGAGCGCATGGGTTCCCGCACGCGGGGGCAAGTGCTCCGTATGAGTGATGCGCGTTGCCCGGCCCGCCGTTGCGGCGAGCCGGTCGAGAACCACCGCGGGAGAGGGGCGCGAGCCCGCGTTCTCGGGTGGTCGACTGGGGCGGTGATTCTTGGCCATCGGCACCGAGTGTGTCACTGGCGTGACGGACAATGGTCCCAAGGCGTCGTGCATGGCTGCTGGTAAGTGATTGAATGCCATCGCGGCTGGCGATCCGTCCCCTGGCCTCCGTCGGGGAGACCGAGGGGCGACCGCTCGATAGCAAGGTGCTGGAGGATCCGTGGACCTGTCCCTGTCGACTCGCAATGTGTCCGGGCCTGGTGGCGACCGTACGGTCGTCGAGGTCGGTGGCGAGATTGATGTGTATACCGCGCCCAAGCTGCGCGAGCAGTTGGTCGAGTTGGTGAATGACGGCAGCTACCACTTGGTTGTCGACATGGAAGGCGTCGACTTCCTCGACTCCACCGGCCTCGGCGTGCTCGTGGGCGGCTTGAAGCGTGTCCGGGCCCATGAGGGCTCGCTGCGCCTGGTGTGCAACCAGGAGCGCATTCTCAAGATCTTCCGGATCACAGGTCTGACCAAGGTGTTTCCCATCCACACCACGGTCGACGAGGCTGTCGCGGCTACCGACTGACTCGTCGGGTGCAGGCCGGCAGCTCCAAGGCCGGCAGGCACGCTGTGACGGACCGGCAGGCGGCAGCAGGCAGGCCGCCACGAGCAGGCGGTCGACCAAGTGGTCGGCTGCCGGCTTCGTCGGTTCCCGGAGGAGAATGAGAACAGGGGTGCCGGGCGCCACGCCCGGGCCCCTGAGATGCACGCCCGTACGTTCGAGGGGGATGGCATGCCAACCGTTGAACTCCGCTTCAGCGCTCAGCCCGAACACGTCAGGACGGCCCGCCTCGTGGCAGCCGCCGTGGCGCGCAGGGCCGGTGTCGACGAGGCGGTGCTCGACGAGGTCAGGCTCGCGGTCGGCGAGGCGTGCAGCCGCGCCGTAGGGCTGCACCGTAGCCATGACATCGCCGCCCCGGTCACGGTCGTTCTGACCGAGGAGGAGAAGGCTTTCTCCATCGAGGTCGGCGACGGGCACGTCGCCCCGGGAAGCGACGCCTCGGTGACGGGAGCGCAGGGCGGTGGAGGCCCGGACGATCCCGCGACCGACGCCGACAGCGAGGACGAGATGGGCCTCGCGGTCATCAGCGGACTGGTCGACGACGTGGAAGTCCGCACAGGTGCGGACGGTGGAGTGATCCGCATGTCCTGGCCGACGACTCCCGCCGTCGTGCTTCCCTGACCTGACCTGACCTGACCTGACCTGACCTGACCTGACCTGACCTGACCTGACCTGACCTGGCTCTGGTCGGCCCCTGGCCCGCTGAACCTGATCACGTTTTCCGGCCCTGCTGAGCAGGGCCTTTTTATTTCCGCTTGATCAATGATCTACGGCAATTCCCGTGCGTGTCATGCGTCTGCCCCATTACTGCAATCGGGTTCACATGCGCGCGAGATCATTTGTCATTGGGTGGACGAAAGTCGATTTCATTGACCACCCACTGTTTTGATCAGGCTCCGCTCCCTACAATCCGTCCACGTCTTGAGCGCTCAGCGTCAAGGAGGACGTATGGCGGAGTTCTTCAACACCCCACTGGCAGAACTGACGCACGTTCCCGTACCTTCCGGCCGGTCCACCGCACTCGCGGCCGCCGCACTCACCGACAGCAACCGGCTGATTGTCGTCGTCATCGCTGTCGTCGCCCTTGCCGCGCTGGTCGTGGCCAAGTTGCTCGCACGCCAGGTGCTGGCGGCGGGTGAAGGCACCGAACGCATGAAGGAGATCGCGGCGGCCGTCCAGGAAGGAGCGAATGCCTATCTTGCCCGGCAGTTGCGTACCGTCGGCATCTTCGCTGTCGTCGTGTTCTTCCTGCTCCTGCTGCTTCCGGCCGACAACTGGTCGCAGCGGGCCGGGCGCTCGCTGTTCTTCCTGGTGGGTGCGCTTTTCTCGGCAGCCACCGGTTACATCGGTATGCGGCTCGCCGTACGCAGCAATGTGCGTGTGGCCGCCGCCGCGCGTGAGGCGACTCCAGCGGAAGGAGAACCGGAGAGAGATCTCACCACCGTTTCGCACAAAGCGATGAAGATCGCTTTCCGTACGGGTGGTGTGGTCGGGATGATCACCGTGGGCCTCGGCCTGCTCGGTGCCTCCTGCGTGGTACTCGTCTATGCCGCCGACGCGCCCAAGGTGCTGGAGGGATTCGGTCTCGGCGCCGCGCTGATCGCCATGTTCATGAGGGTGGGGGGCGGCATCTTCACCAAGGCCGCCGACGTGGGTGCCGACCTCGTGGGCAAGGTGGAGCAAGGCATCCCCGAGGACGACCCGCGCAACGCCGCCACCATCGCCGACAACGTGGGCGACAACGTCGGCGACTGCGCGGGCATGGCCGCCGACCTCTTCGAGTCCTACGCCGTGACGTTGGTGGCCGCGCTGATCCTCGGCAAGGCCGCATTCGGCGACGCGGGGCTCGCCTTTCCGTTGATCGTCCCGGCGATCGGGGTGGTCACGGCGATGATCGGGATCTTCGCGGTCGCGCCCCGGCGCGCGGACCGGAGCGGGATGAGCGCCATCAACCGCGGGTTCTTCGTCTCCGCCGTGATCTCGCTCGCGCTCGTGGCCGTGGCCGTCTTCGTCCATCTGCCGTCCTCGTACGCCGGACTGGACGGCGTCACCGACGACGCCATCGCCTCGCACGGCGGCGACCCGCGCGTCTTCGCCCTGGTCGCCGTGGCCATCGGGATCGTGCTCGCCGCCCTGATCCAGCAGCTCACCGGCTACTTCACCGAGACCAGCCGGCGTCCCGTCCGGGACATCGGGAAGTCCTCGCTGACCGGCCCGGCCACCGTCGTGCTCGCGGGAATCTCCATCGGCCTGGAGTCGGCGGTCTACACCGCGCTCCTGATCGGTCTGGGTGTCTACGGGGCGTTCCTGCTCGGCGGTACGTCGATCATGCTCGCGCTCTTCGCGGTCGCCCTGGCGGGCACCGGTCTCCTCACCACCGTGGGGGTCATCGTCGCGATGGACACCTTCGGCCCGGTCTCCGACAACGCCCAGGGCATCGCCGAGATGTCCGGGGACGTCACGGGTGCGGGAGCCCAGGTCCTCACCGACCTGGACGCCGTCGGCAACACCACCAAGGCCATCACCAAGGGCATCGCGATCGCCACAGCGGTCCTGGCCGCGGCCGCGCTCTTCGGCTCGTACCGGGACGCCATCGCCACCGCGGTCGGAGATGTGGGGGCACAGGCGGGGGAGCTCGGGCTGAGCCTGGACATCTCGCAGCCGAACAATTTGGTCGGCCTGATCCTCGGAGCCGCGGTCGTCTTCCTCTTCTCCGGACTGGCCATCAACGCGGTCTCCCGTTCGGCGGGGGCCGTGGTCCACGAGGTGCGGCGGCAGTTCCGGGAGCACCCCGGGATCATGGACCGCACGGAGAAGCCGGAGTACGGCCGTGTCGTCGACATCTGCACCAAGGACGCGCTGCGCGAGCTGGCCACACCCGGGCTGCTCGCGGTCCTGGCACCGATCGCGGTGGGATTCACCCTGGGGGTCGGTGCCCTCGGCTCCTACCTCGCGGGCGCGATCGCCACGGGAACCCTGATGGCCGTCTTCCTCGCCAACTCCGGAGGTGCGTGGGACAACGCCAAGAAACTGGTCGAGGACGGCCATCACGGCGGCAAGGGCAGCGAGGCCCATGCCGCGACGGTCATCGGCGACACGGTCGGCGACCCGTTCAAGGACACGGCGGGCCCCGCCATCAACCCGCTGCTCAAGGTGATGAATCTCGTGGCGCTGCTCATCGCCCCCGCGGTGGTTCAGTTCAGTTACGGGGACGACGCGAGTCCGGGCGTGCGTGCCCTGGTGGCCGGCATCGCCATCGTCGTCATCATCGGCGCCGTCTACGTGTCCAAACGACGGGGAATCGCCGTGGGTGACAGCGACAGCGACAGCGACAGCGGGGGCCACGGTGGCGACGGCGGCGGGGGCGGCCCTGCCAAGTCCGCCGGCCCTGCGGCGGTTTCCTGACACGACAGGTCATGGGCGGTGCGGTGCCGTGTCCGACACCCGCTCAGCACGGCGGCGGACGGCGCGTACTGACGTGCCGTCCGCCGCTCCGCGTCGCGTCGGCTGCCGCCGGCAGGGCGTCTCGGACATGTGTCCGAGTGCGCAGGTGAGTTGTATCTCCCTAGTTACCCTTGGTGCAAATGGCTGCAAAAGAATATATATCGGATGCCTGCCGCCTGATTGCTGCCTGCTCGGCGTGTAAGTTCCGGGGCCGAGAGCCTTGGAAGGGACCCAATCCGGTGAACAAGAAGCTTGCAGCCGCACTGTCCGGCGGTGCGGTACTCGTACTGACGCTGTCGGGCTGCAGCGACGACAGCGACAACAAGGTGAACGACTGGGCGAAGAAGGTCTGCGACCAGGTTCAGCCGCAGTTGCAGAAGATCGCGAACGCCAATGCCGCGATCCAGCAGCAGACCGCGGACAACAGCAAGCCCGCTGACGTCCAGAAGACCGACTCGGCCGCCTTCCAGCAGATCTCGGGGGCCTACAAGGCGCTGGGCACGGCCGTGCAGTCGGCGGGCGCACCGCCCGTGGACGGCGGGGAGACCACCCAGAAGGAGGCCGTGAAGGAGCTCAACGCCTCCTCGGCGGCCTACGCGGACCTCAAGACGAAGGTCGACGCGCTCGACACGAAGGACCAGGCGAAGTTCGCCGACGGTCTCAAGGACATCGCCGACGAGCTGAACAAGATCAGCACCAACGGTGACCAGGCGCTGAAAAAGCTTCAGTCCGGCGAGGTCGGCTCGGCGATGGCCAAGCAGAAGGGCTGCCAGAAGCCGACTGCCTCGGCCCCGCCCGCCTCCGCGCCGTCCGCCCCGGCATCACCCTCGCCGAGCGAGAAGGCGAGCGACGAGAAGGCGAGCGACGAAAAGGCGAGCGAGAAGGCCGACGACGAGAAGGCCGACGACAAGGCGAGCGAGAAGTCGTAGCGGCGTACAGCGCCGGACCGGCATCCGCAGCGGCCGGCCGTCCTCGTGGACGCCCGGCCGCTGCCGTTGTCGGCGGGAGCGGACACAATGGTCGGGTGAGTACGTCCAGCCTTCCCGCATCCGACCGTGCCCCCCGGCTCCGCGAAGCCCTGATCGCCGCCGCCTTCACCGCCGACGGCCTCCTGGAACGCCTCGGCGCGCCCGCGTACACCGCACTCGCCCGCAGCGAGACCGTCCCGGCGCTCCGGGCCACCCGCAAGGGCTCGCCGCTCGACACGCTGGTGCGGCTGTTCCTTCTGCAGCGCCCTGTTCCCGCCCCCGCGGCCACTGCGGCCCTTCCACTGGAGGAGTGCGTGGAGGACGGCTGGGTGGTGCACGAGGGCGACCTGGTCAGAGCGACCGTCGACGTGCGGCCTTACGGCGGGCCGGAGGGCCAGGACTGGTTCATCGTGTCCGACCTGGGATGCGCCGTAGGCGGGGCCGGCGGCATCGGCTCGCACGACGAGGGCGTCGTCCTCGGAGTCGGCGGTGCCTCCACCACACTCGCCGGGATCACCGTGCGCAGGCCCGTGGCCTCCGCCCTCGATATCGGTACGGGCTCCGGCATCCAGGCCCTGCACGCCGCCCAGCACGCCACGAGGGTGACCGCCACGGACGTCAACCCGCGTGCCCTCGAATTCACCCGTCTCACCCTCGCGCTGTCCGGAGCCGCCCCCGCCGACCTGCGGGAGGGCTCCCTCTTCGAACCGGTCGGTACGGAGACGTACGACCTGATCGTGTCCAACCCGCCCTTCGTCATCTCGCCCGGCGCCCGGCTGACCTACCGCGACGGCGGCATGGGCGGCGACGATCTGTGCCGGGCGCTCGTGCAGGAGGCCGGGGACCGGCTCAACGAGGGCGGATACGCGCAGTTCCTCGCCAACTGGCAGCACGTGGAAGGCGAGGAGTGGCAGGACCGGGTGCGCTCCTGGGTTCCCGCCGGATGCGACGCCTGGATCGTGCAGCGCGAGGTGCAGGACGTCACGCAGTACGCCGAGCTGTGGCTGCGCGACAGCGGCGACCACCGCACCGATCCCGCGCTGTACACCGAGCGGTACGAGGCGTGGCTGGACGAGTTCGAGGCCCGCAGCACCAAGGCCGTCGGCTTCGGCTGGATCACGCTCCGGAAGTCCGCCGCTGCCGCAGCCGGGAATCCCTCGCTCGTCGCCGAGGAGTGGCCGCACTCGATCGAGCAGCCCCTCGGGCCCGCCGTCGAGGCCCATTTCGCACGGCAGGACTACCTGCGGGAACACGACGACGCGGCGCTGCTCGCCGCGCACTTCACGCTTGCCGAGGAGGTCGTGCAGGAGCAGGTCGGGCTGCCTGGGGCGGAGGATCCCGAGCACGTGGTGCTGCGTCAGCACCGCGGGATGCGCCGGGCGACCAAGGTCGACGCCGTCGGGGCCGGGTTCGCGGGCGTGTGCGACGGATCGCTCCCCGCGGGGCGCATCCTGGACGCCATCGCCCAGCTGACGGCGGAGGACCCGGTGCTGCTGCGCGACCGCACCCCGCAGGCGATCCGGCTGCTGGTGGAGGAAGGCTTCCTGGACCCCGTGCGCTGACGCCTTCCCTGCGGTGACGGGAGCCCGTGGCGCCGGTCTCCCCGGCCCTCCTCCACGCTCCGCTCCGTAAGCCCGAGCCGTGCGCCCCGGCGCTCGACACCCCTGCGACCAGGGCCTGAGCGTCCGCCCGCACGCCGCCCCGGTGCGGTGTGCGGGTTCCGCTCACGGCCGTTCGCCGGGCGGCCGCGCGGCGTTCATCCGCGGTTCGCGCCGAGGCCGCCCCGGCGTGGCAGCCTCCCCTCTGCCGAGGGCCGAGGCGCCCGCAGGCCCGAGCGTGAGGGGTACGACATGGAGAGTGTCACCGCGGTCTTCGCCGGTGCGGCCTTCGCGCTGTTCGGTGCCGCCCTCCTCGTCTGGACGGGGGCGCGCACCATCCAGCGGGCGCCGGTCGCGCTCGGTGTGAGCCCTGTCGCCTCCACCGCCCTCGCCACCCTCTTCGGCGTACTCTTCCTCGTCCTCGGCGTGTGGTGCTTCATCCGCGTCTGATCCGCTTGCCCGGTGGGGGCGTCGGCCGCCGGCCGGCCGTTCCCGCAGGTTCCCCCGCAGGACCGCGAAACCCGCAGGCGACAGCCGTGCACGGAGTGGACCGGGCGGTCCGGGCGGCAGGAATGGCGGAAGTCGGGTTACCGTTCGAGTGGCCGTTGCGGGCTTTTACCGTTTGACACGGGGGCGGGTTGTACCGTCACACTCCGCAGCGACAGCACCGCGGGCAGCGTAAGAGCGCTGCCCGGATGCCCCACGAGTGCCGACCGGAGAGAAGAGCGAAGTTGTCCCCGACCAGCGAGACCGCAGGCCGCCGACTCGTCATTGTCGAGTCGCCTGCCAAGGCGAAGACGATCAAGGGCTATCTCGGCCCCGGATACGTCGTCGAGGCGAGCGTCGGGCACATCCGCGACCTGCCGAACGGCGCCGCCGAGGTGCCGGACGAGTACACCGGTGAGGTACGCCGCCTCGGTGTGGACGTCGAAAACGACTTCCAGCCGATCTACGTCGTCAATGCCGACAAGAAAGCCCAGGTCAGGAAGCTCAAGCAGCTCCTCGCCGAATCCGACGAACTCTTCCTCGCCACCGATGAGGACCGCGAGGGCGAAGCCATCGCGTGGCACCTGCAGGAAGTCCTCAGGCCCAAGGTCCCGGTCCACCGGATGGTCTTCCACGAGATCACCAAGGACGCGATCAGGGCCGCCGTCGCCAACCCGCGCGAGCTCAACCAGCGCATGGTCGACGCCCAGGAGACCCGTCGCATCCTCGACCGCCTCTACGGCTACGAGGTCTCGCCGGTCCTGTGGAAGAAGGTCATGCCGCGGCTCTCCGCGGGCCGTGTCCAGTCGGTCGCCACCCGCCTCGTCGTCGAGCGGGAGCGCGAGCGCATCGCCTTCCGTTCCGCCGAGTACTGGGACCTGACCGGCACCTTCGCCACCGGACGCGCCGGTGACCTCTCCGACCCCTCGACGCTCACCGCCCGCCTCAGCGCGGTCGACGGGCGCCGCATCGCCCAGGGCCGCGACTTCGGTCCCGACGGGCAGCTCAAGCAGGGCTCCGCACAGACGCTGCACCTGGACGAGGCGAACGCCCGCGCCCTGGCCGCGGCGCTCGCCGACTCCGCGTTCGCGGTCCGCTCGGTCGAGTCGAAGCCGTACCGCCGCTCGCCGTACGCGCCCTTCCGTACGACGACCCTCCAGCAGGAGGCCAGCCGGAAGCTGGGGTTCGGGGCCAAGGCCACGATGCAGGTGGCGCAGAAGCTGTACGAGAACGGCTTCATCACCTACATGCGTACGGACTCCACCACCCTCTCGGACACCGCGGTCTCAGCGGCCCGGGCGCAGGTCACACAGCTGTACGGTGCGAACTACCTGCCCGACAAGCCCCGCACGTACGCAGGGAAGGTCAAGAACGCGCAGGAGGCGCACGAGGCGATCCGCCCCTCGGGCGACCGCTTCCGCACCCCGGCCGAGACCGGCCTCACCGGCGACCAGTTCCGGCTCTACGAGCTGATCTGGAAGCGGACCGTCGCCTCCCAGATGAAGGACGCCGTCGGTAACTCCGTCACCGTCAAGATCGGTGGACGGGCGAGCGACGGCCGGGACGCCGAGTTCTCCGCGTCCGGCAAGACGATCACCTTCCACGGCTTCATGAAGGCGTACGTCGAAGGCGCGGACGACCCGAACGCCGAGCTGGACGACCGTGAGCGCAGGCTGCCGCAGGTCGCCGAGGGCGACGCGCTGACCGCCGACGAGGTCACGGTCGACGGCCACGCCACCAAGCCGCCGGCCCGTTACACCGAGGCCTCGCTGGTCAAGGAGCTCGAAGAGCGCGAGATCGGCCGTCCGTCGACGTACGCCTCGATCATCGGGACCATCCTCGACCGCGGCTACGTGTTCAAGAAGGGCACGGCCCTGGTGCCGTCGTTCCTCTCGTTCGCCGTGGTCAACCTGCTGGAGAAGCACTTCGGCCGGCTCGTCGACTACGACTTCACCGCCCGTATGGAGGACGACCTCGACCGCATCGCGCGGGGCGAGGCCCAGTCCGTGCCATGGCTGCGGCACTTCTACTTCGGCACGGGTGACGGCACGACCGGTGCGGGCGCGGCCTCCGCCGCGGGCAACGGCGACGGGGACCACCTCGGTGGTCTGAAGGAACTCGTGACCGACCTGGGCGCGATCGACGCCCGCGAGATCTCCTCGTTCCCCGTCGGCAACGACATCAAGCTCCGCGTCGGCCGCTACGGCCCGTACATCGAGCGTGGTGAGAAGGACTCCGAGGGCCACCAGCGCGCGGACGTGCCGGAGGACCTGGCGCCCGACGAGCTGTCCGTGGAGTACGCGGAGGAACTGCTGGCCAAGCCGAGCGGCGACTTCGAGCTCGGCACCGACCCGGTCAGCGGTCACCAGATCATCGCGAAGGACGGCCGCTACGGCCCGTACGTCACCGAGGTACTCCCCGAGGGCACCCCGAAGACGGGCAAGAACGCGGTGAAGCCGCGGACCGCGTCACTCTTCAAGTCCATGTCCCTCGACACGGTGACGCTGGCCGACGCGCTCAAGCTGATGTCCCTGCCGAGGGTCGTCGGCGAGGACGCCGACGGCGTCGAGATCACCGCGCAGAACGGCCGCTACGGGCCCTACCTGAAGAAGGGGACGGACTCGCGTTCCCTCACGTCCGAGGACCAGCTCTTCGACATCACGCTCGACGAGGCCCTCGCGATCTACGCGCAGCCGAAGCAGCGGGGGCGGGCCGCCGCCAAGCCGCCGCTGAAGGAGCTGGGCACGGACCCCGTGAGCGGATCCCCGGTGGTCGTGAAGGACGGCCGCTTCGGCGCGTACGTCACCGACGGCGAGACGAACGCGACGCTGCGGACCGACGACAGCGTCGAGGACATCACGCCGGAGCGCGGTTACGAGCTGCTCGCCGAGAAGCGGGCGAAGGGCCCGGCGAAGAAGAAGACGGCGAAGAAGGCTCCGGCCAAGAAGGCGACCGCGAAGAAGGCCACGGCGGCGAAGAAGACGACCGCCAAGAAGACCACCGCCACCAAGACGACGGCCGCCAAGAAGACCACCGCCGCCAAGAAGGCGCCGGCGAAGAAGGCGACCGCCGCGGCGAAGAAGACCGCTTCGGCCCCCTCCGAGGAGAGCTGACGGCGAGCTGATCCGCCGGCGGTCGGCCGCGCGAGCCGAGGAAAGCAGGCGTTCAGCCGTGCACGTACGACGGAAGGGCCGGGGAGACCCGGCCCTTCCGTCGTTGTCGCGAGGTGCCGACGACGTGCCCGTTGGGCATATGTTCGGACGCGCCCCCCGGCCACCGCACCGCTCCCGATAGGCTGGGCGGATGACGCGAGCCGAGCAGCCACCGGTCGTGAGCCCCACCTCCGACACACTTGCCGCAGACTCACGCGAGCGCGCCGTACGAGCCCTGTTGCGTGTTCCCCCGCTCAGGCGGTTGTGGAGCGCCCAGCTCGTCGGCAGTATCGGCGATTCACTCGCCCTTCTTGTGCTTGTGCTTTTGTCGCTGCAGGCGGCGGTCCTCGAGGGCTCCTTCGGGGCCGGATACCGCGGGGCGGCCTTTGCCGTCGCCGCCGTGTTCGGTGCCCGGATTCTTTCCACCGTGCTCTTCGGAGCCGTACTACTGGGACCCCTTACGGCGCTCACGGCGCCCGGCGGTCCGATCGACCGGCGCTGGCTGATGATCGGGGCGGACGCGCTGCGGCTCGCCCTGCTGGTCGTCGCGCCCCTGTGGATCGACTGGATGCCGGACAAGGCACTCATGATGATCCTGATCACCGTCTTCGTGGCAGGCGTCGGCGAACGGCTGTGGGCGGTGGCCAAGGAGAGCGCGGCTCCCGCGCTGCTTCCCGCCCCGCCCCCGGAGGGCGCCGCCGTGCGCCCGCTGCCGGACCACCTCGACGCCCTCCGCACGCTCTCCCTGCGGACGAACTTCCTGGCGGTCCCCGCGGCCGCGGTCGTGCTGGTGGTCGCCGCGCTGATCGGTGAACTGCTGGGCACCGGCTTCGACTGGTTCTCCTTCCACGAGGCCGCCCTCGGGTCCTACATCGCGGCGGGGCTCTTCGCCGCCTCCGTCTCGACGCTGTACTTCCTCCAGCTTCCGGCCACCCGCACGCCCCGCCCGCGCTCGCCCCTGGAAGGCCTGCGCCGGCCGGCCGGCACAACGGGGCCCGACAAGGGCCGCACCGGGAGCATCCCGCTGGTCGTCGCCGCGTGCGCCGCGGTCGCCGGGGCCATCGCCGCAGCAGCGGGCGTCTCCGTGCTGCACGCCGCCGACCTCGGTGGCGGGCCCGCCACCTTCGCCCTGCTGATCCTGGCCCTGACCGGTGGCACCGCGCTCGGTATCCGTACCGCGCGGAAGGTGCTCCCCGCCCTTTCGCGTCGCCGGCTGCTGGCCCTGGCGGTCGCTGTCACGGGCGTGGCGCTCCTCGCGCTCGGCCTGGTGCCCGACACCGCCACCGGGCTGCTGATCGCGCTGCTCGCCGGTTACGCGGCGGGGGTCGCCGCCAACATCGGGCACGCGGTCATCGACCAGGAGACGGAGGCGTTCCGGCAGGCCAGGGCCACCGAGCACCTCCAGGCCGTGGTCCGGGTGCTGGTCGCGCTCGGCGCGGTGGGCGGACCGCTGCTCGCCGCCGCCATCGGACGGCACCGTCTGGGGTCCGGCGACTTCGTCTTCGCGCACGGCGGCGCGGCCTTCACGCTGATGCTCGTCGGCGCGCTGCTGCTGCCCGTCGCGGTGACCGTCCTCGCCAGGACCGACGACCGTGCCGGTGTGCCGCTCCGCCGCGACCTGCGTGAGGCGCTGCGCGGCGGCGACACCCCCGTCGCCCCCGCGGCGAACGGTTTCTTCCTCGTCCTGGAGGGCGGCGACGGAGCCGGAAAGTCCACTCAGGTCGAGGCACTCGCCGAATGGATCCGCGCCAAGGGCCATGAGGTCGTCGTGACGCGCGAGCCGGGTGCCACCCCGGTCGGCAAGCGCCTGCGGTCGATCCTGCTGGACGTGTCGTCGGCCGGTCTGTCGAACCGGGCCGAGGCGCTGCTGTACGCCGCGGACCGGGCCGAGCACGTGGACTCGGTCGTCCGCCCGGCGCTGGAGCGCGGCGCGATCGTGATCTCCGACCGCTACATCGACTCGTCCGTGGCCTACCAGGGCGCGGGCCGTGACCTCGCCCCGACCGAGATCGCCCGGATCTCGCGCTGGGCGACGAGTGGGCTCGTACCGCACCTGACGGTCCTTCTGGACGTCGACCCGGAGACGGCACGGGAACGCTTCACCGAGGCACCCGACCGGCTGGAGTCCGAACCGGCCGAATTCCACACCCGGGTGCGGTCCGGCTTCCTCACCCTCGCGGCGGCCGACCCGGCCCGCTACCTGGTGGTGGACGCCGGGCAGGAGCCGGAAGCGGTCACCACGGTCGTACGCCACCGGCTCGACCGGCTGCTCCCGCTCTCCGAGGCCGAGATCAAGGCTCAGGAAGAGGCACGCAAGGCCGCCGAGGAGGAAGCCCGGCGCAAGGCCGAGGAAGAGGCCGCGCGCAAGGCCGAGGAGGAGCGGCTGGAGCGCGAGCGGCAGGCTCAGCTCGCCAAGCTCCGCGCCGAGGAGGAGGAGCGCAGGCGCCGCGAGGAGGAAGAGGCGCGGCAGCGCGAGGCCGAACGGCAGGCCGAGGAGGCACGGCAGCGTGCCGAGGAGGCCCGCCGCCGCGCGGAGGAGGAGCGAGCCCGTCTCGAAGCCGAGGAGCGGGTGCGCGAGGCCGAGCAGGAGCGGCTGCGCCTGCAGGCCCAGGAGGAGGCGCGGCTGCGCAAGGAGGCGGAGGAACTGCGCCTGGAGAAGCAGCGCAAGGCGGAGGAGGCGCTGGTGCGGGCCGAGGAGGCCCGCCGCCGTGCCGAGGCCGAGGCGGCTGCCCGCGCCGAGGAGGCGGCGGCAGCCGCCGCCGCGGAGCGTTCCCAGGAGTCCGGCTCCCGGTCCACCGGGCCGACCGTGCCGGACAACGAGCTCACCGTCCCGACTCCGGTCGTGAACCCGAACGAGATCACGCAGCCTGTGCCGGTCGCCCGGCCGGACCGCCCGGCGCCCGACGCGGACGAGACGACTGTCCTGCCGCCGGTGCGCGACGCGGACGAGACCGCTGTCCTGCCGCCCGTGCGTGACGGGGACCCGTCGGACCGGGTTCCGCCGGGTGTCTTCCGGGACGAGCGCGGGGCCTCCCGCCCCGAGAGTGAGAACGAGCGGACGCGTGAGCTGCCGCAGATCAGTGACGACCCGCAGGGGGGACCGGCGGCGCAGGGCGCTTCCGGCCGCCAGAAGCGTCCGCGTCCCGACTGGGCCGAGGAGACGCCGCTCGACGATCTGCCGTCCCTGGCCGACGAACTGCTCGGCGGTAACGACGACGACCAGGGCGGCTCCGGACGCGGCGGGCGCCGGCCCCGCCGCTGACGGGCGGATGCCGGGCGCGGGCACGGAACGCCGGGACTGTCGGACCCTTCCCGCACAATAGGGAGGCGCCGGGGTTCCGGCGTTCCAGCACCACGCCACCGGAAGGGCGGTGACCATGACCGTTTGGGACGACCTGGTCGGACAGGACCGGGTGCAGGAGCAGCTCGGTGCCGCCGCCCGGGACGCCGATGTCCTGGTGACCGCCGTCTCCGCGGGTGAGCCGGTGCCGCCCGGATCGAAGATGACCCATGCCTGGCTGTTCACGGGTCCGCCCGGCTCGGGCAGGTCCACGGCCGCCCGTGCCTTCGCCGCCGCGCTCCAGTGCACCAGCCCCGACCGTGCCCTGGGCGGGGCTCCCGGCTGCGGCTTCTGCGACGGCTGCCACACGGCTCTGATCGGTACCCACGCAGACGTCGAGGTGATCCGGACGGATCTGCTCTCGATCGGCGTGAAGGAGACCCGTGAGCTGGTGCGCCGTGCCCAGTTGTCCCCCGCCGTGGGCCGCTGGCAGGTCATCGTCATGGAGGACGCCGACCGCCTCACCGAGGGCGCGGGCAACGTCCTGCTGAAGGCGGTGGAGGAGCCCGCGCCCCGCACGGTGTGGCTGCTCTGCGCACCCTCCCTCGAGGACGTGCTGCCCACGATCCGCTCCCGCTGCCGTCACCTCACGCTCCGTACGCCCCCGGTCGACGCCGTGGCCGAGGTGCTGATCAGGCGTGACGGCATCGACCCGGAGCGGGCCGCGTCGGCCGCCCGTGCCACCCAGGGGCACATCGGCCGGGCGCGACGGCTGGCCACGGACGAGCGGGCCCGGGCCCGCCGTGCCGCCGTGCTCAAGCTTCCGCTGCGCGTCCATGACGTCGGCGGCTGCCTCAAGGCGGCCCAGGAGCTGATCGACACGGCGACCGACGACGCCAAACAGGTCGCCGAGGAGGTCGACGTCAAGGAGACGGACGATCTGAAGGCGGCGCTCGGTGGTGTCGCGGGGGGCCGGATGCCTCGTGGGACGGCGGGTGCGATGAAGGAGCTGGAGGACAGGCAGAAGCGCCGCAGGACGCGTACGCAGCGCGACAGCCTGGACCTCGCACTCAGCGAGCTGACCGGCTTCTACCGCGATGTGCTGGCACTCCAGCTCGGCTCCCGGATCGCCCTCGCCAACACCGACGTACGGGACTCCCTCGACCGGATCGCCGAGTCGTCCACCCCCGAGCGCACCCTGCGCCGGATAGAGGCCGTGATCGCCTGCCGCCGCGCCCTCGACCGTAACGTCGCGCCGTTGCTGGCCGTGGAGGCCATGGCGGTCGCGCTCCGGGCGGGCTGAGCCCGGCGTTCACCTGCGGACCGCACCCAGGGTGCGAATTCACCCGTATGAGCAGGGAATCGGTCGAGTCGTCACACGGCGGCTACGCTCCGGGGATGGACACCAGGCGCCTGCTCCGCATCTTCGCCACCGCGCTCGGCACTGCCGGCCTCCTCGTCTCCGGCTGCAGCAGCGGAAGTTCGGCGCCGAGCGCGTCGGCGACGGGTTCGGCGGTCGCCGAGGAACTCGAGCCGTACTACGCGCAGAAGCTGCGCTGGCGGGACTGCGGCGTGGAGGGCTTCCAGTGCACCACGATGAAGGCGCCGCTCGACTACGCGAAGCCCGGCGGCGGGGACGTGAAGCTGGCCGTCTCGCGTAAGAAGGCCACCGGCCCGGGCAAGCGGATCGGTTCGCTCCTGGTCAACCCCGGCGGCCCCGGCGGCTCGGCCGTCGGCTACCTCCAGGGGTACGCGGCCATCGGCTACCCCGCCCCGGTCCGCGCCCGGTACGACATGGTGGCCGTCGACCCGCGCGGAGTGGCCCGCAGTGAACCGGTCAAGTGCCTCACCGGCAAGGAAATGGACGCCTACACGCAGGTCGACCAGACTCCGGACGACAAGGGCGAGATCACCGAGCTGAACAAGTCCTTCAAGAAGTTCGCCGACGGCTGCGCGAAGCGCTCCGGCACGATCCTTCCGCATGTGTCCACGGTCGAGACGGCGCGTGACATGGACATCCTGCGGTCCCTGCTCGGAGACGAGAAGCTGAACTACGTCGGTGCCTCGTACGGCACGTTCCTCGGCGCGACCTACGCCGACCTGTTCCCCGCCCGGGCGGGGCGCCTCGTCCTGGACGGGGCGATGGACCCCTCGCTCCCCGCGGTGGACATCAACCGCGATCAGACCGCCGGTTTCGAGACGGCCTTCCAGTCGTTCGCCGCGGACTGCGTGAAGCAGGCCGACTGTCCGCTGGGCACCACGTCCACCGCCGCGGCCGCGACCGCCCTGAAGAAGCTCTTCGGTGATCTGGACGCCGAGCCCGTGCCGACCGGCGAGACCCGGAAGCTGACCGAATCCCTGGCGACCACGGGTGTGATCGCCGCCATGTACGACGAGGCCGCCTGGCCCCAGCTCCGCGAGGCCGTCGCCTCCGCTCGGCGCGGTGACGGCGCCGGCCTCCTCTCGCTGGCCGACAGCTACTACGAGCGCGGGCCGAGCGGCAAGTACGCCAACCTCATGTTCGCCAACGCCGCCGTGAACTGCCTCGACCTGGCCCCCGCCTTCGCCGGTCCCGCAGAGGTGGAGAACGCCGTGCCGGAATTCGAGAAGGCCTCCCCGGTCTTCGGCAGGGGCTTCGCCTGGGCCGCGCTGAACTGCGGATCCTGGCCCGTGGAGCCCACCGGCACCCCGCACCGCACCGAGGCGGAGGGCGCGGCCCCGATCGTCGTGGTCGGCACCACCCGGGACCCGGCCACCCCGTACAAGTGGGCCGAGTCCCTCGCGGAGCAGCTCTCCTCCGGCACTTTGCTGACCTACGAGGGCGACGGGCACACGGCGTACGGCCGGGGCAGCGACTGCGTCGACACGGCGATCAACACCTACCTGCTGGAGGGCACGCCGCCCAAGGACGGAAAGAAGTGCACCTGACCTGCGGATACGGCAGCGGCGCCGGGCGGTGCGGAGCACCCCTGGAAACTGTGTAGACTTGGCGTCGCTGCTGACCGCACCATGGTGCGACAGAGCGTGCCGCCTTAGCTCAGTTGGCCAGAGCAACGCACTCGTAATGCGTAGGTCTCGGGTTCGAATCCCGAAGGCGGCTCTGTAGAAGCCTCAGGACTCACTCGCCGTGACCTGGGGCTTTTGCTTGTGCTGGGTCACGCGCGTCGCCGCGCTGCCTGGGCGGCCGCCTCCGTATCCGGTTCTCGATCGGCCAGGGCGGCCCCGGCGGCCCAGCACCGGGAGCCGCCGCCGGCCGGCAGGTCGGACATCAGCCCGGTCCGGACCGCCTGATACCCAGGGTGCCGGCGGCCGGCCCCTGGCGGGCTCCGGTGGTCAGCCGACGGTCCACTTCTGGCCGGCCGCGCCCGTGCAGGTCCATATCTGGAGCCGTGTGCCGTCTGCCGAGGAGCCGCCGGTGGCGTCGAGGCACTTGTCCGCCGCGGTGTTGGTCAGGTCGCCGGCCTGGGTGTGGACCCACTTCTGTGCCCCGGTCCCGTTGCAGGTGTAGAGCTGGACGGCTGCCCCGTCGGCGGTGGAGCCGCCCCGCACGTCCAGGCACTTACCGAAGGCCCGTACGGAGCCGTCGTCGGCCAGGGTCCACTTCTGGGCGTCGACGCCGGTGCAGTTGTGCAGCTGGATCGGGGTGCCGTCCGCGTCCGAGGCGCCGGCGACGTCGACGCACATGCCGCCGATGCCCTTGATCGGGCCGGGGGTGCCCGAGCCGCCGCCGGAACCGTCCGAGGCCGAGACCCGTACGTAGTCGACGGTCATCGTCTGGGGGAGAGAGGTGGAACCATCCGGGCTGCCGGGCCAGTTACCGCCCACGGCCAGGTTCAGGACGATGAAGAAGGGGTGGTCGAAGACCCACTTGTTGCCGTTCACATCGGCGGGGGTGCGTGTCTGGTAGGTCTGGCCGTCCACCGACCAGACCAGGGCGTTCGGGCTCCAGTCGACCGCGAAGGTGTGGAAGTCGTCGGCGAAGTCCCGGCCGTCCGGCAGGCTGTACGAGGCCCCGATGCCGGCGCCGCCTGAGTAGCCGGGGCCGTGGATGGTGCCGTGGACGGTGCCGGGCTCCTTGCCGACGTTCTCCATGATGTCGATCTCGCCGCTGTTCGGCCATCCGACACTGCCGAGGTCGTCGCCGAGCATCCAGAAGGCCGGCCAGATGCCCTGGCCGCGCGGAATCTTGATCCGGGCCTCGTAGCGGCCGTACGCCTGGGTGAACGTCTGCGCGGTGTTCAGCCGGGCGGAGGTGTACTGGCAGGTGCCGTACCAGCACTGGAGGCCGGAGTCGCTGTTCCGGTGAGCGGTGATCACCAGGTTGCCGTTCCCGTCCAGGGAGGCGTTCCGGGTGCTGTCCGTGTAGTACTGCAACTCGTTGTTGCCGTTGCCCGAGCCTCCCTTCTCCAGGGTCCACTTCGAGGAGTCCGGAGCGCTGCCGGCGGCGCCGTCGAACTCGTCGGCCCATGTCTGCGCGGCGGCGTCGGCCCGGGGGGTGCCCGGGCCGGTGGTGGTGAGGAGGAACGCGGCGACGAGGGCGGCGGAGAGCAGGAGAGCCAGTCCGGCGGGTGACCATCTGCGTGCGCGGTGAGAGGCCATGGTCTGCGTACCTTTTCTGTGGGGGAGAACAGGACACGGAGCCGACGGAGGGGCGGGAGTGGTCTGAGAGCGCTCTCGCCCTGCGGAGTGCGCCGCCGACGGAGCTCGATGGTACGCGGATCCCGCGGCCGGGCAACCGGGCCTACGGCGATGAAATCGCCCTGAACTGGCGGTATTTGGATGTGCCATTGCCGGCCCTGGATTGCTTAAGGCCCTTTTGACCCGGGCTTAAGATCGGACGGCTGGTGAAGGGACCGAGGGGGCGGACAGTCATGACCGAAGACGATGCGGGAGGCCTGCCCGGGCCGCTCGTCGGTCCCGAGTGGCTCGCGGCCCGGCTGGGCGGGATCGTGGTCCTCGACGCCTCCGTGGGCGCGCACCGCGCGACGGAGCGGCGGATTCCGGGGGCCCTGCGCTTCGACATCGACGGCGCGATGTCCGACCACACCGTGCCGCTGCCGCACACGATGCCCGGTGCCCGGCGCTTCACCGAGGAGATGCGTGCCTTGGGGGTCGACGGCACCGACACCGTCGTCGTCCATGACGCCGCCGGTGTCTACTCCAGTGCCCGCGCCTGGTGGATGCTGCGCGCCATGGGCTTCGGCCGGGTCGCGGTGCTCGACGGCGGCCTGCCCGCCTGGATCGCGGCCGGGCTGCCGGTGGAGGAGGGTCCCGCTCCCGGAGACGCCGGGCGCACCGGGGACTTCACCGCCCGTCCCCGCGAGGGGATGCTGGTCGGCAGCGAGGCGGTGGCGGCCGCCCTGGCGGACCCGCGATCGGCTGTCCTCGACGCACGTACCCGGGAACGCTTCGCCGGTACGGTGGCCGAGCCTCGGCCGGGGCTCCGGCGGGGCCACGCGCCGGGGGCGCTGAACCTGCCGTTCGGGGAGATCCAGCGCGACGGCCGGATGCTCCCGGCCCCGGAACTGCGCGCGGTGTTCGGCGCGTTGCTCGGAGAGCGTGAACGCCTGGTCGTCAGCTGCGGCTCGGGCGTCACCGCCTGCGTCCTCGCACTGGGCGCCGAACTCGCCGGTTACAGCGAGGTGTCCGTGTACGACGGATCGTGGAGCGAGTGGGGCCGGCCGTCCGAACTCCCGGCCGTGACAGGCCCGTAGGCAGTCGGCGGTGTGGCCGACGGGGGAATGAGTGCCGTGGCCCGCAGAGCCTGAGTATGCGCGCGCATGCCGCGGGGAGGCTGCCGCAGAGTGGAGAGGCACATACTCCGCAGTGCTGAAAGGCAGCCGCGCATGTTCCCCGCCCTCCCCGCTCCCGCCTCGACGGCGCGCGCGCCCCGCCCTCGTCCCGCCACGAACGGCCAGGTCCTCCTGGTCGCCCTGGTCTGGTCCGTGCCCCTCGCCGCGCTGTTCTTTCTCGGGTGCATGGTGCTGATGGTGTCGATGTGGAGTGCTGCCTCCGGCGAGTCACCCGTGTCGTTCCTGCTGGGGGCGGCCGGGATTCTCGCCGCGGGGGCGGCCGTGCTGACCGGCCTGTACCGCTCGCCTCCGCTGAGCCGCATGACCCCGATGGGCCGGCTGGCCCTGCTCGGCGTCGTGGTGTGGCCCTTCCCGGTGGTCACCCTGGCGTACGCGCTCAACGGCTGACCGGCGCCGGGGCGCTCGCGGGCGCCCGCCACGCGGTGCCCCGGACGGGGGCGGGGTCCGGGGAGCGGGCCCGCGCCCCGGATGCCGGCGGCGGGAGTGCCGTCAGGCAGCCAGCGAGGAGACGAGCTCCGCCGCCTCGTCCAGCACCGCCGTCCCGTGGGCGGTGAGCCGAGGGTCCGCCGCGCGCAGGGCGGTGGCCCGGGCGAGGGCGCCGGCGGGCACGCCGCCGTCGTCCGCGAACCGGGAGAGCAGCGCGGCCAGCAGCTCGCGGAGCTGATCGCCGGCGGGGGACGTGGGATCGAGGGCACCCTGGGCCAGGATCATCGATGTCATGGCCCGGTCCAGTTCGGGCGGGCCCTCACCGGCGGTCAGCCAGTCGGTCACCATGGCACCGTCGGGGGTCATGATGACGTTCCCCGGGTGGAGCTCCAGGTGGAGGATCCGGTCCTCGGGGTCCTGGGAGAGCCGTGGAGGGATCGCGTGCAGCTCCCGCAGGAGCCGCGCCAGCAGCTCGGCGCCCGCCCCCTCGGTGAGCGTGCCCGCCCGCAGCGCCTCGGCCAGCGTCGGCCCGGTCAGCCGGCGCATCACCAGGTCGGTGGGAAGCGCCTCCTCGGCCGGCGGGCCGATGCGGGGGACGGGGTAGCCCGAGGCCGAGAGGTAGGACAGCACGGCCAGTTCACCGGTGGCGTCGACGCCGTCGCGGTAGCGGCGCAGGACCCAGGGGCCGTCGAGTGCGTACACGTCGGCGGTGCGTCCCGAGCCCAGGAGTGGGCCTATATGCATGAGGGGAAACCTACCCGCGCCGTCCGGGCCGGGGGAGTCACCAGCGCATGTGGACGTCCTCGGCCCAGCCCAGCAGCCGGTCCACGGCGATCGAGGTTCCCTCGTCGGTACGGATCCGGCCGTCGTAGTGACCGAAGCACTGGTCGGTGCGGTTGGCGATCAGACCGACGTCCGTGTGCACGGCCCGGTTGTGGAACGGCGTGAATGTCAGGTCCACCTGGTCGGACGAGGGTGTACGGAGGGTCCAGGGAGCCAGGGGGTCGGAGACGGACCACCGCCAGTCCAGCTCCTCGCCGATCTTGGTGAGCCGGCCGTCCACACAGAGGCCGTTCTCGGTGGAGCCGGTGCCCTCCGTCCAGCGTCCGCCGAACTGGAGGCCGACCGTGTGCCCGTCCGTACGGCCGGACGCGGCGCCCCAGTTCCAGTCGACCGTACGCGGCCAGCGCCCGCGGCCATGGTCCAGGACGGCCCAGGTGTCCTCCCCGCCGAACGTCAGCAGATCGTTGCCGATCCGCACCCGGCCGGAGGCGGGGAGCGCGGTGTGCTTGGAGGTGTACTGGAAGCGCTGCTCGCTCCACGGCACGACCACGGAGAGCGACTCGTGTCCTTCCGGCCGCGACACCAGGAGGCCGACCTCCAGCGGCAGCCGCTCCGGGGTCAGACACCGGGCCCGGAGCCTCGTGCCGGCGTTCTCGTCACGGATCTCGACGCGCACCTTGCCGCCGGTCGGGCGGGCGGGGCCGACGACCACGTCCTCGGATCCGGGGGCCCCGGCGACGGTGTCGGGAAGGTGGACGCCCCGGCCGGCGGGGACGATCGAGGAGCACTCGAACTCGCGGCCTCCGGGGCCGAATTCCAGCACGTAGACCGTGTTCAGTGCCAGGAAGTCGAGGTCGCTCACCGTCAGGGCCACCAGATGGGTCGGCGTGGTCACGCACCAGTACTCCCACCGCTTCGTCCGGCCCCAGCCCCGCAGATTGGCCCGGTGCAGCGGCTTCCTCGACCAGCCGACCGCCGCCGGGTTCAAGGTGCCGTCGGACAGACAGAGGTCGACGGGCTCGGTGATCTCGTGCTCGTGCGTCGCCATGGCCGGAGCCTATAGCGGTGCGGAGCCCTGCCCGGGCACGGCTTCGGGCGCGCCCCATAACGCGGTGGTAGGGGGCGGACGGGATCTCCTGTCCACGGCCCGTGCGCGGCTACCTTTTCGGCAGTTCGCACCCGGGCTCCGCTCCCCCGGAGCCCGACGCCCCCCGAACACAAGGAGAGTGACGTGGAGACAACCGTGCTCCGCAGACGCGCGTTCGCCGCAGGAGCCGCCGCCGTGACGGTGGGCGCGCTCGCCCTCGCCGGTCTGACCGGTGTCGCCTCGGCCGGCCAGTCGGCCGGCGCAGTTCCTGCCGCCGTCGACCGGCTCTCGCCGGGACTGATCGAAGCCATGAGCCGTGACCTCGGCCTCGACGCCGACGAGGCCGAGGACCGGATAGCGGACGAGTACCGGGCGGCGGCCGTCGCGGCGGCGCTGGAGAAGTCCCTCGGTGCGGACTTCGCCGGAGCCCGGCTGAGCGACGGGGCCGCCGTCCTCGTCGTCGCCACCACCGACCGCGCCGACGTCGGACGGATCACCGCCGCGGGAGCCCGCGCGGAGGTCGTCGGACACAGCCTGGACCGCCTCGAAGCCGCCAAGGCGGCGCTGGACGCGGTGGCGCTGGAGAAGGCACCGAAGGACGTGCCGTCCTGGTACGTCGACGTCAGCACGAACCGCCTGGTCGTCAACGCCGCCCGTACGTCGGCGGCGGACAGCTTCCTGGCGGGGGCCGGGGTCTCCCGCGATCTCGTACAGGTCAACCGCTCCGCCGAACAGCCGCGCGCCTACGCGGATCTGCGCGGCGGCGACGCGTACTACATGAACGGCTCGGGCCGCTGTTCCATCGGCTTCCCCGTCAAGCGCGGCACCCAGAACGGCTTCGTCACCGCAGGGCACTGCGGAACGCCGGGTGTCACCACCACCGGGGCCAACCAGCAGGCCCAGGGCTCCTTCCAGGGCTCCACCTTCCCCGGCCGTGACTACGCCTGGGTCGCCACCAACGCCAACTGGACGCCCCGCGCCCTGGTGAACGGATACGGGAACGGCGACGTGACCGTCACCGGCTCCACCCAGGCCGTGGTGGGCTCCTCGGTCTGCCGCTCCGGTTCCACGACCGGCTGGCACTGCGGCACCATCCAGCAGCACGGCACCAGCGTCACCTACCCGGAGGGCACCATCTCCGGTGTGACGCGCACCAGTGTCTGCGCGGAACCCGGCGACTCCGGAGGCTCGTTCATCTCGGGCAGCCAGGCGCAGGGCGTCACCTCCGGCGGCTCCGGAAACTGCTCCCAGGGCGGTACGACGTACTACCAGCCGGTCAACCCGGCGCTGGCCGCCTACGGACTGACCCTCGTCACCAGCGGTACGCCGACCGACCCGCCCACCGATCCGACCGACCCGCCGACCGACCCGGGCGGCACCTGGGCCGCGGGGACGACGTACGCCGCCGGCGCTGTGGTGACGTACGGCGGTGCGAGCTACCGCTGTCTGCAGGGCCACCAGGCGCAGGCCGGCTGGCAGCCGCCGAACGTGCCCGCGCTCTGGCAGCGGGTCTGACGGCCGCTCCGCGCACGAGGCACGTGGCCGAGGCCCATAGGACATCCGCGTCCGAGGAAATCCCGTACACCGAGGAAGCAGCCATGACCGAGAGTTCATCCTCCGAGGCCGGACCTCACGGCCGCCCGATCAGCCGCAAGAACCTCCTGCGGGCCGCCGTCGCGGCGAGCGCCGTGCCCCTGATCGCGGGCGGGGGCATCGCCCTGGCCCGTGACACCGGCGCCGGCGGCGCACCCCTGGCGCTCACGCCCGCCTGTGACGACGGGGACGATCCGACCCCCGCGCAGATGGAGGGGCCCTACTTCAAGCCCGACTCCCCGCTCCGGACCAGCCTGGTGACGTCCGGTACCCCCGGCACCCCGCTCACCGTCAGCGGATATGTGTTCGGCAGGGCCTGCAAGCCACTGCCGGGAGTGCTCCTCGACTTCTGGCAGGCGGACGCCGGCGGGGCGTACGACATGAGCGGGTTCGCCTTCCGCGGACACCAGTTCACCGACGCGAACGGGGCCTTCGAGCTCACCACGGTGGTGGCGGGCCTGTATCCCGGGCGCACCCGGCACATCCATGTGAAGGCCCAGGCGCCGGGGCGCCCCGTGCTCACCACCCAGCTCTACTTCCCGGGTGAGCCGCGCAACGCCACCGACGCCCTCTACGATCCGGCGCTGCTGATGAACGTGCGCAGCGCGGGGTCCGGGCGGCAGGGCACCTTCGACTTCGTGCTCGATGTCGCCCAGCAGCCGGATCCGACCGATCCGCCGACCGATCCGCCGGGTGGCACCTGGGCGGCGGGGACCTCCTACCGGGCCGGTGACCGGGTGACCTACGACGGCGTCTCCTTCCGCTGTCTCCAGGCACACTCCGCCATCGCCGGGTGGGAACCGCCGCTGGTCCCCGCGCTGTGGGAGCGCGGGTAGACACGCGGCAGCGGCCCGGGCCGGGACTCCGTCCCCGGTCCGGGCTTCCGGCCCTCGTCCCCGGGAGCGGCCCGCACAGCGGCCCTCACAGTGACCGACGCCGCCTACTTCGCATCCGAATAGCGCTCGACGACCGCCGTGCTGAAGGGGAACCGCACCGGTGTCTCCCCGAACGTGACGCGGCCCGCCAGCTCCCCGGCCTCGCGGATCGCCTCCACCACCGCGGGCGCCTCCCCGGCCGGGCAGTGCACGATCACCTCGTCGTGCTGGAAGAACACCAGCTCCGCCCGCATCCCCTCGGTGGTGAGCCTCTGCCGGAGTGCCGCCAGGAGCAGCAGCGCCCAGTCCGCCGCGCTTCCCTGCACCACGAAGTTGCGGGTGAAGCGGCCCCGCGCCCGGGCGTTCGGTGAGGCGTAGCCCGGGGTGAGGCCGTAGGTGCCGGCACTCTCCCCGGCCGGCGGCTCCTCGCTCTCCTGCGGGATGCCGGCCTCCCCGTCCTCTTCCGCCCCGGCGGCGGGTGGGCTCGTGCGTCCCAGCCAGGTGCGGACGAGGCGACCCTCCTCGCCCGCCCTGGCCGCGTCGTCGACGTAACCGACGGCGTGCGGGAACCGTCGCCGCAGTGCCGCCAGGTTCTTCAGGCCGTCACCCGAGGTCTGCCCGTAGATCGCGCCCAGCAGCGCGATCTTGGCGTGATCGCGGTCGCCGTGGAACGCCCGGTCGGACAGGGCCTTGTAGAGGTCGCCCTCGTGTCCGGCCACCTCCATCAGCCCCCGGTCGCGGGAGATCGCGGCCAGCACCCGGGGCTCCATCTGGTCGGCGTCCGCCACCACCAGCCGCCAGCCCTCGTCGGCGACGACCGCCTGGCGTATCACCTTGGGGATCTGAAGCGCCCCGCCGCCGTTGGTCGTCCAGCGCCCGCTGACCGTGCCTCCCGGCTGGTACTCGGGGCGGAAGCGGCCCTCACGCACCCAGTCCTGGAGCCAGCTCCAGCCGTGGGCCGTCCAGACGCGGTACAGCTTCTTGTAGCGGATCAGCGGTTCCACCGCCGGGTGGTCGAGCTCCTCCAGCTCCCACCGCCGGGTCGACCTGACCTTGATCCCGGCCTGCGCGAACGCCTTCACGACATCGGCCGGCAGATCGGGCCGCACCCGTCTGCCGAAGGCGGCCGACACCTCCTCCGCGGCCTCGGCCAGTCTTCGGGGTTCGCCGCCGCCCGCGTAACGCTCACCGAGCAGGCCGTCCAGCACCTCGCGGTGGACATCGGCGCGCCAGGGCAGCCCGGCCCGGTTCATCTCGGCGGCGACCAGCATGCCCGCGGACTCGGCGGCCGTGAGCAGCCGCATCCTGCCGGGGTGCTCCGTCGCCTCGTGGCGGCGCAGCTGCTCGGCGTAGACCTCGATCAGCGCTTCGAAGGACAGATCGGTGCCGGAGCGCGGCTCGAAGAGGGCGGACTGGGAGCCGGGCTCCGCCGAGCGGGGCGGCGGATCGGGCGGCACCGGAGCCCGGCGCAGCCGTGCCCAGGCCGCCGCCGCGGAGCGGGGCTCCCCGAGCCGCCCCTCGTGGCCGAGCAGCAGCAGCTCGGCGCACTCGATGTCGTAGCACCGCTCGACCCGCACGCCCGCGGCGAGCAGACGGGGGTAGATGCCGGCGGTCGAGCGCCAGACCCAGCGGGCCACGCCGGGCCGGGAACGGACGGACTCGGCGAGGTCGGGCTCGGCCAGGACGGGACCGGCGGGCAGGCCGTCGCGCGTCAGAGGCGTGAGGAGCGCACCGCCCCCTTCCGCGATGGCCAGAGCCCAACGTTCGGTCATGGGCCGAGTCTTGCACCCGCCACTGACAGGGGGCCCCGCCTCGCCGCGCGGGTGCGCCCGACTGCCGCGAGGATCGGAGTGAGGTGCGCGCGGCGCGCACCGGGGCCACGGCAGGCGGCGGAGGAGACGGTGATGGAAGCGATCGTGTACGAGGAGTTCGGCGGGCCCGAGGTCCTGCGTCCGGCCCGGGTCGATGACGTCCACGCCGGGCCCGGGCAGATCCGGGTGGCAGTCGAGGCCGCCGGGGTCAATCCGGTCGACCACAAGATCCGCAACGGCTGGATGGAGGCGGCGTTCCCCACCCCGCTGCCCGCCACACCCGGCAGCGAGTTCGCCGGTGTCGTCGACGAGACCGGTGACGGTGTCACGGAGTTCGCGGTCGGCGACGAGGTCCTCGGCCGGAGCACGACCGGCGCGTACGCGGAGTACGTCCTGGCCGACGTGGGTTCCGTCGCGCCCAGGCCCGAGGGGCTGGGCTGGGCGGAGGCGGCGGCGCTGCCCGTCGCGACCGCGACCGCCGCCCGGGTGCTCGACGAGCTCGCGGTCTCCGCGGGCGAGACCCTGCTGGTGCACGGGGCGTCCGGCGCGGTCGGTTCCGCCGCCGTCCAGATGGCCGCCGCCCGGGGTGCCACGGTCATCGGGACCGCCTCACCGGCGAACCACGACTATCTGCGGGTGCTCGGCGCGGTCCCGGTGGCGTACGGGGAGGGGCTGGTGCACCGGGTTCGGGAAGCCGCGCCGCAGGGCGTGGACGCCGTGTTCGACGTGGCGGGCAGGGGCGCGCTGGCGGACTCGGTCGAGCTGCGCGGCGGTACGGCCGGCCGGATCGTCACCATCGCCGACCCGGACGCGGCTCATTACGGGGTGGCCTTCTCGGCGGGCGGCGGGAGTGGCCCCGACGAGGGCAGGCGGCTCGCGGAGTACGCGGAGGCGGCTGCGGTCGGCGGTCTGCGGATCCCCGTGGAGCGGACCTTCGCGCTCGGCGAGGCGGCACGGGCCCAGGAACTGAGCGAGGCCGGGCACGTACGCGGCAAGCTCGTCCTGCTCCCCGGGGAACACTGAGCGCCCGGCCGCCCGGGGGTCAGCGCTTACGCTGGCCGGATGGAATCGGTGATCGACCGGGCGTGTGCCGCGGCCCTGTATGCGGAAGGCGACGCGGGCCTGGACACCGGCGCCTCCCTCCTCGCCGCGGACCCGTCCGCCGACGAGGAGCTGCACCGGCGTGGCCAGGAGTTCGTCCGGCGCGCATGGACGCGTGGCTGGCAGCCCGCCGACGTCGTACGGACCGTCCGCCGTGAGCTGCACGAGGACGCCGCCGCGCTCGCCTCCGCCCTGATCACGGGGGAGACGGCGGGATACGCCCGGCTGCCCCCGCGCTGGGCGGACCAGCTCGCCGCCATGCCCGCTCCGGCGCCGCGCAACCGGCCCGACCGCTTCACGTACGCCTCCGCGCTCCTGGAGCTGTACCGCTTGCTGCTGCGGCTCCCGGTCGTCGAGCCGGTCGGGCCGGTGCCCGGCGCCGTGGCCGACGCTCCGCACCGGCCGCCGGCGCACGGTGAACCGCGCATGCTCACCAGGATCCGGGCGCTGCTCGCCAAGGCGGAGGCGACGGGTTTCCCGGAGGAGGCCGAGGCGCTCACCACCAAGGCGCAGGAGCTGATGGCCCGGCACAGCATCGACGAGGCGCTCCTCGCCGCCCGTACGCACAGCGCCGACACCCCGGGTGCCGTGCGCATCGGGGTCGACGCCCCGTACGAGAGCGCCAAGGCCGTCCTGCTCGACTCCGTCGCCTCGGCGAACCGCTGCCGTGCCGTCTGGAACAGCGATCTCGGCTTCACCACGGTCGTGGGCTTCGAGCCGGACCTGGAGGCCGTGGAGCTGCTCTTCACCTCGTTGCTGGTGCAGGGCACCGCGGCGATGACGAAGGCGGAGGCCGGACAGCGGGCCGGCGGGCGCAGACGGACCAAGACCTTCCGGCAGTCCTTCCTGATGGCGTACGCCCAGCGCCTGGGCAGCCGGCTCGCGGCGGACACCGAGCGGGTCACCGCCGCGGCCGGCTCGGAGGCCGGTACGGACGGCGGCGACGGTGAGGCCGGTGCCCTGCTGCCGGTCCTGGCGGCCCGGGACGTCGCCGTCACCGACACGGCGGAGCAGATGTTCCCGAGGACCACCACGACCCGGCTGCGCGGGGCGACCGACGCGGAGGGGTGGAACCACGGCACGGCCGCGGCCGACCGGGCCCGGATGGGCGGACGAGGGCCCGAAATCCGCCGTTAGGTCGGCGGAGCGGCATAAGTCGGGGTTGTCCGTCATCCGGCTAGGCTCGGTCCATGAGCTGGCTCCGGGCGCTGAAGGAGACCGCCCGCTCGGGGCTGACGATCGAGCGGCGGCGTCTCGAACCGCTCATCGCGTTGCGCGGCGCCGCGGGCCTCGCGCTCGTCGTCGGGGTGAGCCTGGCGCTCTTCGGCCCGGTGATCGCCGCCGGTTCCGCGTTCGGCGCCTATCAGGCGGCCATCGCCACCTTCCAGCGCAGCTGGCGTCCCCGGCCCGTGCTCGCGCTGGTCTCGGGGGCCAGTCTGGCCGTGTCGACGTTCGTCGGGTACGTCACCGTCTCCCATACGGTGCTGTTCCTGGCCCTGCTCCTCCTCTGGACGTTCGCCGCCGGGCTGGCCTGGGCGGCGGGCCCGACGGGCGGCATCATCGCGGGCTCCAACGTCGCGATCATGCTGGTCACGATCACCCTGCCCACCTCCGTCGCCGACGCCGCCGCCCACGCGGCGATGATGGCGTTGGGGGGGCTCGTCCAGGCGGCGCTGATCGTGCTGTTCCCGGTCCGCAGATGGGGAGCCCAGCGCGACGCGCTCGCCGACGCCCTGGCCGGTGAGGCGGACTACGCCCGCAGGCTGCGGCACGACCCGGTGGCGCCGTTCGACCCCGTACCGCTGATGACCGCGCGCAACGCCGCCGCCGTCACCCCCCGCCAGGCCCGGCGCCGCCCCGCCGACCTGCACGGCGCGCGCGGGGTCGCCGAACGGCTGCGGCCGGTCCTCGCCTCGCTCGCCGACCCGGCCCTCGGGGTGCCGGCCGAGGGCCCCGAACGCTACTGGGCGCGGGAGATCCTCGGCGCCGCCGGCTCCCTGCTCGACTCCGCGGCCCGGGCGGTGCGCACGGGCGACCCGGTGCGGCTGGACGAGACGGCGCTCTCGGTGCTGAAGTCCCCCGACACCGAGGTGATCCTCACCGGCCCGCCCCGCAGGGCCGCCGACCGGCTCACCTCGCTGCTCGCCGACGTCATCGAGATCGCCGAGGGGACCGGCACGGACGACAGGACGCCCGGCGAGCCCCTCGTCTCGCACCGCCGCCGGCCCACGCTGCTGAAGCTGGTCCCCGTGGTCCTGCGCTCCATGCGCCGTGAACTGCGCCGGGGATCGACGATCCTGCGCCACGCGGAACGGGTCTCGGCGGTGACCGCGGCGGGCTACCTCATCGGGGTGGCACTGCCTTTCGGACACGGGTACTGGGCGCCCATGACCGCCGTGATGGTGATGCGCCCCGAGTTCACCCACACCTACTCGCGGTCCGTGGGCCGCTTCATGGGCACCGTGCTCGGCGTCACCGTCGCCACCGGAATCGTGCAGGTCGCGCACCCGAACGCCGAGCTCTCCGCCCTGCTCGCCGTCGTCTGCGCCGCCCTGATGTACCTGCTGATGCGCACCGGGTACGCGGTCGGCCAGGTCTGTGTCTCCGCCTACGTCGTCTTCCTGCTCGGGATGGCGGGGGACGACTGGTCCCAGACCGTGCCCGAGCGGGTCGTGCTGACCCTCCTGGGCGGTCTGCTCGCGATGGTGGCGTACGCCCTCTACCCGGCCTGGGAGACTCCGCGGCTGCGCGACCGGCTCGCCACCTGGCTGATCACGGACGGGCGTTACGCCGCCACGGTCCTCGACCGGTACGCCGATCCCGCGTCCAGGACCCTGGAGGAGGTGCGCGCCACCCTCCTCACCACCCGGGAGGCCCGCGTCGCCTGGCAGGAGGCGCTGGAGACGGCCCAGCACGAACCCGTACGCCACCGGGGCATCTCCCGGACCTCCGCGGCGGACGCCCAGGACGCGCTCGCCCAGTTCGGACGCGTCGCGATGCTCATGGAGGCCCATCTGCCCGCCGCCTCCGCCACCCCCGTGCCCGAAGCCGCCGGACTGGCCGAGGCGCTGCGCCGGGCCACCGAGGAGGGCGCGAAGGCGGTACGGGAACGCCGCGTCCCGGACTGGGCCCCGGTCAGGGAGGCGCTCGCGCGCCCTGAGACCGCCGAAGGGCCGCCGCCCGACTCCTTCGTACGCAACGGGGCCACCCTGCTGCTCCGGGCTCTGGAGGACTTCTCGCGGGCGCTGGAGATCAGCAGCGGGCGGGCCTGAGAGGGGCGTCAGGGAGCGGGGATCTCGGGCAGGTCGGTGGGCAGATCGGAGAGGTCGGCCTTGGACAGGGTGTCCCGGGCCCCGGCTTCCCACGAGATGACGAGCCTCTTGCCGTCGTTGGACTCGACGGAGCCCGTCGTGCGGTCGGTGTTCCCGTCGAGGCACTTCAGCGCGAGCGTCACCCCGCCCATGTCCTTCACCTCGCCCTGGCAGATGTGTCGGCCGGCAGCGAGCGCCACCTTGCCCGAGGTGACCGACAGCGTGACGGGCCCGCCGTCGGCCGTCCCCGTCCAGGTCCCCTCAAGCGCGGCGGCGTCCGCACCCCCGGAGCCGCCCTCCTCGCCGCCGGCTCCGGGTGACGAGGGCCGCCCGGAGCTCGATCCGGTGTCCGGGGCCTTGTCACCGGCGGGATCGTCGCTGCCGCACGCCGTCAGCGCGAACGCGACGACGAGACCGGCGGCGGCAAGAGCGACGGATCGCGGAAACCTGTCCATAGGTGAGTTCCCCCTTGTGGATAACTGCCGGAAGACCGCGCCAAGCTACCAGGGGTGAAGAGAGCAACTCGGGGAAGTGGGAGCCTAATTGGCTTGTCGTTCGTCTGTTCCTCATAGAGGTGGGGGACGGGTGAACAGAGGGCCGGCGGATCGGGGGGTAAAACTGTAGTCACGCGCGCACCCGCCGTGCACGTGCATCTGCTCATGCATTGGCATATGAACACAGCTATGATCCGAGCTAGTTGACACTTGCACCTTGCAACTCGGGGAGCGTCCTGTGCACCACGTGTACAACGGCATGGCGGCCACAGAGCTTCGCGGGGTCGTCTGGCAGAAGAGCAGACACAGCAACTCGCAGGGATCATGCGTGGAGTTCGCGAAACTGCCCGGCGGAAATGTGGCGATGCGGAACTCGCGCCACCCCGACGGGCCCGCGCTGGTCTATACGCCGGCGGAGATCGAGGCGCTGCTGCTGGGCGTCAAGAACGGGGAGTTCGACCACCTGGCCGCGGGCGGCTGAGCGCACGGAACGCCGCGGCGGTGTACGGCGGGGCGATCGCGCACCCGAGGCGTCGCCCGGGCGCACGCCCGTATGTGCCGGGGTGCGCCGTACTACAGGCTGTCGGGATACGCGTCGACCGGGACCAGGTGCTCCGACGCCGTGTGGTCCGTCAGCCGGAACAGGGCCCAGACCACCTTGCCGAACCGTCCGTCGGGCAGGGCGTCACCGACCGGTACGGGGGACGGGTGCCAGCCCCAGCAGTCGCTGAACGACTCGACGAGGAACAGGCCCCGTCCGCACTCGGCCGAATCCGGCGCCTCACCCGCGACCGGCCCCTTCTCGCTGGGATCGCGCACCGCGCACACCAGGCGGGATGACCAGCGCATCAGGTGCAGTCGTACGGAGGAGTCCTGCCGCTCCCGCGCCGTGTCGGCCGGAAGAGCGTGCCGCAACGCGTTGGTGACCAGCTCGGACACGACCAGGGCGACGTCGTCGAAGTGGTCGCCCAGCTCCCAGGAGTTCAGCGTCGTACGGGTGAACCTCCGTGCGCCGCCCACCGCTTCGAACCGGGCCGGAAGCGTGCAGGTGGCCGAGCCGGCGACCGCCGAGGGGTCGATGGGCGGAAGCCCCTGCCGTAACGGCTCGAGCATCGTCGATCCATTCGTCCCCATGCGAGGCACTCCCGGGATTCGCGGCTGTAGCGGCACTGCTTCTGGCGGGCACTGCGGGTACAGCGGCACAACACGAACGAGCACGCAGGTGCGCGGGGACCATGGTTCCGAATGCGCACGGCAGATGCAAGGGCAGATGCACGTGCACGCGCGAGGTCTGCCCGGTAGCGTGCCGGTTCGAGTCATTTCTTCCGCTTCACAGTTTTGAAGCTTTCGGAAAGTCTTGCCATCTCTGTAATCGAATGAGTACGGGGCGAAGCGTTTTGGTGGCAGAATCCGCCTCCGGGGTTCGGGGGGACCCCGAAGTACGGGAAGCGATGGGGAGGGCTGGGAAGCCGGTGTCGGCAGGCGAGTCGAGTGGTTCTGTGGTGCGGCGCATCCTCCTGGGCTCACAGCTCAGGCGCCTGCGCGAGTCGCGGGGCATCACCCGTGAGGCGGCCGGCTACTCCATCCGTGCCTCCGAATCGAAGATCAGCCGCATGGAGTTGGGACGGGTGAGCTTCAAGGCCAGGGACGTCGAGGACCTGCTCACGCTGTACGGAGTCACGGACGAGGCGGAGCGGGAATCACTCCTCGGCCTGGCCCGTGAGGCCAACGTGGCGGGCTGGTGGCACAGTTACGGTGATGTGCTGCCCGGCTGGTTCCAGACGTATATCGGACTGGAAGGGGCGGCCTCGCTCATCCGGATCTACGAAGTCCAGTTCGTCCACGGACTGTTGCAGACCGAGGCGTACGCGCATGCCGTCGTCGCGCGCGGCATGCCCGGCGCCCCGGCGGCCGAGATCGACCGCAGGGTCGCGCTGCGCCTGGCGCGGCAGAAGGCCCTGGTCTCCGAACGCGCCCCGCGCTTCCACGCCGTGCTCGACGAGGCGGCGCTGCGCCGTCCGTACGGCGGGCGTGAGGTCATGCGTGCGCAATTGCGGCATCTGATCGATATGTCGGAGCAGCCGAATATCACTCTCCAGGTGATGCCCTTCAGCTTCGGCGGTCATGCCGGTGAGAGCGGAGCTTTCACGATGCTGCGTTTTCCTGAATCCGATCTGTCGGACATCGTCTATCTGGAGCAGCTGACAAGTGCGCTCTATCTGGACAAGGCCGAAGAAGTCGCCCAGTACGAAAAGGCCATGGTGCGGCTCCACGAGGACAGCCCGGGTCCCGAGGAGAGCCGGGATCTTCTCCGGGGTCTCCTTCAACTGACGTGATTCGCCAGTACGATGAGTGGCCGACAGGAGTCTGCGCCTGCAGTAAGGGATTGCATGTCCTTCCCCAGTGAACTGGCCCGCCAGTACATCGACGGCGAGTGGCTGACCGGCAACGGTGCGTGGGACATCATTGATTTCAATCCTTACAACGGTGAGAAACTCTGCTCCGTCACCGTGGCCACCGCGGCGGAAGTCGACCTTGCTTACCGGGCCGCCGAACGCGCGCAACGGAATTGGGCGGTGGCCGGTGCTCATGCGCGGCGGGCCGTTCTGGAGAACGCCGTGCGGCTCGTCGGGGAGCGCTGCGACGAAATCACCGAGCTGATCATCGATGAACTCGGCGGCACCCGGGCGAGGGCGGAATTCGAGGTGCGGACCGCGCAGGAGTTCCTGCGCGAGGCGGTGGGACAGACGATGCGGCCCTCGGCCCAGCTGCTGCCCTCGGTCGCCGACGGCAAGGAGAACCGGGTCTACCGGCTGCCCGTCGGGGTCATCGGTGTGATCAGTGCCTCCAATTTCCCATTCCTGGTGACGATGAAGACCGTCGCCCCCGCGCTCGCGCTCGGCAACGCGGTCGTGGTGAAGCCCCATCAGAACGCCCCGATCGCCGGCGGGAGCCTGGTCGCCCGGATCTTCGAGGACGCGGGGCTGCCCGCGGGTCTCCTCAACGTCCTGATCACCGACAGCGCCGAGATCGGTGACTCCTTCATCCAGCACCCCGTGCCCAAGGTGATCTCGTTCAGCGGTTCGGACCGGGTCGGCCGTCATGTCGCCGCCGTCGCCGCCGGGCTGTTCAAGCGGACCATCCTCGAACTGAGCGGCAACAGCGCCCTGGTCGTGCTGGAGGACGCCGACCTCGACCACGCGGTCCGGGCGGCCGTCTACAGCCGCTTCCTGTTCCAGGGCCAGGTCAGCATGGCCGCCAACCGCATCCTGGTGGACCGTTCCGTGGAGGAGGAGTTCACCGGACGGTTCACCGCCGCGGTGGCCGCCCTCGTCCCAGGGGATCCACGCGACCCCGGCACCCGTATCGGACCGGTCGTCGACGCGTTCCAGGCAGAGGCGCTCACCGCGCTGGTGGACGGGGCGATCGAGGCCGGTGCCACCGCACTCGTGCGGGGCCGCACACGCGGCAACCTCGTCGAGCCGACCGTACTGACCGGGCTGCCGGAGGGATCGCCGCTGCTGGAGCAGGAGATCTTCGGGCCCGTGGCGCTGCTGGTGCCGTTCGACGGCGAGGACGACGCCGTCCGCATCGTCAACGACAGCCCCTACGGGCTGAGCGGCGCCGTCCACACGGCGGACGCCGAGCGCGGGGTGCGGTTCGCGCGGCGTATCAGGGGCGGGATGTTCCATGTGAACGGCGCGACCGTGCAGGACGACCCGGCGGTCGCGTTCGGGGGCGAGAAGCGGTCGGGCATGGGGCGGCTGAACGGCGAGGCCGCCGTGGAGGCGTTCACCACCCGGAAGTGGATCTCGGTACAGCACGGGCGCACGGTCTTCCCCTTCTGACCCTCTCCGACGCGCGGGTCGAGGAAAGGGCCGGACCGAACGGCCCCGGAGGGGCGGGCTACCCTGGTCAAAGTTGACTACAAAGGGTGAGTGGTATGTCGGCGATCCGTCTCCTGGTCCTGGGTGCCGTGCGCCAGCACGGCCGCGCGCACGGCTATCAGGTGCGCAACGACCTGGAGTACTGGGGCGCCCACGAGTGGTCCACCGCCAAGCCCGGGTCGGTCTACCACGCACTCAAGCAGATGGCGAAGCAGGGGCTGCTCCTCGCCCACGAGGTCGCCCCGTCCACGGCCGGCGGCCCGCCCCGCACCGAGTACGAGGTCACCGACGCGGGCACCCAGGAGTACTTCACCCTGCTGCGGGCCTCGCTGACCTCGTACGACAAGAGCATGGACGTGCTCTCGGCGGCCCTGGGTTGCATGGTCGACCTGGAGCGTGCGGAGGCGGTGGAGCTCCTGGGGAAGCGCATCGCCGCCATGGAGGGCTGGCGGACCGCGGTCACGGAGCACTACACGCCGGAGGACGGCCCGGAGTCGCTGGGGCACATCGGCGAGATCATGAACATGTGGGTGCACTCGGCGGACGCGGGGGCCGAGTGGACCCGTGGTCTGATCGCGCGGATCGAGGCGGGGGCGTACACCTTCGCGGGTGAGGGTGAACCGTTCGTCGGGGTGCTCGCCGACGGGGAGGAGAACCCCTTCGCCACAGGTGCCACGGACCCCGGGGACCCCCGCTGACCAGGCGCCTGGCGGTGCGGAGGTCTCCGGGCCCCTCAGTGGTGAAAGGCCGTCTGGGCCGCCCGGTCCCGGTGCAGCGGGTGTGCCTGGGCGCGCAGTTCGGGCAGG
Organism: Streptomyces sp. NPDC023573; assembly: GCF_055559735.1. Lineage (NCBI taxonomy): Bacteria > Bacillati > Actinomycetota > Actinomycetes > Kitasatosporales > Streptomycetaceae > Streptomyces > Streptomyces sp. NPDC023573. The sequence continues at coordinate 594,754 of NZ_JBVHKB010000004.1, forward strand.
AGCCCGCGCAGGTCGTCCAGCAGCAGCTCCGCGAGGTCCGAGGAGAAGCCGTTGCGGCAGACCACGCGCAGCACGGAGAGGTCCTGGCGGTTGGCGGGGAAGGTGTAGGCGGGCACCAGCCAGCCGCGCTCCCGCAGCCGCCTGGACACGTCGAAGACGTCGTACGCCTTCACCTCGGGCCGCGTCGTCAGGGCGAACACCGGGAGTTCGCCGCCCCGGGTCAGGAGCCGGAAGTCGTCCAGGGACTCGAACCCGTCCGCGAGGTGTCCCGCGATGTCCCTGGACGCCTGCTGAACGGCCCGGTATCCCTCCCGGCCCAGCCGCAGGAACGTGTAGTACTGAGCGACCACCTGCGCGCCGGGCCGGGAGAAGTTCAGCGCGAAGGTCGGCATGTCGCCGCCCAGGTAGTTGACCCTGAAGACCAGCTCCTCGGGCAGCTCGGACGGTGAACGCCACAGCGCCCAGCCCACGCCCGGGTAGACCAGGCCGTACTTGTGCCCCGAGGTGTTGATCGAGGACACCCTGGGGAGCCGGAAGTCCCACACCAGGTCCGGGTCGAGGAACGGCGCCACCATCGCCCCGGACGCCCCGTCGACATGGACCGGGATGTCGAGCCCGGTGCGTTCCTGGAGGTCGTCCAGCGCCGCGCACAGCTCCGCGATCGGCTCGTACGAACCGTCAAAGGTGGAGCCGAGGATCCCGACCACACCGATGGTGTTCTCGTCGCACAGCTCGGCGGCCGCCTGCGGGTCCAGATGGAAGCGCTCGCCGTCCATCGGGACCTGGCGGGGCTCCACCTCCCAGAACGTGCAGAACTTCTCCCAGCAGACCTGCACATTGACGCCCATCACCAGATTGGGGCGGGCGGACGCCGGATAGCGGTCGGAGTTCCTGGCGGACCAGCGGCGCTTCAGCGCCATCCCCGCCAGCATGCAGGCCTCGCTGGAGCCCGTGGTCGAGCAGCCCACCGTGGCGGCCGGATCGGGGGCGTGCCAGAGGTCGGCGAGCATCGCCACGCAGCGCCGCTCCAGCTCGGCGGTGCGCGGGTACTCGTCCTTGTCGATCATGTTCTTGTCCCGGCACTCGCCCATCAGCACACCGGCCTGGGGTTCCATCCAGGTGGTGACGAAGGTCGCGAGATTGAGCCGGGAGTTCCCGTCGAGCATCAGCTCGTCGTGGACGAGCCGGTATGCCGTCGACGGCGGCAGCGGGCCGTCCGGGAGGCGGTGCGTCGGCGGTGCCGCGACCATCGGAGCGGTCGGGTCGGCCTCTCCGAAGAACGGGTTGAGGGCGAGTCTGCGGTGCTCGTCGGACGCGGCGGCCCCGCCGTGCGAGCCCTTGTGGAGCGGCATGGGCGGACTCCTCAGTTCTCGGCCGCGAGCCCGGCCTTGATGGCCCGGGTGAATTTCACGACGCGCTGGGCCTGGACCCGCGCGGCGGTCAGGGTCTGCTCGCCGACCGGGATGTCGCCCTGCCCCGAGACATGGGAGGTGCCGTAAGGATTGCCGTCCACGAACTTCGTGGCGTCCGTGTAGCCGGGCGGGACCAGGATGCCGCCGAAGTGGTAGACGGTGTTGTACAGCGCCAGCAGGGTGGACTCCTGGCCGCCGTGCGTGGTGCTGCTGGCGGTGAAACCGCTGTAGACCTTGTCGGCCAGCTGCCCCGCCTGCCAGAGACCGCCCAGCGTGTCGAGGAACTGCTTGAGCTGGGCGGTGACGTTGCCGTACCTGGTGGGCGTACCGAAGATCACCGCGTCCGCCCAGACCATGTCGTCCGGCGAGACCTCGGGGACGCCGGCGGTCGCCTTGGCGTGCTCGGCCCAGACCGGGTTGGAGTTGATGGCCGCCTGGGGGGCGAGTTCGGCGGCCTTGCGCAGGCGAACCTGCGCGCCGGCGTTCTCGGCGTCCTGGGCGATGGCCTTGGCGATCGTGGAGACGGTGCCGGTGGAGGAGTAGTAGACGACTGCGACGTTGACGGGCGTGGGCATGCGGGACCTCCGGGGGATGGAAGAGGGGGAGAGGGAGCCGGTCAGGACCTGCTGATCACGGCCGCCGTGCCGTAGGCGCAGACCTCGGTGCCCACGTCGGCCGCCTCGCTCACGTCGAACCGCATCATCAGCACCGCGTTGGCGCCGCGCGCCCGGGCCTGGTCGACGAGCCGCTCCATCGCCTGGTTGCGGGTCTCGACGAGCGTCTTGGTCAGGCCCTTCAGCTCGCCGCCGATCATCGACTTCAGGCCGGCGCCGATCTGGCTGCCCAGGTGACGGGAGCGGACCGTGAGCCCGAACACCTCGCCGATGACTTGCGTCACCTGGTGTCCGGGTACGTCGTTCGTGGTGACGACCAGGACGTCCGCCTGGGGTTTCTGACCGCCGCCGTAGTCCTCGATGCTCATGGTGAGGCACCTCCTGCGGAAAGCTTTGCCCCGGTTCGTTCCGTGCGCATCCTTGCTTACGCCAGTGGAACCCAGGCGTCCGGCTCAGCGTTGATAGCTTGGGGCGGCCACGCAGCCGCGCACATCGACCAACCCTGGAGCCCGGACCCTTGAATACGCTTGCGCTCGGCCCGAGCTGGCTGGACCCGGATTATCTGCTCAACACCTTCGGGCTTCCCGGCCTCCTGCTGATCGTGTTCGCCGAGTCCGGGCTGCTGATCGGCTTCTTCCTCCCCGGCGACTCCCTGCTGTTCACCACGGGTCTGCTGGTGACGACGGGCGACCTGAAGTACCCGCTGTGGCTGGTCTGCCTCCTGATCGCCCTGGCGGCGATCATCGGTGACCAGGTCGGCTATCTCTTCGGACGCAAGGTGGGGCCGGCGCTCTTCAAGCGCCCGGACTCCCGCCTCTTCAAGCAGGAGAACGTCGAGAAGGCCCACGAGTTCTTCGAGAAGTACGGCCCGAAGTCGCTGGTGCTGGCCCGCTTCGTGCCCGTCGTCCGGACCTTCACGCCGATCATCGCCGGTGTGAGCCGGATGGACTACCGCTCGTTCATCACGTACAACATCGTCGGCGGCGTGCTCTGGGGCGTCGGCGTGACGCTGCTCGGCGCGGTCCTCGGCAAGATCGACTTCGTGCACGAGAACATCGAGATGATCCTCATCCTGATCGTGCTGATCTCCGTGGTGCCGATCGCGGTCGAGTTCCTGCGGGCGCGCAGCAGGTCGAAGAAGGAAGCCGCCGCGCGCGGAGCGGACGACGAGGGCCCCTCGGACGGCGGACCCGCGGCAGGTCCCCACGGCGGAGCGGACGAGGACGGCCAGGGCCCTGCCGCCTACCGGCACACCGGCGACCAGACGGCCCCGTACGGTACCGGCCAGGGCGCGCAGTACGGCAACGGCCAGTACGGCGGCCAGGGCGCCCGGTACGGAGCCGGACAGTACGGCGCGCCTCAGGGTGACGGTCAGTACGGCGCGCCCCAGGGCGGCAACGGCCAGTACGGCGCGCCCCAGGGCGGCAACGGCCAGTACGGCGCGCCCCAGGGCGGCAACGGCCAGTACGGCGCGCCCCAGGGTGACGGCCAGTACGGCGCGCCCCAGGGGCAGTACGGCCCGGGGCAGGGCGGCCAGTACGACGGCGGGCAGTACGGCCCGGACCAGGGCGGCCAGTACGGCGGGCAGAGTGGTCAGTACGGCAGCCAGGGCGCCCAGTACGGAGCCGGACAGTACGGCGACGCCAGCCAGGCGGGTCCGTACGGCGCCAGCCAGGCCGGTCAGTACGGAGCCGGTCAGTACGGCGACGCCAACCAGGCGGGTCCGTACGGCGACGCCGGCCAGGCCGGTCAGTACGGCAGCCCCCAGGCCGCCCCCCACAACGGCGGATACGACGCCGGATACGGCGGCGGGCAGCAGCCCGGCCCGTACGCCGGCGGACCCTACGGTGAGCGCCCCGCGGCCGGTCCCGGCGACAGCCAGGAGGGCGACCCGGGTCAGTACGGGTGGCAGGACAGGCGCTGACCGTCCCGAGCGCACCGACGGCGCCCCGGCCCCCGCAGGGGCCGGGGCGCCGCGCGTGTGTCAGAAGCCGCGGGTCCGCTTGGCCGCCCGGCGGGACGCGCCCCCGACCGCGCCCGGCACCCGCATGAAGAGCCGGGAGATCTCGCTTCCCAGGTTCACGCCGATGGCGATCGCCAGCGCCGTGGCGACCGCCGTGAAGAGCGAGCCGAGACCGGTGTCCACCTCGTTCTGCGCGACGCCCAGCAGACCGAAGTACGTCGCCGAACCGGGCAGCAGCGGACCGATCGCGGCCGTGATGTAGGGCAGCGACGAGCTGTAGTGGTAGCGCGAGAACAGCTGGCCGAACAGCCCCACCAGGCCGGCCGCCACCGCCGTGGCAGCCACCGGCGAGATACCGCCCTCGCGCGCCATCGCCCCGTAGATGACCCAGGCCACGCCCCCGTTGAGTGTCACCGCCAGTACCGTGGAACGTTCCTGCTGGAGCAGGATGGCGAACGCCAGCGTCAGGGTCATCGAGACCAGGATCTGGAGCGCCGGCCGGTCGTTGGCGATGAACCGCGCCTCCGGATTGAGCTGCGCACCGAGCTGGACACCCAGGTAGAGCATCAGCAGGACGCCCCCCACGATGCCGATGAAGAAGTACATGACCTCGAGGAGCCGGGCCCCCGCGGTGATGTAGTAGCCGGTCAGGCCGTCCTGCACCCCGGCGACGAGAGCCCGTCCGGGCAGCAGCGCGAACAGCCCACCTGTGATCACCGCGGAGGGCCGCACATCCGTCGAATGGGTGAGGGTCAGGGCGATACCCATCGCGGCGGGGGGCATCGCGGCCACCATGAACTGGTAGAACTCGGGCAGCCCGCGCCCGGCGCAGAGCCAGGCCAGCCGGTCGCCGAGCATCGCGCCCGCCGCGGCCACGATGAAGACCAGCGCGTTACCGCCGACCAGCACCGATGCCGAGCCGGCGAGCAGACCGGCGGCGGCCGTCAGCACCCAGCCCGGGTACGGGTGCCGGTTACGGCGGATCTCGGCGAGGCGCCGGTAGGCCTCCTCCAGCGAGACCTCGACGTGTTCCGCCGAGGTGATGTCGTCGATCAGCCGGAACACGGCTGCCAGCCGGGTGTAGTCGGTGCCCCGGCGGCGCACCGTGCGGCTCGCCGTGATGGGGTCGTCGACCAGTGACGGCTGGTACGAGATGGACAACAGGGTGAAGGTGACCGTCGGCTCGGAGCGGTCGAGTCCGTACGAGCGCGTCACCGCGAACATCGCGGCCTCGACGTCCTCGGCGCCCTCGCCGCCCGCGAGGAGCAGCTCCCCGATACGCAGGGTCAGGTCGAGCACGCGCGGTACGGCGGGGCTCGAGTCGTCGGTCTGCTGCACGCTCTCGAGTGCCGGACGCTCCGTCACCGGCATGCGCAGCATCGTGCGCATCCGGTCCTGCCAGGGGGCTTCCTTGGTCAGCCGGACCATCGGAATGCCGTGCGCGGGCGTGAACGCCGGCGGATGCTGCTGCGCGTCGTACCCGCTCGGCGGGACGAAGGCGGACGAGAGCGTGTCCGATCCCGGCCCGCTGCCCGGCCCGGGACCGGAGCCGGCCGAACCCGGCGGATCACTCTGGAGTCCGGCCGGAAGGGCGAATTCCGATGTCGGATGGTCGTCCTCGGACGGCGCCGCGGGCTGCTCCACACCGGCCGGCGGGACGAAGGCGCTGCGCGCCTCGTCGGACTGGGGCTTCTGGTCCTCGGGACCGCCCTGTTCCGCCACCACTCGACCTCGTTCCTCCGCGACCACTCGTTACGGGAGCGCTTCTGCCCAGTATGTGCACGGACATGGGCCGCCACACGCAACGGGCGGCGCACCGGTGGAGGTGCGCCGCCCGTTGTCCGTACGACTGGCTGGGCCGGTCGGCCCATGCGCCGCGATCCGCGCCGTCCCGCCCGGGGGGCGGAACCGTGGGATTACGTCAGTGCTTGCCGCCCTGCGCCTCGAGGCGCTTGTAGGAGGCCTCGATCTCGGCCTCCGCCTCGGAGCGGCCGACCCAGTCGGCACCCTCGACGGACTTGCCGGGCTCCAGGTCCTTGTAGACCTCGAAGAAGTGCTGGATCTCCAGGCGGTCGAACTCCGACACGTGGTGGATGTCGCGCAGGTGCTCCACCCGGGGGTCGGACGCCGGGACGCACAGCAGCTTGTCGTCGCCGCCGGCCTCGTCGGTCATCCGGAACATGCCGATGGCGCGGCACTTGATGAGGCAGCCGGGGAACGTCGGCTCCTCCAGGATGACCAGCGCGTCCAGCGGGTCGCCGTCCTCGCCGAGGGTGTTCTCGACGAAACCGTAGTCCGCCGGGTAACTGGTCGAGGTGAAGAGTCGACGGTCCAGACGGATCCGACCGGTCTCGTGGTCCACCTCGTACTTGTTCCGCGAACCCTTCGGAATCTCGATAACGACGTCGAACTCCACGGGTGGCTCCTCCATGATCAACACATACGACTGGTGGTTAAGTGTCCCTCACGCAGATGAGTGCTCGCGAAAGGGGCTGGTCAACGGTGGCCGAGCCGGTGGAGAAACCGACGGACGGACCGTTGAACAGGCGGGGCAAGTGGAAAGTCCCGAAGTACCTGAAGCGTGGGAGCGGACGGGACGACCTCCGGCTCGTCGCAGGCTCCGCCGTGCTCGGCCTGGTGGTCGCCGCCGGTGCCGTCCTGGCCACCGGTCCCTGGGACTCCGGTCAGCGTAAGGCCGAGCGGGACCGGGTCGCCGCCCTGCAGCGCGCAGGTGGCGCACATCACGAAGGGACCGCGCCGGACGGTCCGCGGCCCGCAGCCAGCGCTCCGGCCGTCCTGAGAGCCCTCGGAGCCACGGACGGCCTCACGGCCCCGGCGGGCGCGAGCGGCCTGGACGCCACCCTCACGCCCCTGCTGGACACGCCCGCCCTCGGCACCGTACGCACCGCCGTGGTCGTCGACGCGGCGACCGGGAAACAGCTCTACGCCCGGGGCGCGGCGACGCCCATGACCCCCGCGTCCACGGTGAAGATCGCGACGGCCGCCGCCGCGCTCTCCGCGCTCGGCCCCGCCCACCGCATCGCGACGACGGTCAGGCTCTCCCCCGACTCCCGGACGCTCACCCTCGTCGGCGGCGGCGACCCCACCCTGGACAAGGCGGCCCTGCGCGCCCTGGCAGCCGGCACGGCGCGCTCCCTGCGCGATGCCGGCGCCGTACCCGTGCGGCTGCTGTACGACGCGTCGCGCTACTCCGGACCGGCGCTCCACCCCATCGGCCCGAACGAGAACATCGCGCCCGTCAGCGCGCTCATGGCCGACGAAGGCCGCCTCGACGGGAGCCACCGGGGGCCGGCCCCCCGTACGGACGATCCGGCGGGTGACGCCGCGCGCACCTTCGCGGGCCTCCTCGACGACGCCGGTGTGACCACCCGGTCCGGCCCCGCGTCCGGACGGGCTCCCGCCGAGTCGCGGACGGTGGCGACGCATCTGTCGAAGCCGCTCTCCGCCCTGGTCGAGCGGGCCTTGACCAACAGCGACAACGACATCGCCGAGGCCCTGGCGCGACAGACCGCGCTGAAGGCCGGGGAGCCCGCCTCCTTCGCCGGGAGCCGCCGGGCCGTCACCGCCCGGCTGAAGTCGCTCGGTCTGCCCCTGGAGGGTGCCCGGCTCGCAGACGGCAGCGGTCTCGACCGCGCGGACAAGGTGTCGGCGGGGCTCCTGGCCCGGCTGCTCGCCCTCGCCGCCGGACCCGACCACCCGGAGCTCCGCCCCGTACTCACCGGCCTTCCGGTCGCCGGATTCAGCGGCACGCTCGGCGACCGCTATGCGGCGACGTCCCGGGCGACCGGCCTGATCAGGGCCAAGACGGGCACCCTCACCGGGGTGAACAGCCTCGCCGGAACCGCGGTCGACGCAGAGGGCCGGCTGCTCACCTTCGCCTTCCTGGCCTCGGGCACCACATCGCCCGACGACGCGGAAGCCTCTCTCGACGCCCTGGCCACCACCCTCACCCAGGGCACCCGGTGAGCGGCTGACACCCCACCACGGAGCGACCACCTCACGTACGGTTGACGCATGACGAGCATCGGTGGTGCCGAGATGGTCGACTGGAATCTCGCGGTCGCGACTGCGACCCGGTTCGTGCGGCCGGGTCCCGAGATCAGCCGTGAGGAGGCGCGCGCCGTCGTCGCGGAGCTCCGGCGGCATGCCAAGGCCTCGGAGGAGCACGTCCGTTCGTTCACCCGGATGATCCCGGAGGGGCACGAACCCGAGGACACGCCGGTCCTGGTCGTCGACCGGGCCGGCTGGATCAGGGCCAATGTGGCGGGCTTCCGTGAGCTGCTGCGTCCGCTGCTCGGGAAGATGCAGGACCGCCGCGGCAGCGGGCCCGGCAACGCCGTGCTCGGCGCGGTCGGCGGCAAGGTGACCGGTGTCGAACTGGGCATGCTGCTGTCGTTCCTGGCCTCCCGGGTCCTCGGACAGTACGAGACCTTCGCCCCCGCCACCCGGGAGCTGCCCGCGTCCTCGAAGGGGGGCGGCAGGCTGCTTCTGGTGGCCCCCAACATCGTCCACGTCGAACGTGAACTCGAGGTCGATCCCCACGATTTCAGGCTCTGGGTGGCCCTCCACGAGGAGACGCACCGTACCCAGTTCACCGGGGTCCCCTGGCTCCGTGACCATCTGCAGGGCGAAATCCAGTCGTTCCTCGACGAGACCGACGTCGACCCGATGACGATGCTCGAACGCCTCCGCGAGGCCGCGCAGGCCTTCTCGGGAGGCAGCCGTCCCGAGGGCGAACGGGGCGAGGAGGGCGACGACGGCGGGCGCAGCCTCGTGGAGATCGTCCAGACGCCCTCCCAGCGCGAGATCCTGGGACGCCTCACCGCGGTGATGTCCCTGCTCGAAGGACACGCGGACTTCGTGATGGACGGGGTGGGCCCCGACGTGGTGGGCTCCGTCGCCGAGATCCGGGAGAAGTTCCAGCAGCGCAGGGCGCGTGGTGCGAGCCGGCTGGACCTGGCGCTGCGCAAGCTCCTGGGGCTCGACGCCAAGCTCCGGCAGTACCGCGACGGCGAGAAGTTCGTGCGGGCCGTGGTGGACGAGGTCGGTATGGACGGCTTCAACCGGGTGTGGACCTCCCCCAACACCCTTCCCACCAAGGCCGAGATCGCGGCACCGGCGGACTGGGTGGCGAGGGTGCACCGTAGGACGGACTCGTGATCCCGGGCGGTCCGGCGGCACGAGATTGCCTCTCCAATCACCCATCCGAGGGACCATAGGGGCATGGGAAGGCGTGCAATGCTCGATGAACAGCTTGGCTCTGTCACCATCGACGCACTCTGAGTGACGGGACTCCGTTCCGCGCACTCGGAGGCACCCCCCAATACTTCACCCCGAAGGGCACCGGACATGGGTCCCCATCCTGCGGTCGCGGCGATACGCCTGGCGGTCCGCCGCGTACTCCACGACGTCGTCACCGAATACAACCGTCACACCGAACAGGCCTCACGAGCCGAGTTCGCCGAAGCGGGGTCGGGCGGGCGCCGTTCCGCGCTTCCCGAACGGCCGGACACCCCCCTGGTGCTCGTCGCGTGCTCCGGGGGCGCCGACTCCATGGCCCTCGCGTCCGCCCTCGCCTTCGAGTCGCGCAAGCTTCCCGTCCGCGCCGGCGGCATCACCGTCGACCACAACCTCCAGCCCGGCTCCGGACTCCGCGCCGACGAGGTCGTCGCCCGCCTCGCCGAGATGCGCCTCGACCCGGTCGAGGCGGTCGCCGTGCGGGTGGGCCGCGACGGCGGCCCCGAGGCCGCCGCCCGTGACGCCCGCTATGCGGCCCTGGACGACGCCGCGGAGCGCCACGGCGCTGCCGCCGTGCTCCTCGGCCACACCCGCGACGACCAGGCCGAGACCGTCCTGCTGGGCCTCGCCCGCGGTTCGGGCATCCGTTCGCTGTCCGGGATGGCCGCGGCGTCGGGCCCCGCCGGCCGCTACCGCCGCCCGTTCCTCCAGCTCGACCGGCAGACCGCCCGCAAGGCCTGCCTGGTCCAGTCGATCCCCGTCTGGGACGACCCCCACAACATCGACCCCGCCTACACCCGCTCCCGGCTGCGTCACGAGGGCCTGCCCGCCCTGGAGAAGGCGCTGGGCAAGGGGGTCGTGGAAGCCCTCGCCCGTACGGCGCAGCTCTCCCGCGACGACGCGGACGCCCTTGACACCTGGGCCGCCGAGGCCGCGCGTTCGGTCCGCGACGACGCCGGACGTCTGGAGTGCGCGAAGCTCTCCGTCCTGCCGCCCGCGGTACGCCGACGGGTGCTGCGCCGGGCCGTGATCGACGCCGGTTCACCCGCCGGATCGCTCTTCGCCCGCCACATCGAGGAAGTCGACCGGCTCATCACCGGCTGGCGGGGCCAGGGCGCCATCAACCTGCCCGGCCGCGTCGAGGTGCGGCGGCAGGGTGGCAGACTGGTGATTCGGCAGAGCTGAAGCGCAAGCGGCTGAAGTGCAGGCGAAACGCCGGTCCGGCCCGGGGAAGAGTCCGGCCGGCAGGGCAGAGAAAGAGACGCGGGTGAACGAGAAGGACATGGGCACCGACCTTCAGTCGGTGCTCCTCACCAAGGAAGAGATCGACGCGAAGCTCGTCGAGCTGGCAGCGAAGATCGACGCGGAGTACGCGGGCAAGGACCTGCTCATCGTCGGCGTGCTCAAGGGTGCGGTGATGGTCATGGCGGACCTGGCCCGCGCGCTGTCCACCCCCGTCACCATGGACTGGATGGCCGTCTCGTCGTACGGAGCCGGCACCCAGTCCTCGGGCGTCGTCCGGATCCTCAAGGACCTCGACACCGACATCAAGGGCAAGCACGTCCTGATCGTCGAGGACATCATCGACTCCGGTCTGACGCTGTCCTGGCTGCTGACCAACCTCGGCTCGCGTGAACCCGCGAGCCTGGAGGTCTGCACGCTGCTCCGCAAGCCGGATGCCGCGAAGGTCGCGATCGACGTGAAGTGGGTCGGCTTCGACATCCCCAACGAGTTCGTCGTCGGCTACGGGCTGGACTACGCGGAGAAGTACCGCAACCTCCCCTTCGTCGGTACGCTCGCGCCTCACGTCTACGGCGGCTGAGGCGGCCGGCCCCGACAGGAACCGGCGGCACCGGTGGAAGCGGAGGCACCCGGCCGAACCCGGCCGGAGTCCCGGGAACCCTTGTGGCGTTCGGGCCGTTGGAGCCTTCGAAGACGGGTTTGCCGGACCTCCCCTGCGGTCACGGGTGACAATGCTGGGGTACCGTCCGAAGAACAGTCTTTTCTCACAGCAGCATTTACCTACGGGCAGGAGGGACGGGGCGACTTCGCTCCGTATGGATGGACGTGAAGCGATACTTCCGTGGGCCGGTCATGTGGATCGTGCTGGCCGTCCTCGCCGTGGTCGTGCTGATGCAGGTCGTCGGCTCGTCCGGCGGCTACAAGACGGTGGACACCGGCAAGGTGATCCAGGCGATCAGTAAGAACCAGGTGGAGCAGGCCAAGCTGACCACCGGTGACGAACAGATCCTGAAGATCGAGCTGAAGGACAAGGAAAAGCTCGAGGGCGAGTCCGGCAGCAAGTTCCAGGCGAGCTACATCGGCAACCAGGGTGTCGAGCTCGCCGACACGCTGCAGAAGAAGTTCGAGAGCGGTGACATCGAGAAGGGTTACACCGTCTCGCCGTCGAAGCAGTCCCCGTTCGTCTCGATCCTTCTCTCGCTGCTGCCCTTCGTCCTGATCGTGGTCGTGTTCCTGTTTCTGATGAATCAGATGCAGGGCGGCGGCTCCAAGGTCATGCAGTTCGGCAAGTCCAAGGCCAAGCTCATCACCAAGGACACGCCGAAGACGACGTTCGCCGATGTGGCGGGGTCGGACGAGGCCGTCGAGGAACTCTACGAGATCAAGGAATTCCTCCAGGAGCCGGCGAAGTTCCAGGCCGTCGGCGCCAAGATCCCCAAGGGCGTCCTGCTCTACGGGCCGCCCGGTACGGGTAAGACGCTGCTCGCTCGCGCCGTCGCAGGCGAGGCGGGCGTCCCGTTCTACTCGATCTCCGGTTCCGACTTCGTCGAGATGTTCGTCGGTGTCGGTGCGTCCCGTGTGCGTGACCTCTTCGAGCAGGCCAAGGCGAACGCCCCGGCGATCGTCTTCGTCGACGAGATCGACGCCGTCGGCCGGCACCGCGGTGCCGGCATGGGCGGCGGTCACGACGAGCGCGAGCAGACGCTCAACCAGCTGCTCGTCGAGATGGACGGCTTCGACGTGAAGGGCGGCGTCATCCTGATCGCCGCCACGAACCGGCCGGACATCCTGGACCCGGCCCTGCTGCGTCCCGGACGCTTCGACCGGCAGATCGCCGTCGACAGGCCGGACATGCTGGGCCGCCTCGAGATCCTCAAGGTGCACCAGAAGGGCAAGCCGGTCGCGGAGGACGTCGACCTCAACGCGGTCGCGCGTCGGACGCCCGGCTTCACCGGTGCCGACCTGTCGAACGTGCTGAACGAAGCGGCGCTCCTCACGGCGCGCAGCAACAAGAAGCTGATCGACAACCACATGCTCGACGAGGCCATCGACCGCGTCGTGGCGGGCCCGCAGAAGCGGACCCGGATCATGTCCGAGAAGGAGAAGAAGATCACCGCGTACCACGAGGGCGGACACGCCCTGGTCGCGGCGGCTTCGCCCCAGTCGGACCCGGTCCACAAGATCACGATTCTCTCCCGCGGCCGTGCCCTCGGATACACGATGGTGCTCCCGGAAGAGGACAAGTACTCCACGACGCGCAACGAGATGCTCGACCAGCTGGCGTACATGCTGGGCGGGCGCGCGGCCGAGGAGCTGGTCTTCCACGACCCGACGACCGGTGCTGCGAACGACATCGAGAAGGCCACTGCCACGGCCCGCGCGATGGTCACGCAGTACGGCATGACCGAGCGTCTCGGTGCGATCAAGTTCGGTGGAGACAACACCGAGCCGTTCGTGGGCCGGGAGATGGGCCATCAGCGCGACTACTCGGAAGAGGTCGCGGCGCTCGTCGACGAAGAGGTCAAGAAGCTCATCGAGACCGCGCACAACGACGCGTGGGAAATTCTCGTCGAGAACCGCGACATCCTCGATGCCCTGGTCCTCGAGCTTCTCGAGAAGGAGACGCTCGGCAAGGAGCAGATCGCCGAGATCTTCGCCCCGATCGTGAAGCGCCCGGCTCGCCCGGCGTGGACCGGTTCCGCCCGGCGTACCCCGTCGACGCGTCCGCCCGTGCTCTCTCCCAAGGAGCTCGCCCTCACCAACGGCACTGCCAATGGATCGGGTACTCCGGAGATCGCTCCGACGGACATCACGTCGAAGAACACCGGCACCTCCACGGAGGCGCTCCCCGAGGATCGCCCCGAGAGCTGACCCGGCCCGACCAGGTGTGGCCCCTGTCACGGGGGCCTGACCAGGCCCGGAATGGATGCCGCGTCCCCCAGGTTCTAGCCTGTGGGGGCGCGGCTTTTCCGTATGCCTGCGTTGCCTGCCGATGTCTGTGAGTTCCGGGCGGGCCCGCGCATGTGACTGCACAGAGGAACGAGGCACAGATGACCGACCCGGTGACGCTCGACGGGCAGGGCTCGATCGGCGTATTCGACGAGAAGCGGGCCGAGTCGGCCGTACGGGAGCTCCTCATCGCCGTGGGGGAGGACCCCGACCGTGAGGGGCTGCGGGAGACCCCGGGCCGGGTGGCACGGGCGTACAAGGAGCTTCTGGCGGGTCTGCGCCAGGAGCCGGAAGACGTGCTGACCACGACCTTTGACCTCGGTCACGACGAGATGGTGCTGGTGAAGGACATCGAGATCATGTCCCTCTGTGAACACCACCTCTTGCCCTTCCATGGTGTGGCGCACGTCGGCTACATCCCGGCCGATACGGGCAAGATCACCGGTCTGTCGAAGCTGGCCCGTCTGGTGGATGTGTTCGCCCGTAGGCCGCAGGTACAGGAGCGCCTCACCACGCAGGTGGCGGACTCGCTCATGCGCATCCTGGAGGCTCGGGGTGCGATCGTGGTGATCGAGGCGGAGCACATGTGCATGTCGGCCAGGGGAATCCGCAAGCCCGGTGCGAAGACCACCACGTCGGCTGTGCGCGGACAACTGCGTGACGCCACCACTCGTGCCGAGGCGATGAGCCTGATACTGGCGCGCTAGTTCGCTGTCAGCGGCGGCCGGTACGCTCCTTGGCCTGTGTGGGTGAACAGGCCAAGGAGCGCCGCGTGAGCAGCGGATTACCGAGCAGGCAGACCGTGAACGCAGTGGGAGGGCGCCGTCAGGCCCGGAAGACAACTGTCGGAACCAGACTGTGGATGCTGGACGGATCCCGGGCCGCACAGACGACTGTCACGGACGTGGTGGCGGCCAAGGTGCGTGAGGTGGTGGAAGTGGTTACCGGCCCACGCCGCGTTCGTGGTGGCGGCTGATCTCCCGCTGGCCACACCGGAAGGCTGGATCCCCGCGCGGAAGGCCACAGGCAGGGCCATCGCCTGGACCCATGCCCGTAAGCTCTGCCGCGGACGGCTCACGTGCGCAGTGGGGTACGCGTTCGGCTACTTCGTCGGCGCGACCTGCGCGGACGGCACGGTGGGAAAGAACTACGTCTCCCTCGTGGTGAACGACGAAGCGTTCGCCACCGCTACGCGCGGAGTCTCACCGAGGCGACGGGCCTGGAAGCTAGGCCTCAGCCCGTGACGAGGCCCTCCGGTTATCTGGGCCGGGACGTGCCCGGCTACCTGGTGCGGGTGGTGTCCTCATACCTCGCTGACGCCATGCGCCAGTACGTGGGCGGCGACGCGCACCACATGAGGCAGGCGTTTCCCCGGGTCGTGCTACGGGACCCGTATCGTCTTCGACGGTTTTCTGGACGGGTACGCGGACGGTGACGGATGCCGGGCAAAGCACTGGGCCGGCCGCACTCTGGTCAGTGCGAACGTGCCCTTCCTCGCCGAGCTGGCCGCGATCGTCGGAGCCCGCTTCACTCCCGCCAGGGAAGGCCTGGCGTCTCATCTGTCCGTCGTGGACCGCTGGGCGACCCGCGGCACATTTCGCACGGAGCACCATGACGCCGATCCGGTGGAGTCGAGCTGGGTGACCGTCGAGGCCGTGCGGCCCCATGCCGCGCCGGGCAAGCCGTTCACCCTGTACAGCTTTCGGCTCCAGCCGCACTCCACCTTTTCGGTCAACGGGCACTTGGTCCGAGGAACAGGGTGAACAGCATGGCACGGGGCCCTACGCCGATGCCGTGCCGCCGTCGTCGCCGTCCTCCGGGAGGCGGCAGACGCGCTCCAGGAACAGGGCGGCCGCGATGACGCCGATGCCTGCCAGCACGGCCGCGCCCGCGTAGATGGCCTGGTCCCGTCGGGGCGGGACGTCCAGGGAGCCGAGCAGGAAGACGCCCGTCCCGCCGTACATCCCCGCGACGAGGGCGGTGACCAGCGCGCTCGCCTGGCCGAAGACCACGGCACGCGCCGCCATCATCGGCTCCACGCCCTTCGCCCCAGGGCGGCGCTCCCGCTGCGCACGCAGCCGCGCCCGGATCGACAGGGCCGTGGCGAGCAGGACGACGGCGATCACGGCCAGCACGACGGGCGCGGCGAGCGGGACGCTCGGCAGGGTCCCCAGGGAGTCCCAGAGGCGGGCACCGCCCCAGGACAGCACGCCGGCCCCGGCGAAGAGTCCGGCCAGGAGCCCGAGCCGTAGTTGCTTCACCGAGAGTGCCGCCCTTCGTCGCCGTTGCCCGTGTCGGTCGACCGTGTCGGTCGACCGTGAATGGTCGTCCTTGAGCCTAACGACTACTCGGGGAGACGGAGTTCCAGGTCGGGCCGGGGAAGCACACCCTCGCGGCCGACACCGGCCAGCAGGTCGGCGACGGGGCCGGCGCCGGGGAGCTGGGCCCCCGGGTCCACGTCGTGCCACGGGGCGAGCACGAAGGCGCGCTCACGGGCGCGCGGGTGCGGGAGGGTCAGCAGGGGGTCGTCGGAGACCACCTCGGCGTACGAGACGATGTCGACGTCGATGGTGCGCGGTCCCCAGCGCTCCTCGCGAACGCGGTCGAAGGCCTCCTCGATGGCCTGGCCGCGCTCCAGGAGCGAGGACGGGGGCAGAGTCGTCTTCACGACGATCACCGCGTTGAAGTACGAGGGCTGGGAACCGGGCTCGACGCCCCAGGGCTCCGTCTCGTAGACCGGGGAGACCGCTTTGACCCGGAGGCCGGGGGTGTCCTCGAGGGCGTCGATGGCGCCCTGGAGCGTCTCCAGCCGGTTGCCGAGGTTGGAGCCGAGGGAGATCACGGCCCGTTTGGGGTTGGACAGGGTGACGTCAGCCGCGTCGACCTGCTCGACGACTGCGGCGGGAACCGGCTGTACGGTCGGGTCGCTCTGCCCCTCGGTGGAAAATGCAGTCATGCTCGGCTCCGGGTGATGGTGATGGTCACGTCGTCGAACGGGACGGTGATCGGGGCATCCGGCTTGTGGACGACGACCTCGACCTCCTCGACCCCTTCGTGCTTGAGGCACTGCTGCGCGATGCGTTCCGCGAGGGTCTCGATCAGATCGACTGGCTCACCTTTGACGACATCGACGACTTCTTCCGCCACCACGCCGTAGTGCACGGTCTTCGACAGGTCGTCGGCGGCTGCCGCGGGGCGGGTGTCGAGGCCGAGCACCAGGTCCACGATGAAGGTCTGGCCTTCTGCCCGCTCCCGGGGGAAGACACCGTGGTGCCCACGGGCCTTGAGGCCGCGCAGCGCGACACGATCCACGCGAATCACTCCTGCTGTTCGTCGTCTCTGGAGGCACCTGGCCGCGTGCGGGCGGTGCGGTGCCGTCTTTCGAATCTACCCGCGAGCACCGACAGGGCCTGCCCGCGGGGGCACGGACCGGCCCGGCAGGGGGTTGGTAGCCGCGTATACCCCGTGACCGGGGGCCTCAATCCCCGCGATCCGCTCCGCCCGCTCAGGCAGGAGGTTCTTCATCCTCTTCCTCACCGGTTTCGGCCAGTACGGGGGAGCCGTGATGGGACCAGAGCTTCCAGCCGTCCGGTGTGCGCCGGAACACATTGGTGGCGACGACGAGCTGGCCGACGAGCGGGCCGAGCGAGTTTCCCTCCTCCGCCGGGCCACCGCTGAGGATGTTCTCGGTGCAGGTCACCAGGGCGGTGTCGCCGGTCATCGCGACCCCGACATCGGTGAGGAAGAACTGGATGTACTCCGTGTTCGCCATGATCAGCGCATAGCTCCGCAGCACCTCGCCGCGGCCCGTGAGCACCGGCCAGCCCGGATGGACGCAGGACACCGTGAGGTCCTCGCCGGGCAGCCACAGCCCGGAGAGTTCGTCGAGGTCACCGCGTTCCATCGCCTCGTAGAACGCCGTGTTGGCCTGCTCGACCGCCGCGATGGCGGCGGCCGCCTCCTCGTGCTCGTCGCGCGGGGCGCTCACGCGGCTCCCTCGACGGCGCGGGCGACCCGCACCGCGTCAGCCGTCGGCCGCACCGCGTGAACCCGGACCGCCCAGGCGCCCGCGGCCGCGGAGAGCGCGGAGACCGCGGCCGTCGCGGCGTCCCGTTCACGGGCGGGCGGCGGGGCCGCGCCCTCGCCGGCCAGGACATGGCCGAGGAACCGCTTGCGTGAAGCGGCCACGAGCAGGGGCCTGCCCAGATCGCGGAGCCGGTCGAGGTGCGCGACCAGCGCCAGGTCCTGGGCGGCGTTCTTGGCGAACCCCAGCCCGGGGTCGATCACCAGCTTCTCGGGGGCCACCCCGCCCTCGACCACGGCCTCCATACGCTCCCGGAGCTCCGCGACGACTTCGCCGACGACGTCCCCGTAGACCGCGCGGCTGTTCATCGACTCGCTGAAGCCGCGCCAGTGCATGACGACGAACGGCACTCCGGCGTCGGCGACCACCGGGATCATGCCCGGGTCGGCGAGGCCGCCGCTCACGTCGTTGACCAGGAGCGCGCCGGCCGCGACGGACTGCTCGGCGACGGCGGCCCGCATGGTGTCCACGGAGACGGTGACCCCCTCGGAGGCCAGTCCGCGGACCACGGGGATCACCCGGCGCAGTTCCTCGGCCTCGTCCACCCTGCTGGCGCCGGGGCGGGTCGACTCGCCGCCGACGTCGATCAGATCCGCCCCTTCGGCCACCAGTTCGAGGCCGTGCTTGATCGCCGCCGTGGTGTCGAACCAGTGGCCCCCGTCGGAGAAGGAGTCGGGCGTCACATTGACGACCCCCATGACCGCACAGCGGTCCCACTCCGGGAGACCCCGCACCGTGCCCCGCCCTCGCAACGTACTCATGCGCCCAGCCTAGGCCGTGTCCGCGCGGTCCCGCCCGGCCCGTGGCGCCCGGAACGCCCACCGGCGGACGCCACCGCGGCTGCCGGCCGCGTCCGGTACGGGGCCGCCACGAGCTCACCGGCCGGGTGTCCGCGCCACGGATCCGCCCGCACCGCGTTCAGCCGGACGGACGGCGGGCGAAGGGCCGCTCAGGGGGAGCCGACGCCCGCCACGGTCTCCACGGCGACCTCGGCGCGTGGCACGTCCTGTGCGTCCGCGTCGATCGAGCGGCGCAGGGCCTCATGGAGGCGGGCGGGGGTGAGCACGCCCAGGAAGCGACCGGTGGACTCCTTGTCGATGACGGCGATCCAGCCCGCGTCGTGCTGCAGCATCGTCGCGAAGGCCTGCTTGAGCGGCGCGCCGAGCGGGAGCCAGGCCTCCATGCGCCGGGCGTGTTCCCGGACCGTCCCGTCGGCCGCCGCGCCGTCGCCCGCCGGGATCCAGCCGTGCAGATTGTCCTGACCGTCGAGGACGACCGCCCAGCGCGCGCCCTGGGTCCGCAGCCGCTCGGTCGCCTTCGCCAGCGGGTCGTCGAGATGGACGACCGGCGGCTGGTCCAGGTCGCTCTCCTCGATGGGCGTGACCGAGAGCCGCTTCAGACCGCGGTCCGCCCCGACGAAATCGGCCACGTACGGCGTCGCCGGAGCGCCGAGCACCGTGGCCGGGGTGTCGAACTGCTCGATGCGGCCGTCCCCGTACACCGCGATCCTGTCGCCGAGGCGGACGGCTTCCTCGATGTCATGGGTGACGAACAGCACGGTCTTGCGGACCTGCGCCTGCAGTTTCAGGAATTCGTTCTGCAGCCTTTCCCGTACGACCGGATCGACCGCGCCGAAAGGCTCATCCATCAGCAGAACGGGGGGATCGGCCGCCAGGGCCCTTGCCACGCCGACCCGTTGGCGCTGACCGCCGGAAAGCTGCTCGGGATAGCGGCCGCCATGAACGGAGGGGTCCAGTCCGACGAGATCCAGCAGTTCAGCCGCGCGTCGCCTGCCCTTTTCCCGCCCCCAGCCGAGGAGATGGGGAACGGTCGCGGTGTTCTCCAGGACCGTCTTGTGCGGGAACAGCCCGACCTGCTGGATCACATAGCCGATACGCCGGCGGAGCCGGACGGGGTCGACGGCCGATATGTCGTCCCCGTCGAGGAATATCCGGCCCTCGGTCGGTTCGGTCAGGCGGTTCACCATTTTCATGGTGGTCGTCTTGCCGCAGCCGGAAGGTCCGACGAGCGTGACCAGTTCACCCTCGGCGACCTCGAAGGAAAGGTCGTCGACGGCGGTGGTGCCGTCCTCGTACCGCTTGGTGACGTGCTCGAAACGGATCATGATTCCCCATTGTGACGCGGGTTCTGTGAAGGCCATGTTGCCGGAATACGACAGCCTCGGCGATTGTCGGTGGTCGGGGATAGGGTCACCCAGGACCGGACCCGGGGCGGCATCGCGAGGGCAAACAGGAGGTGGGGGCGGATGGCCGAGCAGAACTGCCTGGTGGCGAACGACTGGATCTGCGGAGAGTATCTGCGCTCCCGCAGCCATGAGTTGACCGAAGCGACCGTCCAGCACATCTGGATCACCGCGGCTTCCGTGCTGATAGGGCTCGCGGTGGCATTCCCGCTCGCACTGCTCGCGCGCCGCGGCCGGCGTTTCGCGGCCCCGGTGCTGGGCCTGACGACCGTGCTCTACACCGTGCCGTCGCTGGCGATGTTCTCGCTGCTGCTGCCGCTCTTCGGCCTGTCGGCGGCGCTCGTCGTCACCGGCCTGGTGCTCTACTCGCTGACCATCCTCGTACGCAACATCCTGGCGGGGCTCGAAGCGGTCCCGCAGGAGGCCAGGGAAGCCGCGGAGGGCATGGGGTACGGGCCGGTCCGGCTCCTCTGGGAGGTCGAACTCCCCCTCGCGCTGCCCGCGCTGATGGCCGGCCTGCGGATCGCCACGGTCTCGACGGTCGCGCTGACGACGGTCGGCTCGCTCGTAGGCAAGGGCGGTCTCGGCAATCTCATCGAGGACGCCCTGCCGAGCTTCTTCAAGGCACAGGTGCTCACCGCGTCCGTGCTCTGCGTGCTGCTCGCGGTGGCCGCGGATCTCCTGCTGCTGGGCGTGCAGCGCCTGCTCACGCCCTGGACCCGGATACGGACGCCCGCCGGGGCATCCGCCGGGGCGGGCATCGCGAAGACGGAGGCGGTCTGATCCATGGGAGTCGTCGGGGAGGCGTGGACCTGGCTGACCACGGGAGCCAACTGGTCGGGGGACGGCGGGGCGGGGCACCGGCTGGCCGAGCATCTGTACGTCAGCGGGATCGCCCTCGCGGTGGCCTGCCTCATCGCCCTGCCCGTCGCCCTGTATCTCGGGCACGTGGGCAAGGGCGGCGGTCTCGCGGTCAACATCTCCAACGTGGGGCGTGCGGTCCCGGTGTTCGCGGTGCTGGCCCTCTTCATGATGACGCCACTGCGTAACTCCGGCTATCTGCCCACGGTCGTCGCCCTGGTGCTGTTCGCCGTGCCCCCGCTGCTGACCAACGCCTACGTCGGGATGACGGAGGTGGACCGGTCGGTGGTGGAGGCCGCGCGGGGCATGGGGATGTCCGGCCCCCAGCTCTTCCTGCGGGTCGAACTCCCGCTCGCGTACCCGATGATCATGACCGGCCTCCGGTCCGCCGCCGTCCAGGTGGTGGCCACCGCGTCGATCGCGGCGATGGTCGGTCTGGGCGGCCTGGGCCGGATCATCACCGCCGGGTTCAACACCTATGACACCGCCCAGGTCTTCGCAGGCGCCGTGCTGGTCGCCCTCCTGGCCCTGGTGGTGGAGGGCGTCCTGGTGGCGCTGGACCGGCTGCTGTCACCCCTGCGCCGCCGCCGGACCGTATGAGCGCGCTGACTTTTCGGACTGTGCACACCATTTTTTTTCGGACGGAGAACACCATGAACAGGACCTCGCGCATAGCGGGTGCGGTCATCGGAGCGGTCGCGCTGGCAGGGTCGCTCGCCGCCTGCGGCGGCGACAGCCTGGAGAAGGAGAAGAGCGGCTCGGACACGGGCGCGGGCGCCGCTTCCGGTAAGGGGTCGCTCGTCGTGGGCGCGGCCGGCTTCACCGAGTCCAAGGTGCTCGCCGAGCTGTACGCCCAGGTCCTGGGCAGCGCCGGGTACGACACATCGGTCACCACGGTGAAGAACCGCGAACTCTACGAGCCCTCGCTGGAGAAGGGCGAGATAGACGTCGTACCGGAATACGCGGCGACCCTCGCGGAATTCCTCAACGCCAAGGTCAACGGAGCGAAGGAGGCGGAGGCGAAGCCGGTCGCCTCGGGTGACGTGGCGGCCACGGTCACGGCTCTGGAGAAGCTCGCCACCCCGCTCGGACTGAAGGTCCTGCCGGCGGGGAAGGCGGTCGACCAGAACGCCTTCGCGGTGTCCAGGGAATTCGCCGAGAAGAACAGTCTCGAGACGCTTTCCGATCTCGGCCGCTCGAAGATCAAGGTGAAGATCGCGGCGGGCGACGAGTGCGAGGTGCGCCCGTTCTGCGCGCCCGGACTGAAGAAGACGTACGGCATCGACGTCACCGGGATCGACCCCAAGGGCGTCGGCACACCGCAGTCCAAGCAGGCCGTCAAGGACGGCAAGGACCAGTTGGTCCTCACGACCACCACGGACGCGGTGCTCGACGGGCTCGTGTTCCTGGAGGACGACAAGAAGCTGCAGAACGCGGACAACGTCCTTCCGGTTCTCAATGCCAAGGACGCCGGCGCGCCGGAGATCGCGGAAGCGCTCGGGAAGCTCACCGACGTACTCACCACGCAGGACCTCGCGGAACTCAACCGCAAGGTCGACGCGGAGCGCGCCAAGCCCGCCGACGCGGCCGGGGACTATCTCCGCTCGAAGGGTCTGATCAAGAAGTGAAAAGGCGCGCGTGAGGGCCACTTGGGAGTCCCGCCCGGCCCGGGCCGGAGGCCCTTAGGTAACCGGCGGGGAACAGATTGCCGGGCGGCCTCCCAAGTGACTCGTACGCACGGTAAATTTCGGGCCATGCCACGAGGACGCCACCGCCATTCGCCGCCCCTCCACAGAATCCTGCCTCCCGCCGTGGTGGCCGGAGTGCCGGTCGTCTGTGCCGCCGGTGCCTGGCTCCTCGGGGAACCCCTGCCGCTGCGCGTCCTGGTGGCCGTGACGGCGGCAGTGGCGGTCACCGGTGCCTGGCTGATGCGCAGCTGGGACAGGGCCGCGGGTCTGCGTGTCGCGGAGCTGAACCGTGCCCGGGCGAGTGACGAGTGGAAGACCGAGGAGCGCATAGCCGAACTCGAGGCGGACCTCGAGGAGTCGAGGGAACTGCGCACCCGGCTGGAGACCAGGCTGCGCCGCAAGCGCGTGGAGCTCGCCGGCCTGCGGGGTGAACACGCCGCGCTGCTGCGCCGGTACGCCAACGCCGAGACGGAGCGCGCCAGCGCCCTGGAGGGCCGCAGGCAGCTCGCCATCGAGGCCTCCGCACCGCGCGAGCTGCTGCCCGCCCGTTCCACACCGACTCCGGGCGCCTATCTGCGGGCCGCCCAGGCCCTCCAGGACCTGGGCCGCAACGCGGCGCTCCAAGAGGCGCGCCGCACGGCCGGGCAGCGTGACACCACCGGGCGTCCGGTGGAACAGGACCCGGAGGGCGAGGGCCCCGAGGGGAAGCACGAGGCGGTCGCCGGAGCGGGTGGCCTCCAGCACCGCCGTCCGCAGGCCGCCCTGTCCGCACCGCAGCTGTCCCCCGCGGCTGTGCGTCCGCCCCGCGCCGTACCCGCGGCATCCGCCGTCGTCCCGTACGCCGCCGCGCGCCGCCACCTCGTCCCGCGGGGGAGCTTCGACTTCTTCGGCACGCAGAAGGCGAGCGCCGCGATCGAGTCCGTGCAGAACGAGGACCTCGCGGACGTGGTGGGCGAGGAGGCTCTGGCGGCACACCGCACGGGCGCGGCCGAGAACCGGGCCGTCGGCAAGGTCATCGACCTGACGGCGCACGACGAGACGGAGCAGCTGGACGTCGTCGAGCTGCGCAGCGCCGTCTCCTCGTAACGGGAAGGACGCGCCACGCGGGAGCCCGCGCGGCCGGGGCTACTTGTCGATGTCCCCGACGACGAAGAAGAGCGAGCCCAGGATCGCGACCATGTCGGCGACCAGCGTCCCCGGCAGCAGCTCGGTGAGCGCCTGGATGTTGTTGAACGAGGCGGACCGCAGCTTCAGCCGGTACGGCGTCTTCTCACCCGTGGACACCAGGTAGTAGCCGTTGATCCCCAGCGGATTCTCGGTCCACGCGTAGGTGTGGCCCTCCGGCGCCTTCAGCACCTTGGGCAGCCGCTGGTTGATGGGACCGGGCGGCAGTTCGGCCATCCGGTCCAGACACGCGTCGGCGAGGTCCAGAGCGTTGTGCGTCTGCTCCAGGAGGCACTCGAAACGGGCCAGGCAGTCGCCCTCGGTCCGGGTGACGACCTCGAGCGTGTCCCGGAGCTCCCCGTAGGCGAGGTAGGGCTCGTCGCGCCGCAGGTCGAAGTCGACCCCCGAGGCCCTGGCGATCGGCCCGGACACCCCGTACGCGTGCACGGCCTCGGAGGACAGCACGCCCACCCCGCGGGTGCGGCCACGGAAGATCTCGTTGCCGAGCACCAGCCGGTCGTACACGTCCATCCGCGAACGCACGGACGCCACCGCGTCCCTGGCCCGGCCGAGCCAGCCCGCGGGCAGGTCCTCCTTGAGGCCGCCGACCCGGTTGAACATGTAGTGCATCCGTCCGCCGGACACCTCCTCCATCGCGGCCTGGAGCTCCTCGCGCTCCCGGAACGCGTGGAACATCGGGGTGATCCCGCCGAGTTCGAGGGGGTAGGAGCCGAGGAACATCAGGTGGTTGAGCACCCGGTTCAGCTCGGCGAGCAGCGTCCTCGTCCAGACGGCGCGCTCAGGGACCTCCATGCCGAGCATCCGCTCGACGGCCATGACGACCCCGAGCTCGTTGGAGAACGCCGACAGCCAGTCGTGGCGGTTGGCGAGCATGATGATCTGCCGGTAGTCCCTGGCCTCGAAGAGCTTCTCGGCGCCCCGGTGCATATAACCGATGACGGGCTCGGCCTGCTGGATCCGCTCGCCGTCCAGGACGAGCCGCAGCCGGAGCACACCATGGGTGGAGGGGTGCTGCGGGCCGATGTTCAGCACCATGTCGGTGCTCTCCGCCGCGCCGCCGATGCCGATCGTCGTCTCCGTCATGCGGGACAGTATCCCTCTTCACGACGCGGAGGCCTTTTCACGGTCCGGCGCCCTCTTCCCGGTCCGGGACCCGGTTCCGCAGCCAGCCGAAGTCGCCCAGCCCGCCCCGCGCCGTCAGCTCCGCCGCCTCCCCGGCCGAGGCGAGCGCCCGGACGTAACCGACGGGATCGGCCGACGCCCGTGCCAGCGGCGGGCGTTCGCCGCTGATGCCCAGTTCCCGCAGCGCCGTCCGCTGGTCGAGGAGCTCGGCCACGCCGTCCGCCGCCGTCGCGCAGGCGTCCAGGGCCACATGCGAGGTGAGGTCGCAGCTCCCGTCGGGCACGGGTGGCACCTCGCGGCCTCCGCGGAACCCGGTCAGCGTCCCGAACGGCGGCCTCGACGCCCGTACATGCGCGTAGTCGACCGCCACCGCCGTCCCGCCGGCCAGGGACGCGACGGCGCCGGCCCAGGCCTCGTCACGCGGCCTCCCGATCTCGGCACGGTCGCCGGGACGGGACAGCGGCCACCAGCGGCTCAGCCACCGGGCGTCCGCACCGGTCACCGGATCGCCGAGCCGCTCGGCGCCGTCGGCACTCCGGACGAGGACGTAGCGGGGCACCCCGTCGGCGTCGGCCTCGGCGATGTCCACCGGGACGTTGTCCAGCCATTCGTTGGCGAACAGCAGGCCTCGCACGCCCCGCGGGGGCCGGGAGCACCACTCGATGCCCGGGTGGAGGCCCGGCGGGCGCGGGGCGAGCTCCACGGCGTACGCCCGTACGGTCAGGCCCGGGGCCAGGGTCCCGTCCCGCAGCGCCGCCAGCACCCCGGTCACCAGCTCGCCGCGGCCCGCTCCCACATCCACGAGGTCCACCGAGTCCGTCCCCAGCTCCCGTGCCGTGCCGGCCAGCAGCCGGGCGACGGCGGTGGCGAACAGGGGGGACGCGTGCACCGAGGTACGGAAATGACCCGCGGGGCCCTCCGGGCGCCGGTAGAAGCCCTCTTCCCCGTACAAAGCGGTCTCGGCGGCTTCCCGCCAGCGGCACCAGTCATACGTCACATAGGCAAGTCTCCACCTTGGGGAGTACGGTCCCAGGATCCGGATCGGCCCTCCGGCTGACCCGGGCACCGATCAGCTGTCCCTACGCTGGGTAATGTGCAGCGCTTCTACGATTTCATCCGCAGACACCCGACGGGCGTCGACACCCTCTGGGCTGTCCTCCTCCTCGGGTTCTCCGGCGTGTCCATCGTGGCCGGCCAGGTCGGGAGCGGTCCGGAGCGCGTCGCCGCGGTGCCGATCGCGGTCGGGCTGTGCGTCGTGGTCGCGCTGCGCCGCCGCGCGCCGGAGAAGATGCTGCTGCTCGCGATCGTGATGGGGCTCGCCCAGCTGCTGTTCGGGGTGCGGCCGGACGTGGCGGACTTCGCCCTGCTGGTGATCACGTACACCGTGGCCACCGTCGGGGAGCGCCGGGCGTCCTGGCTCGCCCTCGGGTGCAGCCTCGGCGCGGCGGGGATCTCCCGGCTGCGCTGGCCCGACGACGCACCGTACGGCGGCTGGGCTCAGTCGCTCGGCTACGTCGTGATGATGACCGTGCCCTTCGTCCTGGCCTGGGTGCTCGGCGATTCCATACGCACCCGGCGGGCCTACTTCAGCCAGCTGGAGGAGCGGGCCGCCCGGCTGGAGCGCGAGCGCGAGGCGCAGTCGAAGGTCGCCGTCGCCGCCGAACGGGCCCGTATCGCCCGCGAACTGCACGACGTCGTCGCGCACAACGTCTCGGTGATGGTGGTCCAGGCCGACGGCGCCGCGTATGTCATGGACTCGTCCCCCGACCAGGCCCGGCAGGCACTGGAGACCATCTCCGGCACCGGACGCCAGGCGCTCGCCGAGATGCGGCGGCTGCTCGGAGTGCTCAGGACCGGCGATTCCCCCGAGAGCGGGGAGTACGTCCCGCAGCCCGACGTCGAGCAGATCGAGGAGCTCGTCGGCAAGGTCAGGGAGACCGGCCTCGCGGTGGACTTCAGGATCGAGGGCACTCCTCGTCCGCTGCCGAGCGGGGTCGAGCTGACCGCGTACCGCATCGTCCAGGAGGCGCTGACCAACACCCGTAAGCACGGGGGCCCCGACGCCGGGGCGAGCGTGCGGCTGGTCTACTTCGACGACGGGCTCGGGCTGCTGGTCGAGGACGACGGCCGCGGCGCCCCGCACGAGCTCTACGAGGACGGCGGCGCGGACGGAGCGGGACAGGGAATGATCGGCATGCGGGAGCGGGTCGGCATGGTCGGCGGCACGCTGGACGCGGGCCCGCGACAGGGCGGCGGCTTCCGGATCAGCGCGCTGCTTCCGCTCAAGCCGGCCAACCAGTGACAGAAGGACGGGACACCTCATGGCCATCCGCGTAATGCTCGTCGACGACCAGGTGCTGCTGCGCACCGGCTTCCGGATGGTGCTCGCCGCCCAGCCGGACATGGAGGTCGTCGCGGAGGCGGGCGACGGGGCCGAGGCGATCGAGGTCCTGCGGTCCACGGCCGTCGACGTGGTGCTGATGGACGTACGCATGCCTCGGCTGGACGGCGTCGAGGCGACCCGGCGCATCTGCGCGGGAACCGAACCGCCGAAGGTGCTGATCCTGACCACCTTCGACCTGGACGAGTACGCCTTCTCCGGTCTGAAGGCGGGCGCCAGCGGCTTCATGCTGAAGGACGTGCCGCCCGGTGAGCTGCTCTCCGCCATCCGCGCGGTGCACAGCGGCGACGCCGTGGTGGCCCCGTCGACGACCCGCAGGCTGCTCGACCGGTTCTCGCCGATGCTGCCGAGCGGCAGGAAGGAGCCCCGGCACAAGCATGTCGAGAAGCTGACCGAGCGCGAGCGAGAAGTGATGCTGCTCGTCGCGCAGGGGCTGTCGAACGGCGAGATCGCGGCCCGGCTGGTGCTGTCCGAGGCGACCGTGAAGACCCACGTGGGCCGCATCCTGACCAAACTCGGCCTGCGCGACCGGGTGCAGGTCGTCGTCCTCGCGTACGAGACGGGACTGGTGCGGGCCGGCGGCGGATCGGGCTGACCGCACCTCGGCGGGGCGGCCGGGCAGGTGAACCGGCCGGAGGCCCCGCCCGGTTCACCGCAGTACGCCCTCCAGGAAGTCGCTGCCCAGGCGTGCCACGACCGTCAGGTCCAGCGAGTGCAGGACGTACCGGCCGCGCCGGCGGGTGGTGACCAGGCCGGCCTTCTTGAGCACCGCCAGGTGGCGGGAGACCTCGGGAGGCGTGATGCCGTGCGAGTCGGCGAGTTCACCGGTGGTGTACGGCGAGCGCGCCAGGTTGCGGCATAGCCTCATCCGCATGGGGTGGGCCAGCGCTTCCATGCGGAGCTGGAGCAGCTCGACGGAGGCGGGGGAGGGCAGTTCGGGGCGGTGCACCGGGTAGTGGATCACCGGGCGCCAGCCGGGAGCGTGCAGCACCATCAGATGCGGCCAGCCGAAGCTCGTCGGGATGAGGGTGAGGCCGGTGCCGGCCGCCGATCCCGTTGTGTCGGTCCGGCCGGTGGTCAGCTTGTCGACGCTGATCCTGCCGGTCCTCTCGTCCAGCGAGAGGGCCGCCGAGACCGCGCCCAGAGCGGCGCCGACACCCTTGTGCCGCAGCACCTCGGTCTTGTGCCGGGCGTCGGCGACCAGCTGGACCTGGGTACGCCGCCAGGTGTCGGCGAAGAAGGCCTGGTCACAGTCCTCGAAGAGGCGCCGGACCCAGCCGCGCACGGAGCCCGGGTCGGCCAGCAGCTGCCGGGTGAAGCCGAGCTGCTTCGGTCCCCTGGCCGCTGCCATGTCGAGCGCGCGGGTCCGCATCCCGGCGTCGGTGAGCGGCGAGGGCGCTCCCGTTCCGTACAGGCTCGCGCAGGTGAACTCCAGAGCGGACGAGACGAACCGCTCGTCGTCGAGCCTGTCCAGGATGTCCAGGTCCTCGGCGAGGGTCGAGCCGGTCCTCCCGTCCCCGCCGCGGACGCCGGCGAACGGCATGAAGACGTCGGAGAAGGTGTTCCGCCACAGGAACTCCGCCTCGTGGAGCCGGTCCGCGAGGTCCGGTTCCAGGGCCGCGGAGGTCGCGGTCGCCCAGCCGTGCAGTCCGGGGTGGTGGCCGGGCTCGGAGAGGGCGTGGAGGGCGAGCCCCAGCTCGGCGAGAGGGGAGGTCTCGAAAACGATGCGCTCGGGGGGCAGGCCGGCGATGTCGATGTGCACACTCACCCCTCCATGGTGAGGGGTGAGGGGCGACGGCCGTCGCCACTTGACTGCGGCCGTCAATCCACGGGCGGGCCTGCCGGGCCGGGGTCAGGCTGGATCCATGGACACCGTTCAGCAGCACATGCTCGACAGCTACCGCGCCGCGCAGCACGGTGAGGGCCCGCCCCCGCCGCCCGGCGCGCACGACCGGGACGTCCTGCGTACCCTCCGCAGGCGTATCCGCGTCTGGACGGCCGCGCACCGCCCGCCCTACTCCTGAGGCGACACGCCTCCGCCCGGGGCCGCGCCGCTCCTGGGGTGCGCCTCCTCCTGGAGCCGCGCTACTCCTGGGGTGCCGCCCCCTCCTGGAGCCGCGACACGAAATCCGCCACCGCTTCCCGCACGTCGTCGGCGGTCCACTCCAGCCCCTGCGCCGCCACCGTGACCTCGGTGGACGAGAGTCCTGGCGGCCCGGCCGGAGCCGCGGACCAGCGGCGGAAGAGCGTCACGCCCGTCTCCTCGGCCTGCCGAACCGACGCTTCGTCCAGCACGTCAGCGGCGTAGGGCAGCCAGACCTGGAACTGGTGCGTGTGCGGCGGCTCGGGGTGCACCCGGAACCACGGCACCGCCGATCCGGCGAAGCCGTCCGCCAGCGCACCGGCGACCACCTTCGCGTGCGCCACGTACGACGGCAGCCTGGGCAGCTCCCGCTCCAGGCCCAGCAGGGCCGAGAGGGCCGCCGGGTACTGCTGGAAGACCTGGCCGCCGTACCTGTGGCGCCACGTCCTCGCCTCCTCGATCAGGGATTCCGAGCCCGCGAGCACCGCTCCCGACAGCCCGTCCAGGGACTTGTAGAACGAGACGTAGACACTGTCGGCGAGCGCCGCGATCTCCGGCAGGCCGCGCCCGAAGTGCGGCGTGCACTCCCACAGGCGCGCCCCGTCCAGATGCACCACCGCGTCCCTGTCCCGGGCGGCGGCCACGACTGCCTCCAGCTCCTCCCAGGAGGGCAGGACGAAGCCGGCGTCACGCAGCGGCAACTCCAGCATCAGCGTGCCGAACGGCTCGGGGAAGTCGCGGATCTCGTCCGCCGTGGCGTGCCGGGGCTCCGTCGTCGGATGCACCGTACGCAGTCCGCTCACCGAGGCGAGCGCGCCGCGCTCGTGTACCTCCGGATGGGAGAGGGGGTGCAGTGCCACGGCCGGATTGCCCGTGCGCCCCGCCCAGCAGCGCAGCGCGACCTGCTGGGCCATCGTCCCGGTCGGGAAGAAGGCGGCGGCCTCCATGCCCAGCAGGCCGGCCGTGCGCCGCTCGGCCTCCGCGACGACCCCGCCGCCGTAGACGTCCGTCCAGTCACCCAGGTCGTGGACCGTGCCGGCGTCGGCGGCCAGGGCGGCCAGCCGGCCGGCCAGCGTGTGGTCCGCGGACATCCGCGCCAGTACCTTCCCGGAACGCTGCCACGCGGTCAGCCTGCGGTGTCGCTGCTTCTGCTCGTCGGTGTCTCCCATGGGACGATCATCACCCGGGTCGCGGACGGCGCCCATTCCGGGTCCTCTCTCCGCCAGAAGTTATCCACAGGCTGTGGACGGCCGGGGTGCATGACGAAACGCTGGCGTAGCATGCAGAGGAATCGTCCGGTACCCCCCGCGGACTGGAACGGAAGGCCATCGCCGCGTGAACGCATCAGTTTCCAAGGAAGCCCTCGACGCGAGGGACCGCCCCGCCCGTCTCACCGTCGGCGTGGTCGGCGCGGGACGGGTCGGCCCCGCCCTCGCCGCCTCGCTGCAGCTCGCCGGGCACCGCCCGGTCGCAGTGTCGGGCGTCTCCGACGCATCCGTGCGCCGGGCCGCCGCACTGCTCCCCGACGTCCCCCTGGTCACCCCCGCCGAGGTCCTCGCCCGCGCCGAGCTCGTGCTGCTGACCGTCCCCGACGACGCCCTGCCCGGCCTGGTCGAAGGCCTCGCCGAGACCGGCGCCGTACGACCGGGCCAGCTGCTCGTCCACACCTCCGGCCGGTACGGCACGAAGGTGCTCGACCCCGCGCTGCGGGCCGGCGCCCTCCCGCTCGCGCTGCATCCGGCGATGACCTTCACCGGCAGCTCCGTCGACGTACAGCGGCTGGCGGGCTGCTCCTTCGGGGTGACCGCTCCCGAGGAGCTCAGGCTCGCCGCGGAGGCGCTCGTCATCGAGATGGGCGGTGAGCCCGAGTGGATCGCCGAGGAGTCCCGGCCGCTCTACCACGCGGCGCTCGCCCTCGGCGCGAACCACCTGGTCACCCTCGTCGCGCAGTCCATGGACCTGCTCCGCCAGGCCGGGGTGGGCGCGCCCGACCGGATGCTCGGCCCTCTGCTCGGGGCCGCGCTCGACAACGCCCTGCGCTCCGGTGACGCGGCACTGACCGGCCCCGTCGCCCGGGGCGACGCGGGGACGGTGTCCGCGCACATCCGCGAGCTGCGCGCCCACGCGCCGCAGACGGTGGCCGGATATCTCGCCATGGCGCGCGCCACGGCCGACCGCGCCCTCGACCACGGCCTGCTCAAGCCCGAGTTCGCGGAGGACCTCCTCGGCGTCCTGTCGGACAGCAACGCCGCGAACGGAACACACGGGCCGGACGCGTCCGGGCCGGGGGAGAAGCGATGAACACCGCACCCGCCACCCTGCTGCGCTCCGCCGCCGAGCTGGAGGCTCTCGGCCGGCCCGCCGGAGCCCGCCGCGCCGTCGTGATGACGATGGGCGCGCTGCACGACGGCCACGCCACGCTGATCCGCGCCGCGCGGGCCGCCGCAGGACCCGACGGCCAGGTCGTGGTCACCGTCTTCGTCAACCCGCTCCAGTTCGGCGAGGCCGCCGACCTCGACCGCTATCCCCGCACCCTGGACGCCGACCTCGCCGTCGCCTCCCGGGCGGGCGCCGACGCGGTCTTCGCCCCCTCCGTCGACGAGGTCTACCCCGGGGGTGAGCCGCAGGTCAGGATCGTCGCCGGCCCCATGGGGGAGCGGCTGGAGGGCGCCGCCCGTCCCGGTCACTTCGACGGCATGCTCACCGTCGTCGCCAAGCTCCTGCACCTCACCCGGCCGGACGCGGCGTTCTTCGGGCAGAAGGACGCCCAGCAGCTGGCGCTGGTCCGCCGCATGGTGCGCGACCTCAACTTCGGCACGGACATCGTCGCGGTGCCGACCGTCCGCGACCCCGACGGTCTGGCGCTCTCCAGCCGCAACCGCTTCCTCTCCGCCGAGGAGCGGAGGACCGCGCTGGCCCTGCCCAGGGCCCTGTTCGCCGCCCGCGACCGGCTGGTCGCCCAGCAGACGCTGCACGCCCGGGCGCGGACGGTCCCGGAGCACGAGGGCCGCGCCGCCGCCCTGAACGAGCTGGGCGAGGTCCGTGCGGCCGCCGACACCCAGGCCGTGGCACTGGCCCGGCCGACCGTCGCACCCGCCGCGGTGCTGGCCGCCGCCCGGACCGTCCTGGACGAGGCGGCGGAGGAAGCGGTGCCGCTCGCCCTGGACTACGTGGCGCTCGTGGACCCGGCGGACTTCACCGAGGTGCCCGACGACCGGGTCAGCGGCGAGACGGTCCTCGTCGTCGCGGCGCGCGTGGGAGCCACCCGCCTCATCGACAACATCCCGCTGACCCTCGGAGCCCTCACGTGACCGGAATACGGCTGACCGCCCCCGCCCCCGGCTGGGCCATCGACGCGGACGTCGTCGTGGTCGGCTCCGGCGTGGCCGGTCTCACCACCGCGCTGCGCTGCGCCGCCGCCGGCCTCGCGACCGTGGTCGTCACCAAGGCCCGCCTCGACGACGGCTCCACCCGCTGGGCGCAGGGCGGCATCGCCGCCGCGCTCGGCGAGGGCGACACTCCCGAGCAGCACCTCGACGACACCCTGGTCGCCGGAGCCGGCCTCTGCGACGAGACGGCGGTGCGCGCCCTGGTCACCGAGGGCCCCGACGCCGTACGCCGGCTGATCGAGACCGGCGCGCACTTCGACACCACCGACACCGGCGCGATCGCCCTGACCCGTGAGGGCGGCCACCACCGCCGCCGTATCGCGCACGCGGGAGGCGACGCGACGGGCGCGGAGATCTCCCGCGCCCTGGTCGAGGCGGTCCGCTCGGCCGCCCTGCGCATCATCGAGAACGCCCTGGTCCTGGACCTGGTCACGGACGCCGAAGGCCGTACGGAGGGTGTCACCCTGCACGTCATGGGCGAGGGCCAGCACGACGGCGTGGGCGCGGTGCACGCCCCGGCCGTGGTGCTCGCCACCGGTGGCATGGGCCAGGTCTTCTCCGCCACCACCAACCCGCCGGTCTCCACCGGCGACGGGGTGGCCCTCGCGCTGCGTGCGGGCGCCGAGGTCTCCGACCTCGAATTCGTTCAATTCCATCCGACCGTCCTGTTTCTCGGAGCCGACTCCGAGGGCCAGCAGCCGCTCGTGTCCGAAGCGGTACGGGGTGAGGGCGCCCATCTCGTCGACGCCTCCGGCACCCGCTTCATGCTCGGGCAGCACGAGCTGGCCGAGCTGGCCCCCCGCGACATCGTCGCCAAGGCCATCACCCGGCAGATGCACCTCCAGGGCACCGAGAACATGTACCTCGACGCCCGTCACTTCGGCGCCGAGATGTGGGAGAAGCGCTTTCCGACGATCCTCGCCGCCTGCCGTGCGCACGGCATCGACCCCATAACCCGGCCGATCCCGGTGGCCCCCGCGGCGCACTACGCCTCCGGCGGCGTCCGCACCGACCTCCGGGGCCGTACGACGGTGCCCGGGCTGTACGCCTGCGGAGAGGTCGCCTGCACCGGGGTGCACGGCGCGAACCGGCTGGCCTCCAACTCGCTGCTGGAGGGCCTGGTGTTCGCCGAGCGCATCGCGGCCGACATCGTGGCCGGCACCGATTCCGGGGCCGCCGCCTCCCGGCGCACCCCCGCGAAGCCGCCCGCCGCGCCCCGCACCGTCCCGCTGCTCACCGCCGAGTCGCGGACCGCGATCCAGCGGATCATGACCAGGGGTGCCGGGGTGATCCGCTCCGCCGGCAGCCTCGCCACCGCGGCCGGGGAGCTGGAGGCGCTCCGGCACGCCGCGACCGCCGCCGACGAGGACGGTGCGAAGGACGCCGTACCCGGGGTGGAGGCGTGGGAGGCCACGAACCTCCTCCTGGTCTCTCAGGTGCTGGTCGCCGCCGCGCGGGAGCGTGAGGAGACCCGCGGCTGCCACTGGCGCGAGGACCACCCCGAGCGCGACGACGACGTCTGGCGCCGCCATCTGACCGTCCGCGTCGACCCGCGCCTGCGACCCGTCGTCCGCACGACGGACACTTCCGCGTTCCCGCCCGTACGCCCCGGAGACCCGGCAGACTCCGCTCTGCCCGCAGGCCTCCCGAACCGCCCCGCCGACGCCCCCGAGGAGCCGTAACCGTGAGCACGCCCGAAGAGAATCCGCGCCCCACACCTGTGGACGTACCGCTGATCCACATCGGCGCACCCGCCGACTCCGGTGGTGGCTGCGGCGACGGCTGCGGCTGCGGTGACGGCTACGACCCCGACGGCCTCGAGTGCGGCCTCGACCCCGCCCTGGCCCAGCTGCTGGCCGAGGCCGGACTGGATCCTGTGCAGGTCGAGGACATCGCCCACGTCGCGATCGAGGAGGACCTCGACGGAGGTGAGGACGTCACCACCGTGGCGACCGTCCCGGAGGACTCCGTCGCCACCGGCGACTTCACCGCGCGTGAGGCCGGCGTCGTCGCGGGTCTGCGTGTCGCCGAAGCCGTCCTCTCCATCGTCTGCACCGACGAGTTCGAGGTCGTGCGCCACGTCGAGGACGGCGACCGCGTCGCGCCGGGCCAGAAGCTGCTCACGGTGACCACGCGCACCCGTGACCTGCTCACCGGCGAGCGCAGCGCGCTCAACCTGCTGTGCAGGCTCTCCGGCATCGCGACGGCGACCCGCGCCTGGGCGGACGTGCTCGACGGCACGAAGGCGCAGGTACGCGACACCCGCAAGACCACCCCGGGGCTGCGCGCCCTGGAGAAGTACGCCGTGCGCTGCGGCGGCGGGGTCAACCACCGCATGTCGCTCGTGGACGCGGCGCTGGTCAAGGACAACCACGTTATCGCGGCGGGCGGCGTCGCCGAGGCGTTCCAGCGGGTCAGGAAGGCGTACCCGGAGCTCGCGATCGAGGTCGAGGTGGACACCCTGGAGCAGGTCCGCGAGGTCCTCGGAGCGGGCGCCGACCTGATCCTGCTGGACAACTTCACCCCGGCGGCGACCGCCGAGGCGGTCGCGCTCGTCGGAGGCCGTGCGGTGCTGGAGTCCTCGGGCCGGCTGACCCTCGACTCCGCCCGCGCCTACGCCGAGGCCGGCGTCGACTACCTGGCGGTCGGCGCACTCACGCACTCCTCGCCGATCCTCGACATCGGCCTTGACTTCCGCGACGTGGCGGCGACCGACGGGGCCGGCGCCTGATGCTGCTCACCATCGACGTGGGCAACTCCCACACCGTCCTCGGCCTGTTCGACGGCGAGGAGATCGTCGAGCACTGGCGGATCTCCACCGACGCCCGCCGCACCGCCGACGAGCTCGCCGTCCTGCTCCAGGGGCTGATGGGCATGCACCCGCTGCTCGGTGTCGAGCTCGGCGACGGCATCGAGGGCATCGCGATCTGCTCGACCGTCCCCGCCGTCCTGCACGAGCTCCGCGAGGTCACCCGCCGCTATTACGGCGATGTCCCCGCGGTCCTCGTGGAGCCGGGCGTGAAGACCGGCGTCCCCGTGCTCACCGACAACCCGAAGGAGGTCGGCGCGGACCGCATCATCAACGCGGTCGCCGCGGTCGAGCTCTACGGCGGCCCGGCCATCGTCGTCGACCTCGGCACGGCCACGACCTTCGACGCGGTCTCCGCGCGCGGTGAGTACACGGGCGGGGTGATCGCGCCGGGCATCGAGATCTCCGTGGAGGCGCTCGGGGTGAAGGGCGCACAGCTCCGCAAGATCGAGCTGGCGCGGCCCCGCAGCGTGATCGGCAAGAACACCGTCGAGGCCATGCAGTCCGGCATCGTCTACGGATTCGCGGGTCAGATCGACGGCGTGGTCGAGCGCATGAAGAAGGAGCTGGCGGCCGACCCCGACGAGGTCACCGTCATCGCGACCGGCGGCCTTGCTCCGATGGTGTTGGGCGAGTCCTCCGTCATCGACGAGCACGAGCCCTGGCTGACCCTGATCGGACTGCGCCTCGTGTACGAGCGGAACATCGCCCGGATGTAGGGCGCGCCCGCGGTCACCTGCGGGAACGACTCGGCGGCGCGGAGTACGGCGCCGCGCCGCCGAGCGGTTAGTTAAGCGGATTTTGTCCATTTAGCACGTATTGTCGCTTCATGCCCACGCCCTACGGATCACGCGGCGGCATGGCGTTCAGCGCGGACGAGCTCCGGGTGCTCCGACGTGCTCTCGCCAACGCCCTCCACCCCACGCCCCTGCCGGAAGAGGATGTCCAGGACTGCCTGCGCCTCGCGGGCGCGGTGGACGAGGTGGTGAGCGAGGCGGGCCGGCTGCGCGCCTTCCTCCTCGCCGATCTCGCCCGCTACCGCGACGCCCTCCCCGGCTCGCTCAGTGGCTATCTGGAGCTTCTCCAGGACGCCCTCGCGGCCGGCTACGACCCCCGCCCGGACGATCTCGCGGCCTTGCGCGCCCTGCGCGCCGGTCCGGTCGCGGCGGCCCTGCTGGAGCGCTGCCAGATGCTGGCCGAGCGCTCCGTGCGGGCGCGCCTCGCCGGTCGCGCGGTGCCCATGACGACGCCCGCGCCGCGCGGCCGGCTGCTCGCCCTGCCCGGCGGTCTGTCGGCGGCCAAGGAGCCCGAGCGGCCCCGGAACCCGTCGCGGCCGGCCGAGCCGGCCCGTCCTCCGGCGCCGGGCGAGCGGCCCATGCCGAAGCCGTCCGAGGTCTTCCCGCCCCGCCGCCGGCCCGCCCCCGCTCCGCCGGCCGAGGAGCGCGCCGTGTCCTGAGGCGCCGACGCGCCTGAGGGGTGCCCGGGAGTGGCCGGAATGCCGGGCTCGCTACCCTGGAGGGCATGGACTACGTATCCGCGCTCGTTCCCCCCGTGGTGATGGCCGTCTTCTTCATCGGCCTCGTCAGGACGATCATCAAGAGCCAGGGCGGCCCGAACAAGGCCAAGGAGGACGCCGCGGTGGACGCGGCGCTCGCCCGCGCCGAAACGGCCCGGCAGGCTCCGAGGCCCGGGGGCGCCTGACCCGGGCCCGAGCATGAAGGGCGCACGGCTCCCCGGAGCCGTGGCGCCCTTTTTTCGTCCCTGAAATATCCCATTCCAGACATCTAGCACTAAGGTGACGCTGTGCCTCGCCAATTGGGAGAGCTGGAAGACACCGTGATGACACGGGTCTGGCAATGGAACCGCCCGGTCACCGTGCGGGAAGTTCTCGAGGACCTTCAACAGGAACGGTCCATCGCGTACACGACCGTCATGACGGTAATGGACAATCTCCATCAGAAGGGCTGGGTACGCCGGGAAGTGGATGGCCGGGCATATCGATATACGGCCGTCTCCACCCGCGCCGCATACTCTGCCGCACTGATGAACGAAGCATGGTCGCAGAGCGACAACCCCGCGGCCGCACTGGTCGCGTTCTTCGGGATGATGTCCGCGGAGCAGCGCGAAGCTCTCCGCGATGCGATGCGCGTCGTGGCGCCCACCTTCCCCGAACCGGCCGGGAGCGGGCCCGAAGACGGGGCCCCGGCCGATGAGGCGCCGCCGGAGAGCGGGCGATAGCGTCGGGGGATGTCCCCAGAGCAGTCGCAAACCGAGCACCCCCCCGAGGCGCAAACCGGAGATCACGGCGGGCCGGAAACGGGATCTCGCGCAGATGTTCATACCGGCCCGTCGGTAAATAGGCCGGCCATCACCGTCCGCCGAGCCAGGACCAGCGATGTGGCGTCCGTCCGCGGACTGCTCGACGGCTACGTCTCCGAAGGCATCCTGCTCGACAAAGCGACGGTGACGCTTTACGAGGACATCCAGGAGTTCTGGGTCGCCGAACGCGACGAGGACGCCCGCGTCATCGGCTGCGGCGCGCTCCACGTGATGTGGGAAGACCTGGCCGAAGTGCGCACTCTCGCCGTCGACCACGCCATCAAGGGCGCCGGAGTGGGGCACCAGGTCCTGGACAAGCTCTTGCAGACCGCGCGCTGGCTCGGTGTCCGCCGGGTTTTCTGTCTCACGTTCGAAGTCGACTTCTTCGCCGCGCACGGCTTCACCGAGATCGGAGAGACGCCGGTCGACGGAGATGTCTACAGCGAGCTGCTGCGTTCCTATGACGAGGGTGTCGCCGAGTTCCTGGGTCTCGAACGAGTGAAGCCGAACACCTTGGGCAACAGCCGCATGCTTCTGCACCTGTGAACGGCGGAAGATGCCGGAACCCTATGTCCGAATCGCGCATGTTTCCCGCGCTCTTGCGCTCCTGAAGCTCTCCCAGGGGTTTGTGTTTTCCGGAGAAAAGCGGTTTCCTTTCCGCGTACTCCATTTTCGATGAAAGGAAATCCGGTGGCGCAGAAGGTTCAGGTCCTTCTTGTTGATGACCTCGACGGTGGCGAGGCGGACGAGACCGTGACGTTCGCTCTGGATGGCAAGACGTACGAGATCGACCTCACCACGACCAACGCGGACAAGCTCCGTGGTCTTCTTGAGCCGTACACCAAGAGCGGGCGCCGCACCGGCGGCCGTGCCGCGACCGGCCGTGGCAAGGGCCGCGCCGTTACCGGTGGCAACAAGGACACGGCCGAGATCCGTAGGTGGGCGCGCGAGAACGGCCACAACGTGAATGACCGCGGCCGCGTTCCCGCCGAGATCCGCGAGGCTTACGAGAAGGCGAACGGCTGACCTGTCGGCCGATGGGTCCGCAGGTGTGTCCGGGCATGAGCGAGTGTGGCCCGGTGGCATTCAGCCGCCGCCGCGTCCACGAGTCGTACGAGATCGGGAGCATCCCCACCGCTGCTCCCGAGGCCGCCGAGGGCCGGGAGTGAGCGTTCCACCTCCTGGCGCGATCCGGGGGGCCGCAGCCAGACCGCGGTCCCCGGCGAGCCCACCGCCCCGCCGGGCGGCACCGGGGCCGTGATGTGCCCGCCCGTGCCGACGGCGGACAGGTCGAGGGCGATCCCGCCCCACTCCAGCCAGTCCAGCAAGCCCGGCAGCTCGTCGGCGCTGCCCGCGGCCACCAGCAGCCGCATCCGCCGCCCCGCCAGCGCCACCGGTCCCGTGCGTCCGACCCGGCGCAGCACCGCGTGTCCCGCCGGGGCGGGCAGCTCCAGGACGTCGAAGCGCAGGCCCGTCAGCAGCCGGACCGGCCGTGTGCCCGTCGTGTCCCAGCCGAGTTCACGGGCGTACCACTGGGCACGGGCGCCGGATTCCGGCGACGAGCGGGGAGGCGGGACGAGGAAGGCCATGTCCGATGAACCGCCGAACCGGCCCCGGGGTTACGCGCTGTCCTTGATCGACTGCCCTGCGTGTATGCCGCGGGGGCGTACGGAAGCTCCCGGCGGCGCGAAGTTGTTCGCCCGTAGCGGAGTAAACGGGGGTGCGCCGCATGGACTGTCGGTGAGTGCGGGTAAGACATCCCTAGTGGGAAGGGGCGACACGCGGGCAAAAACGTCTCACGTTCGCCATCGGCGTACTGGCGAAAGGGCTATCTGCCTGGCCTGCGGGAACATCGTCTCGCACCATCGGGTTGGAGCAGTTGTCGGCGTTCGGGGCGGGAGCTCCCCCGGGAAGCAGGGCCGGGTGTCGGCAGTTGAAATGAGCGGTCCCCGCTTGCGGGACTAAGCTGCGGAAGGACAGGGAGGGGACCGACCCCTTACTGCCTGACCGCTCTGAGGAGCGATTAACGATGTTCGAGAGGTTCACCGACCGCGCGCGGCGGGTTGTCGTCCTGGCTCAGGAAGAAGCCCGGATGCTCAACCACAACTACATCGGCACCGAGCACATCCTCCTGGGCCTGATCCACGAGGGTGAGGGTGTCGCCGCTAAGGCCCTGGAGAGCCTCGGGATTTCGCTCGAGGCGGTCCGCCAGCAGGTGGAGGAGATCATCGGTCAGGGCCAGCAGGCCCCGTCCGGGCACATCCCCTTCACTCCCCGGGCCAAGAAGGTCCTGGAGCTGTCGCTCCGTGAGGCCCTTCAGCTCGGCCACAACTACATCGGCACCGAGCACATCCTGCTCGGCCTGATCCGCGAGGGCGAGGGCGTCGCAGCCCAGGTCCTCGTGAAGCTGGGCGCCGACCTGAACCGGGTGCGGCAGCAGGTCATCCAGCTGCTCTCCGGGTACTCGGGAGGCAAGGAGGCGGCCACTGCGGGCGGCCCCGCGGAGGGCACGCCCTCCACGTCCCTGGTGCTCGACCAGTTCGGCCGGAATCTCACCCAGGCCGCTCGTGAGTCCAAGCTCGACCCGGTCATCGGGCGCGAGAAGGAGATCGAGCGGGTCATGCAGGTGCTGTCCCGCCGTACGAAGAACAACCCGGTTCTCATCGGCGAGCCCGGCGTCGGCAAGACGGCGGTCGTCGAGGGCCTGGCCCAGGCCATCGTCAAGGGCGAGGTGCCCGAGACCCTCAAGGACAAGCACCTCTACACCCTCGACCTCGGTGCGCTCGTCGCGGGCTCCCGCTACCGCGGTGACTTCGAGGAGCGCCTGAAGAAGGTCCTCAAGGAGATCCGCACCCGCGGCGACATCATCCTGTTCATCGACGAGCTCCACACCCTGGTGGGTGCGGGCGCCGCCGAGGGCGCGATCGACGCGGCGAGCATCCTCAAGCCCATGCTGGCGCGAGGCGAGCTCCAGACCATCGGTGCCACGACGCTCGACGAGTACCGCAAGCACCTGGAGAAGGACGCCGCGCTCGAGCGCCGCTTCCAGCCCATCC
Organism: Streptomyces sp. NPDC023573; assembly: GCF_055559735.1. Lineage (NCBI taxonomy): Bacteria > Bacillati > Actinomycetota > Actinomycetes > Kitasatosporales > Streptomycetaceae > Streptomyces > Streptomyces sp. NPDC023573. The sequence goes on from NZ_JBVHKB010000004.1 coordinate 635,393, forward strand.
AGGTCGCTGAGCCGACGCTGCCGCACACCATCGAGATCCTCAAGGGTCTGCGCGACCGTTACGAGGCCCACCACAGGGTCTCCATCACGGACGAGGCACTGGTCCAGGCCGCGACCCTGGCCGACCGGTACGTCTCCGACCGCTTCCTGCCGGACAAGGCGATCGACCTGATCGACGAGGCCGGGTCCAGGATGCGCATCCGCCGGATGACCGCGCCGCCGGACCTCCGCGAGTTCGACGAGAAGATCGCGGGTGTCCGCCGCGACAAGGAGTCGGCGATCGACTCCCAGGACTTCGAGAAGGCGGCGTCCCTCCGTGACAAGGAGAAGCAGCTGCTTGCGGCGAAGGCCAAGCGGGAGAAGGAGTGGAAGGCCGGCGACATGGACGTCGTCGCCGAGGTCGACGGCGAGCTGATCGCCGAGGTCCTGGCAGCCTCCACCGGCATCCCGGTCTTCAAGATGACCGAGGAGGAGTCCTCGCGTCTGCTGCGCATGGAGGACGAGCTCCACAAGCGCGTCATCGGCCAGAAGGACGCCATCAAGGCCCTCTCGCAGGCGATCCGCCGTACGCGAGCAGGCCTGAAGGACCCGAAGCGCCCCGGTGGCTCGTTCATCTTCGCCGGCCCGTCCGGTGTCGGTAAGACGGAGCTCTCCAAGACGCTCGCGGAATTCCTCTTCGGCGACGAGGACGCGCTGATCGCTCTCGACATGTCGGAGTTCAGCGAGAAGCACACGGTTTCCCGCCTCTTCGGTTCGCCCCCCGGTTACGTGGGCTACGAGGAGGGCGGCCAGCTCACCGAGAAGGTGCGCCGCAAGCCGTTCTCCGTCGTCCTCTTCGACGAGGTCGAGAAGGCCCACCCCGATATCTTCAATTCCCTGCTCCAGATTCTGGAGGACGGTCGCCTGACCGACTCCCAGGGCCGGGTCGTGGACTTCAAGAACACGGTCATCATCATGACGACCAACCTCGGGACCAGGGATATCTCCAAGGGCTTCAACCTGGGCTTCGCCGCCCAGGGTGATGTGAAGACGAACTACGAGCGGATGAAGAACAAGGTCAACGAAGAGCTCAAGCAGCACTTCCGGCCCGAGTTCCTCAACCGTGTCGACGACACGGTCGTCTTCCACCAGCTCACGGAGGAGGACATCATCCGGATCGTCGACCTCATGGTCGCCAAGGTGGATGAGCGTCTGAAGGACCGCGACATGGGCATCGAGCTCAGTGCCGAGGCCAAGTCGCTCCTCGCGAAGAAGGGCTACGACCCCGTGATGGGCGCCCGGCCGCTGCGCCGGACGATCCAGCGCGAGATCGAGGACATCCTCTCCGAGAAGATCCTCTTCGGCGAGCTGCGTCCCGGGCACATCGTGGTCGTGGGCACCGAGGGCGAAGGGGACGAGAAGAAGTTCTCGTTCCGCGGTGAGGAGAAGTCGGCTCTGCCCGACGTCCCGCCGATCGAGCAGGCAGCGGGCGGCGGCCCGAACCTGACGAAGGAGGCGTAGGGCGCGCGCGTAGCGCCTGAGCGTCACAGGGGCTGCCCCGGACCGTGTGGTCCGGGGCAGCCCCTTTTGCGCGCGGGCTCAGTAGAGGTCGATCCGGAGTCGGTCCCCCAGCTCGTGGGCCTGCACGGCGAGGTTCCGCGCAGAGGGGACGCGCGCCGATCCCGGCCAGGGCGTCGTCGAACGCGGCGAGCTCCGAAACCTGCGGATCCGTGACGTGGGGCCATCGGTCGAGGACGTCGAGGACGAGCGGCTGCCGGCTCTCCACGGAGAGGTGGGTGACCGCCGGTGGCGCGGGAACCGCGCTCAACCGGCTGGTGGGGAGGTCACTCACATCGAGGCCGGTGAGCCGGGAGAGGCGCGCGAGCGGTGCCAGGCGCTCAGGCGGCGGTTACGCGGCGTCCAGGTCCAGGTGGGTCATGGCCGTCAGTTCCGTGAGCGGGGTGAGGTCCTGGACAGCTCGGCACTTGCTGATGACCAGGTGCCACAAGGCCGCTGCCGAGCTGCTCAGGCAGGAGAGGTCCGTGAAGACCGAGTTCCTGAGGACGACGACTTCGAGTGCCGTCTGCCTCAGTGCCGCTCGCATCTCCGCATCGGGGGCCTCGGCCTCGATCGACAGATGTCTTGCGGACGGCAGATGGCGCCTGGCTGCGAGCCGGTACCTGTCGCCGATCGAAATCAGCGTGTGTTCGAGGCCGAGGTGGGCCAGACCTCCCTGGCGTGGACCTCGGCCGGGTAGTTCGGCCAGCTGCATTCGAAATGCACGCCGAGATCCGGGTGCCGGAGTGCCCAGGCACGGGCGTACGGGACGGCCTCGCTCCCGCCGATGTAGCCGATCAGGTTCACCACCGGAACCAGCGCCGGATCGTCGGGCGCCAGGCTCTCCGGCTCCGGCAGGCAGGGCAGTGCTGCGGTTCCGAGCCGGGCGAGCACGTTCGCTTGTTCGCTGTCGGTCGGAGGGAAGAGCTCTGCCGTACACCGCCGGACACGTTCGCGTACCGCCCTGTCGAGCCACGTGGCGTGCTGCTCGCAGAGAGCTGCCAGCACGTGGATGTCCATGCGTGACTGGGAGCCCTTCTCATGGGCCAGGCCCGCGTCCAGCAGCCCCTCGACCAGGAGCGGGAGCTCCCGGCGCCCGCAGTGCCCGGCTGCCAGCAGGATCACGTCCTGCCACTGTTCCTCGCCGGCGTGGCCGAGGAGCTCCTTGAGGTGGTCGTCCTCGACGAGTTCCTTCGCGGCGAGGAAGTCCTGGAAGGTGCGGTGCGCGAACTGGTAGGTGTCGTCGGTGTGCTCCTGGAGGAGGCCGCTGCGGTTGAGGAGGTGGGTCAGGATCCTGGTCGCCGGCCCCTGCGCGCTCACCCGGTCCATCCCGGGCAGGGCCCGGGACAGCTGCCTCAGTGCCTGTTCGCGGGTGAATTCGGACTGGCCCTCGCGCACCAGCCACACGGCGATGCGCTGGAGGAGCTGAGTGTGTTCGTCGACGTCCATGACGATGCCCTCGGGGCCGTCGATCCGGCGGCGGCGGTCGCGGTGGCCCAGCAGCATCTCCAGGGCCGAGCGGTACAGCTTCCACCGGGTCTCCGGCAGGAAGCCCTCCCGCCGCCGGTGCAGGGCGCAGATCACCGCGCACAGGAGCGGGGTCCGGGCCAGGTCCCTGAGGGGCGCGTTCTGTGCGAACTGACGGGAGAGCTCCCGTTCCAGCTCGGCCAGTCTCTCCCGGTCCTCGCCCTCCTCGGCCAGCCGGGCCGCCCGGTGCCATGACGCCACGAAGGACAGGATGTCCTCGTTCCGCATCGGCAGCAGTCGCAGTTCCTCGAAACCCTCTGACCTGAGCCAGTCCTGTTCGACGGCCAGCGGGCGGACGGTGGCGACGCAGCGGGTTTCCGGGTAGCGCCGCAGGAGCTGCGACAGCCAGATGTGGGCCTCCTCCCGTTCCTCCGGCGGCACCTCGTCCAGACCGTCCACCAGCAGGAGTGCCCGGCCCGCCTCCAGTACCCGGCCCGCCCAGCCGTCGGGGGCGGAATCGACCATCAGGCCGGCCGCGTCGGGCAGCTGGGCGGGGGCGGGAAACGTTCTGCCCCGGGCGCGGAGCGTCCGCAGCGGGACGACGAAGGGGACCAGGCCGTTCAGCGGAGCCAGGGCATCGCTCATCGTGCGGGCCGAGGCATGGGCGGCCAGCCACCACAGGAGCGTGGTCTTCCCCGCACCGGCGTCGCCCCGGAGCAGGACCCGGTGCCGGCCGGCGAGGAGCGCGTCGACGCGCTGGGGCCCGTGGGGGGCCTGCGGGGTGTGGGACAGGGACGAGGCGCCGGCGGATGTCTGCGCCTCCAGGCTCAGATAGGCCGTGTCCAGGTCCCACTCCGAATCGTTCCGGCCCAGCTCGTCCAGCCCGAAGACCTTCGTACGCCGGTAGGCGGCACCGAGGGCGGCCGCGTACTCCTCCTCGTACCGGAGGTCCCGGGGGAAGTGCCCGTGGATCTTCTCGTGGCGGAGCCGGGGGCCGCTCTGTTCGTAGACCAGCCGGAACGGCTTCGCCGCCAGTACGGGGCCGAGCGGTACGCACTCGACCCGCCTGCCGCCCCGCTGCTGGGGGACCTGGCGGGCGATGCCGAGCAGGACGTCCCCCGCGAAGACGGGCCCGCCGGAGAGCCCCGCCAGCACGGAGGGCGCCTGGTCGGAGCGGGTGGCCGGCGGTCCGTCGAGGTCGCAGACCAGCAGGTTGCGCATCCGCCCCGCCATGGGCAGGACCGTCGCGGTGTACTGGTCCGCCTCGGTGTGCCGCTCGGCGCCGTACCGCTGGACGCGGGGGAACCCGGTGATCTCGCACGCGTCGATGGCCTGCCGCGTGTCCACCAGGCCGAGCCGGGCCGGTCCCACCGGAAGGACCGCGCTCGCGGTCTGGAGCAGGGCGGCGTCGAGGTCGTGGTCGATCCAGGACACGGTCGCCGGCACCGGGCCTGCGACGTCCGGGTGGGCGACGTGGCACCCGTTGCCGCTCTTGACCACGTGGGCGCAGGTCAGCACCAGCCGGTCGGTGAGCAGCACCCCGCTGCCCTGGAGGGCGCCGGAGACGACGACCGTGCGGTCGGCCGGCTGCAGCGCCCTCACGGCCGTGCCGTGCCGCTGGCACCGAAGTGCGCGGTGCTCCCCGCCTCCTCGTCCCCGATCTCCCATGCCTCCCCGGAGACGGCGTTGTGCGGGGTCAGAGTGAAGCCGACCTTGTGCGTGCGGCCGGTGGAGCGCGAGGTGTCGGCGCCCGCCTCGACGACCCAGGCCTTCACCTTGCCGCCTGCCTTGTGCTCCCTGCGGAGTTCGAGCGTGAACTCCATCTGGATGTCGCCGACGGAGAAGGCGAGGGGCCGGCCGGTGGCGCGGGCCGCCGCGTCGACGAGCTGGTTGCGGATCGACTCGACGGCGTCGGCGAGCTCGATGCCGTCGAGGTCATGGGTGGTGTCGTCGTCCATCTGTCCCCCCGGAGTGCTGGGCGTGTGCCCGGACAGCGTAGCCAGGGCGGGGGCCGAAGGTCCCGAAACGGGCAGGCTTCCGGCCCGCCGGCGGTGACAAGGCGCACAGGCCCTCGGAGGCCTACTAGGCGGGTTCGGAGAAGCCGGGGTGGCCGGCCGTGGGACCTTCGGCCCGCCATCAGCGAGCCCTTCGGCGTTTGGGTGAATATGACCGTATTGCTGGCCCGTGTCCCGTAAGGGCGCCTTTGGAACTGGGGTTAAACCTGCTTCGCGGAAAAGATCCCGAAGATCGTCCACTTGCTCCGGGTCGGTGACCGCGATGAATTCCCGCCCCCTCGGCTACGGCTTTTGATCGTAGATGGGGTGTTTGAGTGTTCTGGGGGGCGCGGGTTACCAAGGTGGAGCAAGCCCGGTCGAGCATCGGGTCCAGTCACCCCGGAGGTTCTCCCCGCATGTCGAAGCGCGTTACGTTCCAGCACTCCCGCCGCCCGTCCATGCCTCGCGTCAGTGGCGCCGTCGTGGCCGCCGGCCTGGGTGCGTCGATGGTGTTCGGCGCGGGCGCGGCGTTCGCGTCCGGCACGACGGGTACCGCGGACACCGCGGCCCTCGCCGGCGCGGCCACTGCCGACTCCGTCGCCCAGCAGGCGACCGCCCAGAGCAAGGCCGCCGCCAAGGCGAAGGCCGACAAGGCCGGGAAGGCCGACGCGGAGAAGAAGGCGGCCGCGAAGAAGAAGGCCGCGGCCAAGAAGAAGGCCGCCTCGTGGGAGGCCCCGGTCGACCACTACGTGCTGAGCGCCACCTACGGCACCGGCGGCGACCGCTGGGCCAGCAAGCACTCCGGCCAGGACTTCGCGGTGCCGATCGGCACCAAGGTCGAGGCCGCGCACACCGGCCGGGTCGTCAAGGCCGGCCCGAACGGCGGCGGCGACGGTCCCGCGTACGGCAACGCCATCGTGATCAAGCACGCCAACGGCAAGTACTCGCAGTACGCGCACCTGTCGAAGATCGAGGTCAACGTCGGCGACCGCGTGAAGACGGGCGACGAGATCGCCAGGTCCGGCAACACCGGTAACTCCAGCGGTCCGCACCTGCACTTCGAGATCCGGACCTCGCCGAACTACGGTTCCGCGCTGGACCCGGTCTCGTACCTGAAGTCCGTGCACGTCAAGATCTGACGCGCGCACCCCGTAGCCGCTAAGCGGCGGGCCCCGGGTCATGGGCCTTGGTCACCAGTTCGAAGGCGACCTCGAGAGCGGCCTCGCGCTTCTCGTCGGGGTCGCCTTCGGCGTCTTTGAGGGCCATCATCCCGGCGTGCATCGCGAAGAGCGCGGTGAAGCAGCGCACCTGGTCGGCGAGCGGGGCGTCGGGATCCTTGATCAGGTCGACCAGGGCCACGATCCGGTGCTTCATGGTGTGGCCGATGCTGAGATCGCGCACCGTCGCCTGGTTCTCCTGCATGAAGACGAAGAGCGGCGCGGCCGCCTTGAGCGCCTCGCTGTAGCGGACCAGGATCTCCTTCTTCGTCTCCAGGGTGCGCGGCTGCTCCTGGCCCCAGGCGACGAGCTCCTCGACGGGCCTGTTCAGGTCCTCGAAGATGCCGATGAGGATGTCTTCCTTGGTCTTGAAGTGGTAGTACAGCGCCGCCTTGGTGACCTGCAACTGCTCGGCGATCTCGCGGAGCGAGGTCTTCTCGTAACCCTGCTCGGCGAAGAGCTTCAGAGCGACGTCCTGAATGCGTTGGCGGGTGTTGCCCCGGCGCGGCTGCGGCGTGCTGCTCATGCGACTCTCCCAAGAACTTACTTGACGCCCGGCTAGTTACGGGTCTACTTTTCCTCAGTGTAGCCAACTAGCCGGGCGGCAAGTAAGTGCCGGTTCGGCGGCAGACCGGGCATCAGGGGATCAGGGGAGCGGACGGCATGGCAGAGATCGAGAAGGCGACGGCGAGCGGGAAAGCGGAACCACAGCCGCGTAGTGTCCGGGTGGTGGTCCTCGCGCTGATGATCGCGATGCTGCTGGCCATGCTCGACAACCTGATCGTGGGCACCGCCATGCCGACGATCGTCGGCGATCTGGGCGGAATGGAGCATCTGTCCTGGGTGGTCACCGCCTACACCCTGGCCACCGCGGCCTCCACGCCCATCTGGGGCAAGCTCGGCGACATGTACGGGCGCAAGGGCGTCTTCCTCACGTCCATCGTGATCTTCCTGATCGGCTCGGTGCTGAGCGGAATGTCCCAGGACATGAGCCAGCTGATCGGCTTCCGGGCCGTCCAGGGCCTCGGAGCGGGCGGTCTCATGGTGGGCGTCATGGCCATCATCGGCGATCTCGTACCGCCCCGGGAGCGCGGCAAGTACCAGGGCATGATGGCCGGCGTGATGGCGGTCGCCATGATCGGCGGGCCGCTGGTCGGCGGCACCATCACCGACCACCTGGGCTGGCGCTGGAGCTTCTACATCAACCTTCCGCTCGGCGCCGTCGCGCTGGCCATGGTCACCGCCGTGCTGCACCTGCCCCGCAAGGAGCGCCGGAAGGCGAAGGTCGACTACCTGGGCGCCGCGCTCCTCACCGTCGGCATCACCGCGATCGTGCTGGTCACCACCTGGGGCGGTACGGAGTACGCCTGGGGCTCGGCCGTGATCATGGAGCTCATCGCCCTCGGTGTCGCCTCACTCGTCGGCTTCCTCTTCGTCGAGACGAAGGCCGCCGAACCGATCGTGCCGCTCCACATCTTCCGCAACCGCAACTTCACCCTCATGTCCGTGGTCGGCTTCATGGCGGGCTTCGTGATGTTCGGCGCGGTGCTCTTCCTGCCGCTGTTCCAGCAGTCGGTGCAGGGGGCGTCCGCGACCAACTCCGGACTGCTGCTCCTGCCCATGCTGCTCGCGATGATGATCGTCTCGCTGGTCGCGGGCCGGATCACCACCAGCACCGGCAGGTACAAGGTCTTCCCGATCGTCGGCAGCGCCCTGATGGTCGCCGGCCTGTTCCTGCTCGCCGGCATGGACACCGGGACCACGCGCCTGACGTCCGGCATCTACATGGCGGTGCTCGGTGCGGGCATGGGCTTCCTGATGCAGATCACGATGCTCGTCGCCCAGAACAGCGTCGAGCTCCGGGACATGGGCGTCGCCTCGTCCACGACCACCCTCTTCCGCACGCTCGGCAGCTCCTTCGGAGTCGCGATCATGGGCGCTCTGTTCACCGGCCGCGTGCAGGACGAGATGACGGCACGCGGCGGCGGGGGCGCCACCGAGAAGTCCGCGCAGCTGGACGCGGCGAGCCTGGCGAAGCTGCCCGACGCGATGCGCGAGGCGTACGAGTACGCGGTGGCATCCGGCACACACATCGCCTTCCTGGTGGGCGGCTCGGTCGCGATCCTGGCCCTGGTGGCGGCGCTGTTCGTCAAGGAGGTCCCGCTGCGCGGCACGGTGAAGCCGGACGCTCCCTCGGACGGCGACGGGCCGGCGTCCGCCCGGCCCGCGGCGGCCAAGGCGCCGCAGAGCGCCTGAGCCGGTCCTGACAGGGGCGGGCCCCGGGGGGAGACGCCTCCCTCCCGGGGCCCGCCCCCGTCCCGTCAGCCCGGTTCCGCCTGCCGCAGGACGGGGAAGCTCCCGGTGTTCGTCGGCGCGTGCTCGGGCAGCCACAGCACGGCGACCGCACCCCCGGTGTCCCCGCCCCCGCCGGGCCCCGCGTTGCGGAACGTCAGCCTCGCCCCCAGCACCCGCGCCTGCCCCGCGGCGATGGTCAGCCCCAGGCCGTGTCCGCGCCCGGCCCTGTCACTGCTCCCCGTACGGAACCGGCTCGGCCCCTCCCGCAGCAGCGCCTCGGGGAACCCGGGCCCGTGATCGCGGACGCGCACCACCCGGCCCTCGACCGTGACCTCGACCGGGGCCGCCCCGTGCTTGGCGGCGTTCCCCAGCAGATTGCCCAGGATGCGTTCCAGCCGCCGCGGATCCGTGGACACCCAGGACTCGTGCACCACACGCACCGTGATCTCCGGATCCAGCAGCCGGACCCGCCGGCTGACGAATTCGCCGAGCTGCAGCTCCTGGAGCTCGGCACGCTCCGACGCACCGTCCAGCGTGGCCACCTCCAGGACGTCCTCGACCAGGGTCCGCATCGCCTGCGCCCGGTCCCGTACGAGCTCGGTGGGCCGCCCCGGCGGGAGCAGCTCGGCCGCCGTGAGCAGCCCGGTCACCGGAGTACGCAGCTCGTGCGCGATGTCGGCGGTCACCCGGCGCTCCGCCTCGATCCGCTCGTTCAGCGCGTCCGTGAGCGCGTCCACCGCCCGGGCCAGCTCGTCGGTCTCGTCCCGTACGACCCCGCCGACCGCCTCCCGCACGCGCACCTCCGTATTGCCCTGGGCGACCTTGCCCGCCGCTGCCGCCGCCTTGCGTAGCCTCCGGGACAGCTGGCCGCCGATCAGGACCCCCAGCGCGCAGCCGCCGAAGACGACGGAGACCGAGCCGATGATCAGGGCCCTGTCCAGGTCGCCCATGATCGTGGCGCTGCGGTCGGCGAAGCGGGTGTGCAGGGACAGGACGTCACCGTTGGCCAGCGGGACGGCCGCCCAGACGTCGGGCACCCCGTCGTCGTACTCGTCGACATGGGTGGCGCGCCGGTTGTCCCGGATCCGGCTGCGCAGGCTCGCCGGCAGCGACGGGTCGTTGATCTTCGCGCCGAACTTCGGCGACGGCTTCTTCGTGTTCGTCGCCTCGTACAGCCGCTGGGCGAACAGCAGCCGCTCCAGCTGCACCTCGCGCGCGTTCTCCAGCATCGAGACACGGGCGGCGTTGTGGACGACGAGGCTCAGCGCCAGCGCGATGAGCGCGCCGACCGCGGCGATCGCGATGCTGATCTTCCAGCGGACACCGGTCCGCAGCGCCAGCCGCCTCATGCGCGCAGCTTGTAGCCGAAGCCGCGGACCGTCTCGATCCGGTCCTGGCCGATCTTGGTGCGCAGCCGCTGCACATGGACGTCGACGACGCGGGTGTCCCCGCCCCAGCCGTAGTCCCAGACCCGCTCCAGCAGCCGGTCCCGGGAGAGCACGGTGCCGGGCGCCGAGGAGAACTCCAGCAGGAGCCGCATCTCCGTCGGCGTCAGACCCACGTGTGCGCCCCCTCGGCGTACCTCCATGCCCTCCGTGTCGATCTCCACGTCACCGAAGACCAGCACTCCGCCCGCCTCGTCCTGGCCGCCACCTGCCCCGTCGGGTGTCCGGCCCGTGCCGGCGGCGTGGCCGAAGCGCCGCAGCACGGCGCGGATGCGGGCGACGAGCACCGCCCCGTCGAACGGCTTGGTGACGTAGTCGTCGGCCCCCGCCTCCAGGCCGAGCACCACGTCGATCGCGTCGGCGCGCGCCGACAGCATGATCACGGGGACGGTCGACTCGTCGCGGATGCGCCGGCACAGACTGACCCCGTCGAGACCCGGCACCATCACATCGAGCAGCGCGATGTCCGGACGGTCCGTCCGGAAGGCCTCCAGGCCCAGCAGGCCGTCGGGCACCGCGGTGACCGTGAAGCCGACCCGCTCCAGTGCGAGCTGGGTGGCCTCACGGATGACGTCGTCGTCCTCGACGAAGAGGACATGGGTATCGGCCATTGCGGGCGGCTCTCAGTTCTGCGCCGTCTGCGGTGCGGGAAGTGCGCCCTCCCCGCTGCCGACGGCCCGGTTGAAATCGTTGTGCACCCGGTCGGTCTCGGTGAACCGGCCCGCGGACCAGTGGTACGTGATGACGTCCTCGCCCGAGGGGTACACGACCGAGTCCTTCGACCCGTACACCTGCGTCGTCACGACCAGGTCCCCCCGGTCGATGGTGCTGTACACCGCGGGCACCTCGGCGGCGAAGACGTTCCCGTACGAACCGTCCTCCCGCCGCTGGTAGACGTACGTCCCGACCCCCACCGAGTCACCGCAGGTCATCACGTTGACCACGACATCGCTCTCCGGGCCGCCGGTGAGCGAGCCGTACGAGGTGTCGACCGGGTACTCGTCGCCGGTGCAGGGCTTCAGGTCGTCCTTGAGCTGCCGGCTCACCTTCGGGTCGCCCTTGACGAGCATCACGGCGTTGACCCGGGGGGAGGGCTTCGCCGTCCCGCTGGGCGCCGCCGCCCTCGACGGGGTGGCCCGGGCGACCTGCTGGGTGTTCGCCGGGCCCTCGTCCCGCGTGCCCGTGCCGCCGGCCGAACAGCCGGCGCACAACAGCCCGAAGGCGGCGAGCCCGGCCACTGCCGTGCTCCCCGCCGCGAGGCCGCCGCCCCGGAGTCTTCCGCGGCCGGGCCTCCTGCCCTCTCTGAAGCCCGTCAGGCCGCGCACCGCTCCCGCCCCCGCTCGTCGTGACGCCCGTTCCGCTGCGAGGGTATCCGCGCCGGTGTCTCCTCGGCCTCGCGGCTCCGGGCCGCACGGTCCTCCAGCTCCTGGCGCAGACGCGCCAGAGCGCGGTGCAGCGTGCTCTTCACCGTGCCGGCGGACATGCCGAGGGCCGCGGCGGTCTCCTCCGTGCTCATCTGCTCCCAGTGTCGCAGCACGACGACGCTGCGCTGCTTCGGAGCCAGCACCCCGAGGACGTCCACGAGCAGGGCGCGGTCGGCACGCTGCTCGGCGCCGTCGTCGACGCTCGCGTCGGGGAGCTGCTCGGTGGGGACCTCGTCGAGCTTGCGGGCCCGCCACCACTCCGTACGCGTATTGATCATGACGCGGCGCAGATAGGCGTCGGCGAGGGACTTGTCCGCGATGCCGTCCCAGCGGCCGAAGGTGCGCACCAGGGCGGTCTGGAGCAGGTCCTGCGCGTCCACGGGATCGGGAACGAGACGCCGTGCACTGCGCAGCAGCGCGTCCTGCCGGGTCCGTACGTACTCCTCGAAACCGAGCACCTCGCCCTGAGCCATTACAACCGCCTCCGTCCCCGTGGATCCCCGTGTACCGCCGTCGGCCGGGTGGTCCCGTCCGACGTCCGGTGACGTTACGGAGGCGTTGTCACGAGGGTGTGCGGAGCAGCCGTAGGCGGACGCACGGCTGTCCATCGGTTGTGTAACAGCCGCTGGACAGCCCGGTCCGCCGGAGCGCGCGGTCAGGTCAGGGGCAGCCGGTACCGGCCGTTCGCCAGGGGCTCGACCAGGCCGTCGGCGACGAGCCCGTCCAGGGCGCGCGCCCGCTGCACGGGCTCCTCCCACACCGCGTCCAGCGCCGACTGCGGCACCGGTGTGACCGCGTCCCGCAGCACCGCGAGGAGCCGCCCCCTGACCTGCCGGTCCGTGCCGGCGTACGTCTGGCCGCGGCGCGGCGGACCCTGGTGGGCGGGCTTGCCCGCCAGCCGCCAGGCGCACTGACCGGCGATCGGGCAGCGCGTGCAGTCCTCGTTCTTCGCGGTGCACACGAGTGCGCCGAGCTCCATCGTGGCCGCCGCCCAGCTCGCGGCGCGCTCGTCCTCCTCCGGGAGCAGTGCGCGGGCGAGCTTGCGCTCGGCCGCGGTGGTCGCGTTCGGCGGGTACTGGATGCCGGTGGCGGCCCGGGCGAACACCCTGCGGACGTTCGTGTCCAGCACGGCGTGACGCTGCCCGTACGCGAACGAGGCCACGGCCGCGGCCGTGTACTCCCCGATCCCGGGCAGTGCGAGCAGCTGGCCGTGCTCGCTCGGCACGTCGCCGCCGTGGCGTTCCGTTATCGCCTGCGCGGCCCCGTGCAGCCGGAGCGCACGCCGGGGGTAGCCGAGCCGGCCCCAGGCGCGGACGGCTTCGCCCGGTGCGTCGGCGGCCAGGTCGGCCGGGCGCGGCCAGCGGGCCATCCACTGCTCGTAGACCGGCAGGACTCGGTTCACCGGGGTCTGCTGGAGCATGAACTCGCTCACCATCACACCCCAGGCACCCGCATCGGGGCGGCGCCAGGGCAGATCGCGTGCGTGCTGCTCGAACCACCCGATGACGGGGGTATGGAGGGAGGCGGGGGGCGTCTGTGTCGTAGTCGTGGCAGTCATCGCACCCCCGATCCTGGCACGGAAGGCGGGACATCGTGCACGGCAACGGGGGTGTCGGCCCGGCCGAGCGCTCAGGGAGTGATAACGCCACCCGTTCTGACCCTTCGAGCGGGGCGTACGGGGGCCGAGCCGGTGCAAAGCGGACGGAAGCGCCCCGGTAACGGCCGCTCCAGGATGATGATCAGGAAAACTTGTCGATCAGAGCGGCGGTTGGGGGCCGGAGTTGGCCTGGATCTCTCGTACAGTTCGGTCCGTGGGTTCTATGCGCAATCCGGTCGGGCCGCTTCCCTCCAGCATCTACTGGCGACGGAGAACAGTAGCGGTGCTGGTGATCGCGCTGCTCGCGGCCCTGGTCGCCTGGGCTGTCACCTCGGGTGGCGGCAGCGGCGGCGGGCAGGACGACGGGAAGCCCGGAGGCGCCGGCCCCGCCCCGTCGATCACCCCCGGGCCTTCGAGTTCCGGCCCGGTCACCGGCCAACCCCCCGGCGGACGCGACGAGTCGGACGACTCCGGTGCGGCCGCGGGCTCCGGGTCGGGCGGCGGGAGCACCGGGACAGGGACGGGCGGTGCCGGAGGGGCGGACACCGGCGGGGGCACGGGCGCGGGCACCGCGGGATCGGGCGGCTCCGCGTCGGGCGCCGGAACCGGCGGCAGCACGGGTGGGCAGCAGGTACCCGCCGGATCACCGCTCCCCAAGTGCACGCCCTCCGTCCTGCAGTTGAGCCTGAAGACGGAGATCAGCTTCGGACCCGACGACAAGCCGGAATTCCGGCTGAGCGCCAGGAACACCTCGGCTGCCGACTGCAAGGCCGACTTCGGCCCGAAGAGCGCTGTGCTCACGGTCACCGAGGCCGGCGAGGACGACGAGCAGGTGTGGTCCTCCAAGGACTGCCCGAAGCCCGGCGGCGCCCTCTTCCTGCGGGTCCCGGCGGGAGCGACGGTCGTCCACATCGTGGAGTGGGACCGCAAGGGGAGCGCGCCCTCGTGCGCGACACCGCCCGTCCGGTCCGCGGGGCCGGGGACCTACCTGCTGGAGGCCGAGGTCCCGGGCGAGACCGTCCAGCGCGCCTCGTTCGTCCTGGCCAAGGACTGACGGCGCGGCGGCCGGTCCCCACCGGGACCGAACGCCGCAGGGCCCCGCCGGACGACGTTCCGGCGGGGCCCTGCGGCGTTCGGTCGGAAGGTCTAGACGTACCGCTCCAGGATCGAGGACTCCGCGAGCCGCGAGAGGCCCTCCCGGACGCTCCGCGCCCGCGCCTCGCCCACTCCGTCCACGGCCTGGAGGTCGTCCACGCTCGCGGCGAGCAGCTTCTGCAGGCCGCCGAAGTGCTCCACCAGCCGCTCGATGATCGCCCCGGGAAGCCGCGGCACCTTCGCCAGCAGCCGGAACCCGCGGGGGGAGACAGCCGAGTCCAGCGTCTCCGGCGAGCCGCTGTAGCCCAGTGCCCGTGCCACCACGGGAAGTTCGAGCAGCTCGGTGTGGGTCAGGGTGTCCAGCTCGGCCAGCGCCTCCGGGACCGTACGGGACCGCTTCGCGGTGGGCTCGGGCACGTAGTCGCGGACGACCAGCTCGCGCTCCGGCTCCACGCCCGCGATCAACTCGTCCAGCTGGAGGGCCAGGAGGCGGCCGTCGGTGCCCAGCTCCACGACGTACTCGGCGATTTCGGTCGCGATGCGGCGCACCATCTCCAGCCGCTGCGAGACGGCCGTCACGTCCCGGACCGTGACCAGGTCCTCGATCTCCAGCGCGGAGAGCGTCCCGGCGACCTCGTCCAGCCTGAGCTTGTACCGCTCCAGGGTGGCGAGCGCCTGGTTGGCGCGGGACAGGATCGCGGAGGACTCCTCCAGGACCCGCCGCTCCCCGTCCACGTACAGCGCGATCAGGCGCATCGACTGGGAGACCGACACCACGGGGAAGCCGCAGGCCTTGGAGACCCGGTCAGCCGTGCGGTGGCGGGTGCCCGTCTCCTCGGTGGGGATGGAGGCGTCCGGGACCAGCTGCACACCGGCCCGGAGGATCTTCGTCATGTCCTTGTCGAGGATCATCGCGCCGTCCAGCTTGCACAGTTCACGCAGGCGCGTCGCGGCGAAATCCACGTCGAGCACGAAACCGCCGGTGCACATGGATTCGACGGTCTTGTCCATGCCGAGGACGATCAGTCCGCCGGTGTTGCCGCGGAGGATGCGCTCCAGACCGTCGCGGAGGGCCGTTCCGGGCGCGACCGCGCTCAACGAGGCGCGCATCAGCGCCTCGTTCCCCGTGCCTTGGCCGGACTTTCCGGGCGATGCTGCCCGGTCGTTGGCTGCCACTGCACTCCTCCGGTCACAGGTCGGCGGTGCCCTTGCGTCCCTCGTACCGTTCGTACGGGCGGGCGAGACCAGGGCAAAGTCTACCGGCGTGCGCCGTCCTCCTGTGGTCCGTCCGGCCGAGAGCGGCGGGGAAGGACTCTCAGAGCGTCGCCCATGTCGGCCACTTCTGTGACCTTCATACCGGCCGGGACCTGTCCAGGGTCCCTCGGAACCAGGGCGTGCTTGAACCCGAGACGGTACGCCTCCGCCAGCCTGCGCTGGACCCCGGTCACCCTTCTGACCTCCCCGGCGAGGCCCACCTCACCGATCGCGACGAGGTTCTTCGGCAGCGGTGTGTCGCTCGCCGCACTGGCGAGTGCCAGGGCGATGGCGAGATCCGCGGCCGGTTCGGTGAGCTTCACGCCGCCCACCGTCGCGCTGTAGATGTCCCGCTTGCCGAGGGCGCTGATCCGGCCCCGCTGTTCGAGGACGGCCAGCATCATCGAGACCCGGGAGGTCTCCAGGCCGGAGGTGGTGCGCCGGGGCGAAGGGATCTGCGAGTCGACCGTCAGCGCCTGCACCTCGGCGACGAGCGGCCGCTTGCCCTCCAACGTGACCGTCAGACAGGTGCCGGGGACGGGCTCGTCACGGCGGGTGAGGAAGAGCCCCGAGGGGTCGGCCAGCCCCGTGATGCCCTCGTCGTGCAGCTCGAAGCAGCCGACCTCGTCCGTGGCGCCGTAGCGGTTCTTGACGCCTCGCACGAGCCGGAGGCGGGCGTGCCGGTCGCCCTCGAAGGACAGCACCACGTCGACGAGGTGCTCCAGGAGGCGGGGGCCCGCGATCGCGCCGTCCTTGGTCACGTGGCCCACCAGGAGCGTCGACATGCCGCGCTCCTTGGAGGCCCTGATGAGCGCGCCCGCGACCTCGCGGACCTGCGCCATGCCGCCGGGCGCGCCGTCGATCTCCGGCGAGGCGACGGTCTGCACGGAGTCGAGGACGAGAAGCGACGGCTTGACCGCGTCCAGATGCCCCAGGACCGCCGAGAGGTCGGTCTCGGCGGCCAGATACAGGTGATCGTTGATCGCCCGGATGCGGTCGGCCCGCATGCGCACCTGGCTGGCGGACTCCTCGGCCGTGACGTAAAGGGTGCGGTGGTCGTCGCTCGCCGCCTTGGCGGCCACGTCCAGCAGCAGCGTCGACTTGCCGACGCCCGGCTCGCCCGCGAGCAGCACGACGGCGCCGGGGACGAGCCCCCCGCCGAGCACGCGGTCCAGCTCTCCGACCCCGGTCGAGCGGGCGGTGGCCTGCCGGCTGTCGACCTGGCCGATCGGCACCGCGGCGGTGGAGACCCGGCCGGCCGCCGTCGTCCGGACCGCGGGGGCGCCGCCGAACTCCTCGACTGTCCCCCAGGCCTGGCACTCGGGACAGCGGCCGAGCCATTTGGCCGTCGTCCAGCCACATTCGGTGCAGCGGTAGGACGGGCGGTCCTTCGCGGATTTCGTACGGGCAGCCATGGCGTCACCGTATAGGTGGGGTCTGACAGCTCCGGTCATGGGCGCGGTGGTCGAACGTGTGCCCGATGCGGCAATTCTGCCGGAATCCGGGATTCCCGTCCCCTTTCGAGGGAGACCGTCACCCGTAAGGATTAAATGCAGGAAAGTGCTGTCAGGGCCCCGCACCTGTCTGCCTACGGTCGCCCCGTGACGAGCAGCAGGCTGGAGACCCCCACACATCCCACCGGCGCACACCGGGCGCACCGCCGCGCCGCCCGCTCTTCGGCGCAGCGGTCGTCCGCGCGGTACGAGCCGTATCTCGACGGCCTGTTCACGTACTGCCTCTCCGTGCTCTGCGACCACGAGGCGGCCACCGAGGCGCTCGGCTCGGTCCTGGCCATCGCCGAGCGGCAGGACGGCCGGTGCCCCGCGGCCGAGGAGGAACGTAAATCCTGGCTGTACGCCCTGGCCAGATGGACGTGCCTGCGGGCGCTCACCGAACAGCGGCGGGGCCGCCAGGCGCACCGGCGCACGCCGCACACACCGCGCACGCCCCGCGAGGGCGGCCGGGCGTCCCGTCGCCGGCCCGCCCACGCGCCGGAGGAGGCCCCCGCCCCCGACCGCCCCACGGAGTCACCGGTGGCCGAGGCGCACCGGCGTGAGCTCGCGCAGCTGGCCTGGCCCGAGGCCGCGGGCACCACCCCCGAGCAGCGTGAGGCGCTGGAACTCGCCGTGCGCCACGGGCTCACCCCACGCGCCGTCGCCGCCGTCCTCGGACTCGACCCCGGCAGCGCCAGGGAGCTCCTGGCGGGCGCCGCCTGCGAGGTGGAGCGCACCCGCGCGGCCCTCGCCGTCGTGGAGACGGGCGACTGCCCTTCCGTCGCCCGTCTCACCGGCGCCCATCAGGTGCTGCTCTCGGCGGCCCTGCGCCGGGAGCTCGTCCGGCACGTCGACGACTGCCCCCGCTGCCGCCGCGCCGCCGAGCGGGCCGGGGCGGCCGGCCCCTGGCCCGGCGCGACGGTCACCCCGGCCACCGCGCTGCCGGTCGTCGAGGCGCCCCGCCCCTCGGTGCACGTCGCCCTGACCCATGCCCGGCGCTCCCGGTCCGGGGCCCCGCGCTTCGGCCGGACCGGTTTCCCGCTGGACCCCAAGGACCACGCGGCGCGCCGGGACCGGCTGCGCGCCCGGGTCGTGACCACGACGGTCGTCGCGACCGTCGTCGCCGCCCCGGTGATCGCCCTCTGGGCCGCCTACCGTGGTGCGCCGCTGACCGGCGAGGGCCGCGACACATCGGTCACGGCGACGGACGTGGACGGCGAACCGAGCCCCGACGGCGATCCGTACGACCACTACGAGAACGCCGGCAACGCCCGCCCCGACGGGCACGACGGCTTCGCGGAAGGCACCGGGAGCCCGGACGTCTCGGCCGAAGTCATCAGCGTGGGCGCCGGCCCGGACGAAGCGTCCTCGCTCGCGGTCTCGGCCCGCTCGCACGGCAGCCGTACGACGATCACTCTCACCGCGACCGGCGACGAGACCGTCGTCTGGTCGGCCCGGGCGGACGCCCCGTGGCTGCGCCTCAGCCGTACGTCCGGCACGGTCGCGCCGGGCCGGAGCGTCAGCCTCCATGTCTTCGTGAACGGTGCGGCCGAGCCCCGGGGGCCGTGGAGCGCGCGTGTGCTGTTCGCCCCGTCCGGGTCCGCGGTCGCGATCACCGGCTACGGGGCCACGGCCCCACGCCCCGGCGGTCCGTGGCCGTCACCGGATCCGTCGTCCGGGCCCCCGAGCCCCACCCCGTCCTCCCCGGCCCCCTCGGAGCCGACCCCCGGTCCCACAGCGCCCACGGACCCCACCGGTCCGCCGGACCCCACGCCCACGCCGACGGATCCGCCCACCGACGGACCGGGCTCTCCCGGCCCCACCCCGGCACCCTCCGACGGCGCCACGGAGCCCGGCGCCACGGAGCCCGGCGAGCCCTCCGGGCCCGCCGGCTGACGCGGACGGCGCCCCGGTGCGCGGCGGAACGTTTGTGCGCCGCACACCAGGACGCCGCACACCAGGACGCCGCACACCGGGACGCCGTGAGGGAGCGGAAGCCGCCCCCGCAGGGCCTGCCTCAGGCCGGATCGGCCGGATGCGGCGCCATCGGCAGCAGCGACGCCAGCCGCTGCTCGCAGAGCTCGACCAGCCGGTCGTAGGCCTCCTTGCCCATCAGCTCGGTGAGCTCGGGCCGGTACGACACGTAGACCGGGTCGCCGGCCCCGTGCGCGGACGTCGCCGAGGTGCACCACCAGTGCAGATCGTGACCGCCCGGGCCCCAGCCCCGCCGGTCGTACTCCCCGATGGAGATCTGGAGCACGCGCGTGTCGTCGGGCCGTTCGATCCAGTCGTACGTACGCCGGACAGGCAGCTGCCAGCACACGTCCGGCTTGGTCTCCAGCGGCTCCTTGCCCTCCTTGAGGGCCAGGATGTGCAGCGAACAGCCCATGCCGCCCGCGAAGCCGGGGCGGTTCTGGAAGATGCAGGAGCCCTCCCAGCGCCGCGTCTGGCGCTCGCCGTCCTCGTCGACCCCGACCCAGCCGGTCCCGGTGCCGACATCGTGGAACTGCCACAGTTCCGGTGTGAGCCGTGCCACGTGCCCGGCGACCCGCTTCTCGTCGTCCTCGTCCGAGAAGTGCGCGCCCAGCGTGCAGCAGCCGTCGTCCGCCCGGCCCGCCTGGATTCCCTGGCAGCCGCTGCCGAAGATGCAGGTCCACCTGGACGTCAGCCAGGTCAGATCGCAGCGGAAGACCTGCTCGTCGTCGGCGGGGTCGGGGAACTCGACCCAGGCCCGCGCGAAGTCCAGCCCCTTCTCGTCGGGCCCGTCCGGCCCCGTTGCTTCCGGCTGCTGCATCTCCCGCTTCACCTTCGGCTGCTTCTTCGTGGCTTTGTCCGGCTTCGCCTTTTTCGTCTTTGGCACATGCCCAGAGTAAGCCGCAGTAGCGTTCCCGTATGAGACTCGGAGTCCTCGACGTGGGGTCGAACACGGTGCATCTGCTGGTCGTCGACGCGCATCGCGGCGCCCGCCCGCAGCCGGCCCACTCGCACAAGGCGGAACTGCGGCTCGCCGAACTCCTCTCCCCGGACGGGGCGATAGGCCGTGAGGGCGTGGACCGCCTGGTGACGACGGTCGCCGACGCCCTCCAGGCAGCCGAGGACAAGGGCTGCGAGGACGTGTTGGCGTTCGCCACCTCCGCCGTGCGTGAGGCGAGCAACGCCGACGAGGTGCTGGCCCGCGTGCGGGACGAGACGGGTGTCACCCTCGCCGTCCTCAGCGGCGAGGAGGAGGCCCGGCTGACCTTCCTGGCCGCCCGCCGCTGGTTCGGCTGGTCCGCCGGGAAGCTGCTCGTCCTGGACATCGGCGGCGGCTCGCTGGAGGTCGGCTACGGCCTGGACGAGGAGCCCGACGCCGCCGTCTCCCTGCCCCTGGGTGCCGGCCGGCTCACTGCGGCCTGGCTCCCGGGCGACCCGCCCGACGCGACGGACGTACGTGCTCTGCGCCGCCATGTCCGCGCGGGGATCGCCCGCAGTGTCGGCGAGTTCACCCGGCTGGGGCGGCCCGACCACGTCGTGGGGACCTCCAAGACGTTCCGGCAGCTCGCCAGGATCACGGGCGCCGCCCGTTCCGCCGAGGGGCTGTACGTCCAGCGTGTCCTCACCCGCAAGGCCCTGGAGGAGTGGGTGCCGAAGCTGTCCGCGATGACCGTGGAGCAGCGGGGGAACCTGCCCGGCGTCACGGAGGGGCGTGCCGCCCAGCTCCTGGCGGGCGCGCTCGTCGCCGAGGGCGCGATGGACCTGTTCGAGGTCGAGGAGCTGGAGATCTGCCCCTGGGCGCTGCGCGAGGGAGTCATCCTGCGCCGGCTCGACCACCTGCCCGCGGAGCAGGCCGCCCTGGCCTGATCCCGGCGGTCGCTCCTCATGGGCCTCGTCACTTTCAGCCGGGCTCCCTCGGACTCGCGTACCGCTGCCCGTACGCTGTCCACGTGGCAGAACCAGTGGTGCGCATCCCGGATGCGAAGGTCGCCCTGTCGACGGCCTCGGTCTATCCGGAGTCGACGGCGACGGCCTTCGAGATCGCCGCACGCCTGGGCTACGACGGTGTCGAGGTCATGGTCTGGACCGACCCCGTCAGCCAGGACATCGAGGCGCTGCAGCGGCTGTCGGACTATCACCAGGTGCCGATCCTGGCCGTGCACGCGCCCTGTCTCCTGATCACCCAGCGGGTCTGGTCCACCGACCCCTGGGTGAAGCTCCAGCGGGCCAGGGCCGCGGCGGAGAAACTCGGCGCCTCGGCGGTGGTGGTCCACCCGCCGTTCCGGTGGCAGCGGAACTACGCCCGGGACTTCGTCTCCGGCATCTGGCGCATGGCGGACGAGACCGACGTGCGGTTCGCGGTGGAGAACATGTACCCGTGGCGCTACCGGGACCGCGAGATGCTCGCCTACGCCCCCGCCTGGGACGTCAGCAACGACGACTACCGGCACTTCACCGTGGACCTCTCGCACACCTCGACCGCGCGCACCGACAGCCTCGCCATGGTGGACCGGATGGGCGACCGGCTCGCCCACGTGCACCTGGCCGACGGCAAGGGATCGGGCAAGGACGAGCACCTGGTGCCCGGCCGGGGCGACCAGCCGTGCGCGGAGCTGCTGGAGCGGCTGGCCCGTACGGGCTTCGACGGCCATGTGGTCATCGAGGTCAACACCCGCCGTGCCATGTCCTCGGCCGAGCGCGAGGCCGATCTCGCGGAGGCGCTCGCCTTCACCCGGCTCCATCTGGCGTCGCCGGCGCGGACGCCCCGCCCGTGACCCCCGGCGCCGACGGCCCGTCGCCCCGGCGCAGGGGCCGCCCCTCCCGCACGGCGGGCACCACCGGCCCCGACGCCAGGACCCGGATCCTGGAGGCGGCCCGCAAGGAGTTCGCCGAACGCGGCTACGACAGGACGACGGTCCGGGGCATCGCCAGGGCGGCGGACGTCGACGCGGCCCTCGTCCACCACTACTTCGGTACGAAGGACGAGGTCTTCGCCGCGGCCATCGAGGTCTCCTTCGAGCCCGCGCTCGTCATCCCCACGCTCCTGGGCGGCCCCTCGGAGGACCTGGGGGAGCGGCTGGCCCGGTATTTCATCGGCGTGTGGGAGAACCCGGCCTCCCGGGCACCGCTCCTGGCGATCCTGCGCTCCGCGCTCACCCACGAGGCGGCGGCGAAGGTTCTGCGCGGCTTCGTGCTGCGCCGCCTGCTGGAGCGGATCGCGGCGGAGCTGGACGTGCCCGACCCGACCTTCCGCGCCGAGCTCGCGGCCTCGCACATGATCGGTATCGCGATGCTGCGCTACGTCATCCGGGCGGAGCCCCTGGCGTCCGCGGACCCGGAGAAGATCATCGCGATGGTGGCCCCCGCGCTCCAGCGGTACCTGGGCGAAGGGTGACCCGGGTCCTGCCCGTGTGACGGCTGTGCCGGTCGCATCACAACGATGTTCCGAGTCGGTACCGGCACCGGCCGTGGCCGGATCCGGATGGTTGGCTGTCCGGGATCATGCGAGCCGGACGCACACGGCGTGCACAACGTACGGGGGAGACGATCATGAGCGGATCGATCAGGGGCGGACGGGGACAGGGCGGGCCGTCGGACGGCGGCAGGGCTGCCACCGTGGAGCGCAGACGGTTCCTGCGGCTGGCCGGCGCGGGTCTGGGCGTCGTGCTGGCCGGAGCGGTGACGACCGCGTGCGGGCCGGAGGAGGCCGACGCCTCCGGCGGCAACACCGGGGGTCCGAAGCCCGGCGGCAGCGGCAAGGGCGGCGGCGACGCTTTCACGACCCCTCCCGCAGGAACCGCCCCGCGCGCCCTGTGGCAGGAGAAGACCGACGTGGGCACCCTCGGAAACCACGAGGTGCTCGCCGTCGTGGGCGATGTCGTGCTGGTCGCCGGTGACCCCCTGGTGGGCCGGGACCTCGCCACCGGCAAGGAGCTGTGGTCGCTGCCGGGCGCCGCCCAGCCGGGCGCGCGGCTGATCATGGGCGGGGACACGCTCTACCTGGCCAGCGGGAAGTACGACGGTGACCTCGTGGGGCTCGACCCGGCCACGGGCAAGGAGACATGGCGCAGCCGCCTGGAGGGGCGGTACAGCCAGCCCCGGCCCATCGGCGCCGACACCGGACGCGTGTACGTGATCGCGGGCATTCTGGAGAAGGACCTCAGCTCCCGGACCAATGTGATCGCCGCCATCGACGTGCGTACCGGCAAGGCCGTCTGGAGCGAGAAGCGGGACACCGGGACCGACGAGTCCGGGCTCACCTCCGCGGTGCTCGGCGACCGCCTCGTCTACACCGACCTCCGCAAGAACCTCACCGTCCGCGACACCGCGACCGGGCGGCAGTTGTGGACGAAGAAGATCAGCAGGGCCAACTTCGAGAGGATCGCCGTCCACGACGGAGCGGTGGTCGTCTCGGACGGGCGGCACCTGCGCTCCTTCGGCGTGGACGACGGCGCCGAGCGCTGGGCGCTGAAGACCGAGGAGTTCGACACGTTCAACGGGCCGACCGTCCTCGACGGGGTGATCTACGCCTCGGACAGCGCCCACGCCCTGTGGGCCGTCGACCCCGCCACCGGCAGGAAGCTGTGGCACAACCCCGACGACCTGCGCGAGGTATCGGTCCCGCTCCAGTTCGCCAAGGTGGGGGACACTCTGTACGGGGCGACGGAGTTCGGCAAGGACGGCGGCGTCCAGGCGTACGGCGCGCGGGACGGCAAGCTCCGCTGGACTTTCGGCGACGGTGCGGGCACCGAGCAGTGGTACGTGGCCGCCGGCGGCAAGCGGCTGGCCGCGCTGCACGCCGAACGCCTGACGGCGCTGCCGGCGGTGTGACGCGCGGGGCGACCCCGGCCGGGTGAAACGGCCTCCGCTGACCACCCGTTGAGCATCACATCCCGCATTCCGGACGGTGTGTCCAGATCTTGGCACGGGAGGCGTACGCTCGGAGACAGTCTTTTCTGTCGAAGGAGCGAGAGACGATGCCCCAGCTGAGGTCCCGCACTGTCACCCACGGCCGCAACATGGCGGGCGCCCGCGCCCTTATGCGGGCGTCCGGCGTAGCCAGTGAGGACATCGGTAAGCCCATCATCGCGGTCGCCAACTCCTTCACCGAGTTCGTCCCGGGCCACACCCACCTCGCCCCGGTCGGCCGGATCGTCTCCGATGCGATCAAGGCGGCGGGCGCGGTGCCCCGCGAGTTCAACACGATCGCGGTGGACGACGGCATCGCCATGGGACACCAGGGCATGCTCTACAGCCTGCCCTCCCGCGACCTCATCGCGGACAGCGTCGAATACATGGTCGAGGCCCACTGTGCCGACGCCCTGATCTGCATCTCCAACTGCGACAAGATCACCCCCGGGATGCTGATGGCCGCGATGCGCCTCAACATCCCCACGGTGTTCGTCTCCGGCGGTCCGATGGAGGCCGGAAAGGCCACCCTCGTCGACGGCACGGTCCGCAAGCTGGACCTGGTCAACGCGATCAGCGACGCGGTCGACGAGAGCATCTCCGACGAGGACATCCTCCGCATCGAGGAGAACGCCTGCCCCACCTGCGGCAGCTGCTCCGGCATGTTCACGGCCAACTCGATGAACTGCCTGACCGAGGTCCTCGGCCTCTCCCTCCCCGGCAACGGCTCCGTCCTCGCCACGCACACCGCCCGCAAGGCGCTGTACGAGGACGCCGGCCGCACGGTCGTCGAGATCACCAAGCGCTACTACGAGCAGGACGACGAGACCGTCCTGCCGCGCGCCATCGGCACCCGCGCCGCGTTCGACAACGCCATGGCGCTGGACATCGCCATGGGCGGCTCGACCAACACGATCCTGCACCTGCTCGCAGCGGCCGAGGAGGCCGAGCTGGCGTACGACCTCGACGACATCAACGCTGTCTCGCGCCGCGTGCCCTGTCTGTCGAAGGTCGCCCCCAACGTCGCCCCCGGCGGCACGTACTACATGGAGGACGTCCACCGGGCGGGCGGCATCCCCGCCCTCCTCGGTGAGCTGCACCGTGGCGGTCTGCTCAACGAGGACGTGCACTCGGTCCACTCCGACACCCTCGCCGAGTGGCTGAAGAACTGGGACGTCCGCGGCGGCTCCCCGTCGCCCGAGGCCGTCGAGCTCTGGCACGCGGCCCCGGGCTGCGTCCGCAGCGCCACCGCCTTCTCGCAGTCCGAGCGCTGGGACACCCTGGACCTGGACGCCGCGGGCGGCTGCATCCGCGACCTGGAGCACGCGTACTCCAAGGACGGCGGTCTGGCGGTCCTCAAGGGCAACCTCGCCGTGGACGGCTGCGTCGTGAAGACGGCCGGCGTCGACGAGTCGATCTGGACCTTCGAGGGCCCGGCCGTCGTCTGCGAGTCGCAGGAGGACGCCGTCGACAAGATCCTCCGCAAGGAGATCAAGGACGGCGACGTCGTCGTCATCCGTTACGAGGGCCCGCGCGGCGGCCCCGGCATGCAGGAGATGCTCTACCCGACGTCCTTCCTGAAGGGCCGCGGCCTCGGCAAGACCTGCGCGCTCGTCACCGACGGACGGTTCTCCGGCGGCACGTCGGGCCTGTCCATCGGCCACGCCTCGCCCGAGGCGGCCTCCGGCGGCACGATCGCGCTGGTCGAGGACGGGGACCGGATCCGGATCGACATCCCGAACCGCTCGATCGAGCTGCTCGTCCCGGACACCGAGCTCACCACCCGCCGCGAAGCGCTGAACGGCGTGTACGCCCCGAAGAACCGCGACCGCAAGGTCTCGGCAGCCCTGCGCGCCTACGCCGCGATGGCCACGAGCGCCGACCGCGGCGCGGTCCGCGACGTCACCAAGCTCGGCTGACCTTCCCGGCCCCCGGCCCCGTTCCTGGTCTCACCAGTGGGCGGGGTCGTCCGCGTCCACGGCGAAGACGGACCCGTCCGGCGCGGTGCCGATGACGCTCCGTCCCAGGACGACCGGGGCGGGCAGGGACGACGCGTGGCTGAGCTTCCCGTCCCTCAGCCGGGGGCGCGTCTGGCCGAGCAGCGTCCCGCGCTCCGTGTCGACGGCGAGCAGCCGCCCGTCCGCGGCGGAGAAGTAGAGCCGGCCGCCCGCTCCGACGACCGGTGCCGAGGTCGTGCTGACGGCCGTCTCCAGCCGCCACCGCTCGGCCGGCCCGGCGCCCGGGCCGACATCGACGGCCAGCAGCGTCCCGCCGCGCTCCAGGAGCAGGGCCGTGTCCCCGTCCACCACGGTCTCCGGCCCGTCCATCCGGAAAGGCAGTGCGACGCGCGTCGCTCGCCGCAGCACCGGGTCGTAGCGGACGAGCCCCGTGGTCTGCGCCTTCTCGTTCATCGAGGTGAGCAGGAGCGCTCCGTCCGACGTCCCGGCGGGGGTGAGCATCCCGTCCAGCCTGCGCTGCCACGCCGTCTCGCCGGTCTTCGTCCTGATGGCCGTGACCAGCGTGGTGGCCCCGTCCGCCGAGCCCTCGAAGGCGTAGGCGAGGCCGGTCCGCGGATCGTGGAGCCCGTAGCCCGGACTCACATGACCCGGGACGGCGCGCCGCCACCGGGACGCGCCGGTCGCCGCTTCGAGCGCCTGGAGCGACCCGTCCCGGCGGACCGTCAGCAGGGCGTCCCCGGCCGGGAACGGCGCGTCGAGGTACGCGGAGAGATCCTTGCGCCAGAGCTGCGTGCCCTCACCGGGTGAGTACGCCCGGACCTCATCGCCCGCCACGACGGTGTAGGCCACGCTCCCGGACACCGCGCCCGCGGGGCCCGGGCCCCCTGACCCCTTCGACGACGTGTCCCGGTGCGACCAGACCGGCCGGCCGTCCGACGGATCCAGCCGGGCCGTGCCGTAGCCGGCGCAGACGCAGTACAACTCCGCGGCCGGCCCCGAGGCGCAGGACGGTGTGGAGCCGCCGCGCGACATCAGCGGCGTCTGCCACGGTACGAAGGCCGCCGCACCCCCCTTCTCCGCGCCGGTCCCCGCCTCCGGCGCGCCGGAGCCGCCCCCGGCCGCCCAGAGGCCTCCGGCCACCAGCACCGCTGCCACGGCGACGGCCGCTGTGCCGTACCGCCTGCGACGGCCCTTCACCGACACCGCGACGTCCGGCAGCCCGTTCGCCACCCGCACATGCGTCGTGCCCTCGTCCGCGTCCACGGACTCGGCGGCCACCGGCTTGCGCTGGACGGGTATGAAGGCGGCGGCCTCGTACGACGGAGGGTGCAGCGCCGACATGATCTCGTCCGGGGTGGGGCGCTCACCGGGGTCCTTGGCGAGGCAGCGTCCCACCAGCGGCGCGAGGTCCGCCGGTACCCCCGCCAGGTCGGCCTCGTCGTGCACCACCTGGTAGGCCACGAGGTACGGACTGTCCGAGTCGAAGGGCCCCCGCCCCGTCGCAGCGTGGACCAGGACCGCTCCCAGCGCGAACACGTCCGCCGCCGGACCGACCTCGCGGGGCCGCTGGAACTGTTCGGGCGCCATGTAGGGCGGCGAGCCGATCAGCTTGCCCGTCTCCGTGCGGAGATCACTGTCGTACGGCCTGGAGATACCGAAGTCGATGACCTTGGGCCCGGAGTCCGGGAGCAGCACGTTGCTCGGCTTGAGATCCCGGTGGATGACACCGGCGCGGTGGATGTCGCGCAGTGCCTCGGCGAGGCCGGCCGTGAGCCTGCGGAGCTCGGCGGGGCTCATCGGCCCGTTCCGCTTGACCTGCGCGGCGAGCGTCGGGCCGGGGACGTACAGGGTGGCCATCCACGGCAGCGCAGCCCCCGGATCGGCATCCACGACCGGAGCGGTGAACGCGCCGCTGACCCGCCGGGCGGCCGCGACCTCCTGCCGGAAACGCGCCCTGAACTCAGGGTCCGCGGCGTGCTGGCGGTGCACCACCTTCACCGCGAGCTGCAGCCCGGAGGGGGAGCGCGCCAGGTGTACGACACCCATGCCGCCCGCTCCGAGACATGCTTCGAGCCGGTACTGCCCGGCGTAATCAGGATGCTCCGCTTCCGGATGTGATCCGGTCCCTCGCAGCGGCGGCATCGCCCACCCCCGTGTGTTCGTGCGCAAGCGCGACGCACGGAGCCTAGTCGATGGTGCGTGCGAGGAACGTGGGGCTTGTTAGCCTGCGCGTCACACGCATCGCTTTCAACGGGGGAGGCCCTCATGGGTGTTGAAGAGAACGCCGTCACCACAGTCACCACGGACGAGCCGGATGCCGCGGGGGAGGTGACGACGCTCGCCGCGAGCGCCGTCGTCTACCCGATCGCTCCCGGCTACCGCGTCAACGTCCGCAGGGGTCCCGGGACGCAGTACGGGATCGTCCGGACGCTGCCGTACGGGATGAGCGTCCCGGTGTACTGCCAGAAGCCGGGGGAGCGGGTGTCCGGTCCGTACGGCACGTCGAACCTCTGGGACAACATCGCCAACGGGCAGTTCGTCTCGGACGCCTATGTCAAGACAGGCAGTGACGGCTACATCGCTCCGCGCTGCGACTGACGGAAGAGACGCGCGGCCGGGGATAATCGATTCCGTGAGCGAGAACAGCGAAGCCCCCGGAACACCCTCGGCCGCGCCTTCGGGCTCCACCGCACCAGGGCCGCGGCCCGAACCCCTCCGCTTCTTCGGCACGACCTGGGTCGGCCACGACGGGGGATACGGGTTGCGGCGCGTAGGCGCCACCCTCGGCTCGCTCGTCGCGGCCGTGGCCGGGTGCCTCGTCCTGCGCTTCGCCTACCAGGGCCTGGAGATCGCCGAGGTCGGCAGCCTCGTCGGCATGCTCGTCGTCCTGATGTTCGCGGTCTGCAGCGCCATCGCCTTCCGCAAGACCTGGGAGGGCTTCACGCGGCGCCCCGCCGACCCGTCCCACGAGGACAGGCTGCGCGGCCTCAAGTCCATCGGCTTCATCGGCTCGCTGCTCGCCTACTTCATCCGCTCCTTCCAGGAGGCACCGGGCGAGAAGCTGCGACGCACCGAGTACGAGACGGCACTCGACCGGTACACGAAGCGCCGCTCCTCGCGGACCGGTAACCCGGCGGCCCGGAAGAACGCCAAGGGAGCCAAGGGAAAGCGCTCCGGCCGCAGGTAGAGCTGACGCGTTCCACTCCCGCGTGCGCCGGGGGGCGCGCACGATGAACGCATGACCGCATCCACGTCCCGCGCCCTCTCCTTCGACAGCGCCGCCGCCCGGTACGCCGCCGCGCGCCCCAGCTATCCGCCCGTACTCCTGGACACGGTCGAGGAGCTGGCCGGCCGTCCCCTCAAGGGCGCCCGCACCGTCGACGTCGGCGCGGGTACGGGCATCGCCACCCGCTTGCTGCACGACCGGGGCGCCCTGGTCACCGCCGTCGAGCCGGGCCCCGGCATGGCCGAAGAGCTGCGCCGGTCACTGCCGTCCGTCCCCGTGGTGCGGGGCGACGGCAACCGCCTCCCTCTCGCCGGCGCGTCGGCCGACCTGGTCACCTACGCACAGTCCTGGCACTGGACCGACCCTGCCCTGTCCCTGCCCGAAGCACTCCGCGTGCTGCGTCCCGGGGGTGTGCTGGCGCTCTGGTGGAACGTCGCCGACGCATCCGTCCCCTGGATCGCCGCCCAGGACATCCGGCTGCGCCGTCACTTCGGCACGGACGACAGCGCCCACGGCACCCCGGGCGGCGCCGGCTCACAGAACCTCGGGCAGCTGCCCGGCGGCGAGTTCACGCAGCGGCTGCTGCCGTGGTCCCGGACCGTGCCGATCGGCCTGCATCTCGAGAACCTCGCCAGCCACTCCGCGTTCCTCGTGCGCGGCGCGGCCGGAGAGGCGTCCACCCGCCAGTTCCTGGACGAGGAGCGCGGGCATCTGGCCGCCGCGTTCCCCGACGGCACCGTCGAGGAGCGTTACGTGGTCGAAGTCGCCCTGCTGGTCCGCTGACAGCCCGGTCCGGGTGTGCCGCCTCCCTTGACGCGGCACACCTGGCAGGATCAATATTCATCACATGATGAATTCTCTGCGTGGAGCGGACGCGGGGGCCGTCGAGGCACGCGCCCTCACCGTCGTACGAGGAGGCCGCACCGTCCTGCGCGGCCTCGACTTCACCGTCGAGCCGGGCAGGATCACCGGCCTCCTCGGCCCGTCCGGCTGCGGCAAGTCCACGCTCATGCGGGCCGTCGTCGGCACCCAGGCCAAGGCCACAGGCACACTCGACGTCCTCGGCCGCCCCGCAGGCCACCCCTCCCTGCGGGCCCGCGTCGGCTACGTGACCCAGGCCCCGTCGGTCTACACGGACCTCACCGTGCGGCAGAACCTGGACTACTTCGCGGCCGTGCTCCAGCCGGGCCGCGCCCACCGGACCGACCGGGCGGAAGCGGTCACCCGCGCCATCGCCGACGTCGACCTCACCCGCCACGCCGACGCACTCGCCGGCACCCTCTCCGGCGGCCAGCTCAGCCGCGTCTCCCTCGCCGTCGCCCTGCTCGGCACCCCCGGACTCCTGGTCCTCGACGAGCCGACCGTCGGCCTCGACCCCGTGCTGCGCCGTGATCTGTGGGACCTCTTCCACACCCTCGCCGCCGACCGCGGCACCACGATCCTCGTCTCCTCCCACGTCATGGACGAGGCCGAACGCTGCCACCGGCTGCTGCTCATGCGCGAGGGCGCGATCCTCGCCGACGACACCCCCGACGCCCTCCGCACCCGTGCCGGCTCCGCCACCGTCGAAGAGGCCTTCCTCCACCTGGTGGACGAGGCCGCCGCGGACGAGGCGGCCACCCGCCAGGAGACGACCCGATGAGCACAGAGACCCCCGCACTCTCCCCGGCCCGCACCCTCGCCACCGCAGGCCGCGTCCTGCGCCAGCTCCGCCACGACCCCCGCACCGTCGCGCTCCTGCTGATCGTCCCGGTCCTGATGATCACGCTGCTGCGCTACGTCTTCGACGCGGACGCCGGGACCTTCGACGCCATCGGCGCCTCGCTGCTCGGCATCTTCCCGCTGATCACGATGTTCCTGGTGACCTCGATCGCCACCCTCCGCGAACGCACCTCCGGCACCCTCGAACGCCTCCTCGCCATGCCCCTCGGCAAGGGCGACCTGATCGCCGGATACGCGCTGG
Organism: Streptomyces sp. NPDC023573; assembly: GCF_055559735.1. Classification (NCBI taxonomy): domain Bacteria; kingdom Bacillati; phylum Actinomycetota; class Actinomycetes; order Kitasatosporales; family Streptomycetaceae; genus Streptomyces; species Streptomyces sp. NPDC023573. The sequence goes on from NZ_JBVHKB010000004.1 coordinate 666,238, forward strand.
CGTTCGGGGCCGTCGCAGTCGCCCAGTCGCTGCTGGCCACCGCGATGTCCGTATGGGTCCTCGGCCTGGACGTGGTCGGCTCCCCCTGGCTGCTGCTCCTGGTCGCCCTGCTCGACGCGCTCCTCGGCACGGCGCTCGGCCTCTTCGTCTCGGCCTTCGCCGCCTCGGAGTTCCAGGCGGTCCAGTTCATGCCCGCCGTGATCTTCCCGCAGCTGCTCCTGTGCGGACTGTTCACCCCGCGCGACCGGATGCACCCCGTCCTCGAGGCCGTCTCCGACGTCCTGCCGATGTCGTACGCCGTCGACGGGATGAACCAGGTCCTCACACACACCGACATCACCGCCGACTTCTACCGCGACATCCTGATCGTCGCCGGCTGTGCCCTGCTCGTTCTCTGTCTGGGCGCCGCCACCCTCCGTCGCCGCACCGCCTGACGGGCGCGGTGCGAGGATGGCGGCCAACGACGAGCACCGCGTACCGCGCGCCGCCACCCGGAGGATGAACCGCATGACCCAGACAGTCGCAGTCCTCGGTACAGGAAAGATCGGCGAGGCCCTGCTCAGCGGCATGATCCGGGCCGGCTGGAAAGCCCGCGACCTGCTGGTGACCACTCGCACCACCGAGCGCGCCGATAAGCTCCGCGCCCGTTACGGCGTCGAGCCCGTCACCAACGCCGAGGCCGCCAAGAACGCCGACATCCTCATCCTCGCGGTCAAGCCCCAGGACATGGGCAAGCTCCTCGACGAACTCGCCCCGCACGTCACCGCCGACCGGCTCGTCATCAGCGCCGCCGCGGGCATCACGACCGGATTCATCGAGGAAGGCCTCGCGGCCGGCACCCCTGTCGTACGCGTCATGCCGAACACCCCCGTCCTGGTCGACGAGGGCATGTCCGTCATCTCCGCGGGCACCCATGCCACCGCCGAGCACCTCGACCACGCCGAGGCGATCTTCGGCGGAGTGGGCAAGACGCTGCGGGTACCGGAGTCCCAGCAGGACGCGGCGACCGCGCTCTCCGGTTCGGGACCCGCGTACTTCTACTTCCTCGTCGAGGCGATGACCGACGCCGGCATCCTGCTCGGCCTGCCGCGCGCCCAGGCCCACGATCTGATCGTCCAGGCCGCCATCGGCGCGGCGGTCATGCTCCGGGACAGCGGCGAACACCCGGTCAAGCTCCGCGAGGCCGTCACCAGCCCGGCCGGAACGACCATCAGCGCCATCCGTGAACTGGAGAACCACGGAGTACGGGCCGCCCTCATCGCCGCGCTCGAAGCGGCCCGGGACCGGAGCCGGGAGCTGGCCACGGGCAACGGCTGACCAACGGGTCCCTTGCCGGCGACTCCCTCACGGAGGCGGGCAGGACGAGGGTTGACACGTCCTGCCCCGGTCCGTAGTGTGCTCCGAGTTGTCCGACGTGAGCCCCGGCCCCGGTCGGTCCCCGGACAGCCATTCCGCAGTAACCACTCGAAACGAACGACGTCTGTCGTGCGTTTTTACGTGCACACGTGCGAAATGAGGAATCAGCGTTCGAAGGCGACCCGATTAGCGTCGGGGCCGGGGATTCCGCTAAAGTCTCACTCGTCGGAACGGCCCAAGGGCCCGGAAGACAAACCCCGCTGACTGGGAATCAGGCCCGAAAGGATCTGATAGAGTCGGACTCGCCGGAAAGGGAAACGCGAAAGCGAAGAACTGGAAAGCGATTGAGCAGGAACCCGCTTCGGCCGGGAATCGGACACGAAAGAGTCTGATAGAGTCGGAA